>CAVYUL010000092.1:0-154394 GCA_963771405.1 Bryobacterales bacterium
CCCCATTATCCGCCCGCTCTTTGGTGGAGTCAAGTAAATTATTGCCCAAATTTGGGCAAAGCAACCAAATCGGTCGCTCCACCGAGAAGCGCTTTCGTCGCAACTCCGGCGAGGCCGCCGTCTAGTGCCTAGGCGGGTGGCCCACATCTCAATCTACCTCCAAAGCTGGGTGCCCCAGATCTCGACTTTGAGAGCTGGGATCGCGCAGACCATCCCGCCGCGCTCCGGTCCAGAATGATTCGATCTCTACGGTCCCTTCGATTCCTGTCGCGTAATGCCGGAAGCTGGACCACGGCCAATCTTCGGGCTTTTCAACCAAGCCCCGCTGGACTGGATTGCGATGCATATAGCGCAGCTTCTCCGTGGTTTTCTCTCCGTGATGCACATTGAAATCGTAGTACCGCGCCTGCCAGAATGGACGCTCCCGACTCTGGACTGAAACGGATAGCTTCAATGCCTGAATCGCCTTGGAAAGTAGAGCCGTCTTTGGTTCACTCACTAAAAGGTGAATGTGTTCGGGCATGATGACATAACCGCAGACAACAAACTCATAGCGCCTGCGCATCAACTCAAGAGATCGCTCAAAAAGGTTGTGCGCGAGGGTTTCCGTACTGCGAGTACCAGGTAAATAATGGTGGTCATAGATCCGGGTCCATCGTGTGGTTCTTTACGTCGGGTAACAACAAATCGCCAGAGAGCATGATCTTCACTTGCGCCCGCTCGCGGATTGTGAAGGTCGGAAGTGTGTTCAAAAAACGGTCCATAATCCGTTGCGCACTTTGCCCAAGCTGCTGAGATGCCCCGTTTCGCATCGAGACACTGAAGTCATACGCCCCATACGCAGCCCCGGTGTTTCCTACTTGCGTTGCCGCCGAGATTGCAGCCAGGGCCAGCGATGCGCCGAAAATCTGCACGTAATGGTGATTGACCAGATCGCGCAAACCGGCCTGGCCCATGACATCGAGTCCTTGGAACTTATCCAGGCTGAACGAGTAGCCATCCGGCGTAATGCCACGATGGAAGGCCACAAAGAGCCGCTCTTGATTGAGGCTTGAAACCGCTGTCACCTTACCGAGCAGCCGCGTACCCTTGGGAATCAGTAAGTGCGCGCCCGAGTGAGAATAGACGTCGGTGGTAATCATGCAAATCACCGGCCCTACCGCTGCCCCGGCGAGACGGTTCACCAAGACCGTTTCCACAATCGTGTCTTCCATCAGCCGGTAAAGCTTCCCAAAAGAAGAGTCGAAGGTGTAATCTTCGCTAGGGTCATGCGGCTCTTTCTTGAACGCCGAGACTCTCTCGGATGTACGCTCTTCGCCATCCGTGGCACCCTCGGAATTCTCTACCGGTGGCAATTGATGACGCCGGATGACCGCTTGCGCGCGTGCTTCCTCGGCCGCCGCCTCGGCATCCGGCACAGTCGCGGCCAGCGCCGCCGCGGCCGTTGTAGATGGCTGCGCTTTTTCTTTATCGAAGTAATCGGAGAAATCGACCGAAACGGGCGAAGAGTCCATGTCATTCTCACGCCGGTGCTCCGCTTCTAACTGCTCGTGTTCCCGCCTCATCTGCCCTTCTGATTTCGGCTGCGGGGATTGTGTCACTCTGGAACCGCCGCCCGTACCGCCAGCGCAACCCGCCTCGCGACGCTGCGCCGGCGTCATCGGTGGTACGCCGTCTACCTCTGCGCACGGATCGCCCGCGCCGGCCAGGTTGCTGGCGTTTCCGAGAACGGTATCTTCGTTGCTCTGCACCCTCGAATCGCGATCATGGCCCTGCATCCAAGCCGCTTGGCCCTTTTGCTGTCGCGCGAAGCTATCGCTATCGTTTTGGCCCAGCGTCACGGGTTTGGGTGTGGGATTCGTCGCCGCGTCACCTCGCTTGGTGACAAGCCCGGCCACATTCGCCAGAATCACGAGCCCGAGGACCAAGCCCACTATCACCAGCCCGACGACTATAATTTTTTTGTTCTTCTTCGGCGGATCGGGCGGAATGAGCTTTGCTTCCTGATCGGCGTCTTCGTAAGGCGTCTTGATATCGTCCATTACGATTTGCTCCGGTGAAAGGTGAGTTTGTTGCCTTTCTTCGGCCCGATCGCAAAGTAACCGTCATAGAGAACTTTTTCGACCCGATAGAAGCCATCAGCGTACGCATACTGAATCAGCGAAGGCTTTCCGTCTTGGCTGATCTCATACAGCGCAAGAACGTTTTTCGCCTTGATGTAAGTAAATCTGTCATCCGCCCAGATCGCTTCGAAGCCTAATTTCTCGGCCTTGCGGCGGTCCCACTCATAGCCGAAAAACATTTTCTTCGGATAGCTGGTCTGATAGTCCAGCAATGCGGCCTCCGCTGCCTCATGCGCCTTCTTTTGCGCTTCAGCCACATCGACCTTCATGCTGTCCGTGCGCTGCTTACACACCGTTACTTCATCGGCGGGAACCCATTTCACATCAGCCGCGGATGAGCTACCGCCTGCGCCGCTCTCGGTTGCTTCCACTTCAGAATCAAAATGGGCATCAGTGCCGGTGACTTCCTGCACAAAGAAGGAAATCTCTTGGCCGGAATTAGAGACCACATGCAAAGTGGTATGAATGCCGATCTCTTTCGGCTTCACCGCTAAAAAGCGGGTGGGTACTTTGCCGGCATCGACGGACCACACACCGCCTTCCCCTTTGTCCGCGCCGTAAACGTTCATCACGCGCTGCCCGTCAGGAAGCCGGATCAAAGTCGCCTGGCCGCGCGCTACTCGCACCTTGAACGGCGTACGCTGGCCCATGGTCACCGTGAGCGGTTCGCCTGGCGTGGGGTCTGCTACTACTGGTTTCGGTTTGGCAGTTGTCGCGGCGAAGCTGCAGGCCGCGAGTGCTAGAAGTACAAAAAGGTTCTTCATTGATTTCTGTCCTTTCAATTCCCGCGGTACACCGCGGCCCGTTGCTCCAATTGCTTTAAGCCGTCTTCGCTTTCCCGTAACAACCGCTCAGACGGTTTGGTTGTGGCCCGCGCGTAGGCGGCCGGGTCCATGTTGAGTCGCAAAACTTTAAAGAAGCCTTCGCCGCCCTCTACGAAGGGCTCGCCATCGACCTTGAGGGCAAGCTCGCGCTGTCCGAGTGACTCTATTTCATCCAGTTCTTTGGGGTTGAGGCGGAAATGCTTCGCATACGCCACACGTTCAAAAGCGCCACCCAAAAAGATGGTGTTGGGACAAGCGTTCTTGACCAGCTCAGCGTACGTTCCCAGATCTTCAAGAGACTGCATGACAAGAGTCGCCCAAGCTAGGTTTTTCCGATCGGCCTTGATGGTTTCGAGCACGAAGGCCAACACCGGCAACACGTTCATGCGCTTGCCGAGCAGATCATCCATGACGATGTGCTTGGCAAAGCCGAGATTTTCTTTGGCGCGAATGATCTGCTGCAGCAACATCAAAATCCAGGACATTTCGACTTCCAGCAGATCGTTATGCTTTTCGCCCAAACCACCGAACTCGAAGAGCTGTAAATCGCCGCCTTCTTCGAGCCGCAAAGAATCTTCAGCGTTGTCGAAGATGGCGCCGTAAATCCCGCCCTCGACCCAACGCCGCAAGCCTGGCTTCAAGTTGGGCGGCAAGACCAGATGACTCAAGCGGCGAAGCCGTTGCGGAACGTCAAAGATGCGCTCGACCGCCTTCTCTACGGCGTCCTGATCGTCATTACCGACCGCTACGCCTGACTTGTTCAACATCAAGCGAATCGTTTGGCTCGCAGCAAAGATCTTGTCTGTTGTCGCTTCGCCGCGAAATAGGCTGAGCTGCGGCGACTCTAAACCCAGATGGGTGATTGTGCCGCCCAGCTCGCGAACGTTCGTTTCGTAGCTACCGCCCTGCTCAAGAATGAACGTCTTGATACGCGGGTGTTTCATCGCCGCCGTGAAGATGGCATTCACGTTTAGGCTCTTGCCGCGACCAGGCGAGCCGAGCACTACGGTAGAGCCATTGCCTTTATTGAATGGGCCGAATAAAAACGGCGTGCCTTGCCGGGTTTCGTACACGAGCGTGTACTCGTCTTGCAGATCATCCGAAAACGGAAACCCGCTGAACGGGCAGTACGCCAGCGATAGGTTAGCTTTGTGATCGCCGCGAAGCCAACGCCGTCGCACGTTGTACTGTTGGCCAGGGAAACATGAAACGTAAGCCGAAACCGCGCCTCGCTTCTCTTCGAGCAGGCCGCCCTCGGCCGGATCGCTAAAGATCCCCTGAATGCGTGGGAGAGCCGCCTCGATCTCCGCTTTGTCCCATGAGTGGATTAAACCGAATAACGAGAAATGGCCATAATAGTGCTTTCCGTCGAGATCCTTCAAAACGCCGGCGATTGTCTTAACCTTCTCCTCTTGCGCGTGATCGCTTGCCTTTGGTGGAGCGGGCAGCATCGGGTTATAGCCGCCCACCACAGCCGAGAAAATGTCCTGAGTCGCCATTCCCACAGCGTTTTCAACCGCGGCCGCTTTGCCTCGTACCTCAGGGCCGCTCTTGCGTTGCCACACTGAACACCAGACTTGCTCGCAGTCAACCCCAGTGACCGCGCCCCAGAGATTCGGGCGTGTGCCCCGTGGCCCTTCCACCAGCGAAAGCACTTGGCAATACTGCTTACCCACGCGCAGATAATCGCCTTCCATGCCGATGTGAACGCGCCCGAGTTTCTTACCGCGCTCGCCAGGCGCGGCCGCTTTGTGGGTCATCAGTGAGCGGTCCAGGTTCAGCAAATAGCTGTAGGTCTGGATCAGTTCATCCGGCAAGAGCCGTTGAATGCGAGCCACCTTCAAAGCCTGCTCGTACATCACTGCGGCCTGCTGAAGCTGGCGAAGCGCCGAGCGCGAATTCTGCGCGAACTCTTCCGTCTCTTGCGCAACTTTGCCGGGCATGTAAAGCGTGATCATCAAACGAACGCTCTTGAACTTCGCGTTCGCTTTCAGAAACTCCGCTCGCTCTTGCGCCTGGCGCGCCACAATCTCATCAGCGATCGGGCGCGCCGGCAACGTGGGATTACGGGCGATCATCAGGTATTCGTAAACGAGGCAATCTTCCGGCAAAATCCGGTTGGCTATCGCGATCGTCTTCGAAACCTGATTCAGCGTGGCTCGATGCAGCCCTTCGGAGTCTATTCCGCCCAACCCGAAGCTAATGCCGTAGCCGGTGGCTGTGGCGAAGATGCCGGTGCCGACGATACGCGGCCGGAAAACGTCATCGACCTTCCCGGCTTTCCGGAAGGGTTTCAAGACGTCGGGCACCGTGTGAATGAATGGCGCTTTCGTGTTCAGTGTGATCATTTGCCGGGGTCGAACTCCGAGGGAAGAAGCAAATCGTTAACGATGAGCAGGGGATCTTTCGGATCGTCCTTACAGAGCCACCAGCCAAAGCCCAACGCAGTAGGGGAGAAAAGAGCGCCGAACACCTTGCAGCCGGGTAGAAGGAAGATCGGCACTGATACCGTGACGAGGATCAAAATTACCCACCACGGCATGCCGAACCGCGGCGGCGCCGGGTTAAGAGTGTCGTTGATGGGTTCCAGCTCCAATTCGTCTGTGGTCATGGCTGTTCGTTAGGAAAGCCGCTGAACGATAGGAACGATCAGCATTGCGTTGGGATTTGCCACGTTGCTGCCGGTGAGTGTGGAGACCCAGGCAAAGGCAACGCCGGCGAGCAACGCGCCCACAACACCGCCGCCGACCATCGCCAGCCCGCGCGGGCGATTCGTTGTCAGCGTGAGGGCGCCCCAAACGATTAGGCCCACAAACGCCATTCCTGCGACGCCAATGAAAAGTTTGAGAAGCGTCTGCCCCAGATTTGTGAATCCGCTTGTATCGACGTTTCCGCTCTGCGCAAACGCGGCAACGGCAGTAAGGCCGAACAGAAGCAACGTCTGTGCGGCCCGTGAATTGAGAGAGGTTTTGAATTTAGTCATTGATTTGTCCCTTTTTGGTTTGGTCCGAAAATAAGCGCACGCCGAAACGTGCGAAAGCAATATGTAGCGATCAAGACAGACACTTTCTGCGAGCCCGGCCATCTGCATGGCAAATGCGGAGCGGCCCACTTTCCTCGGTACCTAGCACCGCTGTTGGAATGCCGTCCTGCAAACGTTCACCCTCACCGCCGACCACGCCACGGTGCGCGTTAGGCTGCTTGGATCGAGTCGACGCGTCGGGGGATTGCTTATGTCGCGGTACCACGCCAATCGGCCCTGATGATGCGACGAGGATCTCTAGAATTAGTCCGCCTACAATTTCCCTAAGTTGTTCGCCCGATACAATCGGGCGGTGAACCGTATCTGCACGCACAAATACCCCGGACCTTCTGCAGAGAACGTCGCCTAAGGCGTCGCTTCCCACCGTTTAGGAGAACCCGCGGCAACAGGTTTGCCAAATTCTTGCCAAACCAGTGCCGTTTGTACGGTTTTAGAAGTTTCTGGAAGCTCGTAAGTTTTTCAGACTATTGATCTTTCGTGCCAGGCTCGCATTCGAGCCCCATGCCGTCCACCAAAATATCCGCTCTGGATCCGACTCCGTGCCTTGCAATGTGGTTTAGCGTTTGCCGACGAATCGCGCGAGCATCCGTTCGACTGAGATTCTTCTGGTCGTAAGGGTGAGCCGCTTACCGACCTTTTGGGCCTTCCGCAGATCGTGTTACCGCAGCTTCCGAGTATTCAGTAATTAGCTAGGAACAATCCCATTTTGAGGGAGAAGTAATTGGCTCGAACAAACGCCTCTTGCTGTGACTAGAGTCACTGACGAAGTGTATTTGTTCTGATAGTTTCGACCTATGCGATTAGCCGCTTGGGAGCTTAGCAATCGCGCGAAGGCGAAAGCGTCTGTTGACAAAACGAAGAAGTAACGCGGGAACCGCAGTCTGGCCGGTCATCCTGCTTCTTATCCCTGGCGTTCTGCTGGCGCGCAAATCCAAGCATGATTCCAATCCTATTCTTCAGCCCTCCGATCCGTCACTGTACGTGGGTGAGGAGACCTGCGCGATCTGCCATCAGCCGACGCCCCTAATCCCGCCCTCCAGAATTTCCTGGGGACGAGAACCGGGTAGCTACGAGCGCGGCCCGCACTGGAAAACTGAAACCGCTAAACATGCAGGTCCGCAATGGAAGGGTTGTGAAGCGTGTCACGGCCCTGGCAAGGCTCATACGGACTCCGGCGGAGACCCGACGAAGATTATTGCCTTTCCTCATCTGAGCGCAAAGCAGGCCAGCGAACGCTGTTTAGCCTGTCACGAACGAAACGAAAGTCACGAAAATTTCATGCGTTCTCCGCACTTGGCCAACGGTGTCGGCTGCACCACTTGTCACTCAATTCATTCCTCGAATCAGCACACTCTGCTTGTGTCCACTACGCCGGCTTTGTGCTACGGGTGCCATCAAAGTGTTGAACCGGACTTCTCAAAACCCGAACACCATCGTGTGAACGAGGGATTGATTTCCTGCACCGATTGCCATAATCCGCACGGCTCCGCTGTTGGTAAGAATCTGCGCACTAGTTCATCGCAAGGCCAGGTCTGCACAAAATGCCACGTCGATACCGCCGGGCCCTTCGTGTTTGAGCACGCACCGCTGAAAGAAGAAGGTTGCGTCGCCTGCCATAGCCCGCACGGCTCTACCAATCCGCACATGTTGAACCGTCCCCAGACGAATCAGCTGTGCTTGGAATGTCATTCAACAATCCTGGCCCAATCCATCGCGCCGGGCGCCCCCACCTTCCATAATCAGGCTGCGAAATATCAGCAGTGTGTACTCTGTCACGTGGCTATACACGGATCGAATACAGATCCAACCCTGTTCAAGCGGTGAAAAAATGCAGACTATTAAAATCAACTTAGCTGCCACTTGCTTATGTGCGCTGGTTCTGTGTGCTGGCCTAAAGGCGCAAACTCCAACCGATCCACAGGCGGGCGCGGCGGTGCCGGTACCGGTGGTTCCGGATCCGAACGCAACACCGAATCCCACCATTTCCGACCCGAGCGCGACGCAGTACCCGCACGATGCAAAAACACCTCCGTCGCAGGTTGTCTCTCCTGAGATCGCTAACCCAAACTTGTGGGAAGGCTACGATACGCACTGGGCCGTCGAGCTTGGTGGACGCAGTGCGGCCATTACCGGAAACAAAGATGTGTATTCGACCTTTGTTAACTTGCAGTCGGGTTTCAGGTTGCTTGACGAGTCACTCGAAATGCACTCGGTCAATCACGATGGCTATCTGTTCGATGATCTCAGTCTGAGTAGTTTTGGATTGGGCGGCGACCCCAATGAAGTGGTGCGTCTGCGAGTCCAAAAGCATCATTGGTACGACTTCAACGCCAACTGGCGGCGGGATATCAATTTCTGGGATTACAATTTGCTCGGAAACCCGCTGAATCCTTTGACAAACAATCCGTCCGTTCCTATCAATGTCTCGCCGGCCTTGCTCGACTTGTCCCGCAAAATGTCGGACTTCAATTTAACCTTGTTGCCCGATGGGAAGGTCCAATTCGTTTTAGGCTACTCCCACTACACAAACGGCGGGTATTCCACTACCACAATCCACGAAAGCACTGAGGCGCTGCTCTCCCAACCGTGGAGAGACTCGAGCGACGCCATTCACTTTGGATTCGCTTATAGGCCTATCGAGCGTACCCGCATCAGTTACGACCAGTTTTACACTCACAATAAGAGTGAAAACAGCGACTACCTGGGCAGCTTCCCCTATTCGCTTTCGAACGGAACTGGGGTTAACTTAGGCATCAGCTTCGGCAATGGCAGTCCTTGCGCCTCGCCCTTTGTCGGCGCCTTTGTCAATCCGACTTGCAGCCTGTACAAGGGCTATTCAGATGTTACTCCTTATTACACGGACATTCCTACCGAGCAGCTAGGCTTTCAATCAAGCTATTTCCGCCGCTTGCACGTCACCGGCAAGGCAACTTATACGGGCGCGGAGACGCATATGCCGAACGCCATGGAGATTTACGACGGCTATGGTTCCTCGCGGCTGCAAAGCATCACCACCGGCAGCGCCAACATCAAGCAAATCACAACCAGCGCCGACGGTGGCGTTACATACGATCTAACGGAACGGCTCTCGCTTGACGACCAGTTCCGCTGGTACGCGTACCGTATTCCGGGCGCGGCCTCGTTTGTTCAAAATTACCTCTTTGGCGCAAACGCCTTAGCGACCGGCAATGTTTATTCCCCCGCAACCTGTCCGCCGCCTTACACAGCTCCAACGTGTCCGCAGCACGGAACCAGCACCTCTGCCGATGAGACGGCCACTCAGTATTCCATGTACCAGAGTCAGGACCAGAAGCGGAACACGTTTCAGGTTCATTATGACTTTGCGGCGAATCTCTCTGCTTACGTTGGTTATCGTTTTGAACGTGAGGATATAGTCATCGACGGTGACACCGCGACGCTGGCCAGTTATTTCCCCAATAAACCCAACCGCGGTTCGTGCACGGCCAAACCGATAGACGGCATCTGCCAACTTGCCGGTGGCAGCGCCTCCTCAGCGGGATTGGAAATCAATACCCAGGGTGGTCTGATCGGTATCGCGGCGCGGCCTATCACGGGGCTGCGCTTGAATGCCGACGCGGAAATTCTCTACGCCGACAATGTGTTCACTAATATCATGCCCAGGCATTCGCAGCTATACCGGGGAAAAGCAATCTACACGCCCAGAAAGTGGATCGATCTCAATGCGAATGCTCGAATCGAAGAAGATCGCGATCTTGTAGGCGGATTAGGGAACTTGCAGCACAACCGAAGTTTTTCTGTCGGTGCCGTGTTTCCGCTTTCGCCCCGTTTTGGCATCGATCTGAATTACACTTACGACAACTTCCTGACCAATCTGAACATCTGTTTCAATGAAACGCCAACGCCGGTTTATGCTTCGACCACTCCGCTTTGTCCCACCGGCTATCTGACTGCACTCTCGTTTTACCGCGACATATCCAGTTTCGGTTCGGGCAACCTGATGTTTAAGCCAGTTCCTCGCGCCACCTTCACAGTCGGTTATACGATCACCAGCACCAACGGTAACAACTTGCTTTTGAATCCCCTGGCGCCACTCGGCCCGGTTGCTATTAACTATCACCTCCCAACTGCCTCTGTCGCTCTTAATTTGGCAAAGCATGTTACCTTCAAAGGCGGTTGGAATCTCTACGATTACGCGGAGAAATCGCCTCCGGGACCGGTAGCGCCCCGCAATTTTGAGGCGAATGTGCTGTCGATATCGTTGCGTTACGCAATGTAAATTTACGAATGGAGTAAGTTCCCTTGAAAAATACCGTTTCCCCCCTT
Source organism: Bryobacterales bacterium (assembly GCA_963771405.1). Taxonomy (GTDB): domain Bacteria; phylum Acidobacteriota; class Terriglobia; order Bryobacterales; family Bryobacteraceae; genus Bog-105. The sequence continues at coordinate 10,296 of CAVYUL010000092.1, forward strand.
CTCGCCCTCGCGGCTTTGCTGAGTTCAAATCTATTCTCTGCGCCCGCACCCGCTGCGGCGGACACGTTTAAATCCAAGTGTGCGATGTGCCATGGCGCTGACGGCGCCGGTGCAACACCTATGGGAAAGAAGTTGAAACTCAAAGATCTGCGCTCGGCCGAAGTTCAAAACAAATCCGACGCCGAGATCACCACCGCAATCACCGACGGAAAGGTTCCGATGCCGGCTTACGGCAAGAGCCTTTCGCCGGCAGAGATTCACGGGCTGGTTGAATACGTCCGAAGCATCAGGAATTGAAGAAGTCTAAGATCGCCGCGTGGGCTTGCGCGGGTTGATCGGTAGTGAAAATGTGGCTCGCATGCGGCAGCATAACCACTGTTGCGCCTTTGATTTGCCCCTGTAATAGCGCCGCGTTCTCTGGTGGAATGAGTTGGTCGGTTTCTCCCTGCACAATCAGCGTGGGCACTTTAAGCGCGCCCAGCCGCCCGGCTGAACTCCACGCGTTGATCGCTTGCACTTGCGCTAAATAGCCTTGTGCGGTTGGGTAGAGTTTGCGGCGCAGAGCGAGATCTTCATCAATGCGCGAGCGTGGCGTATGCGGATCGTAAATAAAAGGGACCAGCGCTTCGGCTCCTTCGTCCGGCGTCATCGTCGCGCGCGCTTGCAGCAATTGCAAAACTTCCTTCGCTGCAATCTTCGCCGTTCTACCTCCGAACGAGGTGCAGCCAAGAATTAACCGATCGACGCGATCGGGATAACGCAAAGCCAACTCCTGGGCGATCATGCCGCCCATTGAAATTCCAAACACGCGCGCCTTCTCTATTCCGGCGGCATCCATCACGGTGGCTGCGTCGTCAGCCATTTGCGCAATTGAATATGGACCTTCGGGAACATCGCTTTGCCCAACGCCGCGGTTGTCGAAAACAATAGTGCGGTAGTGTTTTTCCAGAACCGGCCGCGTTCGAAACCACATTTGATGGGCGTAGCCAAGGCCCATGATCAGCAGAATCGGCTCACCTTTGCCGGATTCTTCCCAATAAATCCTCTCACCGCTGCTTTGAGCGAAAGGCATGCGCTATAGTCTACCGAATCGCACAATTCATCTATGAATCAATCCGCCGTTGCTCTGTATCAAACGAGAGTTATGGCAGGAGTGTGGTTGGATGGCTAGGCCAGTAATTCTCACAGTCGATGACGACCCAGAGGTTTTGCGGGCGATCGAACGAGATTTGCGCGCCAAGTATGCTGCTAATTTTCGTATCGTGCGCGCGGATTCCGGCGTTGCCGCGCTTGACGTCTTGCGCCGTCTTGAAAAACAAGGCGAAGCGGTTGCATTGTTGGTGGTCGATCACCGCATGCCGCAAATGAACGGAATTGAAACACTAACCGAGGCGATGAAGCTGTACCCGGACGCCAAACGCGTCCTGCTGACGGCTTATGCCGATACCGACGCAGCGATCAACGCCATTAACAAAGTCCACCTCAACCACTATTTACTCAAGCCGTGGGATCCGCCGGAAGAGCACTTGTATCCAGTGTTGAGCGATCTGCTGGAAGATTGGTCGGCAAAATATCGCCCTCCGTTCGAAGGGTTGCGAATATTGGGCACGCGCTGGTCGCAAAAGTCCTATGAGGTGCGAGACTTCTTAGCGCGTAACCAAATTCCCTATCAATGGATGGATATTGAGACGGCGGAGAACACCCCGGCGTTGAAGCGACTGCTGGAACCGTATCCAGCGACCGAACGCAAAATCCCGATGTTGTTCTTCACTGACGGCGAATGTCTTCAGCAGCCAGAGCTGAACCAGATTGTGGAGAGGCTTGGTCTGCAAACGCGCGCCAACGCTGAGTTTTACGATTTAGCGATTGTGGGCGGCGGCCCCGCGGGATTAGCGGCCGCCGTGTATGGCGCATCCGAAGGCCTGAAAACGGTCATGCTGGAAGGCGAAGCACCGGGGGGACAAGCCGGAATGAGTTCGCGCATTGAGAATTACTTAGGGTTTCCTTCCGGACTTTCGGGCGGCGATTTAGCCCGGCGCGCCGTCACGCAAGCCAAGCGGTTTGGGGTCGAGATCCTGTCACCTGTTTGGGTCACTAATCTCAAATCCGAAGGGACATACCGCTTTCTTGAATTGAGTAATGGAACGCAAATCTCTTGCCATGCAGTAGTACTCGCCACCGGAGTGCAGTGGCGGAAGTTGGATGTGCCCGGCATGGAGCGTCTCCAAGATGCCGGCGTGTACTACGGCGCTGCTTCTACAGAGGCCCTGTCTTGCCACGGCGAAGACGTATATGTTGTGGGCGGCGCCAATTCAGCCGGCCAGGCAGCAATGTTTTTCTCGAAACACGCTCGCCGCGTGATTATGCTCGTGCGTGGGCCGTCGTTATCCGCCACCATGTCGCAGTATCTGATCGATCAGATCGCGCAAACGCCGAACATTCAAGTGGAAGTGAACACGCGCATTGTGGAAGCACATGGCGAAAATCACTTGGAGGAGATTTCCCTCCACTGTGACCAAACTGGCGAGGTTTCGAGAGTTCCCGCAGCAGCGCTTTTCATTTTTATCGGCGCGGAGCCCAAAACAGAATGGCTGAAGGGCGTGGTGGAGCGCGATCAGCGCGGCTTCATTCTCACCGGGAATGAGCTCTTCAAAGACGGCAAACCAGCCAACGGCTGGAACGCGGGAAGAGATCCGTTCTTATTGGAAACGAGCATGCCTGGAGTTTTTGCGGCCGGCGATGTGCGCTGTGGCTCAGCTAAGCGCGTCGCTTCCGGCGTCGGGGAAGGTTCGGTGGCCGTTCAATTTGTCCACCAATACCTGGCCCACATGGGAGCTTAATTGTGAACGAACGCCCTAGTCTTGCAGATCTGCGTTTGATCGAAGTCTTTCGCGATCTTGATGAAGAAGTGTTGACCTGGTTGGCCGAGCGAATGGAGCTACGCCAGAGCAAAGCGGGCGAAGTAGTGGCCCGTGCAGGCGATCCGGTCGAACACCTCAACGCTATTTTCCAGGGCCAGATTCGCGGAGAGCGGCCTGGGACGGGACAAATATTTGTCGCCGGCGCCGGCGAAGTGACGGGCCTCCTACCGTTCTCCCGGCTCACGACTTTCCCTTCCAATGCCTATGCAACCAAAGATACGCGTGCCGGGCTGCTGCATAAGCAATACTTCGCTGAAATGAACCACCTCTTCCCCGTTTTAGCCCAGCGGCTGGTGGGGTTGATGTCGGACCGAATTCGCGAATCCGCGCGAGCCGATCAGCAGCGAGAGAAGTTGTTAGCGTTAGGGCAACTCTCTGCCGGCTTGGCTCACGAACTAAACAATCCTGCCGCCGCCGGACAGCGGGCGGCGGACTATTTACGCAAAGCGGTTAAGGATTTTAGATACGCCAATGTAAAACTAGCCAAGCTCAACCTCGATCACGAATCGCGACGCTTTCTGATCGAGCTCGAAAGCGATCTGGCGTCGAGAACGCAGTGTGTAGTAGCTCTCGACTCACTTGACCGGAGTGAGCGCGAAGAGGCGCTCGCCGTTTGGATGGAAACCAAAGGCGTAAAAGACGCCTGGACTCTCGCTCCCGATTTGGTGGATTCCGGTTGCAGCCGCGACACCGTCGAACAGGTGGCAGCGCGCGTTCCGCAAGAGACGCTGGGGATGGCTCTTACAAGGCTGACGGCTTCCCTGAACATCAACCGTTTGCTGGATGAAATCGAAAACAGCATGAAGCGCATCACGGAACTGGTGCGTGCGGTAAAGGACTACTCCTACATGGATCAAATGCCGGAGCAGGAGGTCGACATCCACGATGGCATCGATACCACGTTGATCATGCTCAAGCACCGGCTCAAGAACGGCATCAACGTAATTCGCGAATATGACCACAATATTCCGCGAATGACGGTGCGTGGCCGCGAATTAAACCAAGTCTGGACGAATCTCATTACCAACGCGATCGACGCCATGGATGGCAAGGGTGAACTGCGTATCAAAACGCAGTGTTCCGACGGACGAGTGTTGGTTCAGGTGATTGACGAAGGAAGCGGCGTTGCGGCCGAAATCCGGGACCGCATCTTCGAACCCTTCTTTACCACGAAGGCAGTCAACGAGGGAACCGGCTTAGGCTTGGATATCGCCGCACGCGTGGTGCGGAATCATGGCGGCGATATCCATGTAGATTCAAAACCGGGGCACACCGTCTTTGGTGTCCGCCTGCCTTTGCATTGCGGGGCTCATTCGCCGGAAGACCAAGCTGTGCGGAATTCAGGATAAAGAGTCAAGCCGCCGCAGGCAAACAAAGTTTGGCCGGTAATATACGAAGCCTCGTCAGACGCCATGAACGCGAACACACCGGCGATTTCGTCAGACGTACCCGCGCGGCCCATGGGAATGTGGCTTTCCACTTCGCCCTTAGCCTTCGGATCGTTAATCCAAGCCATGTTGATGGGCGTGACGATCGCGCCGGGGCCAATGGCGTTCACGCGAATGCCGCGATCGGCGTATTCCAAAGCCAGCGTCTTGGTCATGTTCTCCATACCACCTTTGCTCACCGAGTACGGAACATAGAGCGGTTTCGGAATGATTTCATGCACGCTCGAATTGAACACAATCGAGCCCGGCGCTTTGCGTGAAAGAAAGTGGCGAATGGCCTCGCGGGCGCACATGAAAGCACCGCGAAGATTAACCCCAATCACTTTGTCCCAATCGGCCATGTCCACTGTATCGCTGGGAGCGGGCTTTTGAATGCCGGAATTATTGATCAATATGTCGAGAGAGCCCAGCTGTTTGACAGCCGTGGCGAACATTTGCGCCACTTGTTTCTCATCCGACACGTCCGCCTGCACGGTAAAACATTTCGTGTCTACTCCGGCCGCTTTCGCCGCCTCGAGCGCTTTGCTTTTCACAGCCTCGGCGCGGTCTTGACCGCTGTGATAATTCATTGCAACGTTCGCGCCTTCTTTGGCGAAACGGATCGCAATTGCTTCGCCGATGCCGGACGATGCGCCGGTCACCAGTACATTTTTTCCTAGTAGTCTAGACATGGGCTCCTTAAAGAATACTGAAACTGTTTTACCAATCGAGAACCGCTCCGTCGTGCGCCCGGACGGTAAGCGGGTGAATGACTTCCTGCTGAAATGGATGACGCGCCGCGGCTTTTTCGTTCACCTCTATACCGAGCCCGGGCGCATCGTTTGCGAGCCAATAGCCGTCTTTGCTCACCAGCGAATGCTGAACCACTTCCCAGCGCCAAGGCACATCGGTCAGCATATCTTCCTGAATCAAAAAGTTCGGCGTACTCAAATCGAAGTGCAGCGCCACCGCATTCGCCACCGGCCCTAGAGGATTGTGCGGCGCAACGCCCAACGTATACGTTTCCGCGTGGGCGGCAATTTTCTTGGCTTCCCACAAACCGCCGCAATGGCAGAGATCAGGTTGAATGATGTGGCAGGCCAGCTTCTCAATCACATCGCGAAACTGATAGCGCGTGACTAAACGCTCGCCGGTAGCGATGGGAACAGTCACCGCCTTCCGCACTTCCACCATCACGTCGACATTTTCCGGCGGCACCGGTTCTTCTACAAAAAACGGGCGGTACGGCGCGAGCACGCGGCAGAACTCAATGGCGTTTGCGAGCGAATGCCGGCCGTGGCAATCCACCATGATGTCCACGGAATCGCCCACGGCCAAACGCAAGGCTTCCATCATGCGCTCGGCATACTTGTAGGCTGCAATCGAGTTTAGAGATTCGGTAGGCGGCGTAATCAGCACCTTCACCGCGTTATAGCCGCGCGCGATAACTTCTTGTGCTCGATCGACGAACACTTTCGAATCGGCGCTGTTCTGCGATTCATAAACCGCCCGCATGTCGCCGCCGCCCAAATGTGTGTACATCCGCACCTTATCGCGCACCGCGCCGCCAAGCAGCTTGTAAACCGGCTGCCCCAAGCTCTTGCCCAAAATGTCCCAGCAAGCCTGTTCGATTCCTGAAATTGCCGATAATCCGATGACACCCGTCCGCCAGAACGATTGCCGGTACATCTTTTGGTACAAATGTTCGATCCGGGTGGGGTCTTCGCCGATCACCATTGGCGCGAAATCTTCAATTGCGCCCGCTACGCTGCGGGTCTTCCACTCGAGCGAACATTCACCCCAACCATACAGCCCTGCCACATCCGTCTCAACTTTGACGAATACCCAGTTGCGCATTTCCGCGTTGCAGATGACAGCTTTGAGGTTGGTAATTTTCACGTTTAAGCGAGATTGGCAAGCAGGCCAGGCATGTCGATCGGTGCTGACGACTCGCTGCCCGGTTTAAGTCCCGGCGCAACAGCGACCGCTTCGCCATGTCCTTCGAACCACGCGAGAAAGCGGATTTCCTCGGCCCCGGGAAGCCGCTGGAAATTGATCAAGGTATAGAAAGCGCCGATGTCGCCATCGATTAACGAACCCTCCGGATCAACCGCTGTCTTTTTCTCCACGCGATTCAGCAGTTCGTCCATGGTGCGGTCCTTTTGCCGCGGCGCATAGCGCGCGAAAAGGGTGATCGGTTGCGCGCGGCGCAACGCCTCGCGCGCTGCCCACTGCACGAAGGTTGTGGCGTAGATCTGCGTTCCCGAGCCTTCGGTGAGCAGGCTGAGTTGGAATCGATCCAATGCGCCATCGCCCGAATCGGCCATGCCCACCGTCTCCGGCGTCACGGCCGCCAGCGTTGTACGCAGTTGCTCGGGATCGAACTTGGTGGAATCGTACGCTTTCAACATCAGCGCCGCAAGCTTGCCCCGAATCGGAGTGAGCCGGTTGTAGTCAACGCAGGCGAAACCGGGCAGGGAAGCAGTCGCCGCGGCTCCATCAATACACCAGTGCGCGTAGGGAATCTTGTATTCGTCCCCGCGCGCTTTCAAACTCCTGACAATGGCTTGAATGCCCTGGTTCGGATCTACTTTCGTAAAGTAAACGCCGTTACGGCGCAATTTGCGAAATAGTTTATATTCCGTCGCGTTCACGCCTTCGCCAAAAACCACGATCCCCAAACGCGGTGCAGCCGGCTTCGCCACCAGCGTCGCTTTGTGCAGATTGCTAACGTACTCTTCCGAAGCCCGCCGGAACCCATCCATCTGTTGCGTCGCCCAGAGGTGTGCCGAGAGCTGCTCCAAAAATCGAGCGGGCTGATTCACCCAATCGAAAGCCGCAAGTTTCTCAGTCAGTTTCAGACCCGCGAACACGTGCATCGCCTGCTTCCGCTGGTCTTCGGGCAAATGGTTGAGATAGTCGAATTGATTGGTTAAGTCCGCTTGTTCGATTGGAAACTTCCAATCGAACTCGGAAACGTCTTTGAGAACGAACGGAACAAAGCCCAGCGGCAATTGCTGCAGTAGCGCTAGATTCGCGACAGCCAGATCGCGCCCTTTGGGCGGGTATTCGGCGAAACTTTGCGCGCTCAACTCGGTGGGTAGCAAACTAGACCACCTCCGCCAGAGGCTTCCCGTGGCACAGTTGCGGAGAGAAACCCAGAAGCGAGCCGAGCGTTGGCACTAAATCCACCGATTCCACCGGACGATCGACAATATGGTTTTCGCGCGCGCCAGGACCGAGCACCATCATCCACGTCGTGCGTGACGAAGCATCGCCGGTTCGGTGATGTTGGAAACCGTTGCCGCCCGAACTGAAATCCGAATCGCGCCCAAAATCGGGCAGGATGAAGAGCGTAGTCTTCCCCGCATACTCGGGCTCGCTTTCGATTGTTTTCCAAAGTTCCGCACACAATCGGTCTGAGCGCTGAATTCCCTCAATGTAAAGCGAAAACGCGCCTGAATGCGCCACGTCAATGTCATGCAGCGTAATCCACAACAAGCTGGGCGCCAAGCGCTTCATCAACTGGCGCGCGATATAGACAGAAAGCTCATCCGGGCTCGCCAGGCTTTTCGCGTGCGAAACAAAATCATCCACCGAAACTTTGAAAATATCAGCCAGTTGATTTAACTCAACATCGTTGCCGCCAATCACCGGGCTGAAGGCCTGCGATTCGTAATTGTCTTGCAGCAGATGATTGAAATCCGCACCAGAGCCGTTCGCCAGCGCTGCCGCCAGCAAGCGTTTGGGAAGAATCACGCCCGCGCCTAAGCCTTTGCCATAGGCCCGGTTTTCGCTTTCTCCAATGCGGTTGAAGCCATTGCTCGGCGCGATGACCCAGGCATCGGTAGAAGGCCGTTTGAGATCTTTGCGGAAATATTCGAAGACCGTCGGATTATCGGGCGCGACCGCAGCGAAGTTGTTAAACGTCTCGTAAACGCCGGTGGTCAAACTGGCGGTTGCAACGTAGTGGCCTAAAATGCCGCGATTGATCACCTGGGTAAAAAAAGTGGAACGCGGCGCCAGTTCAGCAAGCATATGCGGAATATTGTCCTGACCGTCGGGGCTGAACGTCTCATCGTCGCGCGCACCGCCGCCGAAGGTGACCACCACTGCTTTCCTGGCGCTCGCTGTCCCCAGCGCGTGCAACAGCGAAGGCGCGAACAATGCCGCCCCCGTAGCTTCACGCAGAAAATCGCGCCGGTTGCGGGAAATCGCATGAGCGACTTCTCCCGGGGTCGCGGAAGTGAGATTGGTGCGGCGTGGCATCGGCAAAACTAGTTGTTATTATCTCTAATCGCGATTCCTCAAACTTCGAGCAAATAGCCCTTTTTGCCCACATTCCACGCGAGCGTTTGGTCTAAGGTCGTGTGTACGCCTTCGGCTTCGTGTATGTGGCCGCAGAAAAAATAAACGGGCTGATGCGCGTCAATAAAATCTTTCACCGCCGAGCTTCCGTAATGCTTGCTGCGCGATGCCTCGTCTAGCGGCGTGTCTTTAGGCGGGCAGTGACAAATTAAGATGAGCGGCTTAAGATTCGCAAACGGCAGCAGGCGCGCGGCTAATTCGCTCTCGGTATATTCGCCGGGCGTATCAAACGGAGTCGGGTTCGAGTAGCCAAGCCCAGCTACCTGATAACCCGCACATTCGAAACTCTGCCCATGCAAATTCTGATAGTGATGGCGTGCGCAGAAGGCTTCTATGTCCGAAGCGGATTCGTGGTTCCCGGGAAGTACGTAGAGTTTATCGCCGCGCTTGGCCAGAATGGAGGCGGCTTTATCAAGGCCCCGGCCCCAATTCGCTATATCTCCGGCCGAGATATAGATGTCGGCCTCTTGGTCCATCAGCCGTTCCAGCGCCAGCCAGTCTTCATGGATATCGGAAAAAATCAACAGCTTCACTTCCATTGATCTTAATCTGTAACGGAAATGAGTTAACAAGCGTATCAATTTTAGGGTGCAATGCGAGCGGTGAAGCGTTTTCTGGTCTGCCTCGGGTTTTTAAGTGTTTCGGGGTGGGTTCACGCCGCCGATGATCCCATCTTTAAAAGCGATGTAGCGCTTTCGCGCGTGGATGCGCAAGTTGTGGATCGCGATGGGCGCGCGGTTTCCGGCCTCCAGGCGCGCGATTTTATCCTGCGAGTCGACGGCAAAATTCAGCCCATCAAGGGTTTCGATAGCGAAAACATGCCGATCGATATTCTGCTGCTGCTGGATGTGAGCGGCAGCATGCGTCCGCATGTGGAGCGCATGGCCGATGCGGCGCGCGAAGCCATGAATGTTCTCGCCGAACAGGATCGCATCGGCATCATGGTCTTCGATGAATACGCCCGCGAACGTTTGCCTTTTACCAACAGCCGCAGTGAAGTCATGAATGGTATGCGTCACGTCCTGAATTCCGAGGGCTTCAACCGAGGAACGCACATCACCGGTGCAATGATCTCGGCCGCACAATACGTACAACGCCACGCGCGCCCCGACGCCCGCCGCGCCATCGTCATTTTGACTGACGACGAAACTCAAGATTCCGAAGACGAGCCCCACGTGGAAGCGGTTTTGGCGCGCGCCAACGCGATTCTGAGTTTCCTGCAGGCTCCCGCTGAGATCCCGTATAGCCAAGGTCCGTTGCCCGGGCAAGGCCGTCGCGGCGGCGGTGGTGGTCTCGGCTTGCCGGGTGGTGGTTGGCCCGGCGGAGGTGGTGGCGGTTGGCCAGGCGGCGGTAGCATTCCACCGCCAATTGGAGGCATACCCATGCCGGGCCAGCAAGATCATACTGCCGGAACCGATAACATCGCACGCGATACCGGCGGTGACGTGATGTCCATCAATGACGTCTCTTCTCTGCAGGACACGCTCTCGCGCTTGCGGCAGCGTTACGCATTGCACTTCTACATGCCTGAAGAGATGCAGGCAAAGTCGGAGCACGCCATTCGCGTGGATCTTTCCACCGAAGCGCGCATCCGTTATCCCGAGGCAGACATTCATTCTCGCCGCGTTTTCATGGGCAGCTCAAAAGAAAGCGCCGGCCCCACCGTAGTGACGCATCAGACCGCAATTAGCGATCCAATACCGGGCGATGATTCCTCTCCCGAATCTCTTCCTTCCTCATCAAAACGCAAGCACGCGGCTGTGAATGAAGATTCAAATGGTCCCGCCGGCAGTAGCGTCGGGCCGCCCGATACTGACGATTCCTCAGCCGCCCCATCGACAACTTCTCCATCTGCCGGCACCACGCCCGCACAGACTCCGCCCAAGAACGGTTGGCCGCGCGCCGGATCTTCTCCGAATCAGCCCTAGCGAGCCGGGCTTAAGCGACAGGGTGTGCTGTACTGAAACCGATGCATGCCTGACCGCCGGAATTTGGCCGCTGCCGCCGCTGTTGTCGCGGTTTTCCTGTTTGCCTTTGTCACTACGCGCTTGCCGCTTGATCAGGACTTAGGCAGCAAGGCGGCAAAAATTGAAAGCTTGGCGAGACTGGCGCCTTTTGCATCGCCGTTAAAGCCGCCGCTGTACTATCGTGAAGCTTATTTCAGCTTCTACTATCAAATTCAGGCACTAACGAACAAGGCACTTCCGGGCGGCGCCGTTCGCAGTTCAGGCTATTCAGCGGCTCTTTGCGGAGTGCTCTATTTCATTGCCCTTGCTGTTTACCTCCGCCGCCTGGCGAACCTTGGGCCGTGGTGGTCATTATTCTTGTTCCTCAATACGCCCGCGCTGGTGTTGAATTTTCTCTATGGCAATGAAGCGTCGTTGTCCATGGCTTTGCTGGCAGCGGCGGTGGCCATGATCTCGCTCCGGCGCGGACTCGTTCCTGATGCTGCGTCGGGCGTGATCCTTGGATTCGCGTTTTGGTGCCGGCCCGATATCGTGCTGATGGCGCCATTCATTCTGCTGCTGCTGGCCACAAACGGAGAGCTTCTGACTTTCGATTGGAAACGCATCTCGCTTGTGGCCTCAGCTGCCACGGCAACCATCATCCTGTACTGGCTCTTGTTCGTGCGCGCCTTCCCCACCGAAACCGCGTTCCCCTGGATTATCGATTGGCGCATTTTCGCAGTCTATCTGCTATTTGGCTTCGGCCCAGTTGTGATGCTTCTAGCCGTTTTGGGATTCCTCCGGGTGAACAAACAGCGTTGGCTCTTGCCTCTGGGCGCGTTTGCACCGCTTGCGTATTACTTTCGAGACCTCGGGTCCCCGAAATACATTCTCGGCCTGGCGTTCGGAATCACGTTATGTGCTGCCTGGGCCCTGGCCAGCGCGGGTCGCACACTCAAAATTGTCGCGCTCTGCGTCTCGCTCATCTTCTGGTTCGTTTCCATCACACCATTTGGCATCTTCGGGCCGACGCGCGGAGGCCATTGGGTTGCTCCCGCGGGACATGGGCCGGTAGCTTTCGGTGCCTACCTTCCTTTTTACAAACACATTCGCGATGGGTTTTTCGGCGTTCGTTACGAAGCTTTGCAGAAAACCTGGGAACTCGTCTTGCGCAGTTTGGCTCTCGATTCTCGCCCTATGCGTGTCATCGGCTCTTCGGACGAACACATGCTGAACCTCATCTGCGAGGATCACGGCATCCCCCGCGCCACCGTTCCCGTAACCATTGATCTACCTGGCGATTTCATTGACCAGTCCGGCGCGCGATTCGTCATGTTGTTCAACGGCTACACGCGTCTCTCTTATCTCACCGGGCCAAATGCCGAAGCCCGCGTCCGCGCTTGGCTCGAACAAGGGCAAGTTTCGCGGATAGCAGGCGACAATTCCGTGGAAGCCCTGCCTCTCATCGTCGAGATTGGCCCAACCGTGACTCACGGCTCTGCGGAACTGGGCCGGCGCATTTTATTCGCTGATGCGCAGGCCAAGAGCAGCGGTCTCGCGCCGCTTCAGTATTTCACTCCCGATTACGGCGCTTTTTGCTTTATCCCCGTTTCCGTAAAGGCAACTCCCATTCTTTTCCAGGATTCCGAATTTCTTGCGACCACTCAATGTACAGGCCGCAGTCCAATTTGGGGTAACTGGTGGCCCACCGTCTATTACCGTCAACACGCCGACCGCGCCCGCGCTGCTTTGGTCGGCGGCCGGAAATGATGTTCTTGAATACCGCAAGCGCGATACTCGAATTTGAACTCGCGCGTCGGTTATTCGTTCGTTCTTTCTCTTCCAGAGCGCCTCGTGCGTTCGATCAGCGCCGTTACCGGCGGATTCTTGCACGAGGCCGGCGTGATTCTTCTTCCCGCACGTCTCAGGCGTTCTGCGCTTTATCGTGTGATGGTCGAAGTCACCCTCCGCTTTCTGATTGAAGAGTTAGGCCGTGTCCAGAGTGTTTACCCGAATACAGAGGCTCTCGAAGGTTTTCTTGTGAAACGCACCGCCAGTCACGGGATTGAGTTGCTCGGCTTACTCACGCTGCACGTCTCTCCCGTCTGGGTTCTCGCGGCGCTCGCCGATGCCACTGGCGCCGGGCACGCACTGATCGAACAGATTGCCGAATCGCTAAAGCAGGAAGGCCTTCTCGAACGCGACTCCCACTTCGAAACACTCGACCAACTTCTGAACGGCCTCGAACGAACCAGCGCGCATCTGGCCGATACACTCAACATGCCGCCGGTCACGCTCACCGGATTGCGCGCCGAATGGGAAAAACTCCGCGCGGTTCTGCCAACTGTTCCTAAAGCCAGCCTGCCCAGCATTCTCACCCTCGAGGGCCTTTGGCGGAAGTTGCTGGCAGCTTCAGCCGCCGAGCATCAATCGGTCTTCGCTCTGTGTTCCACTTTGGCGGTGAGCACATTGGCCGAACTGCCTGCTAATGTGATCTGGCTATCCCGCGCCGCACAAACTGCCGCCAAGCGTACAGGACAATTACTAGGCGAGACGTTGCTCGATCACTATGTTTTGGCGCTCAACGAGATCACGGCCACCGGCTTCCTAACCTACTGGAGCAAACAATTCCGGCCTTATCTCGCCGCCGCCGCGATGCAATTTGCACCCGCCACCGAATCCACCACCGAACGTTTGCTGCGCCGCAAGAAAAAAGCGTAACTCCGCTGTCCCTATTTGCGAATTACAATGCAGAGAGAGCTAATTCCTATGCGACGCCGAACATTTCTCAGTCTCAGCCTTTCCCTGCCAGCAGCCAGTTCACTCCTCCACGCCTTCGCGAAGGGGATGAAGATGGTCAAGATCGTACTGTTCACAGATTCCGGGCAACAACAAGGAGTCGTGGAGGTAGAAAAAGTCCAGAAAACGGACGCCGAATGGAAAGCACAGTTAACGCCCGAGCAGTTTGACGTCACCCGCCGCGAAGGCACCGAGCGCCCATTCACTGGAAAATATTGGAACAACCATGAACACGGCTTGTACCGCTGTGTTTGCTGCGCCAATGCCCTTTTCTCCTCCGAGACGAAATTCGAATCCGGCACCGGTTGGCCGAGTTTTTGGCAACCCATCGCCAAACAGAACGTTGCGAGCCGTACCAATATGAGCCTGGGTATGATTCGCAATGAAGTGAAGTGTGCCAAGTGCAATGGTCACCTGGGGCACGTTTTTGACGATGGACCCCGCGAACACACCGGCCTCCGCTACTGTATGAACTCCGCCTCGCTAGACTTTGTAAAAGGCTAGCCGCAGAGTTTGCACCATACTTTAACGGGTCACTTTCACCACTTAAAGAATTTTCGTTCGCGCTTTCTAAAGAGTCCGCGCGACGTGATCATCTATTTGCCGCCCAACTATCACACTGCGGGCAACACGCGTTACCCCGTGCTGTACATGAACGATGGCCAAAACCTTTTCGATGCTGCCACTGCGTTCAACGGGAATGAATGGGGCCTCGATGAAACTGCCGAGCGGCTCATAAAAGACGGCGAAATTCAGCCGTTGATCATCGTTGGTGTCTACAACACGGGGCTGGAACGTGTGGCCGAGTACACCCACGTCAAAGACAAGCGCGGTCGCGGTGGCCGTGCGCGCGCCTATGGCAAGTTGATCGTGAACGAACTGAAGCCCGTTATCGATCGCGAGTACCGCACTCTCTCTGATGCCTCGAACACCGGCATCGGCGGGTCGTCTCTCGGAGGCTTAGTGAGCCTCTACTTTGGCCTGGAGCATCCCGAAATCTTCGGCAAACTGCTGGTGATGTCGCCCTCGGTTTGGTGGGCGAATACGTCCATCTTGCGGGAAGTTTCTCGCATCCGCCACAAGATCAGACAAAAAATCTGGCTGGATGTCGGGGGAAACGAAGATGCAAAACCGGAAATCTGTGTTCAGCAGGTGATCGCGCTGCGCGACGCCCTTGTAGAAAAGGGTTGGGTGCTCCATGACGAACTCGCTTTTACGCTGGACGAAGGCGGCGGCCACAACGAATTCGCTTGGGGCCACCGCGTGCCCAGTGCGTTGAAATTCCTTTTTCCTCCCAAGCTACAATAGGCAGCCTATGCCCGTAAATCGAGAAATGGTCACCACTGCCTTCAATTTCGAAGGTTTCAAAGTAGCCCGAAATCTGGGCATCGTTCGGGGAATTACCGTTCGTTCACGGTCGGTCTTTGGCACTATCGGTGGCCAACTGCAGACCATGGTGGGAGGCAACATCAGCGCCTTCACTAAATTGTGCGAGACTGCCCGTGAGGAGGCGTTCGAATTGCTGCTTGAACATGCAAACGAGATGGGCGCAAACGCCGTCATCGGCATGCGCTACGACGCTAACGAAGTGATGCAAGGCGTAACGGAAGTTCTTGCTTACGGAACTGCCGTCGTAGTGGAACGCTCGTAGACTCCAATCGGTTCTGCCTCGGGGTGGCGCGTATCGTCGTCAATCACGAACTCCCCGCTCCGTTTGCCATGGCGGAGGCAAAGCAAATTGCCGATTCTTTTCCATTGTCCGCCGGTTTTTTGCGCTGTGTCTGCGAAGAGCGAATCGCGGACGATCATCTTATTCACTCTGCTTGCTTGTTCCGGTGGGAATTTGGGCATCACTTTCCCACCCGCGTATCCAATTGCGAACAGCTCGCGACAATGGCCGATGAGTAGGTAATAAGCAGGATAATCGGCAACCACCGTATCCTCATTTGACACCCACCTGGGCAGGTCAGCAGGAGTCTGTGCACCCTGGTCCAAAGCTCTGAACCAAAACCGGCCTACCCCTCCGGCGAACAACAACGAGATCAATGCCACACTGACCCACTGCCCCTTCCGCGATAGTCGTGCCAGTGCCCACACCACAGCCACCGTTGCCGGCATCGTGCCCATATAGGCGTAATAAATCGGGTATTTGCCTAGAATCTGGATCGCCAAGGGAATCGCAATCGCGCATGTGAATCCGAACGAACTCAACCTCCTCGCCAATAAATTCTTCTCGCTGCGTGCAATGAGCCACGCCACTATGCACGCTGCAATCAGCACCGGCGAAGCATAGTCGCGCAGTGGAGCGCTGGCGATATCGGAAAACACAAAGGCGCGTGCGCCATTGTTGAGCAGGAGATCCTGAAACAGTCGCCCGGCGCTACTGTGTTTGGACGCGATCGTGGATTCGATAAAAATCTTTAGAACATGATTCGCCGCATAGATGGCCGTTAGGAACACGCTTCCGCAAAGAGCGCCTGAAAGCCACAGCCCAATCTCGCGTTTTGAAAACGGTTTGGCCCAAATTTGCGCCAAAATCCCGAGAAACAAAACGAACGCCGCGTACTGCAACGCGGCCGGCACAGCCAGCGCGCCCGTTAGAAATAGAAAGAACGCCCGTCCTCGCCAGTTTTTTTCGATCAGAACCAGCGCCGTTGCGCAAAACAAAAATACTGAGACGGTGTCCGGCCGTCCGGCCCGTTCCAGGAACGCCAGCGGCTCCGAAAAAGCCAGGGCCAGCAGAACCATCCAGCGTGTTGAGTCATTGCATAACCGCCGCAGCACCCGATCGGCCAACAACAAAGAACCAACGATAAGAGTGAAGCCGAAAGCGCGGACAGAGAACTCGGAAATCGCGAAAACCTTCAGCCAGCCTGCCAACAGAACGGCATAAAGAGGCGGATAACTTGCCCACAACTCAGTGCTCGGTTGGTTGAACCAGCCGGCACTGACAAAGCCCTTGCCGAGCGTCCAGTGCATGCCGGCATCCGCGGAAAGAATCTCATCAACCCAAACCCCTGGATAGCCCGTCAGCGTAAGCAAGTTTATGGCCAACCAAATGGCCATCGCAATTGCAAAAAGTCGCTTCACCCGTGAACTCTCGGCATGTCATTTTCGTAGCATAGGGAGAGTGGAGTAGCGAAAACAACCCTATGGCATTCTGTACTAACTGTGGCTCCCAAGTCCCCGATACAGCTAGATTCTGCGTGAATTGCGGCTCGCCCATGGGCGCCGCTCCGTCCGCCGGCGCCGCCCCTGGAGCGCGTTACACTCCGCCTCCCGTCGTTCCGCTTAAGTACGACGTGGAAGGTCACAATCTGCAAATCGCCCGCGTGCATCTGCAGCCTGGGCAGGAAATCTACGCCGAAGCCGGCAAAATGATTTACAAATCCTCGAATGTCGATTGGAATACCCGCATGACCGGCCAATCGATTGGCGAAAAGATTCTCGGCGCTCTGAAGCGCAAGCTCATGGGAGATTCTCTCTTCATGACTTACTTCCGCGCCAATAGTGTTGCCGGCGAAGTCGGCTTTGCCGGCAGTTATCCCGGAAAAATTCAAGTGTTTGACCTCGCGCCGGGCCAGACGATCATGGTGCAGCGCGATGGCTTCCTGTTTGCCCAAAGTACTGTCACGCTCGATATCGCAATGGTCCGACGCCTCGGGGCGGGTATGTTTGGCGGCGAAGGGTTCATCTTGCAAAAGTTAGTCGGCCCCGGTCTCGTCTTCATCCACGCCGGAGGCGATCATGTCGATTACAACCTGGCGCCGGGCGAAACACTGCAAGTCCAGAGCGGACATTTGGTGGCCTTCGAGCCAACGGTGAATTATGATATCCAGCTTGTCGGCAATATCAGCACCGCTATCTTCGGCGGCGAAGGCATCTTCCTCACAACTCTCACAGGTCCGGGCCGAGTCATTCTCCAGAGTATGACACTTGAGCGCCTTCGCCACGAACTCGCTCCCGCCGATCATCGTGGCGCGGGACAGGAGATGAGCAATCCATTGGGTGCTCTTACCAGCGGCAACCTGGGCGCTTTCTTCGGTTCCGATGAGTAGCTTCTATAGCGGCCGCGAAGGCTCTTCCTCGTTCCACAAACGGTCAAGCAATACTTGCCAGCGGGCGCAGAAAGTGGCTTCGCCATATTCTTCCGCCCGCTGCCGTGCGGCTTCCGCCATTTGCTTCAGCTGCGAACGGTTGCATTGACCCTGTGCGATAGCGAAGGCGATGGCCTTGGCATTTCGTTCCACAATCCAACCTGTTTTGCCATCAATCATGAACTCGTCCACGCCATAGACGCGTGAAGCGATCAACGGCAAGCCCGCCGCCGCCGCCTGTAGGCAAACCAGCGGAAAAGCTTCATAGCTCGAAGGAAACAGGAACGCGTCCGAGCACCAAAGATACGGCCGGATGTCCCGCTGCAAGCCTACGAAACGCACTCGCTCCTCTACCTGAAACTCTTGGCATATCTTTTGGTATTCTCGAACCTCTCCGGCGTTGCCGCCCACCACGGCTAGTCTCGCTTTCGAAGCAGTGCCTAACTCCGCTAACGCCTCAAGCGCCACGCGCAAACCTTTGCGCTCAAAATTCCCTAGCGCGCAAAAGCACAGCAAGAAATCTTTTTCCGTGCAGCCCAGATCCGTTCGCATAGGCTCGGACACGAAGTCCGCCGGGCGATGGAACGATTCCGTATCCACTGGATTGGGAATAATTTGGATCTTGCCCGCCACATGTTCGGGATAGGCCATCTGCAATTCGTACGCGAGCCCTTCCGAAGGAACCACAATCGTCTTCGCTCGCCGGAACGCCATTTTCTCTGTCATCGCGCCCCAGATGTGGATGCAGTACCGCGCCATCAAACGCAGTGGGCTGCCGCCGATCTGGTCGCGGTGATCTCTTAAGAAGATCCGGTGGCAGAAGTGTGCGTATG
Source organism: Bryobacterales bacterium (assembly GCA_963771405.1). GTDB lineage: Bacteria > Acidobacteriota > Terriglobia > Bryobacterales > Bryobacteraceae > Bog-105. The sequence continues at coordinate 28,687 of CAVYUL010000092.1, forward strand.
AAATCTGGCAGAAAGGAAACACGCCTTGTACCGCGATTCGAAATGTTGGACGCGCTCCCATTTCGTACCAGTAGGCGATCGCCGAAAAAAACGTAAACAAAATGGATCTCAAAACCACGGGTCCGCCGGGCAGCGGAATGTGAGTGCGATCAGCGATCTCTCCCTTCGACAAATCCAGCCGGTTATAGAACACTCGCAGCGGATACCGCCCTGCGTTCGCTTGCACCACCCGCAAAAGGCAACTGCCCGCCGGGCTCGCTGGAATCAGGTTCTCGTCCAAGACAACCAGTACCCGGTCCTGCGTCGCCCAATCAACCGGATGTTTGCGCAGCATCCAAAGATAGGTACTCACAACAACCACAGCGCTCGCGGCATTGGCCAAAACCAAGCTCACGAAGGCGCCCTTCAAACCATAGAGCGGCAATAAGATCAACGAGCTGCCTAGCCCGGCGATTGTGGCTGCCACGCCGGCAAACAATGCATGCTGCGAGTTTTGCGCTGCCCGCAGTGGTGTGCTGAAAGCCATTGCCACTGCCGTAAGGCAGACCGTTAGGGCAAGCCACGGAACTTCACTCAAATAGGCAGCCATCCGGCCACCGTACAGAAAGTGTTCGAGTGGCGAGGCCAGCAGTAAAAGTAAAAGACTATATGCCAGGGCGATTGCAATCACACCCGCGGCGTAAAATCCCGACCGGCGCAGTCCAATCGCCACGCCGCGTGCTTTCATCGACCGCGCCATCTTCGGTAGAGTGAAGACACTTAACACCGTGAGCAGCTGTCCCAACGGCAAGATGAAATTCATCAAAGCGCGTAGCGCTCCGGCTGAGTTTAGATCCACCATCTTCGACAGCAACAGAACTTGCAAATCGGAGATTCCAATGCCCAACATGGCAGAGGCGAAAAGCCATTTGCCATAAATCCAATGCGCGTTGGCAATTTCACCCAGCGTGTGCGGCGATGGCTGATAGTCAAACGGGAAATCTCGCCGCAAAAGCGCCCAACACGCTACCAGCAAGCTCAGGCCAGTAGCTAGAACTGCGCTCCACGGTGTTAATTTGCCCGTGCCATGCAACAACCCAAGTGCGGTTCCCAATAAAATCGCATAACTGACGCTGAAGTAAAACGCTCGGATTGGTCGATCGGCAATGTATTGTTCGCGGCGGCAGCTCAACAGGAGCAAATATCCGGGCAAAGCCAAGCCCAGGGCTGAGAGCGCGTCCCGTACCAGCAGCCCGCGATAGAAGACTGCGGCCCCCGCCGCCAGCAGGCCCAGAATGAAAACGGTGGCAACGTTGAGCCGCGTGACTCTCTTTAAGTAACTGCCGAGGCGCGTCCCAAACTCGGCTGGGCCGACCACCATCATCGGCTCAACGATCAACGCATTGTGCAGTGCGGCCAGAATCAGGCACACCGCCCACGCTACCGAAAATGCCCCGTAGCTTTCAGCGCTGAGCCAGCGCGCCAGCAAAACGTTGGTGGCAAAATTCGTTCCCGAAAAAACCGCTTGATCTGCAATGCTGGCAAAAACACCACTCAACAGCGGTCTGATTTTGCTCACTCAATATGCACCTTTGGCGCTGAGAACCGTGTGGACCGTGCGCAACAGGATATACATATCCAGCCACGGGGACCAATTACGAATGTAGTAAGTGTCTTCCACTTCCTGCACTTTTAAATCGCCATCGCTGCGCGCCGTCACTTGCCACAAGCCTGTAATACCCGGCATGACGCTGGCCCGGAGCTTACGGAAACTCGCCGGGAATTGATCTAAATGATAATACGGAAACGGCCGCGGACCCACTAGGCTCATCTCGCCTCGCAGCACGTTCCACAGTTGCGGCAGTTCGTCCAAGCTATAGCGCCGCAAAAAATACCCGATGTGCGGCAAAATCCGCGGGTCTTTCTTCAATTTGAAGAAGCGCAGCCAGTTGAGCTTTTCTTCCGGGTGGCTGTCGAGATATTCGCTGAGCAATCGCTCCGAATCGCGGTGCATGGTGCGAAGCTTCAGCATCGTGATGCGCTCGCCCTTCTCCCCTTCGCGATCCTGCCGGAACAGAATCGGGCCCGGGCTTACGATCTTGATCCACCCCGCTGCCAGCGCTAGAAAGGGTAGGGAAATTAGAAAAACCGGTAGCGCAATCGCATAATCCAGAACCCGTTTGAGAACCCGGTTGCCGGGAACCAGCAAATTCTTCTTTACTTCGAGCCCGAGCACACCGCCCAAATCACGCGAAGTGATCCACAAACTTTGAATGCCGAATAAGTCCGGAACAATGATGATATTCGAAAACGAAAGGCTCTGTACCAACTGCGATAAATGCTCGCTGCTGATACCGGGTAATGCCACCAATGCCACCTTGGCGCGGCCAGCAAACGCTTCTGCGGCCGACAGCGGGCCCACCACCGGAACCTCGTTAATTTCAGTGCCCCATTTTGCCGGGTTATCGTCCAGGATACCCACTGGCACCAGACCTAAATCGCTCTCCCGTTTCAGCGTTTTCACCACCATCGCGCCAGTGCTGCCGGCGCCCAAAACAACCACCGGAACGCCGCAAATTCCCCTCGCAATCAAAACTTTGCGCAAGGGCGCTTCGAGCGCCGGCGCCAGGATCAACGCAAAGAACATCGTGAATAACAGCACGCCGCGCGACCACTGGTGATCTTGAAACGCGTAGTTCCAAGTCAGCAGCACAACAAACACGACGAACGTCGCGTTGGCCCGGCCTCGAATTCTCTGCACCGCTCCCAGTCCATAGCCCGGGTATAAACCCATCCAATAGTAGGCCAGCGGCAGCGTTAATACGCCGAATGCCAGCCCTTCATACTGCGCCGGCCCCAGCGTAATTGGAAAAATGGCGTGCAGAAAATAGCGCAACAAACAGGCTAAAAACAGCGACAGTTCGAGCGCAATTACATCGGTAAAGACGATCGCGGCCGTAGCCCACGAGCGCTGCTTTACCTGCGGTAACACAAAAATTCGTTCAGCCGCTGCCGCACTCATTTCATCAATTAGCTTAGCGAACGCTGGTAGATTTTGACTAATAATTCGTAATTTCGCTCGGCGGTAAAGTTTTCCTCGAATTTGCGCCGCGTCGAGCTTCGCAAAGCCTTCAAATTGCCCACGCGATGGGGAACTGTTTCGAGAAAATCCGGCAAGCTATTTGGGTCGTCGAATTTCAATTGAACACCGTTTATTCCATCTTCGATCAAATCGTTCATCGAGCCCAATCCAAAGCCCACCACGGGGGTGCCGCAGGCCATCGCTTCCAGAATGATCATCGGCATGCCTTCAAACCAGCGCGAAGGAAACACCAGGAACGCTGCTTGTTTGAGCAATTCGAGCACCCGGTCATGGTCGCATGCGCCCAGAAATTCAACTCCCGCGATGGCCGCCGCGCGTTCGCGAACATAGCCTTGCATTGGCCCGTCCCCGGCAATCTTCAATCGGATACCCGCAGTTGCCTTACTCCAGGCATCGAGCAGAACCGTCAGCCCCTTTTCCTCTGTCAGCCTTCCCGCAAACAAGGCGTAGCCGCCATCGCCGGCACCCACGCCCGGGTCTTCCATGAGGAAATTGGGCTTTACCTCAACTCTTCCGGCGGGCATTCCGCCTTTGCAAAATTCACCGCGCGCGAATTCAGTCAACGCGATATAAGTGTTCACTTTCCGCTCGAAAGTGCCGGCCCAATGATGGGCCGCCAGCATCGCGCAGACTGCGCCGCTAGCCGCCGTACTGCCGCGATAGCAACTGTATTTAACTGCCGGGAACTTCACCGTCTTGTCCACGCAGAGTTGGCAGATCTGTCCTTGCCGGTACAAGGTCGCGGCCGGACACAGTAGCCGGTAATTGTGCAGCGTCTGGACCACCGGTTTGTAGTCCGCTGCCGCCGCCCAATACACGGCGGGTGAAATGAGCGGCAGCGTATTATGCGCGTGCAGCAGATCCACCGATTCGGCTTTTATAAGCCGCCGAATCCCACTATAGGTCTGGCCGTTCCAAATTGTCTTCAAGCCCAACCGCGCCGCGCTCAGGTCTTTTACAGCATCATTGTGTACCCGGTAAGGAATCACTGTGTGGCCGTGCGCGTTTAGCAGCTTCTCCTCAGCCGCCACCACTTGATCCTCGCCACCTGCTTGTTGGTAGCAATTGTGGACCTGGAGAATTCTCATATCGCCGGGCGGCGAACGGGGCCGGTCACCGAGTAGGGCCCAGCGGCCGCCGCCAGCCGCGGCCGGGCTTCCATTGGCATGTAAGGAATCGGCGTCGCTCTCGGTAAGTACAAAGCTCTTCGTCGATGGGAAACTGCAGCCATCGCGGCCAGAAGCACAAATCCGATATTCGAGGCATGTCCCGCGCCGGCCAAAATGTTCTCAGTCGAAAAGCCCGCCAGAAACGCGGGCATGAAAATGAGCAACGGCCTGGAATACCCGAGCCGGTCACGCCGCACTCCCTGAATTGCATACACAATGATCGACCCAATAAACACAAACCACAAACCGAGTCCAACGCCGCCCCATTCGAACAGAATGCGCAACCATTCGTTGTGAACGGCGCGATTCGGATCTCCAACGCCATGCGCAATGGTGCCGCGCAGCAGGCGTCCGTTCGATGTGCCGTGGCCGAAGGTCAGTTCAAGTAACGACGACTCACCGATCGCCTGCACCGCGCGCAGGTAGACGTTCTTTCGAAACATGAACGTGCCGACGCCACTCGAACGCATGTTGCCCTCATACACGGCATTGATCGTGTTTGCTACCCGATTCGATCGCGAGACCTGCAGGACGATTTGCAGCATCAAATCCTTCTCGGCGACCAGGACAAGCACGATCAAGATGACGGAAGAGACTCCCAGCACCTTCAGCCACGGCCGTGAATAAGAAACCAGGAGCGCGATCATAGTCGAAAAAATGAGCCCGATCACATAAATACGGCTTCCGTCCAAAACGACTGCGCTAAAAAGCGTTATGGCGAGGATCCAGCGTACCCACGGTTTGATGGTCCTCGCACCTAAAGCCAAGGCAAACAGGGCCGCTAATAGCGACGCGTAACCCTGGGCAGTCGTTAACCCGGTGAAGCGGTCAGGCGCATCGCCCCAATTTGGGAGAAACACCATTCGAATCACGCCAATTCCCAATACACCGACCACCGTCGGCACCAGGATCGAAGACGGCGACAAGAAACCCGCCTTGGTGGCGCGCATAAACCCGAGGCAGATCAGGAACGACCCAAGCATCTCCGCTGTCAGCTTCGCTGCCGAAAGCGGGAACAGCGACCAGAAACTCGCGATGCCTGAATAAACAATCAGCAGCATCCAAGCCACAGGTGCGAGCACCACCTTGCCGTGGCCCGAATACATTTTCAGACGCCAGAGCAGAACGATCGGGTAACCAAGTCCCTTGAGGGCATTCAGATAGCCGACGCTGCCTTCGCCCGCGTAGAAGTCCACCGCCGTAAGCATGAGGTACGCCACCAGGCTCCAGCGCAAAGGCGCGAAAATGGCGATCGCGAACAACGTGCAAAAGAGAACGATGGGCAGGATTTGCATCAGCGCCCCACGCAATCCTCAACGGCGCGTCCAATTAACTCAGCTACGCGACCCGGAGTCCATTGCCTCGCCACCTGTCGTCCGTACGCTCGCATTCCGTCCAATACTTCGTCGCTTGTGTTCATTACGCGATCAATGGCTTGGTACGTATCGTCCACGTCGTCAGGCGTGAAGAGCCAGCCGTTTCGTTCCTGCTCAATCAACTCGTTCACGGCCTGTGCATAGCGGCTACCCAAAACGGGCAGGCCGGCGGCCAAAGCCTCGTTGACAACGACGGCCCAGGTATCGGCAAGGGTCGGCAAAACGAAGACCCCGCCTGAGGCATAAACTTGCAGCAGATCGCCATATTCGAAAACGCCCAGAAACTCTAGCTTAACGTTCGACGCCAGCGGAAACTCAGCAATCTTCTGCTTGAGCGGCCCGTCACCCGCGAGCCCGAACGTGACGGTCCGCGCCGGATGGTCGGCGGCCCAGCGCGATAGCGTCTCGAGGAAGGGAATTAGTCCCTTCCGTTCCACAAACTGACCGCAAAACAAAAGACGGCGCTCTTGGCCCGCAGGCCTCGTCAGCGGAACGGCCGCGAAGCGCTCGAGGTCGGTGGTATACGCGATCTTAAAGATCTTCCTTGGGTCGGCCCCTATCTGTTCCAGATACGTCGCGGCGCTCGCGCCTACCGCGAGAAAGGCATCCGCTCTGCTTACCAAAAGCTTTCGCAGCCCATAGCGGGCACGGCCACGCCCGCTTTCGGTGGATACCGCCACTTCCGACCAGACAACCAAGCGGCAATGCGGGTTCAATTGCCTATATATAGCCGCCAGCAGGGTACGCGCCCCCATCTCGGCCGAGATAATGACGTCGGGCGCAAAGGCCTTCAACCGGCTGAGCGTATCGATTGGCACGTGCACCGCCAAGTCCTCGCTGAAGCCGCGCTGATGACGCCAGGTCCCCTTCTTCGTGAAGGTTCGCTGCAGCACTACATCCAGATCGCCCCAATCCACTGACCAGGGCCGGTTCGCCTCCATCGGCGTCGAAAGCAGGACGCGGAAGGCCGCATACCGGCTGGCCAAAGCATGCAACACCGGCTTGTGATACGGCGGAATGACGTTGGTTAAGAACGCCACTCGAATCGACCGGCCGGAAGCGATGGGCGCGTAGGGGTCTAGTTCACGCGATCGCATTGGCGCCATCAATAATCGGCCCAGGCCGCGCCGGGCTTGGACCATGGCCTGCTTCCGCAACGCCTTGACCGGATTCATGACCCGGCGAGCGCGAAAGTCACAACCGATATTCAAGCGCCGGTAACGCCGGGCCGCGCTCCAAAACCACTCGCCCTGTTCCACTACTTGCCGGTAAGGAAACGCTTGTTTCCAGGTGCAGTAGAAACCATGCGGCTCGGCTTGCGAACGCAGCGTGCCGCGCTTTTCAAATTCCCACGGACTTTCCCCGTCTTTCAGCAAGCGAAGCAGAGCTTCGCGATTCCAGATCGAGGCCTGCAACGAGACTCGAAACGGCGCCAAACGGTGCTGCTCTCCAATCTTCGCCAACCGGCCGGCGAGCCTGATTGTTGGCGGCGGATCGGGCTGCAGCCGCAACACTGTGCCGCCGAGCTCGCTCAAAGCGGCGATCTGATCCGAAACGTCGGCGTTCGACACTCGCCCGGTGAGGAAGAAGTCCTCCAGCAGCACCAGGACATAGGTCGCATCCACGGCGTTCAAGAACGAGCGCATACAATCGCTCCAAGGCAAATCGCGATTGCCCGCCTGCAGCACCTGGACATCCGGTATTTCATCGTTCGCCGTTTGCGTTCCTAAATAGACCCGAAAAGGGCAATCGGGCCAGTGCTCGCGGAAGAGCCGAAAGAACGGCTGCCATAGATCGCTGTAACTATCGGAAGAGACCACCAAGACGGCGCAGGATGGCACTGGGATCGCTTACGAGATTTGCTCCGGACTCGAATAATATTTACGGTAATCGCTGTAATAGTAGTAGTCGTTGGTGCTGCCTTTATCTACCTCGTTGAGTACAAGGCCGATGATATTGGCGCGCAGGCGTTTCAAGGTGGCGAGGACAGTGGCAACGGCCCGGCGGCTGGTTTGTCCGGCACGCGCCATGACGACCACGCCATCCACCGATTTCGCCACTTGCATGGCTTCGGCAAAGCCGAGCAGCGGCGGCGCATCCACCAGGATCAGATCGTATTCTTTGGACGCCTCGTCGAGGATGTCCATCATCATGGAGCCAACCAGATCGGACGCGCGGCGGGAGGCGGTTCCCGAGGGCACAACGTCCAGATCCGGCCATTGCTCGTTCTTTACGATCGTTTCCTTCCAACGGAACTCGCCGAGCAACACGTTCGAAAGGCCGAGCGAACCATTGAGGTTCAGTTTCTTGTGAATGGTGGGGCGGCGCAGGTCGGCATCGATGATCAAAGTCTTTTTGCCTTGCTCGGCGTGGGCGATGGCCAAGTGAATGATGGCGGTTGACTTGCCTTCGCCCGGAGTAGCGCTGGTGATGAGGAGAGACTTTACTGAGCGGTCGAGATCGGGCAGCAGAATGGAATGGCGCAGAGTGCGGATGGCTTCTTCGTAGGAGGAGATGCCTTCGTAGTGGGCATTGGGGCTGGCGCCGCGAAGCTTCTTCTTCTTGGCGTCGGCTTCTTCCTTTTTGTAACGGATGACGCCTTGGCCTAAGAGGATCTCTTCTTCAATCTGCTCAGCCGAAGGCTCGATTGCTTCCGGGGCAGCCGGATTGATCAGGCGGCGCATCTCCTTTACCGTGGGTAACGTGCCGAGGACGCTGGTATCGAGCGCGCGCGCCACCTGCTCGGGATCGCGGATGGTATTGTCCATCACGTCGGCGAGAATGGCGGTGCAAACGGCTAAGACCGAAGAGCCGATAAAGGTCAGCAACAGGAAGAGACGAGTGCGCGGAAAGACCGGGGAATCGGGCGGGCGCGCCGTGTCGGCAATGTGAATAGAATCGTTCTTGTAGGTTGTGTTGATGCCGGTCTCTTGCACGCGCTTTTGCATTTCGTTGTAGAGATTGCGGTCGTTTTCAGCGCTATTCTTCAATTGCGTATATTCGAACGAATGCGAATTTAAAGCCTCGTAAGCTTGTTTTTCTTTAGCCAGTTCCTTGGCGAGCCCCTGCTCTTTGTTCACGGCTTCACGGTATTGCGAATCTACGCGGGCGTCGACATTCTTGCGGGCTTCGTCGAACTGGCGCTGCAATTCCGCCACCTCTTGAGCAGCTTCCTTGTAGATCTTGTTGTTCGCGCCATAAATGCTGGCCTTATCGGCCAAGTTGTTTTTCGCGATATTGACGCGATCCTGCAGGCGGTTGAGTTCATCGGCCTGCTCGGAGGTCATAGCCGCGGCGACGCCGCCATTATTGACGGCATTCATCTCCGACTCACGCTTGACTCGCTCCGTCTGCGCCAGGGTGTAAGCCTCGTTGAGCTGCTTGATGCGGTCGGTAGTTAAGCTGGTTTTCTCTTCGGGATTGATAATGTTGAGATCGCGTTCGAATTTGGCGAGCGCTTCGTTCGATTTCTCCATGCGGGCGCGCAATTCTTCCAATTGCTTTTCCACGTAAACCGAGAGGACACCTGAATTCTTTACCTTGATGTCGTAGGTGTGTTCGATGTAGGAGTTGGCGATGGCGTTGGCGACATCGGCCGCGAGTTTGGGATCGGGCGAGCGGTAGTTGATATCCAGAAGATATGTGTTCAGGGGACGGCTAACATCGAGATACTTGAGCGTGATGGGAGCGCCCAGCTTGCGGCGGATATTCTCACCACCGAGCTTATCGAGTTGGCTTTCCTTGCGCAGCAGGTCATAGCGTTCGGCGACAGGGCGGACGACGGCATCGGAGAGGATGATCTCTTTCTGGGTAGCGAGAAAAGCTTCGGCATCTTCGCCCGGCGCAACGGCGTCAGAATCGGGTCCCACGATGGAGGTGTTGAGATGGCGGTCGACGTCGATCTTGGCGGTTGCCTCGTAGATCGGCGTGAGGCGAGAAGAAATAAGATAGGTTGCCAGCAAACAGGCGGCTACGAATGCGATAATCTTCCAGCGTTGCCGCCAGATGACCAGCAAGTAGTGCGTCGGCGACACCGCCGGCTGCGCCATTTCCATCTCGGGATACTGCCCGGGGACGACATACGGCTGGAGCCGTCCGTATTCGGCCAAGTCTTGCGGCGGCCTCTCAAGTTCTCTCATGGTCTTGCTCGCTTCGTTTGTTCTTCCAAGTCTTTCTTATTTATTATGATTAGTGCCAAACTAAAATGCCTGTGCCGGTAGCGGTACCAAAACCGACAATCCGGTCGATGATGGTATTGGTTAGCCGCTGCGAACGATTATCCGGAATATAAAGAATGTCATTGGCCATCAACTGGAAGTCGGGGCTTTTCCGATCGAGAATCTTTTTCAGCTCAACCGGGATCTCATCGCGACCGCCTTTGCCACCCTCGCGGCGGTACACATAGGCGACTGACTTTATATAGGCCAACTGACCTTCGGCCATGGCGAGCATGGTCAAAACGGTGCTGTCATTGCCTTCCTGCAACGGGTAGACACCGGGCTTCTTCACACTTCCCACTACATAAACTTTGCCCGCGGTGGGAACGCGGATTTCTTCGCCGCCGTGGAGGCGGATGTTGAGCGCCGGGTCGGCTTCGATCATCAGACCGTTTACCGAGATTCTTTGGACCAACGCTGGACCCGTTTCGCCAGCGGGGCGCGGCGTGGTGACCAGGACTTCAGGGCCAGCCTCTTGCGTCAAGCCTTCAGCACGAGCCAACGCATCGAGCAGCGTTACGTTGCCGACGGCCTGAAAGGTGATCGGTTTTTTGACGGCGCCCATGACGCTGACAGGAACGCTCCGATATTCAAGGACAGCAATGGAGACGACCGGCTGAACCAGAATCTCATCACGAATGAGCGCGCGCTGCACTTCATCTTCAATCTCTTCCGGTTGTTTGCCGGCGGCCAGAATTGGATCTTTCAAGAGCGGCAGCTTCAAGAAGCCCGCTTGGTTTACGCGAAAGCTTTTTGTCAAATCAGGACAATCCGAGACAGAAAGAGAAAGCAAGTCTCCTGGGCCCAACCTTTGAGAAGGTAGTGTCTCCCCCGGCTGAACTTGAGCCCGGTTTGTAGGAATTTCCGTGACATTAATTAAGGGCGAGACCGCAGCAGGGTCTGAATTTGGGAACTGATCCACGCTCAAGCGCTTTGTTGTCTGTTGCGCCGTCGATGTGAGGGCGAAAGAAAGGAGTAAAGCCGCGAAGAATCTCATGGAAAAGATCACCTATCTAGCATCTCACTTCTTGTCTGAGCCTATTTTTTTCATTGAGTTAAAAGCATTTTTGGCAGGCGAAGCCAAATTCCCAACTCAGGATGACTCTACCAATCGACGATACAACTGTCAACACCGTTTATACATCTACCCTATAGAAATTTAAGTACTTATCGGGGGCGACTACTCTCAGGGAGATGGTGCTGCGAGAGAGGAGCGCAAACAGAGGCGGACGAGGACGTGCGCCGCAGGTTACAGACCCGCCGCACCCAACCTTATTGTTTGCTCCATTTCTTTTTGTCTTTAGTGAAGCGGTGTTTGGGGTCGCCGGGGTATTTCCAGTGGCTTGGATGGTCGGGGTAAAAGTAGCCGGGGATGATTTTACGTGGAACCCAGCCGGGCTCGGGCGGATAGATGACTCGGGGCTCTTCGCCGGCGATGGAGTATTCGCCGGTGACGGCGTTGTAGATGCGGTAGACGTGGGTGTTGGGGTCGTGGACGGGTTTATCGTCTTCTGGTTCTGCCTCTTTTTTGGGTTCGTCTTTTGGGGGCGGTGGTGGTGCGGCGGCAGGTGCGGTTTTCTTGGGCTCGCAGTGGGTTTTGTAGAAGTGATCGAGCATGCGGTATTCGCGTTGAAAGCTGCGTTCGGCGGCGGTTTTGTAGCGATGACGCAGGGCATAATCTTTGCGGGTGTCTTCGGCGGTGCTTTCGATGGCCATGATGTCGAGCATGGTGTAGCGTTCGGAGAAAGAATTTTGGACGCGAATGCGTTCCCAGTCGGCTTGGGCGGTGCGCAGGATGAAGTTCTGGAGCATGGGGTGGTCAGAGGGATAAGTGGCTTCCCAGCAGGCGCAAAGTTCGATCCAGTCTTCGAGTTTTTCGTCGTCGAGAATGAGAGTTTTGGCGCAGCAGCCGTGGCGGAGGGCATTGCGCGAAGAGATGGCTTTGCCTTGCTCGGTCTTGGGTCCGGTTTGCCCGCGGTTGCGTTTTGCGGCGTCGTGGGCGAACCGACTTCTTTCTTCCGCTTGCGTCAACGGCTCCGGCGGAGTGGGGTTTTCGATGTTTTCGTCGAGAGTGGAATCCATAAATACAAATCACTTTCCGGCTTTATTGTTGCTAGTGGGCGTTCGCGATGAACGAAAAAGTGCTTGTAAGTGGATGAAAGAAGAGGAAATAAAAAAGTTACAACTTTTGTGATCGAGATTTTCTGGGGGGGCGAAAGGCGCTGGCGCGCTGTCCCCAATCTTACGATTGGGGTTCTGAATCGGATGATTGGACGGTGGGAAGGGGTCAGTGGTCCGCGCGAGGGGGTAAGTGCTTGCGCTGTCCCCAATCTTACGATTGGGGTTCTGAATCGGGTGATTGGACGGTGGGAAGAGGTCAGGGTCCCGCGAGGGGGTAAGTGCTTGCGCCGTCCCCAATCTTACGATTGGGGTTCTGAATCGGGTGATTGGACGGTGGGAAGAGGTCAGTGGTCCGCGAGGGGGTAAGTGCTTGCGCCGTCCCCAAGCTTACGCATGGGGTTCTGAATCGGATGATTGGACGGTGGGAAGAGGTCAGTGGTCCGCGAGGGGTAAGTGCCTGCGAAAGGCGCTAGCGCGCTGTCCCCACGCTTACGCCGGGAAGAGGTCAGTGGTCCCGCGAGGGGGTAAGTGCTTGCGCTGTCCCCAAGGAACTGCGAGGGGCCGTAAGTGCTGAGGAATGTGTCGTTTACGGAACGAAACTGGAAGATCGCTACGCGATGTAAAAACCAGTCACAACAGAACCGGAATTTTTTTCTCGAATGGAATCAAAGGGTTGCGGGAGATTTTGCAGAAATGGAGAACGCGGGGTTCTTAGACTGAAGCCGTGGAGCAGATACTTCCTAACTTAATAAGTGAGAGGCAGCAGGTGAACTCTGCCCTCACGCTCCACTTACGGCAATGGGAGGTGTATCACTGTCCGGCGCGGTTTCGGGTGGTGGTGGCGGGGCGGCGGTTCGGGAAAACGGAATTGGCGCTGACGGAAATTGCAGAAGCGTGCAAAAAGGACAACCAGAATATCTGGTATGTGGGACCAAACGACGGACAGAGCAAGCGCATGATTTGGGACCGGCTGAAGGCAGCGACGGAACCGCTGTGGGCGCGGAAGCAGCGGGAAAGCATAAACCGGATTGATTTGACGAACGGCACAATGCTGCTGGTGAACGGCGCGCTGAAAGCAGATTCACTGCGCGGCAATGGGCTGAACCTGCTGGTGCTGGACGAGTTTGCTTCGATGGAGGCGACGATTTGGCGGCGGGTGTTTCGGCCGGCGCTGGCGGACCGCAAAGGGCGCGCGTTGTTTATGGGAACGCCGAGGGGGCGCAACCATTTCTTCGATGCGTATGAAAAAGGCCAGCTGGAAACAAGTACGGAATGGAAAAGCTTTCAGTTCACGACGGCGGACGGCGGGATTGTGGACACGGACGAATTGGAATCGGCGGCGCAGGATTTGGACGCGGATTCGTTCCGGCAAGAGTTCGGCGCGGAGTTTGGATCTTTCGGCAAGCACCGGGTGTATGCGGCGTTCGAACGCGATGTGCATGTGAAGCCGCTGCTGTTCGACCCGACGGAGCCACTGATTTGGACGATGGATTTTAACGTGGACCCGATGTGTATGTTACTCGCGCAACTGACTCCGGAGAAAGAGATCCATGTGCTGGATGAGCTTGTGATTCGGCCGAATGCGACGACGGAACTGGCGTGCGAGGCGTTCTTAGCGAAGGCGAGGCCGTTGACGGAGCGGCTCTCCTATATCCACATGCCGCTGCAGGTGCATGTGTTTGGCGATTCGTCGGGGAACCAGCGGTCGACGGCGAGCCAGGGGAGCGATTGGGCGTTGGTGAAGCAATTTTTCGGGACGTGGGTGGGGACGTTTGTGGCGAGGTATCACATTCCGACTGCGAACCCGCTGGTGCGGGAGCGGGTGAACGCGGTGCGGGCGAAGCTGCGGAATCAATCGGGCGAGGTGCGGCTGTATATTGACCCGAAGTGCCAGGAATTGATTCGGGATTTCGAAGAAGTTTCGTGGGTGACGGATTCGGCGGGCGTGGCGACGGGGGAGATTGATAAGAAGGACAGGCGGAGGACGCATGCGAGTGATGCGTTGGGGTATTACGTGCACAAGGTGTTTCCGATTCCGGGAGGGCCGATGGGGTATCAGACGAAGCCTTTGCCGAATTTTTGAGGGGGAGGACACGGGCCATTGGCGGTTACTGAAAGACTTGCGCGCCCCTGGAGGGTTCGCGCCTGTGGCTTGTTGCGGTAGATTCAAGGTTCGGAGGTGAAGTGGCGCCCGACGAATATGAACGATTCCGGCATGAAGCGGTTCATGCGCTGATGTCTCTGAATGAAGACTGCGAGCGACGGTATCGCATCGGAACGTGGCCGAGGTGGGATTATTATCTCGACACGGGTGAGCTCGTGTTCTCCGATGGAGGGGTTCCCAAGGTTGTTGCTTCCATTCAGGTTGTTGGTACAACGTCGAAGACGTCACGTACGTGGATGTGGGCCTGGGCAAACGAAAGCCTGCCTCGGGGTGTAACCGAGCGTGTACTGGAGGTCCGGCAGTTCGGAGTAACGGAGGGCCTGAGCAAATTAACAGAGCCGCAACTGACGGACAACGAATTCCTCGGCTGGGAAATGGCTGCCATCACGGCACGAATCATCGGCGCGAAGGGGGCGTATCGGTGTCCGGGAGACGACGGTTTCCTTTACGCAGTGTACATCGACATCAACGACGCGGATTCTTGTGTGGGCGCTCCGACCAAGCTGCCGTCAGACGAAGGCAAGGTGGACTGCAGGACTCATGGACGGCGTCAGCAGGCCTTCATATGCGAGCACCTCGTTCTCGATCCGAAACAAGAGTGGTTTTCCGACGACCCCAATGTGACCAATCCTTGGCCAGACGCCTGGTGCGCTAAATGTGACGAGCTTTACCAAGAGCGAGGGGAGTGGGACGACGAAAACTCAGGCGGACTGAAGATCTAGCTGATATGCGATCGGTGTTATGAGTCGCTCAGGGAGCAAGAACCGCCGACATCGCCCGCCGGGTGAGGGCCGCCGCCGATGAGTTCTTCTACTGCGGTTGCTCGGAGCCCTGGGGGATTGTGCTGATCGCGGTTGAGTTCGGCGCGGAGTTTGGCCGGTCTTGGGAATCGCGCTTGGCTTTGGCTGCCGCAAGAACCTTCTCGGCCGCGCTCGTTGCGGCTGATAGCTGGGCTGTCTCGGTGGCAAATCGGTCGGTCGACAGATCGATGGCCTCGATCATGGCGTCGGACCTTGCGATGAGGTTGCGCAAGACCCTTCTCAGATCACGCTCGTGCCGGGTGAAAGTCGCGTTCGCAATGGGGATGCTATTTCGCTTCATCAGAGTTCCCTCACAGTTTAACCGGCCGGGAGGCAGGTTCGGATGCCCGCGCATTAGCCCGGGTGTCGCAAGAATGAGGCCTGCCAAGTCTCTGGCCTTAGACACAAGGATGGTTCGAGCGGAGGCGCGATCGTGAAAACTCGTCGCTCTGTGGCGAAAAGGTGAACTCTGTAAATCCTCCACGCGTCGGGTCGCTCGGCCGCGAAGCTGCGCTCATTCCTGGTGAGAATGAACGGCGTTCGCGCCGAGCCATTTGTGGTCTTGACCTCCAATAACCGTTCCTGCCCATTCGGTTCGAACGACCCCACGTCGTATCCGGCTCCATCGCCGTCCTCTTGAGCGACCCATCGGACTTTTCGCGCAAGGTCAGATCGAGCGGCGGCTGTCAGCCGGTCCTTCTCTATGCGAACGACGAACTCCTCCCCGGCCTTCCCTAAAGAGCGATTGCGCTCGTCCCTCTCAGCGGGATCATATTTGCGGATGAGCCGTCGGAGACCATCTTTCGGGGGCCCGCTCATTTCGCGAACGGTTGGCGCGTCGACGAATGTAGATTCTTGCGACGGCTGGACCCTTGATTTGGCGATGGGTTCCAAGGTCTCCGGATGTCTCGCGAGGTAGCGATCAATTGCGGGAAAGATGGCGTTTTGAAAGTTTAGCATTGGTTTGTAGCCAACGATCCACGGTAGTCCGAGCGCCTCAAGTACCGCCGAAATGTTCCCATGCTTTAGCTCGACGGAACGGTGTGACCGTCCGAGTTGGGCCATGAGTCTCTTGTTATGGCTTAGTTTTATGTAGGGTTCGCCGGATAATTCGGCTTTCAACATGACGAAATAGTCGGCGACTATCACGTCGAGTTCGTCGTCCTGCCAAATTCTTCCGTTGCTAGCTTCGCCAGCCATCAGAGTGACAGGATCATCGTAGCATCGCAGCAGCTTTGACCTACCAGACCGGTGCGTGGCTTAGCTTCTTCGCTATTGAAATTGACGTCGGCGGTTCGGCCGTGGGCGCGTTCCAGTTGGGAAAAGAGCGTGACGGGGGGCGCAAGGACCTGATGAACGCTTTCGGCCCGTCGTCCGATGTCGTTTTGGGTTAGCGAAATGCAAACCGGTGGGAGTGAGACCTATTGGGTGCTCAATGTTTCCCCTTTACAGATTGACCGACGGGTGGGAAGACATTGTTCGGATTACTGGCGGCTCAGATTTCACCCTCGCGGATGCGCTGAGAGCCCTTTTTAGCCGACGCGCCCTTCGCCCAGTCCAACATCCGCTCGGAGGCCAAGTCACAGACGCTAGATCGCGAGAAATCCAGCGGCGGACTTTTGATCTGCTCCTCTAACTCGTCTCAATTCGCCGCGATATACTCACGCTTTCTCAGGAGGAACAGGTTCCACAGTGGCGATCACAGACCGTGTTATGCGTATATTCATAGTGTAATACGTTGGGATTGCGCGTTGCTTTTTGCCGTGTGCCTGAAATCAAGAGGCGCGCGCAAGACGGTCGCGGTGTCAGGCGCGCCGCCGAAAGGGCTTCTGGGGTGTCGCAGAGGTGGCGTTGCCAGCGGTAGGGCCGCGGGCATGGGTCTGGAGGCCTTTACGCTTCTGGCCAAGCCGCTATCTTTTCCCATGGGCGGTACTCCTTAATGCGCTGGGGGCTGGTTTGATAACCGAGTCGATCTCGACGTTCTAGCTCGGTAGTGCGCAGTTGGTCCAAGTGCCCTTGGATCGCTCTGAGGATCAGCTCTGAGCGGCTGAGCTTGTGGCGTTTAGCGGCGGCGTCGGTTGCGCGCAGGAGTTTTTCGTCCAAGACTATTTGGATCGTTTGCATTGTGGGTCCCGTATCCATTGTCTACTCCACAATGGCGGGATGGAGGACGCGAGTGGCGGGCGCGGTTTGGGCGGTAGTTAGTAATGATGCGGCGGCGAGGCGGCGGGTCATGGGGTGCTCCTGTTTTGAGGGAGTTGGTGCAGGGTGATGTCGCCGGAAGGGCGGCGGTGTAGGTAGCGAAGCCGGGCGTTTGAGCGATGAGGCGGAAGTTGACGCCGGTCTAGTTCGCTTACGCTCACGGCTCAGTTTGGGAAGTGGTGCCGGTTGGAGGTTCGGACGGATGCCAGGGTGTAACGGATCTAGAAATGACCGTAGGGCGCCGGCGATTCAGACGCTGCGAGATTCGTTAGTTTGAGTGGCGAAGAATTTCTTCTTCGGCTTGCAACGACGCTGGTAAAAACCCCGACCTTCCGGCGAGTAAAAAGTACCGGGCGAAGATTATATGGGGGAAGTGGCATGAGGCTTGCCACGCTGACGGGCGAAGCGGGTATTCTGGGGGTGGAGAGAAAAGCAAAGGAGATCTTAAACAATATGGGATTTAGAGAAGATGATTCGAATATGGACACGGTCCTGGTGGCGTTAGTGGCGGGATTAGGGATTGGATTTGGTTTGGGGTTGCTGTTCGCTCCGAGATCGGGCGCGCGGACGCGAGCGGCGCTGGCACGGAGCGCCAACGATCAGATGGACAGAATCAAAGACCGATTCGACGACTTCAGCGATTCCGCCTCCGATTTGCTGGATAAGAGCAAGCGCACGATCGGCAAACACAAAGAGACTTTGGCACAAGCGGCGGAGACGGCGAAAAAAGCCTACCAGGGCGTGGTTGGTTAGGGCAGCGACGGGATAGAAGTTCCCGGAGAGGCCGAGGGTCGGGTTTGAGGGCGGCTTTCGATACACCGTTTTCCGCGCTAAACTACGTGTCGAAGCATATGTCGAATCTTTCCGATCCTCACACTGTTGCGGGCGCGCCTCGCGTATTCGCGGTTGACGATGTCGAACCCGCTGCCGATCCAATCTGGACTCAGCCGTTGTCGAGTCATGCGGAGGCGCGCTTTGTCCGTAAGCTTTTCCTGCTGCCGGAACCGCAAAGGCAGGTGGTGAACGTACATGGCGATTTCGCCGTGCGTCATGGCCGGCTTCCCAATCGAACCGCCGTGTCGCGGGTGCATCCGCTTATCGATGCCGTGCACCTGGCGTTCAGCCAGCACCGTCCGTTGACCCTGACGCCCGATTCAATCTGGCTGACCATCGCGCAAGGCTTCGCTCACCATATCAGTGAGCATGCGGAAGAGCTGAGGAGTCGTCTGGTGCGGCATGCCGGGCAGCGCGAACTTGAGGAAAAGGTGGAGGGCATCAGCCTGGAGCATTTTGAGAAAGCCATTGCCGGCTTTTCTTCGCAGATTCGCGAAGCGTCGGACCCGGTGCTTCACGAAACGCTGATTTGCGATTTTTCCACCACGACGCCGGATGTGCGCACGGCGAGCGAGGTGGTGCTGATGGATTGCTACGCGAGTTATTTTACGTACGCGATGCGCTGCGTTTGCGGGATTCCAAAAGTTACGCTTGCGGGCACGGTGGAGGACTGGCGCCGGATGCGCGCGCGGGTGGAAGTGCTGGCGACCTTTGAACTGGAATGGTGGGTGAAGCGCCTGCGCCCGATTCTGGATCAATTGATTGCGACGGCGGAAGGGAAGCCGGATGTGGCGTTCTGGCAGGCCATTTACAAGCCTAGAGAGACGTATGGAGCGGAGATGGTGACTGGCTGGATTGCCGATTTGTTTCCCTATCTTGGCGAACCGGCCGCCAGGGAACGTAACCTTCCCTTGCCGACGCCACAGCGCCGACCACCAATTTGCGATTCTGGACGCCACCGCAGCCGCATTTTCGAGCACGAACGAACGGGCTGGGCCATGCCGGGGGACGAAGGCGTTTCGACTCGCGGGTTTCATCCCGGCGCGAAGTTCGGCGTCGCATCCAGGAGCTTTCCTTCCGGTCTATCGAGTGTGCCGATCAAGCTGACCTTCAGCAAAGATCCGAAGATGGAAACTCAACTCGACTTAGTCGCTGGATTTCTTGGTGTCGCACAAGATAGCGAGCTTTCGCTGACGCCGGTTATCAGTTGGGCGGTCGCCGAGAAAGCGCCTGTGCAGCCGGTTGTGATCTGAGGCCGCGCAGTATCGCCAATTGCATATAGGATGAAGGCTTGAGTACATTCGTTCTAATTCACGGAGGGTGGCACGGGGCGTGGTGTTGGCGCAGAGTAACGGCGCTGTTGGAGAAAAAGGGCCACGGAGTGATTGCGCCCGATTTGCCAGGGCACGGCGCTGATTCCACTCCGCTCGCTGCGAAACCGTGGGAGATGTATGTCCCGAGAGTTTGTGAAATCCTCGATGCCCTTGACGCCCCGGCCGTTCTGGTGGGGCACAGTTCCGGCGGAATGATTATTCACGAGGCGGCACGACTGCGAAGCGACAACGTTCAGAGCCTGGTTTTCCTATCGGCCTTCTTGTTGCCGTTGGGCAAGACGCCGCGCGATGCGATGGCGATGGATGAGGAATCCATTCTGCGTGAGGGCCTTGAGATCGACGTTGCCAGAGGAGTTTCCTCGGTAAAGAAAGACCGTGCCCGGAGCGTTTTCTATGAGGACTGCAGCGATGAAGACGCGGAATGGGCTATCCAGCAACTGCAGCCTGAGCCGTTGATTCCGCCCGGTTCGGCAAATTCCACGCCGTGTGAGGGCTCACAGCGGGATGTCGCGCGATTTTACATTGAGTGTTTGCGCGATAGAGCCTTGGGGCCACGTACGCAAAAATGGATGTACACAGAAGCTGGCTGTGAGGCAGTCTATTCGCTCAACACGAGTCACTCGCCGTTTTTATCCGCGCCGGGAGCGTTGAGCGAATATTTGATGGAAATCGCGACATACTAAAATCGCTACAGCATTCATGGCGAACCTATTTTCCCGAACGGCCAGCGCCTGGCGTCGAGACAAATCTCTCGCCATTTTGGCTTTGACCGCTCTTGCTCTTGGCATCGGTTCCGCGACGGCCATTGTCACGGTGGTGCAGGCAGTGCTCATCAACCCGCTGCCTTACCGGCAATCCGATCGATGGGTGGCGGTCTTTGCCGGTTCTACGGTCGATCCGGGGAGTAGATCGAGCCTGAGTCAAACGGAAGCGGCAGCCTATCGCGATCAAACCCACAGTTTTGACGCCTTCGGCATCTACTCGATCGGTGAAGATTTCAATTTGACCGCTCCCGGACAGCCGCGCCATCTGGAAGGCATTGAGGTTTCGCCGGCGCTCATTCCAGCGCTGGGTGTCGCTCCAATGGCTGGACGGTTCTTCAACTCTTCCGACGGTCTGGGCGTCGCGCTGATTTCGCATCGAATTTACGAGTCTCTTGGGCACGGCATCATCGGGCAGCGGATTACTTTGAGCGGCTCTTCCTATACCGTTGTCGGCGCGATGCCTGAATGGTTCCGCATGCCTGTTATTGGCCTGGATGACCAGGACTCGCGGAACGAGATCTGGATTCCGCTGCGGCCTCCGCGCGATAAGAAGACTGCGGACACGGTGGAGTTTTTCGCCGCCTATGCGCGGCTAAAACCCGGCGTCACGCTCAATCAAGCGCAGGCGGATTGCAAACAAGTGGCGATGGAAATGGGACGCCAATATCACCCGGAGAATCCGACTTACACGGTGGCTCTCTCGAGCCTCTACGAGACGATGGTGAAAAGTATCCGGCCTGTCCTGCTGCTGTTACTCAGCGCAGCGGCACTGTTGCTGCTGATCACTTGCGCCAATGTGGCGGGGCTGCTGGTAAGCCGTTCGGTGGGCCGCGCGCGTGAAACCGCGATCTGCATTGCGCTGGGCGGGAGCCGGGGCCAGCTGGCACTGCAATATTTTTTGGAAAGTCTTTGGATTTCACTTGCTGCCGCGATTCTGGGGCTTGTGTTCAGCGCGGTGTTCCTGCATGTCCTGCTGGGTTTGGCCGCCGATTACATTCCGCGGTCAGAGAGTATTACTGAGAACGGCAGCGCGCTGATCTGGGCGCTCATTCTCGCCTTTTTTACGGCCGCCATTTCGTCGCTCGCACCGCTGTGGCAAGCGTTTCGGACGCCGCCTAACGAGGTTCTCAGCAGTGGAACCCGTGCGTCTGCGGGCGCGCGCAGCAGGAAACTTTCGAAGGGGTTGGTGATCGCTGAAACGGCGCTCGCGTTCACGCTGATCTCTGCGGGAGCTTTGCTTTTCTGGCGCTTCGAAAGCCTTACTGCGACCTCTTCCGGGCTCAATCCGAAAGGCTTGCTCACTTTCGGTATCAGCCGGGCCGACGCCACTTCCGCTGCCGTGAAGGATCCCGCCAAGCAATCGGCCGCCTTCTCGCAACGCGTGCTTGATGCTCTTGAAGCTATTCCTGGTGTCACGGGCGCGGCTGTTTCCAACCAGATTCCGGTTGAGGGGTGCTGTCTGGTGACGCAACTTTTCCCGGTTAACGCGGAAGGCCGCAATCTAGATCATGAAATTAACTTCCTCACCGTAAGCCCCGATTATTTCAGAACGCTGGGTATCGCACTTCGCAGCGGACGTCTGCTCACGGCGCAAGACAATGTTGAGGAGCCGCTGCACATTGTGATTGATGAGGCTGCCGCGGCGCGCTATTGGCCGGGCAGGAACGCTGTTGGCCAATTGGCGCATTTCAGCAGCCCAACAGGAGACATCACTCAGGTGGTGGGTGTAGTGGCGACGGTACGCAATAAGGGACTCGGTGAAACACCCATGCCCGAGGTCTATCTGAGCAGCAGCCTGGTCAACCTTGAAACTATGCAATTCTTCGTCCGCTCCAGCGTTGGGCAGGCCAGCCTTGCGAGCGCGATCCGGCACGCGGTGGCCGCAGTGGACCCGGCGAGGCCGATTTACGCGGTTCGATCGATGCCGGAGATTGTCAGCAATTCGCTCATGTTTCAGCGGATCGAATGGATCATTACGCTTTTCTTTGCGATCACGGCGCTGCTGCTGGCGAGCTTGGGAATTTACGGACTCATTGCGTATTCGGTGCGCCTGCGCGCCACCGAGATGGGCACACGCATGGCGCTTGGATCGACCGCAAACCAACTCCTCTGGCTCATCACGGGAGACGGGTTGCGGCTGGCGCTTTATGGCATTCTGGCGGGCTCGATCACTACCGCTTTGGCTACCCAATTAGTGGGCCACTACTTTCAGGTCAATCAACTCTCGCCGTGGCCTTATTTGTTTTCGGTTGCCGTTGTCGCCCTTCTTGCCGTTGCGGCGTCGCTTGTCCCGGCATGGCGCGCCAGTATTCTTTCGCCGATGGTGGCCATTCGCGACGATACTGAATCGGTTTGGCAGTCGGCTCGGCGCGCGTACCGGCTGGTTGCGCCTGAGGAGCCACGCGCGGTGGAAAGCACGCTGCTCACTGAATTCATCAAAGCCAGCCGCAAGGCGACGACGTTTGAGGAACTGTATGAGTCCTCGTTGGAGGAACTGCGGAGCAAGATCAAAGCCAGTTCCGCACTGCTGGTTCAAAGAGCTTCAGCGAAGGAATTCAAATGCCTTGCGGCCTGCGCGGCTCATTCTTTCGCCACGATTGCTATCTCGGAGGGCGGCTTCCTCGCCAACCGGCTGAAGTTCTACGACGCGCCGATGAGCTTCAGTGCGGCTGATTTGGAAACGTCACGCCGCTGGGCGAGCGAGCAAAAGCCCCAGCAAGTTGCTGAACTCGAGCTGCTACAGCAGATTGGCTTACGTTTGGCGGCGCCGCTGCGGACGAAGACGGATCTGATTGGACTGGTGCTGTTCGGAGCGCGGGAAGGAAACACGGCTTATAGTCTTTCGGAAAAGAATTTGGTGGCTGCGTGCGCGGAACAGTTTGCGCTCATAGTTGAAAACGCACGCCTCACACAGCGTGTAGTAGAACAGGAAAAACTTCGCAGCGATCTTGCGCTTGCAACGGAAGTGCAGGCGCGCCTGCTGCCTGAATCGTGCCCCCAAGCGCCGCCGATTTCGTTCGGGGCCTATACGCTGGCGGCGCGAAGCATAGGCGGCGATTATTACGACTTTCTGCAGATTGGCGAACACACGCTTGGCATTGCGGTGGCGGATGTCGCGGGGAAGGGGATTGCCGCCGCATTGATTATGGCGGTGGTGGAGGCTTCGCTGCGCATCGTCGCTTCGGAAGAAGGGATACGGCTGCCGGAAATTGCGGCCAGGATGAACCGCTTTCTGCATAAATCCACCGGCTTCAGCAGCTACGCGACGTTTTTCTACGCGCAACTCGATGAGGACAAGCGCCAACTCCGTTATGTCAACGCTGGGCACAACCCGCCTTATCTGTTGCGATCACTGGCGGAAGGCGCGCCGATCGAAGAGCTTTCGGCAGGAGGAATCGTTATCGGCATGTTCCCGGTGGCGAGTTATGAAGAGGCTGTGGTGGATCTGCGCCCTGGAGATGTTTTGCTTGCGTTTACCGACGGCGTTCCTGAGGCGCTTAATACGGAGGGAGAGGAATTTGGAGAGGACCGTTTGAAAGCGCTGGTGCGGCGCGCGGCGATCTTGCCGATTGAGGAGCTGACCAAATTGGTTTCGCAAGAACTGCGCGACTGGGTGGGTACGGCGCCGCAGCACGACGACATAACGTTTGTGGTTATGAAAGTAAGTGCGTGAAGGTTGCCGTCGGGTTTAAAGAATGGGTGTTGGGAATCGTGTTCTAGTGATTGGTTCTACAGGTAGGATCGGCCGCGAAGTTGTCGCCCAATTGCAGGGCAGGCGCGTGGAAATCAGGGCGCTGGCGAGCGGGTGATTGAAACTTCCGGAATAGAGTGGACGCTTCTTCGGCCTGGCATATTTGCCGCGAACTCACTTGCCTGGTGGGCGCCACAGATTCGTGCCGGCGATGTGGTTCGCTGGCCGTATCTCGAAGCTTCGACCGCCCCGATCGACGAGCGCGATGTTGCTGCTGTTGCGGTCCGTTCGCTGTGCGATGACGGGCACGCTGGAGCGGAGTACGTTCTCACCCTACCTCAATCTTTGAGCCAAATTGAGCAGCTATCCATCATTGGCCGTGCGACGGGGCGCTTGCTTCGGATCGAAGGAATGTCGCCGGACGAAGCGCGGCGCGAGTGGGCCGATTCCTGGCCTCCTTCGCTGATCAACATGCTGCTCGATGCGTGGAATGCGGCAATCGGTTCACGCGCGTTTGTTACATCCAGGTTCGAAGAGATCACGGGAACGCCGGCTCGGACGTTCTACGAATGGGCCGTCGATCATGCGACTGAATTTTCTTAAGCGGAATCTTCTAGTGTTTTCTCTTGCCAGCGGAAGAGAAAGAGGTGACGGCCACAAAGAGAGCAGCGGTAGGGCTGAAGAAGCCAGTGAAATGCGCGTTCGAGGCTGTTCCGCACGCCCACGCTTCTCAAATCGACAGATCGGCAATGTGGGCACTGCGCCGCTGAGAAAAACCGCTTGGACTTAGTCATGATCCAGCTGCCGCGCGATGGGCCTGGATCAATCATCTACGTCACACTTGAATATCTGCGGAGTTCTGGTTTTCACCACCAGCTGCGGTCGCAGCCTTGACGCTGGGTGCGTTCTTCCGCAGTGGGCGGACTGTCTTCGCTTGGCCGGCCATCGTCTGCAGCCGTTCGACAAGTTGTTTGCCGAGGCGGATCGCCTCTGGATTCGCCTTGTGGCCGGGCATCTTTGGATCGATGAATTCTCTCCGGAAAAGTTGATCGGATGCGAGACTGCTCAGCAGTTCGGCTTCCTCGGGCGTGAGTTTAATGTGAATGGAGGGCATTTGTTTCTATTCACGCTTTGAGAGTGAATCGAAGCGTGCGGACGTCGAGTACTTGCTGGACGGCTAAGAGGATGAGATCAGATCGTGAGACTTAGTTCAAACAACCTGCGAGTGGGCAGGAGTGCTCAGGCACCTTCTATTATTGGCTATTTTGGGCCGATTGTCAAGCGACCTTCCGGGCGGCCCAAGCCAATCAAGCAAAGAGTCGGTGTCAAAACAGGGGTACCGCTTGAGACGAACAACGTAGTTTGCCACCACTTCATTAGAGGCTAGCAGGGATTGAAAGGGCTAAGTTTTCAAACGCGACAACCATGGGTCGCAGATGAAAAATCCGGGGATGACGTCCCCGGACTTTCAAATCCAACCCTGCGGCTGAAAGGTGGTCTTCATGATCATCGAACTACGGATCGTTCTCAAAAGGACGATTGTGTTCACTATTCGCTTAAAGCTGTAGTGAAGCAGGGGCGGGAGAATAGCAGTCTCCTGCCCCACGTAGTTATCATACACCGGGAACGAAGCAATCGACAAATCTGAAATTGGGCGACTGTGTGGGCTATTGGCTGGATCGACGCTGGCCTACACTGCTGCTGGCAACTCTTCCTGGCGCATCATCGTTTCAAAGCGCTGCCGCATTTCTTCCGGTGAAATGGATTCCTTCTTCGTGGCCACCAGCCAGACATGCCCAAACGGGTCTGTCAGCGTCCCACGGCGATCCCCGTCGAATTGGTCGGCGACGGGCATCGTTTCGCGTGCTCCAGCGGC
Organism: Bryobacterales bacterium; assembly: GCA_963771405.1. Classification (GTDB taxonomy): domain Bacteria; phylum Acidobacteriota; class Terriglobia; order Bryobacterales; family Bryobacteraceae; genus Bog-105. Next base: position 54,317 of record CAVYUL010000092.1, read on the forward strand.
AATCGCGAGTGCGAACTGTGCATCGACGTCGGCTACGTAAATGAGCAGAGACACCGGACAACCACCAAGCGATAGTGGGCTGCGATATCCCATATCGGGGAACTCATCGGCTAGCATAATTGGCGAATTGTTGATTCGTAACTCGGCGTGCAGCACCTTCCCGGCGGGGTCGGCCAAGCGGACGATTTCCAAGGCAGCAAAGGCTGCCTTATAGAAATCGATTGCCTTTTTTGCATCTTTCACGATGAGGTACGGCGTGACGTTGCAATAGTTGGCGGGAATCGGATGGGTCGTCATTTGCTATTTCTTCTGAGTGCCGAATCGCGCGATGTCTGCTTTAGGCTTGATCCACCACTGCTGCCCCTTGCCAGCGGAACAGAAAGAGGTGGCGGCCACAGAGACAGCAACGATACGGCAGCAAGAGCCAGTGGAATGCCTGTTCGATCGCATTCCGCACGCCCACACTCCGCAGTTCAATGGACCGGCAGTGTGGGCAGCTCGCGGAGAAAAACGGCTTGGACTTATCCATGATTTGGACTCTTCGGCGACGGGCTAGTTGCTTTCGTCGTCAGGAGCCGAACAAATCATGGCTTCGGTCGTAAGCATAAGGGATGCAATGGAAGCCGCGTTTTGTAGAGCGGTGCGAGTGACCTTGGTGGGGTCAATGACACCGGCTTTCACCAGGTCTTCGTATTTTTCGGTAGAAGCGTTGAAGCCATAGTTGGGATCGTTTTGACTCTTCAGCTTTTCCACAACGACGGCGCCTTCGGTGCCACAGTTGGCCACGATTTGGCGGACAGGCTCTTCGCAGGCGCGGCGCACGATGGTGACGCCGAACTGCTCGTCTGGATCGAGCGTCAGCTTTTGCAGAACGGTGGAGGCACGCAGGAGGGCAACGCCGCCGCCGGGCACGATGCCTTCCTCGACAGCCGCGCGAGTAGCATGCAAAGCATCTTCGACGCGCGCCTTTTTCTCCTTCATTTCCGTTTCGGTTGCCGCGCCGACCTTGATGATGGCCACACCGCCGGCTAGTTTTGCCAAGCGCTCTTGCAGCTTTTCGCGATCGTAGTCGGAGGTCGTCTCTTCGATCTGGGTACGGAGTTGCTTGATGCGACCTTCAATGTTTTTCTGGACGCCGGCGCCGTCAATAATGGTGGTGATGTCCTTATCGATGGTGACGCGCTTAGCGCGACCCAGATCGGACAGCTGAACGCCTTCGAGTCTCATGCCGGTTTCTTCCATGATGGGCGTGGCGGCGGTGAGGATGGAAATGTCGTCCAGCATCGCTTTACGGCGGTCACCGAAGCCGGGCGCTTTGACGGCGCAGGCGTTGATGGTGCCGCGAATTTTGTTGACTACGAGGGCGGCTAACGCTTCGCCTTCCACATCTTCTGAAATCAGCAGCAAGGGCTTGCCGGAGCGGGCAATCTGTTCGAGCAGCGGCAGCAGATCCCTCATGCTGGCGATCTTCTTTTCGTGAATGAGAATGTAAGGATCTTCGAGAACGCACTCCATGCGCTCAGGGTCGGTCACAAAATAGGGCGAGAGATAGCCGCGATCGAATTGCATACCATCGACCGTTTCGAGTTCGGTGGTCATGGTTTTTGCTTCTTCTACCGTAATGACGCCGTCTTTGCCCACTTTTTTCATGGCATCGGCGATGACGTCGCCGATGGTGGCATCGCTATTGGCAGAGATGCGGCCCACCTGGGCAATCATGTCGCCGGAGACCGGCTTGGAGAGCTTCTTAATTTCGCCGACAACCAGGTCGACAGCTTTATCGATCCCGCGTTTGATCGCCATCGGGTTCGCACCCGCGGTGACGGCTTTGACGCCTTCGCGAAAAATTGCCTGAGCCAGAATGGTAGCCGTTGTGGTACCGTCGCCGGCCACATCAGATGTCTTCGAGGCAACCTCGCGGACCATTTGGGCGCCCATGTTTTCGAGCGGGTCCTTTAGCTCAATTTCCTTCGCCACGGTGACGCCATCTTTTGTGATGGTGGGGCCGCCGAATTTCTTCTCGAGCACAACATTGCGTCCCCTTGGGCCGAGCGTGACTTTCACCGCGTCGGCGAGTTGGTTGACGCCGCGCAGGATGGCGTGGCGGGAGTTATCGCTAAAAATTATTTGTTTTGCCATTTTGTTTTTTGCTTTTGGGCTTTCGCCCTTACTTTGCGGCGCCGTTCGCTGCGCTGAGAATGCCAAGCACATCGTCTTCACGCATGATCAGGTATTCCGTGCCGACGAGCTTCGTTTCTGTGCCGGAATATTTTCCGAAGAGAATACGGTCTCCGACCTTAACGTCGAGGGGGATTAACTTGCCGTCCTCTTGGCGTTTTCCAAGGCCTATGGCCATGACTTCGCCTTGCTGCGGTTTTTCTTTGGCCGAATCCGGAATGATGATGCCGTTTTGGGTGGATTCTTGTTCTTCGATCCGTTTCACCACAATGCGGTCGTAAAGGGGTCTGATGTTCATAGTTAAGCTCTTCCTGTCAGTTGAATTTCTGCGGCAGCCGACGGCTGGATTTCCCCGGAACCGCCGGCTGCGGCCGCGGCGGTTTTCAGTGTGGGCGCGTTCTTTTGCAACGGCCGAATCCCTTTGGCTTGGTCGGCCATACTCTGAAGCCGCTCTACCAGTTGTTTACCGAGGCGCAACGCCTCTAGATTCACCCTTTGGCCGGGCATCTTTGGATCGATGAATTCTCTGCGGAATAGTTGATCGGATGCAAGACTGCTCAGCAGCTCGGCTTCGTCGGATGTGAGTTTAATGTGGATGGATGACATTTAGTTGTGTTTCGTGCGCGAGAGGAAATCGCAGCGTGAGGCCGTCGAGTCGAGTACTTAACTAGCGCGGCTAAGAGGATTGGATCAGATCGTGAGACTTAGTTCAAACGATCTGCGAGTGGGCGGGAATGCTCAGGCAATGTAAGTATTCGCTAATTTAGGCTAATTGTCAAGCAGTTTCGCTGTTCAATCGCCGTTTCTCTCTTCCGTCCAGACCTTAAAGCTCTCCAGTGTGTTGGGGCCGAAGGTAGTGGCTATAGCGACATCGGAGGCATCGCGGCCGCGCGCCAGCAGGACCCGGCCGATGCGTGGGACGTTGTTGCGGGCGTCGAAGATGTGCCAACCGCCACTGAGATAGACCTCAAACCACGCGGCGAAATCGCCCGGGCTCCAAGGCGGCGGAGTTCCCATATCGCCCAGGTATCCAGTGCAGTAGCGGGCGGGGATGTTTAAGCACCGGCACAGAGAAATGGCGAGATGGGCATAGTCGCGACAAACGCCGACTTGCTCATCAAAGGCTTCTTTGGCAGTGCGCGTTGCGCGGGCTTGAGCGTAATCGAATCTGATCCGCTGGTGCACAAAGTCGCAGATGGCCTGCACGCGCTGCCAACCTTGTTGCTGGGATTGTCCGAACATGTCCCAAGCCGCCTGGGATAACAGATCGGTATCGCAATAGCGGCTGCCAAGCAGGAAGACCAGGGTCTCTTCGGGCAAGTCTTGCACCGCGTGCTGATAGGCGCCGGGCTGGACTTTGTCCGGCTGGCCGCTATCGCGCACCAGTGCATCGGTCTTAATCAGCATTCGGCCGGGGGGAGCGACCAGACGGGTACACCAGTTGCCGAAGCCGTCTCGATAGCCGCCGATGGAAACCGGCGGGTCGGTTGTCAGATAGTCGGGAATGATGATATCGGAGGCGCGCGAATAGTGGATACTCAACGCCAGAATCATCGGGGTTGCCTGCGGGAAATTGTAAGCGAGTTCGTAGCCGAGCCGGATCTGCATGATTGTTTCCTTCCAGCGATCAGGTGTGTTGCCAAGGCGCAACTGACGGCACACCCAATGATAGCTTGGAAACTTTTAGCAGGCGCGTCAGTCTTGACTGTGCGGCGCACAAACATGATATGCTTTCACGCTCTCCGGAGGGGGAAGCCATCAAACTGCTAAATTTCTTCGCGTCCGACGATGCGGCTTACGAGCAAAAAGCGAGCGGCTTTGCGCAGTTTGTGCTGCTCATATCTTTGAGCCCTGCGATTCTTACGCTGGATGTATTCAGCTTTGGGCATTCGACGCCTCCGCCGTTGTATTACGATCACCCGTCCACGCTAAACCGCCATGGCGACAGTGTGCCCGAAAAAACCTCGGAGCGCAAGTAGAAACTGCTGCACTTCGGTTTGGCCGAAAACCTTCGGGCTCGGGAAGCAATCGAGTACTTAAGTTCCACCGGCTGCCGCGACGGCTGTGCCGTGGATTCGGATGTAACAATAAGACCTGTGGAAGCGGATTCACTCATTCAAATCCTGCCCTCCGGGCGACCGAGTTTGCCGCCATGGTTGCGGAAGGGGCAGACGCATTTTGAGTCGCTGGATGCGCTAAAGCGGCAGTTGCGGAGCAGGCGGCTGCATACGGTTTGCGAATCGGCGCGCTGCCCGAATATTCATGAGTGCTTTCACCGGGGCGCGGCGACGTTCATGATCTTGGGCAACCTTTGCACGCGCGGGTGCGGGTTCTGCTCGGTGCCGAAAGGTTCGCCTGCGAAGAAAGAGTTCACACTGGATGCCGAGGAACCGCGGCACGTGGCAGAGATGGCGGCGGAGATGAAACTCAAATACGTTGTGATCACCTCCGTGAATCGGGACGATTTGGCGGATGGCGGTTCAACGCATTTTGCGGAGACAGTGAGAGAAGTGCGGAGGGCGTTGCCTGCAGCTCAGGTGGAAGTGTTGACGCCCGATTTTGAAGGAAACATGGATGCGGTGGCGCGAGTGTTGGATGCGGAACCGCATGTGTTCAACCACAACATGGAGACGGTGGCGCGGCTCTACCGGCGCGTGCGGCCACAGGCGAATTATCAGCAATCTCTCGATGTATTGCGGTTTGCGAAGCAGTACAAGCCTGGGGTGCTGACGAAATCGGGACTCATGGTGGGTTTGGGTGAGAGCGAAGAGGAGACGCAGGAACTGCTGCGGGATGTTCAAGCGCACGAAGTGGATGTGGCGACGATCGGCCAATACCTGCAGCCGACGCGACGAAATTTGCCGGTGGCGGAGTTCGTCAGGCCGGAAAAATTTGAGCGTTATCGGGTGTTTGGGATGAGCATCGGTTTCAAGATGGTGTTCAGCGGTCCGTTTGTGCGCAGTTCGTATATGGCCGAGCGGGTGAATCAAGAAGCGCATGCTTAGCTTGGCGTTTGGCGCACGGCAGCGGGAGCTGATCGTTCGCGTCGGGCTGGCTTTGGCCAGTGCGATTCTGCTGCTGCTGATTTTCCCCAATTTCAATTTCTTTTGGCTGGCGCCGTTTGCGTTGACGCCGCTGCTGTATGTTCTGGCGCGGACGCCGGTGGCTTGGCAGAGATTCGCGCTTGGCTGGGGCGTGGGAATTTTCTATTGGTTTTTTTTGTGCAACTGGATTCAGCATGTGCTGGAGTTTGACGGCGCGATGGGCAGTTGGGGCGGATGGGCGTCGTTTTTTCTGTTCGCGGTTTTGAAGGGCCTGCACATGGCGGTGTTCGCTTGGCTGGCCGGATATTTGCTGCAGCGGAGTTACGCGGTGCTGACAGTGGCGGCGCTTTGGACGGGCTTAGAGCGCACACATGCGACGTTCGGGTTTACCTGGCTCGATTTAGGAAACGCTGGGATAAACATGTCGCTGCCACTCAGGCTGGCGCCGATGGTGGGGGTCTACGGGCTGTCGTTCGTGTTGGCGATGATGAGTGCCGGTTTTGCACTGGCGTTGCTGTTGCGGCCGCGGCGTGAGTTGATTCCGCTCTTTGGTTTGGCGTTATTGTGGCTGCTGCCGGTCGTCCCGGAAGGAATGAGCAGAAACGAAAAAGCGCTGATGGTGCAGCCGAACGTAGACCCGGAGACGATTTGGACTCCAGCCAGCCAAGATGAGACGGAAAAGAATTTGATGGCGCTTTCAGAGGCGGCAGATGCGCCCCTGGTGATTTGGCCGGAGCTGCCGGCGCCGCTGTATTATTACGACGATCCGGGTTTTCATAACGATGCCAATCGGGTGGCGCGCGAGCATGGCTATCTTTTGTTTGAGACGGTGGCGTATACGCCGGATCACCGGCCGTTGAATTCGGCAGTGCTGCTGGGGCCGGATGGCGGAGAGCGTGGGCGCTATGACAAGATCGAGCTGGTTCCTTTTGGCGAGTATGTGCCGCCGGTGTTTTCGTGGGTGAATCGGATTACACATGAGGCGGGCGATTTTGCGCCGGGGGATGCGGTGAAGGTTCTGAATGCGGGCCGGCAGAAGATGGGTGTGTTCATTTGCTATGAGGCGGCTTTTCCGAATTTGGTGCGGCAGTTTGCGGCGGCGGGCGCGAATGTGTTGGTGAATCTTTCGAACGACGGCTATTTTGGACACACGCAAGCACGGGCACAACACATGTTGATTGCGCGGATGCGGGCAGTGGAGAACCGGCGGTATTTGATTCGCTCGACGAATGATGGCTTAAGCGTGATTGTGGATCCGGCTGGAAGGATAGTGCAGAGCTTTCCGCCGTTTCAGCAGCTGGCTGCGGTCATTCATTTTGGGGATGTGTCGGACTTGACGCTCTACACGCGTTTCGGGGATTGGTTCGCCTGGGGATGCTTAGCGGTGAGCGTGGGGCTGATTTTTGTGAGGCGGTTCGCATGACGGAAAAGCACATTGTGGCGGTGGTACAGGCGGGGACGCCGCTGTTTGACACGCCGCGGACGATTGAGAAAGTGGACCACTATTGCCGGATGGCGCAACAGGCGGGCGCGCGACTGGCGGTGTTTCCGGAAGCGTTTGTGGGCGGTTACCCGAAAGGAGTGACGTTTGGCGCGCATGTGGGATCGCGCACCGAAGAAGGGCGCGATCTATTCCGGCGATATTCTGAATCGGCGATTGAAGAGAACGGCGCGGAGACGCAGCGGCTAGGGCAGATTGCGGCGGACGCCGGCGTGTACCTGGTTATTGGTGTGATTGAACGGGCGCAAGCGACGCTCTATTGCTCGGCGTTTTTCTTTAGCCCGGAAGGAAAACGGATTGGCAAACATCGCAAGCTGATGCCGACCGCATCCGAACGCCTGATTTGGGGGCAAGGGGACGGTTCGACGATGCCGGCGATTGCCACGGAGTTTGGCACCCTGGGCACGGCGATTTGTTGGGAGAACTATATGCCGCTCTTCCGCGCGGCGATGTACGCCAAGGGAGTGCAATTGTGGTGTGTTCCCACCGTGGATGACCGGCCCACTTGGTCTGCATCGATGCAGCACATCGCGATGGAAGGGCGTTGTTTTGTGCTGAGCGCTTGCCAGTATTTGTTGCGCTCCGATTGCCCAGCCGATTATCAGCCGGTGCAAGGCGATGCGCCAGAGACGCAGTTGATCAAAGGCGGAAGCATGATTGTGAATCCGATGGGGCAGGTGGTGGCAGGGCCGCTGCGCGATAAAGAAGGCATTCTGACGGCGGAGTTAGATCTGCGCGACGTGGCGCGCGGAAAGTTTGACCTGGATTGTGCCGGGCATTATGCGCGACCAGATTTGTTTTCTTTGACAGTCAACGAACGGCCGACGCAGTGGGTGAAGTTCGACGGCTAACAGCCAAACCCGGCCTCGGTATGGGCGGTGAATTAAAACGCGATCACTGTCAGAAAATCGGCAGAAAATCGATTCGCGCGTCCCAATCGCGGGACGCTGTTGCCTGCGCGATCAGGAGAAGATCCTCGACCATCTGGCCGATCGTGGCCCGCAGTTGGTGGCCGTAAACCACGCCCGAAAATGGATCTCCGTTACGTTGGAAATACCTTGCAGACGAAACGCCACCGTAACGGCACGCGGCACGCGAGGCTTTGCTCTCGGGTAAGACTCCGCTGGATTTGCCGGTCCAGCAGCGCCTGATTCTCGTAATAGTAGGTAAGCGCGGCGTAGATCCGTGCCAGCGACAAATGAGGATGTTTTACGTACTGGGCAGTTACTTAGTGGCCGGCTCCGGAATCGTATTGCTGATCCAGTTCGTTCCAAATGCGTGTTACCGGAATTCCCGCAAGCTCGCTGGTCTCCACCAGAGCCCCGCGCCACTCAGCCACCGAACGGTCGCTCGGATCCACCACAAACACGCGTCCAAAGCCCACGCTTGATACTTTCGGCATTTTTCTTTGAGATAGGAATAAGATTCGTCGTCGGACACAATCTCAACCACCACGTTCGCCGCTTGCGTGGGATAGGCGCCCCGAGCCTTGCTTTTGCTAGCAATGAGGTCGGGCCGTGGATGGGCCTCCGGATCGATTCGTAGCTCTACTTCAGCGGCGGCGCTGAAACCTGCCTCTTTCAATAATTCCGCAATGATGATTTGCAACAGTCCGTGGACCCAGGTAGGCATACCTTTGGGGACGGCCTCACCGTACCAAAACTCATACGCGCGTTCGCTGCGGCTGAACTGTTCTTGAAACTGGGCCAGCGTTAGTTTTGTCTCGGTCGTGGCCATATGGTTCATTCTAGCGTCGCCATGTCGAACTCGCCCCCTTGTCCGCCTTCATGCCCAAACAAGGCTAATCCAAATCCGTTTTCCACGCGCTGCTTGACCCGCAGAAGGGAAGCGCCAGGGAACCGCTCTGAACCGCAAGCTTGAAACGGCATAAAAAAAGGCATTCTGACGGCCAGCGCAGTGGGTTAAATTTCAGGATTAAAAGCCAAACTGCAAGCGCGCATCCACCGAGCGCATGATGCCGATGGCGGTGCCCGAAAAGAGGCCGGCGAAATCAATCACGTTCAGAGAATTCGTAAGATTGGTGCCATCGATCTGGAAGCGGATGGGATATTTTTCACTTTTCTTGAGAATGACTCCGGCGGAGGCATCGAGAGACCAGGCTGGCCGCGGGCGCTCATCGGAAAAGTTCACGCGATTCAAAATGTTCTGGGTGTAGCCTTGCGCCGCGGCTTCGGCCTCGGTGCCGCCAAAATCAATGGGCAATCCGCTATCGTAGTTACCGCCAAAGGCAAGCCAGAAGCGGGGCGCCAGCTGATAACGGAAGCGAGTACGAACGCCGTTGCGCTCTTCTTGCGAGACGGGAAAAACGCCGCTGGTTTGCTGTATTGCCTGCAACGCATCGTCACCGAGGAAGAGACCGCCGGTGGCCGGGAAATAGCCGTTGCCGCGCTCGTTGGTCCAAGAGATATACCCGGACAATTTGCCCCAACGCGGAATTTCGAGCTTGGCTTCTTCGCCGTAAATATCGGCGCGTGCGAAAGTGATCGGAAAACTGATGCCGGTGTTCAGAAGCAGATCGTCATCAGGGTAATTGTGGTAGTGACGCCAAAAGAAATTGCCGCTGAAACGAACGTGCGCGAAAAAGCCGCGGGCAAAGCCTGCCTCATAGTAATTGCCGCGCGCGGGCTCCACCGGTAAGCGGAGAACCAGAGGATCGAGACTGGTGACGGCCGGCGAACTGGAGACAAGCAGATTTTCAAAAGCCGGGGTTTGGAAGACACGGTCGTAAGCGGCGTGGAAGTTTGTTTTCGCCCAGGGTAAATAATAAGCGAGCCCGATGCGCGGACTCCAGCCGGCTTGATTGACGAGCAGATTGTAATGATCGAAGCGCAGGCCCAGGCTGAGGGCTAAATTTTTCCAATGAAATTCGTCCTGGCCAAAGACCGATTGTTCATGATCCGCTCTGTGGCCGTAGAAGGAGAACGCGAGCGGCGTGCCGGGATCGAATTGGGTGGGATCGGTAATGAGGTAGGAGAGAGATTCCTCCAACTGCGCGAAATCGGCTTCGAGGCCAAATTTGAACTCATGGTCGCCTTTATGGATTGAGAGCGCGCCCTTCACATATTGTTCGTGATAACCGCGGTCTTGCCCGGCGATCATCGGTGTGGAGAGATCGTTTGACCAGAAACCGGCGGTGATATCGCGTGTCATCGCGCGGAAATCGCCCAGCACGTTGGCGGAAAAAATGTGCTGATAGGAAACTTGGGCAGAGGTTTCGAAGTTCTGGCGGTTTTGCAACTGGCCAGCCTGTTCCTGCGGCACTTCGTTCGGCACAGTGAATTTTGATTGATTACGGCTCAAAATGATACCGATGCGGTTTCTGTCGTCTATGTCCCATTCATAATGGGCCATGATGTCGCCGGTGACGCCGTGATTCGTGTAGTTTTGGGTAGTGGGCGGATCGAGGAAGTGATCGGTGGATGCGCCGGAGAGACTCAGGCTCAAAGTGCTTGCGCCGAAGCCATATTGGCTTTCAAGGTAACCGTTGGTGCTGGTATATGAACCGCCGCCGAAAACGGCTTTGCCATGGAAGCCGGGGCGTTTGTCGCGGGTGGTTTGCACTTCGATAACGCCGCCCATTTTGCGGCCATATTCGGCGGGGAAGCCTGCCACCATTTCGCTCATTTCCTGCACATCGTCGGGATCGAAATCGGCAACGAAGGCGGCAGAACGGTTTTCAGTAAGCGGCATGCCGTCAATGACGTATTGAACTTGATACTCTTCGGCGCGCGGGTGCAGGATGCCGTTGGCTTCGAAAACCCAGCCCGGTTCCTGCGCGACCAAATCGGCAAGACCGCGGCCTGGTTCGGTGGCTACGCGGTCTGTAATGGTATCGCCTCCGATTCGGTTGGCGCTGCTGGTGGCATAGGGATCAATGAGGGTTTCGTCGGTGTTGACATCAACAGTGGTTTTAAGCGCGCCGATGGTGAGAGTGACGTTTAGTTCTTTGGGCAGAGCGGAGCGGACGTCAACGAGTTGAGTTGCAGTATTGAATCCGCCGTGGCTGATTTCCACGGTATAAAGGCCGTAAGGCAGCCGCTTGGCGACGACTTGACCTGCGGAGGAGGCGTCAAAGCTGCGGTTATATTGATTGGCTTCACTTTTGATGACGACCGTTGCCGGAATGGGCGAGCCGCTGGGATCACTAATGGACAGGCGCAATTCTCCGGTGTTGGCTTGGCCGAATGCCAGGCTTGCGAGGACAAGGAAGCACACGGCTCGAAGAATCGTCATCAATACTATATTGTCGGATGGCTCAATCCGAACAGCCGTAGCTGGCTCAGCTCTGTGCGAGGTGTTCAGGGATACTGCCCGCTGCACACAAGGGGCACTTGTCGGGAAGCCACAGGTTTAAGTTTCGCTGGAAGAGAGCGACGAGCGGCAAGGTGTGCGCTCTGCTGAATTGGACGAACGCATCGCCGAGCACGACCACCGAAGCAACGGCAACGACGTTCCCGCTCAGTTGCAATACATCTTCGATGGCCCCGCGCACGGCGGAGCCTGCACTGATCACATCATTGACGATCACTACGCGTTTGCCCTTTACGGCGAAATGCAAGGCGGCGGGCAAGCGGTATGAGACAGGGAAGAGTTTGTCGTCGTCGCTGGGAATGCGTAGCGCGTAGGCGAATTCGCAACCGAGTTGGGAGGCGACCAGCAAAGCGATGAACGCCCCTTCCACGAGTGGTCCGCAAATAATCTCCGGCTGGAAAGCGCTCACTCGTTCCGCTAGCGCGGACACGAAGGGCTGAAGGTCTGGTGGCAGAGCGTTTCGAGTGTCCACCAAGTGTCGCTGTGATAGCCGGATTCGAATACGAAATGTCCGGTTCGCGAGTGGACCAGGGCCTGTAGTTTATGAAACGCAACTGCTTCGGATGATTCCATGTTGTGTCACTCGTGGCGTAGGGCGGACATTCGATTGATGGAGGCTGCGCGACGAGCGGGAACGTAAACCGCCAGTGCGGCGCAGATTCCGGGGTCGAGCGGGTGAACGTCGTAAAGGAGACCACTCATAAGACCGAAGACGTGCACAGCCATTCTACCCAATCTTAGAAAGTGATGGTAGAGGTTCTACCCAATGCTTCCCTGGCGAACTCCATCGCTTTGCTCCAGTCGTTCGGTTTCTCTTGCCGGAACAAGCGTACGGTGGGATACCAGACGCTGTCTGTGTGATTAAGATGCCAACGCCAATCGGGCGAGAATTGGAGCAGAATCCAGGTGGGTAAACCGAGCGCGGCGGATAGGTGTGCGACAGATGTATCGACTGAGATGAGCAGATCCATCTGAGTAAGCGCGGCGGCGGTTTCGGCGTAGTCTTTGCAGAAGGGCGCGAGGTCTCGCAGCTTGTGGCCGAAATCGACTCGCTGGATTTGATTACGCGCAGCGCCAAGCTGTAGGCCGAAGAAATCAACTTCAGGCAGCGTGAAGAGTGGCCGGAAAGTTTCGAGAGCGATGGAGCGCAGGCGGTCTTCGGAATGATTCGGATTGCCGGCCCAAACCAGCGCAACACGCTTGTTGAACTTCGGACCGAGTCTTTCAGCCCATTGCCGTTTGAGTTCCTCCGGCACGGGCCACTGGAGTGACGGAATCGGCGCAGTAAATTTGCTCGCGAGTGCAAGTAGAGGGCAGTGGACATCGAAATTGGCGGTTATGCCGGGAGGCACGAGTTCGATACTTCCCGGTAGCCAGCTTGCCAAACGCGTTAGTTCGGGCGGCGTTTCGAGAAGAATCGTTCCGCCTTGGCTCGCGACCAGCGGAAGGTAACGCGTGAACTGGATAAAATCGCCGGCGCCTTGTTCGGGCCAGAGTAGAATGCGCTTTCCGGCAAGAGGCGCGGCGTCCCAAAGCGGTTGTTGGAAAACTCTCGGCGGTGTGACACCGAGCCGCCAGCGCCACTCGTATTCTGCGAAACCGTTTTTGTAATCGCCTGTGAGAAGTAGGGTAAGCGCCAGTTGAAAATGGGCAGCGGCGTCGGTAGGGCTGAGCGAGCAAGCTTGACGGAGTGCGTCTTCGGATTCGCGCAAGCGGCCAGTACCGCGAAGGGCCATGCCGAGGTGGGTCCAAGAATGGACGTCGCGCGGACGGAGGGTGAGCTGTCTTAAGCAGGAAGCAACGGCGGGTTCATAGAAGGCAAGTTGCAGAGAGGCGATGGAATGGACAAAAAGAAGCTCAAAGTTTTCGGGATAGGTGGGAAGGGCGCGCTGACACACGCCCATGGCAGCTTCGGGCGCACCTTGTTCGAGCAGGAGACCGGCAAGCATCCAGAACGCATCGGGCTGATGGCTGCCCAGTTCGATGGCTTTTTGAAAATGCGGGATGGCGGCTGCGTGGTTTGTTTTGCGCAGCTCGATTGCCAGAGCGAGTTGAGCGTTTGCATTAGAGGAGTCCGCCACTAAAAGTAGTGGGAAAAAGGAGCTGCTTTCTCACTCGAAACGGCGAACCATTTGGCACGGGTTGCCCAAGGCCAGGGAGCGGATGAGTGGCGGTGTAGAGTTGGACGGCCGGCGCAAGCAAAACATCATTGCCCAGAGTAATGCGATTGTTGTCGACAAACACGCAGCTGTAGTTCACAAAACAGTCGCGGCCGAAGTGAATGTTAATTCCGTAATCGCAGAAGAAACGGACCTTCGATCCAAATGCCCGATCCGACCGATCCAAACAACTGCCGCAGGATCTGTTCTTTGGCTTTGCGCTGATCCGGCGGAGTGCTGGCGAAATCGGCGAGAAGCGATTCAGCGCGGTGGTAGAGTGCAAGAAGTTGCGGATCGCGCTAGCGGTAAGGCTCGCCGGCGAGCATTTGTTCCTTTTCGGCCATCGAGGGGTGCGTCTTTCTAATCTGTAGCCGCGGGGCGGCCGAAGACAAAGGAGGATGATCTGAGATTTGATCAGAATCGCCGCTGATATTCATTACTGACGCGAATTAGAGCGGCTCCGTATTCTTGCCTCGTTCGTGCCTCGGAGACCCACTCGAAAGTGTAGGGAGCCTCATTCTCAGCCTTATACGGCAAAATCAAGAATTCGTCGAAATGATCTCCGATTTCCGCCAAGCTAGCCACCGCCTTTGCCGCCTCTTGGATCGGATGCTTCTCTCCCTTTCCGTCTGTTTTGTAGGCCCGCTCGCCATCGTAAGATGTCGTGACAGCGGCATGATTAACCCCGACGATGGCTATGCAGATCGGCTGGCTGGAGCCGCATCGATAGCGAAAGTTTTGGGCTTGCCGAATCAAGTCTCCTTTCACCCTGTCCATTTGCTTCCCCATCGCCTTCGAGAGAATTTTGACTTCAATGCCGATTTCAACTGTGGCCACTGGTCCTCGAGCTACTTTATACCCTGGCTCGATGGCGGGTTCTTCTCCGACAATTAATTCTCCGAATGTCCCATCGCCTCGACGGGCAACGAAACCACGTGGTTTATTGTCAACATTCAACACCCGAGTTACTTGCTTGACGGCTAGCAAGTATTTGGAAGATTTTTTGACGGATGCCAAGTCTTCGTATAAGTGCAATGCTACGAAGTCTCCAAGCGTGGGGTTGCGATGCTTGTACTTTTTGCCTTCGAATAGGCTACGAAACTCGTTTAGCAGTCTATATTCAACCGATGACAAGTTCCGAATATACCGCACCGGCCATGCGCCTAACTCGACTTAAAGCGTCAAGATTTCTTTGCGCCAGAGCTATGTAAGCAGTTTCGACCTCGATTCCAATTGAGGAGCGACCGCACTTTAGCGCGGCCACTGAAGTCGATCCAGTTCCGGCAAATGGGTCAAGGACGACATCTCCTGCGAACGAAAACAAGTTAATCAGCCGCTCCGCCAGTTCTATCGGGAACGGTGCGGGATGGTTTTGCTTGGTCGTAGAAGCTCCCTTTAAATCGCTCCAACAGGATCGGAGCCACGACTGCATTTCGTTCCTTGTCAGCATTGACAATGCCTTTTTCAATGGCTCGATTGATCGATACCCGCCTGCTTTTCGCATAAAGAGAATGTATTCCGTGTCGTTCTTAACGATGGAACCTGGCTGGTAAGGCTTTCCGTAGAAGCCCGCTCCATTGCCCTTAGCTTCCGTCGCTCCATTGGCAATCTTGCTCCAAAGGATAGGCGTGAGGCAATCGAGGCCCAATTTTCGCGACCGGACCTGTATGTCGGCGTGTAGCGGCATAATGTAGTGACGGCCGGCAGCCTTTCGCGGTACGCAAACATCGCCCACCACGCAGCAAATACGGCCGCCGGGAACCAGTACGCGGGCACACTCTGACCAAACCCGGTCCAACTCGGAAAGAAAGTTGTCGTAGTCGTTAATGTCTCCGAGTTGGCATTTGTTTCCCGGCGCGTAAGCTTTCAAATTCCAGTAAGGGGGGACGTTACAACTAAATGCACCGATCCATCGGGAAGCCATGGGAAACTCCTGGCGTCCGCAGCTACAAGCCGATGTGTGGTTTTGTCAAAAGGATGGGGCCACGGCACCGTCCGAAAGTGCTGATTGGCTTCTTGATAAGCGCGGAGTGCTTCTGACGTGTTGTCGGCGAGTGGCAAATGGAAAGCCCTCTTTGCGAGGCTTACAATCTCGACTGAATCACTCGAAATGGGCTGCTTGAGGGTGGCTCTGCGCATGACTAGGTAAATCCAATTGTCTCACCTTCGGCCCATTCAAGCGTTCGGCAAGTGAGAAGTGAGAAGCCGCGCAAGACATCGGGATCGGACTGGGTAGTGGCGGCTTTCGTCTGTTGCGCCGATTAAAATGGGAGATCTAAGAGGGTGGTTAGTGAGGCGAGCCAGATTTCTTGCGACTGGCTGGGCTAGCCACCTTCACCCGGCCCTCTTTAATCGCCTTCTTGAACTCAGCATAGTCATCGTTCGTCACTTCGGCGTAGCGGTGAGCAAATTTCGCGATCGATTTAACCACCCGTTCCGGATTTCCAATGTAGCCCTTAATGGCAAGCGCATCGCCCGACCGCACATGGCCGCGCGCCAGCAGTTCCCCCGCCACCCCAGCCAGGCTCTTCAAGCCATCGCCACGCAGGGTGTCAAGTGACACCGTGCCTTTGTGATCGTTCAATTGCCGTACTAAGTAATCATCATCGGCAATCCGGGTCCAGCCCAGCAACAAATCGGAAAGCGCCTGAATCTTGCGCTGTCCTTCCACTACCCGCTGGCCTTGGTGATCATAATGCGCGTGCTTCAAATACGGCGCGTAGGCCGAGTGCACTTCTTGTTTGATCTGAAGAAACAGCGGATCGTTCTCGCCATTTTCCATCAGAACTACATAGTCGCGTAAAGCGACGCTGCCAGTGCCCACAATCTTGAACGCGACGTCCCGTTCCTGAAAGAAGTCAAACAGATGCCGTCGATCGGGAGAGAGCGATTCCTGATAAGGCAGGAGCGACTCAATGACGTTTTGCTTTTCGGCGCCGCCCACGCGCCAGAGCATATGCTCGATCCGCCGGAAGCGCAGATTTTGGCGGCCATCCTGTTCGGCGTATTTCTTAAGCAGATCGGTCGGAGTGGCGCGCTCGGCCTGCGCGAACGCGGCTGAAACCGCGCGTGCTTTTGAGATCCGGCGGATAATGTGCCGGGCGGCCACGAGCAGCGGTTCTTCTGCTAACAATTCCAGGGTGGAACAGTAGCAGGCGCTAAACGTCTCCACGGCGTCGTTGCAACCTTCGGTTTTGTGGTCGGATTCCAAGCCGGCCAGAACAAGACTCGTCGCCATCCGTTTGATATCCCACTCCCACGGGCCGGCGATGGTTTCGTCGAAGTCGTTGAGATCGAAAACCAGATGGCCATCCGGTGAAGCGAAGCAGCCCATGTTTTGTACATGGGCGTCGCCGCAGAGCTGCACGGTCAGTTCGGTGTTCGGATGCCCGCCCAAATCCGCTGCCATGATGGAAACCGCACCGCGAAAATAAGCAAAGGGCGATATGGACATCCGCGCATACTTGACGGGAAGCAAATTAGGGACACGGCCTTCGGTGTTATTGAGCAGCGTATCGAGCGCGGCGATTTTGCGCTTCTTGGGCTCAAACTCTCCGAGGGCATTTCGCCCCAAATGACGCCGTTGTTCCTGGCCACGCTTCAGACGCTCTTCGCGGCTGGGCTTCGCTTGTTCCTTTTGCACTCGAACTTTATCTTACAGGGGGTCGCGCGTTAAACGGCCGTCCACGTTGCGCATGATTCCGCTTGGGTTGGCGTTCCGCAATTCCTCCGGCAACAATGCATCCGGAAAGTTTTGATAACACACCGGACGGGCAAAGCGCAGAATGGCGGCAGACCCAACGGAGGTGAACTTCGCATCGGTTGTCGCCGGGTAGGGTCCGCCGTGGTGCATCGCATATCCCACTTCAACGCCCGTTGGGAATCCATTGAAGATCAAGCGGCCGGCTTTGCCGGCTAACAGATCCACCAACGCGGTTTGCGAGGCAAGTTCGTCAGCGCTGCCGTGAATCGTCGCTGTCAGTGTGCCCGCTAACTTCGCTGCGCATTGCATCACTTCCGCCGGAGACGAGCAGCGTACGACCACAGTCGCGGGTCCGAAAATCTCTTCATGCAGCGTATGGTTCGCGAGCCAGCCAGCCGCATCAGTCAGAATCACGCCAGGGCGCCCTTCGGTCCGTTCGCTGGCGGCCGTCTGTGACGATTGATGCACCGAAACGTCCTTCGCTTGCGAGGCGCTGCGGAAGCGATCGGCATAGCCCTTAGCGACTCCCGCATTCAACATCGTTCCGGGCGCGCCCTGTTCGAAACATTCCACTAGCTTAGCCGCGAACGAACGCAAGTCGTCACTCTCCACAGCGAATACAAGACCTGGGCATGTGCAGAACTGTCCCACGCCCAACGTGACTGATTTGAACAACGCTTCGGCCAGCGCGGAAGCCTTTGCTTGCTGAATGGCGCTGGGAAGAATGAATACGGGGTTAGTGCTGCCCATTTCCGCATAGACCGGGATTGGGTCTGGCCTTTGAGCGGCGGCGTCAAACAGCGCGCGGCCGGCTCTTTCCGACCCAGTGAATCCAACCGCACAGGTAGCGGGATGTTTCACCACCGCGATGCTCACTTCCGGCGCCGCGCCCTGCAGCAGGGAAAAGGTTCCCGCCGGCAAGCCTTGCGCCTTCACCGCTTTCACAATCGCGCTAGCGACTAACTCGGAAGTGCCGGGATGCGCTGGATGTCCTTTCACAACCACTGGATTTCCGGCGGCAAGCGCGGACGCTGTGTCTCCGCCTGCAACTGAAAACGCGAGTGGAAAATTGCTCGCGCCAAACACCGCCACCGGGCCAATGGGCCCAAGCATGCGGCGAATGTCAGGGCGGGGAAGTGGCTTACGTTCGGGCAGCGCCGTATCGATGCGCGCATCCACCCACGACCCTTCCTTGACGATCTCAGCGAACAGTTTCAATTGATTCGTTGTCCGGTCGCGCTCGCCGGAGAGCCGCGCTGTATCGAGACCCGATTCCTGCACCGCTCGTTCCACCAGTTCGTCTCCGAGCGCCAAAATTTCGTCGCGGATCGCCAGCAAGAACTGCGCGCGCTGGCCGGCACTTAATGCTCGCAACGCGACAGCCGCTTCCGATGCCAGCAGCAGGGCACGATCCACTTCTTCGGCCGCCGCCTCATGAAAAGCCGGTTCGAGCGTCGTCGCAGTGCGCGGATTCAACCCGCGAAATGTCTTGCCGCTCTGAGCCGATTGCTCAAACCCAATCCAATTTTTGCCTACAAGTGCCATAAGAACTGTTATTTTCTCAGTAAATCTCGTTTGGCGCTCGGCATATCCGCCGACGCCGGGATGAGTTCCTCAAGCCGTGTCATTTCAAGGAGTTTGGCGAGAGACGCCGTGGTTCCGACCAGCCGGATTCCAAGATTTTGCCGGTTGGCAAAGTTGTAAACCATGGTCAATTCGCCAAGGCCGGCGCTATCTACTGTAGTCACACCGCTGACTTCCAGAATCAATCCGCTTAATCTGCTGGTCGTCAGAACTTGTTTGGCCGACTCCCGCAGGCCATTCAGCGATGGACCCAGTGTCAGAGTCCCCGCTAACTGCAAGACGGCAAAGCCGTCGTCCACCTTTTGTGAAACCGTAAGCGCCATTTTCCCGATCTTTAGCCTCACAAGGAGGGCTCAAATTGGTCGATTATCTAACTGGTTCTAGAACGATTATCTGTTTCGTCCTAAAAACCAGCCTAAAAGGCCGAAAAACACCCGTTTTGGCCCAAATATGGAGCGGCGCCTGAATTGCATTAGTAATAGCAACCTTAGGGTTGAACGGCGTCACTCCTCGGAGGTCCGCCATTCAATTTTAGGTTTTTATAACCGCTCATAGCGTCGATCAACAGCGCGCCTCACCCGAAGGCGCGCTGTATTTTTTTTCTAATTCGACGATAGTATCATCCCTCCCCAAAACCGCTGGACAATAGTGGGAATCTGGGGTTTGAGAACGGCTGGTACTCCCAATTCGGTAGAAACCAGTTGACATTTTCACGAGCGCCTGACTTGTTTCGCAACTATCCGGCACATTTGGGCATCGTACTATCAGACAGCTAAAAAGCAGAACGAGCGCGCTGTTCCCCCTCCGAAATAGCGCACTCTAGAACCGGTGAGGAGTGACCTCCGGCTCCCCACCGGTTTTTTAGCGTCCAGAAGTCTCGGTTGGTTAGTTTGCCGTCGCGGCCAGAGCTTCTTCCTCGCGTTGTTCTTGCTTCGGAACCTGCGAATCTGATTTCTTGCCGCCGGGTTGCGCGCCGTTGCTCGGAGTTTTAAATTTCACTGAAACCAGCTTCGAGATGCCCGGCTCCTGCATCGTCACGCCGTAGAGCGATTGCGCGGCTTCCATGGTGCGCTTCGCGTGGGTGATCACAATAAACTGCGTCTGATCCGACATTTCTCTCAGCAGGCGCGTCAGACGTTCAATGTTCGGTTCATCGAGCGGAGCATCCACTTCATCCAGAATGCAGAACGGGCTGGGAGTGTATTGGAAGATCGCCATGAGCAGCGCCATAGCCGTGAGCGATTTCTCACCGCCCGAAAGCAGCAGCACGCTTTGCAGCTTTTTGCCGGGAGGCGAAGGCCACGATATCGATGCCGGACTCAGCCGCGTTGTCTTCATCGTTGAGGCGCATCTCGCCCACGCCGCCGCCGAACAGCAGCGTGAACATTTCGCGGAAGTTGGCGTTGATTGCGTGGAACGCTTCGGTGAAGCGCTTGCGCGATTCCACGTCGATTTCCTGAATGGCTTTTTCCGTATCGCGGATCGAATCCAGCAGATCTTGCCGTTGGGTATTGAGGAAATCCTGGCGCGTCGACGCTTCTTCGAATTCTTCCAGCGCAGTCGGGTTCACCGGGCCCAGGTTGTCGATCTTGCGCCGCACTTCGGTATAGCGCGTTTCGATTTCGGCGAGTTGCGTTTCATCGGCAATGGTCTCAGCGCCCTCCACCAGTTGCGCCAGCGTGGTTTCGAGTTCCTTTTGGCAGGTTTCTTCCAGGTGCTTGAGATCGGATTCGCCGCGCGCGAGCGCAACTTGCAATTCGCCGCGCTTTTCCTGCATGGCTTGCGCTTCGGCGCGCAAACGTTTCAGATCTTCTTCTGAGGCGGCTAGACGCGCGCGCAGTTCCGATTCGCGCTCCGCCAGGCGCAGCACGTTGGCTTCGGTGGCGCCCAGCGTGCCCTTCAGTTCGGCGAGTTTGACATCGAGTTCTTCGTTGCTGCGGATGAACTGGGCCTTTTCCGCCGTCAGCCGTTCGACTTCGCGCAGGATGTTTTCGCGCCGGTTTGCGAAATCGCGCACTTGGGCTTCGAGGCGCGCGCGATTGGCAGCCAGCGAACGGCGTCTCTCATCCAAGCTAGCCAGATGCGCGCGCACGGCCGAATGTTCTTCCGCACTGCGGGCTACTTCGGCTTGCAATTCCGTTAAGCGAGCGCGCGCCGCTTCGAGCGCCGTCTCTTCCGCGCTCCGGGCGGCTTCGGCTTGTTCGAGACCGGCGCGGTCACCCGTTACACTCTCTTCGAGCTTCAACTTTTCGCGCGCGATGCGCTCCAGTTCATGCCGGGCATGTGAAAGACGCGCACCCACGCGCTGCGATTCTTCGCTCAGCTTGCGCGCTTCATGATCAAACGCGAGCACGCCTTTTTCCTGCGCTTGCTGTTCGGTGCGAAGCGTTTCGAGTTGCTCGGCTAGGTGCGAAATGTGTTGTTCAAGTTCGGCCACGGCGGTTTGCGCCGCAACCATTTCTTCCTGCTTGGCCTGTTCGAGAGTACTGATTTCGCGCAGTTCGCGCTTCAACGCCAGCGGGCCGGCGCTTGATTCTTTCCCGCCCGTAACGGCGCGGCCATGATAGCTGCTGCCTTCGGGCGTGAGGAACCAGCAGTGCGGAAACTGCGTGGCCAAACGGCGCGCCAAAGCGCGATCGCCCGCAATGTAGCAGTTTGCGATGCGCGGCAACAGGTGCTTCGGCAATTCCGTGAGGCCGTTGGTGAAGCGCAGCACGGTGGTGAGCTTGGTCAATGCGCCATCCCAGCCATCGGGTTGCTGCGCTTCAATCGTTGAATCGTAGATATCTTCAGTGTGCTCAGCCAGGAACGTGGCTCGACCGTTGAGTTCGCCGCGTACTAAATCGATGCCTTGTTCGGCATCCTGCCAGTTCTTCACCACCACGAATTCCAGTTCGTCATGCAGGAATTCTTCGGTGGCCTTCTCAAATTGCGGGTCGACTTCAAGGAAATCGGCCAGCAATCCCACCGGCTTGAATTCGCCGGTTGTCCCTGCTCCCGCTGCGGCGAAGACCTCTTTCACGGTCTCGGTGGAGTAGCCGCGATGCTGAATGATTTGATCGAGCGAATCCTTGCGCGCCTTCACCCGCAAGTGCTCGCTGCGCAAACGGTCAAAGGCTTGGCGGCTTTCGTTTAGCTCGCCTCGTTTCGCCTGTAGCGCGCTTTCCACTTCCTTGCGCTGTGCACTTACCGTTTGCAGTTGATCTTGCGCGTTCTTCAGACGTTCGGCCAATTCGGCGCGAATTTCGAGCAAGCGTTCCTGTTCGCCGCTCGAATGGCGCTCTTCTTCCCCAGCCCGATCGTTATCCCGCACTGCTGCGGCCATCTGGGCTTCGGTATGAGTGATGCGATTTCGAAGTGTCGCCGATTCACCCAGCATGCGAAGCACCCGCTGGCGCGCCGCTTCGAGTCCACGCTCATGTTCCACTTGCCGGTTTTGCGCTTGCTGGCGCTCGCTCGTCTTTGCTTCGAGTTCCGCCTGCTTGTCTTTGTGCTCGCCTTCGAGTTTGTCCCATTCGGCGGCGTGCTGCTCTAATTCGTGCGCCCGTTCTTGCTGCTGTTGTTCAATGGTGTGAACTTCGCGGTCAAAGGCGGTGAGGCGCTGCTCAATCTGCTCCACCTGCTTGGCCTGATACTCCAACTTGCCGCGGGCGCGCTCCGCTTCCACGTTCAAATCGGCTAGCAATTGCCGCGCGGTGGTCAGTTCCTGCTCATTGGCGTAGCTCGCTTCCAGAACCGAGGTCTGTTCGGCTTCGCGCTCCTGAATTGTGGTTTGCGCATTTTGCAGTTCGGCACTCGCCAGATTCAGTTCAATGGCAACCTTCGCCGTTTCGCGCTCCAATTGCCGGAACCGGGCCGCCAGCAACTGGCGCAAATGACCCACCATTTCAGCACGCAATTCGCCATAGCGCTTGGTCTTGGCGGCTTGCCGCTTCAGCGAATTCACCTGCCGCGTCACTTCTTCCAAAATGTCGAACACGCGTGACAGATTTTGCTTGGCGCTTTCCAGCTTCGCTTCGGCCAGCCGCTTGCGGGTTTTGAATTTCGTAATGCCGGCAGCTTCCTCAATCACCGAGCGCCGGTCTTGCGGCTTGTTGCTTAAGATCTGGCCGATACGCCCCTGCTCAATAATGGCGTAGCTTTCCGGTCCCAAGCCGGTGCCAAGGAACAGATCTTGAATATCGCGCAAACGCGAGGTTTTGCCGTTAATCAGATATTCGCTTTCGCCCGAGCGATAGAGCCGGCGGGTGATCGTGATTTCGCCGCTGCGCTCCAGCGTGCGATGGATCTCGCTCTTAGCATCGGCGTGCGGATGCGTTCCGTTCTCTGCATGATCGCCGTTTAGGTGGACGATTACCTCAGGCTGAACTTCCGGCGGCTGCCCCTCGGTGATGGCGCTGGCTTCGCCTTCCACCGGGTGCGCATCGAGCTTCGCTCTATCGAGCAGATTGAGTTTGGCTTGGTCGGGCACCAGCGTCATGGTGACCTGGGCCATACCCAGCGCTTTCCTGTCGCGCGTCCCGGCGAAGATCACATCTTCCATGCGCGCGCCGCGCAGGCTCTTTGCCGATTGCTCGCCCAGCACCCAGCTGATGGCGTCACTTAAGTTCGATTTGCCGCACCCGTTCGGCCCTACCACGGCAGCAATACCGCTACCGTTGAACTTCATCTCAGTTCTATCGTAAAAGGATTTAAACCCGTGAATCTCAACACGCTTCAGTTTCAGCACACGGAAATACCAGTCCTTTGTGAAATTCTCGGGGGTGCTTCCATAGTACACGGCTCGTTTGGCAAAGTAAAGTCACACACCCACTCCATTTGGTGGCGTTCTCCCGCTGCAACCATATATATTGTGGTCCACTTCCCGTGCACACACCTGCTACTTTGTAGAAAATGCCTTACGTCACCAACCAAGGCGCGAGGATTTATTGGAATGAACAGGGGAGCGGTCCGCCTGTCCTGCTCATCATGGGGTTGAGTTTCACCCATGAAATGTGGTTCCGCGCACTGCCCATTTTGCATCCTCATTACCGGACGATCTTTTTCGATAACAGAGGGATGGGTCGCAGCGATGCCCCGCGCGGGCCGTATCGCATGAAACTGATGGCGAGTGACGCGGCTGCCGTCCTCGATGCGGCGGGTATTCAGGCGGCTCATGTGATTGGGGCCTCCATGGGTGGAATGATCGCACAGGAATTGGCGTTACGCCATCCCCAGAGGGTGTTAAGCCTTTTGCTGGGCTGCACCAGCTATTCCGGGCTGTTCGCTCGCTGGCCTCGCCTATCGAACGGCTCCCGCCAACTCCCGCTGGCCGAAAACCCGCGCATGCAGCGGGAACTGCCGCTCATCCCTCTTCTTTATTCTCCCTCCACACCAGTAGAACGAATACAAGAGGATCTGCGGATTCGTTCAGAATGTGCCTGGTCGACACGCGGATTCTGGGGGCAGTTTTCGGGAATTCTGCTGTGGAATTCGTACCTGCGATTGCCGCGCATCAAAGCGCCCACTCTTGTGGTTCACGGCACCGAAGATCGGCTCGTGCCCGCGGCGAACGGCCGCGTGGTGGCCCGGCGCATTCCCGGCGCTCGCTTCGAACTGGTGCCCAACGCGGCGCATGTTTTGCTCACAGATCAGCTTGAACCCTGCATGGATCTGATGATGAGCTTTCTGGGCGCGAGAGCGGCGGCAGCTCACCATTAAGGCAAGGGGGCTAGCCCGAACTTCTGGGCAACGGTAAGCGAAGAAAGCGAGGCGAACGAGGATACTTTGAGGACATCAAGGCGGACGAATACCGCTACTGGCAAAGTCGGGCCGCCATGAACGGCTGGGCGCTCTTGATGAAATGATCGAAGCCGCCAACGCCAAGGCAACATATTCAGCCCTTGCCGATTTTGGCGCACCACTGCAAGGCATTCGGCCGGACGACTTCACCGACCCCAACAACTTCTTTCGGTTTGGACGTGAACCGAAAGGCTTCGATATTCTTCCCGACATTCCGGGCGTTGATTTTGACGCGGCATGGGAGAGGCGCGCTGAAATAGCGGGGAAACCATCTGCAGTGCCAATGCGCAAAAGCGACTAATTTTCAATTCCACTTGCTGATTCCCTCGTCCCTCAGCGCCATGCGAATTGCGCGAAAGCCTGGATCGTTGATCCCGAGTACCTGGATGGTCACTCTGCCAATCTCTGTTCTCCCAGTCAGGTCTACTCCGCGCCATTGAAAATGGTCGTCCCAGTGGTCCTTCCGAGGATGAAACAAGGGAACGATCCTGCCAGTTTCGGGATTCCTGCCAGCGATGTTAGGGCCCTTGCGCTGGTTGCAGTGCAGGCAGGCAAGCGCCAAATTGTCAACGGTAGTTTCTCCGCTGTGCTGTCGAGCAACGATATGGTCAACGTGGAAGGAACCCGCGTACCCGAATGCCGGCATGTGGCAATATTCACAGCGCCGATTGGCTCGCTCCCAGATTTGGCGGATCAAATTCTGATTCAAGAGTTCAGGGCATTGCGGATGGATTCGAAGCCAGGTTCGTTCAGAGCTACGCGAGCACGAGAGTGCATAACTGACAAGACGTTTGCGACATTGACGTATCCGTCAAGCTCGGCCGTCTCTTCGGTTGTCAACGCGCCGTCGTTGGATTTTTCCATCAATTCCTGCATGCGAGCATGATCTGCATCACCGAAATCGATAGACATAAGATATCGGGCGGCCTCTCGCGAAATTACCGCTTTGGGTGCTTGGATGAGTCGCGCCCATATGGCGGGCTCAAAGTCAAGGCTCGCTTTATCAACGCTCATGACTCCAGTCTACGTCAGCCAATTGGTTGAAGATTGGACCAATTCGATCAATAGCAGACGCCGCAGGCCGTAGTTCTTTACGTCCGGCCAAATCGTACGGAAGCGACT
This sequence comes from Bryobacterales bacterium, assembly GCA_963771405.1. GTDB lineage: Bacteria > Acidobacteriota > Terriglobia > Bryobacterales > Bryobacteraceae > Bog-105. Next base: position 79,721 of record CAVYUL010000092.1, read on the forward strand.
AGCCTCCTGTCGTCAAAGACTGTGCCAGCCCAACGAGAGAGTGCTTATCGCAGTTTGCCTGAAATTTCATCTGCATGATTTTCACCGCGAACACGCGGAATCGCGCCTCCGTCAGCTATTGCAGTTAATGGCAATGAACGGGCCGCCGGTGGCGAAGTCATTGCTGGGGGTATGCGTTGCAAAGAATCGGCTCACGGCCCGCCGGACCTCTTTACGAGTGGCGCGTGATTCGGACTGAGCGGCGGTCGAATTGAAATGGTACCTACGCGTCCCCAAGTGTCGAAGGTTCTTAGAGACAGGTGGCCGGCGGTGCATGTTGAATGGTTTTGGAAAAGATAACATTGAGTTTGTCTCGTGTACAGCGAAAGAGGGCGACTTGCCATCGGGTCTTTGCCCGTCTTGATGCGAAAGAGGTGAGTGATCTTCTCGACGTCCTTTGCAGACAACACGGTTTTTGTCTGCCGCCCAGCGAATACGACAAACTGGTAATAGCTCCCCCGGACGACAGCGACACGTTTGCAGAAGCCGTTGTCTTGGCAGAAGGACTTAGCTTCGCGAAGAGCGACCCGGTCTGCAGAGGCGTCCGCGAGACCGTGGGAAGAGTATTCTTGGAACACAATCGGAAGCGTGTGAAATAGCTTCATGCTCCGTGCTCGGCCATCGAAACCGGCGGATCCTTGGCGGCGGATTACCCGCAATCGATACTTTGGGCGTATCGTGCTTTTAAACCGGCCCAAATCTGCTTACACGAAAATGTAGCGTAAGCGATATGGAATCAAGCAGTTTGGCCGGCTTAAAATGACTTATGCGGTCCAATCTGTGCACGCGCGCGTAAGTTATTCACGCCGCGAGGGTTAGATGTAAAGCGGGCACCAGATTGGCCGCATAAGTCGGCTACACGGACGGAGCTTGTTGCGGTTGGGGCGGCCAGCAACCTTTCTACGAGTGGCGCGTCAAGCGATCGAAGTCCGCGCCCTACTATGCTCCAGACGCGTCAGCAGCGCAAACCGTCTCGCTTCTCGGTACCGATGCCGGGCGCGTTCATCAGATGAGCCGGGCGTCCCGCAGCTATAATACACATAGCTTGGTGAATGCCCATGAAGATTCGGGAGTTGATTGCGGAGTTGGAAAATCACGGCTTTGTTGATTGAGGCGGCAAAGGGAGCCATCGCAATTTCACCCATGCACGTGTGGCACGACCGATTACGATCTCGGGCAAGGCTGGCGATGACGCCAAGAATTTATCAGGAGAAAGCCGTCAAAGCTGCTATAGCAGAGGCTACCAAATGAAAGACAGCGCGCGCTACATCAAAATTGTCGAGTGGTCCGAAGAAGACCAATGTTTCGTCGGCAGTTGTCCGGGACTGCTTTATGGCGGTTGTCACGGCGACGACGAGCTAGCCGTTTTCGCGGAGCTATGCGCCGCCGTCGACGAAGTAATTGATCTGCACAAGCAAGATGGCAAGCCGCTCCCCTCGCCGACCAGCGGCCGGGATTACGCCAGTAAGATGCTAAACGTGGCGTAAGATTCGCCGTTTGTCGGATTGCCGGGGACCCGTACGGAGCCTGTCGTAATTGGCGCGGCGCGGAAACCTTTCTACGAGTGACGCGTAATCCACCCGAAGCGAACGCATCGGTAAATACTTGCCGACTATGGGCGACCTAATTCTCACGACCCCATTCGAGCGGGCGTTTTTGAACCAACTTCCGGATAGCGACCATCCGCTCGGAGCTCAATTCTCGGATGCAACGGCGTTTTATCGTGATCTATGTAGGCTTAGAATTCAGTGCATGGGTGACATTCATGGCAGGATCATTGCTGCCGCTGCGAAAGCCGAGTTGGCTTCGCTTGGCTTCCGACGAGTTGGACGATCTCGCCTGTGGATCGCCGATCGCGGTTCCTGGCTAAATGTGGTGGAGTTCACGCCAAGCAGATGGTCAAAGAGTGTCTCTTTGGTGAATGCGGCACATTGGCTCTGGATTGACGTTGGATTCATGAGCTTCAATGAAGCTATTCCTTCTAAGCTCCATGCGAACTTTGAGACAGAAGATCAGTTCAGAAGCGCGGCAAGCGAAATCGCAAGGGCGGCTCGCACAAACGCTTTGGCAATAGAGGAACGGTTCCCGTCCTTCAACGCTATAGCAGACTTCGTTGTCGAGCGCGCTCGAAGTAGTCCGAATCGGATGGGGCTAAGCTGGTGGGGTTACGAAGCGGGCATTGCCTCGGGGCTAACTGGCAGAGTCGAAGAGGCCAGTTACTTCTTGCAACGCGTAACTGATGATAGGGTTTCTGAGCGCGCTTTGTCTCTATTGCCGCTTGTCGTCGATTCGGAAGCCTTCAAGAGTAAGGTGAACGAAATCGTCGTGCGAGAGCGCGCAATGTTGAAATTGGAGCTCTTGGACGGTTCAGCGTTCTAAGGCTCGCGAACGCTAATTGCAAGTCCAAATTCCGTTTACATCATGTGTGACGGCGCAGTGTTTACGTATGCTCCGGGTGAACCGTCCGGCACTCGTAGAAAGCTCGGATTGACGCCTGGCACTCTGTCGTTTGACGTGCGAACTGTTGCCCGAATTTCCCTGAGGACCGCTGTGGCCGAGTGGGGGCGACGACCGATAATGGCGATTAACGAGCGGCCAGCGGGGAAATTAAACTCCAGAAAAAGTCAAAGGAGTAGGAAGGCCGATCATCCAGCCATTTGTACAGAACGCGTCCGCGGCTCCGTCCGCACTTCGCCGAAGGAACCGCCCACAGCGCACCCTCAGCCCTTAGCCAACTAGTGTATACTCCCTGAAATAAAGCTCGCTCTTCTGCCGATCTTCAGATGCCCCGTCCGCCGCCGCGAGATCGTTCGACAGCCCCGTCTGACTGCCCTCGTTGCCGCCGAGTTCTAATCTGTCTCGGCATATCTTTTTGGGAGATGAATTCTTATGACATCTTTGTCCTTCCGATTCCGTCTTTCCGCGCTTCTCGCTGCTCTCCTTTTGCCTCTTTCCCTGGGCGCTCAAGATGCAACCGGCACCATTGCCGGCGTCATCGCTGACCCATCCGGAGCCGTCATCCAGCAGGCAAAAGTCACCGTAACGAACGTCGGCACCCAAATTACCAGTCACACTTCCACCGATATCAGCGGCTTTTACCAAGTCCAGCATTTGCCCATCGGCAAGTATCAAGTAACAGTGGAAGCCCTGGGTTTCTCAAAGACCGCTTCGGAGGTGTCCGCCCTCGATATCAATCAGACCTTACGCATCGATTTGAAGCTGCAAATCGGCAAAATAACCGACACGGTCACTGTGGAATCGCAAGCCAGCACGGTGGAAACGCAAAGTTCCACGGTCGGCGGCACTGTCAATGGGCAAGCCATCTTTGAGCTTCCCCTGAACGGCAGAAATACGCTCGACCTGCTGGCCACGCAACCCGGCGTTACCCTCACAAATCCCGACAACGGCGGGGCGGGCAATTACAGCATAGGCGGTGGTCGCACTGACTCAGTCACCTATCTGCTCGATGGCGGTCTGAACAACGATCTCTTATCCAACGGCGTTGTGGTCAATCCGAACCCGGATGCCATAGCGGAATTTCGTGTGATCGAAAGCGCCTATGCGGCGGAATACGGCCGCAATGCCGGCGGCATTGTCAGCATTGTTACCAAGAGTGGGACCAACGATCTCCATGGAACCGTTTATGACTACGCCCGCAACGACTTCTTCGACGCGAATGACTTCTTTTTCAATCAGCAGGACCAGCCGCGCGCCGTTCTGAAGCGTCAGCAATACGGTCTTACCCTCGGCGGCCCCATCGTCATTCCGCACCTCGTCAACGGACGCAACAAGCTCTTCTTTTTCTTCTCTTACCAGGGACAAAAGCAAACGCAGGTGGTCCCCGAAGGCGAAGTGCAAACGTACACTCCGGCTGAGGCGAACGGTGATTTCTCGCAAGCGGTCAATGGCGGCCCAGATCCAAACGTCGTGGCCTTCCTGCAGCAAAACCCCGAATACCAGCCAAACCCGCAGGCAGCCAGCCTCGGCATCATCAGCCCGCTCGCCATCGATCCCGTAGCCCAAGCCTATTTCAAGGCGGGCCTCATTCCGACCTCGCCCTCGGGCTTCCTTTTTCCAACCGCCTCCGCCATCGATAACGCCAATGAGTACTTAGGGAAATTCGACCTCGTCGCCAGCAGCCACGATACCGTTTCCGGCACCTTTACCGCGCACGACGAAAAGAGCACCAGTCCGTTTGCGAACGCGAATGTTCCCGGATATACCGAGGTTTCTTTCACCCAAACTTACTCCGGCAACATCACTTACACTCACACGTTCACGCCATCTGTCTTCAATGAACTGCGCGTGTCGGCCGTGCGTTCTACTCCCACGCTGCGCGCTCCCGTCGCCAGTTTGTCAAGCCCTGCCTCGTTGGGCATCCAGATTACACCCGACCTCACCACCGGCCCCACTAATCTCGATTTCACCCAAACCGGACTCACCATCGGGCCCAGCGTCAACGGTCCCACTAGCTATGCCAACACAATTTACGCCTTTTACGACAACGTCTCATGGATAAAAGGCAAGCATAACCTGAAAGGCGGCTTCTTCTTCTCTCCCTATCAGAACAACACTAACTACGCCTTTTATGTCGATGGCGCCTTCAGCTTTTTCGGTCCCTCCACCACCGTTGGGTCCGGTACCGATCTCGCTGACTTCCTCTTTGGCTTGCCGGACAATTACTACCAGGCGGCCAAAGCGTTGAGTAATATTCGAACTCACCAATATGCCGCCTACTTTCAAGACGATTGGAAAGTGAAGAAGAATCTCACTCTGAACCTTGGTATCCGTTACGAATATGCCGAGCCGAAGTACGACACCCAGGGGCGATCGTTCTCGTTCATACCGGGCGATCAGTCGCAGCGCTTTGTAAATGCGCCCCTCGGTATTGTCTTTCCGGGCGATCCGGGCGCGCCGAAAGGCACTAACTTCCCCGACAAGACCAACTTTGCTCCTCGAGTTGGCTTTGCCTGGGATGTTTTTGGCAACGCTAAAACTTCGTTGCGCGGCGGCTTCGGCATGTTTTACGACGTCTTAAAAGGTGAGGATAATCTTCAGTTCAATGGGACACCGCCCTTTTATAACGAGCCTTCGGTTTACTTCAGCCCCGGCGGCACGGTCACTGGGTCGAATAACAACACAATAAACACTTACACCGCCGATCCCGGATTCTTGTCAAATCCGTTTGCTACCAACAACACTGGAACGCCCAACGGCTTCCCGTCCCGTCCGCCCTCTTCCACGGTGAGCTATGCGCCATTTCTCCCACTGAGTTCAGCCGGCGGTGTCTATTTGGTTGATCCACATCTCCGCACCCCCTATGTCTATCAATACACGCTCGATCTTCAGCAGCAACTGATATCGGGTATGGTCCTCGATGTCGGCTATGTAGGTTATAGCGCGCACGGAATGACATCGCTGGTAGACATTAACCCCTTTCCTCTCGGCTCAAACACCCGAGTCTACGATCCTGATTCCGCCAATGCGATTTATGGAAATCTTCAGGAATTTCAAAACGTCTCGAACGCCGGCTATAACGCGTTGCAAGTCAGCGTGAACAGGCGTTTCACCGATTCGAAAGTCGGCAATTCCTTCTTCACCTTCGCTTACACGTGGTCGCACGAAATCGACAACGCCTCCGGCTTTCGCCAGCGCAATTTCTTAGTTCCCTATTACAACCACAACGAATTCCGGGCGGATGGCGATACCGATCTGCGCAACACGCTGACGTTCTCAGGCGGCTGGGATCTCCCATTCGACCGCCTGGGTGGCCCAAAAGTTCTAACCAAAGGTTGGAGCCTCTACCCGATCGTCACTTGGCGCACCGGTTTTGCGCTCGACGTCTTAGCTGGTCTGAATACGACCAACACTGATCCCGGCCCAGCCGGCGATGGCGAAGCCGCCGAAGTGAGAGCGGATCTGGTCCTGCCAAACGTCGCGACCTACAACCCCCGCGGCCAACAAACGATTAATGGCAACGTAGGCAATTACTTCTTCAATCCGCTGGCATTCTCAAATGCCAATGCGCTGGCTCTCGACGCAATCACTCAGAACAATGCAGCCGCCGTTGCGGGCCAATTCACCTATGGCACTCTCGGCCGCAACTCTTTCCGCGGCCCCGGGTCGATTAACACCGACATGTCCATCGCCAAGCATCTGTTCCTGTTCAAAGAGAAACTCGATGCCGAGTTGCGTTTAGATGCGTTCAACGTCTTCAACCACGCCAATTTTGCCAATCCCAACACAAATATAGAGAGCGTGTTATTCGGCCAGGTTTCAACCACCAATGGCCCCCGCATCTTGCAAGTGGCCCTCCACTTTAAGTTCTAAATGACCCACTCAGTTCCATGAAACCTGAGTCGAATCATTCTTGCCGTGATACGGCTATAATCAGGCTTGTTCGAGGGGGGAAAATGATGATTCGAAAAACCGCTCAATTTTTGCGCTCGGCCGTGGCTCTCATCCCAATAGTCGGTTCGTTAGCTCAGGCTCAACCGATTCCCGCTATGACTCATCACGTCCGAGAGGTGACACTCAACGGTGATGCTCGCATGGTGGGCCGTTTGCCCGCCAATCAGCTCATGAACCTCGATATCGTCTTACCGCTCAGCGATTCGGCCGGCTTAGACTCATTCTTAGCCGATGTCTACAATCCTTCCAGTCCTTCTTTCCGGAAATTCATCACCTCAGGGGACTTCACCCAACGCTTCGGGCCTACCCAGAGCAGTTATAACGCCGTTCTTAGTTTTGCTAAGGCGAATGGGCTTCGAGTAACGGGCGGATCTCGCAACAGCATGGAGATTCAAGTGCAAGCCCCCGTCTCCGCGGTCGAAAGCGCCTTTCACCTGAACATGGGCGTCTATCAACATCCCACTGAGAACCGCACTTTTTACGCGCCCGACCGCGAGCCAACTACCGATTTGTCGATTCCCCTTTGGCACATCTCGGGTTTGGATAACTATTCGATTCCCCAGCCACAACTGGTCAATAGGGAAGAGTACGCGGCCTCGCAAGGCATTGCGCCGGAAACTGTTGTCAAACACGCGACTACCGGCTCCGGCCCATCGGCTTCGTTTCTCGGCAGCGATATGCGTGCTGCCTACTATGGTGGGTCTCTGAAGGGTGAAGGCCAGAATTTGGGTTTATTAGAGTTCGTCGGCACCGATCTGGCTGACGTTGACACGTATTACGCGAACATAGGTCAGACAAACACAGTGCCGATCACGCTTCTCTCCGTTGACGGCACCACTACTGCTTGTTTGCATAAGAAGATCGATGGCGGGAAAAAATGCAACGATGTGGAGCAAACCCTTGATATCACCCAAGCCCTCGGCATGGCGCCCCGCCTCGCGACTTTGACTCTCTATATCGGCAGTTCCGACACCGCCATCATTGCCGCCATGACCAGCAACGATCCGTTACCCGCCACAATCGGTTGCTCCTGGGGCTGGAAACCGGTCGATCCCTCGGCAGTCGATCCCTATTTCCGCAGAATGGCAGCACAGGGCCAGACGTTCTTTGTCGCCTCTGGTGACGACTCCACCTGGACGACCAAGGCCTCGGCTTGGCCTGCTGACGACCTGTACATAGTCTCGGTCGGCGGCACCGATTTGGTGACAACCGGCCCGGGCGGCGCATGGGCCTCCGAAACGGCGTGGACCGATAGCGGTGGCGGCGTTTCGCCCAACTCCTTTTCCATTCCGGAGTGGCAGCAGATCCCAGGCGTCATCAATTCGAGTAACCAGGGTTCTACCACTTTTCGCAACGGCCCCGATGTTGCCGCCAACGCCGACTTTACCTTCTACGTTTGCGCTAACCAGAAACCTTGCACGGCGAATGTCTGGGGCGGCACCAGCTTTGCCGCGCCCATGTGGGCCGGCTTCCTGGCTCTGGCGAACCAAAAAAACGGTTCCCCGCTTGGCTTCATTAATCCCACAATCTACGCCCAGAATGTAACGCTCAAATACGCCAAGAACTTCCACGACATCACAAGCGGCGTCTCCGGCAGCTACACCGCCGTGCCCGGCTATGATCTCGTCACCGGGTGGGGCAGCCCGGCCGCGCATCTGATCGATGCCTTGGTCGGCACAGGTACAGAGAGCGCCGCGGCCCCCGAGTAGCGCAAGGGCCGCCGAAAAAGCGCGCAACGGAGGCTGAGAACGTTCCTTCCTTTTTTGGCTCCATCTCAGTTTCTTTAGCTGAGCTACGGAGAATAACATGGAGTTCGTTCTGCCCATCGTGTCTAAGTGGCAGGCCGGCAAAGTCCTGGCTTGCTTTGCCAACTCCCACACGCCGGGAAAACGTTGCCCGCCTCCACGATTGGTCTAGTACCGCATGCTCTGCCTGCGGCGCACCATCAAATACCCGAAAGCCGTTGCCAGCGCGACGGCCGCGCCCCCGCCGGCGGAAGTCAGCGCTCGATGCGCCCGCAGGTGCTCTTCCAGTTTCCGCTCGCGTTTCGGCACACTCCACACCGCCGAAAAGTGAAAATCCGGTTGCGGGCAGCTTTCGCCAAACTTCTTGCCCCAAGGCACGTGCGGCCCTTGGTGCACGTAGCGCGAATACACTTCCTGCGCCCGTGCTGGTTCGCCGTCAATCACCCAGCTCGTACCCTGGCACAAGACCGCCGCAAACGCCTGCGACGTGCGCGGCAGCGCATCCGCCGCTTTCATGGATTCGTCCACCGCCGTTAAGCGATATTGAAACCGAACGTTCGGTTGCGGCCTCGAAGCCAAGACCCGTTTGCGTTCATCCTGGCTCTCGTATACTTCTTTTGGCTTGCTACCCGGATAAGGCGTAAAATTGCCGTCCCACATCGCCCAGTCCGGTTCGCGCTCATAGCCTAGAATTTCCAACCCCTCTTTACGCGCAAGGGTCGCGGCGTCAAACCACGCTCGGGCGCGCGCATTCGGTAAACGCCACCAGCTCGCAGCTCGATCCAGCGCCGCATCATAGGCCTTCGCCGCCGCGCGGATTTTCGGATCGTCGAAATACCGCAACGCCTGCCCGCGCCTGCCTTCGCGCATCAACCGACGCGCCAGCACACTTCGCAACTCCATATCGGCATCGGGTCTGCCGTCGGTCGCAGTGCCTTTGATCGCATGCTTGTCCACATAATTCTGCAGTTCATCCGTAGTAAGTACTCGTTCAGCTAGGTAAGCCACGTCACCCCAATAATCCGAAAAGCCGGCTGTGCCTCCGTCTGCCTCGCGAAACAAATCCAGCGCCTCTACATATTCCTGGCGGCTCACCCGCAGCACTCCCATTTCGGCTTGAAGTTTCTCTGCCACATCTTGCTTTCCTGCGTAACCCGCCAGCGCCAGTTCATAACTATGTAGCGCTGCCTCGCGATCGCCCCGCTTCAAAGCCAGCTTCGCTTTCACCCACTCGCTGATCGGCGATTCCTCCCAATGCGCCAGAATCTCCGCATCTTCGAAAGCGCCTTGATTGTAAGCAGCCGCCGCCAGCAAACCGGCGCCCGGCGCTTTCTTGATGCCGTGTTTTTGCATCGCTAACATCAGCGCGTCTACCAGCGTAGGGCTACCATCCGGTCCTACAAAAAACGCTTGCCCGCCGTTCTTGTTCAGGCTGATAAACAATAAACGCCGCGCCAGTGGATCTTCAATTGCTTTGTCCAACAAATCGTTGTCTTTGAGAATCTCCCCCGCAAGGATCAGCAGCGAATCCATTCCGTGCCGCGATCCATAGGCCGCTTGCTCCGCATAAAGCTTCACGGTTTCACCCACCAAGCCCTGTTTCCAGGTGCCGCGCGCCTCCTCGCCGAAACTCGCCACCGCCACTCCTAAAGGATCGGCCGCTCCGCTGCGCACCATATGCCGCAGCACATCGAAATGCGCCATCGCCGCCGGAAGATCGCCTTTTTCAATCGCCAAACGCCCCAGCATGAAATGCGTCCACAACTCCCAGTTCTTGCGCTCCGGCGCCGGCAAGGTGAGGACAGTCTGCCAATGCAACTCCGCTTGATCCGTCTGGTTATGTAGAAACGCTACCGCGCCCGCCGTATACTGGCGCACCCCACCAGCCAAGCTATCGCCCGCTTCATAAGCCGCATCGCCGCTCTCTTTCTCGCGCATGGCGGCGATTTTCGCTTGCGCTTCCGCCGGCAATGCTTTGCTTTCAATCGCAGCGCGCGTCACTTCATTCTGATCTTCCACCACCGGCAACGTATCGTCCGGCACCGGCACCAGCCCTTTGAGTTCGGCTTCGAAAGATACAGTAGGTGGCGCCAGCAGCGTTTCGCTTCTATCCTGCAAAGCTTCAATTCCAAAGAATGGCCCGCAAGCCCAAACCACCGTCACGGCTGCTATTGCGAAACACAGCAGCACTTGCCTAAAACGTGACATTCCCCTCCAACTGATTGCCATTACATCTCACCCAACCAATCAACTTCTGCTCGCTCGATCGCAACCCGCCGCCGCTTTGCAAATGAAAACGCACCCCGGCAATTTCCCGCTCCATGGCGTACGGCGGCAACGCATCCGACAACTCACAACCCTCAGCCCGCACCATTACTTCTCTGGGCAGCTTCTCGTCTACCGCGCTTGGATTCACCAGAAAGACGTCGCGCGCGCCGGTGGCATCTTGCTTCGTCAGAACAAACGCTTTCGAAGCCGGTAAATCTCGGCCGGCCATCACATTCCGCCAAGTTTCCTGATTCCAAGCGCGTTGATCTTCGCTGTTCGGCAAACGAAACCAGGCGAAGCCGGCCAGCTTGGCAACACCTGCGGTTTGAATCTCTTTCACAAAGCCACTCACTTCGCGCGGATCCACAAATAACTCCCGGCTTTCAAAGTCAACGCCAAACCGTGTCACCTCGCTCTCAATCGCCGCCACTTTCCCGTTCTGATCCCAACTCACTCGCGACCAATATGTCGGCAGCGCCACGCGAAAGGGCCTCGGGCTCCGTTTCGCCCAATCCCGAACATATGTGTCCGCCGTCTTGCGATCGAACAGTCCCTTGCGCGCGCTCATCACCGAATGGAGCTGCAAAACCGCCTCATCCACCTGCGCGAGCAAGCCCTCCAAATCGTCGCTGTTCAGCCAACTGGGCAGCGCGGTGATTGCAAGCCGCAAGCCGGCAGTGTGCAAAGTCTGCAAATAATCGCGATATTGGCGCAGCCGGTCAGTCGGACAGTCATAATCCACCTCGATACCGCTGACCACAATGCCTGCGTGCCGCCACTCTTCGGCAATGGCCAATACTCGTTCGCCACCTGAAGCCAAATTGGCCGCGCCATTCACCCGCACCACCGCGACCACCGGCTTTCCCATTTCGCGCAGCACTGCGCGATTCACCAGCGGCTCGATCACGCGTCCTTCTCCATCGATCTCAGCCGCGAGCACGCGCCAATCGCGCACCATCCCTGCCGACGTCCGCACCGCTTTCACCACAGCGTCGTCCCAGCGCCGCTGCCAGATGTAGGCATCGTGTGTAATCGGTAGCGTCTCTTTCCGTCCGCAGCCGCATAGGCTAAGCAGAAGGAAGATCAAAATCCTCCGCATCTCTGTCAGCTTAACCGACTCCACTTGCACAATAAAAGCACGACCGCCGCAAGGCATTGCAGCCACATTTCAGTTCCGTTTCAACGCCCAGCCTGCTTTATCGTCCGTTCATCTTTCTCTGAATGGTTAGCAACATCCGTCTGTCATGCTGGTGACAGATGAACCTTCGATTGGCTTGCATGCTAATTGTGTCTACATTGATGGCCGTCGATCCATTGCACGGCGCAGCCGCTGAAGCTGCTTCAAACTTCGAACGTACCTACACGACGAATGCTTATATCACCTTGTTTGGAATCACAATCTTTTCCCGCAATAACGTAGGTTCCGGTTTTGCCAGCTTCGACAAACGCAAATCCGGCGATGAGTCCGCTATGACTCTGCGCTTTATGAGCGCTTCCGATCCGGTCCGCGCTCACGGACTGAATCGTTTCGGATTCATTCAGGAAGATGTGACGTATCGCGGCCCGTCTTATCTGGAGGGCCGCTATCTGGGCCTGATGACAGCCAGCAAAGAGGAAACTCTTAATGACGCCAAACAAGCTCTCAACCAAGGAAAGAGCGGTGAGTCGCTGTTTGTCGCGTCTCAGGGCGGCTTGGCGAAGCGTTTGTTCCACTACTCGCTTCGTCACGTTGCGCTCAGTCAAGCCTACGCCCCGTCCGATATTGATGCGGTTGTCCGCCGCGTCCAAACGGAATTCGCAACGTCTCAGCGGGCCGAGCGCGAAGCGACCCAAGCAGTCGATCAACCCGAAACCGGCACCTTCCTCTGGGCCGTCAGTCAGGCCATTCAATCCACTGCCCGCAGCACCACTCTGCGCTTCAATTACAACGGTTCGAACTTTCAGCTCCGCATCGACAAGCGCGAGGATGCAGCCGCTGGTCAAACTTTTGCGCAGAGCGGTCTGGTCTCGGCCGCCGCTCGCGTCATTGTGTTAAACGGTGTAATCCTGCGCGATAGGGGCGGGCAGGCCAGCAGTTTTCGCCTTTGGTTCGATAGCGATTCGGCCAATTTCCTCCCGCTTCGCTTTGAAATGCGGCCCAGATCGTTCCTGCGATTGGTTTATGAGGCCACCAGCCCGCTCCCGAAATCGCCGCCACGAATCGCTTTGCTGAAATTAAAGAATGACTGAAACTGAAAAACAAGTAGTCATTCGCAGCACTGCGGTCGGCCGGGCCCATATTGGCGCCCTTAGCGCTGGCGGATTAGCCGGCGGCGCCTTGGCCCTCGGCGCGCTGGCCATCGGAGCCTTGGCCATTGGCCGGCTCGCGATCGGCAAGGCGAAATTCAAATCGCTTCATATCGATGAGCTGACTGTGGGCCGTCTCAAAGTGGACGAACTCTACATCAGAGAAGGCGCCTAAACCCAAGTGTCGGCTACTCGGCCACGCAACTAAAGTTCTGCGCCGAATTCGTATCCCCTTGTCCCTTGTACTTTGCCTCCTTGGGATACGCGCACAGCGGCCGCGTGATCTTTGCGCCATTCGCCTTGCCCGTGCCGATCAATTCCTCCGGCGCCGTGCCGCCGGTTACCCAACGGTCCAGCGCCTTGAGCACATTGTGTTCGGCATCTGTTGGAATTGTGCTATCGCTGTCCAAATCATTGTTGCCGAAACTTGTCGGCCCCGGACCGCCGGCGCAGTGTCCCATGCCCGGCACCATAAACAACCGGTAAAACGCATGAATGTCGGTCGCATTGCTCGACCGCGGATCGGGATATTCTTTCAGAAATCTTTCCGTCTTCTCGTAGAATGCAATCGAATCCCGCGGCGCAATCGCGGCATCACCCCAACCGTGATATTGAATCAGCTTCCCGCCATGGTCGCGAAAACTGCGCAGGTCGGGATTATAAGCGTCGAGAATGGCACCGGTCTTTTGTTCCGCCAATCGCAACTCCTCCCCAAGATCCACATGTTTGGTATCGAACTTCGGATTTTCATGCACCGCTTGCGCGTACATACTCTGCCCAAACATAGATTGGATGGAAACCGGAATGCCCATTCCCGGCACAATCCAGGGCACCCAAGCCCCTGCCTCGGCCTCCGTGCCCGTCTCGTAGCCGGGATAAATCTGCACCCCCGTTGCCCGGTCTTGCGGACCGGCGTAAATTTTCTTCAACGCGTCAATCTGCGGTTGAGTCAGACAATTCGTGCCCGCCGCTCCCGAACACAAAAGCGACTGTGCATCGAAATGGCATTTGCGCGGATCGTCAATCAGACCGTCCTTCACTCCATCCACCGCATCGCAGGCGGCAAGTGCGGCCTTTTGAACAATCGCCAGTTGTTCGCCTGTTAACCGGCTTTCGGGAGTGCTCTCCAGCGCCATCTCGTTCCACAAAAAACCCGCGAAATGATGCGTCCAATGGTTCGCGGGTGCGCCGGCAATGATACCCACAAAATCTTCCGGAAAGCGCTCGGCCTCCATCATGGCCTCTCGCCCGCCGTCGGAGCAGCCTTCAAAATAGGCCTCAGCGAGCGGCTTGTTGTAAAAAGCGCTCACAATCGCCTTCGATTGCACCGCGGTCTCATGCACCGCTCGGTAGCCGAAGTCGATCAACTTCTCCGGATGACCGATCGCCCAACTCGCATCGGGCGCCATGCCGCTGGCCGTGTGCCCATCATCCGTAGCCGAGACGGCATAACCTTGGGACAGCGGTGTGATCAAGCTTGTGACGGAAATGGCGCCGGCCCAGCCGCCGTTCCCGCGCTGCAGATACTTGCCGTTCCAGTCTGCGCGCGCCGGTAGCCACAGCAGGAAATGAATTTCCGAATCGGAGGTTGGGCGCGAAATGCCACTTACCTCACAGTGCCGCGCTGCCGGCACATCCTGTGGCTTCGGAGGAAACCCCATCGGCACTTGCACCGGCCCCGCCTCCACCCACTTTGTGGAGACAACGCTCGCGTGCTCCAGCTTCAGGTCTTTGAGTCCATCGCATCCATTCTGCCCGCGCGCCAAACCTGCTCCCATCGCAAGCAGCAAACCTGCACTCTTCAGTCGCATCGTTTCTCCTGGGTCACTTTCGAACCCCATGATATTCCAGCGACGATGAAGGATACAACGTCAGGCAGTGGAAGCGCTTTGCGTCTGCGATCGGTTGTTCGCCATGCTCTCCGCAAACATCCCACTCAGCGAAAATTCCTCCCGCAGAATCTCATTTATAATTTGAGGAGCTGACACATGCGGCAGGTGTCCTTCAGTATCGATTTCAATCAACTTGGCGGCAGGTAATCTGTTCTTCATATAGCGGCCCACTGCCAGGGGCACCATCGAATCGCGCGCCGGTTGAATGAGTACACAGGGTACGCACACCTCCGGCAGCCTCGATCGAATATCGGCCTCCAGGATTAACCGAAGCGTGGAATAGGCAATGTCTGGACGCAGCCGGCATAATTTGGCTACGAATGCAGTCCTCAATTCAGGACGATTTCGATTCTCCATCAGGGCCGTTCCAAAATTGCTGACCCACTCGGCATAGCTGTGCTCGATTTCGCTGCAGATTTCGTTGACGTCGCCCTGGTCCAACCCGCCTCGATAATCCGCCTCGTTCAAATACCGAGGCGTTGCGGCGATCGTAACAATCTTGGAAAATAAGTCCGGCTTCTCGATCGAGGCAAGCAGCGCCACCGCTGCACCAAAAGAATGCGCCACAACAATTGCTCCCGGGCGTGCAAATGTCCCACACACCTCGATCAAGTCGCTGGCGAAGCCCGTTAAGGTCCAATACCGGCGATGCTGAAAGAGAGCGCAGTCACTTGCATGCGTGCCGACCGTGTCGAGTAAGATGCAACGGCAACTCGATTGAAACAACGAAATCTGTCTCTCCCAAACTTCCTGGCTACTGCCAAATCCGTGCACCCAGACTACGTCTTGGCCGCTCTCCCCGAGGACAGTCACTCGATTTCGCACCCGAATCTGTTCCTGAATCGATGGCATTTTGTCCTTAAGCAGCAGCGGCGCTACGCGCGCCCGCCAATCTCTTTTTGAACTCCACCTTTGCGCTCACCCCTGTCTCCCCCTCAATCGTCAGCGACCCTCCCAGTTGCTTGGCTAAAAGGTTCACCAGCGATAGCCCTAAAGACCTGGCATTTCTCCAATCGAAACCCGCGGGCAGTCCGATGCCTTGATCCACCACCGCCAACACCACGGTCTCTGTCGAGCCCTCGCCACAGGACACCGAAATCACTCCCTCGCGTCCTTCCGGATAAGCGTATTTCAATGCATTCGTAATCAATTCATTCAAAATCAAACCGCACGGTATGGCTTGGTCCACGTTCAATTGCACCGGCGCGCCCGCGAAGTGAATCGAAACCCGGCTCCTCTCCGAAGTCGAGGAGTGAACCAGTTCGTTGATCAGCGTTTCGGCGTACTCACTGAAGTCGATTTCGGCCAGTGTCTTTGCGCCATAGAGTTGCTCATGCACCATTGCCATCGATACAATGCGCTGCTGGCTTTCTTTCAACGCCGCAATCGCGCTGCTCTCGGTCAAAGCGTCGCTATGCAGGCTCAGTAGGCTCGAAATCATCTGCAGATTGTTCTTCACCCGATGGTGAACCTCTTTGATTAACGTCTCCTTTTCAATCAGTGATTGGCGTAGCTGCTCCGTCCGATTCAGAACTTCCGCCTCTAATATCGTCCCGGCCAGTTTTTGTTCATGGACGTCGGTACACGTTCCGAACCAACGCACCACCTGTCCCTCTTCTTTCACAGGCACCGCGCGAACCAAATGCCAGTGAAAGCTCTGGGCCGTCCGGCTCCACAGCCGGCATTCGCGTTCATAACTCTCGCCGCTCCGAATCGCCTGCCCCCATGATTCGCGCGCTCTTGGGCATCTTCGTAATACAGTGCCGCCAGCCAGTTCTCTCTGGCTGTCGATTCAAAGTCCAGCCCGGTCATCTCAAACCAGCGCTGGTTCACGTAATCCAAAGTGCCATCGGCTTTGAAAGCCCAGACAATCTGCGGCATTGCGTCCGCCAACTCTCGCAAGCGCCTCTCACTTTCTCGTAAAGATTGCTCGACACGCTTCTGCTCTCGAATATCTCTCATCACCATCGCTAAGTTCACCGGCTTTCGGGTTTGCGGGTCGGAGACACGAAACAAATCGCAAGCCACTTCAATGGAATGACCGGTTACCAAATGAGAGAGAAGCAGCTCGCCTCTCCATGCGCCTTCGTTCAAAGCCGCCGCAAGAGCTTGAGCGCGCACCATTTCCCGCTGCTCCGCCGCCAGTAAGTCGCTCAGATGAAGCTTCTTGATCAGATCGACGTTCCGCACGCCTGCCAAAGCGAGTCCCGCGAAGTTCATGTACAGCAGGTGGCCGTCCGTCGTGAGCGTGGCCGCTAAATCCGACGAGTTTTCGACCAACGAACTCAACTGCTCGCGCTCCACCAATTGCCTCCACTGGTATCGGCGGCTCATTTGCCGCTGAAACAACCACGCCGCACAGGTGCAAATCGCGAGACTCCCCACGGCGAAAATGATCAGGCCGCTATTGCCGCCAGCGGTTTTTGTCCCTTCCGTCCCCCAGCACAGGAGCGTAAGCGCAACGGAAACGGCCATGCCTGCGCTGAGAACACGGAAAATGATGAGAATTACTCCTTTCGTCCGATCGCGTCCACGACGCGATCATGCCAATTTCACGATGCTGGGGAAATGAACGAACAGGGGCGAAGCTCGTTACTGCGCTCTCACAAACCAAAGCGATTGTGAATGCGTTCTCAAGAAGAAGTCTAGCAGAATTAACCGTAAATTTCCGTAAGGATTCGGATTACGTATGTCGCTTTTTATGCAATAATTGTGTGAGCTTTAGCGGTAATCTCGCTGCGGTTGTCAACCCGCATTGTATTGTTTCCGCTCCGAATTAAACAGGCCTTCCTCCGCGAAATCCTGTCCCCCACAAATAAGATCCGCCGCTCCGCCCGGAATCACGCAAAGGATGTTAATGAGCGAAGTCGTCAAAATCCTGATCGTCGAAGATGAGTTACTCATCGCTCATGACATGAAAATGCAGCTGATTCGCCTCGGTTTTTCTGTGCTCGCTCCAGCCTCTTCCGCCCGTGAAGCCATCGAGCGCATTGAACCCGAGCGGCCGGATCTTGTCTTCATGGATATTCGAATTGAGGGAGAGCAGGATGGCATCGAAGCCGCTCAGGTGTTGCGCCGGCAATACGGTCTGCCGGTCGTTTTCCTAACCGCTCACGCCGATGCGGCCACGCTCGAACGCGCGCAGGCCAGCCAACCTCTCGGCTACCTCACCAAGCCTTTTACCAACGTAGACCTCAAGGCCGTTGTGGAGATGGCCCTACTCAAACATCGAACTGAGCGCGAATCGGCGAACCAATCCAACATAGATGCGGCCTACGGATCTCCGGTGTAATCGCTACCCCGGCTGCTCGCTGTCCCGCTTCACCCACCGGTACGCCTTCACCGAATTTCTCCAATAAAACTTCTCCTGCGTCGCGCGGTCTTTCTGCGTGATGAACTCGTGCGCCAGCCGGAACACATCCGCATACCCGGCCCATAAATCCGAATTCGGCCAGTCGCTGCCATACATCAATTTGTCCGCTCCAAAAATGCCCCACAGCAGGTCCAAACGGTCCCGGTAGAAGCTCAACTCCAGCGGAACTTTGCCGTCCACCCGCCGCACAATGCCCGAAATCTTCCCAAACACATTAGGCCGCTCCGCCAACGCCTGCAAATCTCGTGCATCCGGCGTCTCTAATTCCGGCAGATGATCCAGCACAATCGTCAGGTTCGGCACCGCGTCTGTCAGTCGCAAAATCGCCCGCATCAGCGGACCGTCCGGGTTCGCCGTATCCATTACCAGCTGCGCCTCAGCCAGCAGTTTCAAATCGCTCAACACCGCCGCGTTGTGTACCTGTTTCCCTAAATCCCAGTCCCAAAGATTCCCGCAGCGAATGCCGCGAAACAGCCGGTTTTTGTGCAATTGCTCTAAGCGTTTTGCGAATTCGGGTTTACCCGGCTCAATATTGCCGATCGTGCCCACCATAATCGAATCTTTCTCGGCAATGTCCAACACCCACTGATTGTCGTCAAACCAGGGGCTGCATTCAATCTCAATCGCGCCCACCACTCCATGCGGCATCGCCAGTTTTCGATACCGCTCGGGCAGGGCAGTCTTGTAAATCGGGCTGTCTTTCGGCGGCCACGGAACGCCCTGCGGGCGCCCGGTATCGAACAAATGAATATGAGTGTCAATCACCGGAATGCCGCGCTCGGCGGCCAACAAACCCAAACTGGATGCCAAAAACCTTCTCCGTTTCACGCGAGAAGCATTATACAAGCGTCGCTGCCAGCCGCAACATTAAACGCCACGGGCGCATCTGATAAATTTGAGCTAGGCCATTCGAGCCCAAGTGGGAAGCTATAATGGCTGCTCAGTCACCTTTATGGCAACATGAAGCCCATAGTCTTCAAGACAGCACGATAACGGACCAAACGAACGTTGGAACGTATGTACAAAACATCCGGCCGGCGTGTTTTGGCAACCTTTCTAGCGCGACCAGCGCAGGATGCCGAAGCCCTTCGTCCGCCAGTCGGCCTCGCCCTTCTCTCCGCACATCCCGATCCGCTGCTCGCCCTCGCCTCCGCTGAATTGATCCTTCCCGCTCTCTATCCCCGCCTGGTCGCCCGCAACCTCATCTCGCCTCTGCCCGAAGATCTCGCCACGGCTCTCTTCGCGGTAACGGAACTCAACCGCGAACGCAACTCGTTCATTCTCTCCGATGCCCTTAGCGTGATCAGCCTTCTCAACGGCGTCGGCATCGACCCCATCCCTCTCAAAGGCGTAGCCTATCTTCTGGCCGGCGTCTACGACGATCCCGCCGAGCGCTTCCTTTCCGACCTTGACCTCCTCATCCCCGAATCCCAATTCCCCTCCGCGCTTGCCGCTCTCAGCGACGCCGGCTACAACCCACTCTATTGCGAGATCGATCCCATCGTCGACCTCCGTCACCACGCCCCTCCGATGGTCCGTCAAGGCCACATGCCTGTCGAACTCCATCGCTCCATCGGCCTCGGCCTCCCTTCCCGCATCCTTCCGTCCTCCGAAATCATCGCTTCCTCCCAACTCTTCACCGTCCCCGGCCACCCCAATCTCCGCGTCCGTCTCCCTTCTCCGGAGCATCTTGTAATTCATCTCATCGTCCACTCACAGATCTGGCACGATTACTCCGGCCGCATCTGGCCGCCTCTCCGCGCTCTCGATGATCTCGTCCACCTGGCCCGTCATTTCCCGAATATCGATTGGCCTTCCATCGAAAACCACTTCCGCTCCTGCGGCCAGCTCGCCACTTTCAAACTGCATCTCCTTCAGCTCAAAATGCACTTCGGCTTCACTCCTCCCATCCCTCTGCCTTTGACTCCGCTGGAAAAACTCCGCTGGACGCGCCGCCGCCTTCTCAACCGCTGGTCCACCCTCCGTTTCTTCGACCCCTCCTATCTCTTCCTCGACACCTTCAGCCGCCGCTTCCGCACCCTCCGCGTCGTCCTACGCCGCCCCGGCCGCCTTCGCGCTGTCCTCCAGCGAGTGCGAACCTCCTTAGCCTTCGCCAATAGTGAGTCGCAAAAGTAAGTCGATTCCCGAATCTGGATGGATGATGGAACTGCGCACACTCAACTCACAGGATGCCCAAGCCCACCTCTCGGAACTCAGTCGCTTGCTCATCGATTGTGTGCAAGGGGGTGCCTCCGTAAGCTTCATGGCAGGAATTTCCTACCAACAGGCCAGCGAGTTTTTCGAGTCCGTCGCCGAATCCCTGCACCGGAACGAGCGCATTCTGGTCGCGGCATTTATCGACGGCAACTTGGTAGGCACCGTGCAGGTGGTCACCGCGATGCCCGAGAATCAGCCGCACCGCGCTGAGATAGCAAAGCTCCTGGTCGCCCCCTCGGCCCGCGGCCAGGGCGTCGGCACAGCACTCATGCGTCACGCCGAAGAGGTCAGCCAAGCCGCCGGCAAAACTCTGCTTGTCCTCGACACCGCAACCGGAAGCAGCGCCGAACGCCTCTACCACCGCCTCGGCTGGAAAGCCGTTGGAGTCATTCCCAACTATGCGCTCCTTCCAAACGGCATACCCTGCGGCACCACATTCTTCTTTAAAGACCTGTCGTAAAAGCGCAAGGGCGAACATCCGGGCATTTCCGCTATTGCCGCTCTCCGCAATTGGGAAACGGAACGCGCGGGATGTCATCCAAACCGCGTTAAGCTCTTAAAAGTATGCCGTTACCTTCAGACGAAAAAATTCTTGCCTTGAGTCAGGATCTGATCAGGCAGTTCGACACGATTTTTGGCCTCCATCCCGGCTTTCGCCCTGCGCACGCCAAAGGTGTTCTCCTCTCAGGAACCTTCACACCCTCGCCCGAAGCCGCGTCACTCACCAAAGCCCCGCACATTGTGCGTGCGTCCACCCCGGTCAGCGCCCGCTTCTCCAATTCCACCGGCCTCCCGCTCCTCCCCGACAACGATCCGAACGCCAACCCGCGCGGTCTCGCCATTCGCTTTCATCTGGCCGAACACGTCCACACCGACATCGTCAGCCATTCCACCGACGGCTTCCCCACCCGAACCGGTCAGGAGTTTCTGGAAATGTTGCGCGCGCTCGCCGCCACCACCAACCCGCCGCAAGAATCGCCATCGCCCATCGAAAAATTTCTCGCCGGCCATCCAGCCGCGCTCGCCTTTGTGCAAACCCCGAAACCCAGTCCCTCCAGTTTCGCCACCGAAGCGTTTTTCGCAGTCACAGCCATGCGCTTTACCAACGCCCAGTCGGTCAGTCGTTATGGCCGCTACCGTATTCTTCCCGAAGCCGGCATTAAGCACCTCGATGAGACCACTGCCGCCGCCAAAGATCCCAACTTCCTCTTCGATGAATTGCCGCAGCGCCTCAGCTCCGGGCCCATCCAATTTCAGATCGAAGTCCAGATTGCCGGCGAACGCGATGTCGTCGATGACGCCACCGTTCATTGGCCCGCGGACCGGCAAGTCATTCCCTTCGGAAAATTGACCCTGACCGAGGTCGCTCCCGAGCAAGCCCTCGAACAAAAACAAATCATCTTCGATCCCATCCCTCGCGTCGAAGGCATCGAACCTTCCGCCGACCCGTTGTTGGAATTGCGTGCCGCCGTTTACCTCTTAAGCGGCCGCCGCCGTCGAAAAGCCGAGCAGATGCAAGCATCGGCTTAAAGCAAATATGTATTTGCGCTCGCTCTACGCCTCAATTCGTCCCAAAACCCGGCTGCTGCCGGATCTTATACCCGCTGAACGCGTAATACACTAGATACACATAGCAGAGCAGCACCACCACAAAGCTGTACTGAAAGCCAAATTTATCCGCCACTAGCCCCTGCATCTCAGGAATCACCGCTCCGCCCACCACCATCATCACCAGAATGCCCGAACCCTGGCTCGTCAGTTTGCCCAAGCCTTTGACCCCCAGCGGGAAGATGCACGGCCACATCACTGAGTTGAAAAGACCGCAACCCACCACCGCCAACCCGGTCTCCCGCCCATGCCCGAAAATCGTCGTCGCCACCAGCAGCACATTCATCACCGCCACGAACGCCAACGCCCGCTCCGCCTGCACCTTCAACAACACAAACGAACCGATCAACCGCCCCACCATCGCGCCGGCCCAGTAATACGAAACGTAGGTCGCAGCCGCGGCATGCGAAAGCCCGCCCATTGAAGGCTGCCCCAGATAGTTCACCAGAACGCTGCCAGTCGCCACCTCCGCGCCGACATAAGTGAAGATCGCGGCCGCGCCCAGTTGCAGATGCCGGTATCCCCACGCGCTGCCTTCTACATGCTCGCCCGCAACGCGCTGTTCCACCACCTGCGGCAGCGGCACCATCGCCGTGATGCCCGCCAGCAGAAGCGTGAACAGCGCTAGCAGCAAATACGGCATCCGCACCGAGTGCGCCAGCTCCGCGGCAGTCGCTCCGGCGGCAATGAAGATAAACGCCGCGCCCAACTTCGGCGCTATCGTGGTCGCCGACGAATTCAAAAAGCCGCAAATCGTGATCCGTTGCGCGGCCGTCTCCGGCTTCCCCAGCGCACCGACATATGGATTGATCGCCACCTGCAGCAACGCCAGCCCGCTGCCCACCACGAACAGCGCAAACAGAAACAGCGGGTAAGAGATGACAATCGACGCCGGAACAAACAGAAGCAGTCCCACGCCCATCGTCGCTAGCGCCGCAATGATCCCGGCCTTGTATCCGATCCGCCCCACAATCCAACCCGAAGGCAACGACATCACAAAGTACGCGCCGAAAAAGCAGAACTGCACCAGCAGCGCCAGCACGTTCGTCAGGTGGAACAGGTCCTTAAAGTGCGGCACCAAAATGTCATTCAACGCCGTAATAAACCCGATGCTGAAGTAAAGCGAAACCATCAACAACATCGGCACCACATAATTCGTGGAACCCGTGCTGCGAACTGAAACGGACTCTTCGCCCGCGCTGCTGCCAACTGCCATAGTCCCCCTGCGATCTTGAATCTTTATCTTAACGACCCCCCGACTCAGAACCCCAACCGTGAGGTTGGGGACGGGCGCGCCAGCGCCCAAGCTCAGTAACAGTACACCTACGCTACCCCCTTACGACCTAAATACCCTATACTTGATTTTTCTCTAGTGTTTCTACTGGCATCTTAAAACGACATGAAAAACTTTTCTAAACTTGCTTCCAAGACCTGTACAACCGCTCTGATGGTGCTAGCCCCGTGGCTACTCGCGTCCACCCCGGCACAGGCCGGCACCGTTTCCGTCACCTATAGCTTCTCCGGAGCGCTGGCCGGCACCCCCGTCATCAGCGGTAATTTCCTGACCGTCGAAGGCATCGGCACCGGCTCCGTCGACGAATTTAATCCTGCTGTGAACGGCCTCTGGAATCCCGTCACTCTCGACACCTTTGACGACGTCAACCTCACCACCGGCCTCAACAACGGCACCTTCACCATGACCTTTGCCGACGGCGATACACTCGCCGGCACCCTGTTTGAGAACGACCAGCAAGTGAACATCGCCACCGCCACCGGGCCCATCACCCAGATACTCACCTTCACTTCCGGAACCGGCATGTTTGCAGGCGTGAGCGGCACCACCACCAGCACCGGCTCCCTCACCGGCGGCGCCTACTCCCTGACCGGAAGCGGATTCCTGAGCGCCCCGGCGCTGCTTACCCCCGAACCCCAATCATGGCTGCTGGCTTTCACCGGCCTGGCTCTGTTCGCCACCCGCCTCCGCAAACCTTCCCGGCGCTAGCCCGACCAAGCAAAAAATGGGGACTGGCACAGCGAGCCGCTTCACACTCAAACGCCGCATGCCCGCGAATCGCGTGCGGCCTGTCCCCTTTTTTTGCGCTGCTCACCGGCCCCAGCGAACGCTCAAACTCCCCTTCAAAATCCCGTAGCGCCGCTAACTAACACCGCAGCCGATCTGGATCGCATGGGAAGCGATTCTGCCATGTCCTTCAAATGCGGTGCCGGCGATCTCGCTGCATCCAGCCTACATGGGGGTTTCCCCGTACTAATCTGGCAGATCGCGACCAACCGCCGTTAGGTCAGGGAGTTCCACCAAGGTAGCGGGCGGCATAATGCCGAAATTGGGCGGGTGCTGGGCATTTCGGCGGCGACCGTGAAGCGCGATTGGGAATTCGTGCGGGCCTGGCTTCTCGGGAGGATGAGGGGTGAGAGTGGATAACGTTAGTCAGCCAGCACTATCGACCTTGAAAGAGCGCTCATGCCCCGATTTCTAGTTCTCTGGCTTAAAGAGGATGTGTTCATCGCCGACATGTATCTCGGGATGGGTGCGTTCCAGCGCTGGTCTATGGGAGCGCAAACAAAACGGACAGAGCCTTACGGCTCCGCCCGTTCACTGTGTTTATAAATTGGCCAATTGGCCGTCATGTCATCTCAGCGCGATGGCCGGCGTGCCGCTTAGCTATTTAGGGTTAGGTATGTTCGGATTACAGCCGGTCACGCCAGCTTTCGCAGACAAGTTGCCACTGCTCCAGGCTGGGGCGTCGAGAGGTAAATACAGTTCGTGGATATCGCCATCAGAGCCGCAATACACCATAGAATTGGTATTGTCGGAACGGCGATAGCCGGCCGGCGTCGGGACTGCACCCACTTCGCCGACAGGAGTTGCGTCGGTCGCGGTCGTGATGTCGCCATGCGACCAATTACCGTTGGGCGGAAGATAGAGTTCGTAAACCTGGCTATTGGCCCCCACGTACTGGACGGAGTTGACACCGTCGGAACGAATGAAGGCCGACGGGATAGATGCTGCTGCCTCGGGGGTGCCGCTTGCGACCGTTAGGTCGTCATGCTGCCAGGTGCTTCCATTCAGTGGAAGATAGATCTCGTAAAGATGCGAATTTTCTCCCACATACACTACGGAATTAACGGAATCGGATCGACGGTACCCGACGGGTCCCAAGACGGCGAGCGGGGCGTTGCCGCTCTTCACCGTCAGGTCGCCAACGTTCCAGGCGCTTCCATCGAGCGGAAGATAGATCTCGTAAATGTGCCCGTTCGATGCCCGATACACGACCGAGTTCGTGCTATCTGAACGAACGTAAACGGCCGGGGCCGCCACTGCCTCGGGGGCACTGGTTTTCACCGTCAGGTCGCCATACTCCCAAGCGCCACTCGGCGGGAGGTAGATTTCGTAGAGATGCGAATCCGCTCCGACGTACACTACGGAGTTGGTGTTGTCCGAACGACGATACGCCACGGGACCCATGACCGCGAGTGGGGCGTTGCCGCTCTTCACCGTCAGATCGCCAACGTTCCAGGCGCTTCCATCGAGCGGAAGATAGATCTCGTAAATGTGCCCGTTGGATGCCCGATACACGACCGAGTTCGTGTTATCTGAACGGACATAGGCCGAGGGTTCGCCCGCATCCGCCAGCGCCGCCCCGACAGCCGCAAGCGGAGCTCCGGTTTTGTTTGTAAGATCGCCAAGGCTCCAAGCGCTACCGTCTAAGGGGAGCGATAGCTCGTAGATATGGAAGTTGTCTCCCTCGTAGACAACAGCGCTCACGTTGTCGGAACGAACGTAGGCTGTTTGGGCAAAGGCGGAAAGCGTCAGGCTTATGGACACGATCGCCAAATTTGTTAGCTTTTTCATAAGTAATTTCTCCTTCAATTGATGTAATCCGACCGCCAGTTCGATCTGGGCGGTCTAGCACGAATTGCCGGTAACTCCGACAAATCGAAAACCGTCTCGGGCCGATCTGACGGGCTGCAATCACCCGTGTCATCTCTGCCTTCAAAACAGAAAGCACCCGCTCGGCAAAATTCTCAACAGGTCAAAGGAAAAAAATATTGCTTTCGACACATCGCCTTGGCCGGAGGGCGCTACTCACGAGCCGATGGACTATTGGATGGATTGTAAGATCCGCGTGCGTGCTTTCTGTTCCGTGTTCGGGTTCTCACTGCTTCAATACGTGCACAAGCGTCCCCAAAATTTGCCGTTGTAATTCGGCTGGAATACCCAATACTTCATTTATGCTTTCGAGAGAATAATAGTGCGCGCCTCTCGTGGATGGCCGTGCGCCAGCCAGTCCGCCTGGAGGGAGCTTGCCAGCGATGGGTAGGGGTGTTCCAAAGGGACCGAGGAGGGCGAAGTCCCATACGCGAAATCGATACCAACCTCCGGCGTTAAATCGCGGAGTTCCGGATACGGACCCGGATGCCTGTCGTGTGGAAGGGGAGGAGGCGCGAGGCTTCCCCCCATCCCGATCGCTAGCTATGCAACAAGTGTCAGCCCCTATCTCACTCGCCGGGGCTGATAGCGATCCTTCAAGTGCACGTGCAAGTATAGCGTTCACAATGGCATCTGATTGTTACTGGTATGCGATCGCTCGTCTTGCCGGTGGTGGCTGGCGCGTGAGTTGGTGTCTGTGGCTTCGGGGCAGCCAAGATTGCAACGGCGGCCAGCAGGACGACGCTCATTAGCTTTTTCATTTTGTTTTTCTCCTTTCTCTGTCAACTAGCGAGGGCCTATCTGAGAGGCCCGAATCAACGGCTTCCATCTCGGCCCTCAAACCAGAAAGCACCCGCTCGGCAAAATTCTCAACAGGTCAGATGAGAAAAATGTTGCTTTCGCCAGAAATCACTGTCATGGTTGGCCCCGGGATGCGATTTCAACTGGCTTTGGGCAGTCGTGTCGGAGGACCCCATTTCGTGTTATGCTCCGAAGTAATCGCTGGGCAACGCATCCCCGTAGACGCCCGGCGAAGGCTCGCCGGTTGTTGTTTGGGCACGAGCGAGTTGTAGCCCTTGGAGGGTTTGCCATGACTGCTCAACAAGGCGACGTCACACTACTGCTAGAGCGGTGGCGCACGGGCGATAAAGAAGCAGAATCGAGGATCTTCGAGCTGCTCTTACCGGACCTTCGGAAAATTGCCGCGCGCTGCTTCCGGGGGGAAGCACCCGGAAACTCGCTCCAGCCCACCCTGCTTGTCAACGAAGCGTTTCTGCGCCTCGCCAGAGCGAAAAACATAGATTGGCAAAACCGGGGGCACTTCTTAGCAATGTCGGCGCGGATGATGCGCCGCTACCTCATCAAACGCGGCCACTTACGCCACGGCATTCAGTTTTTACCGCTGGAGGCGCTTCCGGCACGCGACGTGGGTGAACGCTCCGGGCTAGAGCTAGTGGTGGCGGTGGATGATTTGCTTGACGATCTTGCTAAGGAATCTCAGCGGCAGCGCGCCATTGTCGAACTGAAGTTCTTCCTTGGCATGTCGGACGCAGAGGCGGCCGATTCGTTGGAACTAAAACTGCACGTTCTCCAGCGGGAATGGTACCGCGCCCGCAATTGGTTGTTCGAACGGTTGAGCACTGAAGCATGCAAAGCGCTGTCGAAGACAACGAACGCTTAATGGCTGTGGTTTCGATGGCAATGCAAAAGCCGCCGGACGAGCGCCATGAGTGTCTTCGCCGTGCCTGCGGCGGCGATCTGGGTCTTTTTCATGAAGCCTCTGAGATCGTCAAGCAAGAAGAGAAGATGGGTTCGTTCCTGCGCAAGCCCTTCGTCTCGGGGGCGAAAACTCGCGAGCGTTTTGAAATCCTCCGTCGGCGCATGGAGGAAATGCTTCTTTCGGCGAAGGAAACCAGTGCGGCGCCTGTGGACGGTTTGCTCAATGTGTTTGCCGGACCGCCAACGCTCGCGTCCGGCGATTCCTTCGGTCCTTATTCTGTCCGCGCCCTGCTGGGCGCCGGCGGCATGGGCGAAGTTTACTTAGCCGAGGACACCCGGCTGCATCGCCCGGTTGCGCTCAAGCTGCTGGGTAAGTGGTTCAACGGTGAGTCGCAACTGGTGACTAGGTTCACGCAAGAAGCACTGGCTGCTTCCGCCCTGAACCACCCGAACGTTCCGGTGGTTTATGAGGCGGGCGAAATTGGGGAACGGCATTACATTGCAAGCGAGTATGTACCAGGCCATCCGCTTTCGAAGCGGATGGCCGAAAACATTGTTCCATGGCGCGAGGCAATCGGGCTCATCCTGCCGGTGGCGAGCGCGCTAGCGTCGGCTCACGCCGCGGGCATCATTCATCGCGATGTCAAGCCCGGCAACATCCTCGTACGGGACGACGGCGCCGTCAAACTCGTAGATTTTGGCATCGCTAAGTTGGCGGAAGGCGTAGACCCGCCATCGCATGCCGATCACCCCGTTACCCGTGCCGGCGCCATCATGGGTACGCCGGGCTACATGGCTCCTGAACAATCAGTTGGCTTGCCGGTGGACTGTAGAGCCGATATTTGGAGCCTCGCCGCCGTTCTCCACGAAATGTTAACCGGTCGGCTTCCTCTCTCCCGAGGGAGTTCACGGATCGCCGCCTCTTCAAATATGCCTGCGCCCGTGGCGCGAGTGGTGGAGCGAGCGTTGCAGCCCGATCCCGCCAAACGCTATTCGAGCATGGCCGAGTTTGCGGCCGCACTCATTAAGTCGCAGCGGAGGGCGAGGCTCGGCGCGCCGGCCCGCTTGATTTGGATCGCCGGCGCAATCGCAAGCGTGGTTCTTCTGACCATCGGCTACCTGGCTCTCCAGCGCCGTCCTCCGCGTACCGAACCCGGTTTTGAGGTTGGACAGACCGTTAAACTGACCAAAGCCGGAAATGTTCATGATGCCGTGATCTCGCCCGATTCCCGCTATGTGATTTATTCGGTGAGAGAATCCGACAAGGAAAGTCTCCGACTGCTTCAAGTCGATACCGGGGTGGACATGGAGCGGATCCCATTTAATACCGGCAGTTATATTGGGCTGACGTTCTCGCCCGATGGAAACTACGTCTATTACACTTTTGATCCACATGGTAACCTGCACGCCCTTTATCGAGCCACGGTTCTCCCGGGTAGTGTTTCGCGGAAGATCATTGATGATGTAGATTCACCGGCAACCGTTTCTCCGGACGGGCATCGAGTCGCTTTTAAACGAACCAATCTAGAGAAAGAGGTAGAAGAGATCCATGTCGCAAATACGGATGGTTCTGAAGACCGAATATTAGGTTCCAATCCGGTATCCGTTCCATTCTCAGATTTTGGATGGGCATGGTCGCCAGACGGCAAGGAAATCATATTGGCCGCGTATCATAACGGCGCAAAAGCCTTCATCGTCGCAATAAACGCGGCAACCGCAAGTCGTCATACGCTGTCTTTGCCCGAATGGGATTGGATGGGGAGGCTAAGCCTGCTAAGAGACGGCCAAACCCTCATCTTTCCCGCTAAGCTTCCGAATGAACCCATCAGGCTGTTCCAGTTTTCGACTAATACCCTTAAGTGGAAAGCGGTTAGTTCCGATCAACAGTACTATACTCATGCAAACAGTGCAGGAAGCGATGTCGTCACAGTCCAGCAGAACCGCGTCTCCTCTGTGTGGGTCGCCCCCGCGCGCTCGCCCTCGTCCTTGAAGCGGATTGGTTCGCCCGCTGGCCACTACGAGGATGTTGCTTGGTCCCCCGACGGCGCATTGATCGCCAATGAAGAGACAGGCGGCCAAGAAAACCTGTGGAGGCTGGGGCTTGATGGCGCAAAGGAACAACTGACCCAGGGTAGATTTGTGGATCTGCAACCCACCGTTTCAGCCGCTGACAAAAAGATCGCATTCATTAGCAATCGCGCCGGTAACTGGACAATCTGGACAACCGACCTCGACGGCAACATGCTCAGGCAGGTAACCCAAGGTATTGAAGACCAGTCTCCTTCCTTTACACCCGACGGATCGATTCTGTTCAGCCGTCTAGCCGCCGGTCATGCCCAAATATGGCGAATGGGCAAGACGGGCGGAGATCCCGTCCAGTTGCTGGGCGTGGATGCAAGGACTCCTGCCGTGTCTCCGAGCGGCAGATATATGGTTTGCGAGTTATTAAATCGGACCTCTGGTAAGTGGCAAGTGGCTGTGATAGAACTAAGGAGATTGAGGGTCGTGAGACGCTTTACTCAGATTCCCACGAGCACTTTGATCCGATGGTCGCCAGACGAGTCAGCGCTGGTATATGTTAAGGAGCAGATGGATGTCTCTGGTTTGTTTCAGACTTCTATTGTGAGCGGAAGGGAATCTTCTGTGAGGAAATTTGAGGAAGATAAAATCTTCTCCTTTGATTGGTCGCCTACCACAGGTGACTTGGCAATGGTTCGAGGAATAGACGCGTCGGATGTCTTACTCATCAAACGCGCGCAATGAAAGGACACTCTTTATGCCATCTATTAGTTTTCACCTGGCCGTCGGATCCGATCCCGCGGGGTCCCCGACGACGCCACCACCCAAAGGGCCTAATAGTCGGTTTCCTCCCTTTGCGATGACGATTCAAAGAGATGAAGCGGAGCCCGGCTCGGATGAGACCACGCCCGTTCACGTTTTTGTAAACAATACAAAGGTATTTTCGACTAGCTTGGGTCCAGCAGGCAAAGCCACTGTTCCGTCAGACATGATTGAAGCAGCCCTGAAGCAGACGGATGCGACTCGTGCCGCCGCGGCGTCGGAGAATTCCTAAAAGAGGATCAGAAAAATTTCAAAAGCGAATCCACTCTCCAGCAACGCCGGAGACTTCGACACGGTTGGCTTTCATGGGTACGGGAATGCAAACTTCAAGGCTGCCGCCGAGATCAGTGAGGCCTTTCCCCGGAAAGCAGGACCATTCGACTTTTATCGTTCGTAATTCGCTGAGTCTCCCGCTTGCCCCGAGTGTCAATCAGGTCTTCCGATCTCATCGCGCGATCCCCCCGCACAACGAAATCCGACAAGTTGATCTCCGATCAGCGGGGCAGCGGCGAGACGCTCTGATACCCGTTGCCCGCCTCCGCGCAGAACGTGTTCTTCTCCTACAGAAGGTGCTAGAGGGTCATCCGCTACGCGCAAATAGTAATCCGTTGCGTACGAATCTCCACCCATTCGCGTACATTTCCGAGAACGTCGTAAAGCCCCCAGGCATTTGGCTGTTTGCGCGCGACCGGATATGGGGGCCACGCACTCCCTTCGCGGGCGGCAATGTCGCCGAATAGACCGTATCTTGGACCGGTAGTGCCCGCACGCGCCGCATACTCCCATTCCGCTTCTGTGGGCAGCCGCAGGTTCCCGGCCCACTCGCAGTACTGTTTGGCTCCCACCCAGCTCAACATCACCTTAGGGAGGGTCGGATTTTCGTCCCCTGAGGGGAGCTTACGATGGAGCCGCGCCTCAAGGCACCGTTGAAAGGCAGCATTAGTTACCGGAGTGGTCCCGATCCAGAAGCCGCGCGTGATAGTCACCCGATGAGCGGGTTTTTCGTTGGCCTTACATTGACCGTCGTCCTGCGAACAACCCATCGTGAATGATCCCGGAGCGATCCAGGCGTAATCTAAACCGTCGATTGTGTTCCGCTTAACTTCCGGGCGTGACAGCGAGCGGATGCTCAGCCATGGCGTGTTCGCCCAACCCGCGAGTAACTGATCCATCCGCGGCTCGTGACCGGCGGCGTAAATAGCAAGCCAGCCAAGAACGATGGCCGCAAAACCAGAGTAAAGCGCACGCTTCGGCGCATCCTGAGATTCGGCTGCCGCCTCCTGCTGGGGTGAGTCACTCACAAACTCACGCAGGACACTTGAAACTTGGTCCATGTTCGACAGCGAAACGGGAAGGCAGACCGACCTGCGAAACAGCGGTCTTCTGAGTTTAAGCCGCAAGGCAGTCTGGTTTTGAACCCCGAAGCCATTTTCCCAATTCCAGGCGGCGATTTGATTCCAACTTCGAAACAAGTCAACCGAGGCGATTCCCCGTTCCCGAAACTCCAGCTTGCCCCGCCTCAGCACAGTCCGCAAAAGGAGAAGACTATTAACCAGGAGAATGGCTAAAACGCCGATATCCCGATAGTCAAAGTCAATTTCCCCATTTGCCCAGAAAAAGAGAACTGCGGGGCAAACGAGTAGCAAAAACAGGCGGGCGAGCCAGCCGAACCAGAGTGGCAGGGGCGCGCTGGCATCCACTAGTAACTTGCCGGCCCAGCGCTCCCTGAGCAACCAACGAATGACGCTGCCGAGAAGAAAGGGAATTGTTACGGCACCAAAAACGGCAAGCCATTGCCAGGACTGCACGCCGAAATCATTGGTCGAAAAGAAAAGCGAATAGACTATCAGCACTGTCGTTGGGAGCAGTGTTATGGAAAGCCAGAGGTACCACGCGCGGCGGGAAATGACCCACCCGTCGCGGTGGACGTTCGCCAAAAGCAGCAAGGCGGCTGCCGCCAGACCGTACACGAGCGCTTTCGCGTGAAGTGTCACGGCACCCGAACCAATCAGCAACACAGCTGAGATCGACAACAAGAGGGGGTAAGGATTTTTACTCAGCCTGCGAAGCCAGCCACCTAGCCGCGAGTCCCCTCGCGCTAAAACAGAGCGACCTTCCTTCCCGGCGGACAAATCGAGCCCGAGTTCGCGCGCGCTGCGGTATCGCTGCGCGGGCTCTTTGCGCAGCGCCTTCATGATGACCTCATCGAGGTTATCCCGCAATCGCTCGCTGAGGCGCTGGGGTGAAGTTCGGCGTAAGCGGCCTACCGTTGCCGGCTCGACGGCGGCTTCGCCAAGCACCGCAACTGTCTGAGTCACAACCGTACTCGGCCGCTCCGGTTCATCCTCGCAAATCGCGCGCATGATCGCGTTCATGGCATTGCTTCGTAAGCTATGCGGCCGGTGGCCCGAGAGCAATTCATAGGTCATAACTCCCAGCGCATAGATGTCGGTTCGGGGAGTAATGGCCTCGCCCTTGACTTGCTCTGGACTGGCATACTCCGGCGTGAGCAGGTGCACGCCAGAGCGCGTGGCTAAAAGGGTCTGCTCTCCCAACGGAGTGAGCAGCTTGGAAATACCAAAATCCAGCAGTTTCAGTTTTCCATTCGAGCCCACGAGTACATTCGCCGGCTTCAAATCGCGATGGATCACTTTGTTCTCATGCAGATAATCCACTACCAGGCACAGTTCTTCGAGCAGTTCCAGCCGTTCCCCGATGGAGGCTCTTTGCTCGTCGCAATAATCAGTGATAGGCTTGCCGTCGACGAACTCCATGACCAAATAGGGTAAGCCGTCTTCAGTCGTGCCGCCATCCAAGAGCCGGGCGATATTGGGGTGAGAGAGTTGTGCCAAAATTTCGCGTTCTTGCCGGAAGCGTTGGCGTAGTTCGTCGCTAGCAAATGGCGCGTTAAGCACTTTGATAGCCGCCTGCATTTGAAACGCCCCATCGGCGCGCCTAGCCAAATACACCGCGCCCATGCCGCCGCCGCCAATTTCGCGCAGGACCTCCCAAGCGCCCAGCCGGCGGCCTTCCAGCCGCAGCCCTATAGCCACTTTCGCTATACCTTCGGGAGGGGAATCGAGCGCGCCCGAGGGCTTTTGATGCTGCCGCAGAAGCTCGTCGACTTCCCCTCGCAGCAACTCATCTCCCTGGCAAGCTTCAGCCAGCCAGGCAGTTCTGTCCGCCTCCGACTGGTCCATTGCTGCGTCAAATATGTTACGAATTTGCCGGAACCGTTCCGCTGTCATCTCCACTCCTCTGTACTTTACAGCGGAATCGACCTGCGAAACAGCCCATCTAATTTCAATTGAGCGACCATAGCGACATGGCGAAGAGTCAAGTTCGAGCGGAAGTGACGACCTTACTCAGCGAATGGTGCGACGGCGATGAACAGGCACGAAACCGTTTGGTATCGGTCGTTTACGACGAATTACGGCGTATCGCAGCGGCTAGTTTGAAAAACGAAGCCCCGGGCCATACCATGCAGCCCACAGATCTAGTCCATGAACTCTATCTGCGCATTTTCGAGCCGGGGCCGGTGAAGGTGGTAGACCGCAAGCATCTGTTCGCCATCGCCGCCCGCCAGGTTCGTCGCATCTTGGTCGATCATGCTCGCAGCCGCAAAGCGCAGAAACGTGGTGGAGGAGTATTGGTGGACCTCAGTCGAACGCTCGAACCGGTTGCCAAGCCGCAAGACCTGCTGGTAATTGACGAGGCACTTTCGAAACTCGCCGCATTGGACGAGCGCGCTGCGCAAGTAGTGGAGCTGCGCTTTTTCGCCGGGGCGAGCGAGCAAGAAACCGCCGTTGCGCTGGAAATTTCAGTGAACACGGTCAAACGCGATTGGGACTTCGCCCGGGCCTGGCTTCACAAAACTCTCGATCAGAACGCCACTCATCCCCGTAAATCTCGGGTGATTCCGTAGTGCCCAAAACGAAGTAAGCATGGAATCATAATTGGCTTAAATTGGTCTGACCCTATCTTGTAGATGGATTGACTTTCAAACATCAGTCCGTCTATGTCAGCTAGCATCCGCCGATCCTCTCGGTCGCCACCCGTCCGTAGAACGCGCCACCATTCATTCCGCTGTCCGCCGCACGCCGTGATGCCTTCCAATCGCTGCCTCGCCGACAATACCTCCGGGTGAATTACTCTCCTTGTCGCCACAGCACACAATCTTCCGCATTCGACTAGGCCGCGAATTAATTCACTGACCAATTCGAAGAACTTCTTCTAGCTCTGCCGGATCGTCGCCGCCCCTATGCTGCCGCGAGACTATATGTTCGACATGGAAAGCAATGAGAGGCCTTGCCTCCTGCGACATTCGCCAATACTCACAAGCGTTCGCCGCGCGCTGCCGACAACCTCACGCAGACTCTGGTCCATGCTAAGCGCATTGCTCGGCGAGGAAACGCCGAGCCTTTGCCTGCATGACGGAGATCAGATCCAGAGCCTCAACGAAATTCTTGTAGTCCGCATCTTCATCCTCGGCGAGCGTTCCCTCATTGGCCTTTCGCCGTAGCTCGCCAATGTGGGCCTCCAATTCGGAGTCAGCGCGGAGTTCCAAAAGCGCCGCCGCCACTTTCGGTGTGAACGCCCCGGTGGGCCGGTCCAACAAGCGGTCCAAATAGCTTGTGGCAGGCATGCATCAAATTATATCCCTCATCGTCGCGAACGCGCAGATCACCGGAGAGTTCAGGACGCAAGCTGCAGTCTTCGCAGCGCCCGAATGCACCACGTCGTCACGCCCGCTGCCTTTGAAGGCATGCGGCAGCATAACCGAGCGGAGCAACGGATTGCAAAACCCTGTTATTTTTTGAGAACCCAAAGGAGGCTTTTGAATTCGTGACAGAAAGCCCTATATGGGTTATCGTTAAGGCATAGGCTAAACCGAAAGAAACGCCCATGGAAATCCACTTCACGCCCGAACAGGAAGCCCAGATCGTACAGGCCGCTAAGGCCAACGGCACCGAACCTGAAAAGCTGGTCGCTAGCGCCGCCCTACGTTTTGTCGATGATGCCAACTTCCGCGCCGCCGTACTCGAAGCCAAAGCCTACGCTGACCGCGCCAAATTTATCGAGGAAGACGAGATGGACGTGCGCTTCGAAGCCATGCTCAGCTCGTAATGCGCATTCGCCGGACGCCGCAGCAGAGGCCGATTTGCAGAGCATTAGTCGTCCAACGATATAACAGTTCCTTTGGTAAATAACTGATTTCGTGAGGTTTCCGCACCCGTCCGAAATCGAAATGGGGGACACTGCGGGCACCGAACTGCAGCCAAATCCCCATCTTCGCTCTCCCGTTTTTGCCACTCGAAAATCCTGGTCACAGAAGTTGAAAATTTTTTATTTCTTTTCTTTCCCTCCACTTACAAGAACTTTTTCGTTAGTCGCGAACGCGCTCTGCG
Source organism: Bryobacterales bacterium (assembly GCA_963771405.1). GTDB lineage: Bacteria > Acidobacteriota > Terriglobia > Bryobacterales > Bryobacteraceae > Bog-105. The sequence goes on from CAVYUL010000092.1 coordinate 115,477, forward strand.
GACAATAACTCCAGAAAGTAAGTTCTCTGCATGGTCTCTGAAAACGATCTCAACTCCGAATTCGAAAAATTTGAAAAATCTGAAAATTCCTCTTCCGTGCCGCCGTCGCCGGAAGAACAAAATCCGCCGCATAACTCGCGCTATCCCTATCACGCGCACCTCATCGCCGAAAAGGAAAAGCAAAACTGCGGCCGCACCGGACCCACAAGTCCCGAAGGCAAAGCCATCTCTTCGCGCAACGCTCTCCGCCACGGCTGCTCCGCCAAAACTCTCATTCTCGAAGGCGAAAAACTCGAAGAGTGGATCAAACTCTGCGCCCGTTGGGAATCCGCCTATCCGTCCGAACATCCCTTGCTCCAGGATTTCATCCTGAAAACCGCCCAAGCCGAATGGCGTCGCATCCGCGTCCTCAATAACTTCGAAGATTTCGTCGCCTCCCACGCCATGACCATGGATACTTACGATCCCGAAACCCGCAAACTCTACGACCTCAAACATCGCTACAACGTCGCCGCCGAACGCACCTTCCAGCGCGAATTCCGCATGCTCGATCACTTCTTCAAAACCAACTGCGAACCCAAGAAAGCGGAAAAACCCAAAGAAAAAGAGCCTGAGCCCGAACCCGAAGATGACCAACCCGTCCACGACCCCAACAAACACGTCTATCGCATCTACAACGCCGAAACCGGCGAGTTCATCATCTGCGGCGAAAACCCGCCCGTCATCTATCCTCCCGAGCCCGGTTGGGTCCCGCGCCCAATCATCCCCGGCCAGTATTATCCGGACCACCCCTCAAACTGGAAATACCCCGGCAACCCCAAACACCGCTTCACCAAGGACAAACTCAAATGGAGTACGGAACCCCAATCGTAAGATTGGGGACCGCGAGCGAAGCGAGCGTCTTACATCCCCTTTTCCGCTCCCGTGTCGCAGCAGCGTTTCTCACATCTGCGTCCTCGTCCGCTACTCCGTCTCATACAATAACCAAAACACCCTTATGAAAACTCCGCGCCGTCTCCTCGCCACCCTCGCCCTCGTCTCCCTGTCCCTCGCCCAAGCTCCATTCCCCGTCATCTCCAAACTCGATCTCAAAACCATTCAAGGCCGCCCCGCCCAACTCGATCCCTCCGGCAAACTCCTCCCTTGGCCCATGCCCGATGACATCGGTTACTCCTACGCCTCCCACTTCATGACCCAGTGGTCCTTCCTCTGGGATCAATTCAACCGCCAGCGCCTGCACTATTTCTTCTGCTGTTACGATTTCGATCGCACCACTTTCGAAATGCAGCCCGATTATCATTGGGCCAATTCCACCGGCTATCTCCGCGCCATGATGCAAGGCTTCATGGAACGCCTTTACCCCTATACCGGCGATCCCAACACCATCGCCTTCCTGCAGGATTTCATTGATTACGAACTCGAAAACGGCACCACACCCAACGAAGGCTATGTTTGGGCCGGCGTCCCGCGCGCGTCCGCCAATCCCGGCGATCTTCACTACACCGGCTGGAGCATTCACGGCGAAGATTTCATCGAACCGCACGTCGTCGGCGAAGATGGCTATGGCTATCTCCGCTTTTATGAGATGACCGGCAACACCAAATACCTGGCCGCCGCCATTCGCTGTGCCAACGCACTCGTCAAAAACTACACCGAAGGCACAGCCGATCGTTCTCCCTGGCCCGTTCGTTGCTACGCCCGCGATGGCAAGCTCGATGGCCCCGGCATGGGTCCCTATTCTGCCAACGTCGTCGAACCCATCATGCTCTTCGATGAACTCCTCCGCCTCAATCTAGGCGATCGCGCCGGCATGGAGCGCGTTCGCAAGGGCGCTTGGGATTGGTTGCAGCAATATCCCATGAGGAACAATGTGTGGGTCGGCTATTTCGAAGACGTCAAGCCGTCCATGGCCAACATGAATCAGGTTATTCCGCTTGAATACGCGCGTTACGTTCTCCTTCACCCCGACAAAGATCCCGATTGGCGCGACCACGTTCGCAACCTCATCAACTGGGTCAAAACCACTCCCAAATGGCCCAAATACATTGTTCACGGCGCAACCATCACCAACGAACAAGGCGATGGCAAATCATTTTGCTGCAACGATCCCGGTCAATGTTGCGATAGCCACACCTCGCGTCTCGCCGCTGTCGAAGCGCTCTACTCCTGGAAAACCGGCGACGCCGCCTATCGCGAAGAAGCCTTTCGCTCTTACAACTTCGTCACCTATTTCCAAGGCATGCCCGAAAACGGCCACACTCCCTTCGGCCTCCAGTGGTGGTTCACCGACGAATATTCCGATGGCCCCCGCCGTCTCATGGATGGTCTCTGGGCTTTTCCCGAATGGGCGCCGTCCGATGAATCGCACCTCCTCGGCAGCATGTCTGTCGTCAACAAAATTTCTTATTCCAAAGGCGCTGTCACTTACTCAACCTTCGATCCCGAATCTACCGACGTGCTCCGTCTCGATTTCCATCCCGATCTCGTTCTCGCCGATGGCAATCCGCTCCCGAAGCGGACCGATCTCAATGAAGAAGGTTACACGCTCGACGAATCGAAAAACATTCTTCGCATCCGTCATGATCACGCTCGCAATATCGATATCCAAGTCGATCCGAACGATGCCGAAAAACAAATCAACGCCCAGCCCGAGCCTCTGATTGTCGATTTCGATAATCCCCACGTCGGCGCGCGCGTCCTCCTCCGCGGCCAATATCCTTCGGGCGTCATCGATTGGGGCGAAAACGATTGGACGGTCTATCCGCCGCATGAGCGCATGAGCACCTTCAATCTCGGCACCGCCGCCGCCGATGCCACCCAGGCCGAATTCCAATTCGCCTATCCGCGCGCTCTCGTTCGTCTCGATGTCTACAACCCAACCAACAAGGAAGTCGAGCTCACTTTGAGCGCTCCCGAAATGCGCGAAGTCGTCTTTCACCTCAAGCCCGGCGCGCTCCAACGCATCCGCACCGGCTGGCTCACGCGCGCTTCCAAGGTTCGCTTCGCATCGCCCGATCTCGGCGCGCTCCGGTTCGACAATCTGGCCTATTCGCTGCGCATTTGGACCAAACTCAATGGATCGGAGCTGTAAATTTTGCGGGGAGCGATATCCTGGTCATAAATCATTTTCTGACGTAAAACTCTTTATGAATTTCAAACAGCTGTTCGTCGTGTGCCCGATCTTGTTCATCGCGGCCACCGTCGCTTGGGCCGACGACCCAACCGCGCCGCCCAAATTCGATCCCGCTTCTGTCGAGCGCGGCAAACAAAACTTCGCTTCTACTTGCGGTTTCTGTCACGGTGTTACAGGCAAAGGCGGCGAAAAGGGCCCCGATCTTTTGCGCTCGGTTCTTGTCCTTGACGACGATGGCGGCAAGAGCATCGGGCCAGTCATTCTCAAAGGCCGCCAGGAAAAAGGCATGCCCAAATTCCCGCTCAGCCCGGATCAGATTAAGGACATCGCCAATTTCCTCCACAGCTCCATCGAGTCCACCAAAGATCGTGATAGCTACAAAATCTTGAACATCGTCACTGGTGACGCCGCTGCCGGCAAAACGTATTTCGACGCCCAATGCGCTCAATGCCATTCCATAACCGCCGATCTCAAAGGCATCGGCGCGAAGTATGATCCCGTGAAACTGCAAACTCGCATGGTGCAACCCGAACCGGCCGAATTCCCGTACAGCATCACCGTCACCCTCCCTTCCGGCGAATCCGTCTCCGGCAAGCCGATGTATCTGGACGATTTCACCGTCTCTCTACGCCAAGCCGACGGTACCTATCGCTCTTTCAAGCGCGAAAAGGATTCCCCCAAAGTCGAAGTCCACAACAAACTCCAAGGCCACCTCGATCTGCTCAGCCGCTACACCGATGACGATATCCACAATCTGACTGCGTACCTGGTGACTGTCAAATGAAATTCACTCATCTCCTCCTCCCGTTAGCCTTTGCCACAATGTTGCCGGCGCAAATGCTCGACCCGGCTTTGCTCGCCAAGCCCGCTACTGATGCGTGGCCCACCTATAACGGCGATTATTCCGGCCGCCGTTTCAGCACCTTGAAGCAGATCGATCACGCTAACGTAAAGCATCTCTCTTTAAGTTGGATTTTCCGCGTGCACGTCGGCCCGGGGCAGGGAGCCATCGTCGGCGGCGTCGGTCCCATGCCCGAAGGCCCGCCCACTGATCCCGGCGTTTCCACCATCAAGGCAACGCCTCTTATGGTGAATGGCGTTTTGTACTTTTCAACGCCCGATAATGCCTGGGCCGTTGATGCGCGCTCCGGTCACGAGATCTGGCACTACTTTTGGAAAACCAAAGGCGGCATTCACATTGGCAACCGCGGCATGGGCATGTATGGCAACTGGCTCTTCTTCGAAACGCCCGACAACTATCTTGTTTCGCTCGAAGCCAGCACCGGCAAAGAACGCTGGCATGTGGAAATTGCCGATGTCAAGCAGGAATACTTCTCCACGCCCGCGCCCATCATCGTCGGCAACCACGTCCTGGTCGGCACCGGCGGCGATTCGCTCGATGTCCCCGGCTTCCTCGAAGCGCATGATCCCGAAACCGGTTCAATTCAGTGGAAGTGGTGGAGCGAACCACTCAAGAAAGGCGATCCCGGTTGGGACAGTTGGCCCGACGAATACTCCATGCGCCACGGCGGCGGCATGACTTGGATTCCCGGCACCTACGATCCCGAACTGCACCTTTATTTCCTCGGCACCGGCAATCCGAATCCCGTTTTGACCGGCAAAAGCCGCGTAGGTGACGACCTCTACACCTGCTCCATCGTCGCTTTAAATGTAGACACCGGAAAAATGGCTTGGTATTTCCAGCCTTCGCCGCACGATACCCACGATTGGGACGCTGCCCAAACCCCTGTCCTGCTCGATGGCGTCATTGACGGGCAACCGCGCAAACTCCTCGCGCAAGCCAATCGCAACGGTTACTTCTTCGTTCTTGATCGCACTACCGGCAAAGCCCTGGTCACTGCTCCCATGATCAGCACGTTGAATTGGTCCAAAGGAATTTCGAAGACCACCGGCCAGCCCATCCCCGATCCCGGCAAAGAAGCCACCATCCCCGGCGTCCTCGTATCGCCCGATACCAGCGGCGCTACCAATTGGCCGCCGCCCAGCTTCGATCCTGAAACCGGCTTATTCTATGTCGGCACCGCCGTCGACTACAGCATGTTCTATCTCACCGATACCGATCCGCATCCGGAAGGCTGGGGCGCGGCCGAACGCGGCGCCGGCAACTTCGGTTCTTACTTAAACGCCATCGATTACAAAACCGGCAAGATTGTTTGGAAGCATCACTACGTCATGGGTTGGGGCCCGGTCGGAATGCTCACCACTGCTGGCAAGCTTCTCTTCAGCGGCGATAGCACCAACAATCTGATCGCTTTCGATCCTGCGAACGGCGATATCCTCTGGCATGCCGGCTTAGCCGACAGCCTCTCGAACGGTCCCATCACTTACATGCTCGATGGCACCCAGTACGTCATTGCCGGTGCGGGAGATTCGCTTTACGCGTTTGCTTTACAGAAGTAACGCTTAGAGGGCCAGTTCGCCTTTGTACTTCATCTGCCTCAGTTCGAACTTCGTTTTCACGCTGAGCGGGTCCATCACCGTGGAGAACGTAACCGTCTCGTCTCCAGTGAGCTTCAGCTTGTCAACGGGGAAGCCGAAGTACATCGTTGACGTATCAACCCGATCCGGTTGAACGACATCAGCGTAGACGCCCTGCAGTGACGTCTGCGCCTTGACCGCCTCATAGGGGTCTTCGCTATCGTCCGTGCTGTGTGGCGACACCACCGGCAGGTCGCTCACGCTGATCACGTAGTGGTTGGCGAACTCTCTGGGAAGCTTGAGCTTCAAGGCGAGCCGCACAGGCTTCGCGCTCGCCCAGCGGACGACGCCTTCGAACTTCGGACTGCCCACCCCGGTGTTAGCCCCGACGCCGTATCGCCGGGAGATCCTCGACGAAAGCGGCGAGTTCGCGCTCATCTGGGCCGACACCTTCTTGGCCCAGGGAGACTTCGAAGTCAGTTCTTCGATCTCCGCCTGGGTCCATTGTTCGGGTGGTTGCGTGTCCCAGAAGTCCTCCGCCAGGAGAGGCGTCGCAAGGGCAAACAGAGCTGCGCGTCTGGAAACAACCATAGGCGTCACTTCTTATCAGTTAACGCCGAAACGCCGGGCAGGTCAAGGCCTGCCAGAAATTCGAGGGACGCGCCGCCGCCCGTCGATACGTGAGTGATCTTGTCGGATACGCCCGCAGTCTTGATCGCCTTCTCGGAGTCGCCGCCGCCGACAACCGAAACCGCGCCGGAGCCTGCTACGGCTTTGGCCAGCGCCACTGTGCCCTTGTCGAAGGGAGGCATTTCGAAGATGCCCATCGGTCCGTTCCAGATGATCGTCTTCGCTCCGCCGATGACCTTACTGTACTCTTCGATCGTCTTTGGCCCGATATCAACACCGATCTGATCCGCTGCGATCTCGGTGCCGACCTCGTTGGCCGCGCCTGGCTTGATCTCGCGGACCAGCACATGGTCCACCGGCAGCATCAGTTTGGAACCGTTGGCGGCGAGGAGCTCTTTCGCCAGTTCGATCTTGTCAGCTTCGACCAGCGACTTGCCGGTCGATTTGCCTTGCGCCCGCATGAACGTGTACGCCATCGCGCCGCCGATGAGCAGCTTGTCGACCACCTTAATAAGGTTGTTGATGACCTCGATCTTGTCCGATACCTTCGCTCCGCCAAGGATCGCGATGCAGGGCCGTTCCGGAGTCTTGGTTGCCTTCGTCAGCCATTCGAGTTCCTTGTCCATGAGCAAACCGGCCGCCGCCACCGGCAGGAACGAGACGATACCGACCGTCGAAGCGTGTGCCCGGTGTGCCGAACCAAACGCGTCGTTCACGTAGACATCCGCCAAACCGGCGAGCTGCTTCGAGAAGCCCGGGTCGTTGGCCTCTTCTTCGGCATGGAATCGCAGGTTTTCGAGCAGGAGCACTTCGCCGGGTTTGGGTTTGAGCGCCAGTGTCTCGGCACCGATGCAATCGGGCGCCATCGTGACTGGCTTGCCCAGCAGTTCCTGCAGCTTGGCAGCTACAGGTTTCAGGCTCATTTCCGGCCGGGGCTTACCTTTGGGGCGACCGAGGTGACTCGCCAGTACTACTCCGGAGCCCTTTTCAAGGGCATACTTAATGCTTGGGAGTGAGGCGCGAATCCGCTTGTCGCTGGTGATCTCTTTCCCATCCGGCGAGAGTGGTACGTTGAAATCCACTCGCATAAAGATGGTTTTGCCGTTGAGATCCAGGTCTTTGATCGACAGTTTGCTCATAAGGTTCATTTTAGGCCTATCGTTCTTTTCCTTCTGTGACATGAAACGAAACACGTCTATGTTTCACATCTGTACTGAAGAAAAGCTTCCAGTACTCCGATTAGTACTTTTGGGCTGTGTATACCAACCCATATATTGCAAAACGTGCTGGTTACTTTAGTCCTTTTTGGCATATAATCCGATCAGGCACTTCTGAGTAAGGAAGTATCCAGGTTTTAAATCGTACAGGACTAAAGTACTGAACAGCAGCTGAGGAACCAGAGTTAGATGTCAACAGCCCAACCAATTCGTTTGTTAATCGCCGATGGGCACCCGATTGTGCTCGAAGGCTTGCGCACCGTTCTAGGTCACAATCCCAGTCTTCAAGTTGTCGGCGAAGCCTCAGATGGCATGGAAGCCATTGAAAAGACAGTGAGTTTGGATCCAGACGTCGTTCTAATGGAACTGAAGCTCCCGCGCGTTGATGGGTTGACAGTGCTGCGGAGCATCCAGGCGCGTGCCGGCCGGTCGAAGGTGATCCTCTTCTCGTCTTCTGAGAACAAGGAAGAGTTCGTGGAAGCCATGAAACTCGGTTGCTCGGGTATTCTGTCGAAGGATTCTTCGGTTGGCTTGCTGGAAAAGAGCATTCAGAAGGTGCACGCCGGTGAAATCTGGCTCGATTCGAACACCACCGCCGCAGTGATCCGCCAATTCGCCTCGCCCTCCGATTTCCCGGCGCCGCATGGCGGTACGAATGGAAAGACGACTCGTGAGCGCGCGCAACTCAGCCAGCGCGAACGCGAAATCATCATTCTGATCGCCCAAGGCTATAAGAACAAGGAAATTGCAGAGAAGATGTTCATTACGGAGCAAACCGTGAAGAACCATCTGCATAACGTGTTCGATAAGCTTGGCGTGTCGGATCGGCTGGAATTGGCGCTATACGCCATTCACAATAGCCTTCACTTGCGCGCATAAGCTTCGCGTCGAATCAGTCCGACTCATCGAGGAGAAGATCTCTTATGTCGAAGCGCTCCCCGGCATTTCGAATATCTCCTTCGGGCTCTCCGCGTCCGTCGGCGAGGTCGTTAATCGCGTCTTCCTCTAGCACGGCACAAAGGCCCAGCTCGCGCCGCGCTTTCCCGAGGTGTTGCTCTTTAGTAGTCCTCCCGTAAATGTTCCGACCGGTCATCCGAATGCACCACTATGGGAGTGCCTCTCAGGTCCGAATCGTTGCAGGAGGGCTTGCTTAAGGTTCCCGAATTCATTTTGAGTAACAAGGGTTACGTGGTCGTGAACCTTGAGTTAAAGTTGCGCCGAGGAGCGGCTTATCTCGCGCTATTTGGAAACTTGCTTAGGCGAAGTGGACGAGCGTGGCGGGGATGATTTCCGCCTCGCCACAGAAGTCACCGACGACAGGCCGGACCAATTGCCAGTAGTCGGCAGTTCGCATATGAATTACGTCCCGATGCGTGCCGGCGTTAAAGGCGATGAACTCCCGATTTGCGACTTTCCGGTCCAGATAGACCGGAATGTGGAAGAGTGGTCCTATCGGAGGCATGGCGCCCACTTCTGAATTCGGGAAGAGCTGCGCCAAATCACTCTCCTGCGCCAAATACAGGTCCGGAACACCCATAGCCATGCGCAGTTTCTCAAGATCGACAAACGTGTCGGCTGGAACAACGGCCATCACAAAGCCATCGTTATTGCGCAACAGAACCGTCTTGGACATGCGATCCGCGGGCATATGTTCTGCCATTGCTACTTCTTCGGCGGTGAAAGCCGGCGAATGCGTCGTGTGAGCGAAACGCATATGCTGGGCGCGTAGATAGTTTAAAGAATTCTGTAAGGTTGTCATAACGAAACCTCCCTTGGACGAGGAAGCAATCGTTAGTCCATCTCAGTTGCCGGCGTGTGCTCGTTTGTGAGATGTAGCAGACTTCGGAGACGTGGCGAGATCCTGCTGAAAAACGATGTAATAACAGGGGCCAAAACGCACCATAACGGTACGCTTGTCAAAACCCTCGCCCAATTCGTCGAGTTCGGCACCTCTCGGGAGCCGAATGAGCGGACCCCAACGCGCGTGGCCGTTCTCGGTGGCCACCAATTGCAAGGCTGGAATCTCTTCGTGCAAAACGTAACGATGTCCAACCCGATTTTCTTCCGGCAAACGAATTGATTCACTCATTGCACGCCACCCTCTTTGCGTACTTGACGAACGAAACACCGCGTGAGGCAGAAGCGAAATTTTGGGGCCGTTTCGCTTTGCCTCGAGCGCAGGTGTCTTCCTCCGAGAATCGAGTTAGGTTTGGGGCACCTCAATTTTCGCGCCGAGGTGGTCCATTCTGTTTTTCGAGTTGCCATAGTTGACGAAATCTGCAATCAGCTGCGACAGTTGTGCGGACTCATCAGCATTCGCCTCAATGTAGTCTTTGTATTCCTCCGTCGCCATGCGTTTCGGGTTTTTGTTGATCATCTGAATGAGAGATGCCGTGTTGGCTGCGATTTCGTGAAGCAGCGGCTTGATCCGGTCGATCGCCGTCATCTGCCAGGGCGATGCGCCGGCGCGGGCTTCATCTAACTTGGTTAGCGTGCGTCCCACTTCATTGACGTGATCTCGCATTTCGGCGATGGCGTCGCGGTGCAGATCCCATGGCGAATCCCAACGAGTGTAAGACTCCATCGTTGCGGCGTCTTCCTTTAGTTGAAATGCTTGCGATTTTGCTTGTGAAAGCAGTTTAGATACTTGTTCGGAATCAGGGCCATCCGCTTTGGCTGATGCTGCGGGCACACCAATGCCGAGTATGACAATCGCTGCCGGTACTAAGAATCTCTTCACATGTTGCTTACTCATATATCACTCCTTTGTGCTTATGCGGCCGCAAGCGCAAATTCCACCAGTGAAAAGAGAGACGGACACGCGGTTCGGGTCTCCAAAGAAGTTACAACGCCCGAACCAATGTGTCCGAGCTGCGTAGGTCTGTGCCTACTCTACATCTCAAAACTAACAGGGTTTTGCAAAGATTCAACCTGGACAAAGGACTAGGGTCGTGACCGAGGTCACTCGATAAAAGGCCCTAGATCAAGCCTTGTTCGATGGCGCGCTTCGTCAACTCGGCGGTGCTGCGAACGCCTAGTTTGCGCTTGATGTTCTCGCGATGAAAAGCGACAGTCTTGGTCGAAATGGAGAGAACATAAGCGACTTCTTTTGCCGCTTTACCTTCGGCGACCAATTGGAGGATCTCGCGCTCGCGCGAGGTTAGATGAACGGCGGCAGCAGCGCGTGCGGGATCGTCGAATTGTTCTATTTGTTCAGAAGAGAGACTGGGCGTGATGTAGATCTCCCCGTTCATCACTTTTCGTATAGCGTCGAGCAACTCTTCGCGCGCTGCCGATTTAAGCACGTAGCCGGTGGCTCCGGCGTTTAGAGCCGCTTCCAGGTATGCCGGGTTGGCGTGCATCGTGACGAAGACGATCTTCACTTTCGGGAAGCTTTTCTTGATTTGCGCGGCAGCGTCAATGCCGTTGAGGAGCGGCATGGTAATGTCGAGCACAATCAAATCCGGCTGGAGCCGAAAGGCGTCTTCGACCAGAGCACGTCCGTCGGTTACAGTTCCCACACTTTCAACATTGGGCTCGAGAAAGGTGCGCAGTCCTTCGAGCGTCAGAGGATGATCGTCTGCCAACAGCACACGTATCCGCTTCATGGTGGACACGGAATTTCAAGAGCAATTCTTGTGCCGTGGCCGAGCCGGGCGGTGATGGACAGTTTGCCTTTGACGAGGCGGACCCGTTCTTCCATGCCAATCAAACCGAGACCGCCGCGACCTTTTGCCGCCTCCGGGTGGAATCCGACTCCGTCGTCTGTGACCAGAAGACGAATGATTTTCCGGCGAATGGTGAGCGAGATACCGACGTGCCTGGCTTGCGAATGTTTGGAGATGTTCTCCAAGCTTTCTTGGGTCACGCGGTAGACACAGGAGGCGATTTCACGCGGAAGTTTGGCGGACAAAGAATGATGGCTCAGCTTTACCGGAATCCCGCTGCGGCGTGAAAAATCTTGCGCCAAGTCCTGTAGGGAAGCGACCAAGCCTAGATCGTCGAGGACGGACGAGTGCAATTCGTACGCCAAATGTCGAGTTTGGTCGGAAACTTTTACGACGCGCTGTTGGAGAATTTTGAGCCGGCTTTGCAGGTCTTCCGGCAGCGACGGCTCGACGCCTAAACCACCCATCTCGATTGCCAGGGAAGCAAGCTGCTGGCAGATTTGATCGTGCAATTCGCGCGAGACGCGACGCCGCTCTTCCTCCTGGGCTGTGAACAGGCTTGCGGCCAAGGCTTGCATTTCTTTGGCGTGGGTTTTGGCGGATTCCTCCAGACGGCGGCGTTCGCTGATATCGCTGACGAAGGCAATTGCGAGTTCACCTTCGGAAGATTCGATGGCGCTCAAACCGATCTCCACCGGGAAGGTGGTTCCGTCTTTCCGCAAGGCTTCGAGATCGAGGCCGATGCCCATAGGCCGGCTTTGGAGGTGTTTGAAGTAGGAACGGTGGTGACTCTTGTGTTTTTCGCGAGCGGGCGGAGGAATCAGAATCTGTAGTTTCCGGTCTACGAGTTCGGCGGGATCGTAGCCGAACATGTTCTTGATATTTCCATTGACGAAAACAATCTTCTCGTCGGAGTTGACGGCAATTACGGTTTGGGGCGCCGATTCGAGCAACGAGCGGATGGTGAATTCGCTGTTTTCGAGGGCAGTTTCGGCGAGTTTGCGGTCGGAGATGTCGGCATGGGTAATGACGACGCCTGGACCTTCGCCGCTCAAAGGCGAGACATTCATGAGAAACCAGCGCCGGATTACCGGCGAATGGCAGGGATATTCCAGTTCAAAGGAATTGCGACGCGCGGCGAGGACCGCTTTGATTCCGGCGGCTGCGGCTCGCGCATGGGTATCGCCGCGGCGGGCTGCACGGCGGCACTCGGCCAGATAATCGGCGTTGGGACCAATGGAGTCCCGGGGCGGATTGCCATTTTCCTCGGCAAATCGATCCCAGGCGGCATTGGTGGCGATAATGATCCCGTCGCAGTCGAGGACGGCAACATTGGCGGACAGCGAGTCTAAGATAGATCCGGCGAGGCCGCGGATTCTGCGTCTTGAGTTCAAACTAACCCTAAGAGCATTTGGCCAGCCAATTTGCTAGGATTTCTGCTGGGCGCTTATGAGCTCCTCCGTTGCTCACAAGCGCATTCAGCTCGGAACTGTCTAATACTATGTAATCCTTACTCGGTCTTTTTTACAAGGGGTGATAGTACCAAAATAAGCAGTACCACTAGTTTGAAGTCTGGGAGGGCTGGGTTCCTGAGGTCGCGGTTGGCGATTGGCCGAAGCTTGAGCTGGGCATGCTGAAACCAGAACCAGTTCCGGTGCCGTTGTTGGTAGGACCGATTCCATTGTTGTTGTTATTGTTGTTCGTCCCGTTGTTGTTGCCGTTGCCGAGGGCGTTTGAAAGATTGGCGTTGCGATCTTTTTGGAGGTCGTAGACGAATTCCCAAAGGGAGCGATCAGTCTGGTCGTTGAGGGTTTTAATGGTGGGGCCGGGCGAAATGCTGGCGACACCGCCGATGCCACCCGCTCCGCCAGGGGCCATGGTACCCATGCCGGAACCGCCATTGGTAGTGCCGTTTTGATTCTGATTGTTGCCAAAGGCGAATCCGCCATTGTTCGAGTTCGAATTCTGATTGTTTTGAACTGTGGGCGCCTGGTTGGGGTTATTGAGGAACGTCTGCATCGGATTCGACGCACTTGGATCGGTAGGAGCGTTCATTTGGCCGGGCGGATAAGAATCGCCTGAGCCCATCGGGTTGCCGCCGCGGAAACGGCCGGGAGGAAACGCTGAACCGGGCCCGCTACTGGTGGCGAGGGGGTTATTGGGATCGACCGGCTGCTGTGGGTTTTGCATGCCGTTGGCGAGAGTTGCGGGGTCGATGGGCTGGCCGTCAGGCCCTACCGGCGGTGGGCCGCCGCCATTGGCGACGACGCCGGCGGAGATGGCGGGCGGCCGCTGTGGAAACGTGGGTCCGGCCGGTTGGCCGGTTCCATTGGGGTTCGAGCCATCGAAGGAATTGGCGAAGGGATTGGTGACCGTGGAGGGGGCACCGAGCGCGGTGCTGTTTGTGCCAGTTGTGCTTCCGTTCGAGGACGAGCCTGGAGTGAGACCAGAGCCGGTTTGTTTGATTTTGGAATCGGTAAATGTGCCGCCGGGACCGGCATGGATGATACGCCAATCGGCTTTGCCGGTGAAGGGATCGACATAGCGAAAGCGCAAGAAGCGCATGCGATTGGTGTTTTCGAGCGCATCCATCGAAGGCGGGAAGGTTTGAAATTTGCGTACGTACAGCTTGATGGCGCGGGAGTATTCGTTGCCGCGATTCATGAGCAGTTGTTCTTTCTGGCGTTCGGCTTCGAAGGAAACGACCGGCAATTCCTGATAGAGCATGATGCCGACGATGGCCGCCATGACGAGAACGAGCAGAAGCGCGGAGCCTTTTTGGTTAGCGGCGCGGCGATTTGGCTTCATTGCGTCACCACGGCTTCCGGGATCAGTTGTAGATCCTGCCCCTGCTTGGATTGGATGTCTTCGACACGGGCGGTGTTAGGCGTTAGCGAAACGATGAGGAAGCGGGATTTCAATACGTCGCCTTCGGTGGCCATAAGTATATTATCGCCATCCATGAAGTAGCCGCGATTGCCATCGCGCTGGGAATTCGGCCTCACAAAGCCGTAATAGCGAAGCGGGACGTTTAACGGCGGCGGAGGGGGCGGGGGGCCCGGCTTCCGGGGACCGACAAATTCGGTAGGCTTGGGCAGCATTTGCTTGACCGGAGGAATGGGCGGCAGCTTGCCATTCGATGCCATGACAACGTTCGGCAAGTTGCCCTCAAACAGATCGCGGCCGCCCTCGATGAATTTCACCGAGCGGACGCGATCGAGGAGGGAAAGTTTCAAGGTTGGGTCGACCATTCCGTTCGGATCGACCGGCTTGATTTTCAGGGCTCCCAGTTTGTTGCGATTGGCGAGATCGAGGCGGCGAGAGACGCCGGAATTCAGATTGGGCTGGGCGGAAGAAGATTGCGCTTTGGAAGACAACGAGGGGTGAATGGCGGAAGGCGCAGCGGTTGAATCGTCGCTGCTGCTGCCCAGGAAAGAGTAAAGGGCCACACCCAGGACGGCAACCAAGAGAGCGCCCACCAAAGCCTTTTGGTTGAGGGGAATGGTGAAGCCGAAGATTTTGGTACCTTGACTCATGGCTGGGGCTGACCTTCCGAGGGCGCGGCAGCTGCGGAAGCGATGGGCACCACGGCGGGTTCGCGCACAATGGCCTGGAAGCGAATGGCTACCTCAATTTGATTGTTTTTCTGCTGCGGTTGCGCCTGCAAGGTATCGAGCATGAGCAGCATGGGCGAATGATCGGCCAGATAGAGGAACTTCATCAGATCAGCATTGCTGCCTTCGTAGTTGGCCGTGATGTTGAGCAAGGTGAGATCGGACGAGCCTTCGACGGGTTCTTCGGCCAAGGCGGCATCGCGCTCGCTGATGCCCGAATCCCGGGTCATACCTTGGATGGCTTCGAAGACGGTGACGTAGGCGGTACGGCGGGGCAGGAAATACTTGTCTGAGAAGGCGGCGGACTGACGGCTGGCGGTTTCGACGCTATCGGCAATCTTGCCGGATTTGGAAGCCTGGATTTTGGTGGACGCAATCTGCGCCCGGATTTGCTGGCCTTCGAACTCGAGATCCTGGCGGGTGCCGCCGGGAGGCGAAAGATAAAAATACAAGGCAACCGCGTTGAGGAGGGCGAGAATGCCGGCGCCCCAGCGCAAGCGCAATTGGGTGGGAGAAAGTTTTTTACCCCCCGAACCAGAAGTCAGGACCGGGATGAGCTCGCTCGGTTCAGAGTTTCTGGTCATAAGGCACCGTTATGCGGTATTTGTAGAGCGGGTCGTTCTGGCCGGGCGGGTTTTGGCTGACCAA
The DNA here is from genome assembly GCA_963771405.1 of Bryobacterales bacterium. GTDB lineage: Bacteria > Acidobacteriota > Terriglobia > Bryobacterales > Bryobacteraceae > Bog-105. The sequence continues at coordinate 130,826 of CAVYUL010000092.1, forward strand.
TGAGGCTGGGCCGAACATGGGGGATTTTTCGAGATTCTTAAACAAGCCAATGATGGCTTCGGGCTGGGTGGTACCCACGTTCATGTCGAGTTCGACGCGACCGCCGGAGGCTTCATCAATGCTATCGACCTGCGGGAGCCGAATGCCGACCAAGCGGACATTGGTGGGCATGACTTTGCCAAGATCCTGGAAGACACGCGTCCAACTGACGGAGCGGCGGACAATGAGCTGGTTGAGGAAAGCGCTATAGGCGAAGGTGCCGGCGTTTTCGGGTTTGGACAGGACGGCTGAAAAAGAGCTTTCCTGGCGGCGAAGAAGGGTGAGCCGGGCCGCTTGCCGGTCGATAGTGCGGCGGAGTTCCGAAGCCTCAGAGCGGGCATGGAGGACCAAGCCGGTGAGAACCGCGAGCGAGCACAAAAGGAGAGCGCAGACGGCGATGTAAGCGGCATTATCGGCGCGTTCGCGGCGGAACGGGTTGGAGGCGAGATTAATAGGAACCGCGGTGTTGGGCTTCATGCGGCGTATTGCTCCAGGAGGCCCAAAAGGCCGGCGTTTTCGGCCAAAGGTGGACCGAAGCGGGATTCCACCGAGGAGCATGCGATTTTGAATACCTGTTCGAAGCGATCAGCGATGAGGCCGGTTTCAGTGCCGAAGCCGCAAAGGAGTGTCTGACTGACCTGCTGCTCTAATTGATCTTCGGCAAAAGCCAAGGTCTGCTGCAGCACGGGAAGGGCCGGGCTGCCCTGATCGGACTCTTCTTCGGCACTCAGGTCGAGACAACGAACGAGACGGATACGGCCTTGATCAATGAGACCGATGGAGAGAGTAGAACCAGCGGTTTTGGCGAGCAGGGTGATGCCTTTGGAATCGCCGGAGCAGAAGGGCAAAGCGGCAATCAGCGAAGGGACCACGAGGCCGACACGATGGCCGGCATCGACAAAGACGGACTCATATTCATGCAGGATCGGGTTGGCGATGGCGACCGCCAGCACTTCATAGTGACCGGGCCGCGAATCCTGAATCGAATAAGCGAGGCGGGCTTCATCAATGTGAAAAGGGACAGTTTTGCGCAGGCGGAAGCGGAGCAGGGAAATGCGGTCTTCTTCCTTAGAGGGGAATTCCTCGAAATCTAAAATGGCCATGCGCACCGCATAATCGGGAATGACGATGGCGGTCGTGTTGCGGCGGGCGCCATTCGATTCGGTGAGCTGTGGGAGAGCATCGCGGTAAAGCTGCGGATGGACGAGATTGGGAAGACTCGGAGAAGGGGTGAGGCCGCGATTGTCAAAGTGGACGCGGTTTTGCAGGTCGGGCCGGCGGGGGCTGGCACCGGCGAGAGCGAACTCCGAGATTTCAAAGACGTGATCCGGCGGGGGATCGGATAACCAGTTAGCCATATTAATCGATGAAGGTCACCTTATTGGCTTCGCGCAAAGTGGTGATGCCTTGGCGCACGCGATCGAGAGCCGACTCGCGCAGGAATGTCATGCCGCTGGCGCGGGCGGCGCGTTTGATTTCAGAGACCGGGCGGCGTTCGAGAATCATTTCGCGGATTTGCTCGGTAAGATCGAGCAGTTCGTGGATGGCGGTACGGCCGCGGAACCCGGTGCCCGAGCATTCCATGCAGCCGCTGCCTTCCCAGAACGAGAAGCTGCGCCATTGATCGGGTTCGAGACCGCTTTCGACGAGATACTCATCTTCGTAAGTCACCTGCTTGCGGCAATGAGCGCAAATGATGCGAACGAGGCGCTGGGCGAGGATGCAATTGAGCGAAGAGACGAAGTTATAAGGTTCGACGCCCATATTGAGGAAGCGGCCTAAGACATCGAGCACGTTATTGGCGTGGACGGTGGTGAAGACCAAGTGGCCGGTGAGGGCTGCGTTGATGGCGATTTGGGCAGTTTCCTGGTCACGAATTTCGCCGACGAGGATTTTGTCGGGATCGTGCCGCAAAATGGAGCGGAGACCGCGAGCGAAGGTGAGACCTTTCTTTTCGTTGACGGGGATTTGGGTGATGCCTTTGATCTGATATTCGACGGGGTCTTCGATGGTGATGATTTTGTCTTCGTCGTTTTTGATTTCGCTCAGAGCGGCATAGAGAGTGGTGGTTTTGCCCGAGCCGGTGGGGCCGGTGACAAGCACCATGCCATAGGGCTCTTTGATGAAGCGGCGGAACCGGACGAGATGATGCTCGCCGAAACCGACGACATCGAGCGAAAGCTTGGAAAACTTTTCGCTCATAGATTCTTTGTCCAGGACGCGAAGGACGGCGTCTTCACCATGAATGGTAGGCATGATGGAGACGCGGAAATCGATGAGGCGGCCTTTATAACGGACGCGGAAACGGCCGTCTTGCGGGACGCGGCGCTCGGCGATATCGAGCTCGCTCATGACTTTGATACGCGAGATGACGGCGGAATACCATTCCTTGGCGATAGGCGTCATGGCGTATTGGAGGACGCCATCAATGCGGTATTTGATGGCGAGCTGCTGATCGCGCGTTTCGATGTGAATGTCGCTCGCGCGGCGTTCGAGGGCGTTAAAGATAGTGGTATCGACCAGTTTGATGACGGGAGCGATATCGGCTTCGCCGGAGGTGAGCCGGTCAATAGAAAGGTTTTCGTCGGAGTTTTCTTCGTCGCCAACGACATCGAGCGCGAAGCCTTCGGTGACTTCTTCGAGTACGCGCTGGGACTGCTCAGTTTTCTTGAGGAGATCGGCGATTTGCGAATAGGTAGCGACTTTGACTTTCAGTTTCTTGCCGAGAAGGACCGCGAGTTCATCGATGGTGACGATCTGCTTCGGATCGGAAAGCGCGATTTCGAGCGTGCCGTTGAAAGCTTGAATGGGCACGAAGTGGTAGCGGAACATCAAGTCCACGGGGATGGTGCGGAAGAGTTCATGATCGATCTTGGTGGTTTTCAGATCGACGAACTCACAGCAATAGCGCCGGGCAATGGACTTCGCCTGCTCGGTTTCGGCGATGGGATCTTTGAGACGATTGACAGTTTCGGTAGCCATTTAACGAATTGTGTCCGCGAGCGAAAAAATGGGTAGATAGAGCGCAACCAGAACGAAGGCTACGAAAATACCCATGAAAATCATGATGGCGGGCTCAATTAGAGAGAGCAACGTCGTCATGCGCGTGGCCACATCCTCCTCATAAAATTCTGCAACGCTTGCTAACATCTGGGGCAGGGCGCCGGTGGATTCGCCGACTTCCATCATGTCCACAGCGAGGACCGGGATAACGCCGGAAGAGGCCAGGGATGAGGAGAGGGGTTTACCTTCGCGCACGAGCACCGAAGTTCTTTCGAGCACTTTCTTCAAGAGTTTAGTGCCAAGAGAGTGGCCAGTCGTTTCAAGGGCAGGTACCAGAGGGATACCGCCGACCAGCAAAGTCCCGAGCACACGAGATAACTGAGCGACCTGATATTTGGTCCAGATATCGCCAATCAGCGGGATATGGGTGATACCGCGTTCAATCGTTTCCTTAGAACTGTCGCGGCGGGACCAATAATAAGCAGCGACGCCGCCGGCGATGAGGGCGGCGATGGCAAAAAGAACGTAGTTGCGCGCGGTGGTGCCGATGGCGATGAGCATGGTGGTGGCGACCGGCAGTTTGGCATCCATGCTTTTATAGAGCAAAGCGAAGTTGGGGACTACGTAAGTGATGAGGAACACCATGAGGATGATGACCAAGGTGATCAACACGGCCGGATAGGCGAGCGAAGACTTCAACTTCTTTTTCACGGCGAGGGTAAGGCGCTGGTATTGGACGTAACGATCAAGCACTTCGACGAGCGAACCGCTTTTTTCACCGGCGAGAACGGAGGTGACATAGATGGCGGGGAAGACCTTTTGCTTATCGAACGCATCGGACAAGATTGTGCCGGTTTTGACTTCGTCGCGAACGGCGCGAACGTAGCGGCCGAGTTTTTCATCGGTGAGACGGTCTGCCAGAAGGTCGAGCGATTTGAGAATTGGCAGACCAGCGCGAATGAGGGTGACGAATTGCTGGTTGAAGATGAGGAACTTTTCGAGATTGACGGAGGTGCGGCGGCCGCTATCAGCGCCGAGGCGCGTACTCATGTCCTTCGCCCTTACCGAATAGACGAGATAGCCTTGCTGGGCCATGCGCTCACGAGCGTCCCCTTCGTTGGCGGCTTCGGTAACGGATTCGTGCATTTGGCCGCGAGGATCGGCATAGCGAAGAAGGAATTCAGCCATTGGGGTCCTCTAATTGCTGCCTTGTCCATTCCAGTTGATGGAATCGACGACTTCGGCTCCGGCGGGGATCTGGAAGTGGAAAATGTTGTCGCTCACAGGAGGGTTGACGCGCTCATTACTAAAGTTGTAGCCGAGCAGAGATTGATCGCGACCCGCGACTTTTAGTTCTTGAATCGAGCCATTGGGCGCGATGAGCATTTCTATATTTTCGTACGGAGTCTGGTCATTTTTAGATTGGGCGAGAAGCCAAGTGGCGCCATCGGGGCCTGGACGGGTAGAGAAATTGCGGAACTCCTTTTTCATGTCGAGACGCCCGAGGAGGAAGGCGAGCGGCGCGCGCATATCGTCGGTAGCTTTCAGGGGCATGCGCTCGACACGGTTCTCACTGGCGGAGTAGAGGAAGACCGTTTTCCCGTCAGAAATGAATAACTTACCGGCGGGGTGAGCATAATCCCAGCGCATTTTGCGGGCCTTACGGAGGGTGAGGGTGCCGGATTCGGACGGCCTGGGATGACCCTGCATGTTGTAGCTTTCGACAAAGTTGACGGATAACGTCTGGGCTGCGTTATAGCGCGTTTCGACACGTCTAATGAGCTCATCGGTGGAATTGGCAGCCGAGAGTAGACTGGCCGTTGCCACGGCAAGGCATATAAGAGGACACGTATAGCGGACGAGCGGCATTGCTTCTTCCAAGTGTAAGACGAGGAAGAGGGTGGAAGCGTGGAAGGGCGAAGAGATGGTGAACTTTACGGAACGGATGCGATACATTTTGATGCTTTTTTTCAGTAGGGCGGAGGAGGGTTGCTCTGCCAAGCCAAGATGGTGGGCGATGTGCGCCGGCGGGAGGGCGATGGCGGCGAGAGACCACCACGATGATTTTGCTCAACGGAGGGGTCTGAAGACGCTCCCGGCGGTCGCGTGGCCCTCCCTCGGTACGAGTAGGGCCGGGAACGCCGGCCTCACGCTCAGGGTTCTGTTGCAAGTTGGATTTCATGCAAAACCTTTGTCGTACGTGAATAACGTATACTCTAAAGTGAGGAAGATCGTTGCCCTCCCGAAGTACGAAAAGCAAGTCAAACGGCTGCTATCGGACGAGGAGAGAGGTGCAATGGAGGCCAGCGTTGCTGCCGATCCGCTGGCATACCCAGTCGTTCGAGGTACGGGCGGATTTTGAAAAGCTCGGTGGAGTCGCGGCGCTCGCGGGAAGAGTGGCGGTGTCCGCGCTATCTTCTATTACTTCGTGTCTGGCGATACGGTTTTCTTCACGCTGCTTTATGCAACGAACGAATGGGAGGATTTGACTCATGATCAAGAAAAAGAACTCAAGCGTCTCGCGCAAGCCATCGAAAGCCGCAAGTAAAGGAACGGCCTTTGGGCGCGACTTGATTGCGGGAGCCAAGCAGATTCTCGCGCACGTCGAAGGACGGAAAGTGATGAAGGAATACACGCTGCCTGCTGCGGTTGATGTAAAAGGCATCCGCGCCAAAGTGGGGATGTCCCAGACCGAATTTGCCGAGGCGTTTTGTTTGAATCGCCGGACTCTTCAGCAATGGGAACAGGGGAAGGCTTCCCCCGATTTGGCTGTGCGCGCTTATTTGACAGTTATCGAGCGAAATCCGGATGTGGTCAAGGCTGCGCTTCGCCAATGATTGATAAGGCGGTCAAAAAGCCGATGAGAGGGCAAGGCAAGGTCCGCAGTTGAAGCACGCGGTTACCGGGAAAGTGAGTCACACAGTTTGGTACCCGACATGGGACTGCGTTTTTTCTGGGAGCGCGACGTACACGCACCATTGCGGGCGAGGTACTGCGTACTTCGGTTTTAGGGGAGGTGCTACTGCTGGCGGACACCGGGTTACGCGCGTATATACGATATGGGAGAATTGTATATATGCCAACGCCCTTAACCTCGATCAGACTTGATACCAAATTAGCCGACGAGGCCGTTCGCGTCCTGAATGTGAAAAGCCGCACAGAGGCTGTTCATGTGGCGCTACGCGAAGTGGTTGCACTGGGACAGTTTAAGAAATTGATGAAGAAGAATGCGGGCAAGCTCCGGTTTGAAGCCTACGACAAGTAGCGCCGCCATCTTCGATACATCGATTCTTATTGATGTTTTTCGCTACGGACGCCATCATGACAGGATTGATTCGTTTGTGGGGCTGATTCGTAATTCGGTGGTCGTTCTGGCCGAACTTTGGCGGGCTGCCACGACTGAAGCGGAGCAAACGGCTATCGAGAGCCTGGAGGCGAATCACCCCGTTTGGACTCCCACTGAAAAGAACTGGCTGGAATCGGCGCAAATTTTAAGACGCATGCGTAAAGACCACGGGTTTTCGCGCGAGAAGCTGCGCGATCTTCATTTCGATGCGCTCATCGCTCTGACCGCGCGGTCGTTCGGTGCGCGAGTCATTACCTCAAACGCTAAGGATTTTGAACTGATCAAACGTTACCGGAATTTCGATCTAGAGGTTTGGTGAGTCACCGAGTTACTGGGATTCCGCCCGCTGCCGGGTCTCACGATTTTCCTGCGTGGTCGCCGTATTCCCAATCGTAGGGGACGCCAGTGTTGCCGAGAATGAAGCTGACCAGTTCGGCGAAACCAGCTTCGGAGCGGACATCGTTAGAAAGAATCAAGACACACCGCTGACTGGTTTCAAGGCAGACCATGGTGTTGGCGGTCTGACCGTCGTGGCCTCCTTTGTAGAAACCATGGCCCTGCGGGCCGTTGAAGAGAACGACGCCGAGGCCAGCGTAGAGGTCTTTGCGCTGCTGGGCGGCAGGCAAATCGGGTTGGAAAAGCGGGAACAGATTGGCAGTGGTGATGTGCAAGACGGGCCTTGTGATTTCGGCGCGCGCTGCAGGGCTTAGGCCTTCGCCGCTTACCAGAGCGGCAGTAAACTTCGACAGGTCTGAGATAGTCGTGTTCATTGAGCCGGCGGCTCGTGGCTTGCTGCGCTTTTCGTGTGGCTGCGGCTGGCCTTGGTCATTCCAGCCATCGGCGACGTTGGGATCCTGGCCATTGCGCCAGACCAAGCTGGTGCGAGTCATCCCTAAACCGCTGAATATTCTTGCTGTTAAATCGCCGAGATCCAAGCCCAAACCTTGCGCCTTGCGGCCATGTTCAATGACGAATTGCAGCAGGATGAGTCCTTCGCCCGAATAGCTGAAGCGCGTGCCCGGTTCGAAATGAATGTGCAGCTTGTGGTCCGGTTCGATGAACCAGAAGTTACTGAAGCCGGTGGAGTGAGTCAAGCACATCCGTGGTGTGATCTTCTTCCAGCGTGGGTCGCCGGCGAGATCCTTGTAGGGTCCATATTTGTCTGGAAAAACCGGATCGGGACCATAGCTTGGCAACGGATTATCGAGATCGGCCTCGATGGGAGTATCGAGTTTCAGCTTGCCCTGATCGACGAGTTGCATCACTGTGTAGGCGAACACTGTTTTGGTGAGTGAGGCGCCGTACATCACAGTGTCGGTGGTGAGTGGATCTCCCTTGGCATTACGAGTTCCGTATGACTGGACGTAGCCGACCTTGCCGTGATCGATGACCGCAACAGCCATACCGTTGGCGTGGGTGTTGGTCATGAGCTTCCTTACTTCAGCGTCGATCGCGGCTGGCTTCGGTAGAGTTTGAGCCGCAACCGTGAAGGGAAGACAACAGACAGCTAACTTGATTGCGATCAATGATCTTGCGCGCATAAGAAGGTACTCGGCTGATTAAACCCCACTGAGTAGCTGAGGCTGTTCTGCCTGCAACTTCAAAATCAGTTCTCCAAAAAGTGTGTTGGCCCATGCAAACCACGGACGCGTAAAGTGTTTCGCATCATCTTTATGAAACGACTCGTGCATGAAGCCGGTGCCCGCATCGGTGGTCTTCAGCCAGGTGAGGCACTGCTTGATCTCGTCATCGTTGGTGCTGGTGAGCGCTTTCATCATGATCGACATGGGCCAAATCATATCCAGCCCTTCGTGCGGGCCGCCGATGCCTTCGGCCGCGGAGCCAGCGAAGAAATAAGGATTTGCGGTGCTCCAAACGCGGGTACGGGTGCGTTGATAGATTGGATCGTTTAGCGCGCAGCATTCCAAGTAAGGCAAACTGAGCAGTCCGGGCGCGTTGGCATCGTCCATGAATAGCTGGTTGCCGTAGCCATCCACTTCGTAAGCCCAAACATCGTTGTTAATGTGCCCATACTGTTGAAGAGCTTCGGAAACCTCTTGAGCGAACGCTTTGCACTCGGATGCCAGATCGTGATCATTCAAAACGTCAGCCGCCAATTCGGCCACGTGGTTTAAGGACGTAACGGCGAAGAGGTTCGCTGGAATGAACAGCGGGAAAAGGCAGGCATCGTCCGATGGGCGGAACATGGAATGGATCAAGCCGATCTTGCGGGTCGGATTGCCGTAGCCTTCGGTGAATTGTGTCTCGGTTGGCGTTTCGGATCTGCGTTGGAACTTGTAAGGACCGGGCGAAGTCTTGCGCTGCTGCTCGCGGAAGGTGGTAACCACCCGGCGCATGGCACTTTGAAAGGCAGCGTCGAAAGGGCTGGCGTCGCCGGTTTTCTTCCAATATCCATGGGCCAGACGGATGGGATAACACAGTGAATCGATTTCCCATTTACGTTCGCCGACACCGGGTTTCATATCGGTTTTGTCTTTCACGGCCCAAGACAATGGCTTCGATTGCGGGTCGGGCATGAAGGCGTTCGCGTAGGGGTCAATCAGAATGCACGCGGTTTGACGGCGAATCACGCCCTCAATCATCCGGCGCAAGGGCTTATCGTCTTTACTGAATGCCAGATAAGGCCAGACCTGCGCGGAGGAATCGCGCAACCACATGGCATCGATGTCGCCGGTGATCACGAAGGTGTCCGGTTTGCCCTCCGACATGCGAAACTTCACAGTGGTATCGAGGGTGTTGGGAAAGCAGTTTTCGAACATCCAGGCGATGCGCGAATCGCCGATGCGCGGCTTGATGCGGGCGATGGCTGCGTCTACGGATTCGCTTACGAAGCGGCGTTTGTCGGGCGGCGGGCGGCGCGTGATTTCGGAGGTCTCGGCGCGAAGGGGCCTGAGAAGTAGGGAGCTAACGGCGGCAGCCGAAATCCCTTTGATCGCGTTTCGGCGGGTGGTCTTCATTGCTGTTTGTTCGATCACAATTACGCTGGGCTTTGGGCAAGCACATGTCTGGGTTTCGATCCAACCAGTCCGTAATAGGCGATGTATAGATAGCAGAGCAAGGGCAGCACGAATGCGTGGCGAATGCCCACTTTATCCGCAATCATTCCTTGTAGCTCCGGTATCGCGGCGCCGCCAACGATGGCCGTGATGAGCAAGCCGGAGCCCTCGCCTGTTAACGGACCTAGTCCCACAATGGCTAGCGTGAAAATGGTCGGGAACATGATCGAATTGAACAGGCCCACGAGAAGAATGCTGCCCACGGCCAGATAGCCGGTGGTCAACATGGAAATCGCCACCAGCGCCAGGGCACCCGAGGCGACAATCGCCAGCAATTGACCCGGTTTCACCTTCTTCAATAGCCACGCGCCAATGAATCTTCCAACCATCATGGAACCCCAGTAGATGGTCACCAGCTTGCCGGCCGACTGATCAGACATGTTGGCAATTTCGGGTTGGTGAAAATACTTGACAAGAAAGCTGCCGATGGACACTTCCGCGCCGACATAAACAAAAATGCCGATGACGCCAAACACCAGCTGCCGGTGCTGCAGTAAGCGAGCGAGGCCGGTTGCTTTGCTGTCTCTTACCGCCAGTGGGTCTTCTTCCGGCTCAATCTCAGGCAGTTTGAAGAAGCCAATGACGGTAGCGAGGAGAAGAAGTGCGACCGCGATTCCGACATAGGGCGCTTTGACCGTGGCGGCTTCGTGCAGTTGATACGCGCTGCGAGCCTGAGGTGAGAGACGACGGAGAGCATCCATCGCCATGGGCGCGGCACTCAGAATGACGAGGCTGCCGAAGTACGGGGCAATGGTAGCACCGAGCGAATTGAAGGCCTGGGTCAAGTTAAGGCGGCTGGAAGCGCCTTCGGGTGGCCCGAGAATTGAAACGTAAGGGTTGGCGGCTACTTGAAGCGCGGTGATTCCCGCGGCTAAAACGAGTTCAGCGCCGAGGAACAATGGGAAAGAAGCGGCAGAGGCTGCCGGCAGCATCAAGAGCGATCCGACAGCCATTATGGCGAGCCCCAGAACCATGGTCCGCTTGTAGCCCACCCATTCCACGAGCTTGCCGGAAGGAACGGCAAAGACGGCATAGCCGGTGAAGAAGACCAGCTGCACCATCATGCTCTGCGTGTAATTGAGATCGAAGATCGATTGCAGGTGAGGAATCAGGATGTCATTCAGCTCGGTGAGAAACGCCCACATGAAAAAGAGCGTTGTGACCATCGCCATCGCTCCGGGATTCGTTTGCGTGACGGATGCCTGACTTAGCGATTTACTGCTGGAAACGAGCGCCATTATGCCTTAACTCCCATATTTGTGATTCTTTGCGAGCCCTTTCGCAAGCCTATCAGATGACTGTGCGGCAGGCCTCAATAGAGGATTTGGGAAGGGCGCGGGCAAACGGTGGAAGCACGAGGCCTTATCGCAGCGCGGTGGATGGGGTCACGATTGGCGGGACCCACTCATCATTCAGAACCTTTTGTTCCGGCCAGTAAATACGCAGGGTTAGACTGAACGGCTGCGCGGGAATGGGTAACCAATTGGTCTGCATGGTATGCGGCTGCGAGGTCTGCAAATAGAGATCGAGCGACCCATCGGGGTTAGGAACGAGCCCGCTTTTGCTTCCCACGCTATAGCGGCCCGCTGAATTCGGCAGCATGAAGCCGTCGTTGTCGTAAGGGGTGATTGACCAGAATCCGAACTCGCCGGTAGAGGTTGTGACGAACGGCGGAGTCTGGCCGGGTGCGAAATGGATGGTGTAGCTGCTGGTTGCGCCGTTGAGAGCGCCCGGCGCTGTGTTCACGTACACGGCGTCGCTGGGCTGGTTTGCGCCAAACCCAAATTGCGCAATGGCAGCGCGCAGCAGGTAATTCGTTTGGTAGTTGCCAATGCCGGTAGTGAAGTAATACCATCGGTTAGCCTGCGTGGGCGCCGTAAGCAACTCCTGCTGCATGGCATTCAGCGCCCCGTCGATCTGCGGTTGGGTCAGATCACTCTTATTGATGAGGCCGTTGAACACATAGGACGCGCCGGAAGCGTCCGGCAGAGGGTTTGCCGCTGCCCAAAGGGCTAAGGAATCGAAGAAAGCGGGCTCGTTGAAGATGTGAGCGTTGGTAATAGGGTCCAAATCGGGAATGTACGGCGGTGTGGTGGCTGCGGGCGGGCAGGCGCTGGCAGGCACAGCAGGAGGGCCTGTTTGCAAGAACTGAGGGTAGGAAGAGAGCGGCATGAGTTGATATTGGAGAGACAATTCGCAGGCCTGTTTCAGGTCGGATGTGCCATTGACGAGCGTGCGGCCGACCAGCCAAGCGGTGTTGGTAGTTTTCGATTGGCAGACGCGTTCGACACCCGGCGCCGTGACATTATTCCAGCCCGGCCCCACGATTTCGATGTAGCCTGGCGCCGCGCCAATGGTTGCGGTGCCGACGGAACAGAACACGTTTGTATAGGCATCGAGCATGGGAATCACGAAGAAATGGCCAGCGGTATTCGGGATGTAGAGAATAAGTGGCTGGCTGAGATTGACGAAGGCGGTGGTGGGAATGAGATCGGGACTGGGGCGCACGATCGGGCTCGGGTACGGCCCCGCTGGCGCTTTCCCATAGAGGAATTGGTTGGCTGGCGCGAGTGCGCTGAGGACGAGGTCAGCCGTGGCCATTGCCACGGGAGCGTAGCCATAAATGTAATCCTGCTGAATATTGGACAATTGAGTGCTTGCATTTGTGGATTGGGCTTGCAAGACGAAGGGAATAGAAATGAATGCAAGGAAGAACGGAAGTTTCGACATAGTTTGGCGGTCAAGCTGTTTATTCGAGAGTTAGAGCGGTTTTGGCAGGTGGGAGTTTCGTGAAAGTTCGGCCACAAAAGAAAACGCGGGATGCCGCTGAAAGCATCCCGCGTTGTTGCGTTTGTTTTGGGGTTCGTTTAGGTTGAGAACATGTACAACGGCGTTGCGGGCATCAAGGGCGCACTTTCCACCCCTCCGGCCGCCACCGGTTGTCCTTCCAAATCGCCGACCTGCTTGCAGTAGATCCCGTCCTCGCCCAGGTAGATAGTCAGTTCCGCGGGTCTGGGAAGCGAACCCTGGATGAGTGCTTCGGAGAGCGGATCTTCAATGTACTTCTGTAGCGCCCGCCGCAGCGGACGCGCGCCGTAGCTGCGATCTCCACAAGTTTTGTCGAGAATATACTTTGCGGCGTCCGGCTCAAGCTTGATCTTGATTTGTTTGGCAACCAAGTTCACGTTGACCTGATCCACCAGCAGTTCCATGATCTTCAACAGATCTTCATCCACCAGCGACGTAAACAGAATCACTTCATCGAGGCGGTTCAAGAATTCAGGATTAAAGGCGCGTTTGACTTCGCTCATTACCTGGTCTTCGATCTTCTGCGGGATGCCGGTTTCGGCCATCATCGAGAAGCCGATCTGGCCGCGCTTATCGAGGAACCGCGCGCCCAAATTCGAAGTCATGATGATGATCGTGTTCTTGAAATCGACCGTATTGCCCAGCCCATCCGTCAGCTGCCCGTCTTCAAAGACCTGCAGCAGAATGTTGTAAATATCCGGATGCGCCTTTTCGATTTCGTCAAGCAGGATGATGGAATACGGGGCGCGCTTCACGCGTTCGGTAAGCTGCCCGCCCTCCTCGTATCCGACGTATCCGGGAGGTGAGCCTATTAATTTCGAAATCGAGTGCTTTTCCATGAACTCCGACATGTCGAAGCGAATGAGAGACTTTTCACTGCCGAACAGGAATTCGGCCAGTGCCCGCGCTACTTCGGTTTTGCCGACGCCCGTGGGGCCGAGGAACAGGAACGAACCGGAAGGCCGCTTAGGCGACTTCAAGCCTGCACGCGAACGCCGAATGGCCCGCGACAATGCGCCGATCGCCTTTTCCTGACTGATCACGCGCTTGTGCAACTCTTCTTCAATCCGCAGCAGCTTGTTGATTTCTTCTTCTTTGATGGAAGTCATCGGCACGCCGGTCCAGCGCGCTACGACATCTTCAATATCGTCCTTGGAAACTACGCCCGTGGAGGTGTCATCCAAGTTGTATTTTTCGCGGAGAGCACGCAGATTCTCACGCTCTTTGCGTTCTTCATCGGAATAGAAACGCGCTTTTTCAAACTCGTGGCTCGCAATGGCGTTCTCCATCCGGTGAACGATGAATTTGATGCGCTTCTGAATATCGGCCACTTCGCTTGGAAGCGTTGTCTGGCGCAATTTCACGCGCGCACCCGCCTCATCGATCAAATCGATAGCTTTGTCCGGCAGGAAGCGATCTGGAATGAAGCGCGTAGAGGTGTGTACGGCCGATTCAATCGCTTCATCGGTATACGCCACGGCATGGAACTTCTCATAGCGTTCCTTGATCCCGAACAGAATCCGAATCGCGTCGGTCTCATTCGGGGGCGGCACTTTGACGGCCTGGAAGCGCCGTTCGAGTGACCTATCCTTCTCAATGGACTTGCGGTATTCCGCCGGTGTTGTCGCGCCAATGCATTGAATCTCGCCGCGGGAAAGCGCGGGCTTCAAAATGTTCGCTGCGTCGAGCGAACCTTCCGCGGAACCCGCGCCAACCAAGGTGTGCAACTCATCGATAAAGATGATGGCGTTCTGATTCTCCATCAGTTCTTTCATGATGGTTTTCAAACGCTCTTCAAACTGCCCACGGTATTTGGTGCCTGCCACGATGAGGGAAAGATCGAGCGCCAGGATTCGCTTGTCCGAAAGGAACGACGGCACGTCGCCATCGGCAATTCTTTGCGCCAAGCCTTCTACAATCGCCGTTTTGCCCACGCCCGGCTCGCCAATCAGCACCGGATTGTTCTTTGTGCGGCGGCACAGAATTTGCACTACGCGATCCACTTCGCCATCGCGGCCGATGAGCGGATCGAGCATGCCATCTACCGCTGCTTGCGTCAAATCGCGGCTGAATTCCGCCAGCAGCGAACTTTCTTTCGGCCGGCTGGCCGAGGTCTTCTCCGAAGCCGAACGCGAAATCTCTTCCCGCACCGCCGAAAGCCGCAAGCCACGCTCATGCAGGATTTCTGCCGCGAAGCTTTTCTCTTCGCGCAGCAGGCCGAGCAGCAAATGTTCTGTACCAATGTGCTTATGGCTCAACCGCTCGGCTTCTTCCGCCCCATAAGCCAGCACGCGCTTGCATTCGTGGCTGAGAGGCAGATCCACCGAAGTGGACACTTTCTCCCGCACTGTGGTGTGCGCCTCGATCTGCTTGCGAATCGATTCAATCGCCGCGTGCGACCGCAGGAATCGATTGGCCAGCGCTTTGTCCTCCCTCAAAAGACCGAGCAATAAATGCTCAGTCTCGATATAGGGGCTGCCAAACTGGCTCGCCTCGTACCTTGCAAAGAAGATGACGCGGCGCGCTTTCTCGGTATAACGTTCAAACATAAGTGCCACCCGGACGGGTTGCGTCCTTTATTACTCTCGCGCTCTCCAACGCGGCGGCATTCGCAGCCCCGTCCAAAGCGCCATTCTTCAACTCTAAAACGCGATCACACCGGGAGGCAAAAAAAAGATTATGCGTCACAAACACCGCTGTCAGTTGATGTGCCGCCTGCAACTCCCCAATCAGGCCGAAAATGGCTTCGCCTGTTTTGTGATCCAAACTGCCTGTTGGCTCATCTGCCAATAGAACCTTCGGGTTTCCAGCCAAAGCCCGCGCTAAAGCTACGCGCTGCTGCTCGCCGCCGGATAGCTCGCCTGCGCGGTGCAGCGCGCGTGCTTTCAAACCCACTTCCCGCAAGCGCCCATCCGCGTTCGCTGCTGCCATCTCGGGACGCTCTCCGCGAACCAATAACGGCATCATTACGTTTTCCAAAGCCGTAAAGTCGGGAAGCAACGATGGGTTCTGCCAGACGAATCCTACAGTCCGGTTTCGAAAGTCCGCCAAGTCTTGCTCACTGAGGGAAACTAATTCGCGCCCTTCCACCTGAATCGAGCCGCTCGTCGGTCGATCCAAACCACCTAACAGGTGCAAAAGCGTAGACTTACCGACGCCGGATTCGCCAATAATGGCCAATCGTTCGCCGCGCGCAACTCGGAGCACAAGATTCCTGAAAACATCGACCTGTGCTGCCCCTGAGCGATAAATCTTGGTCAGGGAGTCGGCCCGAATGGCACTCTCAATTTCCAATTTCCCGCCTTTATCTCTAGCTTAGACCAAGTGCATCCAGAATGCTTCGAACTGATAGAACGAGAGTACTGATGCCCCTAGTCCTCCTATTTAGTAGACGTGCCATATGAGCCTGTGGATTCTCTTTCCAGCGGGCGAAACGGCGATCTTCTGGCTTATCGGCTGAATGCGACTAGAAATGTACCGTCTACGGCTACTTCGGCTACTTCACGACGATGTTCACCAGGCGATCCGGCACCACCACCACCTTCACTACCTGTTTTCCATCGACGAAAGGCTTCACTTTTTCGTTTGCGAACGCCAGTTTTTGCAGTTCTTCCTGAGCCGCTCCGTGCGCCGCTTGCACATGACCGCGCAGTTTGCCGTTCACCTGCACCGGGATCTCCACCATGTCTTCTTTTGCGATGCCCGCGTCAAAATTCGGCCATGCCTGCCGGAATACCGGTCCGTCGTGGCCCAGTTCCGCCCACAAATCTTGCGAAGTATAAGGTGCGAAGGGCGCCAGCATGAGCGTTACACTTTCGCAGATCTCCCGCGCTGCGCCATCCGTCAAGCCCGCTTCCTGCGTGTACAACTCATTCGTCAGTTCCATCAGCGCCGCAATCGAGGTGTTGAAATGCCAGCGGCTGTCGAAATCGCTTGTAATCTTGCCGATCGTTTGGTGCAACTTACGCAGCGCCGCGCGGTCCGCATCGCTCTGTGCGCCTTTGGCTCCCTTACGCTCCGCATGCCGCGTGACAAACCTATAGAGCCGCCCGAGGAAGCGCTGAATTCCCGAAACACCGTCTTCCTGCCAATCCAGATCGCGGTCGGGAGGCGCCGCAAACAGCGAATACAAGCGCGCCGAATCGGCTCCGAACTTCTCCACCATGTCGTCGGGCGAGACCACGTTGCCCAGATTCTTCGACATCTTGGCTCCGTTCTTGATCACCATGCCCTGCGTGAACAAGCGCTTCACCGGCTCATCGTTTTTCACTACGCCGATATCGCGCATGACCTTCGTCCAGAAGCGCGAATAAATCAGGTGCAGAATGGCGTGCTCCACGCCGCCGATATATTGGTCAATCGGAAACCAATAATCGATAATCTTCGAATCGAAGGGCGCTTTGTCGTTCCGGGCGTCGCAGTAACGGTAGAAGTACCACGACGAATCGATGAACGTGTCCATGGTGTCGCTTTCGCGGCGCGCGGGTCCGCCGCACTTTGGACAATCCACGCTTATAAAGGATGCAACGGCTTCGAGCGGCGAACGGCCCTTGCCCGTGATCGCGACATTCAATGGCAGAATCACCGGCAGGTCTTTCTCATTCACCGGCACAATGCCGCACTTCGCGCAATGCACCATGGGAATCGGCGTTCCCCAATAGCGCTGCCGCGAAATGCCCCAATCTTTTATGCGAAAGGTGATGGATTCGTTGCCGAACCCTTTGGCTTTCGCGAACGCCGCCATTTTTTTGCGGGCATCAGCGCTCGCCAATCCTGACCATTCGCCCGAGTTTTCCACCACACCGTATTCGGTAAAAGGCTCTTTGATGGTCGCGCCATCGCCCAGTGTTCCGTCCAGCGGGCGAATTACCGGCGTCACCGGAATTCCGTACTCGCGGCAGAATTCGAAGTCGCGTTCATCATGCGCCGGCACCGCCATAATCGCGCCCGTGCCGTAACCCATCAACACAAAATTGCCAATCCAAATTGGAACTTTCGATCCGTTGAAGGGATGCACCGCATACTTGCCGGTGAATTGCCCAAGCTTCTTCACATTGCCCGGATCTTGCCGCGCGGTGAAGTCGATCATCTCTTTCAGCTTGAGCTTTCCCGCGTCATCGGTCACCAGCGTTGCGAGCAGCGGATGTTCGGGCGCCAAAATCAGGCAGGTGGCGCCGTAAATAGTGTCGATGCGCGTTGTGAAAACGCGGATCTTCTCGCCGCTATCGGCTAATGAAAAATCGACTTCCGCGCCTTCCGAACGGCCAATCCAATTTCGTTGCATCGCCAGCACGCGCTCCGGCCAGCCGCCTTCCAGTTGGCTCATCGCATCCAGCAGCTCTTGTGCATAGGCGGTAATTTTGAGGAACCACTGCTGCATGGCGCGCTGTTCCACCGGAGTGGTTTCATGCCGCCAACAGCAGCCATCCACCACTTGTTCATTCGCGAGTACCGTGCCGCATTCCGGGCACCAGTTCAGCAGCGCTTCTTTGCGGTACGCGAGTCCGCGCTCATACATCTTTAAGAAGAACCATTGATTCCAGCGATAGTATTCCGGCTCGCAGGTGGTAACTTCGCGGCTCCAATCGAACGCAAACCCCAAACGCGCGAACTGCGTCTTCATGGCGGCGATATTCGAAAGGGTCCACTCGCGCGGCGGCCGGTTCTGCTTCATCGCCGCATTTTCGGCGGGCAACCCGAACGCATCCCAGCCCATCGGATGCAACACGTTGTAACCGCGCATCCACATATAGCGCGCCAGCGCATCCCCAATTGAGTAGTTGCGGACGTGACCCATGTGCAGCTGGCCGCTCGGATACGGCAGCATTTCGAGCACATAGTATTTCGGCCTTTCGGGCGCGTTTGCCGCATAGAGCGATGGGTCTTGTGACCAGCGCTCATGCCACTTCGGCTCGATTTCTTTCGGATCAAAAACTTTTTCGGGGATGGGAAGCTCCTCTGGCGACGGCCTTTTATCTAATATAGCTAGCGGCGGAATGTTAGAGGGTGGTCAGTAGCCGCTCATAGTCCGAGTGCGGACCGACCCAAAACCAAGTGATTTCGCCGTCTTCCAGCAGACCGACCGCTCTAAACTCAAGAGTAATTCGAACAGAATAGATGAGCAAGGCTGAGTGTACTTTCTTGAACTGCAGACTTCGATGGTGTGGGTCCGCCTGGAATAACGTATATGCTTTCTTGGCAGCACGGCGGGCTTCTTCGGGCAATCGCGATATGCTGCCCAAAACCTAGTCGTCGCGCTGGATTTCACAATTTTTGCGGATCTAGCGCTGTGGCTCTACCGCTGGCTCGCTCTTTCCTGGCTTCTTCGGCAAGCTTTGCCAGCGCGTCCTGACTCTTGGCGAACTGGGTGTCCCATAATTCTTCGTCCTTCAATTCCTCCAGAAGCCACTGCGCAATACGATCCTGCTCCTCCGCCGGAAGAGCCGCCAACTTGGCCACCGCCGCATCCAACACCTGAGTCATCACCGAATAAAAGTATATCGTCTGAGCAGCCTTCGAAGCGATTTGAAAAGCGATCGGTACTTAGAGATCCTTTCTCCCGCTTCTTTCCACTGCGGTTGGTCGATTGTCGATTGCTGGTTTGAATCCTCTTTCCGCTACGAGCGCCTTCAAAGTATCCAAATCCCTCCTGTGTCCCTCGCCGTCGTCCGGCGTCTCCAAAATAAACGCCTTCCTTCCTAAATCCCTGTGATTCAGAATCCTACGGAACCCCTCAACGCCAATCGTCCCCTTGCCAATATTCGCGTGCCTGTCCAAATGTGAGCCGTGCTTCGGCTTCGCATCATTCGTATGGATCACCGGCACTCTTTCAACTCCCAACGTCTCCCGCACGGTTTTCAAAAACGCCTCAAACCCCGCTCCCGTCGCCAAATCGAACTTGTACACATGCGCGTGGCACGTGTCCAAACAAAACCCAACAGGAAGATCCAAATACTTCTGTGCCAACTGTTGAATCGTCGCCAGTTCTGTCAAATCCCCACCCAACTGCGTCCCCGCCCCGGCGGTATTCTCCAGCAGCACTGTCAATTTCGGCTTCGCTTTCAACGCATTCTCCACGGCGCGCCAGGCGAGCGCCATCGCCTCCGCCACATTCAACATCCCCTGCTCCTGCCCAACGCCTCGATAGTTCCCGGGATGCACCACCAAATACTCCGCGCCGATGATAAGTGCGCGCTGCATTTCCCCGCAAAACGCTTTGATCGAATTCTCACGAACTTCCGACGGCGGCGCCGCTAAATTAATCAGGTAATTCGAATGAATCACCAACGGCGTTATGTCGCCCTTTTCCCGCTCCGCCTTCAGTGCCCGTACCTGCATCCCATCCGGGCGCTTCGCTCGCCACATCCTTGGGCTCGCCGAGAAAATTTGCATCGTGTTCGCGACGAGTTCCCGCGCCCGCACCGCCGCCCGCTCCAAAGATCCGCCGGTATTCGCATGCACCCCGATCCGCACCTTGCCAGCATAAACCGCAGGTTGTTTACAACCTAAATTGTTAAACTGGCATCGGATGCTCCTTGCCCGAGAATTTATTGGCTACTTGTCCCGGCAACTCGTCGCCCGGCTCAGCCCGTCTGCCTTCGAAACCTCCGACCCCGCTGTGGCCGCCGCCTCCATTGCTCAAGTCATCGAAGAAGATCTTTCCATCGAAGACAAATTAAACGACGAAGTCCGCGACCTCCTCGACCAATACAGCGATTACATGCGCCGCGAAAACGTCTCCTACCAGGAAATGTTCCGCAAAATCAAGAACCAACTTCTCGCCCAGCGCAAAATCATGCGAGCCGCGGGTCGCGATACCGGCGACCCCATGAAACTCTCGCGCGACAAAGTCAACGACCTCTCGCACAAACTCGTCGCCGCCCTGCGCAAATCGCGCGATTTCCGGGTTCGCAAAGACCCCAATGAACTGCGCCTCGCCATCGTGCGCGAAATGACCGACATCCTCCAACTGGAAGAGCGCATCGACAAAGCCGCGCGCGCCAAAATCCGGACTCAAAAACGCGAGATCACCGAGGGCGGGGAAGAGTACGATCTTCTGCACAAACGCTATTACGCGGAAGAACTCAAAAAACTCGGTATCAATTTGAGCGCGTGAAAGCTCAAAGCCCGCACGCGCTCACCACTGTCACTACGGCGCGATCGCTTGTTCCACCTTTTCAGCGAGTTGGGTTGGCGTCAGGTACGCCCCATTCGCAATGATCTCGTTCAAGTGATCCACATCCGCATCCCCCATTTGCGCCGGATACGCCGCACTGTGGCCCAGCACGTCTTTAACGATCTTCAAGTAATCCGGAATCGTAAGCGAAAATCGGCTCAAGTATGCATCAAAAGGTCCACCCGCATAACTCGATTGGAAGCTATCAAGTACAGGAAATGTAAGCGACGAGGTGCTCCCGCCCATCCAAACAGCACCCAGCGCTTCTTGATAAATCGCGTAACCGAATTCGTCGCCCGTTCCGCCAAGGTACGTCGCATACAGCGGTGTAAAGCTGTTGGGAAGAATCTTGATTGCAAACGCGTCCGCATTCCCCCCGCCAAAAGTCTTTTGAATCGCATTCGTCACCGGCAAATCAGGTGAACTCGTAAACCCAACCACAGTCGGGCTTCCAAACGCATCCACCCCAATTCGGAAAGGAATGTCATACCCGCTGCCGCCGAAAAAGCTCGAGCGAAGCAGAGTCTCGCCATTAGAAGAAAACTCAGAAATGAAGGAGTGATCGCCTAATACAAAGTTCGATTGAAAGGCCTTCACCAACGGGAAATCCGGTGACCCGGCTTGCCCTGTCACCCAAATCTCACCTTCGGGTCCAAGCGCAATCGCCGTTCCAGAATCGAATTGCGAGCCGCCCAAGTAGGTCGAGAAAATCAGTTTGCTGCCGGTTGGATTCAACTCGCTGACAAACGCGCTCCCATAACCGGCCAGTTTCGCCTGGAATGCATTCAGAACGGGAAGATCGCGCGATTCGGTGATTCCCGTCAGGAAAGCACTCCCGTGTTGGTCTACAGCAATCCCGCCGATTCCGTCATAGCTCGCTCCGCCCAGCAGCGTTGAATAAAGAAGCTTTTTGCCATCCGCCGAAATTTTAGCCACAAAGCCATCGCCAATGCAAATCCCTGGAAACGCATTGGGCCCGTCGCAAACTGTCTGCAGAGCGCCTGCTGTGGTTGGGAAATCCGGCGAACTCATTTGGCCGGCGATGTAGACATTTGAAGCGGCGTCAATGGTTAGGTCTTCGGCGCCACCGTCTGCTCCGCTGCCACCGAAATAGGTGGAGAAGATCAGTTCGTCGCCACACTTCGCCAGATGCGCCACAAATGCGTTGGCCGTTCCCTTTAGAGTGCTCTGCAGTGCGTTCTTGGTGGGAAAGTTTGCCGATTGCGTCACACCGGCCACGAACGCTTCGCCATTGCCGTTTACTGCTACTCCCACCGCGTGATCAAACGCGCTGCCGCCCAGATAAGTGGAGTAAATGAGATGCTTTCCGGTCGGGTCGAACTTACTGACGAAGGCATCGTAATCTCCGCCTTCAACCGTCTGGACTCCGTTCTTGATCGGAAAATCAATCGAGGATGTTTCGCCCGAAAGATAAATATTCCCAGCGCTATCGCGCTTAATTCCAAACATGCCTTCATCGTCGGACCCGCCCAGAAATGTCGAGTAAGAAAGCACTGGGTCGATCACTAAGGTTTTGGCGTGGTCGTACGCGCCGATAGTGAAACTCACCGAATGGTCGGGACTAATCGAATAGGCAGCCTGAATCGGTGTCCGGGTGGAATCGCTCATTTGATACGCCTTCGGCGCATGGAATCGCAGTTCACCCTCCGGCAACGAAACGACGAGATCTCCGTTTTTAGTAATCTTCGGCGATTCATAAGACTGCAATTGCAGGCGAATCCTGCCCGGATCCGCGTTCGGCGCAACTACCAAGTCATATTCCAGTGCTCCCTCGTTGCCATAGAACACCGCGTCAACCCCTGGATAAAGGCCCGAATATCGTACTTTTTCGAAGAGCGGCACATTCCGCCGCCAGTTCTTTGGATCGGCGCCGCGGAAATAATTTACTTTCGCCGCACTTTCTGAAAAGCCTCGAACGGCGCCTTTTGCATCGGCGTCAATGAAATTCAAATGGACGGCTGACTGTCGAAAACGAAAAGTTGCCCCGTCGTCCGAAAGAAATAGTTGATACGACCCTGTCCGCGCCAGAAATCGGCCTTCCGGCGCCGCCTGCGATTCATTTACTTCAAAAAGCAGTTCTTTCCCGAAACTTTGCGACTGTTTCGCAGCGAAAACAGGCATGCTTGCTAACAAAAGCAGAGCCGCTACTGAAGACGAACTAAGTGTAAGACCCATTACAGAAATTCCTCCAAGTGTGGAATAACAGCGTCAGTCAGCATACACCATCAGCCAACTCTCAGCCCACAAATCTAAACCGCAAATAACTGCTTGCCAGTTGTCGATAATCGAGGTATATTGTCGATAGTCGAGGTCTCAAATATGCCGAAACCCTCCGATCTCCTCCAAGGCACCCTGGATCTGTTGATCCTGAAAACGATCGCCCGCGAGCCGCTCCACGGTTGGGGCATCGCCAAAAAGATTCAACTCCTGTCCGACGAGGTTCTATCCGTTGGACAAGGCTCCCTCTACCCGGCGCTCTACCGCCTCGAACAACAGGGCTGGCTTACGGCCGATTGGCGCGATTCCGAACTGGGCCGCCCGGCGAAGGTCTACTCACTCACCCGTGAAGGTAAAAAACAACTGGAGCGCGAGTTGCAAAGTTGGGATCGCCTTTCCTCCGCTGTCCAGTTACTCATTCAACGCGCCTGAGAAAAAAGTAAATCCGTGAGAGTCACACGCATCATCACTCAACGCCTGCGGGCTCTATTCCAGCGCTCGCGTTTCGAAAGCGATATGGAACGGGAAATGGATCTGCACATCCAACAGTTGACAAAACAATGGATGGCGGAAGGGATGAGTGAATCCGAAGCTCTGCTTGCGGCCAGGCGGGAATTTGGTTCCGTCAGCGTTACAAAGGAGCATTGCCGAGACACGCGCCGCACGAATCTCATCGAAGATCTCATTCGAGATCTTGGCTTCGCCTTTCGCGGTCTGCGCAAATCAAGAGCATTCACGCTGGTAGCAATTCTTTCGCTCGCGCTCGGCATTGGCGCGAACACCGCCATTTACAGTTTCATGGACGCCATGCTGGTTCGTTCACTGCCGATTGCTCACCCGCAAAACCTGGTTGTCCTGAACTGGCGGTCCAAGGGTTGGCCT
>CAVYUL010000093.1:0-17070 GCA_963771405.1 Bryobacterales bacterium
CGGATTCCGAAGCCGGCGGCCGGATTCTACAAATCACAATGCGAGCCGAGCGACGAAGTGGTGCTGGAGCCGGCGTTCAACTGGTCGAGCGGCGACCACTCTGAAGCCGGCGGCCCGGGGCTTATGCCGGTGTGCTCAAACTGTGAGCATTTGAAACTCTATATCGACGGGGCTCTACATACGGAAGCAGATCCGGACCGAAAGACTTATCCTCATCTCAAGTACGCGCCGTTTATGGTGGACCTGAGTAACCTGCCGCTAAATCCGTGGGGCGACTTACGAATTGAAGGCTATATCGGCGGCAAGCTGGTTATTACCAAAAACTATTCGGGCAAAGGAGTGGATGCCAAGCTTCTGGTTGAGCCAGACGATAACACGCTGCTGGGTAACGGCAGCGACTGCACACGCGTCTTGCTGCGCGTGACCGACGAATACGGCAATACCCAACAATTCGCCAGCGGCGCTGTGGCGCTGACGATTGACGGACCGGGCGAGATCATCGGCGAGAACCCATTCGGGCTCGTAGGCGGCGCAGGCGCGATCTGGATCAAGGCCAAGCCCGAAGCGGGCACGATTCACTTAACGGCGAAGCATCAATACTTGGGCGAACAGAAGATTGCGATCACGGTGGCGTCGACGCCAGCCGAGACGGTCTAGGCCACGCTGGCTTCTGTCGGTACCTCAAGCGGATGCTTGTACTTACATTCTTTGTTCGGGCATTGAGCAAACGGGCCCGCTTTGAGATACTTTTCGATCAAATAGCTGCTGCCGCATTCGGGGCATTTTTCGAGAATGGGCTTGCCCCAAGCGACGAAATCGCATTCGGGATAGCGATTGCAGCCAAAGAAGGTTCGACCACGTTTGGAGCGGCGCTCCACCACTTCGCCCTGGCTGCAATTCGGGCACGGGACGCCGATTGTCTTTTGCTTGACGAACTTGCACTTCGGGTAGTTGCTGCAAGCGACAAATTCGCCGTAGCGGCCATACTTTTGAACCAGGTTGCTATCGCACTGCGGGCACTTCTCTTCGAGCGGGACGTCTTTGCGCTGCTCGCCGCCGATTTGCTTTGTGGTCTTACATTCGGGATAGCCGGAGCAAGCAAAGAAGGTACCGAAGCGGCCTTTTTTGAGAACCATCGGGCGGCCGCAGTTTTCACAGTATTCCGTTTCATCCTGCTCGCCGAGGTCGCCGCCGGATTTGTCGATATCGGGTAGATCGACGGTTAGTTCACGGGTGTTGGTGCACTCGGGATAGCCGGTGCAGGCAATGAAGCTGCCGTGCTTGCCCCACTTGATGACCATGGGCTTGCCGCACTTGTCGCAGATCAGATCGGTAGGCCGCTCCATGCGCTTGATGTCGGTCATGTTGCGCGCGGCGTGGTCTAAATCTTTTTCGAAGCGGCCGTAGAAATCGGCCATCGCGACGCGCCATTCGAGCTTGCCGTCTTCGATTTCGTCAAGTTCCTCTTCCATGCGGGCGGTGTACGTCACATCGAAGAGATCACTGAAGCTTTCGAGCAACAAGTCGGTAACGACCATGCCGAGTTCGGTGGGAACGAACTTACCGCCTTCTTTCTTTACATACTCGCGATCCTGAATGGTAGAGAGGATGGACGCATAAGTGGACGGACGGCCAACGCCATCGGATTCGAGCTTCTTGACGAGCGTGGCTTCGTTGTAGCGAGGCGGCGGCTCGGTGAAGTGCTGTTCGGGCAGGATCTCTTTGAACTTGAGCGCCTCGCCTTCGGTAACGGCGGGCAGCTTGTGTTTGAGATCCTCGTCTTCATCGTCTTTCTGATCTTTGCCTTCTTCGTAAACTTTCAAAAAGCCTTCGAACTTGAGAACGCTACCAGTGGCGCGGAAGATGTACGGAGTTTTGCTTTTGCCTTCGGCGGCAACGTCGATGGTGGTTTGGTCGAGCAGGGCCGGATTCATTTGCGAAGCGATGAAGCGCATCCAGATGAGGCGATAGAGTTTCAATTCATCTTCGGCCAGGTACTTTTCCATCATCTCCGGAGTGCGGAGGACAGAGGTGGGGCGAATGGCTTCGTGGGCGTCTTGCGCGTCCTTCTTGGTCTTATAAACGTTGGCCGTTTTCGGTACGAACTCTTCGCCGTAGCGTTCGGCGACGAAGGCGCGCACTTCACCCAGCGCGTCATCGGAGACGCGAGTGGAATCGGTACGCATATAGGTGATCAACCCGGTGGCGCCTTCTTCCCCGAGTTCTTTGCCTTCGTAGAGTCCTTGGGCGAGCATCATGGTGCGCTTGACGCTGAAGCGCAATTTGCGCGACGATTCCTGTTGCAAGGTGGACGTGATGAACGGCGCGACGGGATTGCGCTTCTTCTCGCGAGTAGCAACCGACTTGACTGTATAGGCCGCGCCATCAAGATCGGTGACGATTGTGGTGGCTTCCGCTTCGTTCGGGATCGTGGGCGTTTCGTTGGCGCGCTTATTAAGACGCGCATTTAAGACCGGGGCCTTTTTGGCGTTGAGGGCAACGTCAATGGTCCAATATTCCTGCTTGATGAAGGCGCGGATTTCGCGTTCGCGTTCGACAATCAAGCGCAGGGCGACGGTCTGGACGCGGCCGGCGGAGAGACCGCGGCGTACCTTATCCCAAAGCAACGGCGAAATTTTGTAACCGACTAAGCGATCGAGCACACGGCGAGCCTGCTGGGCTTCCACCAGATGAATGTTGACCTGCAGCGGCTTTTCGAATGCTTTTTGCACAGCGCTGGCGGTGATTTCGTTGAACATCACCCGAAAGAACGCAGGCTTACCCGGTTTCTTCGGTTCGAGTTCTTCCTGCAAATGCCAGCAGATGGCTTCGCCTTCGCGGTCAGGGTCGGCAGCGAGGAAGACGTTATCGACGTCTTTGGCGGCAGCCTTCAACTCGGCGATGAGCTTTTTCTTACCTTCGATGACTTCGTACTTAGGGGTGAAGTCATGCTCAACGTCGACGGCCAAGTCTTTTTTGGGCAGGTCTTTCACATGCCCAAGCGAAGCCTTCACGATGAATTGCTTGCCTAAGTATTTCCCGATAGTTTTCGCCTTCGCCGGGGATTCAACGATGACGAGCGATTTTGCCATACCGATTCTTTTGTTTACCTATTATTAACTAGTTGCGATTTGGGGCTAACCCTGAACGAAGCCCAAAGAGGAGATCGCTACCCTTTTACCACACTTTCACAAACTTCTTTCCGGGAAGTTGGCGAACCAAGCCGTTCATCTCCAGGTCGAACAGGGCGCTGATCAACTCAGATGAGGAGACGCCCTCAAAAGATTCAAGCAACGAATCAAGTTGTTTAGGTTCATCAACTTGCAGGGAATTCACCAAACGGCGCGCGAGGGCTTTTTGGGGCTCTTCGAGGGCATCGGGCGGGGGTGGGACGAGCGCTTCCGCCGAGGGGTCAGAGCCTTCAAATAACATTTTTTGCTGAGCCTTGGCGACGAGTTCGCGACGTATCGTGGCAGGAAGTTCATTGGTTATGTCGCTCCACTCCTGAACCAGCTTTGCGCCGCCTTCCTTTATTAATAGGTTAGGGCCCCAGCTCATTTTGGAGGTGATGTTGCCGGGGATGGCGAAGACTTCTCGGCCTTGGTCCATGGCAAGACGAGCGGTGATGGCGGAGCCGGAATGTTGTGCACCTTCCACGATGAGGACACCAACAGAAAGTCCACTTACGATGCGATTGCGGATGGGGAAGTTTTGCGGATAGGCGGGCGAGGCGATGGGGAATTCAGAAAGGATAAGGCCTTTGGCGGCAATTTCATCATAGAGACGGCGATTGTTGGAAGGGTAAACGACATCGACGCCGCAGCCGAGGACGGCGATGGTATCGGCATTTTCTTTCAGCGCGGCTTGGTGGGCGGAAGTATCAATGCCACGGGCCATGCCGCTGATGATGGTGAGACCGGCGCGAGCGAGATCTGCGCTTACGCGTTCGGCGACGGCCATGCCGTAAGGAGTTGGACTGCGGGTACCAACGACAGCAATTGCCAGGGCCGAGAGAAGTTCAGTGCGGCCGATGGCGAAGAGGATGATGGGCGGATCAAAAATCTCGCGAAGGCGGCGCGGGTAACGCGGATCTTGAATGGTGATGAGTTCGGCGCCAGCGCTGAGCATTTTTTGCTGCTGATCGAGCGCGTCTTCGAACGAGCAACCGGAGGAGATGTTGCGCGCTTGGGCTGGACTGACGCCGGCGCCTTCGAGCTCGGTGGCGGAGGCGCGGAAGATGGCTTGGGGAGATTTTAGTTTATCGAGGAGTTTGAGAGCACCGACGGTACCTAACCCGGGAACGAGGCGCAAGGCGAGCCAGTGCAGAACCTCTTCTTGACTAACGATGGCAGTGGCCACGTGGTATAGGTGGGCAACCGGTTGAGGATCTCTCCCAAAAACGGTGGACCTAGGCGGGGAAGAAAAGGCGATGAGGCTAGTGATTCGACGAGGGAACAAAGTTCCACTCGATTCACGTCGAATGCTTGTATGGGGGTTTTTCGAATCATTTTTCCGGCTGTGTGTTTTTTGAGCGTAGCCGTGTTTGCTCAGGAGCAGAAGGCGGTGCCAGAAGCACAACAACAACCAGTGCAGCCACCCGACGCAGTTGTCCAGTCGCATCCACCCGAGGCTCAGTGGGAGAGGATGACGGTGAAGGAAAAAGTGAAATATGACGCGCGACACTTTTTCGATGTTGAGAATTTGGTTTTTGCAGGCATGGGCGCGGGGATTGACCAGGCGCGCGACAGGCCAAGCGAGTGGGGGCAGGGTGGGGACGCCTACGCAGTCAGATATGCATCGCACTTCGGGCAGTATTTGATTCAGCGGAGCATTATGTCGCCGGTTCGGGCGATTGACCACGAGGACACGCGATTTTTTCGATCGACGCATAAGAGCTATGGGGCCCGCGCCGGGGACGCGTTCTTGCATACGGTTTGGCGGCATAGCGACGACGGAGGCATGATGCCGGCATATAGCGAGTTTTTTGGAGACTATGGTGCCGCGGCGATTTCGCGTACGTGGTGGCCGGACCGGTTTCACAACGGAAAGGCAATTTTCATTGCCGGGTCGGACACGATTTTGATTGATGGGGCGATTCATTTATTCGATGAATTTAAGCCGGATATTGAGAAGTGGATGCATATAAAGAGGTAGCGTGACGGCAAGGCACGGCACTGAGGCTTGCTGTCCGGTCATGCCGATGGGGACGGACAGCTCTGTCGACCGAAGTTGGTTGATTGACGGTTGTGGCGCTGAGATGTAGGACGGAGAAGTCCGTCCCGTTCGGCTTCTGTGGGCCTGAAGACGCTCGCTGCGCTCGCGTACCCCTCCCTTGGTACGAAGTATGGCCGGGGACCCCGGCCTCACGGTCAGGGTTCTGAGTCGGGGGATCGGACCGGGGAACTGGCGGATTCACGTTGCGCTTCCTTCGGGCGCGGCTCCATCGGGTGCTCCTTGGGCTGGCTCGGGCTCCGGTTGCTGGAAGATGGTGTGGAGTTTGCCTTGGCGTTTGAGTTCGAGCATGGTGTTGTACCAGTTCGAAGGGTCGAGCGGGCCGAAGACGCCGGGGACGATTTTTTGCGGGACCCAATCGGGTGGGCCGGGGTAGTATTCTTTGCCGTCCATGGAGTAGCGCTCGCCGGTGTCGCTGTTGAGGACGTAAATCATGTCGGGTCTGGGGATGTCGGAGTCCCAGCCGTCGTTGGCCTTGGCTTCTTCCTTGGCTTTGGCGGCGGCGGCGCGTTGTTTCTTTTCTTCTTCCATTTTGCGGGCTTTTTCGGCGCGTTCTTCTTTGGCGACGTGGGCTTTCCAATTGGAATCGAGCATTTTGAAGGCGCGGGTGAAGTTGCGATCGTGAGTGGTGCGGTAACGCAGAGCGAGATTGAAATCGATTTTGTCGTCGGCGCCCCAGAAGTTGAGATCGTTGGCGATGCCGGCGAGGATGTTTTGATACCAGCGGTTGACGCGAATGCGTTCCCAATCGGCTTGGGCGCAGTATTCGACTAGGCGGAAGAAGAAGGAACCCTCGGCGGGGTTTTCATATTGGGCGAGCCAGAAATCGACGAGCGCGTCGAGTTTGGCGGGATCTTCGCCGTTGAGAATTGTAGTCCGGGCGGTGAGGCCGTGTTTGACGGCGTTCAGCGCGGGGTTATGAGTGTCCATGAACATTTTCGAAATTCTTACTCCTGCGTTGAGTTTGCCGAACGGGCGTTCGCGATGAACGAAAAAGTTCCTGTAAGTGAAAGAAAGGATTGGAAATAAAAAATGTGATCGAGCTGTGACTCAAAAATACACCCTTTGCGGGCGTGTACGCCTCCCTGCCGGTCAGGGTTCTGTTTCAATGACTTACAGGGATTTTACGAAGCGGATGGGGATTTGGGTTTGAATTTTCAAAATTGCGATTTAGTATCTCAACGGATGACATTGACGTCGCATCCGAGGACGAGACCTGTGAAAGCGCGTTCGCTCTTCGCGCTTGCCGCCTCAACGCTGACTCCTTCAATATTGAGGTGAATTTTCTCTTCTGTTCGCTTCGCGCCAGCCGGAACCTAGACTCAACGAATTGAGAGACGCTGAGTGCGGGATTGGAGCCAAGCAACCAGGAGCGCAGGCTGGGGTCGTACATATGACGCAGTGAGGTTCGAGATCCATTTGATGTAATCAGATGATTATGGCGTCGACCTCCGTGGCGATAGAGGCAAGCACCAGAAAAGCCGGGCGATGGCGATTTGCGGCGCTGGCGTTTTGCATTCAGCTTGTGGTGACGATCGTCTATTCGTGGTCGGTATTTCGAATACCGCTGGGGGTGCTGCACGGATGGAGCAAGGCACAGACGATCGCGCCGAACCGGTATAGCTTCGCGGCGGTGGCCGTGGGGGCAGTGGTGGGCGGATGGCTGCAAGACAGGAAAGGTCCACGGGTGCTTTTGTCGTTAGGAGGGTCGCTAGTGGCGCTGGGCTCGGTCGTGTCGGCTTTCGGTGGCCATTCGTTGACGGTGCTAATCATTGGCTATGGTGTGATTGGTGGATTTGGCGGTGGGGCGGCGTATGTAGCACCGATTGCGAACCTGATTAAGTGGTTTCCGGATCAACGCGGCCGGATGGTGGGTCTTTCGGTGATGGGGTCGGGGATGAGTTCCTGGTTTTGGAGCCCGCTGATTGAGAAGCTGATTGGCCATGATAGCGCGGCCTATCATGAGACGATTCCGCGGACGTTTCTGATTATGGGCGGGATCACGTTTGTCGTAATTGTGGGACTCGCGCAGTTGCTTCGCGACCCGCCGAACGGCTGGCAGCCGGAGGGTTGGAAACCTCCGACCGTGGTGACGCAGACGGCACACACGACTGTGGGAGAAATGCTTTCCACGTGGCAATTCTATTTGCTGTGGGCAATTCTGTATCTGGGAACGTCGGTAGGAACGACGGCAATCGGACAGGCGGCGCCGCTGATTCAGGAAGTGGCAGGGAAGAGTATTCCGTTTGCGATTGGCTGGGCGGTGGGCATTATGGGAGCGTGCAACGGAGTAGGGAGACTCACATGGGGTTGGTTGTCGGACAGGTTTGGCCGCAAGGCGGCGCTCTTTGGCATGGCCGGCGTTTCCGCGCTTGCGTGCCTTGTTTTCCTGCGCGATGCCTCAACGTTTGGGCAAGTACTGGCGGGGCTGTGTTGCGCGGCTTTCGCCTATGGTGGTTATCTGGCGCTGATGCCTTCTTTGTGTGCCGATTATTTCGGCGCATCGCATATCGGCGGCAACTATGGGTTGGTGTTTTCCGCGTGGGGGATTTGCGGTTTTACGATTCCCTATTATTCAGAGACGCTGCTAGACAAAGCTCGCCAAGCGGGGAACTTGGCGGGCGGTTACCAGAATCTGTATCTACAGCTTGCGGGGATCGCGGTTCTGGTTGGATTATTGTGTGCCGTGCTGCAGCGGCCTAGCGATGCAAGCCCTGAGCGCGCAAAAACTTGATCAGCTCCGCTGGGCGATTGGTCTGAATGCCGGTGGCGCCGCGATTGAGGGCGTCTTGCCAGGCGTCGGGATTATCGGCGGCGCCGAGACGATCGACGAAGATGTCACTGTGGGATTGTTTGGCGACCTGGATGACTTCGTCTTTGAAATCACCGGCATCGAATGCAACAACTTTGAGCGACATTTCGCTTTCGAGTTTGGAGAGGTTTGCGGCGTTATCGGCTTCGGGCATGACTTTGAGTGTGGGGCGGAGGTCAAGAACGTGCTTCAAGAAGCCAGCACCGCCGTAGATGACGACTTTGTCATTCATGTCAGCCTTTTCGAGTGCATTGACTAAATCAGAGGGCGAAATGTCTTTACAATCGACGTAGACGCCGATTCTGCGGTGAGCAAGGGAGAGCGCTTCTTCGAAGGTAGGCACTTGGTTGCCGCCGGCGTCGAGAGCGCGGATTTGATCGAAAGTCATTTCGCGCACTTTGCCTTTGCCATTGGTGGTGCGGTTAACGGTGTTATCGTGCATGAGGACAAGGCGGCCATCGGAGGTGGTTCGGA
Source organism: Bryobacterales bacterium (assembly GCA_963771405.1). Classification (GTDB taxonomy): domain Bacteria; phylum Acidobacteriota; class Terriglobia; order Bryobacterales; family Bryobacteraceae; genus Bog-105. Next base: position 8,519 of record CAVYUL010000093.1, read on the forward strand.
CATCGAGTTCAAAGAAATCGGCACCGACGTCAATGGCACCTTGAAAGGCGGAGAGCGTGTTTTCGACGTGAGAGAGATGCTCGCCGCGATGAGCGATAACGCTGATTTGCGCGGCGAGCAGGAGAGCTGGGAATAACATAGTTAACTAGAAAAAGAGTCGCAGAACAACCTGAGTGACGCGTCCGGCGGCGGAGCCGGTGATGGCGCCAAAGGAAGGACTGGTGACATTGCCATTCGGATTACTGAAATTGGCGTGATTCCAAGCGTTGAAAAACTGGCCGCGGAATTGAAGTTTCATGTTTTCGCGAATCATGAAATTGCGTTGCAGAGCCATGTCCCAGTTTTCGAGGCCGGGGCCGTGCAGCGGGAAGCGAGAGGCGCTGCCGAGAGTGTTGGCGGGCGCTTCGGAGAAGGCGGCGGTGTTGAACCATTCGGCGAGAGTCTGGGTTCCGGAAAAGACGCCCAAGCCGGTGCCGTTGGGACGCTGCGCTTCGGTGAAGGCGGTATTGGCGTTCAAGTTGGGCTGGGTGATGGGGAGGGGTTGGCCGACTTGATACTCGGCGATGCCAGCCAATTCCCAGCCGCCGATGACATCTTTCAAGACCGGAGTGTTGGCGCCATAGCGCTTGCCATAGCCGAAGGGCAAAGCGTAGACGAAATTGGCGACGAAGCGTTGTGGAATATCGTAGCCGCCGATGCCCCACTCACCAGCTAAGTTGTAGACGTTCTGCACGCCTTGCCGGTGTGCGCGGCTGTTGGAATCGGCCACTTCATCGACATCGTCGAGGAGTTTGCTAAAGGTGTAGGCGATGGATACGACGAAATCATCTTTCCAGCGATGTTCGAGTTTGGCTTGCAGGGATTGGTAATTGGAGTTGCCATCCATGGTCAAGTAGGTGACACCGGCATACTGGGGAAAGGGGCGCAGGGCCTGGCTGCCGTTGGCCCACTCATTGACAGGCACTTGATCATAAGAGGGCAATACGATGGGCAACTTCACACCCTTGGAGGCTTCGTAACCGAGATCGGCGAACCACGAACCGAATTGATGCTGGATGCCGAACTGCCAAGCGATGTTATACGGGGTTCTGACGCGGGTATCGATCTCTGTGACACTCGAGGTGGGATTCGTGAGACTGGCGGGGACTTCTGGATTGCCGTTTGCGTCGACATAATACGGGACGGCGGGCACACCCTGGTCGAGATAGAGAGCCGGTGTGATACCGCCGTCGGTGCTTTGGAATGTGGCTTGTTGGACGTATTTGGAGAGCGGGCCGAACTGATAGAAGCCGATATTGGGGAGACGGAAGAAGCCGACACCGCCACGAACGACAGTGTTTTTCGCAGCGTTCCAGGCGAAACCGACGCGCGGGAGGAAATCGTGGTAGATATTGGGCATGAAGTGAGTGGGTGCACCGTTTTGACCGGCGAAGAGTACGCTGCCCAGGTTGCCGGTTTGCGAATTCACAACGTTGGGATAAAAGTTAGCGAATTGATTGTTGGCTTCGGAATAAGGGCCATCCCATTCCCAGCGCAGGCCAAGATTGACGGTGAGGTCTTTATTGACTTTGAAATCGTCTTGGAAGAAGAGCGAGGCACTGTTGATGTTTTCGCGGTAGGTGTAGTCTTCCAAGCTGATCTGGGTTTGGGTGGGAATGCCGAGGAGGAGGTCAGCAAGGTCCCAGCCGCTGCTGGGGTTGGCTGTAACTGAGGTGAAGGTGGAATCGAAACTGTAGTAGCCGGAGAGTGAGTTGCCAGCGGGGCTGGGGTTCCAGTAGTTGTACATTTGACGGCGATAATCGCCACCGAACTTCATAGAGTGGCGGCCACGTTGCACTTCGAGCACTTCGTTGAAGACGTAACTGCGGTCACGATCGTGAAACGGAGAACTCGCGCCCAGGCTCAGGTAGTTGCTCATGGAGATATCGGGGAACGCACTTAGTGAGACGCCCTGCAGGCCAAGATTTGGAACGGAAGAACCTCCAGCCAGGTTGTAGTTGATCTCTTGCACGAAACCGACACGGAAATCATTGAAGACGGTGGGACTGATGATGTGGGTCCAGCCGAGGCCGGCTTGGTTGTCATACCAGCCGCTGGTGTTATTGGGATTGGCGGCATTGTTGTAGATGTTCACCGCGGGATTATTGGGATTGTAGCGGCCGTAACGAGCGAACAGTTTGTCGTTGTCGCCCACGTTTTGATCCACTCTGACAAGACCTTGGAGTGTGGTGTTGTAATTGGAGGCGTTTTCTCGAAAGTTGTTGCCGCCATTGAAGGAGCCATTGGGGTTGGGGAAATAGGCGGCGATTTTGGCGGCGACAGGGTCAATACGGCTGGCTGGGATCTTGTTGTTCGGAAACTGGGTGCGGAAGATATCGCCATTAGCATCGGTGGTGGTGGTTGCGGGGTCGTAAATGGTCACGCCTCCGCCATTGGTTTGGGAGAAATCTCCGCTGCGCTCCAATGCCGTGGGGGTGAGGGAGAGATTGTTGCTGGGAGTGGCGTTATCGGTGTAGTTGAGATCGAGGAAGAAGAACGTTTTGTTGCGGCCATTGTAGTGCGGTGCGAGGACGGGACCGCCGAAGGTGAAGCCGGGATCATTGACGATGTAGCGCTGATTGTTTTGAGCCTGGAAGAAGCTGCGCGCGTTTAGGATACGGTTACCGAAGTATTCGTAAAGGCTGCCGTGGAATTCGTTGGTCCCCTGTTTGGAGGTAGCCATCAAGACGCCACCGCCAGTGTGGCCGAATTCTGCGGAGAAGGCGAAGGTGATGACTTTGAATTCACCAATGGAGTCGGGCGAGGGGGTGAAGGTGTATGTGTTATCGGAGGGATTGGTGGTGGGCAGGCCATCGATCAACAATTCGTTCGTGTCGGGGCGACCGCCACCGAAACTGAAGTTGTTGATGTTGCTGTTGTTGGAGCTTGTGGAGACGACGCCCGGGAGCAGTTTGGCGAGCAAGAAGGGCGAACGGCCGCGGGAGCTATTCACCATTTCGGGGACGTTTTCGATTTGCACCGAACCCACACCGTTGGCGGCCTCAGGCGAGTCGTAATTGACCTCCAATGGCGTGGCGGTGACTTCCACTCTTTCGGAGACGGCACCGACTTGGAGCATTTGATCTAAACGAAAGCGCTGATCGAGTTGGAGTTGGATCTCGTTCTGGACGGCTTCTTTGAAGCCCTTGGCGCCGAAGACGACTCGATAGGTGCCGGGTTTGAGGAAGGCGGCGGTGTAATCGCCCACTTCGTTGGTGACGGTTTTCGTGATGCTGTTGGTTGAGATTTCGGTGACCACAACATCCACATGCGGAACGGGCAGGCCGGATGAGTCGGTGACCCGGCCAGCGATGTTTCCGGTAAATGTCTGCGCACCGAGCATGGCGCTGAAAAGCGAAAGAAGGAAAAATGTTCGCATTGGTTTGTCCAGTACAAGTACCTGCATTCAGTTGTTTATGGTAATACGGGCGGCGTTGCAACTGGATGAATTTGTATGATGTTTTAGTTACCAAGTAACAACCGGCGGTACCGGCCCATCCAGTACGGCAGCAAGAAAGCGGCACCATCGTCTTCGCTGCGGGCGTCCGATTTACGATCAATTTCGAAAGGGTTGCTGTTCCATTTCATAACGGGTAATTCGTCGGGCGGCAGGAGGGTTTTGGATTGCGGTTGTTGGAAGCGATCGCGGGTTGAATCCATTACTACGTCTGCGCGAGTCGAGTTGGTGACGGGCCAATCGATGAGATCGATCGGCGTGCGGTACAGGGTGTGAGCCGCGACACCGAGGTCTACGGGAGCGTCGGGAAAGGCGGTTGCGTAGAGGATGGTCCAGAGGGGATTGTGTTCGCGCTGCTCGTTGGCCCACCAGGAATTGAGAGCGGGGCGATAGTAACGCTCTTTTAAGCTGGTGTCGGTCTCGTAGCGAAACAAGGGATCGAACGAGAGCATGGCTAGTTCTTCGTCGGAATAGTTGATTTCTTCGCGGAGTTCCAAATAGCGGGTGGTGAGTTGGGCGTAGCCCATTTCGATGGCGACCTTTTTATATTCGGCGGCGAAGCGCGGGTTGTGAGTGAGGTGCTCGGCGGTTTTGAGAAAGCTCAGTAATTCGAGACTGTTTAAAGGACTATCGGCACGTTCTTTTTTGAAATATTCAGGCGACCAGCGGCCCCAGGTTGTCGGTTTGCCGATGGGACCTACGAGATAGTAGCCATGGTCGAGAATGTGATTCATGATACGGGCGGCGGTTTTGGCGATGTGTCTTTTGAGCGATTCGTCGGGCAAAAGATCGAAGGCGATGCCGTAGAGGAACATGTGACCCACGATTTCATCTGAACTGGTGTCGCCTTTCCAGTAGTATTCACCGTTGGAGGTCCAATGCCACTCGCCGTCGTGCGGCATGGGTTCGCCTTTGCGAATAAACGAGCGGGCGGGAAAGCCAGGGATGCCAGTGACTTGTTCAAGAAAGAGAACGGCTTCGGTGGCGCGGCGGGCGTTGTTGAGTGCTTCGTCGGATTTTGTGACGGCATAGCGGAAGCATTCGGCGGCAGCGTACATGGAGGTCCAGAGGCCATCGTTGTCGTCGTCACGAGTTTGATTGGACGAGAGATCGCCGGGGGTTTGGAGATTCGAGGGTGAGACTAAGCCGTGGCGGTTGTGGCGGGTTTGAATTCGATCTTCGAAGATGGTGGCTTTGGCGGCGAGAGTCATGGGGCGGAGTTCGATGTGGGAGACGCCGGTTTGGGTGCGAACCCAGACGCCGGCTGCTGGATCAGCTTCGATACGGAGAACGTTGTCGTCTGGGAGATAGCGGGGGCCAGCGAAATATTGCATTTGATCCTGCAGTGCCGATTTCCGGTCGAAGCGGACGAGGCCATGGTAGGCGCCAAACCAGAAGGCACCGTCGGTAGCGACCGCGATGGCGTGGACTCCGGAAAGCGGCAGGAGTGTGGCGGGTTCGCGCAAGGAGGGCGGGACGTGCGGATCGGTTAAAGCGTAGAAGATGCGGACTTTTTGCGGCCAAGGAACTAAGTGAACGGGCTGGGCCGCGCGGCAAATGAGAGCGAGGCTTGCGAGCAGTGAAACGCCGACGGTTTTCGTTTGGTTCAATTATCCACCCACCGACAGGGCCTGATGCTCAATCTCTTCGAGCGATTTCCCTTTCGTTTCGGGCACCTTCGCGAGGATGAACAGGAAGCCTAAGGCACAAATGCCAGAGTACAACCAGAAGGTGCCCGCGGGGCCGAGTAGTTGCGAAATTATAGGAAACGTAAGGGTGAGCAGGAAGGACGCGAGCCAGAGGGCAGATACGGCGATGGATATGGCGACGCCGCGGATGCGATTGGGGAAGATTTCGGAGATCAACACCCAGGTGACAGGAGCAAGAGACATCGCATAGCAGCCGATGGTGCAGAGGGTGAATAGCAGGACGGGAAGGCCGCCCAGATGGAGTTTGTAGGCCAGTCCAATTAAGAAATGAGAAACACCAACGCCAGCGCACCCGATGAGCATCAGGGGGCGGCGGCCGAATTTGTCGACAAAGGTAAGGGCAATCAGGGTACAAATGAGATTCACAGTGCCGGTGATGACGATGTTGAAGAGGACATCGCTGACTCCATAGCCAGCGCTGCGGTAGATTTCTTCGGCGTAATTGAAAATTACATTGATACCGCTCCACTGTTGAAGAACAGCCAGGGCGATGCCGATGACGAGCATCGGATAGACGCCTTTTGAGAAAAGCTCTAAAAAATGGGGTTTGGCATCGTGAGATGGCGACACAGTGTCTTTGGCTTCGGTAATCACGGCGTCGGCGTGGCTGATGCCTCCGATGCGAGTGAGAACGCGGCGGGCGTCTTCGACCAAGCCTTGCTTCATTAGCCAGCGTGGGCTCTCGGGAACAAAGAGCATGGCGAGAAAGAAAACAATGGAAGGGACTACGACAGCTGCAAACATCCAACGCCAACCCACTTGGCCGTTCCACGAATGGCGAATCATTTCGGCGGTGGCACCGGCGGGTATTTTTTCGGCGATGAGCCAGTTCACGATTTGCGCGGCCAGGATACCGATGACGATCGTCAGTTGATTGAGTGAAACCAAACGGCCGCGCCAGGCAGCGGGGCTTACTTCGGCGATGTAGGTAGGCGAAACGTTGGAGGCGATTCCGATGGCGACACCGCCCATGATTCGCCAAGAGACGAAGGTGGAGAATAAGCCAGCGAGACCGGTAAAGATGGAGGAAATGGCAAAGAGGAGAGCGGCGACAATTTGCAGGCGTTTGCGACCGAAGCGGTCACTTGCCCAACCGGAGAATAGCGATCCGGCCAGGCAGCCCAGGAGAGCGCAGCTATTCGCCCAACCTATTTGTTGCGCGGTGGTGAGGCCAAAGAAGCTTTCGTAGAAGGGCTTGGCTCCTCCGATGACAACCCAGTCATAACCGAAGAGCAGGCCTCCCATGGCGGCAGCGCTGCAAATGAACCAGACGAAACGGGCTTGAATGTGGGTTTCGGTCAAGGGCGAGTCTCCGGCTTGGTGAGGAACGGAATTTCTTCGAGAAGATCGAAGGCGAATTCGTGGCTCGGGTCTTCGGCGAGAATCTTCTTTAAGATCGCGATGGCCATAGCGGACTTCCTTCGGAGCAAACTGGCTTGGGCGCGCAAGACTGCGACGGTGAGGCGCTGGCGCTTTGGCAGGTCATCATTGAAAAGCAACATGGTGGGGAGTGAGGTTGCGAAATAATCGATTGTGGGCTTTTGGCTCGCAAGTTGGCGGGCATAATGTAAGAGATCGCTTGCAATTTTGACGGTCGACTGCGGTTTGCCAAGACGAGCGAGTGAAAGGGCTGAATAGAAGGTCATCTCTGAAAATGTCTTGACGGCCATTTGCTGAAAATCGCCTGACTGAGAAATGGCCGTTTGCCATGCCTGCTTCGCGGCGGGGCGATTCCCTGCCCCAGCTTGAGCGACGCCCAGCCAATAGAAGATGTTGCTCTGATTGGCGAGCACATGTCTGGCTTCGCCCAAGTTTTGCGGGATACGGAGAGCGCTTTGAAAATGCTCGATTGCCGTGTCGAAGGAGTGTTTAGTGAGAGCGGCTCTACCGAGCGCCACGTGGCCGCGGACATATTGGGCGATGGCGAGGCCTTCGCCGCCCTCCCAGGGTTGAAAGCGGCGAGCGGCTAAGAGTTGCAGGGCTTTTGCCGATTGATTGGTTTGGTTATAGAGAGTGGCGAGTTCTACGCTTAGATCGTCGCGGCGTTCGACCAGGGTTGGATAGGCTTCTAATTCTTTGAGACGGCGAGTGAGCGGGCGGCCGAGGCGTTTCCAAAGCTGATCTCGCTCGAAGAGTACGCGTGCGTCGTCAGCGTTTGAGGCAAAGGCCTTGCCGAAGGCGCGCACAGCTTTAGATTCGTCGTGGAGGATGTTGTAATAACCGATGCCAAGGTTGCGCCAAACGGTGGAGAAGGTGGGATCAAGCTGAGCGGATTTTCGCCAGTTGTGAATCGCCTCGGTGTGGCGGCGGCGATCATACTGGAGATTGCCGAGATAGTAGGGGGCTTTGGCATCGCGAGGATCTCGCTTGGTTTGTTCCTCGAGAATGAGCATCTCTTCGAGGCGGCTCGGGAAGCAGTAGGCAGGTGAGGCGATTTTAGCTTCTTCGCGGATCTTCGCCGCGTCTGGATGGCTCAGCTTTTCGAGGAAGGCGGCGAGCGTATACAGACAGATTGGGACTGAGCCATCGTTCGCCTTCTTGTCGATACCGCGCAGACTTTCGGCCGCTTCCGTGAAGAAACCTGAGCGGGCATAATCAAAGGCTAAATCCAGGCGTTGCTGATTGGGTAGGTCGAAGAGATCGCCGGCCAGATGGCGGGCCCACGGATCAAGCGGATCCAGTTGAAGGGATTCGCGGAGCAATGCGTCTGCCTCGGTTTGTCTGTCGAGCTTGCGGAGAATCATTACCTTGAGGTTGCGGGCGTTGAGATTCTCAGCATTGTAGGCGAGCGAACGCGATAGGTGATCGAGAGCAGATTCCCAGTTTGAACGGGAGGCATCGATCTCCGCCAAGGCTAGCGAACCGGCGGCAATATAGGCTTGATTCCAGATGGATTTGAAGAATGCGCTGTAGGCGGCATCAATGTCACCCATAAAACGCAGAGTCAGTCCCAATAGGTAAAACGGCTCACTCTCGGCAGGGTTGTAGTTCAAGCGGGTTAGCGCGGCGATGGCGCGGCGGAAATGGTATTCGGCTTCGACGAACTCCCCGCGGCGGAGACGAAAAGCTCCCATGGCAGTGTGGCAGCGATAGTCTTCCGGATCACGGCGGAGTGCTTCTTCCCAGTAAATCTCGGGGTGCCGAGTGGCGTGGCGATATTGCTGGAGATGAAGGCCGGTGAGATATAGCTCATCTTGCGTTTTCATCTCGCTGGGCATGGCCGGCTCGGAGGCTAGTTGGGCGGGAGGAATCGGTTTTTCGTCAAGGGGTCAAAACGGAGGATCTCTGTTCCGGCGTTGCTCAGGATGACCAAACGCGCCTTGAGCAGACGCGTGGGGACTTGTTGG
>CAVYUL010000094.1:0-208655 GCA_963771405.1 Bryobacterales bacterium
CGATGGAGGCAACTTGGATGGTGGTACGGCCCAAGCCTGGGTCGCCGGCGGGCGCGGGGCCTCCGGCAACGCCGAAGATGCCATTGCCGCCGGATTTCGCATCCATGAAGTCATACTTCAGGAAGATCGTATGTTTCTCGGTGCGATTATAGTTTCCCTTGACGTCGTATTGACTGCGATCGAGAATCGGCGTGGCAGTAGCCGCATAGTTATTTTGGGTGACGCCGCCTATGTTGGGGGCCGGGTAATAGCTCTGCAGTGCCTGGGCCTGGGGAGTGATCCTCGATGTTGGAATTATGTTGTTCTGGAACTGGGTACGGTTGCTGCCATCGGCGTTGCCGGTCGTCGGATCATAGATCGCCGTATTCGCGTATGAACTGAAATTACCGAGCTCCTGATTCGCAGTCGGGACCGTATACAAACCGTTGCCGCTGTTTTTTTGACGGACTGAATCGTAGCTGCCGAAATAGAAAAGTTTGTTTTTCTTGATCGGCCCACCCAAGGTGCCGCCGAAGTTGTTGAAGATTCCGACGGGAAGCGTTTCCTGTGGGGTCAAGAAGAAGTTGCGGGCGTTCAAATGTTGATCGTTGTGATATTCGAACGCGCTGCCGTGAAGTTCATTGGTGCCGGATTTTGTGACCACGGTGATGCTGGAAGAGCCACCGGTGCCTTGGTCGGCGTCGGCCGCGCTGGTAACGACGTTGACCGCGTCTACAGTCTCCGCGGGGGTGACGTAGCCGGAATACTGGGGCAGCCACACGTTCACGCTCGTCGCGCCGTCGATTTGCGTTACGTTGGTCTGTCCGTTACCGCCGTTGACGTGCGTGTTCAGCGGAATGCCGGGGACGTCGGTCTGCGAATTGTAAAACGAGGAAGGCACCGTGCCCGGTGTGAGGTCAATCAAACTCTGATAGTTGCGGTAACCGGAAGCGGAAATCGGCAAATTGACGACAGCGCTAGAGGTGATTTCGCTGTGCGTATCCGCTTTGTCGGTTTGCAACTCCACTGCCTGCGCGGAAACACTGATTTGTTCGGTTTGCTGGCCTACTTCAAGGCTGGCGTCAATGCGGACGATTGTGTTCGGAGTGATGGAAACTTGCGTACGCTCAAGCTTCTTAAAACCGGGGGCACTGACGGTGACCGTGTATGTACCGAGTGCCATATTAACGATGTTGTACCGTCCATTCGAATCGGTCACTTCCTGACGGACTTGGCCGGTGCCGACGTCAGTGGCAGTGACGGTGGCATTGGGGACCACGGCTGATGACGGGTCGGTTACGATACCGACAAGAGAACCATAAAGGCCCTGTGCGAGAACGGGGGCAGTCGAGGCGATGACGGAAAGCAAAACAACAGCGAACAGTTGTCTTAGTCTTTTCAAGTACAGCTCCTGTGAGAAATTGAGTTTTTGAAGCAACAACGACGAAGATACCCATTTAGGGGACCTTTTAAGATAATAGATTTGTTTATAGACTTTTTACGACTGGTAACAATACTATTGCACTAGTTACCGGTAAGCCGCTGGCGAGAATCAATCGCAACCAGAGCATCCTTAGCCTCTTGCGAATTGGGTTCGATGCGTAAAACGGCCTCGAATTCAGTTTTGGCCTCCGGCCAACGTTTCAAGTCGGCAAGAACAGTACCCAAGTGCGCGTGCAACTCGGCATCATCGGGTCGAGTAACGAGCGATTCACGGTAACGCGCGACCGCTTGTTCCGGTTTTCCAGACTGCGCCAGCGCATCACCCCAAAGGAATTCCACCTGGCCCAGCCTTTCCCGGGCATTCTTGTGCTGCGGATTCAGTTCCAATATCTTTTGAAAATCCGCAACTGCGGCTGGCCATTCCTCATTCGAAGCCTCGACACTGGCGAGATTGAAGCGCGCATCGATATACTTCGGATCCAGACCGAGAGCTTGCCTGAACTGCTGTTCGGCTTCGTAGACATCGCCATGAGCAAAGTAGGCGGCGCCGAGTTCGCCCGCTGCGATCGCACTATGCGGATCGGCGAGCAAGGCGAGACGAAAGGCTGGGATCGCGGCTGCGGCGTTATCCTGATTCATCATCAGATCGCCGAGCATGAAGTTGGCTGAAAAATCACCCGGGTATTTTTCAAGCCGGTGGCGCGTGAGCGCTTCTTGTAGGGCGGCCCGCTGATCTTTGTCGCCAACCGGCAAAGCCTGGAACCAGAAGTGGCTCATTTCGTCCGTGCCGCGGTTACCGCCTCGAACAGGCATAGGAGGGTTGCTCGGATTCAGCGGATTGGAAGTGGAGTTGTCGTAGTGATAACGCATCGAAACAACCGTGTCTTTCGGTAAAAACAGGGGCGTTTTGAGCCGAAATACCCCCTGCCAGTTCAGATCCCAATTCGGAATACGGATAAGCCATTTTCGCGAGCCATCTGGCAGAGTGGCGTAGACTTCCATCAACTTGGCAAGGTAATGCGCGTGCGGGTAGACCTCCAGAACATCCAGATCCATCGGGCAGCGGAAATCGTCTGAAACAACAAAGTCTTTGTCGCCGGGCTTAATATCAATAGCGCCGTCGTGCTCCAGTTGCACAAGCATCGGGAATTTGGTTTGAGGATGGTCTGTGAAATAAAGCCCGATGACGGGATCAATCGTTTCAGTCTTGCCGGAACGCTTTAAGTGAACATTGAGGATAAGGTACATGCCGGGATCGGCACGCCACGCCATCCCGTCAGGCTCTACAACCGGCGGATTGCCGGGCTTCCAGGACAGAAAATGGCCGTCGGGATCGAAGGTATCTTCCTCGACTGTGAGATCCATCCCTTCAAATCCCGAGCCTGGGCTGGATTCTTTGCGAAGGCTGGAGCCGGAGCGATCCACAATCACGTTGGCATGATGAAATACTTTGGAACTTCCGGGGCGCACTTCGAGGGCTTTTACCCAGCGTCTTTCGGTAACCGGAACGGGGATCACAAAATTCCAGAAAATCTCAGGGCCATCCGGTCCCAGAACATACGGTTTGGGGACGTGCAGGATCAGATCGGGCTGGCCGAGTTCCCATTCGGAGGAGAATTTAGGCAGTGCTGGACCGCCAGCCTGGCGACCTGCGGGAGCGCCGGCCTTCGCCCAAGCCTGGATGGTTTGAATCTGAGCGTTGGTTAGGCGATGCTCGTCTTGAAACTCACCGTAACCGGCTTGCGGGAGCCAGGGCGGCATGAATCGCGAGCGCGTGACAGCGGCAATTTGGGTTGCGTGGCTCTTCACATCGTCGTAGCTAATCAAAGAAAACGGCCCAGACTCGCCGGGGCGATGGCAGGTGGAGCAGTTGTGATAGACGATGGGAGCGATGTCTTTGTAAAAAGTAGGCAGGTGAGCAGGAGCGTTCGCGCCACGAGCGTTCAAAGCGCATGCGAAAACAGAGAGAATGAATGCTTTTGAACGCATAAACAAACTACTATGCTAATTCAGTCTCAAATGAGAATGCTGCTTTTGACGGCTTGGGCGCTAATGGCCGCAGTGGAAGCACCTCCGCCGATTCGTTTTGTCGAACAAGCCAAAGCCAGTGGCGTGGATTTTGTTTTGGAAAACAATCCGACCGAAAACAAACATCTCATTGAAACCATGGCCGGCGGTTTGGCCATTTTCGACTACGACGGCGACGGCCGCCCGGATCTTTTCTTCACGAATGGCGCAGAGGTGCCATCGCTTCAGAAAACCAGCCGCAAATATTGGAACAGGCTTTACCGCAACGAAGGCAATATGAAATTCCGGGATGTGACGGAAGAAGCGGGGGTCGCGGGAAAAGGGTACGACATGGGCGCAGCCGTAGGCGATTACGACAACGATGGCAAGCCTGATTTGTTTGTAGCGGGCGTGAACGGCAGCACGCTTTATCGCAATCTGGGAAACGGGAAGTTTGAAGACGTTACCGAGAAAGCCGGCATCAAAAACAAAGGCTGGGCCGTGGCGGCCGGATGGTTCGATTTTGATCGCGACGGAAAGCTCGATTTGTGGGTAGTGCATTACACCAAATGGCAACTGCCGGACGACCGTTATTGCGGCGATGCGAACCGCGGGATTCGGGTTTACTGCCACCCGAAGTATTATGAAGGGCTTCCGAGCACTCTCTATCGAAACCGCGGCGACGGCACTTTTGAGGATGTAACGGACCGCGCCGGCATTGGCGCATTCGCTGGAAGAGGGATGAGTGTGGCGTTTGCCGATTACGATCACGACGGTTTTCCAGATGTGTTTGTGACCAACGACAATATGCCGAACTTCTTGTTTCACAACAAAGGCGATGGAACGTTCGAAGAGGTTGGTCTTTCGGCGGGGACGGCCCTACGCGATACGGGGAAGCCGGTAGCCAGTATGGGAGTTGAGTTCAAAGACTATGACAACGATGGGCAGCCGGATTTAATTGTGACGGCACTGGCGGGTGAAACTTTTCCCGTCTTTCGCAACGATGGCAAAGGGGGGTTCTTAGATGCCACTTATGGTTCGAAACTGGGCGGAGCAGCGCTGCGGCATAGCGGCTGGGGTTTGGGGCTATTTGATTTCAATAACGATGGTTGGAAAGATCTGTTTACTGCGAATTCGCACGTAAACGATCGAGTCGAGCAATTCGAGTCACACGTTTACAAGGAAAAGGACAGCGTCTTTGTGAATCAAGGCGGGACGTTTCGCGAGGTGTCGGAGGAAGCGGGACTGACACTCGTGAAAGCGCACAGAGGCGCGGCTTTTGCCGATTTGGATGGTGATGGACGGATTGACGCCGTAGTCACCGCGTTGGGCGAACCTACGGAGATTTGGCGCAACGTAAGCCCAGTTCCGCAGCACTGGATCAATCTCCACTTGCACGGCACGAAATCGAATCGAGATGGAATCGGCGCCGTCGTGAGGATCGGCCATCAATATGCGGAGATGACAACGGCCGCCGGCTACGCGTCATCCACGGATTGCGGAACCCACTTCGGTTTAGGCGCGGCGGCCATCGTCGACCAAATTGAGATTCGCTGGCCGAGCGGGACAAGGCAGTTACTGCACCAAGTGCCGGCAGACCAAGTACTGGAAGTCACCGAGAAAGCGAATTGAAGCCAGCGCTTATTCTTTCGATTTGAGCTTGGCGGAATTCTCTTTGATGAAATCTTTTATCTGATCGGACACCCCGAGCAGCCGCACCCACTGTTCCTGATAGAGCGTGACGGGAAAGCGGCCAAGACCGTAAACACTTACCGCCCCCTTCTCACTCACCTTGAATGAAAGATCGCCAGTTTTTACCTTCTGCGCCTTAATTCGTTCCAACTCGGCTTTCAATTCGTCATATGTTGGGTCAGACATAACTTCCTGTACTTGCCCTCCTTCGATCTTCTAGCGTACAACGAAGGGATGGCTGGATTGGTTCGGTGTCCCTGGGCGAGCAGCGACCCGCTGTCGGCGGAGTATCACGACGCGGAATGGGGCGTGCCGCTGCGCGATGATCGCGGGTTGTTTGAATTCCTGATTCTGGAAGGTGCACAAGCCGGCTTAAGCTGGATTACGATCCTGAAAAAGCGCGCGGCTTACCGGGCGGCATTCGATAATTTTGACGCCGCGAAGATCGCGCGCTACCGCGAGGCTAAGATCGCCAAATTGCTGGCAGACGCGGGCATCGTACGAAACCGGCTGAAGATTGGCGCAGCTGTTGAAACCGCAAAAGCGTGCCTCAAGGTCCAAAAGGAATTCGGCAGTCTACATGAGTACTTATGGCAGTTCACTGGCGGCAAACCGATTCAGAATGAGTGGCGGGAACATACGCAGCTGCCGGCCCGGACGGACATCTCCGACGCCATGAGCAAAGATTTGAAGAAGCGCGGCTTCACTTTTGTCGGGTCCACAATTTGCTACGCGTTCATGCAGGCGACGGGGATGGTGAACGATCACTTGGTGACTTGTTTCCGCTATCGCCAAGTGGGGAAGCAGTAAGTGAAGCTCTGATCTTGCGAATGGTTTCGGGAGTGGTGCGGCAGCAACCGCCAAGCAAGCGCGCGCCGAGAGCAAACCACTTCAAGGCGCTGTTCTCAATAAAGCAGGTCTCGCCATGCGAATGCCATGTGCGCGAAGAGACATCGTAAACTTCGCCGCTGTTTGGGTAGACGACCAATGGCTTGTTTGTGACGGCACGCGCCCGCTTGAGTAGTTTGTCAACCAGATGCGGCGCGGTGCAGTTCAAACCAACGGCAACCACCGATGGCGATGCGCTTGCCAATTGGACGGCATCGGCAAATTTGGTTCCATCGGAAATATGCGATTCGTCTTTGCAGGTGAAGCTGAGCCAAGCGGAAGTATGCGGGACATCGGCCAGCAGATTCACCAGTGCCTGTGCTTCAACGAGTGAGGGAATCGATTCAATGGCCAGCAGATCTGCTCCGCTGGTGGCCAGAAGCAAAAGCCGCTCGCGATGAAAATCTTCGAGCGCTGGGCGGCCAAGTTCGTAATCGCCGCGGTACTCGGAGCCATCGTGAAGAAATGCGCCGTAAGGGCCGATGGAGGCGGCCACTAAAGGCCGCAGACGATCGCGGCGGTTACCTTCATCACTCCAAAATCGGTCGCGTGCGTCCACGGCCAGCGTTACGCTACGGAGCATCACTTCTTTCGCTCGCTCATAGCCCAAACCCGCGGCTGCAAGACCAGGAAAGGTCGCCTGGTAGCTGGCAGTGGTGGCAACATCGGCGCCGGCTTCGAAATAGGTTTGGTGAACGCCGGCAATCTTTTCCGGATCGGAAAGCAGGATCTTCGCAGACCATAGAGGATCGTCGAGGCTCGCGCCTCGATTCTCGAGCTCAGTAGCCAGACCGCCGTCGAGCACGACAAAGCCTTGCGACTTGAGGAACTCGGCGATTCGATCCATATTTCGATACTAGCCGGGTACTTGGCATAAAGTGGAAGGCTTGAAAGGAACTTGGTTGAAACGAGCGCGACTTGGAAAATTTATTCTGGCGTGTCTGTCTTTTGGAACTCTGACCGCGGGGCCGATTCCGGCGAATCACGTCGACAATTTTACGGGCAAGCCCCGCATGATTGTGATCAGCGATATCGGGAACGAACCGGATGACCAGATGTCGTTGACGCGGCTGCTGCTGTATTCGAACGAAATCGATATCGAAGCTCTGGTCGCGTCCACGTCAACCTGGCAAAGGACTGTCGTGCATCCGGAGACGATGCGCAGTTTGGTGCAGGCCTATGGGCAGGTTCGGGAAAATCTTTTGTTGCACGCAAAGGGATGGCCTACGGCGCAGGAGTTGAACGACCGCGTCTACACCGGTCAAACCGGTTATGGGATGGCGGCAACGGGGCCGGACCACATGTCGGAAGGGGCGGACGCGATTATTCACGCAGCCGATCGAAATGACGAGCGGCCCTTATGGGTTACGGTTTGGGGCGGCGTGAATACTCTGGCCCAGGCGCTGATGAAGGTGCGCGAAACGCGGCAGCCGGCGGAAGTGGATGCTTTTATCGCGAAGCTGAGAGTCTATTCAATTTCGGACCAGGACGATGCCGGCCCGTGGATTCGACGGGAGTTCCCGAACTTGTTCTACATCGTCAAACCTTCACCACCAGATGGTCAAGAGTATTACTACGCGACTTGGACCGGTATTAGCGGAGACAAATTCTATCGAAACGGTGCGGGCGCGGATTTCACAACCGTCACGAACGAATGGCTGGAGGCAAATATTCGCAGCAAGGGTCCATTGGGCAAGCTGTATCCGCGTTTCTTGTTCATCATGGAAGGCGACACGCCTTCCTACTTGGACCTGATTGACAACGGGCTAAACGCTTTTCGTCGTCCGGATTGGGGAGGCTGGGGCGGGCGTTACGTCTACCGTCAGCCTTATGGGGAAACACATCCGATCTGGACACAGGGTGGGGATCTCTTTCCGAGAGTGACGTCGCAAGACACGGTGACGGGAGCAGATGGAAGGCAATACGTTTCAGATCAAGCCACAATCTGGCGGTGGCGGACCACTTTTCAGAACGATTTTGCAGCCCGGATGAGTTGGACTGTTTCGGATTTCGCGCACGCAAATCACAATCCGATTCTGGAAGTGAACGGACAAGGCGGCACGCAGCCGATTCTATTGACGGCCGAGGTAGGCAAACCGATCGTCCTCGATGCCGGCAGTTCCCACGACCCCGACAACGGGCAAACATTGCATTATCAGTGGTTTCATTATGCGGAGGCGGGTAGCACCGGAACTTCGCCGGCAGCACTGACCATCGAGGGAGGCGACACCGCGCGGGCCACGGTGACTGCGACGGCGACTTGCCGGCCCTTCTGGCTGCCGATGAACAAGACTTGCCCCGCGGAAGGAACGGCCCACATTATTCTGGCGGTGACGGATAATGGGTCGCCGCAGCTCACTTCTTACCGGCGAATCATCTTAACAGTGCATTCAGCGGCCCAATGAGCGCAAAACCTCAATGCGCGGGGCCCGGCTCTTTGGACTATCCAGGCTGAAGGTGCGAGCATCGCCCAGTTGCGAGCGAATGTAATCTTCTGTTTCCGCAACAGCTTTCTTAAGTGCGCCGTCTGCCTTGCCAAAAGTGGCGTAAGCGATCGCTTCCTTCGCAGGATCGTACTCCCACAAGCCGGCAATGCAGCCACGCTCCAAAATGACGGGACTTGACAGGTCGGCGAGCGTTCCGGTCGCGGACTTCGTCGAAGCGGCAAGCAACGGATGACCCAGTTCTTTGGGGTCGATCAGAATTCGTAGATCGCCGTGAAGCAGGACGAACGAATCAATCATTGTCGTCAGCCGGTAGCACTGGTCTTTCGGCGGCTTAAAATTCTCAAATTCGGAACGGAGATGAGAAGGAATCAGCAGATCATGTTTCGCTGAAATCGGTTCGAGCTTGAGCTGTTCCACCGCCGCCTTAGCTGACTTTGCGCTCAGGCCAGCGAAAGTTTGGAAATCAGATAGAGGCGCGGGAGCAATCCACTCAAAGAAACGCTTCCCAATCTCAATATTTGCCTGTTCCGCGGTGAGCTTCACTTTGCCGAGCGGATTGGGTTGCCACAAAGTGTATTGGTAGCGTTGTTGGTCAAGGCGGCCGTTGGCCGGAATACGCCGGATCTCGCCTGCTCTTTGCAACTCTCCGAGAACGAGCGGCAAGGTAGAGCTTAAGCCCTTCTTCTGGCCCTCAGCGCCCAGGCTGCGAATCGCCCCACCGCAAGCATCCTTTATTTCGTCGGGAGTCAGCGGGCCGTTCCGTAAAGCAGCGAGCACTGCCTTGGCAGCCTTGTCCACTTCTTTAGCCGTCACACCCAGTTTTTCGGCAACGCGCATTTCACCAGGACCCGCAAACTGAGCTAGATGCAGAGCGAGGGCGTAATCGCGCTGCGGAACCACATAAGTGCACCGGCGGGCGCTGGGAAGTTCGCAAATCTCGACTTGCGCCACAGCCGCGTCTACGGTCGCACGAGGGATATGGGCACGTGAAAAGAGCGTGAAATAAGGACTACAGCCGCCTACCGATCTCGCCCAACCGCTGCGTTCGAGCACTTCGGCGGGAGTAGCAGAGGCCGTTACTCGGCCCAGTCCCTGCCGGTGCCACCACCAAGTGCGAAGTTTTTCAGTTTGGTCAGGAGCGGGTGCCGCCATGGTTTTCGTTCTTTGATTATCCTCAAAAGGTGGCAAAAGATTCTCTGGAAACGCTCATCGCGCTATCGGCGCGCATTGGCGGCAATTTGGATTTGGTGCAGGCGGGCGGCGGGAATACATCCATAAAAGAGGATGGCGTCCTGTGGGTAAAAGCATCCGGAAAATCGCTGAGCCGCGCTGCCTCGGATGACATGTTTTTGCCGGTGCCCATGGACGAAATTGAAAAGCAACTGGCCGCGCGCGACGAAAGATTTCCGGAGTACCAAACACGAAGTGGCGTTTCGCTGCGGCCCTCGGTAGAGACGGCGGTGCATGCAGTGCTGAATCAGAAGGTGGTCATTCATGTACATTCGGTGCGCGTGATTGCCTGGGCAACGCAAGCCAATGGACAGAACCAAGTGACACCGCGGCTGGCAGGATTGGAGTGGAGTTGGATTCCTTACACGCATCCCGGCATTCCGCTAGCGATCAGAATTCGCGAAGAATCGGAGCGGCGGCGGGATGTTCTGATTCTCGAAAATCACGGTTTGGTGGTAGCTGCGGAGAGTTGCAGCGCGGCCGAAGAACTCTTGGGTGAAGTGGAACGACGGCTGGATGCTGGAACCCGGCCTCACCAAGAAGCGAATCTTCCTCAACTCCAGAAAATGACACGCGATACCGATTGGGAATTTGCCGCGGACAGCGAAGTACATGCTTTGGCAACGAACCCAGTCTCGCTGCGCCTGGCCGCAGGCGGAACCCTTTTTCCAGATCAATGCGTATATCTGGGACCTGCCGCCGCTGTGGCCGAACATCACGAACGCTTGCAAGAGGCAGCCAAACGTTATGAGACTCGCTACGGTTTTGCGCCGGCATTTCTGTTGGTTGATGGCATTGGAACGGCGACAAAACGTGATATGAAACCAGCGGCGCGGGAATTGCTCGTAGCGTTAAAAAGAGTTATCCAACGAATTCCGGGCGAATCACAAGCCATTTATCTACCTGTAGATCAAGTAGCCCGGCTAATGAACTGGGACGCGGAAAAATACCGAATCGCCATGGCGCAGCGCGAAGAGGAACAAGAATGCTCCAATGAAAAGAGATGAGAAAGTTTTTCGGGCTCTTGAGGAACACGCGCAAGACGGCGGCGGTGTCAAGCGGCCGAGCGCAGAACTGCCGAGTGTTTCCTTTCTCATGGCGGCGCGCACCTGCGCCTTTCGCGCTTTTCCTAATTTCCAGCGGCGTCCTTCTTAGTCCGGGCCAAGAGCCTTCGCCTGCCACTCTGGCCGATCGCGTATTGGTGGTTTACAACGCCAATAGCGACCAATCTCACAAAGTGGCTAAGTACTATATGGAGAAGCGCAACATTCCTAAGCAGAATTTGTGCAAGATCGATACCGAAGTCGAAACTCTCGAAGATGGAAGTCTGCTCGAGCCAGAAGTCAAACGACCGATTCGGGCTTGTCTGGAGAAAGCGGGCAAGGCGAAGATCCTTTACATCGTTTTTTCCTTCGAGACGCCTTTTGTCGTAAATATCAACCAACACCAGTTGGCCGTAGATGCAGTAATTGCGGACATTTGGGACGAATATGCGGGTCCGCAAGCCACCGGTTTCAGCGTGGGCGAACAACCTTATTTCGGGCAAGCGGAAAGTCAGGGAAACGTATATCAGCCATTTGTGCCTTTTGAAAAATATCGCGCCCAAGCTAATGCCAAAACTATTTATTCCGTGTGGCGTCTCGATGGTTCGAATGCCGAGGTGGCCAAAGGATTGGTGGACAAAGCGCTCGAAGCGGAACAAAAGGGCTTGCACGGCAATGCTTACTTCGACATTCGCGGCCCCATAGACGGGTTCGTCGATAAAGGGTACGGTGCTGGTGAGTGGGACATTTATCGAGCCGGCCGCATGGCGCAGAAAGCCGGGTTTAACGTCACTATTGATGACAAAGGAACGGAATTCGGCACGGCGCCCTCGCAATTGCGCTGTGAGAACGCGGCGCTTTATGCCGGATGGTATTCGTTGGGCCATTACAACGACGCGTTTAGTTGGGTGCCGGGCGCGATCGGCTTTCATTTGGATTCCGCCTCGGCGATTAGTACGCGTGGAGGACCAAGTTGGGTAGCGGGCGCGCTGCAGCGCGGAATCACCATTACGAGCGGAGCGGTGGGCGAACCCTATCTTGAAGGATTGGTGCATCCCGATCAAATCTTTCGCGATTTGTTTGAAGGAGGGAACGTGGGCGACGCGGTTCTGCGAGGAACAAGATGGTTGAAATGGATGATTGTCAATCTCGGCGATCCGTTGTATCGGCCCTTTCCCAACGGCATCGGCGCGTTTGGAAGAAACAAGCCGCCGGGAACCTGGTTTGGGGTTTCGCCGACAACGGTGGTCGGACATGGTGTTGTGCGCGGACAATTCTTTCTCTCGGAAATGAGGGATAAACCGCTGCCCGTGGTTTTCAAGTCGAACTATCCGGCACTCATCAAGCTGCCCGATAACGTGACCATTCCTCCGAACGCCACGGGGGCGCAATTGCAGATTCCGGTCAAAGCGAGTAACGAGCCGGTGAGCATCGTCGTTACCATCACGGCCGGGGATGAAACGATTTCCAACACCATCAATGTGTATCCGGTTATCGGCGAAATGACGTTGAGCCAGTCGAGCGTTAAATCCAACGGTACGGTAAAAGCTACGATCACTAGTTCTTTACCCGCGCTTGGCCCGGGATTTGTTATTCAGTTGAGCAGCAATCAACCGAATGTGGTTGTACCCGGGGAGATCCGCATACCATCCGGCGCCACGCAAGCAACTTTTACCGTTCAGGCGAAAACGATAACCGCCGAGGGCAAAGCAACTATCACGGCAAAGGTGGAAGACGGAACAAAGTCGGTAGAACTGAACCTCACACCGTAGCGGAAGAGAAGCGGACTGGTGTCCAGCGGTCGGGCTGATGCGTGTCGTAGACGCCATGTTTGGTCCAAACCCAGGCGGGGTGAGGATTAATCTCAAGTCCGCCGGCCATCAGTTTTTCGAAGCGGCCGAAGAACATTTTCCATTGATCGCCTTCGCCTGGGGGAACAGATCGGCCATTGGCGAGGGCAGACATTCCAGACCAAGGAAGGGCCAGTTCGACGGTCCAACCGCGATCGACGGAAGAACGATCGTTGATTTTGCCATCCACGCGAACTGCCGAGCGAAGACCGGCGAAATCCCAATCCAGAAACGCCCAGCGAAGTCCGCGCGGGTGAGTACCGCGCCAAAAGGTTTTCGGTTGGCGGTCGTAGTCACCGCCAAACGTGACGGCGTTACGACGCCCAACATCGAATTCCGCCGCCTGAAAGGCCGGATTCTTTTGATACGCGTCTTGCCAAACGAAGAAGACTTCGTAGATTGTACCGAGAGCGTTGATTTCGAATTCGTAATAGCAATCGCCGCCATCGATGAAAAGTTCGACATCGCTTTCATTAAAGATGAGTGAGTCTCGCTCGGTGAGAGCAGCCTCTACGAACGGTTCTTCAATCCAGAAAGCAACGTAGAGGTTTTGGTCGTCCCACAGGGCGGCGGCACGGGTATCGAAACAACCGGGGTCGCCGGTAACCATGTCGCCAAAGCGCGGAGAGCGGGTGGCTCGGGACCAAGGTTCTTTAGTCAAATCGCCATCAATGGAGATCGGATTGGAAGTGCGGAGGCAAATGTAGTCGTCAGCGGGCACAAATCGATGATAGACAAAGACGAAGAGGCTGGTCGAAATATCATCGATGTCATGAACAATCTCGCATCAACGCCTGTGCGCGCGGTCAATCTTTGTACACCGGAAGTGACGATTGAACATGCGCAAGATGGCTCGATTCGAGTTCGTTCGGTCCGGCCGCTGGGCCCATATCCCACGAAGCTTACGGAGAGACTCGATTATTGGGCGGAACAAGCACCCGACCGTCTGTTCATGGCGAAACGTGGAACTGGTGGTGCTTGGCAGAAGATTTCTTACCGAGAATTTAGAACCGCGGTTCGCTCCGTCGGGCAGGCGCTTTTGGATCGCGGTTTAGGCGCTGAGCGCCCGGTGGTCATCCTCTCCGGAAACAGCATTGAGCACGCCGTTTTAGCGTACGCTGCAATGTATGCTGGAATTCCACATGCGCCCGTTTCTCCCGCTTACTCTCTGCTCTCACAAGATTATGCCCGGCTGCGGCATATCGTGAGCTTGCTACGTCCCGGCCTTGTTTTTGCTGATCGGATGGACCGGTTCCGTCCTGCAATCGACTCCGCCGTTCCTGCAGACGCGGAGGTATTGACCTGCGACGGTCTCCAATCTCTCGCGCAAACTCCCGCGCGAAACGTTGTCGAGGAAGCGAATCAGCGCATTTCAGGCGACACTATTGCCAAAATTCTCTTCACATCGGGCTCGACCGGCATACCGAAGGGCGTTATCAATACGCAGCGAATGCTGTGCAGCAATCAGGAAATGCTGCGTACGGTGATGGCTTTTATGCAGGATGAGCCGCCCGTTATTTGCGATTGGCTACCGTGGCATCACACCTTTGGCGGTAATCACAACGTGGGCTTGGCGCTTTTCAACGGCGGCTCATACTATATCGACGACGGTCGAGTAATGGCCGGCGCTTTTGACGAAACCGTCCGGAACCTGCGGGAAATTGCGACCACTGTCTATTTCAACGTTCCGAAAGGCTGGGAATTGCTGGTGGGCCATTTGCGTCACGACCGAGAACTACGGGAGCGCTTCTTCAGCCGTGTACAGCTGCTATTCTTCGCCGCTGCCGGACTTTCGCAACATGTTTGGGATGAGATCGACAGTATCGCGGTGGAAACGGTGGGCCGGCGCGTGTTTATGCTGACGGGATTGGGAGCAACCGAGACGGCTCCGTTCGCTTTGTGCACTAACAGAGAAAACAGCCGTTCCGGCGTGGTGGGTTTGCCGGTGCCCGGGGTGGAACTCAAACTCACTCCTGTCGAAGGCAAATTCGAAGCCCGCGTGCGCGGGCCGAATATGACGCCGGGCTACTATCGCGAACCGGATAAGACTGCGCAGGCTTTCGACGAAGAAGGCTACTACCGAATGGGCGATGCGCTGGTGCCGCTCGATCCCGAAGATCTTCAAAAGGGATTTCTCTTCGACGGCAGACTTTCGGAAGATTTCAAACTCGCCACGGGCACCTGGGTGAGCGTAGGTCCGCTGCGCGCAAAGTTCATTCTGCATTGCGCGCCTTGGGTTCGCGATGTGGTGATTGCCGCCCCCGACCGCGACGATGTCGCCGCAATCATCCTCCCTGATCTGGATCACTGCCGATTGCTCTGTCCCGATAAAAGCGGGGTGACGCCAGCAGAGATTTTCGGCGACGCAAGGGTCCGCGAACATTTTGCTGAACTACTGCATTCTTTCGCTGCGGTGAATGCCGGGAGTTCCTGGCGAATTGTGCGTGCCATTTTGCTTGCCGACCCGCTGAACATCGACCTTGGCGAGATCACAGATAAGGGCACGGTGAATCAGAAAGCTGTGCTGCGGAATAGAACAAATTTGGTGGACGAACTGTATCAGAAGCCAAAATCGGCGAGGGTGATCGACTCCGCGAATTGATGATAAGCTGGCGGCTATGTCGGAAAACAAGGCCACGCGCAGAAGTTTTCTTGCGGCAAGCGGTGCAGCGGCAGCGGCGGGGCGGCAACCAGTCGTGCGGCCGCCCGTTTTACTCAGTTCAGTGAAAGCGGAGCCCGGAGTCTTGCGCATTTTGACGCGCTATCCCTTTGAGCCTTCCGAAATCGAGAAGATCAAGGCAGCGACGAATGCCGCGCAAGTGGAAATTACCATTTGCCCATCGCACGCGGATTTTCTGGCGGCTCTGCCCGACGCAGAGGTGGTGTATGGCGACATCAACGCAGAAGGCCTGAAACTGGCTCCAAAGTTGCGGTGGCTGATGTCCGGTGGCGCAGGCATGGAGTGGATGGATCAGGCGCTGCGAGACAGCCCAGTGGTGGTTACCAATTATCAGCGCACATTCGCACATGGCATTACTGAAACCGGCATTGGGATGCTCTTGTGTTTGACGCGCGGAATCACGTCTCTTTACATGCCGCAATTTGCTAAAAGGCAGATGCTGCCGGTAGGAACGCCCAAATCCGCGGACCATACGGAATTGATTGGGCGAACGATGGGGATTGTCGGCATGGGCGGAATCGGGACGCTGCTGGCTAAGCGCGCTCACTTTGGCTTTGACATGAAAGTAATAGCCACCGATGCAAAGCCTGTGCCGAAACCGGAATACGTGGCTGAATTGCATGACCCCGGTTTCTTTCGAGAAATGGCCGCACAAGTTGACGTTTTGGTGGCGGCGGCTCCGCATACGCCAATCACGGAACGAATGTTTAACGAAGACGTTTTTCGCAGCATGAAGCCGACAGCACACTTTCTAGCGCTCTCACGCGGTGCGCTGTTCGACGATATGGCGCTGGTGAAGGCGCTCAAAAGCGGTTGGATTAAGGGCGCTGGACTGGATGTGTTCCCGATTGAGCCGCCACCCGCGAATCATCCGATTTTCGATTGCAAGAACGTCGTCATGACGGCGCACACGTCCGGCTGGAGTCCGGACAGGCAAATTCGTTTGATTGATGTGTTTGCCGATAATGTGCGGCGCTACGCCGAAGGTTTGCCGCTGATAGGGGTGGTAGACAAAAAACTTGGCTATTGAGCCGCAGCCAGTGACTTGGCGAACGGATTGAGAGTGAGACCGAAGGTATCGTCCAAGTCGTAGTAAAGACTATGAACGGTGCCGACTCCGTTGGCGATCGCCAGTTTTCGAATGCGTACGTCATCGACAAATTTGGGCAGGGATGCGGCGGCTCGTCGATTCGCCACGATCACCATCTTGGCCACCTCCTGATTCGAACCGCCGGGCGGAAGTTTGGAGAAATCGCCCATGATCTCGGCACGGACAATGCTGGATATCGAGCCGCCTTGTGTGGCGATGTCAAACATTAAAGCGAGAGCGCGTTCGGAAACCAAACCATACTCGGCACACATGGAAAGTGCCTGTTGGAATATTTTGCCTGCGCTTGTGGTCTGAATGGTTTGGAATTCCATTGTGCGGCCGAGGGCAATGAGCATGCCTTGCCAAGGCTCCTCAAGACAGCCACGGGTTTGGATGGAGCGGGTGAAGGAAAGCTGATCGTTTATGGGAGCAGTGCGGAGAGCCATGATCGTGTCAAAGTGTTCGTGAAAGATATCGCGGGCGACATCTGTGTGTTGATCGAACATTTGTGCCAGCAGAGGTTGAAGAGTTCCCTGCCCCACGTTCCATTGGAGAGCTCCGAAACTGAGCCCCATTTGATCGAAGTCTCCACTGAGGCCATAAAAGCAATCCGGGGGATACTTGCCGGTTTCAAACGAGCCAGTCAACGCCAGGCAGCGTTCGGCAAGCGAACGGGTGGCTATTTCCGATACCGGCGGCGCGTCGTTCGGGAACATACGGGCCCAGGTAGCGGGATCGACCACGCCAGTGGGTTGGATTTTTTGTCGATTTTGGAATGTTTTCACCGCGGCTTCCAGGCCGCCGCCGAAAGACGCGTCAATTGGACCGTTGTAAAGCTTTAAGCCTGCCAGAAACTGTTCGATGTGAGCGACAGCATCGCCCGACATGCCGCAACGGATGGTCATGGGTTTTCTTTCCCTCCCTGCTTTGTTACGAGACAGTGTACACCTCGCGAAGCGTGCCTTACGCTAATCTCTTTGATGGATGGCAGCCCTGAGAACGCTTAGCATCTTCACTCTGTTCGTCTTTGCCACGGGCGCGCAAACGCCGCAGAACGAGTATGCGGGCAGCGAGACTTGCGCGCGTTGCCACAAAGCTATCTTCGACACGCAGAGCAACACCGCCATGGCGAATACCTGGCACGGCAGTATGGCGCTGAGCGCTCCCTTAGAGATCGACGAGGGCAAAACGCTGCACTACGGGGTGAGCAAAGTTGGCGAACATCTCGAGTTTTCGGTGACCGGCGGCCCAGCGGCGGAAGTCAAAGCCATGGTTGGCGGTAAACGGCACGGAGTGAGTTTTCTTTTGGGTGTGAGCGAAGTGGGAGGCACTCCGATTGAAAGGCCGGCCATGCTTGAGGCGCGCTATGCGATCGCAGGACATGAACAGCGATTGTTGTTATCGCCTGGGTTTGAAAAGGATAAGCCGAAAGACTTCGAAGACTTGCTGGGTCGGGTTTTAAGTCCTACATTCGAACGCCGCTGTTTGACTTGCCATGGGAAACCCGAGACGCTCGGCGCAGGCAGTCACGGAGGTGTGCGATGCGAAAGCTGCCATGGACCGGCAGCCGCTCACGTTCGCTCGGCCAGCGGGCTCGATCGGGGCCAGCCGTTTGTTAAGCCGGCCAGTTTGAAAGGCGAAAGCAGCCTGGAAGTTTGCGAACAGTGCCACAACGGCTTGACAGTGGCGACCCACTCGGATCCGATGCCCGATGAACTGCTGGTTTCGAATCAAGTGCCCGCGCTGAGGAATTCGGAATGCTTTGTGCAAAGCCGGGGAAAAGTCGTTTGTACCTCCTGCCACAATCCGCATCAGGATTCGGTCGAGACCGCAAAAACCGCTACGGCCGTTTGTCTGAGCTGTCACTCGGTTGCGCAAAGCGGTCACGCTGCGATTTGCCCCGTGAATCGCAGCGACGGTTGTGCCGGTTGTCACATGCAGCGAGTGGATTCGGGAACGTTTCATTTGACGGATCACTGGATTCGCACCGTTCCTGATGGAAAATCCCGCCCCCGAGATGAGAGCTTGCGGTCACAAGTGACGCCGGTGCGCGAGTTCTTACGGCTGATCATCGTGCAGAACGAACAAGCGAAGACAGAAGTAAGCGAGCGTTTGGCCAAAGGTGAGAGTTTTGCGAAGTTGGCGCACGATTTGTCGGTGGATGGGAGCGCGCCGGGCGGAGGATACATCGGCGAAATGAAACTCGCCGAGATGGACAGTAAGTTGGCAGAAGTGGCGGCGCATCTGCCATACGGCGGGATAAGCGATTTTGTGCAAGTCGGTAACGCGTGGATGAGGCTTGAGAGAATGCCGCACAATTTCCGCTGGGAAGCAAACGGATTGTTCCAAGAAGCGGCGGCACTGCACGAGCAAGGCAAATTGCCAGCAGCGGTAGCGAAAACGCAGAAAGCACTCGACGTTTATCCCTATTTCTTGCGAGCCCTGGTGTTAATGGCAACGCTGGTTCAGGAGGCGGGAAAGACGGATCGAGCTACAGAAATTCTCCGCTTTGCGGCACAATCGTATCCGAAAGACGCCATGACGCAGTTCAATTTAGGGATGACGCTTGCGAGGCAGCCGAAGGAACAAATTGAAGCGTTGCAACGAGCCATAGAACTTGACCCGGACATGGTGGCGGCGTACGAAAGCTTAGGCGCGGCGCTTTATGGAGTGGGACAAAAGGACGCGGCGATTGAAACCTTCAAGCGTGGATTGGAGATCGATCCGTTGTCGGCGAGGCTTTACTTCAACTTGGGATTAGCGTTAAAAGACCGGGGAGATCAGGCTGGGGCCGACCGCGCTATGCAGTTGGCGGCAAAACTCGATCCGCAGATTAACGCCCGAAAAGTACCATAAGGTGCTTTACCGGTTCGCTAGTGTGTCATAATTACAAAACTTAACGGAATCTAGTCTATTCGATATATCGTTTCCGTTCAAATTTGCAATAGAGGGGCTTTAACAAACAATGAGGGATCATTTCCCAGTTGAAATACCATGCAAACGTTTTCAAGGTTGGAAGCATGGGACGCTGCTCTTGGTGGGCGTCTTGTTTCTGGCTTTAACAGGAAAAATGAACGCGCAGGCTCTGGCGTCCATTACCGGCACGGTAACGGATTCGTCGGGCGCTGTGGTTGGCAATGCAACAGTGACAATCAGCAATGACGCCACCGGCGTTAAGAAGACCACCGAGACCAACTCGGCCGGAAGCTACACCGTGACTGACTTGATTCCGGGTATCTACAGCGTGAAAGTAGAACTCGCCGGATTTCAGGAATCCGTTCACAATGGTGTCGGCGTAGAAACAGCGCACGCCGCTACTGTAGACGCTGTGTTGCAACCCGGTAATGCAACGCAGGTGGTTCAGGTCACAGAGAACGCGATCGCTCTCGACACAACCCAACCGGACTTAAATACCACGATCGAGAACAAAGTGGTAGAAGAGTTGCCGCTCGAAATCGGCGGCGGGCGCGGACGACAGATTGACGCATTCGTCTTTTTGGCGCCAGGCGTAACCGGCGGAACATTCAGCAAGCGCATCAACGGCGGCGTGGACTTTGAAAACGAAGTCGTGTTCAACGGTATTCCGATGGCGCAATCGGAGACACAAGGTTTCCAAACCATTTGGAATCCGCCGTTCGAACTGGTCAACGAATTCAACGTTCTGCGTTCGTCCTTCTCGGCGCAGTATGGATTGGCTCAGGGCGTGATCACGTATCACACCACTTCGGGTACGAACCAATTGCACGGGAATGGCTTTGAAATTATCCGTAACAACTTCTTCGACGCCAAAGGCGCGTACAATCCGACGGTGCCGGTAGACAACGAGAATAACTATGGCTTTGGCATTGGCGGGCCGGTGATGATTCCGCATCTCTATGACGGCAGGAATAAGACGTTCTTTTACGCTACTTTCGAGTGGTATCGTCTAAACCAAACGCAAACCGGAAACTTCTCTTTGCCGACGGCGGCGGAGAAAGCGGGTGATTTCAGCGGACTGGCCGCGGCGTCCGACGCGAATTGGACAGGTATTTGGAGCAACCCCGGGACCATCTGCAATTCGACCGGAACGGCTGTTCGGTTTGCTGGAGACAAGATCCCCTCAAGCTGTTTCAGTCCGCTGGCAGTTTCCCTGTTGCAATATTTGCCGAATCCAACCCTTCCGGGTTATGTGAACAACCAATCGAATCTGTTGGGTGTACTGCCGACGCGGCAAAACCCCTGGGGCTTCACGATTGACCACACCGTTTCGGATAAGCAGGCGCTCCACTTTACAATGTGGCGCGACAAGCAGACCTCCTATGGCGGAAACGATCTTCCGAAGGCCAATCCGCTGAACAGCTTCACCTACTTTCCGGACCTTGGGACGGTGTTCATTGCCAACTATTCGTACACCGTAACGCCCCACTTCGTGGTGACGGCGGGCGCAAGCTGGTTGGGCGAATTGAACTTCCAGTTGCCGCAACGCGCAACATCGGCTGCACCCAATTTCTCAGCGGCACCCGGCACACCGATCTACCCTGGAGTCAACTTCAGCGGAAGTCTCTCGCCCTTGAACTTGGGCACTTCAAATACAGACTCGGTCAACCGAAAGCTCGGCACTGTATTGGAGAACAACTACCTCTGGATTCACGGCAAGAATACCTTCAACATTGGTATCGAATATCGCCGGACGTATCAGAATGATAACGAATGCCAGCAGTGCGCCGGCAACTTCAACTTTGTGAACACCACCACGGCACAGCCGGGCAACCTGGGAGACTCCGGTAACGCGTTTGCCAGCTATCTGCTCGGCGAGGTTGACAGCGCGGACCGCATTGGTACGCTCGAAGAGCGTCTCCGCAACCGCGATTTTTCAACCTACGTTCAAGACGATATCAAGTGGAATCCCAAGTTGACTTTCAACCTTGGTCTGCGTTGGGATATCATGCAGCCGTTCACAGCGGTCGGCAACTACATCGTCTACTTCAACTCGCAGATTCCGGATCCCGCCGCAGGCGGATTGCCGGGCGCAGCTACCAAGTTCGGCAACTGCACGGGTTGCGCTGGAGTTGATCGAGCGGCTATCAAATGGGATCACTTCAGCCCACGTGGCGGCTTCTCGTATCAGCTAAACAACAAGACCGTGCTGCAGGGCGGAATGTCCGTGAACTTCATGGACGGTGGCGCGTATGAGTATGGCACCAGTAAAGTGGCCGTGAATTACGGCAACTTGCTGGATGGCTCAACTACCATCAAGAGCACGAATACCACGACCCCGGCGTTTGGCTCTTGGGACACCAATACCCTGGGACTACCGGCTCCGACACCCTTTAGCTCATCGCTAGGAA
Source organism: Bryobacterales bacterium (assembly GCA_963771405.1). GTDB lineage: Bacteria > Acidobacteriota > Terriglobia > Bryobacterales > Bryobacteraceae > Bog-105. Next base: position 21,677 of record CAVYUL010000094.1, read on the forward strand.
CCGCAACGTCGATCGATGCCTTTAATCCGGCAAAAGATGGCGTTGCTCCTTATGACATCGTTTGGAGCTTCGGCGTACAACGCGAATTGCCTTACAACATGTTCCTGACCGCCAGCTACACGGGCAATCGTGGCAACCGGTTGCCGGCACAGTTGAATCCGATCAACCAACTCAACCCGAGCTACCTTTCACTCGGCAGTATCTTGGGTGACCAGGTGAATTCGCCGCAGGCGGTTGCAGCGGGTATTAAGGTTCCGTATTCGAACTTTATCAGCCAGTACAACGCCAACGGCGCAACGGGCGCAACTGTTCTACAGGCGCTGCTCCCGTATCCGCAGTTTGCCAGTATTTTTGATAACTTCGACGACACCGGATCGGCACTGTACAACGCAATGCAGATCCAAGTGGAGAAGCGCTACTCGACCGGGTTGAGCTTCCTGGTTTCTTACAATCTGTCGAAAATGATGTCGAACACCAATTCTGGTTTCACGTCGTTCGGCGGCGCGGCGCTAAACAAGAACAATCAGGCATCGGAATGGACGGTTGACAACAACGATCAACCTGAAATGGTGAACATCGCGGCGACCTATGAGTTGCCTTTTGGCAAAGGCCGCCGTTACATGACGAACGCCAATAAGGTAGTGGATGCTGCTCTCGGCGGTTGGGTGGTTAGCCCGCTGCTCACCTACGCAAGCGGGACTCCGCTGCAGGTTAACATTCCGAACGACTACCCGCTCGGTTCGGCTGAACCGACAGCGTCTTCTAATCGAGTGAACGTCGTTCCCGGTGTGCAACAGGAGTTCTCTTACTCCAACGTCTACAAAGGACTGCCTGTCATCAACAAGGCGGCGTTCACCAATCCAGGAACCTGGGTGCTGGGCAACGAGCCGAGATATCTCTCGGGACTTCGAAACCCGTTCGGGTACAACGAGAACATTGCGCTATCGAAGTACTTCAGAGTGACCGAAAAGGTGAAGCTGAAGTTAGAAGTGGAATACTTCAATGTGCTGAACCGGGTTGTTTTCGGATCGCCCGATACCGGCTTCACCGATGCGAATTTCGGATTAGTGATCAGAAGCCAAGCCAATACACAACGGCAAGGCCAAGCTCACTTCGAAGTTCAATTCTAAACGGCTAACAAGGTTAAGCTACATAAGGCCCCGTGCCGCTTCCGAGCGGTGACGGGGCCTTTTTTACGCTTCGAAGCCACCAACAGGCGAAGAAAGGGCGGATTTTACGAAACGAAAACGACGGGTTGTGCACGTTTACGCGTCGAAGCCACGGGAAAGGCGAACAAATAGCGCATTTTACGAAACGGGAACGATACAATGCGCCGCTCTTCGCTTCAAAGCCAAAGGCGAAGAAACGGCGCATTCCACAAAACAGATCGGCCGAGGTCGAGTGTGCGTTTATAGAATATTCAGGATGTCAAAGAACCGGGAGCCAAGCACTGACGATTAAAAGGGGGAAAGCCGGTGCTGCTCATGGACGAAGATAGCGCGGGCGCGAGCCATGTTTGCAGGAGCTATTTCGTTAAGTGACTGATGCCGGAGCAGATAGGCGGCGAAAATAAAGTTTCCAAGGCTGTGATCGCGATTCCCGATGAACATAACTGCGCTAGTCCAGGAAATTGAGGAACAGGTGGAGAGGATGCCCGTTCGCACTACCCCGGCACTCCGAACCTTGCGCCGCGAATATTCGCAACGCATCAAGTCTCTGCCCGCGAATGAGGTGGTGAAAATTGCCAATTCGTTAATCGCTCGAGGGCGCGTGCATCGATTTGTCGGCGACGAACTCATTGCGACGCGCCCGGACGCGCTACGAACCCTCAATCTGCTCCAGCTTGAACAGTTGGGTTCGACAATTTCGAGTTGGGATGAGGTCGATTGCTTTGCGTGCTACCTCTCCGGTCCAGCGTGGCGGGCGGGCCAGATTGAGGACGAGGCAATTATGGACTGGGCGACCTCAAAGAACCGCTGGTGGAGACGAGCGGCGCTCGTGAGCACAGTGCCGTTGAACGTAAAAGCCAGGGGTGGTCAAGGCGACGCGGAGCGTACGCTTCGCATTTGTGCCTTGCTGATCGATGACCCGGATGAAAGTGTCGTGAAAGCACTGTCATGGGCGCTCAGGGCGCTGGCAACCCGAGATTCTCACGCCGTGCAACAGTTTGTCGAACGAAACGAACGTCGTCTACCGGCGCTGGTACGCCGCGAGGTTCGGCGCAAACTTGCGACCGGGCGGAAGAATTGAGATCGTCGCGATGCTAAGTGGTGTGAAGTTCCGTTCCCGCCCTGTGCACACCTGTTTCTTCTACATGTGCTATATGTAGGAGAAACAGGCATGGAAAACGTAGACTCTTCCAAATTTGAAATTCCGCAAGGCACCCTGGATCTTCTCGTTCTGCAAATCGTTGCGCTTGGACCCATCCACGGATATGCTATTGCGCAGCGGCTGCAGCAGGTGTCGCGGGAAGTTCTGCAGGTTCAGCAGGGCACGCTCTATCCCGCGCTTCACAGGCTGGAGAACAAAGGTTTCTTGAAGGCGGAATGGAAGGAATCGGAAACAAAACGAGAGGCGAAGTATTACCGCCTGAGCCCTAAGGGCCACAAGCAACTGGAAGCAGAGACGGCCAAGTGGACCCGTTTAACCAAAGTGGTGGGCTTGGTTTTGAAGCTTTCGCAAGAAGGAGCAGTATGACCTGGATCGGCCGCTTACTCAAGAAGAGACGTCTCGAAGCCGAGTTGCGCAAGGAGTTGGAATACCATGTTCACCGCCAGACCGACGAGTACAAGGAAGCCGGCTTAACGGAGGAAGAAGCTCGCCGAAAAGCTCGATTGGAGTTCGGGGGGCCGGAGCAAATACGTGAGGCTTGCCGGGATGCCCGCGGGACTCGCTGGCTGGAATCCATCTTTGAAGACCTTCGTTTTTCCCAAAGGGTACTGCGAAAGAGCCCTGGTTTTACGCTGGCCGCCGTTGTCACTCTTGGCCTGGGTATTGGCGCCAACCTGGCCATTTTTCGTTTATTAGATGCGGTGCGCCTCCGCTCGCTGCCGGTAGAAGACCCGCAAGAACTGGCAATTGTGCAACTGGCCGATAGAACCGGCTGGAGAGGCGGCCAAGCGGGTCCTTACCCAGCTTTGACCAATCCAATCTGGGAGCAGTTTCGCGACACCCAAAAAACGTTTTCGGGAGTACTCGCGTGGGGAGACAACGGCTTTAATATCTCGCAGGGCGGCGAAGCCCGCATTGCGCGGGGGCTGTTCGTCAGCGGCGACTTCTTCCAGGTGCTGGGTGTGAAGCCCCTGATGGGCAGAGTGTTTACCGCGGCGGAAGATCAACGTGGCTGCGGCTTGCCGGGCGCGGTTGTCAGTTATGCTTTCTGGCAGCGCGAGTTCGGCGGTGACGCCTCGGTGATCGGCAGGAAGCTGACGCTGAACTATCAAAAAACGGAGATTATTGGAGTGACGCCGGAAGGCTTCTCGGGTCCGGAAGTAGGCCGTTCGTACGATGTCGCTGTGCCCATTTGCTCGCAAGCCTCTCTCTGGAATTCGGGCAACTGGCTGGATAAAGGCACGGTTTGGTGGCTCACCGTTATGGGGCGGGTCAAGCCGGGAGAGTCGCGCGAGCAGACAAACGCCCAACTCCGCGCCGCTTCGCCGGCCCTTTTCCGGGCAACCTTGCCCACCGACTACCCGACAGAGAATAGAAACGACTTTTTGAAGTTCAAACTGAAGGCCACCCCAGCCAGCGGGGGAGTTTCGTTCTTGCGGGACCAATATGAAGATCCTCTGCTGCTGTTGCTCGCCACCACAGGGTTGGTGTTGTTGATCGTCTGCGCGAATCTGGCGAATCTGATTCTTGCGCGCGCGACGGCGCGGGCTCATGAGTTCGCCGTGAGACTGGCGATTGGCGCTTCACGCCGCCGCCTGGTGCAACAACTGATGACGGAGGCGATCATGCTCACAACATGCGGCGTCGCCGCCGGTGTCGTTTTGTCCGGGGTGCTCATTCGCTTCCTGATCGCGCTCCTGGGCACAGAGGGAAGCGATTTATTCCTTGATCTGCGGCCAGACTGGCTCATGCTTGGCTTTACGGTCGCGGTGGCCGGTTTGACCTGTATCTTGTTCGGTGCGATGCCGGCGTTTCAATCCACGCGTGCGCAAGCGCCGGAGAGCTTGCGGGCTGGGGGACGGGTTCTATCGAATAGCCGCGCCCGGTTCGGGCCGCGGCAGTTCCTCGTGTTAGCGCAAGTTTCGTTGTCGCTCGTGCTGATCGTAAGCGCATTGCTATTTTCAGGAAGCTTGCGGAATCTGCTGGCTGTGGATACCGGCTTTCGTCAAAACGGAATTCTCATTGCGGATTTCGATTTGTCTCGACTGCAGATTCCGATCAACAAAAGAATCGAGTTCAAGCACAACTTGCTGGCAAGAGTTCGCGCCGTGCCAGGCATCTTATCGGCGGCGGAAGTGGACATCATTCCCGTCTCCGGAAACGGATCGGACAATACGGTGTGGAAGGAAGAAGCAACCACAACGCCTAAGGCCGATTCCAACTTTAACTCGGTCGGCCCAGCGTATCTCAGGACCATGGGAATCACACTGCTCGCCGGCCGCGACTTCGACGGTCACGACACTGCCTCTTCTCCCAAAGTGGCAATCGTGAACGAGTCGTTTGCCCGCAAACTTGGACTGGGCCCCGACCCGGTTGGCAAGCGATTCCGCAGGCAAGCGAAACCTTCGGAGCCGGAAACGGTGTTTGAGATTGTCGGTTTGATGAAAGATACGAAGTACCACAGCCTGCGGGAGGAATTTTCTCCCATCGCGTTCCTCCCGACCGCCCAGGATGCCGACCCCGATCCGTCTGATCAGATTGTGATTCGCTCCGGAACCGACTTGGCAAGCACGGCATCCGGAGTGAGACGGACGACTCAGCAAATCAGCGGATCGATCAGCCTCAATTTTCAGGTTTTTAAAGAGATGGTCAACGAGGGACTGACGCGAGAGCGATTGATGGCAACTCTGTCGAGCATGTTCGGCATGCTAGCGGCGCTGATCGCTTCGGTCGGCTTATACGGCGTGATGTCATACGCGGTGGCGCGGCGAACAAACGAGATCGGAGTGCGAGTGGCGCTCGGGGCAAGTCGAGCGAACATCGTCATTTTGATCTTGCGGCAGGCGGGCGGCCTTTTGGCCGGGGGAATTGGAATCGGTCTCGTCTTCGCGCTGGCAGCCGCAAGAATGGCGCAGTCGATGCTCTTTGGTCTAAAAGCGTATGATGTTCAAACTTTGATGCTCGCCGCGGGTCTTCTTGCAGCGGTGACACTGTTGGCAAGCTACTTGCCAGCACGGCGGGCTGCCCGACTGGAAGCCATGACCGCGCTGCGTGAAGACTGAGCGAAAAGTTCGGTCGTCCAGCCACTATATGGACGATGGACAAATTTGAGGCGCTCGGTTCAGCGGGACAATCGAACGCCATTCTCCGCCTAACGGTAATCGCGTTGTTCGCGGGCGCATCGCTGGCGCAAGCTCCGCAGGTGAGATCATGGGAGAATTCCACGGACGGCGTGCGGACGCAAATAACGATTACGGCGAGTGCCGGTATTCGGCCTGCGCCCATATTACTGTTGGAATGCTCAGACGAACCGAAGAAGCACTCCTCCGTCGAGATCTATCTGATCACGGGCGATCTAAGGCCTCATCCAACGGTAGGACTGCTTAACTCCGTGAGTGAGTGGCTTCTGCGCACCCGGCTCGATGATGGCAAACCAGTTTTCCTCAGTTGGGTTCCGGCAAAGCAACCCGGAACCTATAGTTATGAGGGAGAAGGGAAAAATGGGATGGCGAGCGAGCGAAAGAGCCCAAAGGAATTTCTAAAAGACCTCTTGGCAGCGAAAGTATTGGATGTCGAATACCAGCGGCGCGGCGATCGCGAAATGCGCTTGGCGAGTTTTAATACGAGCCAACTCAAGAGATCGTTTGACGCTCGCCCTGAATGCGTTACGCAGTGAAGGATTGTGTTCCAAAGCTACTCGCAACGAAGCGCCGCTGACGGGTCGAGCTGGGACGCTCGAAAGGCCGGCAGAAAAGCCGCAATGGCTCCGATGAGCACGAGCAACGCCACGGAGGCGGCCAGAGTGAGCGGATCATAAGGTTTCAAGCCGAACAGTAACGATTCGGCGCCGCGGCTTGCGGCCAAGGCAAGAACGATTCCAATCCCCACACCGAAAGCCAACGACAGCAGAGCCTCTCTCATCACCATCTCCACTACTTTTCCGCGCCCGGCGCCAATGGCGATGCGGATGCCGATCTCGTTGCGGCGGCGAGTAACAACGTAGCTGATCACACCGTACAGTCCAACCGTCGCGAGCACTGCGGCGAGCACACCGAAGAAGCCCGAAAGCATCGCCATAATTCGTTCCCGGACCAGGCCATCCTGTATTCGCGACTCAAATGAGCGGCACCCTACGATGATTTCGGGGTGGGTGGCGGCAATTCGGGCTTTCACTGATTCGGCCGTAGTGGCAGCCGACAGACTAGAGTGGATCATGATTGCCGTCCAAGGGCGAGGATCTGGGAATTGCGAGGCGGGCGCGAAAACCATCGGAGGTGTATCGCTGCGCAGGCTCTCATATTTTGTGTCCGGTATGGTCCCAACAATCTCGTAAACGGTGGAAGGGTAGTTTGGTTCGGCGTGAGTACGCACCGTTTGCCCCAATGGATTGACCCCATTCAGATATTGGCGAATAAACGTTTGATTTACCAAGGCAACACGCGTAGACGTGTTGGTATCGTTTTGGCTGAAGCCGCGACCGCTGAGTAACCGAATACCCATGGTGTCGAAATAGCCGGGACTGACCCAGGTGAACCTTGCTGTTCCGTCAGCGCCTCTAACCGTGACGCCATGCCCCCAAGTGGTTCCCATGAGCGGCGCGTTTGTGGTGCTCGCTGCGTTTTGGACGCCGGGAATGCTGCTTATCTCGTCTACAAGTTCCCTTTTGTATTCCTCTATGCGACCTTGCGGAAGGTGAGCATCATGAAAACCGACGAAGGCCATGGTAATTCCCTTCTCCCGCATGCCTGGATCAAACGTCAGAAGATTATGAAAGCTGCGAACGAACAGAAGTGCGGAAAACAAGAGCACGAGCGAGACTGAGATCTGGAAGACAACCATCACCCGCTGGAGAGAGAAGCGCTCACGGCCGGCAGTCATGCCGCGCCCTCCCAATCTCATGACAGCGCCCGGATCTGCGCCGGATGCTCGAAATGCCGGCACCATGCCGAATATTAAGCAAGTCAACACCGCTACGACAGCCGCGAATACCAATACCGGCATATCGGTACGCGTGGAGAGCATCACGACGCTGTCCTCAGTCGAAATGGCCCGCACAAGAATGCGGCTCAGTGCTTGCGCCACTGCCACGCCCAGCACCGCTCCCATCAGCGCCAGCAGGCTGCTTTCCACCAGCAGCTGGCGCAACAGGCGAATGCGCCCGGCACCGATAGCCAGGCGGACGGCCATTTCACGCTCGCGGGTAGTTGCCCGGGCGAGCATTAAGTTCGCGAGGTTAGCGCACGCAATCAACAATACAAGGCCTGTGATGGCCAGAAGCAGTGCTAACGATGTGTCGTACGAATCGCGCAGATAGCTGACTCCGGTGGCGGCAGGATAGGCCGCTAGCTTGAACTTCCGATATTGTGCGGTTACATTCGCGTCATAACCTGTGATCTCCGTTGCGGCCATGATGGCAGGGCTCAGCGCCGTTAACTGCGCGGAGGCCTGCGAGAGACTCACGCCCGGACGCAGGCGCCCCATCACGGTCACATCAAATAAATTTCGCAGCAACTGTTGCGGTTGGCAAAGCGGCGAGACAATGTCGAAACTCTCGCCCACGGCTAAGCCAAAGAAAGACGGCGGAGTGACTCCAACCACTTGGGACGGCACACCGTCGATAAGCAGCTTGGTATTGGCCTCCAGCTCGCGACCTCCCAACTTGCTCTGCCAGTAGGCATAGCTGACCATGACCGTAGAGGCGGGGCAGGCGTGCTCGTCGTCGGGAAGAATCAAGCGTCCGCGCAACGGTTGCACTCCGAGTGTGCGAAGCGCGTCCCCAGTCACGAAAAATGAGTTTGCCGGCTCGGCATTCGCACCCAACCTAACAATTTGTTGATTTTTGTTCCACGCGAACACACTGGAAAAGCTCGGGTGATTCCGACGGATCTCCTCCCACATGGGCTGAGTCAGTACGCCATACGCATCGTTCATTCCCATGCCACCGTTACCGCCGACAATCTTGATTTCGGCGAGTTCTTGCGGATTTTGAACCGGCAAGCTGCGCAGGCGAACGGCGTCTATCAATTGAAAAATTGCTGTGTTTGCGCCAATGCCGAGAGCAAGCGAAACGATGGCGACTATGGTGAAACCCGGGCTCTTCGCCAACAAACGCGCGCCATGGCGCAGGTCTTGCGCGGTGCTTTCGAACCATGAAACGGTGTTCATGTGATAAATCTCCTCTCTAATCAAAGTTGGGTTTCCAAAAGTGCGACGGGCGGCGGTGGCGGCCTCGGCGGGAGTCATTCCGCGCGCGATGTTGTCGGCGGTTTCTGCGTCGAGGTAAGAAGCGATCTCGAGGCGCCGTTCGGCGTCCCAATACTTGCGTCTTAAAAACCGCCGCCAGCTCATACCTTTTTATTCCTCGACCGGCCGTAAAACCTGGTTGACCGCTCGTACGACTCGTTCCCAGCGGCTGGTTTCGACGTTTAACTGCTTGCGACCGGTGCCGGTGAGCCGGTAATAGCGTGCTTTCCGGTTGTTTTCAGACGTACCCCAAAACGAAGCAATCCAGCCGCGATCTTCCAACCGATGTAGAGCAGGATAAAGCGAACCGTGCTCTACCAGTAGGACATCTTCTGAACGGCGGGCGATTACGTTGGCAATTGTGTGGCCGTGGGAAGCGCCTACGGCGAGAGTCTGTAAAATCAGCATATCGAGTGTGCCCTGCAGGATCTCGGCTTGGGTTGCTTTCTTGGCCATGTTGAGCCGATATTAACCTCACTTTCGCAGCCAAACCCGATTTTGGGCAAAAAACGTGGTAATCGCAGAGCTAAGTCCTTAGCTATCAATAAAACATTTCCTGAGGTGCTTGTAGTGGAGACCTACCCTCTAGGCAGAGGCTGAAAAATCTGGCAAGCTGCCAAGTAAGCATGTACTTGCGCAGGAACAAGCGAGTGAAAGACGGCAAAGAGCACCGCTATTACACAGTGGTGGAAAGCCGGCGTGTGGGAGTGGGTCGAGTGGTGCAGAAGCAAGTGCTGTACCTGGGAGAGATCAACGACAGCCAGCAAGCGGCTTGGCGCAAGACGCTGGAAGTCTTCGATGAGCAGCAGCAACGGATGACGCCGCTGAGCCTGTTCGCCGAAGACCGCCCTGTGCCGGCCGACGCCCTCGACAGCGTGCAAGTGAAGCTGAGCGAGATGAAACTGGAGCGGACTCGCGCCTATGGCAACTGCTGGCTGGGCTGTCAGTTGTGGGAACAGTTGCAGTTGGATCAGTTCTGGAACAAGAAGTTACCACAAGGGCGGGAGAAGGTGGAGTGGGCGCAAGTATTGGAACTGCTGGTGGTGAACCGCTTGATCGATCCCGGCAGCGAGTTTCGATTACACCGGCAATGGTTTGACCAAAGCGCGATGGATGTGTTGCTGGGGCAGGATTTTGCGGTGGCGGAAAAGGACCGGCTGTACCGCTGCCTGGATCGTGTGTTGGAGCATAAGCAAGAGTTGTTCGTGCATCTGCGGCAACGCTGGCAAGATCTGTTCCAGGCGGAATTCGATCTGCTGCTCTACGACCTCACCAGCAGTTACGTGGAAGGGGAAGCCGAACAAAATCCGAAGGCCAAGTACGGCTATAGCCGGGACGGCAAACCAAACTGCAAGCAAGTTGTGATTGCGCTGGTGATCACGCCCAGCGGCCTGCCGATGGCTTACGAAGTGATGGACGGCAACACGGCGGACAAGTCGACCTTGCGCGGCTTTCTGGACCGGATAGAAACGATGTACGGCAAAGCGCGGCGCGTTTGGCTGATGGATCGAGGGATACCCACGGAAGCATTGTTGAAAGAGATGCGGGAGTCGCGACAGGAGACGTTTTATCTGGTGGGGACGGCGCGGTCGAAGGTCAAGCAGTATGCGCAGAAGTGGCTTGATTTGCCTTGGCACAAGGTGCGCGACTCAGTGGAAGTGAAACTGTTCGCCGAAGCGGGCGAGTTATATGTGCTCGCCAAGAGCGAAGGGCGGCGCGAAAAGGAGAGTGCGATCCGGCGCAAGAAGCTGGCGCGACTGTTGCGCAAACTGCGGGCGATGAGGCGCAGTGGTCCGAAGCGCGATCAATTACTGATGCGTGTCGGAGCGGCCAAAACGGACGTCGGGCGTGTCTTCGGATTCGTCACGATCAACCTGCCCAAGGCCGGAGAAGAAGTCACGAAGGAGACGTTCACGTTCAAACTCGACAAGGCGAAATTGAAAGACGCTGAACTCTGTGACGGCCACTATCTGCTACGTACGAATTTGGTCAGCGAAGATCCGGCGGTGCTGTGGGATCGGTACATGCAACTGACTCAGATCGAAGCCGCCTTCAAGTGTTTGAAGAACGATCTGGGAATTCGCCCGATTTATCATCAAAAGGAACAGCGCGTAGACGCGCACATCCTGGTGGCGTTCTTGGCCTACTGTCTGATCGTCACGCTGAAGCATCGATTGACAGAGTACGCGCCTGGACTCACGCCTCGCGCCGTGCTGGAAAAGTTGGCCACCATTCAGATGCTGGATGTTTCGTTTCCCACTACCGATGGCCGCCGTCTTACCATGCCGCGCTATACCGAACCTGATGCCGAGCAGGCCCTTCTCTTGCATCATCTGAAGCTCATGCTCCCACCGCAGCCCCCGCCCCGTATTTCCATTGCCACTTCGGCGACAACCGCCCCACAACTCAAAATGTAGTGGAGACCTTTGGGATGTCTTTATTGAAAATAAAGGACTTCCTTGCTGTGAACCCACTCAACTGCGAAAGTCGGGTTAACATACTTAGGTAGAGATTCGACTTAAGCAATCAAAGATTCTGAATCGCCGCGAAAGCTATCGCTTCGTTCTCGCGCTTGTCGGAACGGAGGTCCGGCCGCATCAACCCTTCGGAGGCGGTTACCGACTTTCACGGATAGGATTAAATTCGGAGCTGAGATTGTACTTCCGTGTTTTCTTTGCTGGATCGGCGACGACGATGAACCCCTGTTCGACCCAGGCTGTCAAGAGGTTACGAGCGGCCCGCTGGGAAATGCCGAACAATGCCTCAAGATCCCGGCTTGTGATAACAGTGCTTTGGCGAAAAAGTTCGAGTGCCTTGCGCTGCCTGGGATCGAGCCTGCGCAGCACGGCCGACTGATCGGCAGCGCCTGTGCCCGCAGCCTCTTGAGCGCGGCGACGGACGTTCTCAAAGCTGGATGCGACTCCATCGCAGAAATACTCAACCCATTCGGTGATGTCTGCGCCTTTGCGACCTTCGTAGTAGTTGTGAGAGGGGCCAACCGTGAGTGCCTTGTAATAGTCGGCCAAATTGCGGGCGTAGTATTCTTCCAACGAGTACAGTCCTTTGAGATCGTATCCCCCGAGATGAAGGATGAGCGTGGTAAGAAGGCGGGCCGTTCGGCCGTTGCCGTCAAAGTAGGGATGGATCGTCGCGAACTGGTAATGAGCTATGCCCGCACAAATCGGACACGGCAACGAATTACGCTGTGAGAAGGAAATCCAGGCAATGAGCTCTCTCATTAACGAAGGCACGTCCTTCGCTTCCGGCGGCATGTATATGATGCCCCGGCTGCGACTATCGCGGATAACATTCTGTCCGCCCCTGTAGGGCGTCGGTTTGACCTTCTTTCGTCCGTCCGCCATTATCAACCCGTGTAAGGTTCGTATGTGATTCTCTGAAATGGCCAGTTCGGACGCCGCGATCCGTTCCGCCCTTTCAAGGGCAGCGTAATATCCCAGGACCTCTTTCTGATCGCGTTCGCGCCCCGGAAAATGTTGACCGCGTTTGAGGACTTTGGATACCTGCTCCTGTGTCAACCGATTGCCTTCGATCATGGTCGAATAGTGCGTTGAATATAGGCGAGCCGTTTCCCTCAGCGTCGCCAGCACCGATGGTGTGATCGGCAAGTCCTGGACCGCATGCCTAGCTGCTTCGATTCGCATAAGGCTCATAGCGACTTTTGGGGTGATCGAATATTTGGGCTCAAATGGCATCGTGTCGGCGGGTTATCGGTATTCGATGCTGCCGTTATTATGCCGTTAAACTGCCGTTAAATCAAGTGTTCCGGCGATGCCCTCTGGCATGATCACAGGAATTGTGATATTCTCGTGTGCGAATGCCACAGGAACAGAAACTTGACCTTTTGCAAGGAACGCTGGATGTGATGGTGCTGCAAACGCTGGCGGTGCTTGGGCCGACGCATGGGTATGGGATTGCGCGGCGGATCGAGCAGGTGAGCGGCGACCAGATTCTACTGAACCAAGGGACGATTTACGCTTCGCTGGTGCGGCTGCAGCAGCGAGGTTGGATTGACGCTGAATGGGGCGCGTCTGACAACAACCGCAAGGCCAAGTTTTATTCGATTACGAGGAAGGGACGGCTGCAGCTTAACGAGAGTATTGCGTATTGGGAGCGGCTGACGGACGTGATGCGGCGAGTGCTGGCGTTGGCGCAAGAAGAGGAGCGGGCATGATGGACGGGCAGGAACTCATTCAAAAAATAATGGCGGCGTTTCGAAAGCCCGAGCTTGATAGCGAACTCGACGCGGAACTGAAAAGCCATCTCGATTTGGCTATCGAGGAAGGCATGAAAAAAGGACTGTCGCGGGAAGAGGCGAGGAGGCAAGCTTTGATGCGGATGGGTGGAATGGAACAAACAAAAGAAGTTCAACGGGACGCACGCAGTTTACCGTTTCTTGAGTGCCTGGTTCAAGACTTGAAGTATGCGCTGAGAACACTGCGGCGCGACGCGGGGTTTGCGACTTTCGTGATTTTAATTGTCGCGCTGGGAATTGGGGCGGTTTCGACGGTTTTCAGCGTGCTGGAAACGCTGCTGATCAAACCGCTTCCGTTTCGGCAACCGAACCAACTTGTTTGGATTGCCAACCGCACGGCGGTGGATGGAGATTTTTCGGGCGCCACTATGCAGGTGGTCCCCGTGCTCGATTTCAAGCGGCTCAATAGGTCTTTTTCAGACGTTGCGGGCTATTTTGCGTTCTACGGTGTGGGCGACAGTTTGCTCACAGGGGGCGGGCGGCCAGAGCGGCTGAGCAGCGTTCCGGTTTCGCAGAACTTCCTCCCGCTGCTGGGAGTGCAGCCGGAGATTGGGCGCCAGTTTAGCGCGGATGAATGCAAATGGAACGGGCCGAAGGCAGCATTGCTCTCGCATGGTTTGTGGGAGCGACGGTTTGGTTCGGACCGAAGCATTGTGGGCAAAACGATTCGGCTCGATAACGCGGATGTTACCGTGGCCGGTGTGTTGCCGGCGAGCTTTGATTTCGGGGCGATTTTCGCACCGGGTACGCAGATCGATTTGTTCACTCCCTTCCCTTTAAGTCCGGAAACGGACCAGTGGGGCAACACGCTAGCGGTGGTAGGGCGGATCAGACCCGGAACTCCGCTGGGGCAGGCGCAAGCAGAGGCAGATTTGCTAAGCAAGCAAATTACGAAGGATAATCCGCGGCGGAACTCGCTCGACCTTGTGCTGAGTCCATTGGCGCAGCATGTCGTGGGCAGGGTAAGACCAGCCCTGGCAGTGCTGTCTGCCGCGGTAACTGTGGTGATGTTGATTGTCTGCGCCAATCTATCGAATCTTCTGTTGGCGCGCACGGCAAGCCGGCAAAAAGAGGTCGCGATACGAATGGCTCTGGGCGCGGGACGGAGACGGCTGATTCGCCAACTGCTCACCGAGAGTTTGGTGTTGACCGGAACAGGGGCGGCCGTCGGTTTAGGATTGGCATTCGCGGCGGTGCGAGCGTTGTCGCACTTGGACGCGTTTAACATTCCGTTGCTGACGACGGTGCGCGTGAATGTGGTGGTTCTTGCGTTTACGGTGGTGGCGGCGCTCGTGACGGGACTGGTGCTTGGAATTGCGCCAGCGTTACAAGCGGCGGCCATGCCGCTGAATTCGTCGTTGGGGCAGCGTGGATCGGGCGGAGCGAAAGGCCACAACTTAGTGCGCTCAATGCTGGTGGTGAGTGAGATTGCGTTCGCGTGCGTGCTGTTAGTGGCTGCCGGTTTGCTGATTCGGAGTTTTGTGCATGTGCTTGATGTGGACCCCGGTTTCCGGGCCGAAAGCGCGGCCACCTGGCGAGTGGACCCCGGCCAACAATACAAAACGCAAGCGCAACAAAACGGTTTCTTTGACGAAGTTTTGCATGAGGTGCGAGCGATTCCGGGTGTGCAAGCGGCGGGATTGACAGACTCACTGCCTCTCGGACACAACCGGGCGTGGGGCGCGGGCGTTAAAGGCGTCATATACAAACCCGATGGCAGCGATTACCCCAGCGCATTCGTTCGAGTAGTGAGCGACGGTTATTTGAAGGCGATGGGTATGACGCTCAAAGCGGGGCGTGATTTTTCAGAACGTGATAGAGAGATAGGCAGCACGCCGGTGATGATGATCAACGAGAGTATGGCGCGCAGACTTTGGCCGGGACAAGATCCGATTGGCAAGTTCATCCTAGGAGATTGCATCAAGGACGACCGTCAAGTGATCGGGGTGGTGGGCGATGTTCGGCACATCGCGTTAGAACAAACTTCCGGTTCAGAGATGTACATGCCATTGCGCCAATGCCAGGATTGGGGATCGGTGAATCTGGTAGTGCGTTCGACGCTGCCGTTGCCCGTGCTGGCGCAGCGAGTGGAGGCGGCGCTGCATCCGCTGATTCCCGATTTGCCGCGAGGGAATATGAAACCCTTGGCGACGTTAGTAGACCATGCGGTGTCGCCGCGACGTTTCGTGGTGTTGCTGCTAAGCGGTTTTGCAGCGTTTGCGCTGGTGCTGGCGTCGCTGGGAATTTACGGAGTTATTTCTTATTCGGTGGCACGGCGGACGCAGGAGATCGGCATTCGGATGGCGCTGGGGGCGCGAGCGGGGAGAGTGCAGGGGCAGATTGTCGGACAAACGGTGGTGCTGGCTGCGACTGGTCTGGCGATTGGGACATTGGTTTCGATTGGCATGGCGAGGTCGTTCAGCAGTATGTTGTTTGGTGTGACGGCGACCGATCCGCTGGCTTTTTGCGTGGCGGCGGGGGCGATGCTGGGAGTGGCGGTGCTGGCGGGATATTTGCCGGCGCTGCGGGTTTCGAGGATTGACCCAATGATTGCGCTGCGGACGGAGTAAAGCGAGCAGCGCGAGGACGGTGCTCGGGCACATTACACTTGAAGGTTGATGTGGGCAAGCATTCTCTTCGCGGTAACTCTGGTTGACATCCAGGGGTTGATTGACAAAAATCAACTGGCGCAGGCAGAGACCGAAGCGCGGGCGTTTGTGAACCAAAACCCGCGTTCGGCGGATGGGCGCTTTTTGCTGGGCTATGTGCTGTTTCGAGAGGCGAAGCCGAAGGAGTCGCTGGACGAGTACCGGGCCGGAGCGAAGATTCGAGAACCGCAAGCGTTGGATTACGGAGCAATGGGGAGCGATGCCTTTCTGCTCGAAGACTACACGGGCGCGGATGGGTGGCTGAGCAAAGCTGTCGAGAAAGACGCTACCAATGCAACATTGTGGTACCAGCTCGGGCGGGCGCGATATAACGAAAAACATTTTGCGCAGGCGACGGACGCTTTGCAACAGTGCCTGAAGATTGCGCCGGAAAATGCGCGGGCCCAGGATTACTTGGGGCGGACGCTTGAGCGGTTGGGGAAAACGGATGATGCGTTGGCGGCGTATCGAAAAGCGGGCGCCGAAGCGCTCCTGGACTTGGGAACACTGCTAGTTGAGAATGATCGCGCGAAAGAGGCTGTCGTAGTGCTTGAAAAGGCACCAAAGGATGCGGAGGCGCATCGGGAGTTAGGGAAGGCGTATATCAAGCTGAACCGTTTGGAGCAGGCGCAGGGTGAGTTAGAAGAGGCGGTACGGTCGAGTCCGGAAAATGCGCCGAGTCACTTTTTGCTGGCTCAGGTTTACCGGAAGCGCGGGATGACGGCGAAGGCAGATGCGGAGACAGCGCGGTATGGAGAACTGACCGGTACGCACTCAACACCAGAGACGCCGCTGAGCGAAGCGCGGACGATGTTGGACACGGGGAAGTTGGCGGACGCGGAAGCGCAGGTGCGGAGGTATTTGAGCGCGCACGCGCAATCGGGCGAGGGGCATTTTTTGTTGGGGTATGTTCTTTTCAAACGGAAGAAGGCCACGGAATCATTAAGAGAGTACACGGAGGGGGCGAAATACCAGAAGCCGGCTGCGGCGGATTTGGAAGTGGTGGCCAGCGATTATGTGGTGCTCAAAGATTATCCGGACGCGGATAAATGGTACACGAAAGCAGTGGAATGGAATCCGCAGGATGCGTTGGGTTGGTATTACCTGGGGAGGACGAAATATAACGAAAACCGGTTTGACGAGGCGGTGAAAGCGTTTCAGAAGTGTTTGACGCTGAAAGCACGGGATGTGAAGGCAGAAGACAACTTGGGGTTGGCCTATGAGGGTTTGAACCAAGTGGACCAGGCGATGGCGGCGTACCGGACGGCGATTGAGTGGCAGAAGAATGTGCTTGCGAAGGACGCGGGGCCGTATTTGGATTTAGGCAATTTGCTGGTGGACAACGGACACCCTGACGAAGGATTGCCATCTTTGCTCGCGGCGGAAAGGATGGCCCCGGATGACTTTCGAACGCATCGGGCGTTGGGGAAGGCGTACGAGCATTTGGATGAACCGGCGAAGGCGCGGGAGGAATTGGAGCGTGCGGCGAAGCTAGCACCCGAGGATGCACCCATTCATTTCGTGTTGGCGCAGGTGTATCGGAAACTGGGGCTAACGGAGAAAGCAAAGGAAGAGAGCGAGAAGTATACGAAGTTGACGGGGGCGGGATCGGCGCCGGAGAAGTGAAAAGCCGCTCCAGAGAGCGGCTTTTGCGTGCTCTTTCCTGGCCGAGGAGCTTTACTTTCTGCTGCGTTCTGCCGCTTGGCGACGAGTTGCCAACAAAACGGGTGCAACCGCAGCCAAAAGCAAAAGATAGCTCGCAGGCTCGGGAGCGGCGTTTGCGGTGTGCAAAAGATCTGCATCCTGCGTCCAAGGCTGTGTTTCATCGCCCCCGCCCAACTGTGGCGAGTCTCCAAAAAGAACGCCGTCCGGGGCTTGGGCGGTCGTCGCATCCGCAAAGCTATAAGCGGCGCCATTGAGCGTCGCGGAAATGGTCTGAAGGGACAACCCGTCGTCTGAGCCGTCTCCCACGGCAAAAATGTAAAATTGTCCCGGCGCCAAGGTAACACTCGCTACGCTGGCTCTGCTCAATACATTCAACCCATCTGACAGCATAAGTGCCGACAGTGCCACGTTGGCTGAGCCGGTGTTTTGAAAAAGAAGTCCCGAAATGTCCGGATCGGAAGATGTGGCTGCGCTAATGTCTGACGCCGATCCGTAAAATGAGGTGTTCGCGCTACCGTACCACGGATTCGGCAAAGCGGGGCCACCGCCCGATTGGGCCGGTGATAGATCGTAATAGCCGCTGGAGATGATGACGTCCGCGCGCGCCAAGGTACCTATCGCCACGGCGAGCGTAAAAGCGAGTGCACAGTTTCTCTTCATTAACAGGTAAAACCTCCGCCGAGAAGCTTAGCACACTCAGTGAGCGGTCTCTTTGTTTTTGATGACTTCTTGAGCGCGCTCCGCCGTGGCAGCGCGGGCGGCTGCGTCCAGTTTGCTGAAGATCTGCATTTCGGACTGGGCGTCTTGCGGGCGACCGAGGGAGCGATATACACGGGCGAGGAGGAAGTGGTTGCGGGGTTCAGCGGGATCGGCTTGAATGGCGGCTTGGAGATCAGGAATGGCGTCGGCGTTGCGGCCGAGTTCGACGAGAGCGCGAGCGCGGTCGGCGTGGGCTTCGGTGAGAGCGGGACATTCGGAGAGAGATTCATCCAAATGCTTTAGGGCTTGTTGCGGATCGCCACCCTTTTGATTGAGTGCGGCACCTAAACGCCAGTGGGCGTGGCAATTGCCGAGATCGATGGCGAGTTCGGCTTGGTATTCGGAAGCGGCGGAATCCCACTGTGACAGACCCCAATAGGCCTCAGCGATTTTGTAATGCGAGCCGGGTTTGTTGGGAGCGAGATCGAGGGCTTTCTTGAGTTGCACGAGAGCACCGTCGTAGTTATTCATGGCCTCCATCATTTCGGCTGAGAGTTGAAGGGCGAGGACGGAGTTGGGATCAATGGCGTTGATTTTCGCCATGGCGGCTTCAGAGAGCTTCATGTAACTCTTGGCGAGCATGTACCACACTTCCTGATTTTCGGGTTGACGCTTGGCAAGTTGCTGAAGCTCAGCGGCGGCGGCGCCGGTGTCGTTCAGTTGCTGGAGATCTTTGACGAGGAAGAGGCGGGCATTGTTGTCGTTCGGATTGGCTTTGAGGGCGGCTTCGAGGTGTGGCCGGGCTTTGGGGAAATCATTGGCTTCGTAGAGGGAGATGCCGAGCAGGGCGTGGGCGGTGGTCATGGAGGGATCGACCTTGAGGCCTTTTTCCAGCGTGTTGGCGGCTTGGCGGTATTGGTGTTGTCGGAAGTAGAGCGCGCCGAGGTTGTTGTAGGCGGGGCCAAGTTCGGGGGAGATTTTGAGGATTTGTTCGTATTTGGCGATGGCGGCAGGGATGTCATTGGAGGCTTGGGCGGATTTCGCTTCGGCGTAGAGGGATTGAATTTGGGCGTCGGATTGGGGGAAGAAGAGGAAGAGGATGAGGAGAGCGAGAGGCACACCTTTATTATGAGATGGGCGGACGTGAACGTCCGCCGCCCTACTAGGCATGAAGACGCTTTCAATTTTGATCGGGTTGTTTGCCGCTTCGCTGATGGCGCCGCAAGGGATTCAGCTGCGGGATGTGGCGGAGAGTGCGGGGATCAAGGCGGAGATGCGCTGCGGCGGGCCGGATAAGAAGTGGATTCCTGAGGCGAATGGGAGCGGGGCGGCGTGGCTTGATTACGATAACGACGGGTTGATGGATTTGTTGATTGTGAATGGATCGACGATGGATCAACTGCGGACGGTTGTGGGTGGTGGGGCACCGGATGCGGGGCAGCGTAACGTTTATCTGTTTCACAATTTGGGGCATGGGAAGTTTGAAGACGTGACACAGAAGGCCGGCTTGCAAAATGCGTATTGGGGAACCGGAGCGAATGCAGCGGATTACAACAATGATGGGTTCACCGATATTTTGATTACGACGATTGGCGTCGATCTGCTTTATAAGAACAACGGCAATGGAACGTTTACGGAAGTCTCGGCGGCCGCGGGGTTGAGCAGCAAAGTGGAATGGCACACAGGGAGCGCATTCGGCGATTATGACGGCGATGGGAATTTGGATCTTTACGTGGCGAGTTATATGGACATTCATGCGATTTCGCTGAAGGAGCCGGCGCCGGTGTGTCCTTACATGGGGTACGCAGCGTTTTGTGGACCAATTGGATTGCCGGGTGGACATGGGATTCTGTATCACAACAATGGGGACGGTACGTTTACGGATGTGACGAAGAAGGCGCTAGGGGGGAGTATTCCGGCGGCGCACAGCTTTACGCCGGTGTTTGACGATTTCAATCACGACGGCAAAGTGGATTTGTTTGTGGCGAACGACTCGGATCCGAATTTTTTGTTTATCAACCAGGGGAATGGGACGTTTAAGGAAGCCGGGCTGGAGCGCGGCGTGGCGATGAATGCGGATGGACGGGCGCAATCGAACATGGGCGTGGCGATCGGGGATTTTGATAAACGCGGGCGGATTGGAGTTCTAACGACGACCTTTTTTCACGATTACTTTCCGTTGTTTCAGCAGGACGCAGGCGGGTTCTTCGATGAGACGGCGGCATCAACAGGCGTGGCGGCGGCGACGAAGGATTACCTGGGATGGGCGTGCGGGTTTGTGGATTTCGACAACGACGGGCAGAAGGATTTATGGTTCGCGAATGGGCATGTGTATCCGCTTTCGGCGAACTACCATCAGCCGATCACGATTTTGAGGAATGAAGGCGGGAGATTCACGCCGATTTTCAAATATCCGGCGACACCGAACCATTCTTATCGCGGGGGCGCGGCGGCGGATTTCGATAACGACGGGAAAGTGGACGTTGCGGTATTACCGATTGCGGGCGCACCGGTGCTGCTGCACAACGAGAGCGTGAATACGAATTCGTGGGTAGGATTACGGCTGCGCGGAACGAAGAGTAATCGGGACGCTGTTGGGGCGAGCGTGGAAGTGACGGCGTGCGGGGCGACGCAGTTCGATACGGTGAGGAATGGCGGAAGTTATGTTTCGCGAAACGATCCGCGGCTGCATTTTGGCTTGGGCACGTGCGCCAAGGTGGACAAAGTGATAGTGAAATGGCCGCGCGGGGGAACGCAAACCATTACGAATGTGCCAGCGAACGCTTATACGACGATTGAGGAAAAGTAGCAGGATGCGGTGGATTTGGATTTGGGTGCTGGCAATTTGCGGGTGCGTGGCGGCGGATGATTTCGTAGACATTACGGCGGCGAGCGGGGTGAAGTTTCAACATGTGGCGTCGCACACGTCGAAGAAATATTTGCTTGAGAGCATGGGGTCGGGCGTGGCGTTGTTCGATTACGACAACGATGGGCGGCTGGATATTTTCTTTGTGAATGGAACGGCGTTGAGCGATCCGACGCCGCTGGGCACAATTCCACAGAAGACGAAGCCGGAGCAGTTTAACCGGCTGTATCACCAAAAGGGCGACGGCACTTTTGAGGATGTTACGGAGAAGGCGGGTTTGGCGGGAGTGGGATATGGCATGGGCGTGGCGGTGGGCGATTACGACAACGACGGGTTTGAAGATTTGTATGTAACGGCGTATGGCGGGAACCGGCTCTATCACAACAACGGCGATGGAACGTTTACGGATGTGACGGAGAAATCGGGGACGGGCGGGAGCGGCTGGTCGACGAGCGCGGCGTGGGTGGATTTGGATAACGACGGGAAGCTGGATTTGGTGGTGCTGCGGTATGTGGAGTGGGACTTCAACGACATCTGGTGCGGAGAACACAAGGAAGGGTTTCGGGCGTACTGCCATCCGGATACGTTTAAGGCGATTGCGCCGCTGGTGTTTCATAACGATGGCAATGGGAAGTTCACGGAGATCGGCGCGAAGGTCGGGTTAAATTTGCCCGGCAAGGGATTGGGAATCGCGATTGCGGATTATGATCGCGACGGGCACATTGATTTGTTTGTGGCGAATGATTCGATGCCGGAATTTTTATATCACAACAAGGGTAATGGGACGTTCGAGGAGAAGGGATTATTCTCGCAAGTTGCGGTGGATGAAGATGGACGGACGTTTGCGGGGATGGGGACAGATTTTGCGGATTTCGATAACGATGGTTGGCCCGACATTGTGGTGAGTGATTTGGCGAACCAGATGTATGCGATTTTCAAGAACAATGGCGACGGCAGTTTCACGTACACGACGAAGAGTTCGGGCATTGGGCGAATGACCATGCTGCATTCGGGTTGGGGATTGCGGGCGCTGGATTATGACAACGATGGTTGGAAGGATTTGCTAATCGCGCAAGGGCACGATTTGGACACGATTGAGTTGACGAACCCGCAACTGCATTACAAGGAGCCGTTGCTGTTGGCGCGCAATACCGGGCATGGATTTGTGGATGTGTCGGCGACAGGGGGCGCGGTGTTTCATGAGGCGTGGGCGGGGCGAGGGTTAGCGATTGGGGATTTGAATAATGACGGGCGGATGGATGCGGTGGTGGCGACGAACGACGGGACGGCGCATGTGCTCCGGAATGAGACGGCGAATGGGAATCATTGGATACTGCTGAAGCTGGTGGGACACAAGAGTAATCGCGATGGGATTGGCGCCTTGGTGAAGGTGGTGACGGCCCAAGGGACGCAGACGGGGACGGTGACGACGGCGAGTAGTTATCTTTCGGCCAGCGATAAGAGGTTGCATTTTGGTTTGGGGAAAGAGGCGACCATTTTGACGTTGGAAGTAAGGTGGCCGAGCGGGATTGTTCAACAGATGAAAGGAGTGAGAGGTGATCAGATTCTGGAAGTTGATGAGCCGGCCAAGTAATTTTAGTTTCAATGATTTAGGGACAACAGTTAAATTTATTTCTAGTGCCAATTGAGAAGTTTTACTTCAGATTCGAAGTTAAAGTAACGGTTCACCCGTTCGGGAGGCAAACAGGCATGAAAACAATAGCGAAGATTGCGGCGATTGTTGTGCTGGCGGCGTTGCCGATTTGCAGCCAGCCGGAAGGGATTTGGGAGGGATACGACGGCGAGTGGATGCATGTGACGCACCAATTGGTTGCACTGGCGGAGGCGACTCCGGCGGATAAGTTTGGGTGGCGACCGGCGACGGGGGTGCGATCGACAAGCGAGGTTTACATGCATATTGTGATCGCGAATTTCTTCTTGCTGAATGCTGCGGGAGTGAAGCCGCCAGCGGATGTCACGGACAAGCTGACGGAGAAGTCGGTGACGGACAAGGCGGAAGTGATTGGGTGGTTGAAGAGATCGCTTGATGCCGTGAAGACGGCGAGAGGGAGTTTGAAGCCGGGGGATTTGGAGCGGAAGGTGGAGATTGAAGGAAGACAGGCGACCGCGGATGGAATTTATTTGCGGATCGTCATTCATGCGAATGAGCATATGGGGCAGTTGATCGCTTATGCGCGGATGACGGGTGTGGTGCCCCCATGGTCGAAGTGAGCGGTCAGGCGACGGCTTCGAGTTCCTTATGTGTGTCGGCTGAAATCTTGACACCTTCCCAGCGGGCGACCACGGCGGTGGCGACGCAATTGCCAAGAAGGTTTACGGAAGTGCGGCACATGTCCATAAGGGCGTCGACGCCAAGGATGAGAGCGACGCCCTCGGGCGGCAAATGGAACGTACTGACAGTGCCGGCGAGGATGACCAATGAGGCGCGGGGGACGGCGGCGACACCTTTGCTGGTCAACATGAGCGTGAGCATCATTGTGATTTGGGTGCCGAGAGGCATGTTCACGCCGGCGGCTTGGGCAATGAACATGGAAGCGAGGGAAAGATAGAGAGTGGAGCCATCGAGGTTGAAACTGTAGCCGGTAGGCAGGACGAAGCCGACGATGTGTTTGGGGATGCCGAGGCGCTCCATATTTTCAAGAGCAAGAGGCAGGGCAGCTTCGCTCGAAGCAGTTGAGAAAGCGAGCACGAATGGCTGGCGAGCGGCTTTCACGAATGCCCCCAGAGGAACGCGCGCAATGGCGAGCGCGGTGCCGAGAACCAAGACGACGAAAAGAGCCTGCGCGAGATAGAGAGTGCCGACGAGTTTGCCAAGGCTGAAGAGAACTTTCGGGCCGTTCTTGCCGATGGTGACGGCGATGGCCGCGCCGACGCCGAAAGGCGCGAGGTACATGACGTACTTCGTGTAGCGGAACATGACTTCGGCAACGGAGGCAGCGAAATCGACGACGGGTTGTGCTTTCGCACCGATGGAGGAGCAGGCGGCACCGAAGAGAAAGAAGAAGACAACCATTTGGAGGACATCGTTCGCGGCGAGGGATTCAAAGATGTTTTGGGGAACGGCGTGTTCGATGATGGCGGAGAGGGATGCCGGTTTGGCGAGCGCGGGCAGCGCGGCAGAGTTTTCAGGTGAGATTTTGATGCCGTTGCCAGGTTGGAACAAGTTGACCACGGCGAGGCCGATGACGAGCGCAAGCGTGGTGGCGATTTCGAAATAGGTGATCGCTTTGAGGGCAATGCGGCCCATGGTTTTTAATTCGCCAGCGGAAGAGATGCCGTAGATGAGCGTGCCGAACAAGAGCGGGCCGACGATGGACTTGATCAAGCGCAAGAAGATGTTGCTAACCGGCGCGAGTTGAACGGCGAAGGCAGGAAAGAGAACGCCGATTAAAATGCCGACAAGAAGGGCGATGAAAATCCAGGAAGTGAGGCTGATTTTCTTGAGTAGTTGCATGTCATCCTTAGCGCTCCCCCCATTTGAGCTTTTCCCGCAAGACGTCGAAGAAGAGCATCTTAGGAGGGCGAATCAATTGAATCGTCTTCGGGGACGAACGACAAACAACGCGGTCGCCTTTGGATAGAGGTTCGCCTACTTGGCCGTCGATCGTCAAGTAGGTACCTTCCTCACCGTGGTTGAGGATGTTAATGACGCTGTTGTCGGGGACGATGACGGGGCGGTTGGTGAGCATGTGCGGGCAAATGGGCGTGATGCAGAAACAGTTGACGGAAGGGAAGATGACGGGGCCGCCGGCGGAAAGCGAATAGGCAGTGGAACCGGTGGGAGTGGAGATGATGAGACCGTCGGCCTTGTAGGCGGCGACGAAGTGGTTGTCGACGTGTGTGTCGAGATCGATCATGCGGGCGAGTTCGGATTTGGCGATGACGACGTCATTGAGGGCGGAATAGGCGCCGATCGTTTTGCCGTTGCGCCAGAGTTCGCAATCGACCATGCGGCGGCGGCCGATGCGATGTTCGCCGGCGATGGCGCGTTCCAGTTCGGGGTAGAGTTCTTCTTCGCGAATGGAGGTGAGGAAGCCGAGGTGGCCGAGGTTAACGGCGAAGATGGGGATATCGTGACCGGCGATAGCGCGGGCGGCGGAAAGAAGCGTGCCGTCACCGCCGAGAACGATGAGCAGTTCGATGCCTTCGGGGAGTTCTTCGCGGCTGAAGAATTTGGGATAGCCAGCATACTCGGCGGTGAGCTGGTCGCAGCGGTAGCGCACGCCGCGTTCGTCTAGCCAAGCGAGCAGGCCGAAGACGATTTCCGAGGCACGGGCGATTTTGGGCTTGGAAATGATTCCGACCGTTTTGATAGGTTGCATCGGGCTCAGGGTTAAAGGCTTATTGTAGGTTACAGGATGGGCGGGGCGGCGTAAAAGCGAGGAGGATTAAATTGCGACCAAAGCGTTGGGAGCTCAAATCGCGATCAGGCCGAGGCTGATTTTGATAGCGTCATCAACCTTCCACATGGTTGCGAGATCCAGCATGCCCAGACGCTTGACAAGACGCTCGCGGTCGATGGAGCGGATCTGATCGAGATGGATCGCGGACTGGAAGAAGAGGCCGTTTGCTGCGTTTGGGTGCACTACAACCTCAACCGGATACGGGGTCGGTGACAGCTTTGATGTGATCGCCGCAACGATAGTGATCGGGCTGTGCCGATTGCCGATGTCATTCTGAATGACCACTGCCGGACGGGTCTTCCTGATCTCGCTTCCTCGCGTGGGATCAAACTCCACAAGATAAATTTCGCCTCTGCGGGGAGGGGTCATTTTCGATTTGTCTTAGGAGCCTTCGCTGTTTTTTCGGAAAGTGCCAGCCTTTGTGATACTTCTTCTTCCAGAGGAAACCATTCGGCGGTCATCGCCAGATTGCGATCCGCATTGGCGCGATAACCGGCTTCGAGTTGCTTTCTCATTGCTTGCCGGCTGTGGGTATCGACATAATGCAACACCGCGCGAGAAATGAAGGTTGAGCGAGTGCCTTTGCTCGTCACACGGTTAAGCACCGTTATGGTTTCATCCGGTAGGATCACGTTGATTCGTTTGCTCATTGTTAACCGTGTTCGATCTTGAGTACCGATAATTGAAGCATACACATGATTGGTGTGGATGTCAAAGCAGAGACGAAGCCGCAGAACGGGCCAAAGTTGCAGCTATGCATAATTGTCTACGGCTTGAACAGGTGTTTCAAAGGAGGAGAACGGTCAAGGGCTGGAAGATTGGTCGGGGCGAGTGGATTCGAACCACCGGCCTCCTGGTCCCGAACCAGGCGCTCTAGCCAGGCTGAGCCACGCCCCGAAGATACTATTCTATCAGTTCGGATGTTCGTTCGATGCGGTGACGCGCCGGAGTTCTCTCTTGAGTCCGTCGGTGCCCTCGCGGCGGTAGATGTTGGCGAGCCGTTGTTCTTCAGGCGAAGTCGCGAGTTCGCGGCGCAACGTGAGATCCTGCGTGGCGGCGTTGATGTCGTCGCGGCTTGGAATCCAGAGGGAGCCGTCCGCGAATTCGACGTCGTTGACGAATGTCATGAGCCTGTCGATGATCATGGGCGCGCCGGTGGGCAGTGAAAAGCGCAACGTGCCGGACTCCGTGATGAACGAAGTTTGCACAGGGCCGAGAGCAAGCCGAGACGTGACGGCGCCCGCGACAAAATCGGTGCCGTGCTCGTCGCGAACGATCCAACCCATGGCGACACTCGAAATATTCTGTTTGGAAACATTGCGAATGTCCACACGGGGTGAGCGCACCTCATTGCCGGCGACTTGGGCCGCGCCGCCGATTGGTTGAACGGGGCTCCTGGGGAAATTCACGGGACTGACGTTGAGAGATTGCTCGCGCGCGGCAGAGGAACGCGGTCCGTGCAGGAGTTCGAGACCGAGTTGAGGCCGGATGACATCTTGAATGCCGAAATTCAATTCTTCGCGGAGTTCGGGAAGGTGGTTGTTGTCGAGGAGGCGAGAGAGAAATTGACGGTCGCGGCGTGCTTCGAGTTCGTAGACCATTAAGGTGCGGCGGGTATTGAGCTTGTCGGGACCATAAGACTTCAAGTCACTGAACAGAGCACAATCCAGCGTCACTTGCACCATGGCGGCTTCCGAACGCGCAGCGGAGATAGGGCGAACCAGCTCCATATCCACTTTGACGGGGAATTCTTCGCCAGGGAGGATGAAGAGACTCGGCTTAATCACCGACCCTTTGCCATGAGGCGTGAGATCTTGTGCCTCAACTCGCAGCGCGAGCCCGCTAATGGGCTTATTGCTGACGTTGCGCAGAGTGAGGGCGGCGTGGAGATCGAAAACCATCGAAGAGCCGCGCGTTGTGGCCGTGGTCGGGCCAAGGTCGAAGCCCACGGAGACGACCGGGGAATCCAGTGGGAAGACGACGGCGAGCCAGTGGCCGTTATCGCTGGCGGCGGGGGCAACCAGGGGCATCAAGGCGAGTGCGGCCAAGGTGGAGAAACTGCGTAAAGAGTTACTGGCCGTAGACATTCGTGATGGTGACTTGGCCGGTATCGTCATCGACGTAACGGGCAGTGACGGCAGCCGTCCCTGACATGGAGATTACGGCCGATTGTGGGTGAAGGATGGTGAGGGTCGCGCCTTGGGCTCGGACCGAGATGCCATCAGGGGTGGAGCGCAGAATGGTTCCGTTGAAGGGAGTCGATTCAAGGCCTACGGCGTGGCGGAAGGCGCCAAAGATACGCAGTGTATCTTCGTTCGGGACGCGAGCGACCCATCCGGCGACAAAGAGAGCTGCCATACCACCGAACCAGGCGAGACGGAATCCGACCCGGCGGGTGCGGCCCACATTTTCGATACAGCGCGAGGCGGCAACGCCTACGCGGATGTTGCCGAGCATTTCGTTTTCGAGCAAGTGCCAATCGGCAATGGCCTCGAACCCGGTTAAAACTTCGCCAGATGCTTCGCGGCGCAATTCGGACCTGGCAGACTGCAAGGAGAGCACATGTTGCTCGCAGGCCGCGCACCCGCGAACGTGACGGCCGATGCGGAAACGCAAAACGAAGGGCAAGTCACCGGCTGAATAGAGGCTCAAGATTTCGAGACTAGGATGTTCGGAGGCGACAGGTTTCATGACGATCTCCTAGCGGCCAGGTAGCGGCGGAATTTAATGCGCGCATTAGCGATGTGAGAACGAACGGTAGCCATGGAACAATTCATGACGGAAGCGACTTCATCGGCAGGCATGTCTTCGACATCGCGCAGGAGCAGCGCCATGCGCTCGCGCTCAGTGAGTTCCGCCAAACCGCCATCGAGTTGCAATTTGCGCTCGCCGCGCAGAAGAGACTGCTCCGGGTTTTCGAGCAAGTCGTGGGCGGTTTCCGAAAGATGGTTCACATCCACAAAAGAAAACTTTTTGTTACGGCGGAGGAAATCAATGGCGGTGTTGGCAGCGATGCGGGATAGCCAGTGGGAGGCTTTTTCGAGATCTTTCAACTGGCCCTGACGCTGAAGGGCTTTGATGAAGGTTTCCTGGGTGAGATCTTGGGCGTCGTCGACGTTGCCCACAATGCGATAGATCAGCAGGAAAATGCGGCGTAGGTTTTGCTGGACGAAACGATTTTGGGCATCGGCTTCGGTGCCCGATTGTGGTTGTGAGACGCGCGGAAGAGGCTCAGCCACGGAGCGCTCCCGGTGTTCGGTCGGTGTTTCGATAGTGGTTTGGTGCCGGTGCATCGTCAAAGCACACTAAGTTTCCTACTAAACCTTGACGCCGACGTGCGAGAAACGTGCAGAGAAAAGCGTAACTGGAAGCCATGGCCGCCATCCCGAGCTATCTTTAAGGATATATGAGATCTGTGGCGGTGGTAGGCATCGGAAAGACGGCTTTTGGGGCGTTTCGGGATCGAGATTTGCGGTCGTTAGCGGTTGAGGCTGTGGAAAACGCGCTGCGGGACGCCGGGGCTGAAGCAAAACAAGTGGAAGCGTTTTACTTAGGTAATTTTGCCGGACCGTCTTTCGCTGGCCAGAATCATTTGGCCCCCTACGTCGGGGTGGCCGCGGGGTTTGAGGGCGTTCCGTGTACCCGTTTTGAGGATGCATGTGCGTCGAGCGGGTCGGCCTTCTTTCATGCCTGGCAGAGCGTGGCGGCGGGTATTTACGACGTAGTGGTGGCGGCGGGAGTAGAGAAAATGACGTCGCAAACAACCGCCAAAACAGCGGAGATTTTGGCAGGAGCGGGTGATATGTCGGGTGAAGGACGCGCCGGCGCTACCTTCCCTGCCCTGTTCGCGATGATTGCGCGGCGGCACATGCATCAGTATGGAACTACGCGCGAACATTTGGCGGCAGTGGCGGTGAAGAATCACGCGAATGGAGCGAAGAATCCGCTGGCTCATATGCGGAAAGTGATTACGATGGAGCAGGCATTGGCGGGCAAGCCGGTGGCCGACCCGCTGACGGTTTTTGATTGCTCGCTGATCAGCGACGGAGCGGCGGCGGTGGTGATTGTGCCACTGGAACAGGCGAGCCGATTCAACAAGAAATATTCGAAAGTGTCGGCGGTAACACAGACCTCAGACCACGTCGCGCTGCACGAAAAGGCGGACATCACGCTCTTCCCCGCAGTGAAAGCAGCAGGTGAGAAGGCGTATAAGATGGCCGGGCTTGGTCCGAAACAGATTGATGTTGCCGAATTGCACGACTGCTTCACGATTGCCGAAATCGTGGCGAGTGAGGACTTGGGCTTCGTCGCCAAAGGGCAAGGCGGACCGTTTGCGGCCAGTGGTGCGACGGCGATCGGTGGCACAATTCCGATCAACACAAGTGGAGGGCTGAAAGCGAAAGGCCATCCGGTGGGCGCGACTGGAGTTGGGCAGATTTGCGACGTCGTGATGCAATTGCGCGGCGATGCCGGTGAGCGGCAAGTGGCGAAGCACGCTATCGGCTTGACGCAGAATTTGGGCGGCAGCGGAGCCACCTGCGTGGTCACGATTTTGGAGGCAGCGGCATAGTATGGCGACGCGCGATGGAGTTGTCTACACCGAGACTGTTGTACATCTGGCGCCGGAGCAATACGCGGCCGATGCGCCGTATCAGTTGGCAATTATCGATCTGGATAACGGTGGGAGAATCACGGCTCGGATTTTGGGCCGCGCTCAAGTAGGAGATCGCGTGCGATTCGTCGAAGATCGAGACGGGGTGTCCTACTACCAAGCTGCTTTAAATTCGTAATGAGCAAAAAAAGAGCCGCTCGGAAGGGGCTCTTTTTTTCGGAGAATTTCCCTAGTTATTCGGCGGCCCTTGCGCCGGAGGAGTACTCGTTGCTGGAGGAGTTGTGGCCGGGGGTGCCGTTGTCGGCGTTGGGGTCGTGCTGCCATCGGGGGAACCGCTCGGAGTCGAAGTAGGACTGGTCGTCGGGGTGGTCGTATCGTTATCGGTGCTGTCATCGGAAGGCCGCCGCTTCAGCTTCGGACGGTCACTGTCATCGCCGCGATCTTTCTTGGAAGGATCGGTTTCGTCTTCGATCGGAGTGGTCGAATTGGGATTGCGGCGGAGCGTCGGCTTGTTTGGATCGTCGGATGTTTTGTCGGGACGCCGTTGATTTTCGAGCATCTTGAGACGGGCTTTCACATCGTTGAACTCAGAGGTGTTGACGACGTACTCAGGACGCGGCTTCAATTCAGCTAGTTGCTTTTGGGTCTTGGCGATGCGGTCATCTGTCGGAGGATGAGTAGAGAAGGCTTTGCCGATGGTGCCGGGCTTGCGCTTTTCAAGCGTCTGGATTTTTTCGAAGAAATCAACAAACGCCGTAGGATCGTAACCCGTTTTGTACATATATTGCACGCCGAGGTAATCGGCTTCGCTCTCAAACTCACGAGAGAACTTCAGCATACCCATGGGGATAAGAATGCCGGATGCCTGATAGATGCCATAGGCTGCCGCGCCTCCCATAAAAATGAGCGGGATGGTCGCCAATTGAGCGATTTCTCCACGCGTCGCCTGGCGTGTGCCGTGGCGGGCAGCGACGTGGGCAATTTCGTGCGCCATCACGCCCGCTAGTTCAGCTTCGTTATCGGCTTTGAGAATCAATCCCGTCTGGACGAAGAAGAAGCCGCCCGGCAGAGCAAATGCATTCACCGTAGGATCTTCAATAACTTTGATGGTGAAAGGAACTTTCGCGTCGGAGTTGCGAACTAAATTCTGGCCGATACGGTTCACATATTCGGAAATGACCGGGTCGTTGACAATCTTCGATTGGCGTTCGACCTGCTGCGCCAGTTGCTTGCCGAGCGCAATTTCTTTTTCTAACGAATACCAGTTGACCTTGCCGCTGACGTTCCGGTCGCCGATGGCATCGGGATCGTCTTTTTTATCGTCTTTGGCGACAACGATGACGGGCGCAGCCAAAAGCAGCACCATAGCAAGGCTTACAGAGGACTGAAAGCGAACGAAACGCCGCATGTGTTCAAACTCCTTCTACCTACGCGCAGACACCCGAGAGCCTGGAGGCCAGCCAATCTCGACGCCGATACGCCTTTTTCCAGTATAAGGCTAATTTGTGCAACCCGGGAGACAGCCGAGCCTAAGAAATCACGAAATTTTCGGTTGTTCCAACGCTGATTTCCCAGACTCGCTGCCGCCAAGGTTACAGGAGACCTTATCGCTTTGACGTATGCTCTGAAGGTAGGTTTCTCGGAAAGTTTAGAAGTTTTCATGACAAACGTGAAGGACATCACAGCTCGGTATCGGGACCAATTTCCGGTTACAAAAGAGCTGATTTATCTAAACCATGCGGCGGTGGCGCCTTTGTGCCGCCCGGCCGCCGACGCCATTCGCTGGCTGGCGGACGATGCCAGCCAGTTCGGCTCCCTGCATTACGACAAATGGATGGAATCTTATGCCGGATTGCGTAAGGCGACCGCCCGCCTGATCAATGCATCGGCTGGAGAAATCGCGATTGTGAAGAATACGTCGGAAGGAATTGCGACGGTGGCGCTTGGGCTCGATTGGAAGGCCGGCGACCGAGTGGTTGCGTTCAAGGAAGAATTTCCGGCCAATTACTATCCCTGGCTGCGCCTTGAAAAGCGCGGGGTCAAGCTAACGTGGCTTTCCGTTTACGATCCGATTGAGAAAATTGCGGCAGCTATTCCGGGCGCCCGTCTTTTGGCCATCAGTTTTGTGAACTACCTAAGCGGTTATCGGGTCGACCTGGAAGCGATCGGAAGGCTTTGCCACGAAAATGGTTGCTTTTACTTTGTGGACGCCATCCAGGGCATGGGCGCGCTGCCGCTAGACGTGGAGACAGCGCACATAGATGCGCTGGCGGCCGACGGGCATAAATGGATGCTCGGCCCGGAAGGCAACGGCGTCCTTTATATAAGGCAAAAATGGCTGGATGCCATTGAGCCGGTAGAATTCGGCTGGACGAATCCGGCGAACTATGCCGATTACAGTTCACGCGACATGACTCTGCGCAAAGATGCCGGGCGCTATGAGTGTGGAACTCTGAACACGGTGGGCTGTTTTGGGCAGCGGGCGGCGATCGAGTTTCTGCTCGAAGTCGGGATCGCTAACGTCGGACAAGCAGTATTGGAGCGAGCCACGCAGTTCGAAGAGGGGCTGACCAAATTGGGCTTTGAAGTGATGATCAAGCGGACGCCCGCCACCGGCTCGGGGATTATTTGCTTCCGTGATTCGATGATCGATCACAAAATATTGATGAGTGAGATGCGGCGGCGCAAGATTACGGCCGCGCCGCGGCAAGGATGGGTGCGTGTTTCCCCGCATTTCTACATCAGCAGCGAAGATATTGAGCAAGTTTTGAAGACCCTTGCGGAGATCAAAAAATCGGCATGAAAGCTTTTTACATCACCGAACCCGGAAAGACCGCTATTCAGGAACTGCAACCGCTTCCGCGCGCAGGGGCGGGGGAAGTGCTTTTGAAAACCAGGCTGATTGGCTTGTGTGGAACCGACCTCAGCACGTTTCGAGGCAAAAATCCGCTGGTCAGTTATCCGCGTATTCCGGGGCATGAAATCGCCGCAACCATCGTGGAGACGGCGGCAGACGTTCCCAAGGAATTCAGCGCCGGCATAGACGTGACAGTTTTTCCGAACACCAACTGCGGCCAATGTGCTTCCTGTCTGCGCAAACGCTTCAACGCTTGCAAGTTCAATGAGACGCTGGGCGTGCAGCGCGATGGCGCAATGAAGGAGTACTTTACTGCTCCCTGGCAAAAGGTGTTTCGCGCCGATTCGCTTTCTCTGCGCGAGTTGAGTCTGGTGGAACCTTTAGCGGTGGGCTTTCACGCCGCCGTGCGCGGACGGGTGGCGCCGCCGGACAGCGTGGCCGTCATTGGGTGTGGAACGGTGGGTCTGGGGGTGATTGCAGCGTCGGTAGCAACGGGCGCCAAGGTCATCGCAATCGATTTGGACGATGCAAAGCTGGCCCTCGCGCAGCAAGTAGGCGCACAAGAGTCGATTGATTCCTCAAAGGGATCTGTTCACGAACAACTGCTGGCTTTGACTGGCGGCCACGGGCCAGACGTGGTTGTCGAAGCGGTAGGCGTGCCTGACACCTATCGAATGGCCGTGGAAGAAGTGGCGCATACGGGACGGGTCGTTTACATCGGCTGGGCCAAGGAGCCGGTGAGCTATGAAACAAAACTGTTCGTTCACAAGGAGCTCGACATACTGGGATCGCGAAACTCGCTCACCGAATTTCCAGCGGTGATTGCAATGTTGGAGCGAAAGCAATTTCCTGTGGAGGCCACGATTTCCGCCACGGTGCCCTTGGCAGAAGCTGGTGAGGCGCTGAACCGGTGGAATGCGGCGCCGCAATCCTATACCAAGATTCTTGTCGAAATGGACGCCTAAGAACGGATGCGTTATAAGACATTGGCAAAAACGGGAATCGAGGTTTCCGTCATCAGCTTTGGCGGTGCCCCGCTCGGCAATGAGTTCGGCGACATCGATCTGGCGGAAGCCCGACGCGCTGTTGATGTAGCAATAAACAACGGGATCACGCTTTTCGATACTTCTCCCTACTACGGGCGAACGTTATCGGAAACGCGCATGGGCGAAGCACTGGCGGGCAAACGGAAAGAGATTGTCCTTTCTTCGAAGTGCGGGCGCTATGACGTGGCCTCGTTCGACTTCTCCGCCGCCCGAGTGAAAAGCAGCGTGGATGAATCGTTACACCGGCTGCGCACCGATTACTTAGACTTGCTGATTGCGCATGACATCGAGTTCTCGGATCGAGAGCAGATAGTGGCCGAAACCGTTCCCGCTATGCGAGAGCTACAACGCGCGGGAAAAATCAGAGCCGTTGGAATTTCCGGGTTGCCGCTGAAGATTCTCGCCGATGTTGCCACCCGGGCGCAAGTCGATTTTGTCCTTTCTTATTGTCGCTACAATCCGCTGATCCAAGACATGGACAGTCACCTCACGCCGGTGCTCGAAAAGCAAGGTATCGGTTTATTGAATGCCGCTCCGGTGCATTTGCGCGTGCTTACCAAAGAAGGGCCGTTGCCAAAGCACCCGGCATCCGAATCGGTGAAACAAGCGGGGGCGGCCATCGTGAAGGCGTGTTTGCGGCATGGCGCGGACCCGGCCGTGGTCGCGCTTCAGTTCTGCCTCCAACACCCTTACGTTTCGTCCACTTGCGTTGGCATGTCGAATTCGGAAGAGGTTGTGAAGAACGTGACTGCGCTCGATTCGCAAATCCCTCCGAACCTATTGGCGCAAATCGCCCGCATTGCGGAACCGGTGAAAAATACGACTTGGGTTTCGGGCCGTCCTGAGAATCAGGATGCCTGAGCAAGACGATCTCCTGACAGTTGCGGCAATCGCCATAATCGCCTTTATGGTTGCCGATGTGGCGCACGAGGTCATTGGGCATGGGATCGGATTTCTGTTGGCTGGCGGCGTGAAGGCGTTTTGACTACTACGAGACTGATCGAAACCAGCGGCTTGGTCATCGCGGTGGTGACATCTTCGATTTGGGCGGACCGGCCGGAAACTTACTTTGTGCGGGATTCGCCTGGCTTGCATTGGCCCGCGTTCGAGCGAACGGGCCACGTCTTTTCTTCTCACTTTTACTAGCGTTCAGTCTTTTTTGGGCGTTTGGCTATCTTGTTTTGTGTGGAGCAAAGGCCAAAGGCGATTGGATGGCGCTCATTCGCACCGCCAATAACCAATGGATTTGGCGCAGTCTGATGGCGGGGCTGGGGCTGCTTCTGTACGTAGTGTCGGTACGCAGGTTCGCTTGGGATTTGCGGTGGGTGGACACCAAACATCGAGTCTGGCGATTGATTGGGACAGCGTACCTTGCGGCGGGTGTGATCGCTTATCTGGGCGCCGTATTCGACCCGCGCGGCTCGGCGGCGATCTTGCACGATGCGCTCCCTACCGGTCTAGGCTCGACCATCGGGATGCTCTTCATTCCGGGGCGTTGGCCGATGAAGGCAGAAGCCGCTTCAGAGACGATAAAACGCAGCCCAGGATGGATGGTGGCAGGGGTGATTCTGGCTGCAATTTACATCTTCGGCCTCGGGAGAGGAATCCCCTTCCGAATTTGAGCGTTTTATGTATAATAAGAGAGTTGTGTTCCAGCTAGCGGTGTAGGTATATGCCGCGCGCCTGTTTTGAAGTAAATCGGGCAACTTCCCCTGGAAAAGTTAAACCAACAAAAGGCTTTAGGCAGAGTTATGTATGCAGTGATCGAGACAGGCGGCAAGCAGTATCGGGTGATGCCTGGGCAAACCATCGAAGTGGATACAATCGCGGGCGATGTCGGCGCGCCGGTCGAATTCGATCGCGTTTTGGCCCTTTCTAATGACGCAAACGAGTTGCTTCTGGGCGATTCTTTGAAAACGGCGCGTGTCCGCGGCAAGATTGCCGCCCACGGACGCGGCGACAAAGTGATTGTGTTCAAGTTCAAACGCAAAAAGCAATATAAGAAAACGATTGGCCACCGCCAGAACTATACGCGCGTTGCCATTGAGGAGGTCTTAGCTTAATGGCACATAAAAAAGGCTTAGGCAGTTCAAAGAACGGGCGCGATTCCAATTCACAGCGTCTGGGAATAAAAGTATTTTCGGGCGAATTGGTAACGGGCGGCTCGATTATCGTGCGGCAGCGCGGGACTCGCTATAAGCCGGGCAAGAACGTCGGACTCGGCAAAGACGACACCTTGTTTGCCACCGTTCCCGGCACCGTTGAGTTTCGCGATCGCGGGCGTATGGGCAAGTTTGTCAACATCATCGCTTCGCAGAACTAACGTTTCCTCCCATCACCAGAAGGCGGCTCATCCAGGCCGCCTTTTCTGTTTTCCAGCGATTCGCTATCCCATCCCAAGTCCGGAGTTTGCGTGCAGTTTATTGACGAAGCCATCATCACTATAAAAGCCGGCGACGGCGGCAATGGATGTCTTGCGTTCCGGCGCGAAAAATTCGTGCCGCGCGGGGGACCCAGTGGTGGTGACGGCGGCCATGGCGGCAATGTAGTGTTCAAAGCAAGCACCCACCACAACACCCTGCTCCATTTCCGCTTCAATCCCGAATACAACGCCGACCGCGGCAAACACGGCGAAGGCAGCAATCGTACCGGCAAAGATGGCCCAGATGTAGAAGTGCCGGTTCCGGTGGGCACGGTGGTTTACGACGCAGAAACCGGCGACAAGCTGCACGATTTTGATTCACCGGATGATAGTTGGATTGCGGCTAAGGGCGGCCGCGGTGGCCGGGGCAACGCGCGTTTCGCGACTTCCACTCACCAGGCGCCCACTGAGCATGAAGAAGGCAAGCCGGGCGAATTCTTCAAACTTCGCCTCGAGCTGAAGCTGCTGGCCGACGTTGGCTTAGTGGGTTTTCCAAACGCCGGCAAGTCGACTCTGATTTCGCGCTTATCTTCGGCCAAGCCAAAGATCGCCGATTATCCATTTACTACGCTCGAACCGAATCTCGGCGTTGTGAAAGCGGGCGACGATCATACTTTTGTCATGGCCGACATTCCCGGCTTGATTGAAGGCGCGCACGAAGGACACGGCTTGGGCATTCAATTCCTACGGCACGTGGAGCGCACAAAAATCCTGGTTCATTTAGTGGACGTTTCCGACTTCACTGGCCGCGATCCCGCTCACGACTTCGATGTCATTCTGGGTGAATTGCGCGAGTTCAGTGAATCGATGCTGGAGAAACCGATGATCGTCGTGGCCAGCAAGATTGACGCTTGCCAAGACGAAGCCCGCATCAAAGCTGTGCGCGCGAAGGCGAAGAAACATCGCTCTCCCTTCTTTGCCATTTCAAGCGTCACCGGCAAAGGCATTGAAGAACTCCGCTTTGCCCTGGGCGAAGCGCTTTTTCCGCCGCCACAAGCATAGGCGATGCTGAACCCGGGCAGTGTCGAGGTTTGGATCGTCGATCTGCGCGGCCGTCAAGCATCCGATTTTCAACCCATCTTGAACGGCACCGAGTGGCAGAAGGCGATGCGCTTTCGCTTTCCTTCCGATCAAAGACGCTCCGCTGTGACCCGCGGCGCATTGCGAACCCTGTTGAGCCGCTATCTCGGATGCCGGCCAAACGAATTCCTCTTCACGCAAAACGAGTTTGGCAAGCCGGCCCTTGCTGGAGCGCAGCTTCAGTTCAACGTGTCGCATTCGGGCGATTATGCTTTGCTTGCATTTACACACGGCTCCGCTGTGGGCGTAGACGTTGAGCAGATCAAAGGCGCACGGGTCGTTTCCGACTTGGCCCAGCGGGTCCTCACGGCGGCCGAGTTTGCGTGTTTCCAGTTAGTCGGCGCAGCAGAATCGCGCCCGACGTTCTTTCAAATCTGGACGCTTAAAGAGTCGGTACTAAAAGCAATCGGCAGCGGCTTATCGGTGCCGCCCGAAGATATTGAAATCGACTTCAACTCCACGCCGCCTCGATTGCTTTCGGCCCTTACGCCAGCCATCTCTGATGTAGCCGAATGGACCCTGAGCCGTCTTGCAATCGGGAACGTTGATTACGCGGCCGCCGTTGCCATTCACCACAAGGCACCCACCGTAACTCTCAACCAGTTCGAGTCGTAGCCTAGAGAGAAGGACATTCGCCTTGGCCATCAAACTCGCAATCGACAAACTTCGCGCTATTGACGTTCACGTTCATTTAGAACCCCAAGCCACAGGCTCCGCCGCCGGCCAAGCTGCCACGAAATACTTTGGCGAAAGCGGTGCCGCACGCGACGCCGAAGCCCTCGCCGATTACTACCGCTCCCGCAACATGGCCTGCGTGATCTTCACGGTGGACGAACGTCTTTCCGGCGTACCCAGAGTTTCCAACGATGAAGTGGTAGCGTTTGCCGCCAAGAATTCCGATATTGCGATTGCTTTCGCGAGCATCGATCCGACTCGCGGACCTGAGGCCGTAAGAGAAGCGCGCCGGCTTGTGTCGGCTGGAGTGGTTCATGGCCTTAAGCTTCACCCTCAGTTACAGCAGTTCTTTCCTAACGACCCGATTGCCTATCCGCTCTACGAAGTGTTCGCGGAAGCCAAGCTGCCGGTGCTTTTCCACACGGGGCACAGTGGGATTGGGACGGGGATGCCTGGTGGTGGCGGGATTCGGCTGAAGTTCGGCAATCCTATGCACGTTGATGATGTCGCGGTCGATTTCCCGGATCTCCCAATCATTCTGGCCCACCCTTCGTTTCCCTGGCAAGACGAAGCGATTTCCGTCTGCCTGCACAAGCCAACGGTTTACATCGATCTCTCTGGTTGGTCTCCGAAATATTTCTCGCCCATTCTGATTCAATACGCGAACACGCTCTTGAAGAACAAAGTTCTGTTCGGCTCCGACTATCCATTGATCACGCCAGATCGCTGGCTGGCCGATTTCGAAAAAATTGCCATCAAAGACGAAGTGCGACCGCTGATTCTGCGAGAGAACGCCATCCGTCTTTTTGGGCTGGAACGCTGACTGGGCAAACGTAAATTGCGATTATTGGCGAATCGGACTCGTGCTTGGGCGATTAGTCCAACTCAACAGCATAGGAACGGTTGTTCTTGAGAATCGAACCAAAGAGTAATCGCCTCAGCGTGCGTCATGGCACAACCGTTTGGGTTGGATGGCGCAACAGCGCTGCGAACCAACTGACTAAATCTTTCTTTTTCAATGGCTTAGGGTTGGAGAGCGACGTGCATCACATCGCCGTGAATCCCGAAGGAGAATCTAATGCCCCCTGTTGGCGAGTTGAATATCAATAAAATCGAACTTCAGAATGCAGTCGTAGTCGGAGGCTCTCAACCAATCCCGATGACACGCGAGTTGGCGCATGCAGCAACCGCACCAGTTTTGTCTAGGAACCTGCCTCCCGGAGCCGTTCACGAATTGGACGAGATCAAACGCTTGCAGTATTACCCCGACCGCAGCGTAATCTTTCATCAAGGCGAACCGACGCAGGGCGTCTTCATCATCAGACGCGGAACGGTCAAACTCTCGATGACTTCGAGTAAAGGCCGGGCCGTGATTTTGCGGGTCGCCGGCGAAGGCGAAATCCTAGGTCTTTCTTCCGTGCTATCTGGAGATGCGTACCTAGCAACTGCCGAGGCGTTGGAAGATACGGACGTCGCGTTCGTTGAACGAGAGCAATTCCTGCAAATGTTGTTACACAATCCGGAGGCGGCTTTAAGCGTTGCTTTACATGCCTGCTCGAACTACAAAGCAGCGTGCCGGCAAATCAGCCTGCTTGGCTTGTGTCGCTCTGCCAGCGAACGATTGGCGCAATTCCTGCTGAATTGGGCAACGCCCAAAACCTATCGAGACGGCTCACCGGTTTGGCTGGGCCTCACTCACGAAGAGATCTCGCAAGCGGCGGGAACGACGCGCGAGACTGTTACCCGCACGCTTATGGACTTTCGAAGGAAAGGCTGGGCATCGCTCGCTTCCTCTAACCTTGTGTTGGCAGATCGCGAAGCGCTAGAGAAACTAGTCGCCTAGGCGAATGCGGTGACAATCGTCACTGCGCCTGGAAGCGTAGTGTGCCACGCTGGTCGGTTAGTATGCGCATTCGAAGTCGCCGTAAAATGATCGCTGAGTCATCGGCAAACAACAAGGATGAGAAAGACAAAACTGTTTCTGTGTTCGGGTTCGGCCGCGCCTGATTTAGTCGCGGCCGTTCCTGCGTTGGCTTACCAAACGCGGGCATCGATTTCCCGCCTTTCCCGATAAGTTGCGCCGCTCTCCTTTTTTTGAAAACGAGGAACTTCCATTGAGTCAAATTCACTCCACACCTGAGACCAGCCGCCGCTCGTATATCGGCTGGCTGTTTGGCCTGTGCGGGGCCGCCGTCAGCGCTGTTCTGGCAGCGCCGCTCATTCGTTTTACCCTTTTCCCCCTCACGACGAAAACCACGGAAACCAAGTGGTCTGATGCGGGGTCCGTCGGCGACATACAAAGCGACAAACCCGCTACGCGCACGGTCATGGTAGAGCAGCTTGACGGCTGGCGAAAGACTGTCTCCGAAAAGCTCATCTATATCACCAAAGATTCGACCGGAAAGCTGAGCGTTCTTTCCGCGGTCTGTCCCCATCTTGGCTGCTCGGTGCAGTGGCAGGATGGCAAAAAGGCTTTTGTGTGCCCTTGCCACTCTGCGGCGTATCAACCGGATGGCTCCAGAATCAGCGGACCGGCGCCGCGGAGTATGGATACACTCGAATCGAAAATCGTCGACGGTCGCCTGCAGGTGCGCTATCAATACTTCCGTCAGCTCGTAGCTCAAAAGGAGGCCATCGGTTAGATGAGCGGCACTAGCGGCGGCACGAACAAAGGGCTGTTTGGTTGGTTTGACCGGCGAACTGGTGTGGATTCCCTTCTGCGCGAAACACTCGACGAACCGATTCCCGGAGGCGCGCGCTTTGCGTATGTCTTCGGATCTGCGTTGATTTTCATTTTTCTGTCGCAAGTGATTACGGGCGTGTTTTTGGCGCTCTATTACGTCCCCTCGGCAGACCACGCGCACACGACAGTCGCGTATATCACCAAGACGGTGTCGTCCGGGTCGTTCATCCGCAGTATCCATGCGTATGGTTCCAGCGCGATGGTGATACTTCTGCTTCTCCACGTTACCCAGACGTTTCTGTATGGCTCTTACAAAGGCCGGCGGGAACTGCTCTGGCTATCGGGTTGCGGCCTGTTCGGGCTTGTTCTCTGCATGGCCTTCACGGGCTATCTGCTTCCGTGGGATCAAAAGGCGTATTTCGCAACGGCAGTAGGAACGAACATCGCGGGCGAAGTTCCCTTTATTGGCAATTGGCTGAAAGAACTGATGCGGGGCGGCGCCGATATGGGCACCCTTACCATTTCGCGATTCTTCGTGGCGCATATTCTTACGGTTCCCGCAGCGATTTTCGCTTTCATTGCGATGCACGTTTATTTGTTCCGAAAAGCGGGAGCGGCCGGTCCGATTAGCGAAGATCCCGTCCAACCGAAGCTTGAACCGGAACCCTTCTATCCACGCCAAGTGATTTTCGATGCTATTTTCGCGTTGCTCATCATCTTGGTATTGACGTTTCTTGCCCGCTTTCTGCCCTTTGAATTGGGGCCGCAGGCCAATCCGGCCGATGCGCATTACCTGCCGCGACCCGAGTGGTATTACATTCCGATCTTCCAGTGGTTGAAGTATTGGCCGGGGTCACTTTCGTTTATCGGAGTTGTGGTCGTTCCGGGCTTGGTGGCATTCTTTTTCGCAAGCCTGCCCTTCTTGGATAAGCGTATGGAACGCAGGCCCTGGAAACGGCCAATCGCGGTTGGCTGTTATGTATTTATCTTTCTCGCGTTGTTCGGCCTCGGCGGCTTGAGCTATCACTCAGACCATAGTGACCCTGGTTATGACGCGCAGCTCATCCAACAAGGTAAAGCTACAGCGGATTTTATGAAACAGCCGTTTGAGGCCGAAGTCGTCGGCGCTGGAGCGGCAGCCGCATCCGCCGCGCCTGCAGCCGACCCTCTTGTCGCGAAAGGTAAGAAGCTGTTTGAGGGCAACGCTTGCAGTGCTTGCCACGGGGAAGGCGGGGCCGGCGGCCCAATAGCCCCGGCACTGGTTGGGATTCACAAGAAATTTGACGCCGACCACTTAACGGCAGTGCTCAAAACCCCGACGGCGAAGATGACCGCGGGAGGCATGCAGCCCGTGAGTCTCTCGCCTGATGACCTGAAAGCGCTGGTTGCTTATCTTGGTAGCCTCTAAGCGAGCACGATCTCGCCTTCTAGGATATCCGGATCTTGCCCCATTTCGAATACAAACCCTTGGCCTTCGAGCAAGCGACGCATAGCGGGATTTTCGGAGAGAACAGAAGCTACTAGCTTCTCAAGCTTCTCTTCTCGTCCGAACCGCACCAGCCTGGATACCAGTTCACGTCCGATGCCTTTTCGTTGGTACGCATCTGAGATCAATGCCGCCACTTCTGCCTCACTCTTCAGTGGAGATTTGACTAATCTTCCGATGCCAACAATTTCCGCCAAATGATTATCGGTTTTGGGCGTTTCGGCAACAAGCGCCATCTCGCGGTCGTAATCAAGGAAACAGACTCTAGTGAGCCTTTCGTGCCGAATCCGGCTTTCGAGCTTCATCTGCGAAAAGAAGCGGCGATAGACACTTTCATCGGAAAGAGTCGAGTGGAAACGGACCACGGCCGGCTCATCCTCAGGGCGAATGGGCCGGATAGTCAGCGTTGTACCGTCGACAAGTTTCACAGTCTCAACATAATTAGAAGGATAGGATCGAATCGTTGGCTTAGGAATACTGGCCAAGTCTGTCGAAGCTGGGTACAAAACCACGCGGGCGTCAAGCGCAATAATTCCTTCTGAGGAAACCAGCAGCGGATTAATATCGATCTCCTTCACGAAGGGCAGATCGAGCACTAACTGACTGAACCGAACCAGCAAACGTTCCAAACGGGCCAAATCCACGGGCTTTCTTCCGCGCACTCCTCGCAGAGCTTTTATGATCTGCGTCTGTTCCATGAAGCGGCGGGCGAGAGTCGTGTTCAGGGGCGGAAGCGCCAAAGCCCGATCTTTGAATATCTCGACGAGTTGGCCGCCGAGGCCAAAAAGCAAGACCGGGCCAAACTGCGCGTCAATGCTCGAACCCACAATGAGTTCGTAACTTCCATCCATTTGCACCATAGGCTGGACAGTTACGCCTTGAAAGTGTTCCGCTCCAACGTTTTCGGCAACTGAATCGGA
Source organism: Bryobacterales bacterium (assembly GCA_963771405.1). GTDB lineage: Bacteria > Acidobacteriota > Terriglobia > Bryobacterales > Bryobacteraceae > Bog-105. The sequence goes on from CAVYUL010000094.1 coordinate 64,607, forward strand.
GATTTCGAGAAAAGCCCTCGTCACAGCATCCGCGTCTTTGAGATGCAGCTTCACTCCTCCGACATCGGTTTTGTGAGTGAGTGTTAATGAGTTCAGTTTTACCACCACAGGAAAACCGATCTCGGCGGCGGCAGCGGCAGCTTCCTCCGCTGTCTTCGCCAGCTTTGTCTGCGCGGTGGGAATGGAATATATCTGTAAGAGTTGTTTGGATTCGAACTCGGTTAAGAGCGTGCGGCCTTGTTGTTGGGCGGCAGAGATGAGCTTACCCGCAAGTGTTGCGGCATTCTTATCGCTCTCAGCCAGAGTAGGAGTTTCATAGAGCGCGTTCAGGTTATAGCTGTAACGCCAAATGTAGTGGAAGGCGCGTACTGCGTTGTCGGGAAAGGCAAATGTGGGAATGCCGGCTTTATTTAGAATGGTTTCGCCTTCGACCGCCTGGTCCCCGCCCATCCAGCTTGCAAGAATCGGCTTTCCCGGCAACTTTGCGAATGGCACGAGTTTCCTGGCAATTTCAACCGGATCGCTCATGGCTTGGGGAGTCATGATGACGAGTAATCCATCTGAGTTTGGATCCTGCGCAGCGATCTTGACAGCGGCTTCATATCGGTCGGGTCCCGCATCGCCGATGATGTCAATAGGATTGCTGTGACTCCAGTGGTGGGGCAACACTTTGTTGAGTGCTTCGATAGTGGTGTCGGACAGTGGCGCGATTTGTTCGCCTAATCCAATCAGCATGTCCGTTGCGAGCACCCCTGGACCGCCCGCATTCGTCACGATCGAAAGTCTGGGGCCAGCCGGGCGCGGCTGATTTGCCAAAACTTCCGTCATATGAAAGATGTCGTCCAGCTCATTGATTCGCAATACGCCAACGCGGCGGAATGCCGCGTCTAGGACTCCATCGCTGCCTGCCAAGGTCCCCGTGTGAGACGCAGCCGCCTTGGCGGCCGATTCGGTTCGTCCTGCCTTGATTACCAAGATCGGTTTGTCGAGCGCCACTTCCCGAGCGGCCGACAGAAATGAACGCGCGTCGCCCACCGATTCCATGTAGATCACGATGCTGCGCGTGTGTGGATCGTTCCCAAGATAATCGATCAAGGCGCCCCAGCCTACGTCGAGCATGGAGCCTATGGAAAGAAACGCGCTAAAACCGACCTGCTCCCGCAAACTCCAATCGAGCAGAGCCGTGCAAATAGCGCCACTCTGGCTGATTAAAGCGACGGACCCGGGCCGCGCAATGGCCGATGCGAAGGTCGCATTGAGTCCCGTGATGGGACACATCACTCCCAGGCAGTTCGGGCCAATCAATCGCATATTCGCGCGGCGCGCAATAGTTAGAACGCGTTGCTCCAATTCCAAGCCGTGAGGGCCTGTCTCGCGAAATCCGGATGAAATAATCACAGCACCGCTCGCACCCACTTCGGCGCATTCTTCAATCAGCTCCGGCACAGTTTCCGCCGGCGTAATCAGCACCGCGAGATCCACCGGATCGGGAATTGCTTTGACGGAGGAATAGGCCCGAATTCCCAATACCGAATTTCGCTTTGGATTGACCGGGTAAACAGTTCCATCAAATGGACTGCGAATCAAATTCCAAAGGACTGCGCGCCCAACCGATCCCTCTTTCGCCGTAGCGCCAACGACTGCTACCGACCGGGGCTTAAAAAAGACTTCAAGTCCACGGGTCTTACCATGTTTAGGCATCAATCCTGTATCTCACTCAACTCGAAACTTTCGCCTCTCGCGGGAGCATGCACTTTCAGCCGGAGCTGCTGTTCCAACTCTTTTGCTAGTCCAGCTTGGCCTTCCGGTTCCCCGTGCACTAGAAAAACTCTTTTCAGCCTGGGCGCAATCGGTTTAATCCAACTCACCAACTCGCGTTGGTCGGCATGGCCGCTCAATTCGGCAAGAGTCGCCACTTCCGCGCGCAGCGGAATCATCTCATCAAATATCCTAACCTCATGCCTCCGCTCCATAATCCGCCTACCTAAAGTATTCTCCGCCTGATAACCGGCGAGCAATACCAAATTCCGGCTATCGGATATCCCATTGCGGAGGTGATGAAGAACACGCCCTCCTTCACACATTCCAGAGGCAGAAATCACAACAAACGGAGTGCGCAAATCGTTCAAGGTCTTACTATCGGCAACGTCACGCAGGTAACGTAGGCGCTCAAATCCGAAAGGATCGAGTCCGCGCTCGAGATAAGCCGCGGCTTCACTATCGAACTCCTCAGGATGACGACGAAACACGTCTGTAACATTAACGGCCAGCGGGCTATCCACAAAAAGCGGAATGGCCGGAATGGCCTTTTCTTCAGCCAGTTTGTGCAGTATCAAGACCAATTGCTGAGTTCTTCCCACGGCGAACGCCGGAACGATGACGTGCCCGCCGCGCACTGCGGTCTTGTTAATCAGGTCTTTGAGCGTGCCTTCCACGTTGCTGATGGGCTCGTGGATTCTATTTCCATAGGTACTTTCGATGATGAGGAAATCGGCTTCCGGGGCGGGATCCGGATCCTTCAAAATCGGCAGGTCTGGACGTCCGAGATCGCCGGAGAATAGCAACTTGGTTTCACGGCCGTTTTGGTTGTGTTTTAGCAAGACAAATGCCGAGCCAAGAATGTGGCCGGCATTGCTGAACGTGAATTCGAGATGTTCGTTGAGTTTGGTAGTTTGATAAAGCTTTTTGGCTTCAAACAACTGACTTGCCCGGGCGGCATCCTCCATGGTGTAGAGCGGCCGAACCGGAACGCTGTCATCTTCCACTCCAATGGCGCGCCGCTTGCGCGAACGCCGCGTCATATACGCCGCGTCGCTTTCCTGAATATGGGCGGAATCGGTCAGCATGTATTGGCAAAGTTCCTGTGTTGCCGGAGTCGAATAAATTGGCCCGGAGAAACCGGCTTGCGCAAGGGTCGGCAGATTCCCGCTGTGGTCCAGATGAGCGTGAGAGAGCACAACGGAACTGACCGTCCGCGCATTGAAAGGAAAGTTGCTGTTTATTGCAAACGCTTCCTTGCGATGGCCTTGTACGAGGCCACAATCCAAGAGATGCAATTGGTCGTCGACGGTGATGCCATGCATGGATCCCGTCACTTGCCGGGCCGCGCCCCAAAAAGTTAAACGCATTCGGTTTGAAACTCCAGCTTACTTTGTCGCCAATAGGAAGTGCATAAAATAGGAGCTTGCCGGAAAAAAGAGAACTCGTCCGAAGAGCCATCGCCGCAGCTCGAAATTCAGTCGTTTTTGCGCTTCCGTGACCTATTGGAAGCGGCTCCTGATGCAATTTTCGAGGTCGAGTTCGATGGCACAATCATCCTTTTGAATGCCGCGGCCGAGGCTATGTTCGGCTATTCACGCGAAGAACTGTTGGGGCAATTGGTGGAAGAATTGATCCCGGAAGCCGGGCGCTCCAAGCATGAGCGGCACAGGGCTCACTATGCTCAACACCCCTCGGTTCGTCCAATGGGGGTTGGTCTGGAATTGCTGGCGCGACGGAAAGACGGAAGCACCTTCCCGGTAGAAATCAGCCTGAGTCCTATACGGTCGGCGCAGGGAAATCGGATCATTGCCGTCGTTCGCGACATTACAGCGCACAAGAAAGCGGAGGCCGAAATAAATGCACTCCACATGCAATTTACCGCCAGCTTGGCCGAGGCAAACCGCCAGCTTGAAATTCGGAATCGCGAAATGGAGCGTATGAGCCGGCTCAAGAGCGAATTTCTGGCAAGCATGAGCCACGAACTGCGAACGCCGCTGCACACGATTATCGGATTCTCCGATCTTTTAGCCGAAGAGCTGAAGGGGCCGCTGAACGACACCCAAAAAAGATTCGTGGAACATATTCGAAATGATTCCCGGCATCTGCTCGAATTGATCAGCGATACGCTCGATCTCAGCAAAATCGAGGCCGGGCGCCTAACTCTCAACAAGGAGGAATTTAACGTTTCAGAGGTGATAGGAGGTTGGATTGAGAAATTGCGCCCGCTGGCCGACAACAAAAGGCAAAGCATAGTTGAGAATTACGATCCGGAACTCCGTGTCTATGCGGATCCCGTTCGGCTCAAAGAAGTGATTTATAACCTGGTGAGCAACGCAATCAAATTTACTCCTGACCTGGGGACGATCACCATCGAGGCATTTTCATCCGGCGGAGGGGCTGTGTTTGGGGTTACGGATACAGGCGTGGGAATTCCGGATACCGAACACTGCGCCATTTTCGACAAGTTTTATCAAGTTGGTTCGACAACCAAGGGAGTGCGTGAGGGAACGGGCCTTGGCTTGGCGATCACGAAGAGCTTGGTGGAGATGCACGGCGGGTCCATTGAGGTAAAGAGCCAACCCGGGGTCGGGAGTACATTTAAATTCAATTTGCCTCGCAACAGTAAAGGTTCGCCATGACCTTGCCGTAAGATAGGTCCTTTATGCCGGACACCGTTTCTTTGGTCATTGTCGACGACAACCCTGGTAGTCTCGAACTGCTGTCAACCGCGTTGGAGCAGCCGGGCCTAGCCATTTACACAGCCAGCGATCCGGAAGCGGCGCTCGATCTCATTTTCGATAAGCACCCGCAAATTGTATTAACGGATTTGGTTATGCCGAAGATGACAGGACTTGAGTTGTTGGATAGGATCATGTCGTTCGACCCGGCGACTGAAGTGATTTTGATGACCGCGCATTACTCTTCAGAATCGGCAGTGGAAGCGATTCGGAAAGGCGCAAGCGACTACCTGAACAAGCCGGTGTCGCTACCGGCGCTGCGGACTCGGATTGGAACGGTGATTCAAGACGCGCGACGCCGTTTGCGCAATACCGAACTTGAAGACGAACTGGCGGCTAATTCGCCCTTCGAACAAATTGTGGGCGCAAGTCCGGTGATGTGGGAAATGTATTCGCGCATTCGCCGCATAGCGCCGCATTTCCGAACGGTTCTGATTACGGGGCCCACTGGATCAGGCAAAGATTTGGTCGCGCAAGCGCTGCACAAGTTGAGCCCGGCCGCCACTGGGAATCTGGTGGTGGTGAATTGTTCCGCGGTGGTCGAAACACTTTTTGAAAGCGAGCTATTTGGGCACGTAAAAGGCGCCTTCACCGGTGCGACCGCGGACAAGGTTGGCTTGGTGGAGCATGCTAGCGGCGGGTCGCTGTTTCTTGACGAAATCGGGGACATGCCGCTCGGCACGCAAGCGAAACTTCTCCGCACGATTCAGAACCAGGAAGTCCAGCGGGTAGGATCCTTGCAGGCGCGCAAAATCGATTTCAGAGTGATCGCGGCAACGCATCGCGACTTGCGCGCCATGATTCGCGATGGGAAGTTCCGCGAGGATCTTTATTACCGCTTATCGATGGTGGAATTGAGTGTTCCGTCGCTAGCGCAAAGGAAAGAAGATATCCCGCTGCTGGTGAGAACTTTTCTCGCGAAATTCTCTCAGCAATTCAATAAACCGGTCCGGCGGCTCACGCAGCGAGCGAGCATTGCGCTGAGCCGTTATAACTGGCCGGGCAATGTGCGGGAACTGGAAAACGTCATTGGCCATGCCTGCATGATGACGCTCAGCGAAGTGATAGACGTTCAGGATTTGCCGCCGTATCTCAACGGCGATTCGCCCCAAACGCCGGAAGAGAGCCTGGCACCGATAGCACCAAATCAAAATGAGGCAGCATCCCTGCTGGAAAACAATGAACGCCGTATGGTATCGGATGCGCTGGCTAAATCGGGCTGGAACCAATCAGAGGCGGCTCGGATTTTGCGCATTGGGCGAGATGCTCTTCGCTATAAGATGAAGAAATATGGCTTGACAGACCCGGGCAATAGCTGAGTACTGGACACGGTGCATCGTGGACGATTTGATAAGCATGCGTCCGCAAACGCCCGAACCTGTGCTGACTTTGGCCTCTGCCCAGGATGACGAGGCCGCTGGTATTTTCGAGGGCCAGCGTCCGCACAACTTTTGATACACCGCCGCCCGTAATTGAGATTTCACCGGGAATCGCCGCCTCGCGCTGCAATTTCTTGAGTTGGACGCGAGCGCCATCCAACAGGTAGCGATGGAGATCAAAATCGAAATACTTGTTGGGCCGGGTTTCCGCTTCCGGAACGCAATGCACGAAACGCAGCTTCGCTGAAAACATCTTGGCCACTTCATCAGCGAAACGCAGAAGAGCGATGGTCTCATCGTCGATATCGAGGGCGCAAAGAATGTCTTTGATGTCGTGGCGGAAAGCCCGCTTCAGGTGTGCGTTGGCGTCAGTCCAAACAGGGCAGGGTGTATCGTGAATGACTTTCGCCGCCACTGAGCCGAGCAGGAAGCCTTGCACTTTGCCGAAACCGCGGGTGCCCATCATGATGAGGTCGCTTTTATGCTCGCGCGCCCAATTCGCGATCTGCCACGACGGATCGCCCTCACAGATGACTTTTTCCACACGTCCGGCGGGAAGATCGAGGTGAAAGCTATCCAGACTTTGACGGGCTGCGTCGTAAAATTCCCGAAAGCAATTGAGATTGATGGTCGGGGCTTCAGCGGTTCCGTACCAAGTGGCCGGAATTTCAAAGACGTGCATTACCGTGACTTTGGATCCAAACCGGCGGGCCAGCGACTCAACTTCAGAGGCCATCGCCAAGCTACGATCGGAAAAATCAAGCGGGAAAAGGATGTTCTCGAACTTCATTCACAAAGACCAGTACGCTCAAGTACTGGCACGGGGAGGGCCATTCGCAAATCCAACAAAACTTGCGGGGAAAAAGGGCTCACTTGCGCAGACCGTGCGCAAGAAAGCTTAGTTGGCTACGATGGTTTGGGTTAAATGACGCATCGAAATCAACTAGGCCTTCATGCCGAACGTCTTTTCCGCGTAGATGCGACTCAGCCGCAAATCCTCGCCCAGGGCCCTGGAAACTACGGTCTCGGGCCGATAAGCCAGTTCGACAACCACGAGCGGCTTGAGATGCGCTTGCTTCAAATAATTCGCGATCTCCCGATAATCAATATCGCCATCTTCGAGATCTTCGAGCCAGAGTTTGTCTTTTGAATTGCGGACGTGTATCTCGTGAACTCGAGAGCCAGCTTCCTTTAACAGATCGAGCGGTTTGAAGCCGCCTTGGTGAACCCAGTCAAGATCGAGACAGAGCGAAACGAGTTTTGGATCAGTATTGTTAAGAATGTGATGCCATTCGCGGGCGTTATCGGCCAGTTCTGGCGTGTGGTGATGAACGCGCAATTCGACGCCGTTGTCTTTCAGCACGCGCCCCAGTTCGTTGAGGGCCGAGGCCTGGACGGTAAGTTCCGCATCGGTCTTAGGCGTGAAATTCTGCCAGGACTTAGGGCTGGGGTTATTTACAACAGCGACGCAGCCGAAAGGCTTGCAGATTGATGAGATTTCCAAAGCACTGGCGGTGGTAGCGGCCGCATCGTCGCGAGTGTGCATCGCGCCGCGGACGTAGACGGAAGGCATGCGTAGCTGATTGCGTTTTAGTGCCGCGATGGTGCGGTCTCTGAGTTCAGGCGTGAAGAATGGGTTGCTCAGTTCGAATGTTGTGGAATCCGGCGGCGTGCGCCATGCCGAATACTTCATCGAGAACATCGCCCAGAGTCTTCTTTTGGCGTTCGGCGTATTGAGTGAAGATGTAGCATTCGACCGACATGCGCGAACCAGAGGAATGGGCCAGCAAAATCGGGCTGGCAAGGGTGAAGAGAGCGCTACGTCTGGTGATGTTCATAGGGTCCAACCTCCGTCGACGGTCACGACTTGACCGGTAATGTAGCGGGCTTTATCGCTCAAGAGAAAGAGTGCGGTTTCGGCAATGTCTTGGGGTTCGAGGAAGCCGTGGCTGAGTGGTTGCTTTTGTTCGATGAAGGAGCGAATGGCTTCGTCGTTTTGGGCGCGAGCGCTCATGGGAGTCTTTACGAGCGCGGGAGCGATTACGTTGACTCGAATCCCGTTGGCGGCGTATTGCGCGGCCATGGCTTTGCTTAAGCCAATGACAGCCGCCTTGGATGCGGCGTAGGCATGAGTGGCGAAATGCTCGGGTTCGGCGGAGTAGGCGAGGACACTGGATATGTTTAGCAGGACGCCGCTGGATTTTCGGGCGAGCCAGTGTTTGACGGCTTCGCGAGATACCAGGAATGCGGGACGGGCGTTGGCTGCGAAGGTGGATTCCCAGCCTTCCAGCGTGCATTCATGCGCGGGGCCATCGCCGAAACGGCGGCCGCTGGAACCGGCAACATTGAACACAGCATCGACTTGGCCACATGCTGCGAAGGCATTTTGAACGGCGGGTTCATCGCGGAGGTCGGCGACGAAGTAACCGCTGCCGGGTATCTGTTCAGACAGCTTTGCGCATTCCTGCTCTTGGTTGCCGACGATGAAGACACGCCAACCTTCAGCCCGCACAGCAGTTGCGGCGGCGATGCCGCTGGAGCCGGTGATGAGCAGAACGCGATCCACTGCTAATACTCGACCTTCACCCAGCTTTGGGAATGCATGGATTGGTAGCCCGCTTCGAGGATGCAGTTTGAAATATAGCCATCTTCATAGGTCTCGCGCGGAGTTTTACCATCGCGGACGCATTCAACAAAATGGCGCATTTCGGCTTGATACCCATAGGCAAAGGCTTCTTCGGGAAGCGGGCGAGTCCAGCCGGAATCGGCATCGGCCTTTTCGACGATATAGCCAGAGGGTTTGGTGGAGAAGCTCGTGATGGGCGTGCCGCGGGTAACGTCGGTGAATATGGAGCCTTCGGAGCCATGAATTTCGTTGCGGAGATCGAGACCGCCCTTGGTGGTCCAAGAGAGTTCGCAGTGGGCGATGCCGCCGCTTGAGAACTTAAGCACGAGAAGGGCGTTGTCTTCGCCTGTGGTTTTGTCGTGATGGACGAGAGTAGAACCCCAAGCCATGGCTTCCGTAATGGGATCTTCTTTGCCGAAGAAATAGCGAGCGGCGGCAATGCAATGGCAGCCGAGATCGTGCAGCGCACCACCGCCGGTTTTGGTGACATCCCAGAAATGGGGGCTGTGGGGGCCGCTGTGGGATTCGCGAGAGCGGACCCAGAGGACTTTGCCGAGGGTTCCCTGCTCTATGATTTCGCGGGCTTTGACGACGCAAGGGGCGAACACTTCGGTTTCGGCGTAGCCGTGGAGTTTGCCGGACTTTGTGGCGGCATCGAGCATCTGTTTCGCCTCAGCGCGGTTGCGGCCCAAAGGCTTGGTGCAGACTTGATTTCGTTTGGCAGCGGAGAGTTTCAGCGCCACCGGGAGATGCTCTTCGTTTGGCAAGGCGATGATGAACAGATTGATGTCTTCGCGGGCAATGAGGGCATCGAGATCTGTGGTGACAGATGGGATCTGCCAGCGCTTTGCAAAGGCTTGGGCGCGTTCCGTGCTGCGCGAATAGTTGGCAACAACTTCGTGGAAGTTTACATTTTGCAAGCCCTGCATGTAGAACTCGGCGACAAAGCCAGAGCCGAGCAGAGCAATTTTCACATTACTCATACAGGTGTCTCAAGCTGCGGCGATAGGCTTCGTAGAAACGATTGAGTTGTTCGGTGGCGCTGGTGTTGCCGACGAATTGATGGCTTGGCAATAATTCGGGCTTGAGTCCCTTGGCGAGTAAGCGTTCGGCGACTTCGCAGCGAAGCATGTTGAGAATGGTGGCTCCGGCGACGGTGGAGATAGGGCCGGTGCGCCATTCGAGTCCCGGCAGTTCCAGGATGCAATCGCCGGGAGGGCAGTGGTTATCGATAACGATGTCGGAGACATCTATGAGTTTCTTGCCGGAGGAATGCGCGGCGGGAGAGCCTTCACAGTGCTTCTTGGACGTGATGCCGATGACGGGGAGGCCGCGGCGCTGAGCTCCGGCGGCCATTTCAACAATCACGGGGCGAATGCCGCTCGTGCTGATGACGATGAATGCGTCGTGCGGGCCGAAGTGGAAACCTTTGAGGATCTCTTCGGCGTAGCCTTCGTACTTCTCCAAATAGAGCGGCGCGCGCAGGCCGTTTGTGCCGACGATGGAAGCGTGGTTGGACAACGCCAGTTCGACCAATGCGACGAAGCCGGGGAAACAACCCTGGCGCGGCGTCATTTCTTCGCACATCATGCGGGAATGGCCATTGCCGAAGAGAAAGACCAAGCCGCCTTGAGAGATAGAGTTGGCGCACAGCTCGGCCGCTTTGTGGATGGCCGGCAGTTCGTCGCGGCCCAGTTCGTCCAGAATCTGGCGAGTTTTCAAGAAATAATCAGATGCAGCACCCATTCGCTGCAAATGTATCAGATGGTAGAGTAAGCGTTGAGGAACGCGCAAAACGGGCGCGTGATCAAGCGCGCCACCCAAAGAGATTCGGCATTCCTTGGGCGTTTGGCGGCGCGCATTCGCGACCTTTGCGCTCAATTGAATGGTCCTTGGTATCGACATAGGCGGCACGCGGGTGAAAGCGGCGCTGGTGATGGAAACCGGCGAAATAATCCGTTCCGGGCAAGCGCCGACAGGTTCAACGCCGGAAAGTTTCGCCGCAAATTTGAACAACATGTTGCGTGAACTGCAACAAGGCCAGCCTGCCGTCAGCGCGGTCGGCGTGGGGTGTAAAGGGATCATTGATAGTGAATCCACAAAAGTCATCAACCTGCCAGGGCACCTTCATCATTTAGAAGGGCAGCGGCTCAAAGATGTAATGAGGCCGGTTTTGCCGGCTGGTTGTCGAGTGATCGCCGACAATGATGCCCGGATCGCTATGGCAGGCGAGCGGCAATGGGGCGCAGCGCGGGACTGCGAAAACGCAATCATGTTGACGCTGGGCACCGGAGTGGGTGGCGCGGTAATGATCAACGGACACATTTTGCGCGGGGCCGGCGGCGTTGCCGGACACATTGGACATTTGACGGTGGACCCCGACGGACCAGAGTGCATTTGCGGCAATCGAGGATGCCTGGAAACATTCTTTTCCGCGCTCGCAATTGAAAGCGAAGGCGCGACAGCGGCGCATCGCAAGCTCATCACACAGATTGCGACGGAGACCCCGAGTTGCCAGGATGTCTTCACAGCGGCGCGCAACGGCGATCGTGTGGCTTTTGAGATCGTTCAACGAACGACCCGCTATTTGAGTGGCGGAATCGCCGGGCTCGTGTTTGTATTGGACCCGGACAAGGTGATCTTGAGCGGCCAGATTACCGAGGCCGGGGACATACTTTTCGATTTAATTCGCAAGGATGTCCATCAACGCACAATATCTTTGTTGAGACGGGAAGTGCCGATTGTGAAGTCTCAGCTTTCGGACCCATCGGGAACGCTTGGCGCGGCGGCATTAGCGCTTACCTTGAAGGACGAACGCCAATGATGCGAACGACAGTTATCGGCAGCTACCCGTTTCCGGCGTGGCTGGAATTTGCGGCCGCTCATCTTTCCGAGTTCGGCAAGGACGATATCGCCGAGATGCAAGATGACGCGGTGATCACGGCTATTCATGACCAGATGGCCGCAGGACTTGATGTGATCACGGACGGCGAGCAAACGAGGCTCGATTTCAATCTTTCTTTCTACGGCTTTGTGAGCGGCATCAGCACGGAGCCTGACCCGCCAAGACGATTTGGCCCTCCCGGCCATGACCAGCGAGGCAGACACACGATCACCGGAGAACTTCGGGCGCCCAACGGATTGGGCGTGGTGACCGAGTTCGAACGGCTCAAACGATTAGCGCCACAGGGACCAACGTTGAAAGCCAGCATTCCGGGGCCATATACGCTGAGCGGACGTCTGATTCCGAATGCACAATACCCGGACCGCTGGGCTGTCACCGAAGCGTTGATCCCGATCGTTCGCAAAGAAATCGAAGACTGCCTGGCTGCCGGTTGCACGGAACTCACGATTGACGAACCATCGATGAGTTGCTATGCGCACCGCGAGAATCCGAAGCGGTTTGTAGATATCTTCAACCGAACCGTAGAACCGGCTCGGGGGCAATGCCATTTGTCGACGCATCTCTGTTTCGGCAATTACAAGGGACGAGCGGTGGCACCGCGGCGATATGCGCCGATGTTTCCAGCGTTTCTCGACTTTCATGTGGATGAGATTCACCTGGAGATGGCGAGCCGGGAATTCGCCGACATCGAAATCATCAAGCAGATTGCCGAGAAGAAGGTTGTCTCGGTTGGCATTATTGACGTCAAGAGCTACTACATTGAACCTGTGAACGACGTGGCGGCGCGAGTGCGAAAGTGCCTCGAATATGCGAAGCCGGAAAAACTCTCGTTCGCACCCGATTGCGGATTGAGCCAGACGGCGCGCTGGGCCGCGCGACAAAAACTTGCCAATATGGTTGCGGGTGTGGAACGAGTGAAGCAAGAGCTGGGCATTCGATGATTCGTCCGTTTTTGCAAGACGACGCTTTCCTGGACGATGTGCGCACGGCGCGACAACGGCGCGATGCGGTGCACATCTGGTGGCTGGGGCAGAGCGGGTTCCTGATTCACTCCGGCGACACTTGTGCATTGGTTGATCCCTACCTTTCTGATTCACTGACGAAAAAATATGCAGCGACGGACAAGCCGCATGTGCGGATGACGGAACGGGTCATCGCACCGGAAAGACTCGACTTTATCGATGTGGTGACATCGAGCCACAATCACACCGATCATCTTGATGCGGAAACACTGCTACCGCTGCGCGCCGCGAACCCGAAACTCCAAATGATTGTTCCGGAGGTGAATCGCGCGTTTGTGGCGGATAGACTGAAGAGCGATCCGACATGGCCGATTGGGCTCGCGGTGGGCGAACGAACGACCGTGGCCGGATTTGAATTCACGGCCGTACCGGCGGCGCATGAGACGGTTGAGGCGCAATTTGCGGGATATATCATACGCACCCTGGGCTTGAGCATTTATCACAGCGGCGACACAGTTCTTTACGACGGCATGGCGCAACGGCTGACCGAATTCAAATTAGATTTAGCGCTTTTGCCCATCAACGGGGCGAAGCCGGAACGGCGCGTGGCCGGTAATCTCAACGGAACGGAAGCGGCCCGAGTGGCGCACGATTGTGGAGCGAAGTGCGTGGCGCCTTGTCACTACGAAATGTTCGAATTTAACACCGCCGCAACGGACGAATTCATTCAAGAAGCACAACGGCTTCAGCAGCCGTATCGCGTGCTGCGGGCGGGTGAAAGAATGGATTTGTCATGAAATGGGCTTTGCTGTTATTCGCCACCCCTTTACTGGCGCATGACATCATCACGACAAATCTCACGTTCACGCGAGATATTAAACGGATCTTTGATTTGCATTGCCTGGCCTGCCATGGGCCCTCGGCTGACATTCCCCTTACTAACTACGAACAAGCGCGTCCTTGGGCCGTGGCGATTAAAGAACAAGTGCTCTCACGAGCAATGCCGCCTTGGGGAGCCGTGAAAGGCTTCGGCGATTTGAAGCCCGACCATGCGCTTACCCAGGAAGACATCCTGATCATTTCCGCGTGGGTGGTGGGCGGCGCACCGGAAGGCGATCCGGCATGGTTGCCCAAACAAGCGAAGGGCAAACCGGCGAGCGCGCAGCCTGCTCTGAAAGACGCGGTGACGGGCAGTAATCAGACAACGCTGAGGGCGCCGGTTCGGCTGGGCGGCATTCGACCGGTAACCGAGGCAGTGGTGGCTTCAGCGCGCATAACGGCGCACTTGCCGAACGGCGCGGTGCGGCCGCTGGTTTGGCTGTATCATTACGATCCGAAATTTAAGCGCGATTTTCTGTTTCGCGAACCGATTTCGCTGCCGAAGGGGACACGGATTGAGACAACGGCTCCCGTTAGTTATGTGCTCGAAGGCGTTGCTAACTGAGCCGTGGCGACCGGTTAGGGCGAAGAGATGGTGAATTTTACGAAACGGATTTCTGGGGCTAGCCGCCCGGGCGTGAAACGCATGAGTGAACGTTCGGAAGGTAGTCGCGTCGGGGCGCGGTTCCGTTCGGAAGTCATCGCCAGTCTAAGGCCGCCGATCGTCGTCTGTCCTCCTCGGTTTCTTGATATTCGGGCATTTGGGTTTCCATTTCGGCGAGCTGGATAAATTCGTCGAAGGGGAGGTCGAATTCCCAGGAGAAGTTTTCCTCTTCGGGGATGCCACCCTCTTCAAAGAGGTATTCGTATTCCTTGGGTACGCCGTCGCAGAAGGTGAAGGTGCGGGTGACGTATTCGGGCGGGCGTTCATAGAGGTCCGCACGCTGGATGGTGGCTAGGACTTTAGCGTTGCTGGGCCGGAATTCGACGAAGTTGGTGTTGCCGTCCTTGTCGTGGCAGAAGAAGGCTCGCTGTTGAATCACGTTACAGGCGACGTGTTCGTTGAAGGCGACGAGTTGGCCGCGTTTGCGCACTTCCGCGAGATGGTCTTTGGTTTCTTGCCGTTCGAGGCGGGATTGCTGGTCGCGTTTGAGGGACTCGGCGGCTTCGTCAGCAGCGAGTTTGGATTCGGCTTCGACTTTGGGTTTGCGGAGTTCAAACTCCTCACGACGGATGGCAAGCCTTTCGCGTTGGAGCTTGAGTTGTTCGCGGAATTTTTCCTCCTTGAACTCGTCTTTGTGGATGGCGCGGAGGTTGGCGAGGGTGCGCTGGTAGGCGCGGACGGCTTCGGTTTTGTAGCGGTCGAGAAGCCTAAGGAGAGCGCCACCGAGCTACGAGCCTACAGCTACCGCCTACTGTTTCCCGCTTAAGCATTTGACCGGACATAGCCGGAAACTATCCAGTTTTGACGTGTAACTTTGACGTATGATGCATTATTCGGGCAGTGGCCGGCACCGCCGGTCGCCGCTCATCCTTCCCTCCAAGCCTTTTGCCATTTCCCAACTACGCTAGCGGTCACGGTCTGGGTCTTCGAGTTCGAGCTTATCGTTCAGCAGCGGCAACAAATAAGCGTTCGCACCTTTTCCCGTCACCCATCCGCCGTCCAGAAGTTGCTGGTGAACCAACGCACAAACGCTCTGGACAATCTCGACCTGACGCTCGATCAGACGAGTCGAAACGAGTTCGTCCAGCATAGGCAAATAGGGTTGCGCTTCCGACCGTTTCCGAAACTCGAATGCAAGCCATTTCCAATACGGTGTGAAGTCGCGGTTCATCAGCAGAACAATTCGCATCACGCCGGTAACGAATTCTCCGAGACAGACCGCGATCGTGATCGGATCGCGACGACGCGCCATACGCTGGACGAAGTTGTATTCCCCGTGCTGCCAAATCCGAAAGCATTCTTCCGCCAGTCGACGGCGCAGGACTTCTTCAGGATATTCGTGAAGAGCCGACCGCCACTTGCTCAACTCACCGCTGCCATCGATCCAGATTTCGCCGTGACGAAGAAAATATAGGATGGACTCCGCGCTGGACGGCGGCCAATCCGCTGCGGCCAAAGGCAGACGCTCAAGGTTGCAATATCTGCGAAACCAGTCCGGGATTCTTTCAACGTGTACGCTCTTGTCTCCGGCGCCTGCCAATCTATATCCCCTCCATGGATTGGGTGCCGCTGCGTTCATCGAGCGCGATAGCTGCTCGCCAAACGCTTCATAGGCTTCCGCAGAGAGAAACAGATTGAACTGGGGTCCCCAGTCGTGATCCCGCGAAATCTCGTCATCGGCGCCGAGCACGTCAGAACCCAGGATCCTGCCGGCCGCGACTTTGTCAGCCAGATTAGGAAATTGGGCGGCCAGGAAGGGGCGTCCCCAGGAAAAGAAGAAATCGCGAGCTATTTCCAAGCCTTTCATCGGTAAATTGACCCTGGACGGGGTCAAAGCCTGATGATAACCAGGAGTCCGCTTGAACGGGATAAAAACCGAGCGGGTTCGCCTGAAAACGGGCCGGTTCGGGTGTTGACCGGCCAAGTCAAAATGTCATTGACTCCCCGCAAGTCGCGTTGCGGGAGATCACACAGGAAGCCGTCTTGCCATTCATCGGCTACCTAAAGCGGAGAGATGAAACGGCCGACTCACCGTCGGCGTTAATGCGTGCCGCCGAGGAGTTCATCGCCCACCGTTTTCGACCAATCTCAGTATGTCGTACTTTTACGTCAAATTGAATTGAGAAATGCTGCACTTTGGGGAGCTTTGTTGGTATTCGCGACGTAATGTTTCGCTACACTGAACGAGAACGTGTACCTATGGATGCCTTAGCCGAGAAAGCTCGACACGAAACTGCGCCTTTGGAACCAGAGACGGCGGCTCGCGTGCGAGAGCGGGTGATAGAGTAATCGAGCTTGCCGACGACGACGTGCTCGATGTGATGCACTCGCGCGCGCGAACAAGAGGTACTGGACCTGCTGGATGAGCAGCAGTCCCCAACCGGGTGAAGTTTGGCTCGCGGATCTTGGCTTGGCCGTGGAGACCGTCCTGTGATCGTGGTTTCGCGTTTCGATCGTGACGCCCCTGCGCGCCCTCGTTCTGTATGTCCCTTTGACAACCCAGAATCGGATGAGCCGGTATGAAGTCGGCCTCCCCAAACTGCCGTTCCTGGATCAATTGTCTTTCGCAAGTGTCCAGGGGCTTGCTTCGATCCCGACGGTGCGCCTCGAACGAAGGCTGGGTCGGCTTCCGGCTTCGGTTATGGCCGAACTGAGGGTCGCGCTGCTGTTCGTTCGATTTAACATCAACGACGTGACCTCGGCCGGCGGTCGTTGTGATCTGCTTCAGACGTTGGATGTCGTGGGGTGGAGATAGCGGTGCGATTGTGTTCCGGGGTCTCGCTATTTTTGGCGCGTGCGGGGTGGAGTGGAGGGTGGCTTCGGCGTAAAGCTAGAACCGGCGATTAATATGTCGACGAGACGGCGGGCGCTGGGCTCCCAGCCGGGTAGAGCAGTAGTGTGGAAGACGCCGACGAGGGCGCGGACGAAGTCATTGGGGTCGGTATCGGGGCGGAGATCGCCACTAGAGATGGCGCGTTTGACGGAGGCTACGAAGGCGCCGTGGATGAGCGAGCGGGAGCCTTCGACGAGACGCATGGAGCCGCCTGTGACGGTGTTCAGCGCGGGAATGATGAGTTTCTTGACGGAGACGTGGTCGATGAAGAGCAGCATCCAGGCGCGGAGGGCATCGAGGGGCGGCAGTGTGGCAGCGAAGCGCTGCTCGGCGGCGGCGAGTTTTTCCACTTCGGTGAAGTAGACGGCTTCGATGAGGGCGTCGCGGGTGGGGAAGTGGCGGTAGAGGGTGCCGGGGCCGATGCCGGCCTGGCGGGCGATCTCGTCGAGGCTCGCGGCAGCGCCGTCACGGGTAAAGACCTCCTTGGCTACCGCAAGGATGAGTTCGCGGTTGCGCTGGGCATCGGCGCGGGGCTTGCGGGCGGCGGGCGGAGGCGGGAGCTTCTTTTTCGGCATAGGCCAGCTTAGCGAAAACTTCTTGCAACCGGAGACAGCCTCCAGTTATCTTACTATACGGAGACTGTCTCCGTTTTTATTGGATGGCGACGTCGCTGACAATTCCGGCGCAACCTTGACGGTTAGCGTCATAAGAGTAGGAGAACGATGATGCGTGTATTTGTGACGGGAGCAACGGGCTTCATTGGAACAGAACTGGTGAAGGAACTGATTGCGGCGGGGCACCGGGTGCGCGGGTTGACGCGCAGCGATGCCGGCGTAGAGCAGTTGAAGGGGGTGGGTGCCGAGGTGCATCGCGGCAATCTGCGGGACCTGGACAGTTTGCGCAGCGGAGCGATGGGGATGGATGCGGTGGTGAACCTGGCGTTTAACCACGACGACTTCTCGAAATTTGGGCAGAACGCGAAGGACGAGATTCAGGCGATTGAGGCGCTGGGATCGGTGCTCGAACCGGGCAAGCTGCTGGTGGTGACTTCAGGGATCGGGATCACAGCGGGCGCGCCGGGCCAGTTGCGCAAAGAGGCTGACCCTCCGGCGGATTCGGCTGTGATGCCGCGCAGACCGGAACAGGCGGCGCAGGCAGTGGCAGCCAAGGGTGTGCATGTGGCGATTGTACGTTTGCCGCAGGTGCATGACACGCGCAAGCAGGGGCTGGTGACGATGCTGATTCAGATCGCGCGCGCGAAGGGTGGTTCGGCGTATGTGGGCGATGGGGCGAACCGTTGGGCCGCGGGTCCACTGAAGGATGTGGCGCACCTATATCGGTTGGCGGTGGACAAGACGAGCCCCGGCGTCACCACTTATCACGCGGTGCAGGAAGAAGGTGTGTCGCTGCGGGATATCGCGGAGACAATCGGAAAGGGGCTGAAGGTGCCTATGGTTTCGATCGCGGCTGAAAAGGCCGGCGAGCACTTCGGGCCGTTCTTCGGGCACGCCGCGACGCAGGATATGCCGGCTTCGAGCGAGTGGACACGCAAGACGTTGGGGTGGGCGCCGACCGGGCCCGGGCTGATCGAGGATTTGTCGAATATGAAGTACCGACGATTTCCGCTGGGATGCTATTGAGGAGCGGAATGCGAGGCGCCGGTTGGTTCCGGGGCCTCCTTGCCGTCGTTAGTCAGATTCCTGTTGTTTTCCAAAAGGTATTGTGGCATACTCGTGTTGGAAACCAAGAGGTGCTTCCCCAATGCCCGAAAAGCCCGACGTCCTGCAGGGAACTTTAGCCCTGATGGTGCTGAAAACTCTTGATCTGCTGGGGCCGCTCCACGGCTATGGCATTGCGCGCCGCATTGAACAGATCAGCGGCGACCTGCTTGCCGTCAACCAGGGCACGTTGTATCCCCTGCTGCTCAAGCTGGAGCATGAAGGCGCGATCACCTCCGACTGGGGTACGTCTGAGAACAACCGGCGCGCGCGCTTCTACCGCCTCACACGTGCGGGCCACAAGCAATTGCAGGCTGAAACCCACGACTGGGAGCAAACGGCCGCCATCATCGCACGATTCTTCGATGTTAAGGCGGAAGATTTGTCATGAAGTCGCTGCAGCGATTTTTCGCACGGCTTTCGAGCGTCGCCGGCCGCAGCCGAGCCGATCAGCGTTGGCGCGAAGAGATGGAGGAGCATCTCGCGCGGCAAACGGCGGACAACGTACGGGCGGGTATGTCTACTACCGAGGCGCGCCGCCAGGCCGTGCTCAAGTTTGGCGCCGTGGAGTCGATTCGCGAAGAGTATCTCAGCGAAGTAAGCCTGCCGTTCCTCTGGACGCTTCTGCAAGATCTGCGCTACGCGCTGCGCCAGCTGGCGGCGTCTCCAGGTTTCGCGTCGGTTGTGATTCTCACGATCGGTTTAGGTGTAGGCGCCACGACTGCGATTTACAGCGTCGTGGATGCGGTGCTTCTGCATCCCCTGCCCTACCCTCAGCCCGAACAACTGGTCCGCATTGAGAACGATTTCCCCGGCATTGGCGCGCGAGACGTTTTCTTGTCGGTGCCTGAGTGGAAGGATTTCGAGCGTTCTGGAATTTTCCAATACGTCGCGCCGGAGCGAAGCGGGTCAGTGAATGTCACGGGCTCGTCTCAACCAACTCGCATCCAGTTTAAGTCGGTTGCGGCGAATTACTTTGCGTTACTCGGCGTAACACCCGAGTTAGGCCGTGTGTTCGATCCTAGGGATCCAGCGCCCGGCTTCAACCTTGAAGTGGTGATCAGCGACGGACTGTGGAAGAGGGACTTCGGCGGCGACCCACAGATTCTGGGCAAAACGCTGCGGCTCGACAATGACGCCTACCATGTTGTCGGCGTGATGCCGCCTGATTTTCACGATCAAGGCCGCACGACGGACATAAGGAACACCGAAATCTGGGCTGCGTGCGGTTTTTCCAGTCTGCCCTCGCCGCCTCCGACGCGCGGTGCACGCAGATTGCGAACAGCTATCGGGCGCCTCAAACCCGGACTCACGGTGGCGGCCGCACAGAGCCGGCTCGACGTACTGGTTGCCTCTTTGCGAAGACAGTTTCCCGCGGATTATCCACCCGAGAGCGCATGGAGCGTCCGTCTTCTTCCGCTGGGCGACACGGTGACCGGCAATGTGCGGCAGCCATTGCTGTTGCTGATGGGCGCGGTGGTAATGGTTCTGCTTATCACCTGCGTCAACGTCGCGAATCTGCTGCTGGCACGCGCTAGCGCGAGAGGACGAGAAATGGCGATTCGCCAAGCGCTGGGAGCGCCCAGATTGCGGCTCATCCGGCAACTGCTTACGGAGAGTCTGCTGCTTTCGCTGCTCGGCGGAATCGCTGGTTTGGCGGTTCTCTTTTTCGCCAGGAAACTGCTGCTGCAGATGATTCCCGCAGCCCTGCCCCGACTCAATGCCATTTCGATCAACTGGACTGTCTTGCTGTTCGCGCTCGGCGTCTCGGTCCTGGCTGGAGCTTTCTTCGGTCTGGCTCCGGCGTTGCAGGCCTCCCGGCAAGATCCCATACATGTGTTGCGGCAGGAAGGGCGCGGTTCGAAAGGATCGAAAAGCCAGACTTGGACGCTCAGCGCCTTGGTGGTTACCGAGTTTGCGCTTTCGCTGGTGCTGCTGATTGCAGCGGGCCTGCTGTTGCATAGTTTCTGGGATCTGTTCAAAGTGCGTCTTGGCTTCGATCCAGAGAATGTTATGGCCGTGAAATTATGGCTGCCTGCGCCCAACGATCCGAGCACGGATATTTATGGAACGCCTTCGCAGCAGGCCCAATTCGTTCGGGAATTACTGCGCCGCGGCCTAGCGCTTCCGGGAGTGAAGGAAATTGCGGTTGGCAGTTTGGGATCGATACCTCTGAATCACGATAACAATCTGTTCCCGCTTGCGCTGGAAGGAAGCAGCACGCGCAGTAACCTGGCCCATCAGGTGGAGGGATCGAGCGTGACGCCGGAGTATTTTCACCTGCTGGGAATCCCCCTCGTCCGGGGCCGTCTCTTCACCGAAACAGATGTCGAGAATGCACCCGCGGTTGCGCTTGTCAACGAGGCATTTGCGCGGACGTGGTGGCCCGACGAAGATCCCCTTGGCAAGCGTATGAAGCTGGGCCGCGCTGCGGACGGATGGACTACAGTGGTGGGCGTTGTCACCAATGCACGCACAGAGTCCCTTGAAGATGCGAACGTTCCACAAATTTACCTAAGCTCGTGGCAGAGAACCGATAAGGATCTGGCCATCCTGCTGCGCGGACGCCTGGATGCCGCCAAGCTTCCGGAGCAGGCGCGCGCTATGGTTCAATCCCTCAACAGCGAGCTTCCCGTGTTCGGCGCGAAAAAACTGCCGGATGTTGTAGCGGGCTCTCTGGAGCAACGCCGGTTTTCGATGGAAATGGTTCTGTTCTTCGCGCTCACGGCGTTGTTGCTTGCGGGCATCGGCGTTTATGGAACAATTTCTTATATTGTCAGCGGGCGCACACGTGACATTGGCATCCGCATCGCACTGGGAGCACAGAGGAAGACCATCCTGCAGATGGTTTTGAGACAGGGACTGGCCCTCGCTTTTACCGGTGCCGGCGTGGGGCTTGCCGGCGGATTGATTGTGTCGCACATGATGGCGGGATTGCTTTACGGGGTTTCGCCCAGTGATCCGTTCACTTTTATCGGCCTGACTGTTGTTCTCTTCTTTGTGGCGGTTGCGGCTTGCTATATTCCAGCGCGCCGCGCGATGCGGGTGGACCCGATAGTTGCTTTGCGCGAAGCCTGAGGCACTGCCTTCGGCGCGGCGCGGATCAAGTGTTTCGTCCGGATCAAGGGATTTATCATTGGATTACCTTGCCGTCCGAGACTTGGAATCAGATAAAGTCCGTTTTTGGCCGTGCTCTGTCGATTTCAAGTAGTCGACGAGAGGCGTGGCTTTCGGGCGTTCCCGGGCTACGATCGAGCGCAAAGCGGGAAGTTCGCAGGCTGCTGGATGTGACGCAAGAAGCCGATCAGTTTGAATCGCCATTGCGTGTGACTGCGGAGGACGCGGATAGCGTAAAGCCACCTGCCTTGGATGCGGGCGTTTTGTTGCTTGAGCGGTTTGAAATATCGCGACTGCTTGGGCATGGGGGTATGGGCGAGGTGTATGCCGGATATGACCGCGAGTCACGCGAGAACGTGGCGATCAAGATGGTACGGAGCACGCTGGCCGAAAACCCGGATTACATTAAACAACTGCGGCACGAGATTCAGATCGCGCGACGGATACACCATCCGAATGTTTGCAGATTATTCGATCTGCATCGTGCGATGGCGGCGGATGGGAAAGAACTTGTGTTCCTGACGATGGAGTTTATTGAGGGGCCGACGCTGCAAGATCGGATCGACGGATCGGGTCCGCTCGCGCCAGACGAGGTTCGCATGTTAGCGGGGCAACTGGCTGCTGGTCTTGAGGCGATTCACCAAGCCGGAATCGTACACCGCGACTTGAAGAGCCACAATATTTTGCTTTCGAAAACGGCGCGCGGAGCCGTGATTCTGGACTTTGGTTTGGCGCGGCAAGAAAATGTACTCAATTCGCTTTCGATTTTCGGATCGAAGGCGATTGTGGGGACGCCGGTTTTCATGCCGCCGGAACAGCTCAGGGGGGAGGCGAGTTCGGCAGAGAGCGATATCTACGCACTAGGGGCGGTGCTTTATCACGCGCTGACCGGGAAGCTACCGTTCGACGGAGAGTCAATGCTGGCGATTGCAGTGCAAAAGCTGGATGCGCCGCCGCCGAGACTGAGGACAGCGGCGCCGCAGTTGGCCACAGTGTGGGACCGCGCGGTTAGCTCGTGCCTGCAGGTGAATCCGCACGACCGGCCGAGTTCAGCGAACGCGGTGCTCGACATCATCGATGGAAAATCGAAGGGGACGGTGCGACTGTCGCGCCGGGCAATGGTGCTGGGAGGCACGGCGGCGCTGGCATTAAGTGGAGTTACTTATTTTGCAGTTACGAGACCCCACGTAGCTCCCCCGCAAGCACAAATCAAGTTCAAGCAGGCGGAGGAGTTTGCCAAGCGGCGAAGTAGAGAAAACCTTTTGGCGGCGATTTCGGGATATCAGGACGCGGTGAAAATCGACCCAAAGTACGCCGATGCCTGGGCTGGGCTGGCGCAGGCATATTCGACGGCCGCCAATTTCGTTTACATGGAACCGCGGCAGGCTCGCAGCCAAGCAGCCAGCGCGGCAGCGACGGCGCTTGCGCTGAATTCGCATTTGGCGAGGGCGCGAATTATACAGACGTCGTTACGGTCGATCGACTTTCAACACTGGCGCGAGGCGGATGGTATGTTTCGCGAACTGGCAGATTCTTATCCGGAGAACCCGCAGATTCACATTGCTTACGCGACTTACCTGGGGCGGGCGGGACGATTTGACGACGCTATTCGACAGGCGCAGAGGGCCGTGGCGTTGGACCCGGCATCGCTTAGTGCAAACGGACAATTGGCCGAAGAATTTTTCCGGGGTGGGCGTTTAAAGATGTTTCTGACGCAAGCGCGGGAAGTGGTCCGGCTCCAGGACTTTGAACAAACCGGGCACTTACAACTGGCGCGCGCGCTGGAGTGGAACGGAGATTTGAGCGCTGCGCGGCATGAACTTGAACTGGCGAAATTGTACGGCGCTGAAGACTCGGTGAATTGTTTTGAAGCGACGCTATTGGTTGCGGAAGGACGAAGGGAGGAAGCGGTGACGCTGGGACAAAAGATCCGCCATCTTGCTCAGCAACAGTTTATCGAGACCAACGCGATGGTGGGGGTTTTTGCGGCGTTGAAAGATACGGACCAAGTGCTGGAAATTCTTGAAGAAGGTTATAAGAAGGGTGACGCCACGGTGTTGGCCGCGGCGACTAACCCATATATGAAGAAGTTAGGGCCAGATCCCAAGATTCGGGCTTTCTTTCAGCGGCTTGGGTTTTGAGGGGTTACAGCGGGACGGGATAAGGATTCATGGCGGCTTCCGAAGTCTGCTGGGGGAGCCAGCCAAGTTCGACGGGAACGGTGTAGAGTCTGCCGGGGGCGAAGCGTTTGGCGTAGTGGCGAAGGCCGGGGACGATGGCTCTGACAACCGGGACGCCAAGAGCGGACCGAGTGAGATCGAGACAGAGAGGCTGGAAGCCTTTGGCGCAAAGGAGTTCGCTGACCGAATTCCAGTTAGGCCGGCTGGAAGCAGAGTTGCGATTGTTTGGGCGGAGGAATGGGAAAGCTTGAGTGGTTCCTTCCAGAATCCACTTATGGCGGCTTGGCGGCACACGGTTTTGCTGTGTATCCCAGAAAAGGAATTGGAGCAGTTCTTCAACAGCTCTTCTGGCGGCGTGGCGAATATCGAGATTGGCGGCTGCTCCGAGGTAGATGGCGGCTCCGCTTGCGAGTGAGGAGATTGCGGCGATGACGGGAACTTCGAGATCGTGGGTGAGATCAAAGAGATAGAGGCTTCGGCCGTGGAGGCTGAGGGCGGCGCGCGCTTCATCCAGTTCGGGTAGATCACCGGGAGGAAAGGCGATTTCAGGGCGAGTAACTTGGTTGTACCACCAAATAGCGAGCGCATCTCGTTCGACTAACTCCAAAAGAGCGAAGGAAAAAGCTGAATCGATATCGATGCCGGCAGCACAGCCGTTGGTGTCGGCGAAATGATAGTGTGGTTCGATTGCGAAGATGTAGTCTAAATAGGCGTAGGCAGCGGGGACGGGGACGGGGCGATCATCGGCGATAGAGCGGGCGGGCGCCCAGAGGATCTCTTGGTTTTCAGCAATCGGGCGCACGAATCCGGAATCATATTGAGCTCGGCTGTATTGCAGCAGGGATGACAACGGGTATTCCGCCAGTTCTTTCGCGCTACCCAAGAGGAGAGGCTCTTCCGCGTCGAAGAGAGTTGAGTAGCGTTCGGCGGCTTCGAAGGTCAAGGAGCGAAGTGCGAGTTCCGGTGTACGGCCTTTGCCGGATGCGGCGAGGGGAGCGGGGCGTTTTTGACGGATTCCTCCAGGCAAACGAACGGGCGCCAGAGACGTAAAGAGTGTGGTGTGAGGAATTTGGGCGATGCGAGTGTTGGCGAGGATGCCCGTCTCCTCGTGAGCGAGGATTTGCAGGGTTGCTTCGAGATCGATAGGGGAGGGCGAGGGGCTCACGGTGTCTGCCGCCTACTAGATTCCCATGACGCTGACCTAAAATGTCAGTTTTTTAACTGAACTGCCGCTATATAAGGGTGACGCCCCGCGAGGGCGCTAAAGGAGAGAACGATTATGAGTTTAGGCACGCCTTGTTTGAGTTTTCCGGCTCCCGGCAAAGCTACGCTAAAACGTTGGGTGCAGGGACAGACTCCAGAGAGCTTTGAACTGCTGGGCTATGTAATTGCGGCGCCGAATGTACCGCGCGAATATCACAGTGGGTATGACCCAGTGAGCAACCAGAGATCCAACCAAATAGGGACCGACTTTTTGGATCGAGTCATCTACGTAAAGGGAGAGAATCTGAACGCGGCGCAAGCGGTTATCAATGGCTGCATGGTTCTGGGACGCGGGATGGATTCCGTGGACTCCACGGGCTGCGCAGGAGGCTCGATGAACACGGGCATTTTAGAACTTGTGTTCGATCAACAAGGCAATACGAGTCTTCAACCGCTGGGCTACTTCCACACGATTTGCGCTTTGTTCGACTCCACTGAGCAATATCCGATGCAGGTGTCGGAGTACTGGATTTCGGACTCGCTCGACCTATTCGACACGCAACAATTCAAGGATGCGTACGCGCTGCATTTGCAGATGTATAAGAAAAACAAAGCGATCGACGACAAACTTCGTCAAAAGGTTATGGACCATGTGACTGCGTTGAGCAACGCAAAAGCAAAACTGGTGCTGACCGCGACCGCCGGGGCCTAGGCGCCAGCAGCTTTGGGGGACAAGGCGAGGGCCAGCCAAGCTTTCGCCATTTGCCACTCCCGATGGATTGTCCTGACGGAGAGACCGAGAACGAGGGCGATCTCGTCTTCAGTCATACCCGCGAAGTAGCGCATTTCGACGATTTTGGCCTGACGGTCATCGATTTTGGTGAGTTTTGCCAAGGCGTTGTCGACTTGCAAGACCTGCTCCAGCTTGTTGTCGTCGATGTAAAGGTTATCGTCCAGGGCCAGTTGTAGGACGCCGCCGCCACGTTTCACGGCGTTATGCTGACCGGCGTAGTCGACTAAGACGCGGCGCATAGCGCGTGCAGCCAGTGCGAAGAAGTGAGCGCGACCACTCCAGTGTGCGGGACTTTTCATGAGCCGGAGATAGACTTCGTGCACCAAGGCAGTTGCCTGAAGCGTGTGGCCGGGGCGCTCGCGTTGCATTTGGAGAGCGGCCATTTTCCGCAAGCGAGGGTAAATGAGGGCCAGAAGCTCAGATTCAGCGACGCAGTCGCCGTCACCCACGCGCCGCAGTAGCTGGGTAAGAGCGGGTTCGGGAGTTGTGGGCACCTTGGCGTGATTTTAGCGCAGAATGCGTGGAGGTCGGATTGCGCGGGGGACGATGAACGAAGCAATCTGGCCGGGCTCGGTGATCGCTGCTTTCCTGCATCGGCGGCAGTTAGAAAACGAGTTGGTCGGCTCCTATCACCTGCAGCGTGTCAGACTTCCGAACAAAGGCGATTACGCGAAGATCGCCGGCTTGCGACTTCGCAGGTAATTCGATCGAAAGCGACTTGGTGAACTCTGACTGACCATCGATCTTGCCAAGTTGTTTGATTGAATAGGCAACGGCAACTTCGCTGAGATCGCGGCCAGCGTTCTCGCCGCCACCCACGTGCGACTCGGCCTGGTTATGCGCAAGCGCGAGAACGACGACGGCCTTATCTGCGGCGGCGTTCGGGCCAACCGCGATATCGAGGGTTGCTTTTCTTTCCTCACGCGTTGCGGTCACACGGACCGAGATGCGCGGAGCTTGCAGGATGCGTTGGATGGCATCTGCAGCTTTGGGCCAGTTACTTCCGACAAGGGCGGTCGTTCCATCGACGACGAGTTGTGGTGTATACGCCTCAACGCCCATGCGCAAATCGTATGCTTTCTGCCGCTCGGTGTAGTAGAGAGAAGCGAACGGGTCGGACCATTGCGCGGTGTTCCAGTAATCTACATGCTCACTCAAGACGATCAGGCGCGCGCCGGGTATTGGCTGACGGCGATCAATCTCGGCGAGCAGCTTATCGGCCGGTGGGCAACTCGAGCAGCCGAGCGAAGTAAACAGTTCGAGGAGAACAGGGGTTTTTTCGGGTGCTGCCGGTTGTGACGAAGCCCTGTCGAGCTGAGCAAAGAGCGGGAGATGCAAGACAGACAAGGTTATCAGTAGTGCTGTTGCGAATTGGGTTTTCACGGTAAAGGCTCCCACTCTTACCATGCTGGAACGAATGATCGAAAACAATGACCAGTTGGGGGAAGTTTTGTATGACCACTTTGGGCCCGACGAATTTCTCCCGGTTGGCCGCGAATCTGTATGGTTTAAACGGGCTCAGACGGACAATTCGCCTTTGAATCTCATCCGCTTTAATTCGAATTTCGCCTTCACATTTAGCGGCACCATGGTGGTCGAGAACGTCACGGTCTTATCGCCGTCGAGATCGACCATTTGCGGGAGAAAGCCAAAATAGAGTGTGGACGTTTCGTTCTTGTCCGGCTCGATGACGCCCGGCCGAATCGCATCCTTGCCTTTGACTTGCAAAGAGGTTTGGATCTTGAGTCCTTCGTAAGAATCGGCATCATTAGCAGTTGCACTGTCTTCGACGCCGTGCCCTGAAACAATGGGAAGTCCGCTCACACTGATGACGAAGTGTTCCGCGAGCGAGGGCGGGAATTGCAATTTCAGCGCGAGACGAATTGGCTTTGCGCTGGCCCACCGGACGACGCCGATGAATTTCGGGCTGCCTTCTGTTGAATTCGCGCCGGCGCGGCTTGTTGGAACAACGCTGCCGCGCCTGCCTCTGGCTGCACTCGTACCTATTGGAGAATACGCTTCGACTTGGGCAGTCACCGGCCGGGCCCATGGGGATTTTGTTGTGAGTTCTTGAATTTGCTCGGGGGTCCAGTTTTCCGGCTGCTCCGAGTTCCAAAATGCGTCCGCTGCCGCAAAGGCCATCGAATGATAAGAAGCGCCTAACGAGGATACTGAAAGGGCGCGCAATGCACAGCGTCTCGAGACAACCATGAGTATGGGACGGTCTTGTGGCTGCGATAGTTACATTCACGAGACGCCGAGATCACGGGTTGCGCGCAGGCAAGATTATCGAGGAAACGGTCAGCCTTGAGGCTCGAAGAACGCGCCGGAGCGGGCCGCAGTTGCCAGCTTGACGGCTGAGAACTCACTGCGGCTTTGAAAAATCAATATTCAAGGGCTGCGTGTACTGTTGACTGATATTCCCGGCCTTATCAAGAACCCGCACGCCTACCGTGTGCAAACCAGAACCGCTTACGGTAACCGTTGCAGTGGATGCCGCAGCGCTGCGGACCGGGCCGCCATCGACCCAATAGAGAATTTGGGCGACACCACTGCCGGTATCGGCGGCGGTAACTTTGACCAAAACGGGAGAGCCGTTGGCGGCCGCCGCCGGAGTGAGAGTGAGATTCGCCGTTGGAGCAGTGCGGTCTGCGGAAACCGGTGAGGACAAGAGGAGGATGCCGCTGAGGGGGTTCAAGGTTAGACTGACGTTACCCGCGGCGACTTTATACGTAGCACCGCCCACAGCGTCCTGCAAGACTGTGCCGTCGCGAAAATATGCGCTAACCGGAATTACGGGATTATTGACCGCCGAACCGTTGTTGAGCGCCACTATAGCTGTTTCGCCGCCCGGAATAGAGCGTGCGTAGGCGTAGGTGTTCGGAGCGGAGGGTTGCTGGGTGTCTCCACTGAGAAGAGTGATGAAAGCTCCAGTGACGAGCGATGGGTGCTGTTTACGCAAGTGAGCGAGGGCCGTGTAGTAGGCAATAACATTCTGATCGGGCGGGCCGTAGATGGTCGGGTCACCGGGCTGATCGGTCCAAGGGTAAGGGGCACGCGTGTAAGGGTCGGCGAGCGGAAAGCCGTCTGGGTCGAGCGCCACTGACGGAGCGTTGATAGCGGCCTCGTCACCATAGAACACGGTTGGAGCGCCAATGTAGGTGAACTGAAACAGGGCGGCGAGTTGGAGCCGCTGCTTGGCCTGTGCGAGACCGTTGTCACCGAGTTCAGTCATGACATAAAGCGCGCGATTGGTATCGTGAGAGTCGATCAGGTCGAGCATGGCAGCAGTGGCTTGCGGCGGATAGTCATCGCGGACGGCGCGATTGGCAGTGTCGAATTGACTGGGTGTCAGTGGGATGATCGCATCGTTGCCGTTATCATTTGTGTCGACCCAGTTATTGGGCCAGCGCACGAAGCCGGTCACATTCCGGCGGAAGCGATAGTTCATCACTGAATCCATTTGATCGCCGGCGAGCCACTGGCTGGCGTTTGTCCAGATCTCGCCGATGAGCGGAGCATTCGCGTTGTAGCTCTTAGCGGATGTACGCAGGGCATGCCAGAAGGAATTTGGGAGGTTCGAGGCGCTGTCGAAGCGCCAGCCGCCGGCGCCCGCGTTATACCAATGCTCGATCACATTGTCGGGCGTTCCGCTGTAGAAGAACTGTTGCACGGCACTTTGTGATGGGTCGACTAACGGCAGCGTGTTGTATCCGGCCCAACCGATGTAGCCAGAAGTGCTGCACGGCACATTGTTGTTCTGGAATTGGAACCAACTCCGATATGGCGAAGTGAGAGACTGGCAAGCGCCAAGAGTGGGAAATCTGGCATATTCATTAAAATAGGCGCTGTCAGAAGAAGCGTCTTCGAAGGTTCCGTCGAGGATGAGGTGCATGCCCCGCTGGTTCATGGCAGTGAGCAGCGAGGTGAGCGCTGCATTCCCTCCCAGTGCCGGATCGATGTTCAGAAAGTCATCGGTGTCATAGCGATGGTAAGAGCTGCCCTCGAAGATGGGATTCAGATAGAGGGTATCGAAGCCGAGTCCCTGAATATAGTCGAGTTCGTTCTGTATGCCAAGCAGGTCGCCACCGTAGAAGATGCTGCCGAAGTTATTGAAACAGGGGAGGCTCTGATTGCGAGGATCACAGAGTTGGGTATTCCAGGTGGTGACGGCGATGGTGCTGCTGGCTGGAGCGCCATAAAACGAAGGGCAGCCCGCGGTACTATTCGGCACGCAATAGTCGTTAGTGGGATCACCGTTGCGGAAGCGATCGGGGAAGATATGGTACACGTTGGCGGTGGCCAGCCAGGCGGGAGTTGTGAAATTCGGAGCGTAGGCGGTAATTTGGAACGAATGGAGCGGTTCCGTGGTGTCGGGCGCGCCGGTGCCATCCTTATTGAGGTTGTCGTAATCGTCGATGTAGTCGTCGCTATAGTAGCCAGTGGCTGAGCCGTTTAGGACCACAAATTTGTAATAGACGACGGCAGGCGTGCTGGGAGTGGTGTAGTTGATGCTGTATTCGTCATAAAGCGTGCCGCCGACGGTTTGGGTCTGAAAGAAGGCCATGGGCGAATCGACTGGTCCGCTGGTATTGCCGGAGGCGGTATCGAACAAATAGACGCGGAGATTGACGCCCGTGGCTCCGAAGTGGGCGGTGCGGAGACGGAGAGTGACAGTGGAGCCGGCGGACGCGGCGCCCTCTTGACTACGGTAATAGGGATCAAAGGTGTTGTGATACAGCGCGGTAAGGTTGATGGAATTGCCGGAGTTTTCGATCGAAAACGGCGGAGTGCTGGAGCCATTAGTAGTGCTGTTGACAACGAAGTATTGGGTGTACGCGGCCGAGACGCCGATGGCGCCTCCGCTGTTATCGTTCGGGACCTGACCATAGACCGAGCCGGCGCTTGAGGTAAGTAAGCCGAAAAAAAGGAACGATGATGGAATCCCGCCGCCGGTGATTACCTGCCACGGGATGGCGAATTCGCGAGTGTTGCCGTTCGAGGCATAGGCTCCGTAGGAGCTGACCGCGTTCATCCAGTTACCGTTTCCGTCCGATTTCCGGTATTCGTTGTAGCCATCTTTGAAGTAGGTAACGAATTGGGCGCGGAAGGGTAGCGAGGCAATCTCCTCGCCATCGTAGTTGAAGCCCGCGAGATTGCCGTTGGCGCTTGCGCCGCCGTTGGGCGGGTTGATCGGATTCGCATCAATGTAAATGACGGCGGCTTCGCTCAGGTTGGCATTGGCAATGCCCACATAAAGATTTGACGCATCCCACGTCATGTACCAAGTCTGGGCGAAGTTCGTCGCGATCTGATTGCTACCGTTTTGAGTGTTGCCATATTCGCCTGGTTGAATGACGCCATCGACCGAGGGCGTATTGAATTGGGCATCGGCCTGAATGCAACAAGCCGCCAACGCGAGCGGAGCAAGAACAAAGCGCAAAGTGAGTGCGCGGATCATGGAATCATTGTAAGTTTTCAATCTTTACCGTCAACCGGAAGTGTGCCTGCGGACATGCCTAGCGGCCCCACTGAACTGTATAGTGGCGGAACGACAGCGGACGTTTCATGGAGCGGCCTAATTCTTGCGCGACGCTGACCATTGGCCGTCGGAACGACCTTCGACGCGCATGCGGCCTTTAGCGGAATCGCCGTCAATCCAACCGGCCATGGTTGCTGTGACTCGCCCCGGTGCACCGATACCTTTGTCTTCAGGCCACTCACCGGGGAACGACAGTTCCACATACCCTTGCCGCCAAGTGCCTGTAACCGGGCGGTCGTCGCCGAGTCCGCCAGACCACATACCGGTAACCTTGGTACCTTCTCGAGTCAGCTTCATTGCACCTTGGAGCGGGCCGGCGTCGCTGGTGCATCGGAAGTCCCAGGTACCCGAGATGTCGGAGCCATTCTTCACAGGCAGTGGGGTTCGCGGCGTGACTTGTACGTTCGAGAAATATGACTCTTCGCCAGAGTAGCCCCACAGCGCCACAGCGCCTTTCAAGTCTTCGCCCTTCAAGCCGTCGACTACCAGACTTGGCTTGGAAGATCCGTTGAGATAGAGCTTCGCTGCCCGGCCTGCGACTTCAATCTTCACTTTTATCCATGTTTCCAGGTCTAAATCAGCACGCGATTCGTAGACCCACGGCCATTGCCGGCGCAACTCATACCATCCGAAATCCGGTACCTCGACGTACTGGACGACATGGTTCCGCATCGCTTGATCTTCGGCGTTCGCATTGCCTGGCCGCAAATAAAAAAGCTCATAGTGAGACGCATCGGAACGCGCCCTGAAGGCGATGCCGACAAAGGCCGGGTTTCTGACGCCTTTCGGCGTGGTCACTTTCACGGCGATGTCGGCTTCGATTACACCGTCCTGGAAGTCCACACCGGGCAAAACGGCAAAGCCATCTTCGGCACCTTCGGTGGGCACAACCCGTACGGCCTGTCGTCCTTGATACTCCAGCGCTTCGACTTTCACGTTCCGGGTGAGGAGTCCGGTGGCATCGCGGAGCGGGAAGGACTGCGGTGCCGGGGCCTGACTTGACATCTTTGCACTTGAAATTAGGAAGGCGATCGCGGCGACACGGAAGAAGCTCACAGCATGACCTCTTAAGATCAGGGTGCACGCAGCAGTCCAAGTTCGCGTCACTGATTTGAAAGTGGTGGATGGTTGTGAAGGATGCTGCGACTGTTCACATTCGGGATGACTTTGTCCACAAATGAACAGCTTGCGGTAGAGGTTTGGGGACGATGCGGAGCCGTCGCTGGAAGTCGATTGGCAAGGGGAGGCGCACTCTAGCGTAATGCTCGTTCCATTCACGAGCGAACGCTGCCATTGCGTATCTCAGCGTCTCCCCGCGCCTTTAAAGTTAGAACAACCGGCGAGAGAAGCCAATACCTTCGGACTGGTATTTACATCAATCAGGCCTAAGAGGGCAATTGGATCGTTCCGGTTAGGATCAATGTTGCCTTAGATGCCGTTTTTTGTCAATTCTGGTCAGCGAAAGCGATTGTGCTTGTGTAGTAGGTTCACCAAGTCTGTACGAATGATAGCTGCGATTTGAGGGATATTTCCCGGTCTTTCCACGCGCTCAGTATCCGTGGGCTGGCCAGTAGAAGTCGCGGTTGTTCACACTGAAACGTTTTGGGGCAATTTTCACCATTGTCATTAGGTGCTAAGACTTTTTGTCGTTTGGGAACTTGCAGCATTGAGCGCTATGAATGCCGGGGCGCAACTTCCGGCTTCAAGCGGGAGCAGCATACATCTGGTGGCAGAGGACGGCGGACGGAGCGCCAGTTTCCGATCTTCGGGCTGACGATGTGGCGTTGTTCGTCGACGGCCGGCCTCAAACCATCACTTCTCTGGAATTCAAGCCGGCAAGCGGACGCAGCGCCTGTTGCAAATCGTGCTCGATTTGTTGAATTTGGAGATAGCGAGCCGTGAAGAGGCGCGGAAGGATCTGGTGCGTGCCGTGAAGGCAGCCGCAGAACCAGCACCTTTATATCTGTATCTGATCACTAAAGATGCCAATCTCTATCCCATTCGTGCGCTTGCGGCGGCGAATGCGGGCGCCGGGCAGTGGCCGCAGCAGGTTGAGCCTATGTTGGATGAAGCCCTGCGCAAAGTGAACGCACTTAGGCCTTTCACGATGAGTAAGCAGTCGTTTCGGACGGATGTTACTTTTAACGCGTTGCAAAAGCCAGGCGCCTCGCTGGCTGAGATTCCGGGGCGGAAGAGCGTTATTTGGATGTCTCAGGGAGTGGTGCGCGATCGTTACGCTGCGAAGATTTGCACACAACTTGACCGTGAAAATATCGCATTCTACACGGTGGATCAGACGACAGGGACGAACATTTCGCCGGTCACGCAGGACTCGCTGAGAAATGCTTCGGACTTGACTGCAGGGCGCCGGTATGAAGGCGGCCATCTGCAAGAAGCTGTGGAGCAGGCGGGAAAAGATGCCCGCGCGGCATATACGCTTGGGTATGCGCCGGCGGCGAATAAGGTTGCCGATAAGTTTCACAAGGTCCGAGTCGCGTGCCGGCGGCCGGGCGTTCGCGTGCGAGCGGAGACTGGATACTGGGGATTCGGACGGCTCTGAATCGTGCTACTCTAACTTACCAAAGGAGTGCAACCGTGAGTTTTGACTTCTACCGAAAAGAGCGCCCGGAGGTGTTCAATCAGAGGTTTATAGCGCCCGCTCCGCCTACGAATGCGTGGACGCTGTCGTCTAATTTGATCTTTCAAGCAAGAAGAGCGCACGGGACGAAGAACTTCCGGGTCACCGTGAACGCCCAGCAAATGGCTTTAACGGCCAGCGTGATGGGCAATGACCTTTTTGTGGTTGGGCAGGGCGGGGGGCCGGGTCAGAACGTTCAGGAACGAATCTCAGAGAGAGAAATGGGAGACCTGTTGGAAGGAACCGACCGGACTTCGCTGAGATATCAGATCGCTAAGAAGTTATGCCAAGACCACGCAACTAGTAGCGCATCGTCTCCGTTTATCTCCGGATGCGTGGTGGATAATTTTGCGGCAAGCCGAACATTCAACGGTTGCAAGCTGCATTTAAAACTTCGGTCTCGCCGGCCTTTCCGCAATCCGTTTGTCTCTGGACTCGAACAGGAATATTTTCTGATTGGGCAAGTGGCGGACACGGACTGCACATCGATTATTTACCTTGGAACGAACAACGAGAATCTCAGCGAACTGGTAAATCCATTTGGATCGGGCATCCCGCGGCCAGCGGCGGCGCTTCAAGCGTAGGCGTTCGCCACCGCCTCATAATTCTGTCATCATCGCGTAACCCAAGATACACATTTTCCTGATACGATCCCCCGGAGGGGGCTGTCATGAGGCGACTGTTTACTTTTTCTCCGTTCGCGTTGTGTTTGTGCATCTTAGTGTGTTTTTCCAGTGCTTTATTTGGCCAGTTTGAAACTTCGGAAGTTCTGGGAACGGTTCGGGACGCTTCGAATTCGCCAGTTCCGGACGCGGACGTTCGATTGATCAATCAGCAAACCGGAATCGAATCGAAGACGAAAACCAATCAAAGCGGCGAGTTCAATTTCTTTGAAGTTCCTATCGGTGTCTACACGGTTCGCGCGGAGCATACCGGTTTTTCGGTGGCGGTGGCGCGCGACATTCGGGTGGATGTCAACGCACGGCAGCGCGTGGAAATGGCGCTCCAAATTGGAGAAGTTTCGCAAAGCGTGAACGTGGAAGCGGCCGCATCGCCGCTGGCGACGGACTCGAGTGAGCACAGTCAGGTGATTGGGGCGGAGGCGACGGCGGAACTTCCGCTCAACGGGAGAGATCCGACACAACTGGCGCTGTTGGCGACGAACACAGTGGGATCACCGATCGCGGTCTCGTTCTCGCCCACCGGCACACCGCGAGAAGGGGCGTTCAATGTGAACGGCATGCGAAGCACGTATAACAACTTTCTGTTGGACGGAATGGATAATAATGCTTACGGCACGAGTAACCAAGGTTATTCAGCACAGGTCGTACAGCTTTCACCGGATGCTTTGGCTGAGTTTCGAGTGATTACCAGCAATTACAGCGCGGAATACGGGCGTGTGGGCGGAGCGGTAGTGAACGCGGTGATGCGGACGGGGACGAACCAGTTTCACGGGGCGGCTTATGAGTTCGTGCGGAATACGGTGCTGAACGCAGCCGGTTACAATTTCGGCTCGGCGGTTTTTGTGAAGCCGCCGCTGCAGCGAAATCAATTCGGGGCGGCGATTGGCGGCCCACTGATCAAGAACAAGCTTTTCTTTTTTGTGGATTATGAAGGAATCCGGCAACTGCAACGTTATGAGAACTTCGATTCGATACCGAATCTGAATGACCGCGCGGGGGTTCTGCCGGTGCCGGTATACGACGCACTGACGAAGGCGTTATACCCGGCCCACACTGCGATCCCGGTAACAGCGCTGAATCCGTTTGCCGCCGCCGTGCTGGGTGCGCTGCCTGCGCCGAACGGACCGGCCCGCGCCAATAACTATGCAAAGCTTTTGCTGATTCGCGATTACGGCGATAAATACGACGCCAAACTGGATGGACAGATTAACGACCGGATGTCGGCATTTGTCCGATGGAGCCAGCGCAAGGATCTGGATTATTATCAGCCCGACATTCCCGGGCCAGCCGGTGGGGCTGGGAACGGTTACATCCACAGCATCGATCAAAACGCTTCGGCAGGATACACGTGGACAGTGTCGGCGTCCTCGGTACTGGAGGCACGCTTTGGATTCGATCACGTACTTGCAGGGAAAGAACCGCCCTATCTGGGCGGTGCGAGCATGGAGGCTCTTTACGGCATTCCGGGCCTGCCAACGTCGCCGAATTTGGCGGGCGGTTTGAATTCGCAAAATATCAGCGGGTTTTCGCAATTGGGGCGGCAAACCAGCAATCCGCAGTTTCAGAATCCAACTTCTTACAACCCGAAACTGAATTACTCCTGGGTGATTGGGAAGCACTCACTGAAGGCCGGATATGAGTTTCTTGACGTTCACACCGAGATTCTGGACGTGAATCCGTTATACGGGGAAGATCAGTACACCGGGCAGTTCAGCAAGCCGACCTGCACAGAGTTGGGGCAGGCTTCCGGATGCGCCA
Source organism: Bryobacterales bacterium (assembly GCA_963771405.1). Taxonomy (GTDB): domain Bacteria; phylum Acidobacteriota; class Terriglobia; order Bryobacterales; family Bryobacteraceae; genus Bog-105. The sequence continues at coordinate 100,986 of CAVYUL010000094.1, forward strand.
TTGCGAGCGACTCGACAAGCTATAACCTGGCGGATTTCATGTTCGGCACACCGAGCATCATTAATCTGGGCAACGAAGCGGTGGTGAATCTGCGGCAGTTTGTTCACTCGGTTTATGGGCAAGATGACTGGCGAGTGTCGCCGAAGCTCACTCTCAATCTCGGCTTACGCTGGGAGTTCGCGTCACCGCTTTTCGAGAGAGACAATAACTATTCCGATTTCAATCCGGCGACAGACACAATGGTGAAAGCAACGGGGGGCAGTCTTTACAATCGCAGCCTGGTGCATCCGGAGTATCATGACTTCGGTCCGCGGGCCGGGTTGGCGTACAGCCTGAATTCCAAGACAGTGCTGCGGGCCGGCTATGGAATCAGTTACACATTTTTCAATAGAGTGGGAAGCGCGCTCGAAGGAATCAACGCGCCACAGGCTTTATTCGGAGTAATTAACCAATCGATTTCTGCCGGGAAACCGGTGCCAGCGAATTTCCTCACTACGCAAAACAGCTTTACGACAGGCATCGACAATCCGGCAAATTTCAATCCGGCGGCGTCGAATGTGGTTTACCTTCCGGCAAACTTCAAGTGGCCGTATATTCAGAACTGGTTTTTTTCCATACAGCGTGAGTTGGGCTGGAACAGTTTGCTGGAAGTGGCGTACAACGGGAATCACAGCTTGAACCTGCCGATCATTGCCGATTACAACCAAGCTGTGCCGAATCTTCCCGGCGCAACGTTGGGCGTGCAGCAGCGTGAGCCGATACCGAGCTATGGGCCGATTACGTGGGTGGACCCGGCCGGCGACAACGATTACAACGGTCTTTCGGTTCGGTTCGAACATACTTTTGCGGCCGGCTTGTATTTCCTGAACTCGTTCACATGGGGGAAGGCGCTGGGCGATTCCGAGCAAGCGCTTGAATATTTCGCGGGTTATGTAGAAGCGAATCCGCAGAACATACACAATTTGAGCGCTGAGCGCGGGCCTTCGAGCTATGACGTGGAGTTCAACAACGTTTCGAGTGTGGTGTATCAGCTGCCGTTCGGGAAAGGACGACGGTTCGCCGGAAGTGCGAATGGTTTCGTGGATGCGCTGATTGGCGGCTGGGAGGTGAATACGATTAACACCGCGCACACGGGCCAGCCGCTAAATGTTTATTACAGCCCCTCGACGGCGAATGCAGTGACCGGGCTTTCGAATGATTATCGCGGCGAGGGATTTCTGAGGCCCAATGTGAGTGGAAACGCGATCGGCCAAGGCAGGGCGGCGATGCTGAATAGCTATTTCAATGGCTATACCTTTATAACGCCTTTGGCGAGTAATCCGTTTGGCGATGTGGGGCGGAACGCGTTTAGGGCGCCGGGGTTTGAGCAGTGGGATTTTGCGGCGAACAAGAGCTTTCGGATTCGTGAAGATGTACGACTGCAGTTCCGGTCGGAATTCTTTAATTTGCTGAATCACACGAATTTCGGAATTCCGAACACAATTAGCAATAACAGCGCTTTCGGGACGATTCGGAGCACGTATCCGGCGCGACAGATTCAGTTTGCGCTGAAACTGCTGTTCTAGCTACATGCGGTCTGCGGCCATGGCAGTTCCCTGAACGCGGGCGCGGATTTTGGCGAAGGCGAGATCGCGGGCGGTGGAAATGTCATCGCCGAACGGGGCGAAGCCGCAATCGTCGGTTGTTCCTAACTGACTCGGGTGGATATATTCCGCGGCTTCCAAGGTGCGGGTGCAGACGTCTTCGGGAGACTCCAAGCGTGAATTAATCGGGTCGATAACGCCGACGAAGACACGCTGCGACGGTTGGAGATTAGCTCGTATCAAGCTCAAGGCGCGGCGGCGATCTGGTTCGCCCGCTAGTTCGATATAGAATCGAGCTGCCTTGAGTTGGAAGAGCCGGGGCAAGAGCTCGTCATAAGCGACGTCGGCGCTGTGGGTCGCGTCGTGATCGCCACCCGGACAGGAGTGCACTCCGAGACGCAGCCGGTCTGGCTCAGAAAAGCGCTCCAGGACGCGGTTATTCAGATCGATGAACGAATCGAGCAGTTTGAGCGAGGGATCGAGCTTGATGGCGAGGCGGCCTTCGGTGAAATCGATTTGTACGCAATCGGCACCGGCCCTTAGAGAGTCGCGAATGTCTTTTTCCACTTCGGAAACGAGATCCTCCAAGAACTGTTCGCGCGGATATGCGGGAATGCCGGACGCGGGATATAGGAGGCTCAAAGCGGAGGCGGAAATTACCGCTTGCTTCACAGGTTTAGCAGTTAGGCGGCGCGCGGCGGTGACGTACGCAGACGCGTAGGTGACATAACGAAAGGGCCCCGCTTGCAGGGCGGGCAACTGGCGCGTGTGGCCGTCCGAGAAGGGAATGGTGACACCACCGGGCACAAGGTTTTTGCTGCCGTCGATGGGATAGGTTGCGAAGCTGGGCTTGGCTTGTTCGCCGTCGGTGATGAGTGGCGATCCGGTGGCTTCGAGGCAAGCGATTGTCTCTCCGGTGGCTTTCTGGAGTGCTGCGTCGAATTGCAACTGAGAGATTTGGCCGGCGGAGAGTGCGGCCATTGCATCGAGCAAATATTTGGGACGGGGAATGCTGCCGATTGGCTCTGTAGGGATGTGCATTGGTTTTCGGGTTGTGAATTCGGGTGACTGGAATCAAGCCGTCTAGGTGAGCATAATGAGCGCGCAGCCGTAGTGTCATCGAGAAAAAGGTTGATTTTCCTCTAAGCCGTTAGATGTAGCTTGTACTATTTGTTATAGTACAAGCGTGATACCGTTCCGGCTTTCGTTCGAGCCCGGCGTGCCCTTATACGAGCAAGTAATCTATGCCGCCAAGAAGGCGATTATTTCGGGGAAATTGAAGCCGGGCGATCCGTTTCCGCCGGTGCGAGCGTTAAGCGCGGAGCTGCAAATCAATCAAAACACGGCGCACAAGGCGATTGCACAACTAGTGGCACAAGGCGTTTTGGAAGTGCATTCCACGGTGGGGACAGTTGTGGCTCAACGCATGGGCAGCTCGGCAGCCGAACGGAGCAATCTGCTCAAGAAAGAACTTGAGCAATTAGCGGTGGAAGCAAAGAAACTGGGACTGACGTTGGAACAAGTGACAGCGGCATTTACACGGCACTGGCATCGCCTAGACGGAGAACAGGATGAACGAAATACTGCGGACGAACGGGCTTTCGAAACGGTTTGGGAGAGCACTGGTTCTGGATCAAGTGACGCTCAAGGTGCAGAAGGGGAGCGTATACGCACTTCTCGGCCCAAACGGCGCGGGTAAGAGCACGACGCTTCAGATCCTCATGAATCTTTTGAAGCCGAGCGCTGGGTCGGCAGAAATCTTCGGCCACAATTGCCGGCAATTGTCGCCGCAAGATTTGACGCGCATCGGCTTTGTGGCGGAGGGGCTGGATCTTCCGGATTGGATGACAGTGGAACGATTGATGGCGTATCTGCAGCCGTTTTATCCGAATTGGGATAACGATTACGCCGGGCAATTGCTGCGCCAATTTGATTTACCGCCAGAGAAGAAGTTGCGGCACTTGTCACGCGGCATGCGAATGAAGGCAGCGCTGGCATCGTGCCTGGCTTACCGGCCAAGCTTGCTTTTGATGGATGAACCGTTTAGCGCGCTGGATTCACTGACTCGTGATGAATTGCTGGAAGGGCTGCTGGCGAACACGGAAGGGACGTCGATCGTGATTTGCTCTCACGACATGGCGGAGGTAGAGAGCTTCGCCAGCCATATCGGGTATTTGGAACACGGGCGTTTGCGATTTTCGGAAGAGGCGAACGGCCTGTTGGAAAGGTTTCGCGAGATTGAAGTCATCCGAGATGGAACGCCGTTACCCGCCGGATTGCAGTGGCCGAAGTCTTGGTTACAGGTGGAGGTTTCGGATTCGTTGCTTCGCTTTGTCGATAGTCAGTTTGAGCGGGAACGGAGCCTGAGAGAGATTGGATACCTGGTTTCGAACGTGACGCGGGTAGATGTGTCAGCGATGCCGCTGCGCGCTATTTTCGTGGCTTTGGCAAAGGCGAGCCGAAAGGAGGCATAGTGTGGACCAGGCCCTGCATATTTTCAAGAAAGACGTTGAGCTACTTCGTTATCACATCGGCGGAACGCTCTTGTGTGCGACCGTGTTTTGCCTGATGGGCACGTTTAACCGCGACGGTGCAGGCGTGACGGCCTTCATCCTGCCGGTCACCTGGTGGTTCCTGATCGGCGCAGTTGTGCAAGCGGAACCGTTGCCGGGACGAGCGCATTTCTGGCTGGTGAGACCTTATCGGAGGGGAAGCTTGTTGTTAGCCAAGGCGCTGTTCGTGATGACTTTTGCGAATATCCCACTGCTGATTGCGGACGTGGTGATTGTACAGGCCGCTGGTTTCCCGATTACTCAGCATGTTGGTGGCTTTTTGTGGACGCAAGTACTGCTGGTAGCGGCTTTCGAGATTCCGGCCGCGGCTATCGCGTCGATTACGAGCAACGTGCTGGAACTTATTATTGCAGCGTCATTCCTGCTGTTGGGAGGTTTCGTCGGGTTGCTTACCGTGCCCATGAGCCATCTGGGCATTCTGTGGAGCAGTTTGGAATGGGTGAAAAATTATTGCCTGCTAGGAGAAGTGGCGATTGGAGCAGGCGTCCTTTTGATCTGCCAGTATGCTTATCGGGCGACGGGAATGGCACGGATGGCTGCGATCGGCGGGCCGATTCTATTGCTCGCAATCGCCGCATTGCTTCCTTGGACAACGGCATTTCGGGTGCAATCGCATTTCTCAAAGCGAATGGTGGACGCGTCTTCGGTTCGAATTCGGATGGATGCGGAACACAAGTGGGCAGGGCATAGTTACTTCAACGATCGCGATGAGGCGGTTGCGGAAGTACCGATTCGAGTTGACGGCTTACCCGCGGGAGTTGTGTTTCGGCCGTTGGGCGTTGCGACAAGTCTGATCGAGCCGAATGGCCAGATTCTCGAAATGGAAGGACCTCCTTGCGATGTATTTGTGAATGAGTCCGGAATTCTGGCGCTGCGTCTCACGATACCCAAATCCATATACGCCAAGTTTCGGACTGAGCCGGTGCGCGTAAATGGTGCGTTCTACTTTTCGCTTTTTCACACTCTCAAGCCAGTTACGTTGCCCTTGGACGGTTCGCGAAGTTATGTGAGTGGCGTGGGGTTGTGTACGGCCAGCAGCGACAGGCTTGCGTGTCATTCACCGTTTCACTGGCCGGAGACCGCCGTTGAATTTTCCTTGACTGAACAATCGGAGCGTGGGCAGGCGAGTTCGACGGAAGAGCTTTCGGGCCTGAATTCCTCGTCGCCATTTCCAGCGGACTTTAACATTAACCCGCTGGTTCGTTTCGCGCCGCGGAGGCTGGCCGCGATTTCAGACGTGGTTGTAAAACCGACAGAACCGGTTGCCTATGGCGAGAAACATTTTGAGATAGCGGATGTTGTGCTGGCCGAGTTTACATTCCACAAGTGACTGGTCAAGTCTTGGCTTTTACTTCTTCGATGAACTTTTCGAAGAATTTGCGGATCATCATTTTGGCGGTGGTATCGATCATGCGCTGGCCGACGGCGGCGATGGTGCCGCCGACCTGGACATCGCCGTCATAGGTGAGGTCGGTAGCGGTGGCGGAAGATTCGACGAGGGACAGGACGCCCTCGCCTTTGAGGAAGCCCACTTTGCCAGAGCCTTCGACGATCATTTTAAAGCTGTCGGGCGGCTTGGAGTCGGCGACCTTGATTTTGCCGGTGAAGAGGCCGGAGAACGCGGCGAGGGCCAATTTCATTTTCATTGCGTACTCGTTTTCGGCCACTTTTTCAAGAGTGTCGCAGCCAGGAACGCAGCGGGAGAGGATGGCGGGATCTTGTAAGTTGCTGTAAGTTGTTTGCCGGTCGAAGGGTAACGTGTATGAGCCGGAAATTTTCAAGCAATCCTCGCGAGGGCGGCTTCGATGGCGCGCTTCGTTGCCACTCGAGCCAGGTGTTTTCGATAGTCAGCCGAGGCGTGAATATCGGTATTGGCGTCGACGCCATTGGTGACCAAAGCGGCCGAATCGGCGACGGATTTGCCTGCGATGAGGGCCGCTTCGACGGCTTCCCCCCGAAAGGCTTTGGAGGCCAGACCGGTAACGCCGACGCGAGCGAAGGTGATTTTGCCCGCAGTGCGGCGGACTCGGACGGCAATTCCTACCGTGGCATAACCGGAAGCGGGTTGAAAGACCTTTTTGTAGCAAGTGCCAACGCCCGTGTCATCCACCGGGACCTGGAGTTCCTGAATGAGTTCGCCCGGCTCGAGTGAGGTGCTCAACGCATCGACGAATAAGTCTTTGACATCGACGGTGCGGCTGCCCTTTTGCGAAACGATTGTGAATTTGGCCTCGAGGGCGAGAAGAGCGGCCGGGTAATCGGCTGAGGGATCGGCGTGGGCGGAAGCGCCTCCAATGGTGCCGGTGTTGCGGATTTGGACGTCACCTATGTTTGCGGCTGTTTCGGCGAGCAGCGGGCACTTGCCACGCAGCACAGGCGAGGTTTCGATGGCATAGTGAGTGGCCATAGCACCAATGCGAATGGCGCCTCCGGATTCGCTGATGCCATCGAGTCCGGGAACGCCGGAAAGATCAACCAATTTTTCCGGCACAGCCAAGCGGAGCTTCATCATGGGGATGAGACTCATGCCGCCGGCCAGAACTTTGGCGGAGCCATCGGCCAGTTGACTGAGCGCGTCAGCAAGTGAAGTAGGTTTTGAGTATTCGAAACTGGTGGGGATCATCTTATTTGGCGGCTCCTTGCATGACATGCCAAAGACTTTCGGGGGTGAGAGGCATATCGAGATGGCGAATGCCGAGAGGACTGAGGGCATCGACCACGGAATTCACAACAGCCGGGGTTGAGCCAATAGTGCCGGCTTCACCGACGCCTTTCACGCCGAGCGGATTGACGGGCGAGGGAGTTACGGTGTGGCCGGTTTCGATCCAGGGCATCATGCTGGCTTTGGGGAAAGCGTAATCCATGAATTCGCCGGTGAGGAGTTGGCCCGTCTCATCGTAGACGGCGCGTTCCCAGAGTGCCTGGCCCATGCCCTGCGCAATGCCGCCGTGGATTTGACCGTCAACAATGAGGGGGTTGAGGACTTTGCCGCAATCGTCGACGGCGACATAGCGGGTGATTTCCACATCGCCTGTTTCGGCGTCGACTTCGGAGACAACAATGTGCGCGCCGAAGGGGAAACAGAAATTGGATGGTTCCCAGAACTGAGTGACGGCAAGGCCGGGGTCGGTATCGGGCGGAAGTTGCATGGCGCGATAGGCGGCACCGGCGATCTGGGCGAGAGGGACGCTTGCGCCGGTCTTATTGCAGATGCAGTGGCCGCTTTCGAACTTGACGTCCTCGGACTTGAGCAGCATTTTCCCGTAAGCTTTGATTTTGTCTTTGAGTTTCTGCAAGGCGTAGTAGAGCGCGGTGCCACCAACGGCGGTGCCGCGCGAACCGAATGTACCGATGCCGTATTGAACGATGGAAGTATCGCCATGAAGGACGATGACGTCGTCAATGGGGACGCCCAGTTCGTCGGCGACGATTTGAGCGAAGGTGGTTTCTTCGCCTTGACCGTGGGGAGATGCGCCGGTCATGACGGTTACTTTGGCGGAGGGTTCGATGCGAACCGCAGAGCTTTCCCAACCTCCGGCGGGCGTGGCGGCAGAAGGGCCGAAGGCGCAGATTTCGCCGTAGGTGGCCATGCCGATGCCCATCAACTTGCCTTGCTTGCGGGCGGCGGCTTGATCGGCGCGGAGTTTTTGATAGTCGACGGTTTGCATTGCCTGATTCAAGGGCGCGGCGTAGTTGCCGGAATCGTAGGCAAGGCCGGTGCCGGTGGTGTACGGGAACTCGTCGTTATGGATGAAATTCTTGATGCGAATTTCGGCGGGATCCATTTTGAGTTCGGCAGCGAGAATATCCACCATGCGCTCGATGCCATGAGTAGCTTCGGGACGGCCGGCACCGCGATAGGCATCGGTGGGAACGCAGTTGGTGAACACGCCGACGACATCGGCCTCAATGTTGTTGCAGCGATACAGGCCTTGCATCATGAGGACAGTGAGGGTAGGGATGGCTGGACCCAGGAGTTGATGATAGGAGCCGAGATCCTGGACTATTTTGAGGCGGATGCCGGTGATTTCGCCCGTCTTTTTGGCGGCGACTTCGTAGTAATCGACCTGGCCGCGGCCATGAATGGTGCAAGTGAAATTTTCGCGGCGAGATTCAATCCATTTGACGGGGCGGCCGAGTTTCATGGAAGCAAAAGAGACGAGCGCCTCTTCGGCATAGACATTCAGTTTGCTGCCAAAGCCACCGCCGACTTCGGGCGCGATGATGCGGAGTTTGTGTTCAGGCACGCCGATCATGCCGGAAAGGAGAGTGCGGCAGAGGTGTGGGATTTGGGTGGAAGTCCAAACGGTGAGTGAGCCTTCGCCGCTTTTGTAATCGGCCACGACCGCGCGGCCTTCCATGGCGGCGGGAATGAGACGTTGCTGAACGATGCGCTGCTTGACAACAACTTCGGCTTCTTTAAAAGCTTTTTCGGTATCGCCACCCTTTTGCTGATAGGTGAAGGCGATGTTGTCGGGCCATTCCGGATGGACGGCGGGAGCGCCTTTGGCGAGAGCTTTTTCGGGGTCGGCGACAGCGGGGAGCGGATCAAAATCGACTTCGACGGCGTCGGCGGCATCGCGGGCCAGATAGCGATCAGTGGCGACGGCGACGGCAACGGGATGACCGACATAGTAGACGCGATCTTTCGCGAGAGGAGTGTGTGGCGGGACGCGGAGCCCGGGGAGTGACGCGCCGCAAGGGACGGGGCCGAGCGAGGCGGCGTCCGCAAAAGTGTAGACAGCCACAACGCCGGGAATGGCTAATGCGGCTTTGGTATCGATGCCTTTGATTTTGGCGGCGGCGTGCGGGCTGCGAACGATGCAGGCGTGATACATGCCCGGGAGTTTTATGTCATCGACATAGGTGGCAGTGCCGGTGATGAGGCGCGGATCTTCGCGGCGCTTTATGCGCTTGCCAACAAGGAGTTCAGTTTTGGTAATTGTGGTGGTTCCCATGATGATGTCCTCCGGTCTTTATCTTTTCGCGCCGGCGGCTTGCATTTGAACGGCGGCGGTGCGGGCGGCTTTGACGATGTGTTGATAGCCGGTGCAGCGGCAGAGATTGCCTTCGATGCCCGCGCGGATTTCATCGTCGGTCGGATTCGGATTGCGATCGAGCAACTGTTTGACGGCGATAATCATGCCGGGCGTACAATAGCCGCACTGGAGCCCGTGTTCCGACCAAAAAGCGTCTTGCACGGGATGGTATTTACCGTTTTCGGCAAGGCCTTCGATGGTGGTGACGGATTTGCCGTTCGCCTGGACTGCGAACATGGCGCAACTCTTGACGGCTTTGCCATCCACTTCGACCGTGCAGGCGCCGCAAAGCGAGGTTTCGCAGCCGATGTGGGCGCCGGTAAGACCCATGGTCTCGCGCAGGAAATGGATGAGCAGGGTGCGTGGTTCGACTTCTTCAGTGACGGATTTTCCGTTGATAGTGAGAGTAACTTTCTGCTTCATTAGGTTGGCCTAGTGCGGATAACAAGATATCAAAAGCGAAGCAGCGGCGAAAGCCGGCGGGAGCCGTGATAGAGATACTGGGCTTTTCGGGCGTTTTCGAAGCAAAACGCAGAGGCGGAACGAATGTCCTGTAACTATGTCTATGTAGTTTATAAGTTACATCCAGATAGCCGCCTCTAAATGGGCTGTAACCAAAATTGGCGGCAGAGAGGCTGCGATGCGGGCGCGGCTGTGAGCGGGTTGAACCGTCTTAACAGGACATTGTCCTGTTTACACAACATCTGTGCTATCGTCTCGGTTGTGACGGTTCCGAAGCCGTCCGAGGTTTGAGCTTGTCAGGCCAAACAAAGAAATGAAAAGGAGTGCCAAACATGGCAGCAGTTTTGTCTCCCCCGACGGGGGCCCAGGTTGCAGTGTCAGCAACGAAACTTCTGATTAACGGCCAGTGGACCAACAGCGAATCGGGAAAAAGCTTTCCCACGATCAATCCGGCCACCGGCAAAGAGATCTGCCAGGTGGCAGAGGCGGACGCCGCGGACGTAGAGAAAGCGGTGAAAGCGGCGCGGGCCGCGTTTGATGGGCCATGGCGCAAAATAACGGGCGCGGAGCGGGCTCGTTTGTTGAACAAATTAGCCGATTTGATTGAGAAAAACAGCGACGAGCTGGCGCAACTGGAATCATTGGATAACGGCAAGCCTTATCAGGTAGCGAAGGCGGCCGATTTACCGTTGACGGTCGCCTGCTACCGCTATTATGCAGGCTGGGCGGATAAGTTGCAGGGCAAGACGGTGCCGGTGAATGGCGATTATTTTTGCTACACGCGGCATGAGCCCGTTGGTGTGGTGGGGCAAATCATTCCGTGGAACTTTCCGTTACTGATGCAGGCGTGGAAACTGGCGCCGGCGTTGGCGACTGGCAACACGGTGGTGATGAAGCCGGCCGAACAAACTCCGCTGACAGCTTTGCGGGTGGGCCAGTTGCTTATGGAAGCGGGTTTTCCGCCAGGCGTCGTGAATTTGTTGCCGGGTTATGGACCGACAGCGGGCGCGGCGATCGCGAAACACATGGATGTGGATAAGGTCGCGTTTACGGGTTCGACGGAAGTTGGGCATTTGGTGATGGAAGCGGCGGCGAAATCGAATCTGAAGCGCGTCACGCTGGAGTTGGGCGGAAAGAGCCCGAATATAGTGTTCGCGGATGCCAATATGGACGATGCGATTGAGGGATCGCATTTTGCGCTTTTCTTTAACCAAGGGCAGTGCTGCTGCGCGGGGTCGCGTCTCTTTGTGGAAGAGAAAATCTACGACGAGTTTGTGGAACGCAGTGTGGCGCGGGCCAAGAAGCGCACTGTCGGGAATCCGTTCGATCCGGCTACGGAGCAGGGTCCGCAGGTGGATAGCGATCAGTTCAATAAGGTGATGGGCTATATCCAATCCGGGAAGACGGAAGGGGCGAAGCTGGTACAGGGCGGGAACCGGGTTGGAGATGAAGGGTATTTCATTGAACCGACTGTGTTCGCGGATGTGAAAGACAACATGAAGATCGCGCAGGAAGAAATTTTCGGTCCTGTGATGAGCATCATCAAGTTCAAGAGCGTGGATGAGGTGATTGAACGGGCGAACCGGACCGCGTATGGATTGGCGGCAGCGGTTTGGACGCGCGATATCGGCAAGGCGCATGCAATTGCGAATAACGTGCGCGCGGGTACGATCTGGGTAAATTGCTACGACGTGTTCGATGCAGGGGCGCCTTTTGGCGGATTCAAGCAATCCGGCATTGGGCGTGAGCTGGGTGAATACGGATTGCAGCAATATACGGAAATCAAGACAGTCACGGTAAAGCTGTAGTCACGATGCCAAGAGGAAGGGCGGCGCAAGTGGCCCTTCTCTTGGCATACTAGATACATGGCCGAGAGTACGATTCCAAACACTGGCGATCCGCGCGTCGATGCCGCCCTTGCACGTATTCGTGGCAAGTTCAGCGATCTGGAAGATGCGATGCTGGTGCAAGCCCATTTGGGAAAAGGGTTGGGCGAGCGGACGAAGGAACACGCTGAGCTTTTGGTTGAGCTGATTTCTAGTTTGCAGGCCGAGAGCAAAGAGCGGCGGGCAACGGAGGCAGCGCTACAGTCTAGAACTGCCGCCCTTGATGAACGCGTTGACAAACTTGTGAGCGCGATCGGCGAATTGATCCGGCAAGGTCCGCGGCCGAGTTAGTTCCCTGCCCTCAAATTTCGCACATAGGACGGGCAAGCTTTTTTGCGCACGGCTATGTCTCTCAACGACGGGCCTACTCGACCATTGTGAAGAATGTCCGCCAGACGGCTTGATCGTTCCAAAGCACATCAATGCGGTAAATCCCGGGCGTGAGTGGAGCAGGTGAGAAACCGAACGTGAGTTGGGTGGGCGTCATTTCGGACAAGGTGAACTTCTTGCCGGCGACGGTTCCCAAAAGCCGATTCGAAGCGTCATAGATCTCGGCACTGAGAATTCCTTTACCGTTCTTCTCCCGTTTCTGCCAATTCATCATCACCGTGATGTCTTCGTTCTTTCGAAATTCCGTTTTGAAATCCGGCGGCGGAAGATTGAGGTTTTTCGGGGCCTTATTGGTCATACCGCCCCAGAGGAAGGAGGGCCCCGGCATGAGCGGACGGGTGAAGACTTTGCCGGCCATCAGTTCGCTTAGCGATTTCGATTCCGCTGAAAGAGACTTAGGCAGCAGTGTAACGGGGATGGCGGCCCGGGTAGCGCCCAGGCTGTTGAAGAGCGCCGAACTCATGGAGACATCTTTGTGGTGAAAGCGACCCCCCGGCGTGAGACTGCCGCCGAGAATGGCGACAACTTTGCCGTCAAGGTCGAGCAAGGGACCGCCGGCGGATTCCGCAGTGAGGTTGGGGTTGAACAAGATTTGCGAGCTGGGGTTGGCGGCATTTTGGCGGCCCGAGATATCGATGCCGCCGAATTCGCGCGTCTTATTATTTTGCACGTTAAATGACGGCAAGCGGTCACCAATTTTGACGTCGGCGGGATTTCCCAAAGGCAGCGCGGGTGTAGTGCCGGTATCGATTCGAAGAAGCGCCCAATCCTGGAGACGGGAACAGACGATCACGTCATCGGTTTTGACGCGGCGCCCGTTTGCGAATTCAATCTCTAAATGAGTGGCGGAATCAATCGCGCTAAAAGAAGTGGCAACCACGTTGGGCCCATAGACAAAGCCATCGGAAGTGTCGAGGCGAGTTCCGTCCGCATCAATCGCGTAAACCCACACCAATGAAGGCGACACCTTGGAATAAATTTGATCCATGGTGGGATGCTCGGGCTGGGCTGGGGCCGGGGGCTCAGAAGCGTGGTCGTTTTGAGGGACGACCAGTTCGAATGAAAGAGAACCCGCAGGTTCGCCATCGATGCGGACTTCGCAAGTCCAAACGCCCGATGGTATGCCGGGGGCGATCAGGAATTGCCAATACGCGTTCAGATCGGTATTTTTGGTTTGCACTCTAACGTCGGGCGAGATGGAGACGACGCGGCCGTCGGGGGCTTTCCAGGAAGCGATGAGGGTGTGCTCGCCAATCGGAGCTTGCCATTCGAAATACACTGTCAGCGATTTGTCCTGCGGGAAGACGAAGCGGCTGCGAGTTTCATCGAAAACGAACTTATTGCCGACGACTTTGCCGGATGGGCCAGAGAGAGATTTGGTCACGCGGAAGGAGTCAGCGTGGAGAAAGGGAAACGAAATAAGAAAGAGGGCTGCGCCTCCGAGAATAGCGCGTAAAATCATGCTGCCAGAATATCGCACGGGCAAGCCTTTTTTGGGCGCGCTTTCGGCGTAATCTGGTTGGGATGGCACATCTCGGGCAGGACTTACGATACGCGCTGCGCCTTTCCGGGCGGGCGCCGGGACTTACCGGGCTACTGATTTTGATGCTGGCGTTGGGCATGGGAGCGAACGTTGCGACCTTTAGCGTTGCAGATGCGCTTTTGCTTCGCATGCTACCGGTGAAAGATCCCGGGATGCTGTTCCGGACGGTGAGGGCGAACGCGGATGCGAACGAGATCGCGGGCGACGGCGTTTCTTACCTTCTTTATCAAGAGATGCGGAAACGGACTGAGGGACTTGCAGATTTGGCGGCGTACCAGAGCGCTGATTTCGCTCCAGTGGCGATTGGCGGTAACGAGCCAACGCGGGTCATGCAGCAGACCATTTCCGGCAACTATTTTCAGGTGCTTGGTGTGCGGCCGGCGGCTGGAAGAATGATTGCTCCGAGCGACGAAAAGAATCCGGTGGCGGTGATCAGCTACCGGCTTTGGAGCGACCGTTTCGAGAGGAGTGGGCACGCCATCGGCAGCAAACTTGAGTTTGGCGGTCAGGCGTTCGACATTATGGGTGTGGCACCGGATTCGTTCTTTGGTGTGGAGGTGGGCAAGATGGTGGATGTATGGACGCCCATTGCGACGGCTCCTGCCCAAAATCTCACAGACGGTCAGCTGTTTTGGCTGCGCATTCTCGGGCGATTGCATCCGGGTGTGAGCGTTGCGCGGGCATCGGCACCAATAGAAGCGCTGATGAACGAAGCGATGATGGACGATGTACGGCAACATGCGCCGCCCGGCACGCCACCCGAAGTGATTCAAGGATTTCTGGCAGGGATGCGAATCAAAGGCGTGTTGGCGGGCGCGGGAACGTCTCCTTTGCGGCGCGAATACAGGCAGCCGCTCGAGATCATGATGTTCGTAGTGGGGCTGGTGTTTTTGATTGCGTGCACGAACGTGGCGAGCTTATTGATGGCGCAGGGGCGATCGCGATTGCCGGAGATGGCGATACGGTTGTCGCTCGGAGCGGGGAGAGGCCGGATTTTGCAGCAGCTCATGACGGAGAGTTTTCTGCTAGCTGTGGTCTCGGCGGGAGCGGCGTTGTTGCTGGCGCATTGGGCAACGCCGATTCTGGTTTGGCTGCTGGCGCCTTCGAGCGAACCGGCTGCGCTCGCGACCGGCATTGACCTGCGGCTGGTTGCATTCGCCGCTGCGCTCTCCCTTCTGACGGTGGTGATTAGCGGGCTGGTACCGGCTTTGCAGCTGGCGCCCGCAGACATGGATGCGGCGGTAAAGCGCGGTGCGAGTTTGACGGGAGCGCGATGCGGAATGGCGGGGCGGACGTTTGTTGCATCGCAGGTTGCGCTTTCTTTCATGTTGGTAGTGGGGGCGCTGTTATTCACGCGGACGCTGATGAATCTGTCGTCGTCGCCACTGGGATTCGATTCGAGGCGAATCGTGGTGGCGGGAATCGATTTGCAACATACGGGAGATTCGAAGGAGGTTTTGCCCGCTTGGAATGAGCTTTTACGGCAAGTGCGAGCGATTCCCGGTGTAGAGCATGCGAGCTTGTCCTCCGCCGGCTTATTCACGGGCGAACCGGCACTGCTGGGGGTGCGAACGACAGAGACAAAGGCGCTCCCGGTTGATCCGATTACGGGCACGTTGTTCGTCTCGGACGCATATTTTCAGACCATGGGTATTCCGCTTAGGATGGGTCGTGATTTCGAAGGTCGCGATGATGAATCGAGCAGCCCGATGGTGGCGTTAGTGAATGAAGCTTTTGTTCGAAAGTTCTTCGGCAAAGAGAATGCAATCGGACGCAAGTTGACCAAGATGGCCAATAGTCCGGTGTGGACGGAGATCGTCGGGGTGGTGGCGGATGCGAAGTTCGCCAGCTTGCGTGAACCTGCGCCGCCGATGATGTATCTACCTTATGGGCGCATGGCGGAATGGGTGCCGCCGCAGGGGCATCTGGGCGAATCCATGGTTCTTGAGGAACGAGGACATCAGACAACTGCGTCGCTGGCAGCCGAGCTTCGACGGGAAGCGGGGAAACGATTCGCGGTAGGAGCGGTATCCGCGCAAGAGCAGATTATTGGCGACACATTGGTTCGGGAGCGGCTGCTTGCGGAAGTAGCGAGTGTCTTTGGCGGTTTAGCGTTTATGCTAACCGCGTTTGGCCTGTACGGACTTGTGCGTTATGGCGTGGTGCAAAGGCGGCGCGAACTTGGAATTCGGATGGCGCTGGGAGCGGTGCCGGCGAGCATCGTGGCGCTGATGCTCCGGGAATGGGCATTGATCGTTGGCTTGGGCTTGGGTGCGGGGATCGTAGGCGCGGCGCTGAGTTCGCGGTTGATGCGAACGCTGCTTTTTGGCTTAGGACCGGATGACCCTACGACGTTCAGCGCCGCAACGGGGCTGATGATGGCGGTTTCGTTGGTAGCGGCATTCCTTCCGGCTTACAAGGCCGCGAAAACAGATCCGGTGGACTCGCTCCGACATTACTGACAGTCCGTCAGGCGCGAGTGACGGTAATGCCGAGGAGCTCGAATTCGCGGGTGGATTCGGCGGGAGTGTTGCGGAGGACGACGATTTCGCTCACGCCGGTAATCGGGGCAATCACGAAGGCGGAGGCGGCGTTCAATTTTTCGGGCGAGGCGAGCACAATCGTTTCCGCAGAGCTCGCGCTCAGGGCGCGCTTGACGTGCGCTTCTTCCAAATCGCCCGTACTGAGACCGGCCTTCGGATGGATGCCGGTTACGCCCATGAAATAAAGGTCGGCGCGGATGCGAGCGATCGCTTCGATCGTGGCAGCGCCGACTGCAACTACGGAATGTTTGAATAGGCGCCCACCCAGCAGAATGACCTCGACATTTGGATGATCCACCAGTTCGATGGCAATTGTGGGGCTATGCGTGACGATAGTGGCGCGCAAGCCTTGCGGCAGATGCCGGGCGGTTTGCAGAGTGGTGGTGCCGCCATCGAGAATTACAACTTGGCCCGATTGGATCATTTGAGCAGCGGCGCGCCCCAAGACTGTTTTGCTCTCGGTGGAAACGGTTTGGCGGCCAGCGAAATTGGCTACAGCGGGCGAAGCGGGAAGAGCGCCGCCGTGGACTCGCTGCAACAGACCTTCGCGCGCTAATTCGCGGAGATCGCGACGGATGGTGTCTTCCGAAAGGTCCAATTGCTGACTGAGTTCCTTAGCCGCTACTTGACCATCGCGTTGGAGGGTTTCGAGGATGAGACGCCGGCGCGTGGATGTGAGCATCTCTCTTCATGATACTGCATGATTATGCACGTTTATACTTGTTTGTGCACGAAAAAGCATGTATCTTAGGTTCATGTCCAAACCGTTGATAATCTTGATTGCCGGTCCGTATCGTTCCGGAACCGCTGACGATCCATCCAAAATTGAACAAAATCTTCTGACTTTGGAAGCGTATGCGCGACCGCTATATGAGGCGGGCCACATCCCTTTAATCGGGGAGTGGGTGGCTCTGCCGATCATCCGTGAAGCAGGCGGGAAGCGGGTGGGAGACGCGGTCCACGAGCATTATTTGTATCCCGTTGCCGATCGCTTGTTGCAGCGTTGTGACGCGGTTTTGCGGATTCCCGGCAAATCGGAGGGTGCGGATAAAGACGTGCGATTGGCACAGGAGCGAGGATTGCCGGTCTATTACCGCTTAGAAGAGGTTCCTGCCGTTGCGCAGCGTCCAACGAACTGACGTGACTGGCGGTACCATGGGTCTAAAGTTGGTATGCCTACCGCGTTAAGACAGCTTCCGCGTACTGGGTCAGCGGTTCAGGCCCCTCCACGTAAAAAGTGGACGCGTGCGGAGATCGATGCGCTCGAAGCCACCGGTGTTTTTAGTCCTGAGCATTTGGAACTGGTGGACGGGGACATACTGAGTCAAGTGGGGAAGAAGCGGAGACACGCTAATTGCCAGACGCTGATGCTGGCCTGGTTGGCCGGGACGTTTGGGGCGAGATGCGTCAATGTCGAAGCGCCGATTGACGTCGCTCCTGAGGACAACCCAACTAATGAGCCCGTTCCCGACAGGATCGTCCTTAGACGGGACTTGTCTCATTTTCCGAAACTCAACCCTAAGCCGCAGGACCTTCATTTGGTGGTCGAAATTTCAGACACAACATTGCAGTACGACCTGGGTGTGAAGGCCGCGCTCTACGCTCGGGCCGGCATTGCTGAGTATTGGGTGTTGGATGCGGAAGGCCATCGTTTGATTGTGCATCGGGGACCCCGAGATGGCGCCTACCGCGAGGTCGAAGTGTACAGCGCAGACGAGTCGGTTTCGCCGCTGGCGACACCGCTTTCGGCACTGCGTATCAGCGAAGTGTTCGTGGACTAGCGAATCGTTCCGTTCAAAGCGGTTATTCGCCTGGGCGCGCCACTTCGTACTCGCTCTGCACCAAGCCGCCTGCATAAGTGCGGGTGGCGATGTGGCGGAGGCTGATGTCGTGCGAGAGAGGACCAAACAACCGGATGCCGTTGCCGATGAGAACCGGCACGCGTGTGATGATGAGACGCTGAATCAGGCCGGCGATCAGAAAGCGTTGAATGGTGATGCCGCCATCGATGTAAGCGTGCCGGTAACCACGAGCTTTGAGATGGGCGATGATTTGGTCTGGTTCGCCCGACATCTGTTCCACCACACCATTTATGGATGAGCAATCAAGCGCATGTCCGGCGCTGAGGACGACCACTGGCTTTTGTCCGTAAGGCCATTCGCCGAAGCCGCGGACGACTTCGAATGTTTTGCGGCCGATAACAAGGACATCCACACTGGCAAAGAATTCTTCATAACCGTGCGGGACGTTGCCGCCCGCATCGAGGAAATCAAACGTATGGTCGGGACGGGCGAGAAAGCCATCGAGGCTGATACCACAGAAGACGGAGAGTTTCATGGTTGCTGGGGGCATTCGGACCGGTGTGGGGAACGGAAGGAGAGGAAGAAAATTGCTCTAGGAGGGAGCCGGTTGGGGAAGCCGGCTCACCAACTTTCTGGTTAATGAACAACAGCGTGGCGCGCGTTCGCTATGATCTCGTTCATTTCGTCTTTCACATGCAGTTTGAGCTTCTTGAGGCGTTGCTCCTCGAGCTCATCCTCGCCCGTGACGTGCGGCTTGGATTCGATCTCTTCTATCTGGTGCTTCAAATGCGCATGCTGCTCGGATAGTTCTCGAAATCGCTCGTTGCTGGCGAGCAGATGCGCCTTGAATTGTTCGTCTTGGCTACGATTCTCCATGATCGGGTTATCTCCTTTAGAGTGCATTTAGTCACTCGCGAGCGGTCACCAGGCCGTCCGCACCCCAAACCTATCACTATTTCACCTTTGTGACAATAGGAGATTAGAGCCAGGGTGATCGGAGAAAACCGTAAGGCTTTTTCTTTCAGACTCTTAGGAGAGTCTCCGGAGCATCACTATGGCCGTTTCAGGCGGATTATCGTAATAATCCCTGCGGCGAGAAACTTCGGCGAAACCAAAGCGTTCGTAGAGGGCACGGGCAGCGTGATTGGACTCACGGACTTCGAGGAAAAAGGTAGCTTGGTGACGCAATTCGTGTTCCAGAAGTCGGCTGGCCAAGCCAAGCCGTAGATGGGCGGGTGAAACGGCGAGATTGAGAATTTCCCGCTCGGCGGGAGAGATGGAAGTGCCGGAAAAAACCTGCCGTGCCACCAAGAACGCGACGACGTCGCCGGTCATCTCAGCGACGGAACATTCGAAACGTTCAAAGACGTCCACAGTCCAGTTGGGCGTGGCAAAGGCGAGGAGTTCCAGGCGCGCCAAGGCAGGCAAATCGGCTTCCGTGGCGGGCCGCAGGAGCACGTCTAGTGCCATGCGATTTCGGTGATGTCTCCGACGGTGTGATGAATCGCGTCCGCGTTCACGGAGTAAGTAAGCGTGACGCGGCGAGGGCTTTTTTGAACTCCGCAAGTGAGTTGTAGAGCGCTGGTAGCCGTTTCGGGAAGCAGCAAAGCGCTTGTTTGCCCGTTAGCGGCTTTCACCATCAGGCGAGTGCCATGGCTGAGGCAATCGACTTGGGTGAGCGCACCGATCATCTTTTTCTTTGGCAACAGCGAGGCGTATGAGACGGTATCGCCGACTGGCGCGCCACCGGCGGCGGCATCGAGCTGGCGATTGGCACGTTCTTCGGCGGCGTGGATGGCATCTTCCTGGACTTTCTGGGCGCGCTGATCGGCGTCGTGCACTTCGGTACGTTCTCGGCGTTGTTCGGCTTCAAGGGCATCGAGGCGGGATTTCTCGGAATCCACGTGCATTTGATGGATGCGGGCGCGTTCTTCCTCGTTTTTTGCGGAATCTTCTGCTTTAAGCCAGCTACCTTGAGCGAGCGAGGCGTGGCCGTTGGTTGTTTGCAGCTTCGCGAGTTCGATCCAATATTGGGAAATGCGCGGATCGAGTTGGGTAGCGCGGCGGATCAAGTTTTCTTTTTCTTGCGGGTCTTCGGTGAACTGCGCCTGGCGAAAGACGGGTTCGGCCCAAAGAGGGTTTATCTTGGCGGCGTCTTTGAGCAGCGGGAGAGCCTCGGCAGCGGGGCGATCCAGAGCGGCGCCCAGATAAACGGGAGCGCTCTTGCTGTGCGCTTTGATGGCGCTGTCGAAATCGGGATGCGGGTCTTGCTTGTTGAGCTTATCGACTTGGGCAAGACCTTCGAATCCAAGCGCAGCGGCTTCCCCTTCGGCGTTCACGGCGTTGCGATAGGCGGATTCGGCCATTTTAGGGTTGGCGGTCAGTTGAGTGTTGGCAATATAGACCTGGGCGATGACTGGATCGAGCGCGTGTTCGCCGAAGTCGTGGTGAGGATCGAGGGGTCGGCCGGAGATAGGGACGGAATCCCAGTTGGCTTGCGCAAGATGATCGGCCACTTCTTTTTCGAAGGCTTCGGGGCTGAGCGAGAACGAATTGCGTTCGGCGGCCCGCAAGGTGCTGCCGCTGCGGAGCGCATTCATAAAGATATGGAAGTGCGCCTGGTATTCAAATTTCGTTGCAATCAAATGGATGCGAGCCCAGGCAAGGTCGGGGTGCGTGGGATTGGCGCCCCAATTGACGCGGCTGCCTTTGGCTTCGAGCGTGTCGCAAAGTTGCTGCACACCTGACTCGACTTCGGCTGGGAGGCGGGCGGTGTTCGATTCAAGAAAGATGCTGGCGACCTGGCCGAGAGGAAGATGCGCGCCCGGGAGCGTGAGCAGTTGATAGGAGCCGTTGGCGAAAACGAACTCAGTGCCGGAAGTAGTGGGATTGTCTTTAGCGGCCTTGCCGATGACGACGCGAATGGGCCACACGGAGCGAAGATCTTTCGATTCGAGCAAATTGCCCAGAACCCAGCGGAGTTGTTCGAGTTGAGTCAGGGCGTCGCGGGCGGCATTGGCGTCGCTATCGTAGTCGACGTAGTAAGGACCGATGTTCAATTCGGTCCAGTGCTCGGCAGCGCGAAGTGGAAAAGCGGCTGTGAGCAAGAGCAGACTAAAGGCGGGGCTGAGCGGTAACCACAATCGCTTTTGTGCCTTCCGCGGATTTTCCACAGTAGGAATGCGGTTCCGAGGCATCGAAATAAACACTGTCGCCGGGGTCGAGAAGGTGATCCTCTTGCTGATAGTTTATCGCGAGCTGTCCGGATAGAACGTAGATGAACTCGCTGCCGTTGTGGAAATGCGGACGAGGATCTTTGCCATCGAGCAGCGCGAACTCGGCAATATAACCGGAAATGGATTTTTCAGTGGCCCCGAACGTGAGGACTTCAAAGAAGTAAGCGGGTGTGGGATTATCGGGGCGATCGGGGAAGCGGAGACGCTCATCGGCGCGCACAACAGAGAAAACGCGGTGGGCGCGCTGGTCGGAAAAGAAGTGATCGAGGCCTACGTCAAAAACCGCTGCGATGCGGGCGAGGGTGGGCAACGTCGGAATTAGTTTGCCGTTTTCAAGCTGGGACAGCATGGAGGCGGATAAGCCAGTGTGTTTGCCGAGGTCGACCAAAGCGATTTTCTTGCGCAGACGAAGTTGGCGGAGCTTGCTGCCGAGGTCGTAATTGGCGAGGAGCCGACGGATGGTCTCTTCGGAACTTTCAGTTTCCATCAAAGTATCTTTATCAAGGATAACTCTGGAGGCTGTTTTTTCTGTGTGGCTTAAATCACTTTTAGCATCACCATCCTCGGGTGTTCCATTCGCACTAAAGTTATTCATAGGAGCGTTAAGTGGAATGGATTCCTTGAAGACAAGGCGGATGCAAAACCGCACGGATTATCGACAAGCGACAGATGATGAACTGGTGAGCCTGTGCCAGCGAAGCGATCATGGCGCCTTTGAGGAGTTGATGAGACGGCACCAAGTGTCGGCCATGAAGGTCGCGGTTTCGATCGTGCGCGACCGGCAGGATGCGGAGGATGAGGTGCAAAACGCGTTCTGGAAAGCGTATGAGCACATCGACCAATTCCAGCGCGACGCTAAATTTTCGACGTGGCTGACGCGCATTGTTGTGAACCAGTGTCTGATGCGATTGCGAAAGGTGCGGCGGACTCGCTTTGCGTACATTGACGACGTTGAGGGCGACGACGTAAGAGCGGCGAATTTGCGCGATGTCGGACCTTCGCCTGAAGGGCTGTTGGGTTTTCGCGAAGTAGCGGCGGTTCTAGAAAAAGAGATTCGGCGCACGCCACCGCTGTTGAGGAATGTTTTTTTGCTGCGAGATGTGCAGAATCGGCCCATGCCGGAAGTGGCGGAGAAGTTGCAGATCTCCGTGGCCGCGGCCAAGAGCAGGCTATTGCGGGCACGGGCAGAACTGCGGAGTCGCCTGCGCAAACACTGCGGCGAAATGGGCCCGGCGACGTTGACGAATTGAACTTCCGCCGCGGCGCCAACAAAATGCAAAAGCCCCAGACCACAAGGCCTGGGGCTTGGTTATTTGGAAAGCTTGTTTTTAGTGTTCGCTAAAGCTCCAACCGACGGCGGCACCGAACTCCGGCACTGAATTGCTGCCGTACTGAATGAAGTTCGGAACATAGCGGTAATCGACCTGCGGCCGGATGAAGAGGTGCTTGGTGGCATAGAGGCGGAGGCCGACGGCTACGTGGACCTGGAAGTGGCTGGCCGATTCGTAGGGTTGACTGGTTGAGGAGCAGCCGACAAGCGTGTCGCAATAGCTGCTGTTGTAATTGAAAGTCATTCTCACCCCGCCGATACCAGCCTCGATCTCGGGAACTACTCGATTCCAGCGACCGCTGAGCGGGGTGTAAATACCATTGAAATCGTAGAAGATCGGCCGAGTCTCGAAACCCTGGTAATTCACGTGGGAGAACTGAAAATCACTTTCGAAGCCAACACCGAACCGCTTGTTCAGCATGAAATCACCGCCGACTTTGCCAAAACTGGCATTCAGCGAGGGCGACGTCAGATTTGTGCCCAAGAGATTGGACACGCTGTTTGCGGAACTGTCCGTCATGTACCCGCCGCCAAAGAAAACATCGGCGTCTTGGGCGTGCGCAAGGCTGCCCGCGCAACAAAGCGCGAAAGTGGTCAAAGAGATGAAGCGTAATTGTCGTAGCACTAGAGTCCTCATAAGTTTCCGGGGCGCAAATTCGAAATCCTTGTTATTTTCTTGCGGCCGCACGTCGGTTAGAATTGCCCCTGAGATGTTAGGTTTCGCCGGCTACAGCCTGTTCTGTAGTAAGTGACGTAAAATCATGCGCTTGGTTACCGCGCGGGGAGCAAAAACGGATGCTCGAAAAACACTAGTAAACCAACGAACGTAACTTTTGAAGCCTGAAAATACGAATGGATTTTAGAAAGTGGCGCAAGGACGGGCGCGGTGTCAGCCGCGACCTTTGCGATTATGCAAATGCGAATAGTTCTTTTGTTCGGACTGATGAGTGCCGGGGTGGCGTGGTGCCAGAAGGTGCCGGTGGTAGTGGAGTTGTTTACCTCTGAGGGGTGTTCGAGTTGCCCGCCGGCAGACGACCTTTTAACTGCGCTGGACCGGGAGCAACCGGTGCCTGGGGTGCAACTCATTGTGCTCAGCGAGCATGTGGATTATTGGAATTCGGAGGGGTGGGTGGATCCGTATTCTGCGCATGAGTTTAGCGAACGGCAGCAACGCTACGTGGAGTTTCTACATGCGGCGGATTCTTACACGCCGCAAGCGGTGATTGACGGCCGGCTCGAGACGGTGGGCAATAATACGGCGAAAGTAGGAGATGCCATTGAGAAGGCAAAACGCGAGAAGAAGGTGCCGCTCACTTTGAAAGTGAGCCCAGGAGAAAAAGGCCTGCACGTGGAGGTCAGCGCGGGCGAGAAGGTACCGAACCATGCGGAGATTTTCATTGCGATTGCGGAAGACAGCGTGACAACGAAGGTTTCCGCCGGCGAGAACGGTGGGCGAGTGTTGACGGAGACAGCAGTGGTGCGAAGCTTGACGAAAGCGGGCAAATTAGCAAATGACAGCACGGCTATGGCTGCTGATCTAAAGATGAACCCTCATTGGGGCAAGCATTTGCGTGTAGTTGCTTTTGTGGCCGACCGTGAATGCGGAAAGATTCTGGGCGCAGCGGAAATGAAACTGTAACCGCCGCCGCGCCGCAATTGAGGATTAGCGTGTTGACGGGTCGGGCGAATCTGGATTGAGACCCAGTTCGGAAACAGCTTTTTGCGCACGACCTGGATCATAACGCTTCCAAGCAGCAAGACGCGCGAGCGCGGCGGCCGCAATGCTCGCGCCATCCACTTCGAAAAAGCGGCGTAAGTGTTCGCGATTTTCACTACGACCGAAACCATCGGTCCCGAGCGCGGTGAGGGCGGGCACCCAGGGAGTGATCTGATCCGGGACGATTTTCAGATAGTCGGTGGCCGCAATGATCGGCATATCGAGATGGCCGACGGTGTCAACAATGTAGGGCTTGCGCTGTGGATCATTGGGGTGGAGACGGTTCCAACGATCGACGGCCAGCGCGTCGCGGCGAAGTTCGGAATAGCTGGTGACGCTCCAGACGTCGGCACCGATTTGGTAGTTGTCCGCGAGAATTTTCTGCGCTTTGAGGGCTTCGTTGAGAATCGGGCCGCTTCCGAAGAGAGAAACCTGCGACGGACCGGCTTGTGACGCCTGATACAGATAAAGGCCGCGTAGAATGCCCTCGCTGATGTTTGGCATGGGTGGCATCGGCGGCTGCACGTAATTTTCGTTGCAAACAGTCAAGTAGTAGAAATGGTCTTCGCCGTTTTCGTACATGCGGCGAATGCCGTCCTGCACGATGACTGCGATTTCGTAGGCGTACGCCGGATCATAGCTTTTACAGGTTGGAATGACGCTTGAGAGCACGTGGCTATGGCCGTCGTTGTGCTGCAGTCCCTCGCCCGGGAGAGTGGTCCGGCCGGACGTGCCGCCGATGAGGAAACCTTTGCCCCGGGAATCGGCGAAGGCCCAAACCATGTCGCCGATGCGCTGGAAGCCGAACATCGAATAGTAAATGAAGAACGGAATTGTGGGAACACCCACATTGGCATATGCGGTACCGGCGGCGGTGAACGAAGCGAGACCACCGGCTTCGGTGATGCCCTCTTCGAGGATCTGGCCGTTTTGTGCTTCTTTGTAATACATAAGCACTTCGCTATCGACCGGTTTGTAAAGCTGGCCCTGACTTGCGTAAATACCGCGCTCGCGGAACATGGATTCCATACCAAACGTGCGGGCTTCGTCAGGAATGATAGGGACAATGAACTTGCCGAGATCGGGGAGCTTGATCAAGGCCTTCAGTACGGCGACGAAGGCGGCGGTGGTGGATGCTTCGCGGCCGCGCGAACCGCCCAAGGATTCGGCAAAGGTTTCAATGGGCGGAGCTTTGATTTCGATGGGCTTCGGCGCACGGATGGGCAGGAATCCACCTAGATCTTGCCGGCGCGATTTCAGGTACTGAATCTCCGGACTGCTTTCTTCCGGTTTGATGAAAGCAATGTCCTGCACTTGCTCGCGAGTCAGCTGGATGTTGAAGCGATTGGCCAGGTAGATCAGCTCTTCTTCGTTCAGCTTTTTCTGCTGGTGGGTGATGTTCTTCCCTTCCCCGGCTTCGCCAAGACCGTAGCCTTTGACGGTCTTGCAGAAGATGACTGTGGGCTGCCCTTTGGTTTCCAAAGCGCGCTTGAAAGCGTTGTAGACCTTGACCGGGTCATGGCCGCCCCGGCGCAAATGGCCGAGTTGTTCGTCGGTCTTATCTTTCACCAATTCGAGCAATTCGGGGTATTTGCCGAAGAATTCTTTGCGGACATAAGCGCCGCCACGCGCCTTGAAGTTCTGATATTCGCCATCGACGCATTCCTCCATGCGCTTGAGCAGCAAGCCGGTGGTATCGCGGGCGAAGAGTTCGTCGTAATCGCTGCCCCAAAGGACCTTGACAACGTTCCAACCGGCGCCGCGGAAGACGCCTTCGAGTTCTTGAATAATGCTGCCATTGCCGCGAACCGGACCATCCAAACGCTGCAAGTTGCAGTTGACGATGAAACAGAGATTATCCAGTTTTTCGCGCGCGGCGACGTGCAAAGCGCCGGTGGATTCGGGCTCGTCCATTTCACCGTCGCCCAAGAAAGCGTAGACGCGCCGACCGGTGGGGGCTAAAATACCACGATTTTCGAGATAGCGAAGGAAGCGGGCGTTATAAATCGAGTTGATGGGACCGAGCCCCATGGAAACCGTAGGGAATTGCCAGAAATCGGGCATCAGCCAAGGGTGGGGATAAGAAGAAAGGCCCGGCTTGTCGCGCAGTTCGTGGCGGAAATTGAGGAGATGATCTTCACTCAGGCGGCCTTCGAGAAAAGCGCGCGAATAGATACCAGGGGAGGCGTGTCCCTGGTAGTACAAAAGATCGCCCGGTTGATCCCCGTAACTACCGCGGAAGACATGATTGAAGCCGACTTCGCTGATCGCAGCCAGCGAAGCAAACGTAGAGATATGACCGCCGATGTTGGCATCGTATTTATTGGCGCGCACCACCATGGCCGCTGCGTTCCAGCGGATGATGCTCTTGATGCGACGTTCGAGGGCTTGGTCCCCCGGATAGGGTACTTCTTCATGAACCGGGATGGTATTCACATAGGGAGTATTGATCTGGGAGGGCACCGAGACGCCAAAATGCGAGGCTCGGGCGAGAAGCCTGGTCAGCAAGTAAGCGGCCCGGTCGGGCCCGGCTTCGTCCAATACCTGATCCAGAGCTTCGATCCATTCGGTGGTTTCTTGAGGATGGAGGTCTGTCAGGCGTTCTTCTTTAGTTTTGAGCATTTTCCTAGCTCCAGCTTGTAGCGGTAGCGTAATTATTTTTTCAGATACGTTCCGAGGCCTTGAGGCACAAGGATATTTGGGCCGCTTCCGTGGCAAGTCCCAAGTCGTTGGACTGAGCTTCCGGAAAGGGCGAGTCCCCACCCTCCATTGAAACATTCGCTCAGTACTACAAGTAATTATCGCTTATCGCTTGCATTTCAGCCCCCGGTAAGGCAATCTTAAAGGTTTTCAGGGTTCTTTCAGTCGATGAAGGTCCGGGTTCTCTATCACGACCATTGTTTTGATGGTGCTGCTTCGGCGGCTTATATCACGCGTTTTCTCGAAAGCGCGCGCTGTGCCGGCGCGGAGTTCGAGTATACGGGTCTGGCCCATCGTGCCGATCAACTGTTTGAGGACAGCTTGTTCGACGGCGACGTGAACGTAATCGTCG
The DNA here is from genome assembly GCA_963771405.1 of Bryobacterales bacterium. Taxonomy (GTDB): domain Bacteria; phylum Acidobacteriota; class Terriglobia; order Bryobacterales; family Bryobacteraceae; genus Bog-105. The sequence goes on from CAVYUL010000094.1 coordinate 128,142, forward strand.
ACTTTAAATACGCCACGCACCCCAAGCTGACTTGGTGGTTCGACCATCACCAAAGCGCTTTTTTGAGCCCGGAAGACGCCGAGCACTTCAAGCATGATAAGAGCGGACAAAAGCTGCTCGATCCAAGCTACCGGTCATGCACGAAGTTTATTTCCACGGTAGTGAAGGACCGGTATGGTTTTTCCGCACCGGACTTGGAGGAACTGGTTACCTGGGCGGACATTGTAGACGGCGCGCTGTATGAAAGCGCACAAGCCGCGGTGGAAATGCAGGCGCCCGCGATGCAGCTGACGCTGGTGATTGAAGGCAGTAAGGGGCCGACGCTGGTGCAGAAAATCATTCGCTTGATGCAGAGCCAGAGCTTGGGCGAGATCATTCTGGAGCCAATTATTCAGGCGGAATATCAACGTTTGCACGAAATCCACCTGCGCAATATCGACGTGATTCGCAAGGAAGGAACGTGCGCGGGCGGAGTAATTTATTTCGACCTGGTGAAGTACGGGATTGAAGGATACAACAAGTTCATTCCCTATTATCTTTTTCCGGATTCGGCGTACACGGTATCGGTTTCAACTTCGACATTTCGAACCAAGGTGTCGGTAGGATCGAACCCGTGGGTGAAGGAACCGCTGCGGCATAACCTGGCGACGATCTGTGAGAGGTATGGCGGGGGTGGGCATCCGAAGGTGGGAGCGATCAGCTTTCCGATCGGCGCGGTTGAGGATGCGCGGAAAGCGGCGGCGGAAATTCGGGAAGAGCTGAAAGGCTGAGCGGAAGAGCCTGGGCTGAACCGTTCTTGCTGTGCGTTTCAGCCGGGTCTATCGTCACTCAGGGCTCACTGAGATGCGATGGATGGGATTAAACTAATCCGTAAAGCCAACACTTGGAGTCCGGCGAAGACGGCGGCCGCAATCCATGCCACCGCCGGCCGTACGGTCGTTTTCCAACGAAAACCAGCGACGATTCCGCAAACGCATGCGCCCCCAACAACAAGCGTCATCGCTACCTCGACAGGAGAATAACGCCCGGAGACAATGTGAGCCCACCCCAGCAGAAACAGCCAAATTGCTGTCATGATCAGCAGCCAAAATACGAAACAGGGTAGGGCGCACCACTTGGCGAGTTCCTTTTGCTGAAATCCGAGTACAATGGCAACCGAGAGGGGCAAGGTTTGTACTTCGTGGCGCAACGAGCCATGGCTCACAGACTAACAACGCAATCAGCACCGCCAGAGCGCAATATGCGGTCCGCTTTGAGAAGTTCAGCATTGCGGTAGGTAGTACGACCGCGACGCGCGTGTTGTTCCCGCAAAGCAGGTCGCAAAGGCTGGATTTCGCCGGGGAAATGCTCGAAACGTGGGCCTCGGCCTCAGCAGGGTATTCGAAAAGGCGCAGAGGGGAGTTTTCTCGGCGCGCAGTGCGCTCAGACGGTGGCTGTCGGGCGTAGGATAAAAAAAGGGATTTCCGGCGTGGATCTCTACGGAAACAAGTCGCCGTCACTGCCACAAAAGTACACGGTGATTGGAATTGAGCTAGCGCTTATCCTTCTTTCGGGTTGGATACTCTTCGGAGCGGGCCCGGCAAAGATTCTCGGCTGGATGTTCCCCGCAGAGATTCCTACACGCCGCTATGTGATCTTTGGTTTCTCCGCGATCATCTTCATCCGCGTTGGCTTCACGATGCTGGAGTTGATGAAGCGCGCGATGCCGTGGAGTGAGGCGGCATCGATTCCTTTCGCTTTTGCGATCTATTATGTTGGCTTTGCTGTTCTGGTCGTGCGTCATCCGAATCCACTGGGAGTGGTGGACTATTTCGCGATCGCGCTGTTCGCTTTCGGCTGTTTTCTGAACACGGCGTCGGAGGTACAGCGGCAGCGTTTTAAATCGCGGCCAGAGAACACAGGAAAGCTGTATACGGGCGGGCTTTTCCGTTGGTCCATGCATATCAATTTTTTCGGCGATGTGATCTGGGTAGTTGGCTATGCGGTGGTCGCCCATTCCGTCTGGGGCTGGTTTATTCCGGCTTGGACGTTCTCGTTCTTCGTCATCTATAACGTTCCTCTGCTCGACAAGCATCTGAGGGAGCACTACGGGGCACAGTTCGAGGACTATAGGGCGAAAACCAAACGGCTGGTGCCTTTCGTCTGGTAGATGCGTGGAAGGCAAAGGAAGAAGGCTGCTCCCGAATTCCGGCATGCGAAAATTTGCGAGGCCCCGAACGGCTCTCCGGCCCCTCGGCGGAAAATAATTAGGAACTTTACTAATTATTTTTGAATCGAACTTCTAGCACGTTTCATGAAAGAAGACCGGCGCGAAGAGTTTTATCATACCCGCATCAAGGAGTCGGGCCCCCAATACGCCAATTTCGACTTGCCATCAGCCGAGATTTTGCTGAGCCTGCGGTATACCGAAGATGTCCTGGATCAGGTTTGCGTGCGGGAAATGTTAAAGTTCGGCGTTTCAAAATCGTCGGTAAATGTTTTGATGCTCTTGCGCCACGGCCCTACAGAGGGGATGCAACTGCACGACTTGGGGGATCTGCTTTTGGTGAGCCGGGCGAATATTACAGGGCTGGTCGATCATCTAGAACAGAAGGAATTGGTCACAAGGGCGGTGGACCCGAGCGACAGACGGGCCCGGTTTGCGCGCATCACCGGCGAAGGCGTGAAATTGCTGAATCACTTCATGCCGCAACATTATAAGCGCGTGAGGGATATGCTCGCGGGCTTGTCGAACGGTGAGAAAGCGCAGTTGCTGGAGTTGTTGAAAAAGACGCGGTCGAGTATCGCGGCGTATACCGACGAAGCAAAACCGGCGGGGGTAGCGGAATTGGCGAACGCGGAGTGAGGAGCGAATTATGGCACAGGTAGAGGAACAACGAGAATCGAAAGCGAACAGTGAAGGAAGCCCGAAACCGGGTTCCGGGCAATTGAGCTACGAAAGCACCCCTCCGCCGGAGGACACCGGGCGCAAACGAACTATCCGTCTAGTCTTGCTGGCGGTTTTAGTGGTCGCGCTGATTGCAGCCATTCCTATTTATTCGTACTACAATGCACGGGAAAGCACGGACGACGCGCAAGTGGACGGGCACATCATCCCGATCAGCCCGAGAATCAACGGGACTATTCTACAAGTGCTGGTGGACGATAACCAGCATGTGAAGGCCGGCCAGGTTTTGGTGAAACTGGACCCCGCCGATTACGACGTAGCGCTGGCGCAAGCGAAGGCGCAATTAGCGACCGCGCAGGCAAATACCGAAGAGAGCAACGTGAATGTACCGCTAACCAATATCAATACTCTCTCGCAAGTGGACACCAGCAAGACGCAGGTGGACGAAAGCCGCGCCGCAGTGGGCAGCGCGCAACAAGCGGCCAACGAAGCACAGGCGAGAATCGCCTCGGCGAAAGCCACGCTCGATGCGCAGCAAGCCGATTATGAGAAGGCGCAGAAGGATCTACTGCGCTATAAGGACTTGGTTGCCAAAGACGAGATCTCAAAGCAGGATTACGATGCGGCCCAAGCCGCGGCGAGCGCCAATTCCGCCAACGTGGAAGCGGCCAAAGCAAATGTGGCGGCCGCGCAACGAGCTTACGATAAGGCGATTGCCGACCTAAATCAATCCAGAGCGCGCTTGGCTACGGCACAAGTCTTGGCGCAACAGAATGCGCAGACCCGTCCCAAACAGCAGGCGGTTAGCCAGGCTCGCTACCAACAGGCCCAAGCCGAGGTGCAACAAAGAGATGCAAACCTGAAGCAGGCGGAGTTGAATGTCGGCTACACGGATTTGAAGGCGCCGGTGGAGGGAGTGGTGAGCAAGAAGGTGGCTGAGCCGGGCATGCAGGTCGCCGCCGGACAGGAGATTATGGCGATCGTTCCGCTCGACGACGTGTGGGTCACCGCGAACTTCAAAGAGACACAATTGCGCCGGATGCGCGTAGGCCAAAAGGTGGAAATCGAAGTGGATACCTATGGCAGGAGCGAAAAGTACACCGGGCACATCGATAGCATCGCGGCGGCGTCCGGCAGCAAGTTCAGTTTACTGCCGCCCGAAAACGCGACCGGTAATTATGTGAAAGTGGTGCAGCGCGTGCCGGTGAAGATCGTTCTCGAGCCGGGCGAGAACAAAGAGCATCATTTGTTGCCAGGCATGTCGGTTTCTCCAGTTGTGCTGTTGAACGACTGAGCGACAGACTTTTACGGCGAATGGCTAGCGCAACCGCCGACTCAAGAAGTACCACCGGGCGGCCCGTTCTGAGCGATCAGCCGGTTTGGAAACCCAAGTTCAACCCTTGGCTGATTGCCCTCACGGTGACCTTGGCCAGCTTCATGGAGGTGCTCGATACGAGCATCGCCAATGTGGCTTTGCCGCACATTGCCGGGGGGTTATCAGCTAGCAGGACGAGTCTACCTGGGTACTGACGTCTTATCTGGTTTCGAACGCAATCATCCTGCCGTTGAGCGGCTGGTTCTCCACGCTAATTGGCCGCAAGCGCTTTTACATGCTTTGCGTGGTGCTGTTCACGCTGAGTTCGTTCCTATGCGGCATCGCGCCCTCGCTGGGCCTGCTGGTGCTGTTTCGCGTTCTGCAGGGCGTGGGCGGCGGCGGTTTGCAGCCAAGCGAACAGGCGATTCTGGCCGATACTTTCCCCCCCAAACAGCGAGGCATGGCGTTCGCTGTTTATGCGATCGCGGTGGTGTTTGCTCCGGCCATCGGTCCGACCTTAGGCGGCTACATCACCGATCACTATAGCTGGCGCTGGATTTTCTTCATCAACATTCCGGTGGGGATCGCTTCCGTCATTTTGTCGAGCTTCATGCTGGAAGATCCGCCGTATCTGGTGAAAGAGCGGATGGCGCGCGTGAAGGCCGGCCTGAGGGTGGATTATTGGGGCATCATTTTCATCGCTGTCGGCCTTGGCTTTCTGCAGGTCATGCTCGATAAAGGCGATCGCGAGGATTGGTTCGCCTCGGATTTCATCCGGATGTGCGGAGTGCTGGCAGTCGGCGGGATTGCACTGGCGATTTATTGGGAGCTCAAGACCAAGAATCCCGTGGTGGATTTGAGTTTGCTCAAAGACCGCAACTTCAGCATCTCGTTTCTCTTTATGTTCATGGTGGGCGTGGTGCTGCTGGGCAGCACGGTACTCATCCCGCAGTATTTGCAGTTAGTGATGGGTTATTCGGCGACGGATGCGGGCGGTGTCATTTCGCCGGGAGGCTTCCTGATCATCGCCATGCTGCCGTTCATTGGCAGACTGCTGGGCAAGGTAGACGCGCGCTGGATGATCGGCGTCGGTCTAGCGATTACCTCTCTGGCGTTGCTCCACATGACGACATTTGACACTTACATGGACTACAAATACGTGGTGCTCGCGCGCTGCTTTCAGGCCGCGGGCATCGCCTTCCTGTTCGTGCCGATCAATACCGCCGCTTACGCTTTTGTTCCGCGCAATAAGAACAACGCCGCCTCGGGGTTGATCAACCTTGCGCGTAATGTGGGCGGCAGCGTGGGAATTTCCGGGGTGATCACGATTTTAAGCCACCGTACCCAGTTCCACCAGGCGCGACTTGTGGAAAGCGCCACGGCCATGAATCCGCGCTTCACGCTGGCGGTCAACGCGGCAGCCGGCGCTATGGGAGCGGGACACGCAACAAGTGCGGCATATGGCTTGGTTCTGGGCCAATTGCAACGCCAGGCTGCGACACTCGCCTACATCGATTGTTTCTGGCTGTTAGGCACAGCATTTGGCTTACTGGTTCCGCTGGTTTTCGTGATGAGGCGAGTGACCCCGGGCCGCGGTCCGGGCGGGCACTAACTTCGTTTTTATTGCTGGAGGGGAATCCAGATTTCGATGCCGCCTGGATTATCAGGCCGAAACGCGGCGCCGTATCGTTCGACCTGCGGGCTTTTCGTGATTCGCATTTTCGATTCGGGCAGCCACCGATTCCAAATCAGGCCAAAGGTGTTGGGCAAAGCGGAAACGTAGCCTTCGTGCGTGAAGACGGCGTACTTGGCTCTGGGCACGGCGAACGTTCTGAGCTCGCCAGGCAGGTTGGCGACGTCAGAGACTTCAACGCCGCAGGCGTAATCGAATTTCCCTTGTTCCGTGCCCGGAATGATGAGGCCATATGTTTCGCCGCCCACTTGACCCGGAATCCGCCCGAGATAGGGCACAAACTTTTGCCAAAGTGCGGGGATGGTGCTCATGCTGGCATCGGTGTACCTCTGGCTGATGCCGGCAACGAGTAACGGACCGAGCTCTTCAAAACGCGGAGAAATGGAATCTGTCAACTTGTTTTCGTCCTTCAGGCAATTATAAAGGCGGGCTCTGGGCCTGATACGATGAGCGAGATTTGTTGAAAAACAAAGTTGCGGTAGTTACCGGCAGCGGCCGCGGAATTGGCCGAGCCATAGCATTGGCGCTTGCGCGATATGGTGCGAATGTGGTGGTGAGCGACGTCAATTTGGCAAGTGCGCGGAGTGCGTCTGCCGAAGTAGGCGGTTTCGGCGTTGAGACGCTGGCGTGCGCCGCCGACGTCTCCGATGAAGCGCAAGTGCTGCAGTTGCTCGCAGAAACGCTTGATCGATTTAAGAAAATCGACATTTGGGTGAATAATGCCGGCATTGTGTCTCTCGGGCCGTTGATCGAAATAACTTTAGAGGAATGGGAGAGGACCCACGCCGTGAACTTGCGCGGCGTCTTCTTATGCACGAAAGCCGTATTGCCGAGCATGATGGCGCAGCGGAGCGGAAGAATTATCAACATCGCTTCCGTAGCGGGCAAGCGCGGCGGTGGGTTCTTTGCGAATGCGTGTTACTCGTCTTCAAAAGGCGGTGTCATTGCGTTCACCAAGGCGGTCGCGCGTGAGGCAGGGCCCTTCAACATTACCGTAAATGCCATTGCGCCGGCAATGATCGATACGGAAATGATCGCGAGTATGCCGCCGGACCGGCACGAAAGCCTGCTGCGTTCGATTCCCCTGGGACGCATGGGCAAGCCCGAGGATGTGGCAGCCGCCGCTTGCTTTCTTGCGTCTGATGCGGCCGGGTTCATGACGGGCGAAATCATGGACGTCGATGGCGGCTTGATGATGGATTAAGTGTTACTGGTAGACCGTGATCAGGTCTTGGCCGGATTGGCGGGCGGTTTCGAAGATCGGCAGGAAATCTTTGAGCCACGCACTCAGATTTAGGTCCGACGTTTTTGGGTCGGACATCTGGACTGGAGGTAAATTCGCCAGTTCCTCCTTAGTGACGAATCCCCACGCGGGATAATCAGTCGGCCGAAAACCGAAGAGCGGGCGCTTGGTAAGCGACTCCATCAAATCCGGATAGCCGACTGCTTTCGCGGCAACTTCCGCTAAGAAGTCTTTGCGAAACTCTTCTCCGCTCGAGCTGGAATGATCGAGATAGCCGAGGCTGGAAGAATGCGCCATGAGCGCAGCGACAAGAGTGGTTTCTACTTCGATGGGCCCGGGAGAAGAAGCTGTTCGGCCTAATGAATCATGGATCGTCTTGATGGCGGCGCGCAGCGTGGCTTCGGCGTTTTCGCCCGGGTCGGGAGCATATAGTTTTTTCCAATGGGGCAGGATCAATGCGAAAGAAGCGTCATCGGCCGCACCGAACCCGGCTTCGACAGCGGCCAGTGTTCCTTGGTAGAAATACAGGGCGTAGCTCAAACAGTGGCGATCCTTCCTTTAACAAGCGCTATCTATTGATAATCGATTTTGGCACGGGCTGATTGGCGGTGACCTTGCCGTTAACATTCGAGTAAGTTGTATGCACCACCACATAGTGAAGTTTGCCTGGCGGAGCATTCTGAATCATTTTGGCAATATTGTTCTTTTCGGCGTCACCGCTGCCTGCCATTTCGTTCGCAACCTCGTCGAGATAGGGGAATGTGCCTTGGGTATTACCGCTTTGACGGGTAATTAAGTTTGCCTGAGCTTTGGCTTTGGTGGCTTTGGCCTCCATCACATAGACGTCATTTGTCACCGGATCTTTGTAAACAGCATCGAAAACGCCTGGTCCGTTGGAGGTAATGAAGTAGCCGGCTTTTACGTCGTCGCCGTCCTCGATGGTCTTGTGAAGCTTGTTGCAAAGCCACCATTTCGCGCCTTGCTCGCCCAGTTTTTCGACGTCCGGGTTCGAGTTCCCACCTTGGCTTTGAGTGAAAGAGATAACTCCGCATTGTGTACCCACGACAAAAGGCGCCCAAGGGCGGTTGTAGGTGTTCGTGTTTGTGCAAGGCGAAAAGCGGGAGGGCGCCGCGCGGTTCCGACGCAGTCTCTTGCGGTTTTTGCCGAGATACTGGTCCTGGATATGTTTGGCGATGGCAGCGCGCTTAGCGTCTCTCTTCGGCTGCTTCTTGACGACCTGTACCATTCAGTTTGCGTGCGCCTCCAGAGGCAAATTCCAAGCATTCTCATCGTACATTTCTTCGGCTTCCGCCCAATCGGCATCCGTGCCGCTTTGCGCGACCAAGTCGAGACGCTGCTCGGCCGAAAGACCAGGGCATTCCAGCATGGCCTTAATCTTCTTCTGCTGATCGAAATTCGGAGCGAACTCAAACATCCAACCGACGAAAACCCCCACCGAAGTTTCGAGAACAAGGCCGTGGCTGAAGGCGCGTTCAACGCCCGCGGTGACATACTTATGCAATTCGTCGTCAGTGAGATCAGCCACAAGATCGCCTTGAACTTCACGCACCGTGCCGGCTAAGCGGTGAACGAAATCATCCATGGCGGGCGCGCTCATCTGGCGAATCTGTTCGGAGCGAATCTGCAGCGGATCGGTCTTCACGGGCGCCGGTTGCACCGAACCCGCGGGCTGCCATTGACTGAGTTTGAATTCCTCCAGTGCGCCATCGCACCCGGTGTTTTTCCCACCGAGTTAAACGCGCATCCGGGCCTTGTTCGGCCCAATACGTTTTCACCGGCCCGAAGAATGCGAGCGCTTCAGCCCAGGTGCACGTAGGCAAGAATGCGGTTAAGACGCGCGGATCGTAAAAGCGAAAGAGCCCTTTTTCGCCGCCGGGCATTTGGACGCTGAGAAAGCGGCGCATGTGGCGGCGCACCTCAGCAAAAGGGCGATCGCAAGTGAGCAGAATGCCCCAACTGCGAGAACGGCCTTCCGCATTCAATGCTTTCAGCAGCGTGGAATTCCGGTTCAGACCAACTAGGTAAGCCGCGACACGTGCCATCCGCTCGCCGCGTTTGCCTTCGTAAAGAGACCGGTATTCTGCTTGCGACGCCTCGAGCAGCGCCAGGATTCTCGGGTCGCGCGCCGCATCGAGAACGGCGTAAAGGGGCTGAAACTCTCCGGTGAACAGCCGCCCATAGCCGCCGTCGAGAAATTCGCGGCGGTGACCGGATTCAAAGCTGGACGAAGTTGCTCGCACTCGCACGCGAAAACGAGTCGCTCCAACGACAAACTCATCGCCATTCTTCGCTTCCGCGGATTGGATACGAGTGCCATTGAGAACGACGCCGTTCCTGCTGTTCTCGTCGCGCAAAGAGCAAACCGCAACCCCGCACCGAACGCTGCAGTGGCGCGCGGACATGAAAGAATCGTCCGGGAACGAGAGTTGTGCTTCCGCTCCCCGGCCGATAGACAAAGACTGGCCTGAAATGAGTTCGATTTCCCGTCCGGCTTGCGAACCGCTCTGAACTTCGAGAAAGACTCGCATGTTTTGTACGAAGCCAGGTGTTACTCGCTGGCGCCCACAACGAAGGGAGCGCCTTGGTTGGCCGCGTTGAGCATGCAGGAGGATTGATCCGCGCTCGTAGGCGCATTAGCGTCGGCCGGAGCGGGGGCCTGGTTCCCGGCAAAGGATGCGGCGGACTGCAAGCCGGCGGGAGTGGTAACCGAGCCCGCAGCGGCTTTGGGGCTGACGAAAGGCGACCCTTGGTCCGCAGCCTGCTTCATTAACTGCATCATGGCGAAGCTAGGCATCGAAGCGACAGAAAGGTTCGGGGCAAAAGCGGCTTCGCCGATCATGACTGTGGGACAACCCATCAAGATAGGGTTAGCTGGGCCGAGCGCCAAACCAGGCTTCTCCACAACAACGTCTCCCATGCGGCAAGCCATCATGCCGTTAATTAAGACCGTGGGGCTGCCCATCAGCACGGACCCGTCGCCATCGGCGCCGGTGATGTTGACAGCGGGACACATGTGTTGGTCAATCTCAGCGCGCCAGGCAGGCTGGCCCCCAATTAGGACATTGAAGCTACCGGGTCCTGGGGCCAAGGGCGTGCCGTGGCTGGTTTCATCGCCAAGTCTGGCTGCGGGAGGCATACTTCTCAGCCAGAGTATACCCTGGATCTGCTGATTGCGGCAAGATCAGACACCCAACTCGTTTACTAAATGTCGATAGGTTTCAAAGGCCGGTTTCTCCGAGTAATCATCTCGCAGAATGCCGAATTGGTGATTCAAATCGGGGTTAGCCGTATCGGCATCGCGCAGGGCGAATAACTCATATTGACTGATGTTGAGTTTGCCGCGCAACTCATGAACGGTCCGCACCATCTCCTCAATGTATTCCGCCTGCCGGGTGTAATATCGTCCCGGACCTGTAGGCCAGCCGTTTTCGCAGATATGGATTGGGACAGACCCGGGAATACCGGCTGCACCCAACGTCTCGCGAAAATCAATCAAGACTTTCGTCACTTCCATGGACATTTTCCCGACAAGCGGTATCGTCACATCGGGATAGAAATTCAAGCCAATATAATCCAAGCTGTTAATGAACGATTCGTCCATGCGCTTTGACAGCCTTTGCCAGAAGCTGTCGTTGGGATCGTCATTGGGAACTGCGTTAAATCCGACTTCGGCGGTCAGCGCACGATGTTTTAGGGTGTGATGCGCCACTTTGATACCGATCAAGACACTTTCGGCGGAATACCCGAAGCGGCCATCACCTGGATATTCGTAAAGATTTGGCTCTTCGCAGATCTGCAAACAACCTATATAAGGTCCGTAGCGAGCAATCACATTCTCAATAAACTCGGCCCAGCCGGCCATGTTCCCTTGCCGGTCCCAGTTGGACAAAACTAAATCGAGTTTGCGCCCACGCCAAGTGTATCGCGCCAAATCCGGCATCGAGGGCATATCCACCAACTCGGCATCAGACTCTGTCCCCGTGAAACCGAGGTAAGTGCGCACCAGGAATTTCTTGGTGCCTTGCAGAGTATCCAGAGCCTGATTGATCTTTTCCGGCACGTCGGGCTTGCCGCTGGCCATTTCATGATGCGCTTCGGAGATGCCACCCAGGTAAATACCGAAGCGTAAGCCGGAGCGCCCGGCAAACGGAATGATTTTTGCTCCACTCATGCGGCTGCTCTGTAGTATCGAGTCGTCAAATACACTCGAGTACTCTATCGGCAACCGGACGGGGACACTTTAGCGCCGTCACCCCGTCCTGGAGTAAGCAGCTAGGGTGCTAACGCGTGGCCAGCGCACTGCCGGAGGCCGCCGCCGCAAACTGCAAACCTTCGAGCGTCACCGGCAAGCTAAAAAAGAAGGTGGAACCAACACCCTCCTTCGACTCCGCCCAAATGCGACCCCCGTGGCGCTCCACGATCTTCCGCGAAATCGAAAGCCCCATTCCTGTGCCTTCAACTTCGCGCCCGTGCAAGCGTTGAAATAAGCCAAAAATTCTTTCGGCAAATTCCTGATCGAAACCGCAGCCGTTATCGGATACGGAAAAAATCCAATTGCCCCGGTCGCGCTTGGCTTGAATTCGGATGAGCGGAGACTCAGCGGAGCGGTAACGGATGGCGTTCGAAATGAGATTTTGCAGAACTTGCGAGAATTGCACCGGATCGACAACCAGCGAGGGCAAGCCTCCATGTTCGACTCTCGCGCCGCTTTCGCGGATGGAAGCCTGCAAGCTGATTTCGGCATCCGAGAGCAATTTCTCAAACGAGACTGCGGCAATCGGCTGAATGCTCTTGCGCAGCCGCACGAGTTGCAAGAGGCCGTTGATCAGGTCGGTCATACGGCGCGAAGCGGTAACAATGTAGCCAATGAACTCGTCGGCATCGGCATCCAGTTTGCCGCGATAACGCGAGGCCAGTAGTTGCGAAAAACTCGTTATCGTGCGCAGCGGTTCCTGCAAATCGTGGCTGGCCACATAGGCGAACTGCTGTAATTCGCTGTTCATTTCTTCCAATTCGCGGGTACGGCGGTCGATCCGGTTTTGCAGGTCGGAGTTCACTTTTTCGAGCTGTTCGCGCGCCTCGTCGCGGGCGTATACATACGAGAGCAGCGCGTTGTAAAGCCAAACCATGACCGCGATCATGACCATCGTTCCGATAGAGAAAAAGATAAACGTCCAGCGGCTCAGACTGCGCTCGCGGTCGAGGTTATCTTCCTCTTTTTTACGAATTTGCTCAAGCAGCAAGTTCACGTCTTTGTCAATTTGATCCATGACGTGATCCGGGTCGCCGGCCTTTTCCAAATCGATAGCGGCTGCGAAATTCTTCTCGCGCTGCGTATCAAGTAAATTCTGGGCCAGGCCGAAACGGATTTCGACGTTTTCAGTCAAACGCTTCACCATTGGCTCAAGGTCTGGATGGTTGATAGCAAGAGCCTTGCAAATCTGAATGCGCGAACTGAGCAGGGCCGCGTCTTCGTCGAGGGGAACAAGGAGGTTGCGGTCGCCGACAAGCAGGAAACCGCGCTCCGCCGATTCGGCGTCTTTCGCAAGACTTCTAAGTTCTGAAATACTGGTCTGGAGGCTTTGAATTTCGAGCGAGTGCACATCTGCCCGCTGCGAAAGCAGCGCAACTCCGAAAAAGACCAGGCTAAACACCGCAGGCAGTGAAAACAGAAAGGCTAAACGGTGGCGGGTCTTCGGCGGTACGGGAAGAGGCATTACAACTTAATCTTTCACAAAACTGGCCGAGGCTAGCGTGTTGGCCGAAACATGTCCCGACCGCACCAAGCAGCTAGACTTTATTCAACCACGAGCGGCTGCTTTTTGCAGCGGCGCCATCGCCTGCAGGTGGAGAAGTGCAAGCAGGTTTCTTTCGTGGTCGAAGTAAGGGTTGCCGACGGGAAGTTGATATTGAGCGCGAAGAATATGGGAGGGAGCGCCTTGTGGAGTGCCAGAGGCGATCGATTGGGCGGCGAGGGCGCGTTCGGCTAGCGGAGGTGGGAACAACGCTCCGAAATCCACTTTTGCGAATTTGCGCTTGGCCAGGACGAGGTTCGCGCGAAATATCACATCTAAACACGCCGATTCGGCCAACGCAGTATTGCGTAAGGTGCGTCCGCAACGAGCGCTCAATTCGAGCGCTTCCCTATCCCACACATTTGCCAGATCAAGATCTCCACAGGCAATGGCCCATTCCAGAATGCGCCGCGCCACCATGAGCCGGGTATAGGGGCGAACGGTATCGAAAGCAGCCCATTCCATGAGTTGGCTTTTCGGGTACTCGTCCGGCCGGATGCGCATTTGTGTGAGTTCGATCGCCTGGTGGCAGGTCAGAATGTCACGCGTCTCCGCACCCTCCCGCCAGAGAGCGAGGAAGAGAGCGGCATCATTCCGGACAGCGGTGCTCCGCCTATTCGGAACCAGGCCCAACAAGACCAAAAAGAAGTTCACCTCCGCCGAGGAACTCCAGAACTCGGTCACCCAAGGAGAGCCGGACGCACGCAGCGCCAACAGGGTCGCGGCGAAGAGAAAAACCAATGACACAACCGGACCGGCGGCAACCACTGTCATCATTTCCCTGCGCCAGGTTTGCTCCAGTTTACGTGGTACGGCCGACACCGAAAACCGGGACCAATGACCCGTCCCGAGGCGGAGAATCACTCGACGATTCCACCAATGAATGCGGAGCGGGCCGAGCGCAGCGCCCAGCACTTGATAGTTAAAACCGAGGGCCCCAGCCAAATGGCCCGCCTCGTGCGCCAAGATCGAAGCGAGTAGCGCCGCCAACAGCGCGCTCATGCCGGAGAATGTATCGAGCCGTACCTGCGCAAACACAGTTTGCGACCATGCTGGTCCGAACAACTCAACCAGCGAGCCCAGAATCAGCGCTAGTGAAAACAAGAATAGGTGAAAGCGAACTTCCGCTGGTTTCTTCAATTGCGAATGCGTTCCCCTCCCCGAATGCCGGCGCCCGGCACTGCAGACGGAGCGGGCCCACAGTAGCCAGTATGGTTTCCGTTGCGCCGAAGCGAAAGTCAGTCCCGTACTTCCAGCGCCGGTTAGCCGTACGGTCTATTCCGCTTGCTAAACTTGAATCCGAACCCCTGATAAATGGCCATTCAAACGCTTTTTGGCTCAGTCGAACCCGAACCGAACCTGCTCGACAAATTGAAGGCCGGCATCCAGAAAACGCGCTCGGGCTTAGTCGACCGGCTCGAAGACGTGTTGTCCGGCAAAAAAGAAATTGACGCCGATCTTTTAGAGGAATTGGAGTATACGCTGATCACGGCCGATATCGGCGTGAAGACGACGGAAGACATCCTTGAGCGAATCCGCGCGCGCGTGGACCGCAGGCTGACCGGCGATGCGCACGAAATCCGCAACTTGATTCGCGAGCAGATTCTGGAAGTGCTGGCGGCTTCCGAAACGCCGGTGCACACAGTAACAGCGCCGCCGGCCGTTGTCATGGTAGTGGGAATCAACGGCGCGGGGAAAACTACCACCATCGGAAAGCTCGCTCACCGGTTTCTAGGCGAAGGCCGCAAAGTTCTGCTGTGTGCCGCCGACACGTTTCGCGCTGCCGCAATTGAGCAGTTAGAGGTATGGGCCGAGCGAGCCGGGGTCAAAATGATCCGCCAAAAAACCGGGGCCGATCCGAGCGCGGTGGTGTTCGATGGCCTGCAAGCTGCCAAAGCGCAAGGCGTGGATTATGTGATTGTAGACACGGCTGGACGTCTTCACACCAAAGAGAATTTGATGGGAGAACTTGAAAAGATGCGCCGCACCTGCCAGCGCGTCATTCCCAGCGCCCCGCACGAAGTCTGGCTGGTGATGGATGCCACTACCGGCCAAAATGGTCTGGAGCAGGCGCGCAAGTTCACCGAATCAGCGGGCGTCACCGGCATCATTCTCACCAAGCTGGATGGAACCGCGAAAGGCGGCGTGGTGGTTGCCATCGCACGCGAATTGAATTTACCGATCCGTTATGTCGGCGTGGGTGAGAAGATCGAAGATCTGCTGCCGTTCGAGCCTGAAAAATTCGTGGCGTCCCTGTTCGATTAGCCCGCCTGCTGGTTAAGATACAAGTTCATGAGCGCCTACATGCAGCAAGCCCTGGAACTGGCCAACAAAGGCCGGGGCCGCACGAGTCCCAACCCAGCTGTGGGCGCACTGCTCGTCCGAGACGGGGACGTGGTCGGGCGGGGCTTTCACACTTGGGCGGGAAAAGATCACGCCGAACTGGTGGCTTTGCGTGAAGCGGGCGAACGCGCGCGCGATTCCGTCTTGTACGTGACGTTAGAACCCTGCTCGCATCAGGGCCGCACAGGGCCATGTGTCCAAGCGCTGCTCAACGCCGGCGTGAAACGGGTGGAAGCGGCCATGCAAGATCCGAATCCACTTGTCGCCGGCTCGGGCTTTGAGAGGTTGCGCCAAGCGGGCGTAGAAGTGCTGGTGGACGCTAAATTCACCGCCGCTGCGGAAAAGCTCAACGAAGGTTACGTGCACTTCATGCGGACCGGCAAGCCGCTGGTGACGATCAAAGCAGCGCTGACGCTCGATGGCAAAATCGCTGCGCCACAAGACAACTTCGGCTGGATCACCAGCGAAATCGCGCGCGCGGACGTGCAATTGATCCGCCATTATTCGGATGCGATTCTCACCGGCTTGGGCACCGTTCTCGAAGATGATTGCCTTTTGACCGACCGCTCCGGCATGGAACGCAGCCGGCCGCTGTTGCGCATTGTGCTCGATTCACAGCTCCGAATTCCGCTCACCGCTAAAATTATTACCAGCGCCAAGAACGATCTGCTCGTGGTTGGCACTTCGGTAGCATCTGCAGAGCGCCGCAAAGCTTTGGAAGACGTCGGGGTCGGCGTACTCATTGTAGATGGACCCGGAGGCCGGACAGATCCCAACAAAGTAATCGAGTTTCTGGCGCGCGAACGCTATTTGTCACTGATGGTGGAAGCAGGCAGTCACGTGAACTGGACAATGCTCGATTCTCAGATTGCCGACAAAATCTTCTTTTACTATGCGCCCAAAATTCTGGGCGGAATGAAAAGCTTGCCGGTAGCGGGTGGGCCAGGACGCATGCGCAGAGCGGACGCTATTTTGCTTGAACGAGTGACAGTTCATCCCGTTTCCACCGATGAGTTCGCCGTGGAAGCCTATGTGACGAAAGGCACGGCCGCCTGATGTTTACCGGAATTGTCGAAGAACTCGGCCGGGTGGTCTCTTTTGATCAGGCTGCGGTCGGCGCGCGCTTGGTAGTAAGTTGCAAAGAGGTTCTACGCGATGCCACCGTCGGCGCGAGTATTGCCGTCAATGGCGCATGTCTGACGGCTGTGGCGATCACGGAAACCTGTTTCAGTGCCGACCTTGCTCCGGAGACGTTGGCGCGCACCAATCTTGGTCATTTGCTCACGGGCTCGCCCGTGAATCTCGAAAGGCCACTGCGCGCCGATGCCCGCCTGGATGGGCACTTCGTATTGGGCCATGTGGATGGCACGGCCGAGTTGCTGGAACTGTCTGCGCTCGGAGACGACAACTGGTGGCTCCGGATTCGAGTACCGGAAGAACTGGCGCGTTATATCGTTGAAAAAGGTTCCGTGGCCCTGGACGGTATTAGCCTGACTGTTGTCGCTATTAAAGGCCGCGAAGCAGAATTTACGATCATTCCACACACTTACAAAAACACATCGCTACACGCTTACAAGCCTGGCGAGAAACTGAATCTCGAAGTCGATATTCTGGCGAAGCATCTGGAGAAACTGACCAGGCGCTAAAACCAGGACTCGAACTGGCGAACCAGCGCATCCCACTCCCAGAGCCAGCGTTGCTCCCAGCTTATTTCCTGACCTTGGAGTGAATCCACTTTGCGAAAGCCTGCAGGCACTTCAAACAAAGCCGGATCGAGTGGGGCTTCAGAAAGTTCGGTCATTTCGGTCTTAACGTGGTTCGATTCTTCAACAACCGGCACGACATTGGGAGGCCTTGCGTGAAATCTCATTTGGCAACTGCCGCCAGTAAGGAAGGCCCCCGCCCCGTGTTGCGGCCCCGGCAAATACCAGCCTTCCCGCTGGGTAGTGGTTTCTTGCCCGCAGGCGGACGTTTCGGGCACGTCCCTACGGCGCAGAATCAAGTGCGCCGCCGTTTTACCGAAAAACTGTTGGCGCTCACCAGTGTCTACCGTCTCGAAATAGATATCGACCGATTTGCCGAAACCAAAGGAAACCGAAATGCCGTGACGCGCCACGCCGCGAGAACGGTCTAGCGGCTTATATTCAATGTACTCCCGCCTTTTTGTATCGAGTTGATAAGCGGCGGGAGGGACCGAGATCGTTGTTACTTGCCGGCCACTAGTAATGAAATCTTCTCTGTACTTGTCACCTTGCACATAGCTGGTGCGGATCGACTCGTTGCCACCGGCTGTTATTTTGATAACCGTTTTCGAGTCGGCACACAACAAGCTGATGAAACAAAGTGAAGAGGCGAAACAGCCCACTCGCACAGGTAACAGCATATCGCGAATCTAACCCGTCGGATCGCCATGAATCTCCACTGCGGCATCATCTTCGCTGAGCGCCGGCTCGGGCAGTTTACCTGTCCAGTTCGCCCAACCCCAAAAGATCGCCGTGGAAGAACTGAACAGCCCGGAAACCGCGCCAATCAGCCGAACACTATGGTGCTGCGAAGCCAAGCCGGCGGCCAGCATGGAGAGCATCATCGTCGACCAGTTCATGGTTTCAATCGTGGAAAACACCCGGCCGCGATAACGATCATCCACATGCTTGAGTAAGTTCGACCAATTCAACAGCGAACTAACAGCCACTGCCGCGCGCGACATCGCCATAAAAAACAGCGCGAAGCCCCAGGCTTGCATTTGGCTAAACACCACGTAGGCGCCGCCGTGGATCAAGTAACAGAAGAAGACGGTCTTCTTATACGCCTCAAACCCGATGCGCTTGCCCAGTTGGTTCCCAATGATGCCGCCGATGAGCAGTCCGACGCCTGCCGTGCCCCACAGTTCTCCCAACCCCTGCGCTCCGCGTGTGAACACCAATTCGCTGAATAACGTGAACAGCACCTGCGCCGCACCGCCGCCGCTCGCCCAACCCACAGCAATCAGCGCGATACCCAAAATCAGCGGCCGCCGCAGCATATAGTTCAAGCCTTCGCGATACTCATGCCAAGGCCGCGCCACTTTGGTTTCATTCAAACTGCGTTCATCGGCGCGGAAATGGCCTTTCTCGACCCGCAACTTGAAAATGCAGTAGGCCGAGACGAAGAACGAAAGCGAATTCAGCACAAACGCCACCGCATAACCAAACCGCGCGACGGCGGTGCCGCCGAGATACGCGCCTACTGTGAGCGTCAGCCAACCTGTGGTCTGCGTCAGCGAGTTCGCAGTGTGCAGTTCGTCTTCGCTCGCAATCGATGGCAGAATCGCGGAACGGCCGCTGGTAAAAAATGGTGAAGCCACCATCAGCAGCGCGCTAAGTATGTACAAGAGCCAAACATTGTGGTGGCTGATGGCGTAAATAAATCCCAGCGCGGTCACGCCGCGGACTAAATCGCTCGCAATCATGATGCGTCGCCGGTCGAACCGATCGAGCAGCACACCCGCAAGCGGCCCCGCCAGCACCGCCGGAATCGCTCGTGAAAGCATCAGGCCGGCCACCGCCGCGCCGTTATGCGTTTCTTGTACCGCCAGGCTCAAGACGGCGATGTTGTTGAAGTGGTCGCCCACTTCGCTCACAATCTGGCCCATCCAGGTGAAGCGGTAGTTGCGGTTGCGCGCCAGAAGCGCGCCGAAGCCATCCATCAGGCGCTCTGCCGCAGCACGTTCGTGATCGTAATCACTTGTCCCAAATGCCGCTGGGTATGCTCGGCCAGATGAACAATCAAGCCGATAACGCTAGTGGGAAGCGCGCGCCGTCCCACGATGCGCGCTTCGTAAATCGCTGCCGGGTCTATTGTGAGCAAACGCTTCTCAGACCCAGCCAGGCATTCTTCAACCAAGTGCAACAGATCTCCCAGGGCAGCCGCCTCGCTCTCGGCCTCCTGGCTCAAGAACGCCAGTTGCTCAGAGTTGAGCGACTCGCCCATCAAGTAAGTGGTAATCCGGTCGACGCTGCCCGCTATGTGCTTCAACTGGAAGCCAAGCGAATTCGCGCCCACCAAACACCAGACCTCATCGCTCGAAAGCCCCGCTGTGTGCCGCGCAAGATCCTCCCGCACCTGCTGAAAGCTAAAGAACACCGGCATCACCAGCGGGTGAACACCCGCCAGCGCGCCTCTTAGCCATGGTTCGTCGCTCACGTGCTTGTACTACCGAAAATTACCCGTGTGACCTATCGAATAGCGGCCCGGCACCGGATAAATACACAACCCGTGCGGCCCATCGCCGACTTTAATCCGTGCGCGCAGTTTCCCGTTCGACGTATCGAACACATAGACCTCGTTGTGATAGCGTCCCGAAAGCCACAGCGTTTTGCCATCGGCCGAAACATTGCCCATGTCCGGACTGCCGCCGCCGGGAATCGTCCACTTCCTGTCGACTTTCAACGTGCTCGTGTCGATCAAAGATACCGAACCTTCACCACGATTCGAGACATATGCGTATTTTGAATCACGGCTGAAGTAAATGCCATGCGCGCCCTTACCTGTCTTGATGAATCCCACTTGATGGAACGGTTCTGAGTCGATTATATGTACCCCGTCGGCTTCCATGTTCGCCACCAGGAAGTGTTTGCCATCGGGCGTAAGCCGGCAATCCTGCGGCATTCCCTTGGGCTCCAGCTTTAAATGCCCGAGCACTTTTTTGTCGACGATATCCACTTTGATCAATTCGCTCGAAAACTCGCACGTGGCAATCATGATGCGGCCGTCGGGCGTGAAGTCGGCATGATTGACGCCCTTGCAATTGACGCTCATCCGCGTCACTAGCTTCATCGTTTGCGGATCGCGAAAATCAATCCGCTGCTCCCGTTCAGCCATAATGAGCGCGTACTTGCCGTCGGGCGTATAGTACATATTGTAAGGATCATCGACATTAATCGTCTCTCCCTTCTTGCCTGTCGCCGGATCAATCAGGGTCAGTTGATCGCCCAAATCCTGCGCTACCCACAGCTTCTTCAAATCCCAGGAAGGCACAATGTGCTGCGGCTCCATCAGCTTACCGTGCTTCTTCGGCAAAGCGAAATGATCGACAATCTTGAACGTTTCAGGATCGATTACGTCAACGGTGTCGCTCTTGGTATTCGGCACGTAAACACGCGAGGGATAATTCGCAATCACCGGAGAAATCATACCGGGGCGCGTCTCTGAGTAAATGTTGTTCGGATCTTTCACCGGCGGCATGCCGGGCAACGCATTCTGCGAATAGGCGATTACCACTGCACCCACGCTGCCCGCTAGCGCGGCGAACATGAATCGAAAGTTGGTTTTCATAGCTTACTTACGTACTGTAGCGCGCGTCATGGTTTTCATAGCGCGTCGCTTCCAGTACAATTTTAGGTAGAAATGTCGTCAACCAGCGAAAACGAGACGGAAATCTTGCTCGGCAACAGACACCTGTTGGCTATTTTCTTTGTGCTAGCCGTTTTGCTAGGCATCGCATTCACCGGCGGCTACATGGTCGGCCGCAACGGAACCGATAGGAAGCCTGCCGTGCTATCGGCATCGGCAACGGATCCAGCCGCCAGCACGAGCAGCATGGAAACACATTCGCTCACACCGCCTGCGGACGCGACGAATGACACGAACACGCCTTCGTCCGCCGCACCCGCCGCGGCCGAGCAGACGCACACTGTGCAGCCTCCACCGCCTGAGCCGGCTTCACCGCCCAAGGAAGATACGCCGGCTACGCCTGCACCCGAAGAAACGACCGTAGCGCCCGTCACCGTTCCTCCGGCGGTGCACGCTGACCGCGCTGGCAAACAAAGTGCCTTCAGCGGCCCGCAAAGCGGTCAAATGTTCCTGCAGGTGGCCGCCGTCGGTCACACAGAAGCCAATGGCTTGGCCAACGCACTAAGCAAGAAAGGTTTTCACGCGCACGCCGTCGCCAAGCCGGGCGCCAACCTGTACCGCGTGCTGATCGGTCCCATCCGCGACACTGCTGAACTCTCTTCCACGCGCGACTCCTTGCGCAATGCGGGCTTCACGAAAATCTTCGTGCAACGTTTTTAACGCGTTTTATCGCTGCGTGGCCAGTCGTTCTCTGGCCCCTTGCGAGGCAGCCGGCTTCTTAGGCCCCATCAGGAGCCGCTTCGTATAACGCACGAGATTCGCCACTTCGTTGGAACTTTTCTGAATCACTACATCTGCGCCGGTATTTTCCGAGCGCATACCAAGCGCGTCCACAAAGCCGCTGAGCAAAATGATCGGTTTCTGAAATCCGCCTTTGCGCAAATGCGCGATCAACTCCAGACCATCCATAGGGCACATGCGGTAGTCGGTGATGATCAAATCGGGGTTGCGCTCCTCATTCAAGTTCAGGGCGTCCTGGCCACAGCCGGCCGTGACTACCTGATAGCCCAGCTCTTCGAGGACAGAGCGCCGCGCGAGCACACCATCGCGGTTGTCGTCCACAAGAAGAATTAAGGCGTCTGAAGGAGCGCGTTGAGATGAAACGGGTCGCATCGAAAGACATCCCGAAAGTAGCAACCTTCCACTCGAAGTGTCAATCACCCGCTATCGGGTTCATATATCGACACATCGAGTTCTTGACAATCGTTGGCTTTCTCTCGAACGGGAAGTTTAGTCCACTTCGCGCGGTGCTTTATAGCCGGCCTTGGCGATCACGCGGTACTTCATCGGCTTGCCTTTTCCATCCACCACGCGCAAGGGCTGGTTAGTGGCCGGGTCTACCAGTTCCACTTTGATGCGCCGGAACTTGCCATCGCGTGCCAAATTCGTCGGGTGATATGTCAGCGAATATTGCTGCCGCATCGCCGTCTCGATTTGCCGGAAGATCTGCGGATACTCGCCAGGAAAGCGGGGGAAGAAACTCAATCCGCCCGATTCCTTCGAAAACGTCTTCATCTCGTTGTCGGCCTGCAGGAAATCCATGTTCTGAATCTGCGCTCCCATGCCTCCGCGCGATTCCAAACCCATGCGGGCGATTTGCAGAATGCTGATCGTATAGATCGGAACCCCTGCCTCCTGCAGAGACTTGCGCGCTTTGTCAAAGGTGATCTTGCTAAACGTGTCGAGGCCGGTGGCGATCAGCAGAATCGCTTTTCGCCCGTCAATTCCGCTCATCCGATCCGCCATATCCGTCAAAGCATCGAACACGTTCGATTCACTAAAACCGGGAATGCGCAAGCGCGACATCGCCTCCTCGGCCCGCGTTTTATCCGGTGAGAAATCGGACAAAATCGTGGTCCGCAAATCATAGGTCACCACCGCCACGTTATCGTCCGGCTTCAGGGTCTGCAAAAATCCGTATGAAGCTTGCAGCGTTTCATACCAACCGCCGCTCCAGTAGGCTTGGAACCGTCCGCTAAATTCGATCAACATGCAAATCGTAATCGGCGCTTCGCTGGTTCCGAATTGTGTAATCTGTTGGGGCACGCCATCTTCTTCGATCCGGAAGTTGCCTTGCGGAATGCGCGGGATGAAATTGTCGCGATCGTCCAAAACGGCTACATCCACAGCTACCGTGTTGGCAGTGGTACGGAAGGTTGGCACGTCTCCGGCCGCAGCCGCGTCTTTGGGCTTTTTAAATTCAGAGGGGATCGGCGCTTTATCCGGATTCGGCTGCTCGTCGGGATTCGTGGCCGGTTTTTTGGGCTTAGCGACCGAATCGGTACTTTGCTGTTGCTGATCCTGCCCGACCAAATAGAGTGGGGCGACTACCAGGAGGGCGGCGAGGCTCAAAGCCCCGAGAATAACTCGATTCCTCATATTTTTTCCTTTAGCAATGGACGGTGCAGAACCGCCCCTTAGCTACGAAAATATCTCAATTGACCCAGCGATCCCGGTCGGAATCCTTTTTCTTCAAGTAGACTTCGAATTTCTTGCGTGCCCGGCGCATTTTCCACTCCTTGTAACCGGCTATGGCCGGTTGCCGAATCCGTCCTTGCAGCGTCTTGCCGCGCAACAACAGATAGCCTGCCAGCATTCCGAACAACAGCGCAGTTTCCGCAATCGAAAAGGGGAAACTTTGGAAAAATACGATGGCGCCGATGATCGCAACAAAATATTTCGACTTCATCGGGATCAGAAATCCGAACAGCAGTGTGGCATCCGGAAAAACTACCGCATACGCTATCAGCAATCCATAAATCGCCCCGTTCGAGCCGGAAACAGATGCGTTCTGCTGAGCGAAGGCGTACGTCAAAACAATGACGGCGAGCCCGGCCACTAAACCGCAAATCAGGTAGTACCGCACGAATTTCTGCGTGCCCCAGGTGCGCTCCAATTCTGCGCCGAACAGCCAGAGCGCCAACATGTTCCAAACCAGGCTCATCACGCCCGCGTGCAAGAACATGTAAGTAAAAACTTGCCACACCTTCAGGCCCACCACCGCTTCCGATGGCTGCAGCGCCAGCATCTTCAGAATGGAGCTCAGCGGCGGCCCCAGCCAGTGCAACACGAAGATCACTATATTCACAACAAGAAGCCACTTCACCCCGGGAGGGAAGCGGCTCGAAGGGGTGTAGCGATTCACGTAAGAACGCGAACTCATTGACATGGGAAGGTCCGAAGATTCCTTGTTTTTGAGGATAACAAAGAAAAACGGCACACCATACTGGTGTGCCGCGTTTCAAATTTACTTGGTTTGGGTTATTCTTGTTCCGTTCGTGAACGTTTGCGCAAAATCCCCGCCGCTAAGCTCACTAAAACGGCAATGCCCATCCAGATCATCCAATTCGACAATGGTCCACTCTGGAAAACGAATGTATCAGTCCAACCTAAATTTGCGGCTAAGCACCAAGCCACAACTGCGTACACGGACAACACCGCCGGAGCCATCAACGCCGCCACCATCGCCCCGAACTGCTGGGCCGTATCGGACGCCCATGCGCCTACACGCTCTAAAACAAACGCACTACCTTGAAGTACTATTGCTGGCCAGGAACGAATGTTCTCTGCCCGAATTGCAACTGCCGTAGTTCTTGGCTCAACCCTCATGTGAGATTAACCTTCTGCCATCTTGATGCATGTCAGATGCCAAAAGTTTTCGCTCCTACGAAACTTTCGCACTTTCTATAGTTTAGCAGAGGTCTTGGCGCGGCTCCCGATGATTACTCATACTCAAATATGGATAATCGGAGTCGAACGGTCGTACTTTTAGTGTCTAGCTTCGACGTCACAAGAGGCACCGCCAAAACTCGGAGTACTGGCGGTACTCAAGTGGCCGTTCCGCTCGTTCCCTGGCTGAGTAAACGCGCCAGCAACAGCAAGACGATAGATGCCGCCAGCCAGCTTTGCCAGTGCGAAAAAAATCCGTGTGCCACAAAAAACTGCGCACTGGTCCAACGCTCGTCCGCCGCAACACTCCAACCGGTCAGTGTGAAAGAAATCAGTGAGCACGGCGCCAACAAAGCCGAGATTGCGAGTCCCAAACTCCGCCGGGCCGGCGTTGTGAGACGCGGTGTGCTGCTCCGCCAGCGTACTCGGATTTTTCTCCCGCGAATCACTAGCGTCATCAATCCGCCTCAACCGCTAGACTAGCAGCAAACCATGCTGCGGCCCAATATGACAGTGGCGCAATTTGATGCCGGCTACTTCTACGCCGCCGAACTCAAATCGTTTGCCAAGAAGATCGGCATTCATGTCGGCAATTTCCGTAAGATCGAACTGGAGGAATTAATCCGCGAATATCTGCGCAAAGGCGTCATCCCCAAACGAAGACCGGTACTGCCGCGAGAAACGGGCAAGGAACGGGACCCTCTGGCAGCGGACAATCCCGTACAACAGTACGTCGGCGACAGAAAGACTAAGGATTTCCTACTCGAACTCGTACACCGGAAGTCGCCCGGTTTGAAAGACAAATCAGGCCAATGGTATTGGCTTAATGATTGGCGCAGGCAAATGCAAGAAAGGCACGCCGTTTTTTCCTATCGGGACTTGGCCGACCATCTTCGCAAATTGATGAGCGCCGAAGGGCGCTTACCGCAAATTCCGTCGGCGCGCATGAACAACTTCATCACCGACTTTCGCGCCGACCCCGCCAATCGCAACGTCACCAGACAAGAAATATTGACCGCATGGAACGCACTCAAACAAATGCAAGGCCCAAAAACGTACGCCGCCTATCGAAAAGAAAAGAGACCCGGCCGCGGCTCGTAGATCACCGATCGAGTCGCAGATCGCATGGCATGGACTTCCGCCCGCCGCCGACATCTTGCTGGTCTCCAACGTTCCTGGACTCGCCGCCGCCCCCCTGTCTTCAAGGTTTCCAAGGATTGGGCCGTCGGCCTCTAACTTCATAACTTCACATAACTTCGGGGACGGAGAGCTATGTCACGAAGTTCGAAACCCCCGCCATTTCCGAAGTGATATCCACTCGGGCTCAAGCTAGAGTCACAAAGGTTCGGCTGATCTTCTTACGATTGGCCACGCGGTGAAGCCGTTCGGAAATTGAGGTTGCAGTGTTGCACTTTTACCTCTCGCATATACTAACCTTCGGTACCAACCAAGATGAAAACGATCAAAACAGCCATTGTCGGCACTGGCTTCATGGGCAAAGTGCACACCGAAAATGTTCGCCGCCTGGGCAACGTGGAAGTGGCCGCCGTAGTCGGCAGCCGTCCGGAAACAGCGCAGAAGTTCGCCGAGGCCATGAACATCCCATTCGCCACCGCGAACCTCAAAGAAGTTCTGGATAACAAGGAAATCGCCGCCGTGCACATTTGCACCCCCAACGTCGACCATTGCTCGATGTCGCTCGCGGCCATCGACGCCGGCAAAGCGGTTCTCTGCGAAAAACCGCTCAGCATGACTGCCGACGAAGCGCGCAAAATGGTCGCCGCCGCCAAAGCGAAAAATGCGGTCAACTGCGTGCAACACAACTTGCGCTATTACCCTGTGGTTCAACAAATCCGTCAGATGATCGCGCACGGCGATCTCGGTGAAATTCTTGTGGTGCAAGGCACCTATTCACAAGACTGGCTGCTCTACGACACCGATTGGAACTGGCGTCTGGATGCCAAATCAAACGGCAAACTGCGCGTCATGGGCGATATCGGCTCACACTGGATGGACATGATCCAGCACCTCACTGCTCTTTCCATTACTGAAGTCTGCGCTGATTTAATGATCTTTCACAAGACACGCAAACGGCCCAAGGGCTCGGTGGAAACGTTCTCCGGCAAGAAGCTCGCTCCCAACGATTACGAAACCTTCCCCATCAATACCGAAGATTTTGGCATGGTCATGCTGCACATGGGTGACCGCGCACGCGGCGCATTCACCGTGAGTCAAGTCTCCGCCGGCGCCAAGAATCGTTTTACGTTTGAGATCTTCGGCACAAAAGCCGGCGTCTCCTGGAATCAGGAACAGCCCGATCAACTCTGGATCGGCCATCGCAACGAACCCAACCAATTGATTGTCAAAGACGCATCGCTCTTCTATCCGGGAGCCGCCGGCTTTGCCGATCTTCCAGGCGGTCACAGCGAAGGGTACGATGATTCCCACAAACAAATCTTCAAGCGCTTTTACGCCAAAGTCGCCGACCCCTCCGCACCCGTCGATTTCCCGACATTCGAAGACGGGCTCAAGGGTATGATTCTGCTCGAAAAGGTTAGTGAGAGTTCGGAAAAGCGCGGCTGGGTGAAGGTTTAGCCGCTCGCCACGCGTAATCTCCTTCAATAATAAATCCCGCCCAATAATAAGGTGCAGACCATTGGGGGATTCGCGAAACTGTCAATTGGGCTTGCCGCAACGCTGCTGAAGGCGGCAAGCCTTTCTTCTCAATGCCCTCATAGAAAATCCGCATCAACTCCGCCGTACTGGCATCGTTTACGCGCCACAAACTCGCCACCACGCTTCTCGCGCCTGCATAAAGAAATCCCCACGTGAGTCCCACCAACCCTTCGCTCTGCACTTCCTCTCCCAGCGCCGTTTCGCATGCGCTCAACACCACCAAATCAGCCGAAAGATGTTGCCGGTAAATATCTTCTAAACCAACAAAACCCGGCTCAGAATTTCCCTTCGCATCCACAAGCGAAAAAACCAGCCCGGACATCGCAGGGTTCTTTGCGTCGAACACACCGTGCGTGGCAAAATGCACAATCCGGCTCTGCGCCACCTGCGCTCCTGTCGCCGCCGCCCGATTCGCCGCGAAGTCAAGCGCCAGGAACAAGCGATCCTTCGGAATTACCGATGCAATCGCCTCAGCTTCCTCGCGCGCATGAACCAGTCGTGTTAGCTTCCAACCGCGCCCATCCAGATCGGCCCGCTCCGCCTCTGTTTCAACATCTGCCGGCTGCTCCTCGGAGACCGGCTCTTGATCGCCGCGCGAACGCGTCCCATGAACGCCTTCGCGCGGATCGTTCAAGCTAAAAACCGGATCCCCAACCACCGCCACCGAAAATCCGTTCACTCTGGCCCGTGCGCGGTTGCGCAACACCGCCAGCAGCGATGCCGATGGTGCATTCACCACCTCATACCGTTCTGCCAGTGGCCGATGCTCTTCGTCATTTGGCAATGGAAGCGCAGCGAACGGAACGTATTGGAGCATTCCATCTCCCACAATCACCAATCGGCGCTTGTCGCGAATCTCATCCGCAACCGGACCCAGAATCAAGTCGCTCAACTGCCGCGCAGCCGTATCTGGCCCAGCGCCCGGCTTGCTTGGCTTTGACCACGCCTCATGTACCGTACGTGCCAGTTGCCCTATCTCTTTTTCCGGCGGCAGCGGCCAGGATGTGAGCCCTTGCTGCCGCAAAACACTCACATAGCTTGTTTTTTCGCCCATTGAGTACTCGATCAGAGCCGTATCCGGCTCAATCATCCGCTCAAGCTGCTTGATATCGCTTTTTACCGGTTGCGTCATCGCCGCGTACCGCGGGTCTTCCCGCCGCAGTCGCTGCTCAATCAGATCGCGTTCCACCGCAGTCGAGCCGATCTCCTGTTCGATTCTTGAAACCGACTGCGTGTCACCCTTCGCCAGCATCCGGACCCTTTGATCGGATAGCTCAGCCAGCCGGCGCTCCAGCTTTCGTTCGTTCTCCAGCTGCAGCGCATGCCCCGCCCCTAGCAGTTCGATATGGCTCTGCCGCAGCATTTTGTTCAACGTAATGGCCCGCGAGGAATCGCGAACCTCGAACGCACTCTCCTTTCGGCCCAATCGCCACAACAAAGCGGCGTAGCCGGAAACGCAATCGGAATACCGCTCTACAAAGTAAAGGCTGTCTCCCCGATCTGGTAGCCGGTTTTCCGCTCCGTAAATAGTAAGCGCGTGCTCATAGTTTTCGAGAGCTACGTCCGTCTCTCCGCGTTGGTCTTCGATCTTCGCAAGTTCCGCCAGCGCTTCGGCATGTTGGGTACCCGTTGGTTGCAGGGTCGCCAGTAGCTTACTCGCCTCCGTTTCCGTCACTTCCGC
This sequence comes from Bryobacterales bacterium, assembly GCA_963771405.1. Taxonomy (GTDB): domain Bacteria; phylum Acidobacteriota; class Terriglobia; order Bryobacterales; family Bryobacteraceae; genus Bog-105. Next base: position 156,856 of record CAVYUL010000094.1, read on the forward strand.
CTCTGCGAGCTCTCCCCCATAGGCCAACAACTCCCCCAGAACCTTGGTCGCTTCCGCGAAATCGATGCCCCGCGGATTTGCGGCCTTCGCCGCATCCTGCGCTCGCTTTGCGGTAGCCTTCGCCCCAGTAAGATCTCCCGTAGCCGACAGAATCCAGGCATATTTAATGAGCAGTGGCACGTTGCGGGCTCCGGGCATGCCGGTGCGTTCGGCAATCGATTGCGCCCGTTTGATCAGCGCGAGCGCCTCGCCATTCTGATGCTCCAGACGTTTGATATCCGCCAAGCTCCCGAGCGGGGCTTCGAGTCTATCCTCAACCGATGGGCCGGCTTTCTCGAATAGCGCGATCGCCCGCTCCAGGTAATATTCAGCCCTGGGCATATTATTTCGATCGGACGCCAATGCACCGAGATTGGTCCACAAAATGGCGAGCGCGGGGTCCGGTATATGTTCCTTCTCGCCCGCCGCCACGCTCTTCAGTAAATAGGTCTCGGCTTCCGTTAACCGCCCCTCCGTATAGAGAACGCTTCCCATGTTGTTAAATTGCCCCGCGAGCGGCTCCCCGAGTCGAATCGCAATCGCCAGCGCCCGCCTTGCCTCTACCTCGGCAAAAGCTAAATCGCCCAATTCGAAGTGCAGAACGCTAAGCTGAGTAATACTCTCCTTGAGCCCAATCTGATCGCCTAATGAACGCCGAATGGTTATCGCTCGCCGTGCGTACCCGATTCCCTCGCGCAGCGCGTTCGCACGATCGCTGCCGTCCGCTAGCTGCTCAAGAAAATATGCCTCATTCGCCGGCGACCCGCCGTCAAACCTGCGCAGCCCTTCCTTATAACACTCCCAGGACGCGCTCCAAAGATTGGCTTCCCACAAATCGCTTCCCCAGTTGTCGTATACCTGAATCGCAACATAAAACGGCTGTAATGGCGCTTCCGTGGCAGCTCTCCGGTATAACTCATTCGCCTCATCGATATGCTTGTGCGCGGCCAGCCCATGAGCCGCCTTCGCGAGCAAATAGCTCCGCGCTCCGGAAGTAGCCTTTACGGCCGCTAACTCCTGCTTGCAAAATGCCAACAACGCATCCGGCTTCTCCGCTTTAGCCAGTTCTTCCACTCGCTGCGCCAGCGCTGCCATCTCAGGCGACGCCGGTGCTGTATCGAAGCCCCAGTCGTTTCCGCGAATCGTCCAGTCAATGCGCTTCCCCCCTCGCTCACCGTGCAAAGCCGCAGGCCCTCGAGGCCGAAGCTCTCGGTACACGGCTTCTAGCTCAATCGGCCAAGAGAACCGGCCGCGTCTTTCATCTTGCGACCAGGAGAAGATCAAGTCCCCCGTTTGAATACCCGCTTTTTGCGCGGGCCCGTCCTTCTGCACCGCAATCACCCTCAACCCGAGTTGCGGATTCTCATTCGCGGAAGGTTGCTCGGCGGGCCTCGCTGGCCGCAGAAGCGTAGAACTCAAAATCAACGCGCACAGAAACGGTCTCAACACTGGTCATCCTCTTCAATGATCGAGAATCTCCAGCCGTCCTCACCGACAGCAATGGGGAATCGAAGATTATCTTCGTCCGCTTCCAAGCCGGGCCGCTGTAAGGCGGTCTCACGCAGCAGCCACGCAACTGAAGCAACCGCCAGGCAAAGCAAAACGAACGTATCCCTGTGAATGAACCCCTCCGGCAAAATCGCCTTTGGATAGGGAACCCGCGCCAACACTTCGTTGGTCAAGAACCCGATAACGATCTGAATACCCGTCGCAATCACCGCGAGTTCCTTGGAAATGCTCCAATAGGCCAACACCCCGGATGCTATCGCCAACAGCGTCAGCGCGTAACTGCCCTGATGAATGCTCGTCGTGTGAGGACCAAACATAATCAGGCACCAGCACGTCATCGCCACAAAAACAAAAATCCACGCGAGTCCAGACACCCGCCACTCGGTGGTTCGAAATCGCCTTTGCCACACTCCCCACAACAACGCACAGGGCGCAAAAACAAAAAGTCCGAGATTCGCAGCCGAATAGAAGAACTCTTTTTCCCGAATCTCGAACCCGAGGTCCGCGGCCTTCGCCCATCGATCGGCGCGGTATCGGAACAAAGCCTCCGTCATCAATAGCGTGTTGTGTAGATTCTCGATGCCGCTGCCAAAGGCCATTTCAAAATTCGACTCCTTGTTCCATATGAGCTCTCTCACTCTCAGCTCACCGTAGCCATCCGCAAAAGCCTGAGAAAACGTTCGCCCGTCTACCCCACCTACGCCGGCAAAGTGCATTTTCAACAAGCGGTTCCCGGGCGGGTCATAGAACTTCTGGTAAACCGCCCACGGCGCATAAACGGCCAGCGCGCAGACGATTGTCGCCGCCATTTGCTTCGCAATCGGCCGGCTGCGCCTCCAAATAAGAATCAGCGGCACGCCAGGCGCCAGCGCGAAAAAACTTCCCCCATGGGCGAGCATCGCGAATCCGCAGAGGGTGCCGGGCACCAGCCACTTCACCCACTCCGGAATGCGGCTCGCGCCTTTTGCGGCGAAAGCGGCACAGAAACCAAGCGTAAACGCCGCCGACAGCAGCTTGGGCCAAACGAAAAATGTGTTCACGAAAACGAACGAGGAAAAAAGACATGCCGCTAACGCGACGCTCACCGCCCGCCCGTCAATTTCGAAAGTAGTCAGCAACAGCCATAAAGCGAAAATCCACCAGCTCTGCGCCAGCATCGAAACGATGGTGTAATTCAACTCGCGCGGTTTTCCAAACAGCGGAAACTGCGCCAACACCATCCCGGTTTGCAGCGGCGGACGGTCGCTCGAAAGCCAATCGCCCAACAACGGTGTTGGCACATGCGGCTCCCGCGCCCCGTTCGCGAACAAATACGGCAACTCGTTGTCCGGCGGCAGAAGGTGCGTGTAACGCGATTTCGGCCAGCCCAGGGCATCCTGTGTTCCTCCGTACAAGAACCCGGAAGCAAGCACCATCAGCGTCGCGGCGCCCGTCAAAAGCAGTGGCTTTATCAGTGTTTTTAGAATCGCTCGCCCCGGCGCGTCCAGTTTACGAATTCCGAACACCACGCCCAAGGGAGCGGCAATTATGGCAGCTATTGCCGCGTAGTGGCTTACTCTTGCGTTCCACAGGGTCAACCAAAAGAGACAATAGCCCGGAAAGGCCATCGCCGCTAAAGTGATCAGCCCTGCGTAAACCTTGTCACGCACGCCGCGCCAAATCGCAAGAATGGTGACTGCGAGCGCGCAGCTTGCAAGAACGAAAAAGTGCAACGCCGTCAAGCGCAGAAGCCGCCACGCATCGCCCAATCGAACTTTGCCGTCCCCTTCCAGCGGTTCGCTGAAGGCTCGCCAAAGTCCTTGAAAATGTTTTTCTTCCACCACCAGCCGGACTTCCCTGCCCTGCCAGTCTGGAGGTAGCTCATAATTGCAAAGCGACCAGCGTCTTCCGTGTGGCTCTTCCGGCATCACCAGGTACCGCACTCCATCGGAGACCCGCTCGAGCCAGAGCTTCGGCGACTCGCCCCAGCCAATCGTATAGATTCGCAAAAACCGCGGCGCCGGAAAGGTAGAAGTTTCAGCAAGCACCGTTTTCCGCTCCTTGCTGTCATCACAAAAGCCACCCCAGATTTTTAAATGGGGCGGGTCGCCCGGTGCCGGTTTTAGCGGTACGTCAGCGGCGGTATCACCCGAACAAAGCCCATCATTGGAGACCAAAGTCATTTCTTGCGCAATCGGTCGCTGCGCCTCAGCGCTACAACACAGCGTCCAAAACAAAAACGCGTAAAAAAGGAAGCGATTCATCCACTCAGGTTTCGTTTTATACCAACTTAATTTACTTTACAGGCCTATCGGTGGCCTCCATTTGTATCGTGGAGCCGATAAGACCGCCGATCTTAATAAACTCTTTACAAACTCTATATGACTTCCTCGCGGCTTTCGCCCTATTCTTGCCTTGATCCCTATGCTCACAATCCAGCTTTGCGGACAAATAGACGATTACCGGATCGAGAGTCCTGTGGCGACAACTTCCACCGCGGTCCTCTATCGTGCGATTGACCTGCGCACCAGCCAGACTGTTGTGCTGAAGGTTCCCCGCCCGGAAGTGGAAGGCGATCTTACCTTCTATAACCGCTTTTGCCGCGAGCGCGAAATCGGCACTCGGCTGAACCATCCCTCGGTCCCGAAAGTGTTTAGCAATGATAATGCGTCCCAGGTCTATATCGCAATGGAGTGGGTCGAAGGTGACCCGCTGCGGAAGATTTTAAGCGCTGAGAAACGGCTCTCGCCCGAAAGAGCCGTGAAGATCGCGCTCGGAATCTGCGACGCATTGGAGTACATTCACTCCCAAGGAGTAGTGCATCGCGACCTGAAGCCGGAGAACATCTTGGTGGATGGCGCCGGCCATGTAAAGCTGATCGACTTTGGCATCGCCGGCGCAACCGGCACTCGCCGCTTGACCTTCGGCAAGCTCTCACAGGTGATGGGAACGGCCGATTACATTTCGCCGGAACAAGTCAAGGGGAAACGCGGGGACGCTCGCAGCGATATCTACGCTCTCGGGGTCACGCTTTATGAGATGTTGACGGGCACGACGCCGTTTTCGGGCGATAACCCTTTCGTGATCATGAATCGCAAGCTAACTCACGATCCGACCCCGCCCCGCGAAATCGAACCGGCCATCCCTGCGCAACTCGAAGCGATCGTTTGTCGGGCTTTGGAACGCGATCCGAACCGCCGCTACGCGACTGCCCGCGAGATGGCAGTGCATCTGCGGCATCAGGATCAAGTCGAAATCACCGAAGCTTCCAAGCAGGCGCATAATCACCCACCCAACGCGAAATTGGCGATTTTCGGCAGCTTACTCTCTCTCCTGCGCCGATGATCTTTAGAGAAGGTCGAACGCCCGATTCACATCCGCCAGCGCTTGCTCTACCGTTGGCGCCAACGCCGTCATGTGCCCCATCTTGCGGCCCGGCCGCGCCGCCAGTTTGCCATAGAGATGCAACTTCACATTCGGAACGGATGCCGCCGCCGCCCAATTCGGCTCGGCGGAAATCCACTTGTCTCCCAACACGTTGATCATCGCCGCCGGTGAAAGTTGCAGCGGCGAACCCAGCGGCAAACCGCACACCGCCCGCAACTGTTGTTCAAACTGGCTCGTCACGCAGGCATCAAACGTGAAGTGCCCTGAGTTATGCGGTCGCGGCGCCAACTCGTTTATCAGTAAGCTGCCGTCTTTCGCAACAAAAAACTCAACGCAGAGTACGCCCACCACGTCGAGCGTCTTAAGCACCGTACGCGCGATCTCAATCGCTTGCCGCGCTATTCGTTCGGAAACGCGCGCCGGTGCAATCGAAAGACGCAATATACCGTCACCATGCTGATTTTCAACCGCGCCAAAGTGAATAAACTCGCCTGCCGTCGAGCGCGCAGCCACCACCGAAATCTCACACTCGAAATCGACCAAAGCTTCGAGCACGGATTCACTTGCGCCCACCGTTTGCCAGGCGGCTGCGAAATCGGCCTTGCTCAGAATGCGATGCTGCCCTTTGCCGTCATAACCAAAACCGGCAGTCTTCAAGATCGCGGGTAATCCGATTTCGTCCGCCGCTTTCGCTAGTTCCTCCAGGCTCGTCACTCGCCGAAAGGGAGTGACGGGCAATCCGGCTTTCGCTAGGAAAGTCTTTTCCCGTAGCCTGTGCTGCGTAGTATGCAGAATGTGGCCCGCTGGCCGCACCGGAGCACCTCGCTCTGCTGCTGCGGCCGTCGCGGCCGGAACATTTTCGAATTCGAATGTTACCACTGAAACTGCGGAGGCAAAATCCGCTACCGCCTTCAAATCTTCATAAGAAGCTTTGATTTCCAGATCGGCTACTTGCCCCGTGGGCGTGTCTTCATCGGGAGACAGCGTGTGCACCCGATAACCCATGCGGCGAGCCGCAATCGCGAACATGCGCCCAAGTTGCCCGCTGCCAAGAACGCCAATGGCGCTGCCGGGCAAGATCGGTTTCAAAGGTTGCGGTCTCCGAGAACGGTCTCCGTTTGGTTCTTGCGGTATGTTTCGAGGCGCGTGCGGATGGCTGGATATTTGATGCCGAGAATCGCGGCGGCCAGGATGGCTGCATTCGCCGCGCCGGGCGGCCCGATCGCCAGCGTACCCACGGGAACGCCCGCCGGCATTTGCACTATCGACAGCAGCGAATCGACGCCGTTTAAAATGCTGCTGCGAATCGGAACACCCAAAACCGGCAGCGGCGTATGCGCGGCCACCATCCCGGGCAGATGGGCCGCACCACCCGCCGCCGCGATAATCACTTCCAGTCCGCGCGACACAGCCGTCTTCGCATAATCGGCCATCCAATCCGGCGTACGGTGCGCCGACACGATCGTGCATTCATGTGGAATACCCAGCGCTTCTAACAAATCGCTGGTGCGCGAGATTGTTTCCCAATCCGACTTACTGCCCATAATGACGCCGACCATTGGCTTGTCGGACGCGGGCAAAGCATGGGTGCCGCTGCTCATTTTTGTTTCATTTGCTTTGCTTTATTCGCCTTCGGCTCCGAACCCTTTCTGGCCATCGAAGGTATATAGGTTTTCAATCTTGATGAAGTCCATATTGGCTTTGCCCGTGCGGTCCAGCAGGCTCACGATTTGGGCGTGCGACACAGCGCCGCCCGGCGTCTCGCTCACAAAACGCGCCCGCCAATGGTCGGTGCAGAACGTCTCTTCAAAACCGTTGGGATACACCTTGGTGCCCCGATTTGATAGCGAAGACATCTTTAGTCCCCCGCCGTTGAAAGTCTCCAGCTTCTTGCCAAACTCCACTGGATTCGGCCCCTTGGCGTCGAAGAACACATCCACGCCGACAAGTTCCTTTTTCGACCGGGTCGTGGCCTTCAAAGCCTGATGCAGCGCCTTGTTCGGCTCACGCGAATAAGCCACCGGCTTCAACTTCTCCGGCTTCTTACCCATGCGCGCCACTACCGCTTCGGCAAATTCCTTGGTGCCGACCTTCTGCTTGCTGGTCCCTTCTTTGAAAATATCGTAGGTGTGAATACCTTCTTCGAGCGTACGCAGCCAGGCATTGTGGACCAGTTCCGCCACGTCAGGCTGCCCGATATGAACCAACATCAACACACCGCCCAAAAGCAACCCCGAAGGATTCGCTAGGTTCTGTCCCGCCCGTCGCGGAGCCGAGCCGTGAATGGCTTCGAACATCGCGCATCGATCGCCGATGTTCGCTGAACCGGCCAGCCCAACTGAACCGGCAATCTGCGCAGCCACGTCGGAAAGTATGTCTCCATACAGATTCGGCATCACAATTACATCGAATGCTTCCGGCGTATCCGCCATCTTCGCCGCACCGATATCGACAATCCAGAACTCCTTCTCAAATTCGGGATACTCCGCGCCGATCTCATCGAAGACCTTGTGGAAAATGCCATCGGTCAGCTTCATGATGTTGTCTTTGGCGAAGCATGTAACCTTCTTGCGCTTGTTCTGGCGGGCGTATTCGAACGCGTAGCGAACGATCTTCTCAGTGCCCGGACGCGAAATCAGCTTCAGACATTGATAAACTTCATCAGTTTGGCGATGCTCGATGCCGGCATAAAGATCTTCCTCGTTCTCACGTACGATGACGACATCCATCTTAGGATGCTTCGTCTGGACATAAGGGTGATAGGAGACGCAGGGGCGAATGTTGGCATAAAGCCCAAGGGTCTTGCGGGCGGTAACGTTCAACGACTTGTAGCCGCCGCCTTGCGGAGTCGTGATGGGCGCTTTGAAGAAGACTTTGGTGCGCCGCAGCGATTCCCACGCGCTCGGTTCGATACCGCCGCTTATGCCGCGCAAATAGACCTTTTCACCGATCTCAATCGTCTCCTCTTGAATGCGCGCACCGGCAGCTTTCATGATTTGGAGCGATGCGGCCATGATTTCCGGGCCGATACCGTCGCCGTGCGCAACGGTGATTGGGACAAGATTGGTTGACATGTGTGTACAGTGTTATTAAATCAGACTCGCTATGTTCAAACTGACTTTTACAATCGCGACTTCTTGCCTTCGCTCATCTCGCCGCCGCCGCTCCCTCGTTCACCTTGGAGCAGATTCTAAGCGCTCCTTTTGCCAGCGCGCCCATCGCTTCGCCTACCGGAGCCAAGGTCGCTTGGCTGGAAAACGAAAAAGGGAAACGCAACGTTTACGTCGCCGCAGGACCCGATTGGAAGGCGATTCGCGTGAGCAACTTCAGCGAAGACGATGGACAAGACATCGGCGAAATCGCTTGGGCGCATGACGGTTCATATGTTGTCTTTGTGCGCGGCGGAGAACTCGAGAACGGCGGCGAGAATCCCAATCCGGCTTTCAGCCCGATTACGCCCGAACAAGAGATCTGGTTCGCCAATGCCGACGGCTCCGCACTTAAGAAGCTGACAACGGGACGCGCTCCAGCGGTCTCGCCGGTCGGCGGTTTAATCGCGTTCGTGCGCGCAGATCAGATTTTCACCATGTTGCCGACCGGCGAAGAGGTGAAGAGCATCGTCACCCAAAAAGGCAAGCAATCGGACTTACGTTGGTCTCACGATGGCAAGCTGCTCGCGTTCGTGAGCGAACGCAGCCGCCATAGTTTCATCGGCGTCTATTCGCTTGCGGACAAAACACTCCGCTATATCGACCCAAGCACCGATTACGATGGTGAGCCCGTCTGGTCGCCCGATGACACTCATCTAGCCTACATCCGAATTCCATCGACTAGCCCACGAATCGGCCCTCGGCCGCACCGCGAAGGCGAACCCTGGTCCATTCGCTTCACCGACTTAAGCAGCGGCAAAACACATGTTGCCTTCGAGGCAAGTCCCGGCGTGGGCAGCGTCTTCCATGAACTCGGATCGAGCGAACAACTCTGGTGGGCAGCGAATGATCAATTAGTGTTTCCCTGGGAACGAACCGGCTGGTGCCATCTTTACCGCGTCAGCACCAAAGGTGGAACGCCGCTGGATCTAACGCCCGGAGAAGGCGAAGTCGAACACGTTTCGGCTGCGTCGGACGGAAAGACTGTTTTCTATTCAAGCAACATTGGCGAAATTGACGCCCGGCATCTGTGGAGTGTCGGCGTCGAAGATGGTGCCTCGGCAAAGCAGTTGACGAGCGGCGAACGAATCGATTTCTCCCCAATAGCCGTGGCCGATGGTTCAGCGCTCTTTTTCCTGGCTTCGAGCTACCGCGAGAAAGCACACCCCATGGTTCGCCTCACAGCAACCGGCAAGCTGCAAAGCTTGGCCGACGAACTGGTACCAGCCGAATTCCCTGCCGCCAGCTTGATCAAGCCGCAAGCCGTGCTGATCACTGCCGCCGACGGCATGGTTGTCCACGGTCAGCTCTTCTTGCCTCCCAATGCAAACGCGGGCGAACGGCACCTGGCATTGGCCTTTTTCCACGGTGGCTCACGCCGCCAGATGCTCCTCGGCTTCCATTACATGTACTACTATTCAAACGCCTTCGCGATGAATCAGTACCTCGCCAGCCAAGGCTACGTTGTCCTTTCAGTGAACTATCGAAGCGGCATTGGCTACGGGATGCAATTTCGTGAAGCGCTCAATTATGGCGCCGACGGCGGCAGCGAGTACAACGACGTAGTCGGCGCAGGCCTTTTTCTGAAGAACCGTCCCGATGTTGACCCTGCACGAGTCGGATTGTGGGGTGGCTCCTACGGCGGCTATCTGACAGCCATGGGCCTGGCGCGCGCCTCGAATCTTTTCGCCGCTGGGGTGGACTTTCATGGCGTTCACGATTGGAGCAGTTGGCGCGGCCTTGCAGAACCGGTCAGCGGAGATCCCCGCGAGGAAGAACAGTTCAAGCACGATTTGCGGCGCGCCTTCGATTCCTCGCCCATGGCCACTATCGACGATTGGAAGAGCCCAGTACTCCTGATTCACGGCGACGACGACCGTAACGTTTCGTTCAATCAAACTGAAGTTTTGGCTGAAGCGTTGCGAGTTCGAAAGGTCCCGTTCGAGGAACTGATATTCCCCAACGAAATCCACGACTTCCTGCGCTACCGCGATTGGTTAGACGCCTACCTCGCAACTGCCGATTTCTTTTCGCGCAAGTTTAACCAACACTAACCGCCTTTGCCATTGCAACATCGTTCACAGCCTGCTGCTGGCGAAAGAGCACGGCAAACATTGCACCCGGCGGTCCGGCGACTTTTAATTCGCCATCCAATTGCTGCACCAAAACGTTCACAATCTGCAGGCCTAATGTTTTAGGCTCAAATGGATCGACCTCGGAAGGCAAACCCGCTCCTTGATCTGAGACCGACATTGTCACCAAATCGTTCGCTCGCGAGAGATGAACTGAGATTTCGCCTGACTTTTGCGGATAGGCATATTTGAATGCATTCGTCAGCAACTCATTCAGAATGAGCGCGCACGGTATGGCTTGATGGATGGTCAAGTTCACCGCTGCAAGATCGAGTTTGCAGCAGATACCGGCACTATCGCCCAGAGAAGCCATCAGCCTTTCAAAGAGCAGATGCGCATGGGCGCCGAACTCCACTGTTTGCATATCGTCTGTGCCATACAGCTGTTCGTGAATGAGCGCCATACTGGCGATCCGCCGTTCACTATCGCGCAGCGGACCCACCGCCGGCCCGGTAGCCGTCGCCGCCTGCATGCTCAGCAGGGAGGAAATGATTTGCAGGTTATTCTTCACCCGGTGATGAATCTCCCGGAGCAACGCATCTTTTTCCTGCAGTGACTTCTCCAGTTGTTCTTCCCGCTGCCGCAGCAAAGTGAGCGACCGGTTGAGATCGCTCGTGCGGCTGGCAACTTCGCTCTCCAGTCGCTCGGCGGCCGTCTTGTGATCGTGTATATCGGAAAATGTTCCGATCCAGCGCACAAAAACGCCTTCGTTGTTGCGAACCGGAATCGCGCGAAGCCGGTTCCAGCGGTTTTGCGCCAGAAGTCGATCCCAGATTCTGACTTCCCGCACAAAAGGCGCTCCTTCGTCCACCGCTTGTTGCCAAACGGCAAGTGTTTCTTGACGATCTTCGACACTTAGCAATTCGGTCCAGTGAATCGGATTCGGCGGTTGCGCGGACAAACCGCTGATCTGACAAAACCGCTCATTGCGGTAATCGATGACTCCGGCGGAGTTGGCTGTGAAAACGATTTGCGGCAGAACGTTGGTTAATTGGCGGAAATTCCGTTCGCTCTCAAGCACTTCCTCTTCCGCCGATTTCCTGTCCGTGATATCGAAATTGACGCCCGTCAAGCCGTAGATCTCTCCGTGCGTATCTCTGACGACACGGCCCCGCCCGGCGAGCCACCGAATCTCCCCATCGGGTCTTTCGATGCGGAATTCGCGGTAAAACTCGTGCCCGGTCGCAAGACAATCGGCCAACGCACTTTCAAGACCCGGCAAATCAGCTGGATACACGACCTGCCGAAAAGACGCCATGCCTGAAAGGTCGGGGGGCTGACGTCCGATGAGTTCGAGAACCTGTCCGAACCATTCGGTCACATCTTCGCGGGCATCCCAGAGCCAAAGAACAGTGGTCGAAAAATGCAGAGCGGTTCGGAAACGATCTTCCGCCGCGCGCGCTCGTTCTTCGCTTCGACGCCGCTCCGTAATGTCGGCAATCGTGATCACAGCGAACCAATGATTACCGATGCGAATCGGACTTAGGCCAATTTTCAACACAATCGCGGCCCCCAATTTCTTTTGCCCCTGAGCTTCCAAATCGGCATAAGGATGAAAAGAATCACCCTCCCGAAAATCGAGCCGGTTTTGCGCGGCGAAATCGGCCCACGCACCGGGCAGGAGGCGCTCGAACGCTTGGCACTCAAGCTCGCCGATTTCATAGCCAAACATCTTCTCAGCGGAGCTGTTCGCGAATGCGATCAGCCCTTGCTCGTCTACCAGCAACACGCCGATGGAGAGCATTTCACTGAAAATTTCAATGGCGCCGATGCGTTTGAAGTGGCTAATGTCACGGCAAACAATATCGATCAGCGGACCCGTCTGGTTATCAGTATCCACCCAACGGGCCGCCATTGTGACCGGAAGCGAAATGCCGCTCTTGGGCAGCAGATGGAGGCGAACATTTTTCGCTTCTTTATTCGTATAAACTATCGCAAACGAGCGCTCCGCCGATTCGTGATCATCCGGATGAATCAGTTTGAGAAAAGATTGCCCGATGGCTTTTGAACCAAAAATAGCCAGCGCAGCCTGGTCGCAATCAATGACGCGAAGATCATGAGCTTCCAGCGTGAGAAAAAAATCCGGCAGGGTAGTTTGATTGGCATACTCAAGCACGCCGAAGTCTGGATTCGGCGGAAAAGGGTTCCCTGGTCGCAGTCTCAGCTTTCTGACATAAGCTGCAACCTCGCGCAAATCCGCCGGAGTTAGTGCGCGTAGATCCTTAACGAATTCTGCATCGAGAAACTTCATAACCGAACTCCCCGGCCAATCGCGCGCCTAGCGGTGCGCACTCATCCGCCGGCTGCCGACACCGAGGAGCCGAGCCAACGATTCCAATACGGAAGCAGAGGGAAGCCTTGACAGGGCTTCCCACCCGGCCTCTGGAAATTGCTCCTCCTCCCCCAACCGCACAAATCGCGTGGCCGCGTTTCTATTCAGAAAAAAAGTACGCAACTTGCGGCTGCTGATGCTCGCCGCCACTTCTGCCTCACAAATCACCCAGTCGACTTTGTTGTCGTAAAGCTGGCCCAACAGCAGCGCTTCTGCCGGGCTTGAACAGCGAATGACACCAAAGCGCTGTTTCCAAAGCCAGTCTTCCAGCATTTCCAGTAATTCCAAATCGGCGCCAATCAGCAAGACATTCCCGCGGCGGTTTTTCAGATCGATCAAATCCTGTTCCGCGTGTTGGCGTGGTAAAAGAATCTCAATGCGTCCCTGCTTTTCCGAGACCGGGGTGAAAGAGATCGAGCCTTCCATGGCCGCAACCAAAGCGTGGGCGATGGACAAGCTAAAATCGGGATTCTCCATTTCCATTGGGAAGGATAGGGAACGTACCGCAGAGTTGCCGATGTGTTCGATATCGAAAACGATGGCAACCCGATTCGCGCCTTTCTGATCGGTCGAGACCCGAATCCGGCCAGCGCTGCACATTCGCTCCCGAGCATTCAAGAATACGTTCACCAGAAGAAGGGAGAGACGGTCAGGATGGCATAGAACCAGCGTGGATTGATCGGTGAGGTGAATATCTAACTGGATTGAGCCCGTGCTCAGCTTAGTGAGTAAAGGCTCAACCGAAGCCACCACTCCGGACGCGCTCACCAGAGTTGCTCGCACTTTCGGCTGCTCACTCAAAGTGATGAGTTGCTCGGTCATCAGCAAACCGATGCTATTGACTCGCGCCACCGTATCCACCTTGTCGAGAAGAAAAGAACGTTCATCGCCTTCCAGCGAGTCGGCGAGCGTAGACAGGTCATTGCAGCATGCGCCCAACAAGGTGTGCAGGCTGTTGAAATCGTGGGCAATAGTGTTGGCAAGCCGCCCCAGAGCGAGCATTCGCTCTTCCTGCCGCTCTATGCTTTCTTCCTGCTCGCGGCGTGAAATATCCCTCAATGTGAAGACAACGCCGGCCGGCAGATCGCCTATATAACTAACAGCAACATCGCCTTCCACCGAAATATTACGGCCGCCGTGGTTGGCTCTTAAGAACGTATCCTTGGGCAGCGAAACTCGATTACCCCACTCGGCCCTCTCAATCGCTTGCGATGCCAAATTCACGCGTTCGCCCGAGGCGAGCGGCAAGACGTCATCCACCAGCTCGCCCAAAACGTTCCCTTGTACCGCCCCCAGCAGCTGCCCTGCGGCTGAATTGAGAAACTGCACTCGTCCGGACAGGTCGCTCACGACAACCGCGTCGGGAATAGTCTGGAGCACTGTTCCAAGCCAAGCTCGATGCTCTTCAAGCTGGCGCTCAATACGATGCTTGTGCAGAGCCATCTCTACGGTGCTCGTTAAGCTAAGCGCGGAAATGGGCTTGACGATGTAGCCGAATGGTTCCGTTTCGCGGGCGCGCTCCAGCGTCGCTCTATCGGCGTGAGCGGTGACGAACACTACCGGCAAATTGTACGATTGGCGGATGTACTGAGCTGTATCGATTCCATCTTTGCTGCCTTTCAGATGGATATCCATCAAGACCAGATCCGGATTGGTCGTCTCGGCAGCTCGAATAGCTTGCTCGGAGGTGGCGGCGACCCCCGCGATCGCATATCCTGCAGCGGATAGCAATCGTTTTATATCGAGACCTATAATAGCCTCATCCTCCACGACCAGAATCTTAGGAGGAGGGCTCTTGGCACTCATGAAGACTACAGAATCGCAAAGAACCTTACAACTCTATGTTCTTAGTGAATCACACGGTGAGTGCAAAAGATAGCGTTTTGTTCGGAGGGCGGCTAGTTTTCGTGTCAGCTAACGACTGACTCGGATTATTCAGGCTTCGGAAAAACGCGAACCCGAACCGGTACCAAGCCGGGATACTCGCTAACCTCAAGTGGTCGGGTGGCTTCTTCCTCGGATTTGCCATCTTCGGCAGCAGCCTCTGCCCACGCAAGCCATTGCTCATCGGCCCACGCTACTACTTGGCAGCAGCTATAAACGCCTGCTTGATATTCTTCTTGGAAACCCAAGACCAGAGCGTCGGCAGCTGCTTGCGACGCCGTACATCCGCAATGTCTGCAAATTGTCATTTTCTTCTCCAACTGCTCATTCCCTCTCTTGCGGGGAATGAATCATCAACTTCCACCCTTAAGGTTGCAATCTAATAACCAAGTGGGCCGTGGCAGCAATTAATCTTGTGCAATTCCAACCGGTCACCCCGGAAAACCAGACTTTTGTATGCTTTACAGCCCTTCTTCCCCGGGGCTTTTCCCCGGCAGAGTATCGAACCGCCTCGTAACCGCCCATTTGATGTATCACAAACGTGCCATAGATGCAGTAATCAAGCACATATTGGATACCGAAATGGAACGAAGGTATGAGTTTTCGTAGGGAGTAGCGGATTACGGGTAGGTGAATTCAGTCGGTACAGAAGTACCATATGGTGCTTTCCGGCTGAAACGCCGCCAAAATAAATCGCGCTGGCCCAGACTCATGAGCACTCCGCGCGAATTTCTCAATGCCACATTTGCGAGCAAACATCGGCCGTTAGCCACAAAGTTGGTTAACAGGATTTCTCCTCGATTCCCCACAGCTGCGTACATTGCCAACTGTCGAACCATAACGTCCTCTGGCGGCCGATTCTACAGCAGCCAGGCCTTAGCAGTCACATCCGTTCGCTCGGAACACCACTGATGACGCTGGTAAAAACGGACAGCCAACACATTTGATTTGACTACGCGAAGACGAAATGTGACATGGCCACGGCTCGCAATCTCCGCCTCACCTTGCGCCAGCAGTTTCCCGCCGAGCCCCTGTCCACGCGCACGGCGTAATACCCAGAGGTCGCTTATCCATTCCTGATCCGTCAGCACCATCCCAAGAGGTTCTCCATCCGAAACAGCTATCCAAGCCTGACTCCAGTCCTCTTCGTCAATGTGCAATGGCGGTGGTGCCCAGACGTCGCCGTAGATCTCATCGACCACAATTTGCACCAGCGCCCGAACACTGTTTTGTTCCGAAACCTGTGGCCGCCGTATCACTACCTTCGTCATGCCCGTCACTATACAGCGCAGGGCGGCTCCTACGATTCGGCTTCCTTCTTCCCGGTCAGGTCTTTTTTCGCCCAAATCGAGTTTTCTCGCAGCCCCGAAAACCAGATATTTGTTCGACTCTGCTTTCCTGGTGGGTGAAATTCTTTCCGAACGCGATGAAATGAGCAGCGTGACCGAAAAGCTGAAAGAGTATGCCGCCAAGGGCGTTAAAAATATCTGGCTCATCGACCCGCGTCTGAAGTCGCTCCACAGTTTATCTTCCGCCGACGCTCGTCGAAATCGAGGGCGAGACGATCGCGACTGTAGATGGCTCGGTCGAGCTGACCGGAAACGAAGTTTTCGCGGAGTAACAATCGCGCTCAGCGCTGTGCTCGCCAGGGATTCACGAACCCCACGACCGCCGTCATCACCGCTACACAGAACCACGGTGTCGCCAACGCCCAGCGGATACTTCCCAACCGCGTGGAAGCAACGCCGATCAACCATGGCAACGTCACGCCACCCAGCGCCGCCATCGAAAACACGACGCCGGTTACTTGTGTGCCAAGCTGGCCCGCTCTCTCTGTAAACAATGCCACTGCGGTAGGAAACAAACCCGACAAACCCAGTCCTGCAAGCGAGGCGCCGATCCAGGCTGCGGCCGCACTGTTCAGTGCAACCAAAACGCAGAGCCCTCCTGCCGCCGTCAGCAGCCCCGCCAGCATCACAGCCCGCGCATTCCCGCCGCGTAGCAACATCGGGACAATTAACCGTCCCGCTAGCAGGGCCGTCCAGAATCCGGCCTGTGTCCATGCCGCGCCCACCAGCGTGCCCAGTTCGCGCGTCATGTAAGTAGGAAGCCAGCCGCTCAATCCGTTTTCTACTCCGACATACAAGAACAAGAACAGGCCGGTCCAGCAAATCAGAATAATCGGTCGAGTCGTTTTGCCGGCGGAGGCTCTTTGCTCCGGCCGCGGTAATTCGCACGCCGAAAACAACACTCCAGCCGCCGACCCAAATACTACGGCCGCGAGCGTCAGCAGCAATCGCTGCAATCCGAATCGAGCCACCACAGCCACCATCGGTCCGCTCGTCACAGCACCCAGGCCCCAAACGAAATTCAGCACATTAAGAGCTTCAGCCCGACGTGTTGCATGCAACCCAGCCACAGTCACATTCACCAGCGGAATCACCAATCCAAGGCCAAGCCCCCAAACCGGAACGCCGCAAGCCCCGAAGGGCCACGACAGCAGAGCCGCCAGTAGCAATCCCGCGACGCAAATCAGCAGCCCGCCTCCCACCACGCGCTTGGCGCCGAGCCGCGCAGCCACAGTCCCGCCCATCAGACTGCCAGCCAACGATGCTAAAAACTGCGCCGCGAACAATACGCCTGCCTGCGAATCGTTCAAACGCCAAGCTTGCGAAAGTTGCGGCAGAATCGGGCCAAGCAAAGTCGTCAACGTACCCGTGAGTAGGAAGCCCAGATACCAGAAGCCGGTCGCGGCCGGCGTCACAAACGCTTCCGTTTGTGATTCGTCCTTGCGGACAAGGCATCCGCACAGCGAGATGTCGATTCTCGAATAATCATTTCCGGCTCTATCGTGAATTGCGCCGGCACATCGGCGTCCGGCCGCTCTATCAGGCGAAGCAAAACTTCTGCCGCCAGCGAACCCATCTTTTGCAGCGGCTGCCCCACGGTGGTGAGTGCCGGCGTCTGATAGGCTCCGCTCGGTATGTTATCGAAGCCCACGATTGATACGTCTTCCGGGACGCGTTTACCGGCACGGTGGAGCGCGCGCATGGCGCCTATGGCCGAAATATCGTTGAATGCGAACAAGGCGCTGAAAGGCTCTCCTGAAGCGAGCAGTTCCTGAGTAGCCAAATAGCCGGTTTCTGAGAGGGGGTTGTCCGCGGAGAGTTGCGCCACCAGATTCCTGGAAATGCGCAGCCCCATTTCGCGTGCACTCTTACGAATGCAATCCCAGCGGATATGGGTATCCGCGCTGAATTCCTGACCTTTGATGAATGCGATCTTCGTGTGACCTAAATCACGCAAGTGTCGTAGCGCCAAATCTGCTGCATGCTCATGGTTGAGCACTACCCGCCGCACTCCATTCGCCCTACCGCTTGACCCAGAGACGCATACAGCGGGTACCCCGGCTCCGCCCTCGTAAGCCGTGTCAACCCCAATTAGCCCGTCCACGCGACGTTCGCACAGAAACCTCGGCAAGTGGCCCAGCAGATTCGGATTGTGACGGTGGCTCGCCACTATATAGACGTAGCCGCGCGTGATCAGGAAACTTTCAATACCGCTCAGCACTGATGCCGAATACCCCTCACTCAATTCCGGTACCAGTACGCCGATGGTGTAAGAACGTTGCGCCCGCAACGAGCGCGCTAGATAATTTGGCTTGTAATTGAATCCTCGAGCCGCCGCGAAAATGCGTTCTCTTGTCTCCGGCGGAATGGATGCACCAGCCGGTGAATCGTTGAGGACTAAGGACAAGGTTGTCGGCGAAAGCCCCAAATGTTTTGCCAGATCTTTTAGGCCAATCGACTTTTCGACCGTCACCTTTTTTCCTCCGGCTGCATCGTGAGGTTTTGACACTGTTGGGGAGTTTCGCATGAATGCCGTCAAATCCGCAATACACTCCCGCAAAAAAAAGCATGTTTAAGCGTTTACTGGCTCATTCGAGCCTTGACAGACTTACGTGTTTTTGCCTATTCTAAGTTTCAGTAAATCGATTTATTAGGACTCCCCGTGGCGTTCTGTGATTTAGCGCACCGCGCCTCAAGGAACGCTCGGAGTTCATAAAGGTGGGGTAAATGTTGAAAATCACAACTCGATTCTCAATCGCTCTCGCAGTCTTTTTCCTGCTATCGCTTTCGGCCTTCGGTCAGTATCACGGCGGCTTTCAAGGCGTCGTAACCGATCCATCGGGCGCTGTCGTACCCGGTGCAACCGTCACGGCAACGAACAATGCAACCGGGCTTCACGTTGAAGCCACTTCAGGCGATTCAGGCACATACTCTCTCAACACGCTGGCTGGCGGTACTTACACTATCAGCGTTGAAAAAGCGGGCTTCAGCAAACAGGTTTTCGAAAACGTTGTCTTGCAGTCCGAAACTATTCAGTCGATGAACGTAAGTCTGACTGTCGCTGCCACTGCCAATCAGGTCGTGACCGTGAACGGCGATGTGCTCCCGGTGATCAACACCGAGTCGGCCGACATCAGCGGCAGTATTACAGCCAAAGACGTGCAGAATCTCCCCTCCTTCGGGCGCGATCCATACAATCTCATGCGACTCGCACCGGGCGTGTTCGGCGACGGCGCTCTGAGCAACAGCGGCGGCGCTAGCAGCATTCCCGGCACCAACATCGGCGCGGGCAACGGCATCTTCGCTGTAGAAAACGGCGTCCAGATCACTGCTAATGGTGAGCGGCAAAATGCCAACGGCTTTCAAATTGACGGTTCACCCGTGAACTCGGCTGTTTGGGGCGGCGCGCCCGTTATCACACCGAACGAAGAGAGCGTGAAGGAAGTTAAGGTCGTTGCTAACAACTATTCCGCGGAAAACGGCCGGAACAACGGAGCCCAGGTTCAGGTAATCTCGCAATCCGGCACGAACGATTTGCACGGCAGCGCTTTCTTCAAATGGCATCGCCCTGGCCTGAACGCCTATAACCGCTGGAACGGCATGAGCGCCGCGCAAGATACCAGCGGCAACTGGTTCGAAACTGACAACCCCCGTTCCAAAGACACTCAGCGTTTCAATCAATTCGGCGGAAGCTTAGGCGGACCCATCATCAAGAACAAGCTGTTCGCCTTCTTCTCTTACGAAACGCAGCGGAATCATTCGCAAAGCGTAGCCACCGGCTGGTATGCTACGCCGCAGTTCATCCAGAGTGTGGCGCCCGCTGGGAGCGTCGCGTCAAAGATACTCGGATTCCCTGGCGAGTCGCCGGTTTACACCATAAACATTCCCGAAACCTGCGCTGGCGTCGGCCTTTCGTCGACTCAGTGCCGAACCGTTGCCGGCGGTCTCAATCTCGGCTCACCTCTCACAAGCGGCCTCGGTAAATCCGATCCCACTTACGGCCAAGCCGCCACCCCCTATGGAGTTGGCAACGGCTTAACCAACGTTCCCGACGTTGCTTTTTTGCAAACCAATTCCCCGTCCATTAACAACAACGAGCAGTACAATGGCCGGCTGGATTATCAAGCCACCCAAAGCGATCTCATTTCCTTCGGCATCTACTGGACACCGGTGTACAACGAAAGTTATAACGGCCCCGCTTATCCGGCCAATCTCTACAAACACTATTCGCTGGCTCAAACGTGGAATGGAAGTTGGAACCGGACTATCGCTGCCAACCTCCTCAACGAGGTTCGTATCGGCGGTGGCGGTTGGAAGTGGAATGAACTCACTTCTAATCCACAAGAACCGTTTGGCCTGCCCGGCGTGAATTTTGTGTACAACGGCGCGAACGACTACAATGGATTCGCAAGCGGCTCTAATATTCAAGGCTTCGGCCCTCCCGGACCGAGTGTGTTCAACCAGTTCACCCACTCCTACCGCGACACCCTTACTTGGGTTAAAGGTAGCCACTCCATCAAATTTGGCGGCGATGTCGCCCACGCTGAATTCTTAGACACAGCACCCTGGAACGCGATTCCTAGCTATTCCTTCACCAATCTCTGGAATTTCGCTAATGACGCGCCGATCCAAGAGAACGGCGCTTTCAACCCCATCACCGGCGTCCCAACCTCTACGACCAAGAATTTACGCGATGACACGGTCGCGTTCTTTGTCCAGGACGATTGGAAGGTATCGCGCAACCTCACTCTGAACCTGGGCCTCCGTTGGGAAGATTATGTCCCTCCCACCGAAACGCAAGGAAACCTCAGCAATGTGGTGCTCGGCCAAGGTGCGGGCGTTCTCACTAATCTTTATGTTCGGAAGGGCGGTGAGCTTTACAACAACACCTTCACCGATTTCGAACCGCAAATCGGTTTTGCCTGGAGTCCCAGTCAATCTGTCCTGGGCAGGAAAGTCGTTGTGCGTGGCGGATTCGGCCTCGGCTATAATCTACAACAATTCGCCATCACCTCCAACGGTCGATTCAACCCGCCGTTCATCAACAGCCTGACTCTTTCAGGCAACCAAATCGTCTACGCCTCCGGCTCAGATATTCACAATATCAGCAGCTTCCCGTCAAACCCGGCGGCCGTTCAGCAGTTCAACCTTTACGGGCTGCCCGTCGGCTCATCGGGACTTAACTTAACAGGTTTCCCAAACAACATGCCCCCTGCCGCCACCTACCGCTACTCGGTGGACTCGCAGTTCGACCTCGGCCACAATTGGATGGCGTCCGTCGGTTACTCGGGCAGCCAGACTCGACACTTGACACGCCAATACAATAACCTGAACTGGTTGTTTTATCCCAACATCAATCCGGTTGTGAACAGCGTCGATTGGTATGCTGATGACGCTAACGCTCACTACAACGCTTTCCTAGCCGAAGCGCAACACCGGTTCTCGTCCAATTTTGAGATTGACGTCCAATATCGTTACAGCCGCGACATCGACGACGGTACCCAGGATTACAACACCGACTTGTATCCCTGGAACCGCTCGTTCACTTACGGTCCGGCCGATTTCGATACTACCCACAATTACAAAATCTGGGGAATGTACACGCCGAAATTCAGCAGGACGGGTACTAGCTGGGTAGACAAAGTTGTCGGTGGCTGGACCATAAGCGGCATCATTAACGGTCACTCCGGCTTCCCCTGGAGTCCGCAATATTGCCCGGGCGGAACAATCGACTATGCCGGCAGCAACATTGGTTGTTTGTTCCCAGGCAGTTACCTGGGCGGCGCTAGCAACTCCACTTCGAACTCTACATTCGAATCGCCGTTCGGCAATTTCCAGAAGAACAATGCAGCCGCGACGATTCAGGCATACTTCTCGGTTCCGTCCAGCGCTGCTTTGGCTGCCGGCATTCCTCCGGCGCCCACGAACATTTACCGCAACATGTTCCGTGGCCCAGGATATTTTGGCAACGATGTTCAACTTGCCAAGGCATTCGGACTGCCGAAGATGCACGTTCTGGGAGAGGGCGCGATACTCAACCTGCAGGCTAACTTCTACAACATCCTCAATCATGAGAACCTGCAGAACATCAACGGAACGCAGACCATCGGTGGACCCCAGTTCGGTGTTTCTCAAGGTGGTCTCGCGGGCCGCATCATCGAATTGCAAGCGCGCTTCAGCTTCTAATAGAAACGCTCTTTCATAAGAACCATAGGAGGCATTCGGGCAGAATCCCGGATGCCTCATTTTTTAACATGGTGTTTGCTGGTGCCACTCCTTCCCGCTTTGCTCTTGCTGCTGGCCCCTCAGTTCGACGACATCGTCGCTAAGGCCGCCCGAGCCCGCGATGCCGATCAACTCGATCAAGCGGTCACGCTCTACCGGCAAGCCGTTCATCTCCGTCCAAGCTGGGGCGAGGGTTGGTGGTATCTCGGCACCATCGCCTATGACCGCAAACAATTTTCCGAAGCCGTCGCGTCGCTTAGCAAAGTGGTTGCACTCGCTCCCAAGGATGCGAACGCATTCGCAATGCTCGGCCTTTCGGAAGCGCAGCTCAAGCGGAACCAGAAAGCGCTGAATCATCTCACCCAGGCACTGAGTCTTGGAGTCGGCGATGAAGGGAACATACGCCAGGTGGTTGCATTCACACAAGCCAATTTGTTTCTCTCGGACGGCGCCTTCGGGCGCGCGCAAGAGACGTTAGACAAACTTTCCCGCGAGCGACCGGCAGACGAAGAGTTGATTCTCGCTCTCGGCCGAGCCGTAATGGGAATTTCACAATCGGCCGATTCTCTGTCGCCCGAAACACGCGATCTCCTCACGACAGCTGGCCGCGCCGAATTTCTCGATGCCAACCGTCAAAGCGCCGAAGCTGCGGAAGCCTATGCCGATCTAGCCAAACGCTTTGCCAAAACCCACGACGTGCAGTTCGCTTATGGAAGGTTTCTCCTGAAGAGTCATCTCGATGACCAAGCGGTGGCCGCCTTCCAACGCGAAATAGAAAACACACCGCGGCATGTTCTTGCTCGCCTCGGTATCGCCGGAGGTCTCCTTTCTAGCGATCCCGCCGCTGGCCTCCCGTACGCAGAGCAAGCAGCGAAGCTCGCGCCGAGACTTGCCGAGGCGCATTTTCTCCTCGGCGCCTGTCTCCTGGAAACCGGCAAAACACTGCCTGCCATCGCCGAACTGGAAACCGCTCGGCATCTGGACCCGAAAGACGCGCGCGTTTACTTTCGGCTCGCCAAGGCCTATACAGCAGTGCACCGGGACGCAGACGCGGCCGCAGCTCGCTCCGAATTCAAACGTCTTCAGGGAAAATAACTGGAATGCCTCGCGTCTTCCTCATCGACACCGACACTGCTTCTGACGACGCAGTTGCTCTCGTCATGGCCCTGACTTCGCCCGACGTCCGCGTCGCCGCCATCACCGTTGTCGCGGGAAATGTCGGCGTTGACCAAGCCTGCCGCAACGCGCTCTACACCGCCGAACTCTGTGGCTCTGACGTTCCCGTTTATCGAGGCGCAGATTCGCCCCTTATTCGCCCGCTCGAAGATGCTACCTGGTTCCATGGCCAGGACGGATTGGGCGACCGTGGCTACCCTGCCCCCCAGCGTTCCATCGATCCTATATATGCGCCTGATGCCATCATCGCCACCGCGGAGGCCAACCCGGGCCTGACAGTTGTAACACTTGGCCCGTTAACAAACCTGGCTTTGGCTTCGAAGCGTAAACCGGGCTTGGCCAAGCTAATCAGCCGTTGCGTTGTCATGGGTGGCAATCCGTGCTGCGAAGGGAACGTGACGCCAGCAGCGGAGTTCAACATCTGGTGTGACCCGGAAGCCGCTCATATCGTAATGCGTGCCGGTTTGCCGATTGAACTAGTCGGCTGGCAACTCTGTCGCTGGGATGCGGCCCTTAGCCTTACCGATATCTCACATGTCCAATCAATAGGAACACCCTTGGCGAATTTCGCGATTGATTGCAACAGCACCGCCCAAGCCGCCTATTTGGAGCAAACTGGCGAACACGGGATATCGCTGCCAGATCCGATCGCTATGGCGATCGCCCTCGATCCCTCAATCTCCACCAGCTCGACTAAGCACTTCGTCGACGTAGAAGTATCCAGCCCGCTTACGCGCGGCATGACGGTCGTCGACCGCCTTTCAATTTCGAAAAATGACCGTAATCGTATGATTTGGCAGGAGTTGGTCTCAAAACCCGAGAACACGCTTGTCCATTGGAGCATCGACATTCCGCGCTGGAAAGCCCTGCTCTATCAAAGGCTCAGCACCGGGCAACGTGACTCGCGAATTATCGAATAGGTGTCCGAATGCAGCCGCCCGGCACCCGCTTGGCCCCGGCCGATCACCAGCAATTTCGCCCCAATCCGGTCGGCAAAGGCGCAAGCCACTTGGGCCACATCGCCGGCTTGCACCGACGACACAATGTTCCCTGGGGCGAAGTTGAGATTGTTCTTGGCAAGCTCGCTCGATACGACTTCCTCAAGTTGCGGTTGTAAATCGCTCGGATAAGGCGCGACATGGATGACGCCCAGCTTGGAGCCAAAGTCAGAAGCCAACTTCGCAGCGGATAACAGAGAATTCGAACTCGCCGCTTTCAGATCAACCGCACAGGCAATCGTCGAAAACTCTTCTTTCGGATCATGGGCATGCCTTTCCATATGGATGCCGGTCAGTACGGCGGCCGAAAGATCGTCGAGTACCTTGGCGGTTACCGAACCAATCAGGAAGCGGCGAAAGATACCGTAGCCATGCGTAGGCATCACAACAAGCTGCACGTCCTCAGCTTTGGCGATCTCCGCGATCTGCAACTCCGGAATCCCCTCATACACCAGCCGGCGAACCTTCAGCCCTTTGAGCTCATCAGCGGCGAACTCCTCCAGCGCTTTGCTCTTCTCGGTGATCAGCCATTGCGGTACCGCGATCGCCGCAGGCGGCGCGCCACCCAATTCCGGCGTCATGAATACCGGATTGACGACATGCAGAAGGACGAGCTCGGCGGCATATTTTTCGGCCAGCGCGCGAGCATACGGAGTCATACCGAGGCAGCGTTCTGAGAAGTCAACCGGAAGTAGAATTCGGGAAATTTTCAGCATGGCAACCTAAGAACAGCAATTATTACACCAAATACAAATGCGGGGAAGCGCGGACATTCGCCAAGTCCAGTTTGCGTGATCGCACGCAACAAAATGTGCTTTAGAACGCAAAACGTCCCTAATCCCCTAGAGCCGCTTAGACTTGCGAGTGGGGATTGGCGTGCTCTAAATCCGCTTTGAAAGGAGAACTTCCATGCGACTTGGTGAGATTTGCACCAGAAGCGTAGTCAGCGTCGACCGGACTATGCCGGTTCAAGAAACGGCGAGGTTGATGCGTTCGCATCACGTCGGCAACGTAATTGTGGTCGACCGCGGACCGCGTGGCCTCATGCCCGTAGGGATCGTCACAGATCGGGACATCGTAGTCCAGGTCATTGCCGCCGGTCTTGACGCAGCACGGTTGACGGCGGGTGACATCATGTCACTGGATTTGATCACCGGTAGCGAAGATCAAGATGCCTTCGAAACTGTGGAGCAAATGCAGCGTAATGGCGTACGGCGTCTGCCTGTCGTTGATAAAGTCGGCTGCCTCGCGGGTGTGATTGCCGCCGACGATTTGCTCGAACTGTTCGCGATGCAACTTTCCAGTTTGGCAAAAGTCTCCGTCAGCGAGCGTAAGCAGGAACTGCAAGTGCGCGCCTAAGCAGGAATTTTGACGCTTGTGCTTTAATAATAAGTGAAGCGCGGCTCCCGCCGTGCGTTGCTCCTCAGTAGCTCAACGGTAGAGCATTCGGCTGTTAACCGAAGGGTTGTAGGTTCGAATCCTACCTGAGGAGCCAAACTGTTTTCAGCTACTTAACACTGATTGTATGGAGCCCGGAAGCCCTAACCGGCATGGCAAGTTCGGGCATTGGTTTAGCTTGAAAGAGCCGGCGGCAGGGCACAGCGATCAAACGTGAGATACGAGTGGCGCGGCTCTTGCGTGCGCTATCGCTACTGATGCCTGTTTTGGCATACATTTGGCGGTAGAGCTTGGAAATGAAGACAAATGCCAAGCGGCCGCGAATGGACTTTACGCAATTCGAGCGTTTCCATACGTTGCCCCAACCGTAGAAACGGTCCCAAACCCCTTGCGTGCTTGCGCGAATTTCGTCGGAACTCATGCTGGGGTGCGGCGTAAACATCTTGGGTCGCTTATCAGGAGGAATCAGCCAGTAACGGGTAAGGGGAATGCCGTCTACCAACGTTGGATTGGCCTTCTCGGCCTTTTCCCAACGCTCGAAATCGACCGTACCTGGGAACGGCGTCATCATCACAAATTGGGCAAAGGTAATACCCGCTTTTTCCGCGAGAGCGGCTGTGGCTGAAAAGGTGCCGGGTTGATCGGTGGGCAATCCAAAGATGAAAGATCCGAGTACGTGCACTTCATGATCGCGGAACTTTCGCAGTTGATCAATCAGTTGGTCGCCCGAAAAATTGAAGCCTTTGTAGACGGCCTGCAACCCCTCAGCAGTGACGGCCTCCACGCCCACGAGCGCGCCTTTGATCCGCGCCTTGCGCATAGCCGTCAGGAATTCGACGTCTTCGGCCGCTTCCATCGTGATTTGGGTAAAGAACACCATGTCTGACGGCAATTCGGCCAAGCGAGCCATGAGATTGAAGCGTTCGGCACGCATCGCTGTCAGTTGTTCCAATCTTTCCGCGTTGCCTTGACGTTCAGCCAGTTTCAGATCCGTCAGCGTGACAGGATAGAAATTGTCGTCCGCAAGGGCGATAAATCGAAATCCCTGGCGGCGAAGTTGGACGATTTCCTGAACGACCCCGTCGAACTGCCGTTGCCGCGGCTTCTGCCCATCGGTTCGCCAGACCGAGCAGAACGAGCAATGCTTCGCGCAGCCGCGCACAGTCTGCACGGACGCCCACATGTAACGCCCTTTTGGTATCAAATCCCACCGACCCGGGAGAAACTGGCTCGCATCTATGCGACCGCCGTCGTAAACGGGCAGCGGGCTCTTCTTGGCACAGTCGGCTACAACGCGCGCCCAAATCACGTCACCGTCGCCTTTGACTACGGAATGGGCGCAGCCCAATTCCATCGATTCTTCGGGATAGAGGGTGGCGTGAATCCCGCCGAAAACGACCCAAGCGCCCCGTTCTCTGGCAATCTTTCCTATTTGATATCCACGGAGCGCGTTTCCGGTGTGGATGCCAATACCCACGACATCGCCTGGTTGGATAGTGACCGGATCGATCAGCTCCAAGGTCTCATCGCAGATTTGGGGAGTGCCGTAAGCAGATGGCGTCGCTGAAGCCAGCACGTAGAGCCATCTCGGCGTGATGACGGCAGTTCCGAACGCAATATCGCTCGGATTCACAAGGTGTATTTTCATAGTTCTCGAACGGTGCCTTTCGCGGGATCGGTCTCAATCGGCGTCGCCGATCTTCCCCTACTTGAATGCCGGTTCGGAACTTTTGCGCGTGCGACCACCCTGAAGGCAGCACTTCCCTGCACGCCTAGCCTGGCCACCAACTCCCCGCAGAAAACCGAAGTATACGAAAAGGCTACAATGATTGCTGGACCGCTGTCTGGTCAGAATTGAACAAAAAGTAAGTATTTTTTCTTGTTCAATCTTTGTTCAATGGGCAGGCCGCCCACAATTGCAGAAGTAACTTGGGAGTTGATCTGATTGAAAACAAAAGAGAAGCAGCCCTTCGACGCCAACATGTTCTTGGCGAAAGTTTCGGTGGGTAGGACCATTGGGGCCTATAAGAAAGGCAAAGTTATTTTCGCTCAGGGTGAGCCTGGCGACGCGATCTTTCATATCCGTAAAGGCAGAGTGAAACTTGTTGTGCTCTCGAAACGCGGCAAACAAGCCGTGATCGCCATTTTGGGAGTGGGCGATTTTTTCGGGGAAGGATGTTTAGCGGGGCAACCCCTCAGGATGGCGACCGCAATGGCCGCTCAGGACTGTTCGCTGGTTCGGCTGGAAAAATCGGCCACCGAGGCTGCTCTTCGGAAGGAACCCGAGTTTGCCGAAGTTTTTCTGCGCTATGTGTTGTCGCGCAATATCCGCATTGAGGAGGATCTTGTCGACCAGCTTTTCAACTCGAGTGAGAAGAGGTTGGCGCGGGTTCTGCTTTTGCTGGCGAACTTTGGCAAAGAAGGCGAGCGCGAAGCTTTGAAACTGCAGATTAGCCAGGAAACGCTGGCGGAGATGGTGGGAACCACTCGCCCCAGAGTCAGTTTCTTTATGAATAAGTTCCGCAACTTGGGATTAATCGATTACAACGGGGGGATCGAAGTTCGCAGCGGCCTTCTCAATGTGGTTCTGCACGATTAGGGTTGGATTTTCTCGGTACAGCGATTCTTTGGATCGCGGGCGTGCTGGCTCCGAAACGAGGGCAAAGATACAGTACTTTCTTCTTTATACTCTGGTACTTACGGAGCCGGCGCCCCCTCGCGTTTCTGTTATATTCGGGATTTATCCTATACTGTATTTCCCCAAACAAATCATATGGCATCCGCATGGCATTCTCGACCCCTGTTCGTTTCGTTGTTGACTTTATTGCTTGTGGGGGTGCCCGGACAAAATTCGCTTTGGGCTGACGATTGCCGTCAGCGGTCATACCCGCCTGGAACTGTCCTCCTTAACGAGAATTTTGACGAGTTGACACCACACTTCGATGAAGTCCGTATAGGGGCGTTTCACGCCATTAACGGAACAAACGTGGACATATATCCGCCGCCTGGTTATGGGGAGCCTTGCCAAGGCCCTGAATCCGGGAATTGCATTGATTTGAATGGTTCCACCACCGGCGGACCAAGCACCAACCCCGTTGGACAGTTGCAATCGTGGATGCTGTTTCAGCCGGGCGATTACTTATTAAGTTTTGACCTCATCGGTTCACAAAGAACTGTGACTGCTTCGGCGACCGTAACGATGGGGGATTATAGCCATACATTCACCCTCGCGCCCCAAGATCTCACCAGCGGCACCGTAGTGAATTTGCCGGTGACCGTGACTACAGCTAGTTACCTGACATTCAGCGGCGATCCGACCACGGGCGTGATCGGTCTGTTTCTCGATAATGTTGTCGTGCGCACAGCGGGGAAGCCGATCATCGTCTCAAAAGGTCCGAGTCCTTGTAAGCGCGGATTTAATTACGGCTCAATCTCGGCGGCAGTGGCGGCAGCGACTCCGGGTTCTTTCGTGTTCGTCTGCCCGGGAACATACAACAAACAGGTGGTCATCAACAAACCGCTGAGCTTGATCGGTGTTAAAACAGGCGGCAACGGCGAGCTCACGACGGATGAGTATCCAACAATCCTGGCTCCTACGGGCGGCCTGACGCCGCTCGCGATACCCGGCGGTTCGAAAGTTTTCCCTATTTCCTCATTCCTGGCAGACGGCAAACCAGTTGCGGCACAGATCGCGGTAGTCGGCCAAAATCCAGTTCAAATCAGTGGTCTTAAAGTCGACGGTTCGCAGAATGATTCGGGATCGTACAACGTTCACGCAGTCGGAATTTATTATCAGAATTCGAGCGGTGAGGTGAGCGACAACATACTGGTCAACCAGCGATCAACGTCGTCCCCAGCTTTGGAAACTGGATTCGGAATTTTTGTTGAGAGCGGATTGCCGCAGCGAGCCCAAGGCGGCTCCGCCGGCACTGGCTCGGTCAACATCCTGGGCAACGCCGTTACCGACTTTCAGACGGTCGCGGTGGCCGCAGGCGGAGCATCCACCAGCGCTAACGTAATGGCCAACAATGTGAGTTTGAGTGTTAAGAATGCCTCGACGGCCCCGAACGGCGTTCAATTCGTAGGCGCAACCGGTTCGATATCTGCAAATTTGCTGCAGAACATAACTTCGGGCAGCGGTTATGCCAGTGCGGGCATATTGCTACTCACTTCGAAGGGAGTGAGCGTCCAGAACAATACCGTGAATGTGGCGGACGCTCCTGTGGTCACGTGGACCAGTTCGGCTGCAGATTCACCAAATAACGAGAGTGGTGCGGCCGACAATACGACAATCAACGGCAACACGTTGGCAGGTAGCGGATTCACAGGGGCCAGCGGTATTGAAGTCTGCAGCAACTTCAACACAATCACCTCGAACACGATCAGCGCGAACGCGAACGCGGGCGTTCACGTCAGTAGTTTTTGCCCTGGCAATCCGCTCTCTAGTGATGCGGCCTCGGGCAATTCGAATTACGTTGCCTACAACACCATTAGCCAAACCTGCGCCGGTATTCCCGTTGGGGGCAATGCCAACAATGTTGCCTTCAACTCAGTAACCGGTGCGCAGTATGCTTTCTGGCTGGGCGATTCGTGCGGCAGCGCGAATGCAGTCGCACCGGTTGGAAACTCGAACGTGCTTAATACGCTCAGCAATCCTGTATCGGCAGCCAGTCCGGGCGGCAAATTTTCTCCGGCGGAACAGTGCAAGCGGCACTTTTGAGATTGTTTGGTTCGGAAATTTGATACGATAATCCCGCTTGATCATAAACAAGCGCGGACTTCCGCTCACTTTCGAACTCAAGAAGGACTCAAAGTTGTCATTCTCCAAAGGTACGTTCGTCACCGGTCTGGTTCTATCTTTATCCGTTTCTTTTTCGTTGCTTAGCCAAGTGGAAGGCGAGCATTACAATCACGAACATAAGCATCCGGTTCCAGCGATTCAAGACACCGAAACTGCGGCGCAACGTGATGCGCGACTGCATTGGTGGCGCGAAGCACGTTTCGGGATGTTTATCCATTGGGGGCTTTATTCCATTCCCGCGGGCACTTGGAATGGCAAGCGCATTCCCGGAATCGGCGAATGGATCATGAATACCGCATCGATTCCGGTGGCGGATTACAAGGCTCTCGCCACAAAATTCAATCCAACAGATTTCGACGCGCACAACATTGTCTCGTTGGCTAAGTCGGCCGGTATGCGTTATATCGTGATTACCTCAAAGCACCACGATGGTTTCGCGATGTTCGATTCGAAGGCGGATCCGTTCAATATAGTGGCGGCCACTCCTTTTCATCGCGACCCTTTGCGCGAACTAGCCGAGGAATGCCGGCGACAAGGAATTAAGCTGGGTTTCTACTATTCCCAAGACCAGGATTGGACGGCGCCGGGAGGCGCGGCTTATAAGACAGGAAATCACGACCGCCCCAACCATCATTGGGACACCGCGCAAGATGGCGACTTCGCCCACTACCTTCATGTGAAGGCGATCCCGCAACTTAAGGAACTATTAACCAACTACGGTGAGTTTCCAGCGGTCATCTGGTTTGATACGCCGACGCCGGATATGACACCAGCGCTGGCGGGCGAAATCGTTTCTTTGCTCAATCAACACCCAAAGCTTATTTGGAACAATCGACTGGGTGGCGGGTACCCCGGCGATACGGAAACGCCAGAGCAATACATTCCGCCGCAAGGATATCCCAATCGCGACTGGGAATCATGCATGACAATGAATGACACCTGGGGCTTCAAATCCTACGACGACAATTTCAAATCGACCGAAACGTTGGTGCGCAACCTAATTGACATCGCCAGCAAAGGCGGCAATTATCTACTGAACATAGGACCCGATTCCATGGGCAACGTTCCGGCGCCCGAAGTCGAACGCCTGCAGGCGGTAGGCCGCTGGATGTCCGTGAATGGCGAAGCGTTGTACGGAACAAAGCCGACTCTTTTCGGCGATGAGGCAGGCAGCTTTAGCAAGACGGAGAAAGATTCGGACGGCAAACCCAAGTTCAATGCGGCGTGGAATTGGAGATCGACGACAGCGCCGAACAAAATCTATATCGAGGTGTTCACTTGGCCGCAGGGCTCATTTCATCTGAACAAAACGCCGCGAACCATCTCAAGCGCTTACCTGCTGGCGGACAAGGCCAAGAAGCCTTTGAAAGTCACGCGAACATCCGACGGCGGCATGGATATCGCGTTGCCGAGCCAAGCGCCCGATCCGATCGCGACTGTGCTGGTACTGAGAACGAAATAGCTAAAGACTCGCGTCCGCATCGTAACTGGACGGATCCCAAGCATCGGGCTGCGAAAGCAGATCTGCCAGTTCCTCGTCGTGGGCTTGATAGAAGAACGACCAACTGGGAAGCGAACGGCGATACGGAGCACATTGATCGAAGATGCGCGTTTTTTGAACGTCTGCCCCCACTTGCTCCAGAACATGGATGCCTCGGGCACGACACTCGTCAAATGCGCGGCGCATCAAAGCTGCGCAATACTGATCGTGCCAATCGCACGCCTGAAAATCCACCATTCGCATGCGCTTTAGGCCATATTGTGGCTCATCGCGCCGCTGGAATATCGCGTAGGCATCCAGATTGCCGTTTCTGGCTGCAGTCAACACCCATAGACCACCCGTCTCCATGGAGGCAGAAAAATGCCACTTCAGAACGTCGCGCGACCTTTCCGCCAGCAGCGCATCACTACGGTTGCAGAGAACTTCCCAGAAGGTGTCAAAGCGCTGGTCAAAGTCACTGTTCAGTGAGATGGTAACGTCGGACCGAGGAATCGCCCGCGCTGTAAAGCGATCCTTTAGCCGTAACAGCGCGCCGGCAGGATAACTAAGCGGCTTCGGCAGCCGAACTCCCTTGATCCGCAAGGCACTCTCGGCAAAACCGCGGTGCTCAGTTACCGCAAAAGAGGCCACTTCCCAATTTCCCGCCGGTACCCGGAGCGACCCAAAGGTGCTAAAGGCTTCAGCGGCTCTTCCGTTCACGGTATTGGTCAGAAATAAATCTACGCCGTCCTGACTGAAATACTCGTTCATCAATTGCAGCGCATACCCGCGGCAATGGTCTTCCACTGCCCACCCGCGACCGGCAGCCGCGGTAAGCTTTCGCCCTCGCAATGTATAGCGAAGAGGGATATTCGTCAGGCAACCGACAACGCGGTCGTCTTGCTCCAGAACCCAGCCAATGGGCCATCTGGGACCAATCTCCTCGTAGCAAGGATTTCCCGTCCAAAGCCTGCGCCACTCTTCGGCGGATTTTGGGACGAGTCCTTGAGCGGCTTCCAGAGCGGCGATCGCGCGGTAATCTTGAAAACGCGCTTCGCGCATCTGAATTCCTTGGGTAGAAACAACGCCCATAGCACCTATTTTTTTCGACCAAAGGATACGAAAAGCGATTTGAGTCCGCGCAGGCCCAGGTTCTCTCGCCAAACCAGCTCTTGCGGCAGAAGCTGTATGTTTGGCAGGCGGCGCAGCATTGTTTCGAAAGCAATCTGGCTCTCCATGCGCGCCAAGGGAGCTCCAAAACAATAGTGTGCGCCCCATGCAAAAGCAACATGCCGATTATCAGTGCGTCGCAGATCGAGTTTGTCGGGATCGGGAAAACGTTCGGGATCCCGATTCGCTGCGGCGAAAACAGCAATCACAGCCTGCCGCTTTTCGATTTTCTTTCCCCCGAGCATCATGTCCTCCGGGGCCAACCGCGCTGTGTGCTGACTCGGACTCTCAAATCGCAGCAACTCCTCTATTGCAGAGGGCATGACGGCGGAATCCTCTCTTAGCAGATCGAGCTGATCGCGATTTTTTAGAAGCGAGACCAGGCCATTTGCGATCAAATTAGTCGTCGTCTCCTGACCACCCACCATGGTGACGATTAGGTTGGCCAGAATCTCTTCTTCAGTCAGCCTCGATCCATCCACTTCGGCATTCATCAGCGAGTTCACCAAACCCGGCCTGGGGTTCTTCTCTTGATCGCGCATCGCCCTTTGGAAATAGGCCAACATATTTTCCGTCGCGCGCAAAGCGCGCCGGGCACGGTCCGGGTTGTGCTGGAAATTGCCTAGCATTTCGGCAAAATCAGTGGACCAATCCTTCAGTTTCGCGTGATCTTCCACAGGCACGCCAAACAACTCCGCGGTGACGATGGCCGGAAGTGGATTCGCGAAATCCGCAATCACATCCATTTGACCTTTGGAGACTACGTGATCGAGCAGCTGATCGGTTATCTCCTGGATGTGGTCTTTCAGCGCGGCTACGCGGGTAGGGGTGAATGCGGTGGCGCAAAGCGCCCGTAAGCGCGTGTGCGCGGGCGCGTCCATGAAAAGCATTTGCTTCACCATGACGCGCGAAATCGGCTGCAACTCTTCCAGCATGCCCATTGCCTCCAACTGCTGGGGACTAGGTGTACGCTCCGCCGAGAATTTGAGCATCACGTTCACAACGTCTTCATAGCGGGTTACCACCCAAGCATGAAGAAAGGAATCCCAATGCACGGGATCGGCCTCACGCAGCCGCTGAAACAATGGATAGGGGTTAGCCAAAACCTCCGGGTCTAACAGCTGGAACAGGCTGAGAGACGGATCAGTCGCAAGTGCGTTCATTTAGGGCTCATCTACTAATCTACTTGCTCGCGAGCTTTTTCTCCACCGCTTGGGCGAGAGATCCGATGGTAGGCGCTTCAAAAAGCTGTCTCAAATTCAGTGTGACCGCCATGGTTTCGCGGATCCTCGCAAGCAATTGGGCCGCTAACATCGAATGGCCACCCACCAGAAAAAAATTGTCGTCCCTATGAACTGGGCGGCCGCCCATTAGCCCGCTTATGAGTTGCGATAAGCGGGATTCAGTACTTGTCTGACTCGCCGGTGCAGCATCTACGGATTCTGGCAAGACATTTTCAGCCGAAGGGTCCGGTAACGCCTGGCGGTCACATTTGCCCGACGTAGTTAGAGGCAAGCTCGACAATCCGACGAACACTGCAGGCATCATGTATTCAGGCACTCGCGAACGCAGATGCTGCCGCAAGTCACCAGCGGCCGGCATTTTTTCAGCAGCGGGCGCCACGTAGGCGATCAAAGACTTTTCGCCGCCTGCATTCGCCGCCGCAACGATAACACTGCTTCCCACGAGAGGATGGGCGTCGAGTTGGGCGACAATCTCATCAGGCTCAATCCGGTAGCCGCGAATCTTGATCTGCTCGTCAAGCCTGCCTAGAAATGCGATCGAGCCGTCGGGCAGCAAGCGGCCTCTGTCGCCAGTGCGATACAACCTTCTGCCGGTTCCGGGCTCGTCAACAAACTTGTTCGCCGTAACATCCGCGAGATTTCGGTAACCGCGCGCCACCTGGGGACCAGCCGCGCAAATTTCTCCCTCATCACCTGAAGTGACCAGATTAAGATCGGCATCGAGGATCAAAACGTCCATGCCCTCGATTGCTCTACCAATACTGGGAAGGTGCCCCGCAACTTGATTGGCCAATACCGGACCGGAGGTCACAAGAACTGTACATTCTGTCGGACCGTAGTTATTCACCAACAAGAACGGCAGACCGGCGTTCGGATACCTGTGCAGTGCGTCTGCGCCCGTCAGCATGATTCGGAGCGCTGTATTGTGCGGCCAGTCCATTGAGATCAAATGTTCAGCCATCACCGTAGGAACAAACGCTACCGTAATTCGGTGTTCAACCAGCCAATCGCGCAAAGCTTCCGGTGAGCGGCGGCTCACTTCGTCGATCATATGCAGACTCGCACCTGCGGCAAGGTGGCACCACACCTCCCAAACGGCGGCGTCGAAACCGAGACCGGCGACTTGGCTAGCGCGATCGCAGTCACTGATGTGAAAGGCTTTTCCGTGCCAGCGGATCAGATGCGCCAGGTTTCCATGCGTCACCTCAACACCTTTTGGCTGCCCTGTGGAGCCGGATGTGTAGGCGATATATGCGAGATTTTCGCAACCGACCTCGGCCTTGAACGCAGTTTCCGAATTTTCAGCAATGGCACCCGCATCAATATCGAGATCTACCGTTTTCCAAGGGCCCCCGGCTAGACTCGCGGCCATCCACTTGTGGGAAAGTAACAACGGCACGCCGGCATCTTTCAAGATGGCGTCAATTCGTGCGGGTGGAAAAGCGGCGTCGAGGGAGACATATGCGCCACCGGCCTTTAAGACTGCCAAGGCAGCAACAACGTAATCAACTGAGCGGTCGAAATACAACCCTACGGGAGTTTCTGCTGCAACGCCCATTACCTGGATGTGGCGAGCCAAGCGATTCGCACGCAGCTCCAACTCTCCGAATGTGAGCTGATTCATTTCATCGCAAACTGCCAAAGCTGTAGGAAAATCCGCGGCCACTTGGCTCAACTGCTCATGTACAAGTTCAGCAGTTCGCTTTTCCTTGCCCAACATTGAATCGACCATAGGCGGCCTATTTTTATTAGCAATAAGTTGATTAACTTGGTTCATTTGTTTTTGTTGCCGGATATTGTTCCGGCTTTCTCCTCATGTGCGTCTTATAGAGCGCTTCCCATCGATCAAGAATGCGTTCAATATCAAACTTGTCCCGAACCAGATCGCGGCCGCGCTGTGCCATTCTGGTTCGCTCCGCCGCGGGCAGCATCTGCAGTTCCGCCATAGCGCGGGCCAAAGCCCGATCATCTTTTATCGGCACCACAAAGCCGTTCTCGCCGTGGATCACGATCTCGGCATTGCCGCCAGCGTCAGTCGCCACAACGGGCATCCCAATAGAGGAAGCTTGCAAGAGCACCATTGGCAGCCCTTCTAAATAGGAGGGCATCACGAATCCGTCGGCGGCGTTCATAATATTCGGGATATCGCGCCTGACGCCCAGGAAGCGCACGCTTGCTTCTAATCCACGGGTTTTAACAAAGTTGCGGATTTCAGGTTCGAGCGAACCGCGACCACAAATAAGCAGCACCGTTTCCTGGAGCACTTCGCCGCTAATGCTCTTAAAAGCTCGGATCAAGTTGGGGTAATCCTTGGCCAGTTCCATGCGGCCGACCGCAAGCCATGCAAACTTACCCTCTAGCCCCAACTCATGCCGGTAGTGACGGCGTATTGCCTCGTCCGCGACAAACTGCTTAGTATTCACTCCGTTGTAAAAAACCGTGACTTTGTCCGGTTGAACAGCGCCGCAATCCACGTAACTCTGAACGGCTGGGGAGCAGATCACCGTGGTGAGGTCACAATATCTGTCGGTGAGCCGGTGAGCAATTTCCAAATAACGGCCTGAGCGGCCATTAATCCGCTCCATGGTGAGATTGTGAAGCGTACTGATCACAACAGGAATTGGATTGAAGACGCGAACGGCCCGCCCAAGCAGGTTCGCCTGCGGCATATGGCAGTGCACAACATCTGGCTGAAACGAACGGATCTCTTTTCTGAGCCGGTTTATGGCACGGGGATCGGGTATTCCACGCTTCATTCCGAGCGAGGAAATAGGGATGTCTGATGCTTCGAGTTCGGCGGACAGCGGGAAAAGCGGCAGTAAAGACACAATCTTTACGCCCCAATTTCGTCTCCTCAGGCCCAAGCTAAGAAGCATCACTTGCTCCTCTGCGCCACCACCAACGCCGAGAGCTGTCGATACCATCAAAACACGGCCCGCCGGCTGTGAACTGCGCGCGTCGTCGTCAGCCAAAATAGGAAAATTGTGCAGCATCGGTTCTGCTACCTTCATGCTCTGGCCTCCGGCGCTGCGGTAGACGCGCGAGCATAATCTTCCTCGATTGAGAAGCGACTCAGGACTACGGCCAAGAAGATGTAAGCGAGGTAATCGATCGGCTCTTGCCCATAGCCGAATAGCCCCGGAACCTCAAAGTTGGCTCGCAGCAAAAGAAATATGGCCGCGAAGAGGCTCCATTTGCTCGACCCCAAAGTGGCCCACTTTCGAAAGGCCAACAGCCAAGTCGACCTGAGAAGAAGCCAAAGAATGAGCGCGGCTGCGAACGCTCCGATGAGCCCTTCCTCGGCCAACACGCTTACGTATTGGTTGTGGTAGCCCCCGCCCATCCGCTGCGCCAGATCGAAGGTGAGGTCGCGCTCGCCTGGCAATCGCGAAACCAGATCGTCACGCCAAGACTCGTAGCCAAAACCAAACAGGGGCCGTTCGAAAAACTTCTGCATTGCAACCGGCCACAAATGCGACCGTCCTTCTGTTGCGCGATTCAGATCCGCGTCCGAGGCCATCGAAATCACAACAACACTCGTCAGTGAGGCGGTAGTCAATAACAGTAATGCTGCAAAACGGCGGACGAGTTGCTGAGCGCTTAGCCCGGCCACACAAAGGAGCACTACAACGCTCCCACACAACACGACTAGGGGCGCTCGCGAACCGCTGAAAAAGGAAGAAACGATTACAACGGCTACCCCGATCGAGTTGATTAGACGGTTGGGGCGAACCAAGCAAAGTCCCATCAAATAGCTCAGGACGGCCTCGAATGCGATGCTGTTCAAAGATATTCCGGCAGTTAGCAGTACTCCCTTGAATTCGCGTGAGGTTTTATAAGTCGGAAGCGTGAAACCGACATATTTCACGTGGACAAACAAAATGAGGATCGAGAGTATCACTCCTCCGGCTAGTAAAGCGAGTCCGCACGCGTGAGCCGTCGGAGGGTGCCTCAAGCCCCTCGTCACGAACCCGCACATCACAAAAAGAAGAAGCAACTTAATCCAGCCGCTTAGGGCATGGCTCGGATCGGTGGCGAGCAGAGTCGGGAGTAACCACAAAACCGCCACTACTGCGAACACTCTGAACAAGAGCACTTCCGCATGACTGAGTGGGGCCCGGTACCACAAAGCAGCCAAGCCTATCGATCCACCGAGGACTATGATCCTTAGCAGAGAGCCAACCGCCTCAGGCGCAAAGAGAAAAGCGACCCAATACAGAGCGAGGCTCAATGGGATCAACGCGCCCAACAATCCTGAAATGAACAGGACCGAGAACTTCGGCCCAGCTTCGGAGGTGGACGTGGAATGGCAGAAACCCGGTCCAGCGATGGCCGCATGCTGATTCATCCGGCAGCTCCCACCTGGGATTTCAGTTCGCTTGCTGTTGGCAAGGAGGTGTCATCCCTCATCGCCAGCGTTAAGTTCCAGCAAGCATACAGCTCCCGCGTTGCACGCGCGACACCGTCCCACCCACAGTTGGCAAGCATCCATTCCAAGCCAGCCTCACCTATACGCTCAATAGCGGCAGGGCCGATTCCCACAGCTTTTCTCAATGCATCTGTGACGCCCTCAACGCTTGCCTCATCGATCGCGATCCCGCCCCGAGACTGCTCCAGCAGCCAGCCGAGCCCTCCGGCGCGTGTCGCAATGATCGGCTTACCGTTGGCCATCGCCATGTAAGCTACGCCGCTATCGGAAGAAAAGCTTGTATATGGCAGCACGAAGCAATGGCAGGTGGAAAACAGATCGGCCAACGCCTCGTCGGGAACGAATCGCTCAATGAGCTGAACCGCCCCTGCCTTTTCATCAATCAACGTTCGATGTTTTGCCCAATACGCTTCTTCGTTGCGGTTCACCACTTGTCCGGCAATCGTTAGCCGAATGGGGACACCACGGGCCGCCAAGTTTTGAACGGCTTCGATGGCAAGGTGTGGGGCTTTGTTTTCTCGAAGTGAACCAAAAAACAGAACCTCGAGCCGCGCGGTTTCTTCGCATCTGCGCACCTCTTTGTTTAATCGATAAGGGCCGTGGACGATCACGGCGATCTTATGAGCGGGCACAGAGAACCGCTCAATGAGTTTCCGCTTGCCCGCTTCACTGTGCACTATTAAAGCGTCGGCCCATCGATATGCCCAGCCAATCGTGATGAGCTCAACCCAATGAACTCCGCGCGGAAACAGGAACTTATGCGGTACGGGATCGTGGACCGTAAACAGGATATGAGCCCGCCGCAGCCACGCACACAAGAAGAAAATCAATCCGAACGGAAGATGCAATATGTATTGGAAATGGACGATGTCCGAGGCTTCAGCGGCATGGAACAAGGTCAACGCGGAGGATAAGACAAAGCGCAGATTTCCGACGATTTTTTGAAAGAACGAGACCTCACCTCGAGTGTCTCGACTCAAGCAAGTTCGAATGGTAATGGAGGGAAACTTCGACAACGAGGGAATCGCTTGGTGATTGGCCGGACAAACGACAATAATCGGAACACCCGCCGATGCGAGCGCCGTAGAGAGTTCCTCCACATAAAGAGCCGCCGCAGAACTTGGCTCGGGAGTGTGCAGGATTACACGACCGCTCGATTTGTTTTCCTTAATATTGGTGCGCCCCATCTGATTCACCGACTAAATCTCCGGAACACCGGCCATTACAGCCGAAAAAACAGGGGCATTCTCTTCACGCCGGAAACAAGATCGCAAATTCAGCAGTAAAGCGCATCCCTCAGCCAAAACAGAACACCAAATGACTTGCGCCGTGGAAAGCCGCCCCGTTAGCGCGAAGCGAATGAGGTTCGCACCTGCGTAGGCAAAAAGCTGCCGTCGAACGTAGATCCGTCCCAGGTCGGCGGCGAACAGATACCGCGCCATAAGCGCATTCAGAGAGACGACGACAAAATATATTACCCACGCAGGCATGATTTCCGAGACCCTACCTAGCGACGCAACTGTAAACTTGCCGCGCAGGTAAACGAGGCTGATGAGCGAGTCGCGTGAGATGTAGAGCATGAAAGCCACGAGCAAAACAGCGCTTCCGACGAGCAGCAACCAGCGCTGGAATACCTCTTTCCTTTGATTGGGATTCACGGAGCATAGTTTTGCCTGAACCAATTGGGCTAATGGCTGTCCCACCAAAGTGAAGCCGAGCATGCCAACTCGCATGGCGCATGTATTCGCAGTGACTGCTCCCGAGCCTGTCTGGGCCACAAAAAACAGCAACAGTAACTGATTTGCGGCGAATCCGGCGTTTTCCAAAGAAGAAGCGGCCAGTTGGGCTAAGAATTGACGAAACGCGGCTAGCCGCCAGGGTCGGAATAAAGGGCCAAATTCCACCGAGCGAAAGTCGCGCGCAATCAAGATTGCGACAGCGATCAAACCAACAATCGCGAAGCCCGCAAGATAAGAGACCGGCAAACTGAGAGTATTCAGGTCCCCGAGCCCATAGAGAACAAAAAGTACGACAGTCATCAGGAGGTAGGGCAGGCCCGTGACCAACATGGCTCTGATGTTGCGTCCCGTGGCAATCTCGGCGCCCGCCCAGATTCCCGGCCACATGATCGGAATAAAGGCAAAAGCCAGGATTATCAGTGTGGCGGCAGCACTGCTTTCCGAAGCTGAATTCGTAAACATGCTCAATAACCAGGGAGCGAAAGTGGCTGTTACGAAAGTAAGCAGTAACCCAATAAGTGTCGAGTAAAGAACAAGACCCGGCAGCCAAGCAACGCGCTCTCCATTCCGTGTTGCGCCGGCATATGCCGGTGAAAATGCCAAAGCGAATGCGCCAAACATGAATGTCACGAGAGTAGTTGGGAGCTGCTGAAACCCAAAATAGGCATCAGTCAGGCTGGAAAGCCCAAAATGCGACGCGATAAAAGCTTCACGAGCGAAGGCAGCCACCTTAAAGAGACCACTGGTGCCAAGCGTGAGTAACGCGAGAAATCCGCTGCCAGCCAAGGCATTCTTAAGGAACGCGCGCGCGACGGTGGCGGTGTCACGCGCACCCTTTGGTCTTCGAAACTTCTTGCTTACCTCCATGCCTCTGCCAATCCTAGGAATGAACTCCTAGCTCTTCGCCGTCGTGAGGCGCTTGATAGTAGTAGCCGAATCCTTTCAGACTCGAGACTCGAACCTGGTTCATCACGATGCCGAGAATGTTGGCATGTCCCCGCCTCAATGCTTCAACAGTCTCGGACAATGCCCGCGCGGAGGTACTGTCGGCCTTGGTGATCAGCAGCGTTCCGTCAACCATTGTGGCTAACTCCTGAGTCTCCGAAAATCCAAGCACGGGAGGTGTGTCGACGATAACCAGATCGAAATTCCGCGAAACCTGGTTGAGGACGCCAGCGAAGCCCATACTGATCAAGTCGGCCGCGTTGAGCATCGCCGGGCCCGCGGGCATCAAGAACAAGCCGGGAATTTGCACCTCCACAATTACGTCGACCGGCAAGATGCGATGCGCAAGAACGTCGGATAAACCAATCTTCTTTGCGACATCAAATTTCTTGGCGAGCGTCGGGCGGCGCAAATCGGCGTCAATCAATAACACTTTCTTGCCGGCTTGTGCGCACGCCGCAGCGAGGTGGGCCGCGGTAGTGGACTTTCCTTCGCCGGGTCCAGGACTCGTCACAAGCAAAGTCCCTAACGCGTGGCCTGTGCCCGCCAAAGTCAGCGCATTTCTTAGCATGCGAACAGCCTCTTCGTATCGCATGCTCATCTCAGCCGACCGGCTTGAAAAGACCGCCAAACTGTTAGAAGGTTCATCCAGCTTCACGCCCAGCCGTCTGACTTCCGGCAATGTTCCCATTACATTCATTCGCATGCGTGACGACACTTCGTCCGCATCTGAGAAGGTTGTGTCCAGCGAATCGGCTGCAATTGCACCGACAACGCCCAGCATGAGCGAAAGCAAGAAGGCGACCGGCAAGTTGACCAGCAATCGCGGGAAGATTGCTCTCGATGGCGGCAGCGCTGGGGCTACGAACTGAATCGTCGCATCATGAAACTGGCGGTTCACATCCGCATCCCGTGTCCGGCCTTCGAGATCCAGATACACTTTTCGGTCGTTCTCGGCCTCGGTCTTCAACTGTGAATACTCCATGGCACGCGATTTGAGTGCGTCCACTTCAGCTTTGGTTTCGTCAACCTGATGCTTGAGGAGCAATTCACGTCCAAACGCCTGACGGTACTCCGCCGCAGCTTTGTCATTACTCGCCAGCCGGATCCTCTCCACCTGGGCTTCTGCTTCATCCAACTGCTGCTTGGCCTTGCGAAATTCCGGGTGATTCTCCCCGTAGTACGACTGTGCTGCCGTGAATTGCTGTCGCGCCTGCGCTAATCGGCTCAGCGCTTCATCCAAAAGACTTTGCCTTTGTCCACCGCTCTCCATCGCTTCGGCCTCCGCCAAAGTGGGCGACTTGCTGAGTTCCTGGGAAACCGCTTGTTTGTGTAGGCGATCTGCTTGTGCCGCCGTGTACTCCGCAAGCAGTTGAGTAAGGCGTGAGGTAAGCACGGTTGAGTGCTGTTCCGGATCAACCATGTTCAGCTCTTTTTCATACTCAGTCAGCTTCCGCTCAGAGATATCCATCCTCGACCGCAACTGCTCCATATCTCGCCTCATTGCGGCGGACAGATCCTCATAAGAGCGGTCGAGCGACTCCTGAACCTGGCGCACAAGAGATTCCGCTACCCCGTTAGCCACATCGGCCGCTAACTTCGGATCTCTCCATGCCCTATAACTCACCTTAATTAGATAAGTGCCAGCAGGTCTACTCAAATTCAGGCCTTTCAGAGTCACCGGGGCTGCTTTGGCTTTTTGAATCGGCTCTGGATCGGGTTTTGCGCCCAAAAGCCGGTCCAATAACCCAGGGGGCTTTTGGTAGTCCATCAAATGAAACTTTTCGGCAACCGGCCGCAGCACTGGATCTGACTGAGCTAGATCCATATCCGTTGTGATGATCTCGTCCATATCGTTTATGGAGGAGATTTGCGAGGCTTCCTGTCCCACCGCACCCGCAGCGGAGTGCCGGTCAAGCCTGAGGACCGCGGTGGCAGAGTAAAGCCGCGGGAAGGCGAACTGGAGCACTACAGCAAGCAACATCGCAGCCCCAATGAAATGAACCAGCTTCCAGCGATGCTTATAGAGGATCTTGAGGAGCTGCTCGAAGATTGCTTTCGAATCTGCCGGAAGCATTCCCGCCGCGTACGGACCCATTGGCGTAGCTAATGGTGCAACCTGGCCTGGAGACCCAGTGCGCGCGGGGGCATGGGAACTTTCTAAGCGCGGCAGATCAGGAATACGATCTAACATATATTGCCTTTTTCTCCACGTTTAGTGCTTAATGCCATAAGATGAGCCCCGAACCGATCGATGAACCGAAACCGGCCATGCGATCCAATGTCCCTGCAGTAAGTCGAGTCTTTGGGTTATCAGGGATATACAAAATATCGTTTGCCTGCAAAGCAACGTCCGGCGCCTTGCGATGAAGGATGTCGCGCAGTTCCACCGGAATCTCCTGGCGCTTGCCTGAATCGCCTTGCAAGCGGTAAATGAACGCGCGCTTTGCCGAAAACGGCAAGGTTCCCTGGGATAGAGCGAGTGCCTTCATCACGGTAGACCCCTCTGGATCCGATAGCGGATACGCACCCGGCATCTTTACGTTGCCCACAATGAACAATTTCAACGCCACCGGCACTCGTATTTCTTCGCCACCATGCAACTGTAAGTTCAGGGAGGGATCTTTGGCGCTGAGCAACTCGCGAATTGGGACAGTTATCGGCGATTTCTGCCCATCGTTACTTTCAGGGAAAGAAACAATCACTTCTGGTCCGGCTTCGGGCGAGAGCCCCTGAGCACGCGCAATCGCATCTAACAAGTGCATGTCCCCGACCGCTTGAAAGGTGACCGGCAGCCGAACGGCTCCCACCACCGAAACACGGCGGCTGCGGTATTCAAGTACCGACGCTGAAACAATCGGCTCCACCAAAAGTTTTTCTGCTTTGAGCTCTCCGCCGACGGCTTCCGCGATCCGCGCGGGCGTCATGCCGTTCACGATTACACCAGTATGCAGAAGGGGCAGCATGAGTTTACCGTCGGCTGTCACCCGTAGCGTGCGCGATAATTCGGGCGATCCACTGACAGAGATCGCAATCAAATCACCCGGACCCACCGGCTCAAAACCTAAATTGCTCGCCGCCTGGGCGCCGTCGCTAAATTCAGGCGCCGCCGCAACTGAACTGGGAGCAGTGACTTGCGCCCGTACAATCACAGCGGTCACAAACGCAATTGCCAGTCGTGGAGCTATCGTTTTCATCATCGTTAAACTCTTACTTCTTTTTTACTTCGAAAAGTCGCTTGGAGCCGCTGGTTCTGTATGAAACAAAATCCAGAGAAAAACCGCGAATCCCATAAATAAAATTCCAAAAATCAACCATTCGTAAAATACGCGCCGGTGGCGATTCATAGCGCCATGATTCTCGCCTGCAAGACCTCGGCGTAAACCTCTGCGGTGCGTTTCATCATCGTATTCGCGCGAAACATCTCTTCAAACCGGGTTCTACCTCGCTGGCCCATCTCAATTCGTAACGGCTTGTCTGCGAGTAGCCGCCCAAG
This sequence comes from Bryobacterales bacterium, assembly GCA_963771405.1. Lineage (GTDB taxonomy): Bacteria > Acidobacteriota > Terriglobia > Bryobacterales > Bryobacteraceae > Bog-105. Next base: position 201,717 of record CAVYUL010000094.1, read on the forward strand.
GGCCGCGGTCATTTTCTCTTCGGAACCGGGTGGCACAAGAATGCCGGTTTGGCCATCGACCACTTCCTCCGCGACTCCTCCTACGTCGGATGCGATCACCGGCAACCCCGCCCGCATAGCCTCGAGAATACTAATGGGAAGAGTTTCAGTCTTCGACGCCAACACAAACACATTCGAGTCGGCAAGGATCTCCGGGACGTCTGCTCTCGATCCCATGAATTCGACGCGGTCGGAAATTCCCAAATCCGTAGCCAATTTCCGGACTGTCGCTAAGGGTGCGCCGTCGCCCACCAGCCTTAACCGCGAATCGCCGGGTATCCGGGCAAACGCGCGAACCAATAAATTGTGATCCTTGAATTCGGTAAAGCGGGCGACCATCGTAAACGTCAGCTGCCCTCCGCGATCGAGCCGCGCTCGCGCAGGATGGTCACCAATTCCGTTCAGAATCGCGACCACTTGGCCGGGCTTTCCGATGCGGAACATTTTCGCGTCGCGAGCACCCAGGTTTGAAACGGTGATGATCTTGTCGCACCAGTTTGCGGCGCGCCTTTCGCAGACGGGGGCTACTAATCGCCAACTCAGTGGCACCGCGCGTCCGAAGGGCCACATATGTACCGTATAGACTGCCGGAATTTTAAGAACCTTCGCGGCAAACCTACCTAGGAATCCCGCCTTGAACGTGTGCGCATGCACGAGGTCCGGCTGAACGGAGCGTATCAGGCGAGTCAGTTCCACCAGCGCTTTTACGTCTTTCATGGGTCGGATCTCGCGTTCTAAACAATCGGCTACATATACAGGAATTCCGTGTTCGCGGCAGCTTTCAGTTAGAAATCCTTCTTCGCCGGCCGCAATGTGCACTTCAAACTTCTCGCGCATGGCTAGCGCCAAGTCCAACAAGTGCATCTGCGCGCCGCCTCTCTCAGAGCGGGTGACCAGGTACAAGATCCTGGGCGCACTGTTAGGCGACTCAGCTTCAAGGGTTAATAATTTCCCGCGGCCGGATACTTGTGCCGAGTTCATACCGCGACTCCGGAATCGACTGTGGTTCTCGCCCGTTGAGCAATTTCACTAACATCCGCCATCGAAAGCGACTCCATGCCGAAATCGCGGCGGCAAGCCTCAAAACACTGCAGTACTTTCCGCAGGAACTCGAGGTTACGGTTTGGGTGGCCCGCAAAATCTTCCGGATGCCACCACAAATGAAAGATTTGCCCGCCGGTCGCAGCGCTTCGCATCGCGCTCTCAATCCGCTTCAGCCGGACTCGTTCAAGCAACTGCAGAGCCGGCGAATACGGCCGCAAGTAGCGGCTGGCATTAATTGCAAAGGGTACACCGCCGCTTGGAAACTGACCCAGCTGCGCGCCATGAAGATTTGAATACGCGTCCACTAAACGCATGGCTCGCTGCACTGCGCTGCGCTGTTCTTGAAATGTGCCTGGCGCCTTAGATCGAGCAGGTTCTGTTCCTCGGTAAGTTGAAAAGCCGGAATCGCGCAAAACCGGCAAATACGCCTGACTCACTTGGTTTCTGGGAAAAACAAACGAGTGGAATGTGTATCCGGAGTTGTTTGCAATCCGCGTTGCGCTGAGTAGATCAGCCTCAAATTCTCCGACTCCCTGACCCGCCTCCAGCGCATAATAGTGCGAGTAAGAATGAGATCCGATTTCCTGCCCGTTTACTGAGGAAATCGTTCGGATCAGCGATGGCGCAAAATGAAACGGATCTTCAGCCTCGTCACGTCCCATTTGCTCGGAATATGGGTCGAGCGCCTGCGCCTCATAGCGAGGCATTTTCATGGGCCGGAACGCCAGGGCTTCCTCCCTGCCGTGAGCAAACAATAAGCCGACCGTTGCCCAGGTTGCGCGCACTTCGTGGTCACGAAAAGCGTCTAGAATGCCGGGAACAACCGCCCGAGCAGACAAAAGCCGCGAACGTTCCAAAGCGTCTAAACGGCGGTGATCTCGCACGCCCCAATGAAGTTCGAAATCGAGCGAAACAACGAATGCACCCTTTCTTGCTTCGCTCATTTAGTACGCTCCGACTCCTGAAACGACGGCTGACACCGTCCTTAATAAGATGCGGCTATCCATAACCAGCGACCAATTCTCGACGTAATGGGAGTCGAGCCGAACGCGTTCCTCATAGGTCGTGTCATTGCGGCCCGAAACTTGCCACAAGCCGGTTAATCCGGGGCGAACCGCCTCATAAGCCGCGTAATGCAATCCGTATTTCTCGATTTCCGCGATCACGATCGGACGAGGTCCGACAAGGCTCATATCCCCGACAAGGATGTTCCAAAGCTGAGGCAATTCGTCCAAGCTGAAGCGGCGCAGCAACCTACCGACCGGCGTGACCCGAGGATCGTTCTTCAACTTGTGAACCATCTTCCACTGAGCCCGAAGCGAAGGTTCTTTTTCCAGATAGTGTTCCAGCCGCTCCGCGGCGTCGACATACATGGTTCGGAACTTCAGCGCTACGAACATGCGATTTCCCTTGCCAATCCGCATTTGCTTAAAGAAAACCGGCCCTTTGGACGTGAGCCGAATGGCAAGGGCAACGCAAATTGCGAAGGGCAAAACAGCGATGCCTAAAATCGCGGCTGCCGCCAGATCGAATACGCGCTTAATGCCGTGCGAATTACCCGGCACTTTACGATCGCCAGTAAGAACGAATAATTGACGTCGCGGATCGACGCCGACCGATGTCGTCCCATCGCTCCCCTGAATGAAAGGCGCAATATAGATGTCTTTGAATACCGCCGCCGATTTCTTGACTAGTCTGTTGGTAGCTTGTCGCGGTTCTGCCGGAATAGCCACAATCGCCTTTTGAATCCGGTGACGTTCGGCAAACGGCCCAGCCCAACGGAAATCATTAAGAACAACCTTCGACGAAAAACCCGCTGCGATTTCTTTTATTCCATCCGAAAAAATTCCACGCACCTTTATTTCGGATCTCCCGAACGACCCAATTTGTTTTTCGCTTAGATGTTTGAAAAGACGGCCCGCATCATCCGCCGCGCCTAGAATTACAAACGAAACCCGCTCTTGTTTCCCCTGGCGCGAAAGAAATGGAATCGACATAACGCGCCTGAGCGAAAGCAAAAGCCACGCGCTCACCCAGCCACCCAGCAACAAAAGGATATGTTGGCGGCCGGCGGCCTCGATTCTAGTCAATTGCGTGCTTACTGCAAAACCCACCGAAGCGGCGACCGCCACTTCAATCAATTGGAGATAGAGAATAGGATGGCGGCGGTACGTCCCGCCCAGCCAGAGCAGACAGACACAAGCCAGCGAACTTGTTAATGAGGAAAGAGAGAAACGCAGTGGGCCTTGCGCCCAAAACCAGCAATTCAGCGCTAAGAGAGAGAGCAGCAGGTCGCCTGCAATCCAGAATCCACTTTTTATTTGGTAAGTATTTGCTGCCGTCCCATGGGCCGTGCGACTCTTGATTGCGGTATCGCTCACTTATTCACCGCAATTCCGCAACATTGATCCGGCCTCGCAATTGCGTGGCCGACTTCAACGTCGACAAAAGGGGCTAATTCGCCAACACGGTTCAATTTCTTCTCCCAGCTTCTAACGAGCGGTTGCATAACTCAGCCTTCCGGAGATTCGATATAGGCAAACGAACCCCGGTGAGGCAAAGCACTTTCTAGGACAAACGTCCCTTCGATTGAGTAATCTTATGGTTACACGGTTACGGTGTCCCGTGAAACGCTGGGGAGTACTAAAACTGATAGTCCTTCGTGAGAGAAATATCGGCTCAGCTTACCTCGAAAATAAATGAAGTCGGCGGCCAAAATGTTGCGTACTTGCGTGCTTTACTCCCGCTGTGATTGGAATTCAAGCCAATCCGTAAAACAATGTTTACGCTGTTTAAAATAATCTTGCGTTTCACTTTTGCGAAAATGCGTTATAACCGGCGCAAAAATGAATCAAAACTTGCTTTCTGTTGCGCGCGGCGCATGCGTTCTGTCATGCGCGTTCCTGATCACAGCGCAACCGGAACACCTTCGCAACTACCACTTGGTCTTCTCCGACGAGTTCAATACACTCGATCTCGGTACAGTGCAGGATGGTTCGTCCCTCCGCGCCCACACCTGGTACGAAGGCGTTTGGTTCAGCAAGCATCATGCACCGAGACAAAATTTTTCGGTGTCAGGTTCGGTTCTTTCGCTTACGTGGAAACCTGGCCAGCCTCAGCCTGACTCCAGCATTTCCACTCTAACCTGCAATAATCCCAACTACCATGCGTGGCGCTACGGGTACTTCGAGGCTCGAATGAAGTGGCGCCCGATCAAAGGCGCTTGGCCGGCCTTCTGGCTGATTCCCACGCAAGCGGTAAGTGATACCCCGCAGGAATCAGGCGAAATCGATGTCTTTGAAGGCCAAGGTGACGAACCTCACACCTATTTCGGCACCATTCATCATTGGTTTGGGTCGCGAGACCTCGAAAACAGCTCTCCGCGCAATTATTTTGCGCTCCCTGCGAGCGTCGATTTCTCGCAGTTCCACACTTATGGCCTCCTCTGGCTTCCTGGGCGAATGACGTGGTATTTCGACGGCGTACCGCTTCACAGCGAGTCAACCTATGCTATTTTCGACCGCCAGGACTATTTCCTCATCCTGAGTATGCAGGTCGGTACAGATTGGCGGTCGGGCGATCTCAATGGCGTGAGCGCTCAAAGCCTTTCGCTCGACGTCGATTGGGTTCGGGTCTGGCAGCTAAACTCAAAATAACCCCCTATGACGGAGTCCTCCGATGAGACTGGTTTCTCTGCGCGTTTTTGGCTTTTAATCTGTGCAACCTTTTTAGGCTTTCTGGGCATGGGAACTGTCCTTCCTGCTCTCGCCCCTCACGTCCGCTATGACTTGAGCGCTTCCGATAAAACCGTGGGCTGGGTAATCGGCACGTTTTCGGTGGTCGCCCTCGGGGCCCGATTTTTTTCCGGACCTCTCTCCGATCGGCGTGGACGCAAGATCACTGTCCTGACTGGTTTCGCGAGTTGCGCCCTTGCAGGCGTCGCCTACTTGCTTCCGCTTCACCTACCCGGTGTGTTTCTGGCCCGCTCTCTGCAAGGTTTTGGCGAAGCTTGTCTTTACACGGGAGCGGCGGCATGGGCCGTTGAAGTGGCGGGTGTACACAGGAGCGCACAAACTCTCGGATATCTCAGTAGCGCCATTTGGGGTGGCATCTCCGCTGGGCCGGCCATTGGTCATTGGGTCGGTTCTTTTAGTCACGCTGCACTTTTGCAAGTCTTCGCCGCCGCTTCCGGCTTCGCGCTGGCGTCTTTTGTCGATGAGCAATTTTGCCCGTCACCCCATCCGCATAAGCGGGTTTGGTTGCCGCGTTCGATTCTCGTGCCGGGGTTTGCAATGGGATTCGTGAACGTTCATTACCCCGTGATTACCGGTTTTCTGATCCTCCATCTCATGCAGCACGGCAATTCCGGGGGGGCCGCGTTTTCTGCCTACGCGCTGACAATCTTGTGCTCCCGCTTCTTCTTGGGAAGACTTCCCGACCGCATTCATGCGAGCATCACGTTCTACACCGGAATCTTCTTTATGGCGTGCGGCTTAATTTGGCTGGGCTCCGGGCCACGGCCGCTCTTCGCCGTACTCGCGGCCATTACACTGGGCTTCGGCTTCTCGTTTCCATGGGCAAGCGTCGCAAGCACGGTTCTGCGCCGAACGCCGAGTGAGCGCCACGGTTCCATCATCAGCTTGCTCAGCGCTTTTTATGATCTGTTTGTCGGCATGAGTTCCTTTGCCGCGGGAACAGTTGCCCAGAAATTCGGATATCCCCCCATCTTTTACATCGCCGCCGCTGCCTTGATCTTCTCCGCCATCCTCGGCCGATTTGTTTTCTTTCCCTATACACCGCCTACAGAGCCTGCGGCGGAAATCGAACAGCTTGAGACCGCGGTGTAATATGCTGTTCCATCATGATCCGTGTGTTCTTGCTTTTCGCCGCATTCATTCCGTCTCTCTTCGCTCAGGTCGATCCACCGAAGATTCCCTTTGAAGCAAATGTCAACTTTCTGAAGCTTCCGCCGAATGTCTATTTCGGGGAAGTGGCAGGTGTTGCCGTTAACGCACAAAAACACATTTTCGTCTTCTCTCGCGGCAATTCCACCGGACCGGCGTATGGCGCCACAGCCGCACAACTCTTGGAATTCGGCCCGCAGGGCGACTTCATTCGAGAGATTGGCAAAAACCTCTACGCCTGGTCGTACGCTCACGCGGTGAAAATCCGCGCCCGGCGCTTCAGGAAGTCGTCAATCAGTTCGCTCGAGGAGTTATCCATCTCCACGTCGAACGCTTCCACGCGGCCCGTCAAGTAGTTGAACATCATGACGGCCGGAATCGCCACGAACAATCCGACTGCAGTCGTTCAGCACTTCCGAAATGCCGCCCGCGACGGCCGCCAGACCGGTCGCCTTTTCTTTTGCGATGCCGTTGAACGCGTTCAAAATGCCGACCACCGTTCCGAACAGTCCCACGAAGGGGGCCGTCAAACCGATAGTCGCCAAGCCGCCGAGTCCACGCTTCAATTCCGCGTGAACGATGGCTTCCGTGCGCTCCAAAGCGCGCTTCGAAGCTTCGATCGTCTCGCCGGGAATCTCGCCGGGGCTATCCTGGTGGGCCTTGAATTCCATCAGGCCAGCCGTGACGACCTTGGCCAGGTGACGTTTCTTGTTGCGCTCCGCAACCTTGATAGCTTCATCAATTTTGCCTTCGCGCAGCGCGCCGGCAACTGCCGGAGCGAACGAGCGTGATTGGTTGCGGGCGGCATTGAAAGCCATCCAGCGGTCGATCATTACGCCGATCGACCAGCCCGACATAATGAAGAGAATGATGACCACGATCTTCGCCAGAATACCCATCTGCTTCCAGAGCGAAATCGGGTCCCAGCCAGGTGCGCCCTCCTGCAACACCA
>CAVYUL010000095.1:0-20803 GCA_963771405.1 Bryobacterales bacterium
CGGGTCCGGAGCGCCATTTGCAGAGCAGCGATGGCGAGATCATCTTCCAGATGGCGATCCAACGCCCAACCCACTACTTTGCGTGAGTAGGCGTCCAACACCACTGCCAGATAAACGAACTCCGTCTCCAGCCGGATACAGGTGATATCCGCGCGCCAGAGCTGATCGATGCCGGTGACAGCCATCTCACCCGCCAGATTGGGATAGATCCGCAGATTGTGATTCGAATCGGTGGTCACCACGAACTTCCGCCGCCGCAGGCAAAGCAAGTTATCCTCGCGCATGAGGCGGCCCACCTTTTTATGATTGACCGGCCAGCCGCGCCGTTTCAGCTCCGCCGTAATCCGGGGCCGGCCATAAAACGGAAAGGTGAGAGCGATTCGTTGGATCTCATCCCGCAGATCCAGATCTTCGTCAGACGCTTTGTCCTTCGGCTCGAACCGGTACAGGCCGGCCCGGCTCACTGTTCCTAACTCACACATGCGCAAGGCAGTCATCTGGCCCCCTTGCTCCACTTGCGTTTGAATGTACTGGTAAATCGCGGCTTTCCAGTCAATGCCTGCAGCTTCCGCTGTTCCTCGATGCGCTGCAAGCACCCCTTCAAAAAATCAATCTCCAGCGTCTGCTGCCCCACCTTGCGTTCCAGTTGTGCCACGCGCGTCTCGTCCCAGCGCGGCTTCCCGCGTCCCGGAAAGGCATTGCCCGGCCCGTGCCGGAACTCGTCTCGCCAGCGGTACAAAACCTTCGGGGTGACTTCAAACGCCCGCGCCACTTCCGCCGTTGATGAGCCCGCCTCCATCTGCTGAATCGCAGCCAGCTTGAACTCTTTTGTGAACTTCCGTCGAGCTAATCCCATGAGTCAATTCTCCATTCGCTGAATTTTGACTCTTAACTGCTTGTCTCAATTTAGGGGACAAGTCCAAAGCAATCTCTTCGATATTCTTCCGCTGATCCGGATGTTAGATGAGTTGCTCTCGCTTGAAAATCACGATCGTCCGGAAGCCGATGTGACGTAAGTCCCAAAGCTTCCCATTAAGAATTAGTGATAGTGGGCGTTAACCTTTTAGATAATCAACTTGCGAGAACCGGGGTGGAGCGAAGCCGTTTCCGATTTAGTTTGGACCATGTCTTCACGGTATAGCGACTTCAGGGCTGTTGGATGACGCCGTTTGCGACGGAGAGTTGATAGCTGACGCCGCCGGAGCCGGTCCAAGTGGTGGTGTTGAAGTGGGCGCCGGCAGGGGCACGGTAGACGCCGATGGGCGAGAAAGACAGCGGGGTGTTGGGGATGCAGACTGTGGGAAGGGTGCGGGCGCGCAGGAAGTAGACGTGGCCGAGGCCGACGACTTGGAGTCGCCATTGGGTTCGAGGAGGGCGGCGGTGCGTTCGTCGATGGCGATGGCGCGGGCTTCGGGGATGGCGAAATCTTTGCGCATGCGGGCGAGGAAGACAAGAGTGCGGCCCAGGCGGCTGCGGGCTGAGAAGTGAGTGTCGGTAATGGTGTTTTCGAGCGCGGGGATGTGGAGGAAGCCGGGAGCGATTTGGACGCGGTCGTCGTAGGGGTTGCGGAGGGCGTCGGGGGATTGGACGGTGTCGTGAGCGGCGGTGAAGATGTAACCGCCCATGATGGCGAGGCCGGCGCTGGTGCCGCCGAGGGGGATGCCGCGGGTGAGGGCGGCACGGAGGGCGTCGCCGGTGGGTGAGTGGTTCCAGAGGCGGACATAATTCCATTGATCGCCGCCGGAGAGGAAGATGGCCGCGGCGTGATTGATTTGATTGACGACAAAGGGATCGCGGGCGGCTGCTTCGTTAGGAATGACGAGAGTGCGGGCAGAGTTGAGAGAGCCGAGGTGGAAGAAGTAGGGATTGTAGGCAGCGTCGCCGGTGGCGCGCAAGACGAGGAGGTCGCCGCCGTGGGCTTTGGAGACGAACCAGCGGTTGGCTTCGTCGAGATCTGCGCCGCCGCCGATGAGGAGGAAGGCGGGATCGGGCTTGTGCGCACCGACAACGCCGGATTGGTTACCGATGGTGAAAAAGCGGTAAGCGGGCTCAGCGGCGAAGGCGAGCCAGGCGAGAGCCACGAAGAGGCGCATGCAAGGGGATTGTAGCGCTACTCGTAACGCAAGGCATCGTTCGGGTTGAGGCGCATGGCGCGGAGGGCGGGGAGGAATGAGGCGAGCGCCGCTACGAGGATCAAGAGGACAGTGACGGCAGAAAACGTGAAGGGATCTGTGGCGGTGACGCCGAACAGCAGGCTGGACAAGAGGCGGGTGGACGCGAGGGAGATGGCGATGCCCATGGCCGCGCCGATGAGGGCGAGGCGGGTGCCCTCACTGAGAAAGAGCGAAACCACGTTGCCGCGTGTCGCGCCTAAGGACATGCGAATCCCAATTTCCTGGGTGCGGCGGGTGACCGAGAATGCGATGACACCGTAGAGGCCGATGGCAGCGAGTGCGAGAGCGGTTGCGGCGAAGGAGCCGAGAAGGAGGAGCAAGAAACGGCGGTCGGCGAGCCAGCCTCCCAGTTCGCGGGCGAAGGTGGAAAACTTTACGGGGATGTCGGGTGCGCGGTCATGGAGGATAGCGCGAGCGGCGGGTTCAACCGTGGCGAAGGGTGCGGCGCTGCGCAGAAGAATGACGGGCGAAGAGTTCATGTTGATGCCGCGCTGACGATAGTTGACGTAAATCATGGGACTCGGCGGAGTGTCTAAGCCGCGGGCGCGAACGTCGCCGACGATGCCGACGATGGTGAGGGGTTTGAGGTTGCCATCCATGTTTCCGAAGTGGATTGTCTGGCCGATGGGATTCCGATTGCGCCAACGCTCGCGGGCGAGAGATTGGCTGATGACGGCAACATGGGCTGATTTTGCCGTATCTTGGGGGTCTGAAGACCCGGCCGCGGATGAGCGGGAGGCCGGTGGTGCGGAAATATTCGCCGTCGGATACGGCATAGAGGGCGTTGTCTGTTTGCGAAGCATCTTGAGCGATGCGCCCCCATTCGTCAAAATTTGCAGGGGGCTTTTGGCCGTTAAGCAGCAGAAACGTGCCGCTGGCCAAATTGTCACCTGCGGCGACGGGGAGCGCACCGGTTACGCTTGCGGACTCGACGCCGGGAAGGGCGCGCAGGCGATTCAATAAATCATCGATCAGGCGCACTTGGGAGGCGACGGCAGCGTCGTCTAAAGCGAGCGTCTGGGTTGGCGGATTCGGGAGTGAGAACTCCATGGTGATGAGATTTTGTTGGGTGAAGCCGGGACTGGTGAGCAGGAGACGCCAGAAACTGTGGGCGAGGAGGCCGGCACCGACCAGGATGACGAGGGTCATGGCCATTTCGCCGATGACGACCAAGGCACGAGTGCGCTGACTGGACTTTGATCCAGTGACTGAGCGTGAGGTAGCGACTAAGGCGCGCTGGGTGTCTTGTTCCGAATCGCGCCAAGCGGCGAATAGGCCCAGCGCGAGGGCAACGGCGAAACTGACGGCGATGGCGAAACTGAGAGCGGAGAGATCGATCGAGATGCCTTGCTGGCGGGGTAGGTCGGGCGGGAGGACGGTGCGAAACGCGGCGACTGCCCAGAAGGCTACCAATACGCCAAGAACGCCTCCGGCTGAGGAGAGTAGGGATGACTCGATGAGTAACTGCTGAAGGCGACGGCTGCGGGTTGCGCCGAGTGCGATTCGGACTGCGAGCTCTTTGCGGCGAGCGGAGGCGCGTGCGATGAAGAGGCCGGCGACGTTCGCGCAAGCGACGAGGAGTAAGAGACCTGCGGCGGCTAGAAGAGTGAGGAGGTCGGTTCGTACATCTCCGACGATGTCATCGAGGAGCGGAGCGACCGGGGCATCGGTGAGATCGGCTTTGTTGCCATACTCGTTTCGAATGCGATGGGCAATGATGCTCAAGTTGGCGCGAGCCTGGGAAATTGTAATTCCCCGTTTAAGGCGGCCAAGGCAATGCCAATTGTGAGCGGTGCGGCTGCTGGATTTGGGGAAGACGTCGCTTGGGATCCAGATGGATGCTTCGGCAGGAAAATCAAACGCAGGAGGCATGACGCCGGCTACCGGGTAGACATCCCCATCAATTCGCAAGTGAAGCTGCGAGAGATCGGAGGTGGCGGCGAAATACTTTTGCCAGTAACTAAAACTAATAACTGCGGTATTGGGCTTTTCGAAGATGTGGCCTAAGATTGGCTGAACGCCGAGGACGCGGAAGAAATCAGGGGAGACGGCTGAGACATTCAGGCGCACAGGCTCGGTTCCGCCAGTAACGGAGGCGAGTTGATTGCCGCTATAAATGGCCAGGGCTTCTAAGGTTTTGTTTTGGGTTTGGAAGTCGTCGAAATCCGGGTCGGAAACATTGGCGCGATGGCCAGATGCGGTTTTCTCCCAGATACTCACAATTCGATCAGGGTTCGGATACGGGAGGGCGCGCAGGAGTACGGCGTCCACAATCGAGAAGATTGCGGTGGAGGCTCCGATTGCGAGGGCGAGGGTGAGAATTGTGGCGACGGAAAAACCCGGATTCTTCACGAGGCCGCGCAGGGAATAGCGGATATCTTGAACGACTGACTCCTGCCAAAATGCAGCGCCCATTAAGCCACTACCTCCTGGGCTTGCAAATCCGCGCTGAATGATGGAGCGGAGAGCGACTCCAATTCAATCACTCGGTCGAAGAGGGGATAGTATTCATCGCAGCCGTGCATGATCAGGATTAGGGATTTGCCCGCGGTTTTATCGAGGATCATGTGCATAGCTTCGGTTCGACTCTCTTTGTCGAGATTGGCGAGCGGCTCGTCCATTACATACAAATCAGCTTCAGAGGAAAGAGCCAGGGCCAAGGCGGCTTTTTGTTGCTGGCCGGCGGACAATTCGTCGGCGGGGGAATCGGCGAGGTCCGCGAGATTGAAGCAAGAGAGCAAACACTGATCAGATACCAGTTCGCGAAGAGGCAAGGGAGGGAATTCCAGAGGCAAGGTGAGGGAGCTGATGCGAGGCGGCAATTTTACATCGCCATGGGTGGGCGTCAGATGGCCGGAGAGGATGTTGGCTAAAGTTGTTTTGCCGCTGCCGTTGCGGCCCACGAGGACAACACGCTCGCGAGGACGCAGGTCGAGAGAGACGTTGGTGAGAACGGCGGTATCGGCGTAGGCGAAATCGAGCTGATGGACGGATACGGATTCGCTGATCGTGAAGTATGGTTTGTCATTTTCGGCGGAGCTGGCGACAAATAGCAGAACACGATCGGCGACGGCGCGGGCGGAGTGGAATTCCGCCAGTTGGTTAAAGAGCTGCATGAGCGTGGTTAGGGCGCGCCAGAAGGTGTTCACGAACGCGTAGAAGCCGCCGAAGGTGAGGACTTTGCGCATGACGAAAATAGCGCCGACGAACATGGTGGCGAAATCGGAAATGTTCATGGTTAGGTCGTTCACGCTTTGGAACAGGCGCATCAGTTTGTATTTTTGGTAGCCAGTTGACAGATTTTGGGACAGCTTGGCGTCAAAAACGCGAACGGTTGGGGTGAGCAAGGAGAACGAGCGAACGATGCGGAACGAGGCGAGCGCTTTTTCGAGGAGGGAAAGAAAGATCGCTTCCTGTTCGCGTTCCTGGGATGAAAGGGCGGTGATTTTTGCGCCGATCACCTTACCGACGAACACTGACACGGGAATGATGGCAACCAAAAGCGCAAAGGCTTTGGGCGACAGATAAAAGAGAACGGCGGAAAAAGCGACGAGGGAGACCAGCTGAATCGCGGCGTTTTGGATCAGGGTTAAGAGAGGAATCAATCCTTCGCGGAGGTCGCCGTGAATTCGGCCGATGTAATAGCCACTTCCGTTTTTCAAGACGGACGAATACTGCTCGCGATAATAGGCGTTCAAAAGGCGCGTGCTGAGGTCGCGCGTGATGCGGTTGTCGAGAGATTTACTCCACAAGGAGGTGAGTGTGCTGATCGTATTGATGAGGACTCCCAAGAGGAGATAGGCGCCGATCAGAACCAGGAACGTCCGGTAACTGTGAGGATCGGCGACACGGTCGAAGATCGCTTTAATCAAAAGAGGATGGCAAACGCCTTCGACGGCCGAAATCAAGCAGGTTGTGATGACCAGAGCGGTGTATTCCAGGCGGAACTTTTGCAAGAGCTTTGTCAAGCGCTTAAACATGATGCTCCTTTGACGGACAGAGCTGGACAGCCGACTTCATCGAGAGTGAAATCAGCGTGATCAAGATAAAGCGAACGACTGAATGCCCGCAGAAGGCCGGCGACACCGGTGGCGAAATCGCAGGAGACGCGGAATAAGCCGTCGCCGGGCGTGGCCCATCCCTCGGCGTATTTTAGGAGATAAATGTCGCGAATGCCGGCTAGCGGGCGATTTGCCATTTGCCTGTATTTCTGTTTGTCCAAGAAGATTTGTGCGTCGGAGAAAATATCGACAAAGCTGCCAAGGCCAAAAAACAGACCGGCGAAAACCGAATACTTCCTGTGCGCATCTGTTAATAAGTGCGCCGATTGCTCGGCAAAGCCGAAACGCAGGGCGACTCTGGCGATACCGGCGCTACCTTCTTCGAGATAGTGATCGGCGGTGCTGTCGCCGATGCCGCGCTGGAATGTGGTGACACCCGATTCGATCTCGATTGAGTGAGACAGATCGAAGCCGAGCGCTTTGTTTCCGGCTGACAGCCAGCGATGGTCACCGCTCATTTCGAAAAGGCGGAGGAAGAACAGCGCGACTCCGCTCTGGCCGTAACCGAGACCGAGATGGGTTAATTCGCCGGTGGGCCAAGAGAGACCTCGCTCATTTTCGGAGGCGTGTTCGAGAAGTTGATTCGCCAATTCCACGGCCGCCTGCCAGAAGCGTTGGTCGTTTGTCAGGTGGTAGAAGTGCAGATTGGCAATGCCGATGCCTGCCATGCCGTAGAGATAAGAATGATGGCTCGAAGCGAGGCGGCTGCGATTGGCTGCGAGCATGAGGTGCTGGGCGCGATCGAGCATCCCCAGTTCGGCGAGGCACCAGGCCACGCCGGAAGTTCCGGTGAGAAGGCCGGGGGGCATGGTATTGAGGTCTAATTTGTCGAGCCGGCTTTCCAGCCAGTTCAACGCATTGTTTGGAATTTCGCGTTTTGCCTTTTTGAGGGCGTAGAGTACGCCGCTTGCTCCAAAGCCAAGGCTCAGCGGGTTTGTGAGATGAGCGAAGGGATCAGCGGGGAATAAAAGATCTGAATCCGGGCGCATGTGGGCCAGCAAGAAGTCACCGAACTTTTGCGCGGCGGTGGCGACGAAATCGTCATCGATCTCGCTAGAGCAGCCAGGCGTTTTCAACACGGCGGGGCTGGACAGGAGTTCGGACGCCTGTTCGCACGATGTCGTTCCTGCGGAAAGGCCGTCGATGATTTGCTGCACCGGAGTCTGATCCCAGCCGATGTCGCGGATGATGACCGGCACCACGTTGGTGAAGAAATCTTCCTTCAACACCGAGAAGGCGCTGATCGGAAAAAGGAAATAGGCCATGGAAGAGGCGACGGCGTGGAGATCATCGGCTTGCGTTGCAGGTTCGGAGATCGGTTTCTCGCGTTTGCGGAAGCCGAGGGTATGGAGGACGGACGGATCGTCTGAGTTCAGGCGGGAGGCGGATTCAAGATCGATGAGGCGGATCTTGTGAGTGACGGGATCGATTTTGATGTTGTTCGGCGAGATATCGCCAAAAACAACTCCATGACGATGGACGTCCGCGATGGCACTGAGGATTTCACGGAAGACGTCACAAAACATCTGATAGAAGCGGGTTCCGTCTTCGTCCGTGGGGTTGACACGAACGAGAGGCGACTCGGAGAGAAGGAGTTCACGGAGATCGACACCTTCGACAAACTCTTCGACGAGGAATTTGTGTTCCCACTCGCTGAAGATTCCGAAGGTTTTGGGGACGCGGCGGGTGGGTTCCAGGAGAGCGAGAATTTGGCGCTCCTTTTCGAGCCGCTGGACGGCATCGTGGCCGTATTCGTCAATTACTGTGAAGGGCCTGGCCTCTTTGATGGCAACTTTGTCACCGTTCTGATCTTCGGCTAGATAGACGCCGCCGGAATTCGAAAACGAGAGAGCGCTTTTTATGGCGTATTTGCCCCCGATCAGCATTCCCGCCTCGTCATCAGAAGACTCAGGAGGGAAAGGATCGGACTCCCAGGGAGGAGTCATGAAGAACGGAGTTCGTTCGTCGGGAATGGAGAGGCCATCAGGCGAGACGAGCAGGGGGACTTTTTGGCCGGTGAAGTCAATCTCTGAATGAGAAAGGATGCCGCCGTAGCGGTAATACAAAACGCGACAATCTTTGTAACGTTGATCGGAAAGAATATAGGGACCAGGTTCGTTGCTGACTTCAAGATAGATGGCTTCGATCAACTCTTTGAATTGTTCGAGCGAAGTGGGATAAATGGTGATGAATTTGCCCGAGCCGCCGCGGGACCAACCTTTCGAACACATGAGCGATCGCACATAGGGATCGAGGGCGAATTTGAATGGGATATTTCGCTGCAGGACGAGGTCGGCAACGGTGGAGAGGATCTTCAGACTGTTGTCGGGGACGGCGGAAAGATGAATCTTCCAACCCTGATGGGGCAACTTGATGGATGGGTTGGTTACGTGGAACCAGACTTGATCTCTGAGGATGCGCCACGGGCCGGCGACGCGGCGCAAGATCTCATTGACACAATCGAGATACTGATTGGATGGCCGATAGGCGTCGCCGAAAGATTCGTAAAATGTTTTGCCGTCGAAAATGAACAAGCGTTTGTCTACGTGGCGTTCATCGCGAAGATAAGTAGTGTCGTCCACCTAAATGTTCTCCCGGAAATGACGAGTTGTAATGAGCGCACACATGCTTGCATGCATGCGCTCATCTATGAGTGCACGGCGAGAAGCCGGGCGTTTTTTCACCAGCCTAGTTGCAGCAGCTGCTAATGCTGCTGGTACAGCTGCCCGTAACCGGTTTCTTCAGTTGCGGGGTTTTCATTTTTTGCAAGGACAGTACGCCTTTCATAACATAGCCTCCTTTCTCAGTGTTGTGGCCGGCACAAAGACGTCAAATTGTGGCAGCCTGGCGGCACGTTGCAGGCCCTCGATCTGGTTATTTCGAGCGCACTCAGTACACGCTCTTTGTAAGTAATGTCTGGGATCGCGCGATTTCGTTACAGAAGTAAGAGAAAAAATTTTGCGCGCGGGGGGCAGTAGATCTACCTGGGCAAACCGGGGAATCTTCAATCAGGCAGGGTGATAGACTCACAACTTCCTGTTATGAATGACACCGTAAAGTATTTGCTGACTGAAGACCGAATTCCGAAGTTTTGGTACAACGTGATGGCGGATTTGCCGTCGCCCCCGCCGCCGGTGCTGCACCCGGGCTCGAAGCAACCGGTGGGGCCGCAGGATTTGACGCCGCTTTTTCCGATGTCGTTAATTGCGCAAGAGGTTTCGACGGAACGGGAGATTGAGATTCCGACGCCGGTGCGCGAAGTGTATAAGCAATGGCGGCCGACGCCGTTGTTTCGGGCGCGCCGATTGGAGAAGGCGTTGGACACGCCGGCACACATTTATTACAAATATGAAGGCGTGAGTCCGGCGGGCAGTCACAAGCCAAACACGGCAGTGGCGCAGGCGTTCTACAACAAAGAAGCAGGCGTGAAACGGATCACGACGGAAACGGGCGCGGGCCAATGGGGTTCGTCACTCGCATTTGCCGGGGCGGTGTTCAAGATTGAGATTGACGTTTACATGGTGCGGGTTTCCTACAACCAGAAGCCTTATCGACGGGCTTTCATGGAGACGTATGGAGCGCGGTGCGTGGCTTCGCCATCGAATGAGACGCAGGCCGGGCGGGCGATATTAGCGCAGCGGGAGGATCATCCGGGCAGTTTGGGCATTGCGATTTCGGAAGCAGTAGAGATGGCGGCGCAACGCGAGGATACGAAATATGCGCTGGGGTCGGTGTTGAATCATGTGCTGCTGCATCAGACCGTGGTTGGGCAAGAGGCGATGGCACAGATGGAGATGGCGGGGGAGGATCCGGATGTGATTGTGGGCTGTACCGGCGGAGGGTCTAACTTCGCGGGGATTGTGTTTCCTTTTTTGGGGCAGCAGTTGCGGGGCGGGAAGAAGCGGAAGATTGTGGCGATTGAACCGGCGGCTTGCCCCAGTTTGACGCGCGGGCAGTATGCCTATGATTTTGGCGACACCGGACATTTAACGCCGTTGACGAAGATGCACACGCTGGGGTCGAGCTTTACGCCGCCGGGATTCCATGCGGGCGGGCTGCGATATCACGGGATGGCGCCACTGGTCAGCCATGTAAAAGAACTGGGCTTGATTGAAGCGAAGGCGTACCACCAGATTGCGTGTTTTGAAGCAGGCGTACAGTTTGCGAGGGAAGAAGGCATCTTACCGGCGCCGGAAGCGAACCATGCGGTAAAGGGCGCAATTGATGAGGCGCTCGAAGCAAAGCGCGATGGAAAGGCAAGAGTGATTTTGTTCAACCTTTGCGGACACGGTCACTTCGATATGCAAGCCTATATGGATTACAAGGCCGGGAAGCTGACGGACCAGAGCTATAGCGAAGAAGAATTGGCAATGGCGCTGGCGGGTTTGCCGGTGGTAGCTGCTTAATTTAGGTTTCGATTTCGAGGGCGGCTTGCAGCAGGGCGCGAGCATAGCCAACACTGAAAACGGTGCCCGCGTAGGAGCCGCCGCCCGGATAAGTTGATTTGAAGACGGCGGCGGTGTCGGAAGAATCGTTGTGGTCAACATCGAGGGCGCGCGGGTGTTCGGGATAGATGAGGCGGGGATATTTGCCTTTGACGAGAGCGCGCATGACGCCGAACATGTCTACCTGACCTTCGTCTATAAAGACTTCGGCGTAATCTTCGTAGGGTTTGCGCACGCGGACGTTGCGAAAGTGAACGTGATTGATGCAATCACGCTCAAGGAAATAATGGCAGACTTCGACGGGGTTTTCGCCCATTTCGCGAGTGACGCCGCAATCAAAGGTGATGCCGTTGTGCGGGCTGGGGACGATGGCGACCAGCTTTTTCCAGCCGGCGACGGTACCCATGATTTGCTTGGAGCCGCGGCTTAGGGGCGCGGGCGGATCGTTGGGATGAAGAGCGAGGCGGACGTTGGATTCTGCGGCTACGGGGACGACGGCTTTTAGGAAGTAAGTAATGTTAGCCCACATTTCATCGAGCGTGTGAGCGCCTTCGTTGGGGAGCGGCGGAAGATCACGCATGCGGGAATAATCGAAAGCAGTGTAGCCGGAGCCGGCGCGCCCCTCTTCGCGGTAATAGCCCTCCATGGCGCGGTGCGCGTAGAAATTGTATTCGACGATAGGGAGGCCGACACGGCCAGCGGCGCGGATGGACTCGCAAACTTTTTCAATTTCTTCGTCGCGGCCCGGACGGCCATAAATGGTATTGGGGAAGCCGCCGATCATGAGGTTGCCCAAGGTGAGGCCGGCGGCTTGGGCGGATTCCTGCAGCGGGCGGAGATCGGATTCGCGCCAACGCAGCGGCGACGGGCCGCCACGAAGGATGTAATTGACGCCGAGTTGTTTGATTTGGCGCAGTCCGGCGGGATTGAGGCTACCGACGCCGAGGCAGAGTTTCGGGGTGGACGCCGATTCGAGCAGCGGCCAATTGTCAGCAGAAGATGCGGGGGAGAAGGCGCGGAGGTTTGTGGCGGCGAGAGTAGAAGCGCCAAGCGTTTCTACGAGGCGACGACGAGAGATGGAGCGCATGTCGAGCGCGATTATTTCAAAGCCCGACGGTGAATGCAAGCGGATCGACCGGCTCGGGAGCGGCTGGGGGCGGGGTAGCGATATCGAGCCAGAAGTAGGCGGCCCAGCGGATGATTTGGAAGAATCCGTTCAGGTCGGCCGCTTTGGTGAGGTAACAGTTGGCGTGGAGTTCGTAGGCTTCGGTGATGTCTCTGGGCTGGTCGGAGGAAGTAAGAATGGCGATGGGGATCAAGCGCAAGGAGTTGTTGGCTTTAATCTGGCGCAGCAATTCGAGCGAGCCGCCTTTGGGGAGATTGAAGTCGAGAAAGATCAAACGCGGACGGGGAGCGGAAGAGTGCTCTCCTTCGGCGCGGAGAAAATTCATAGCGTCGTCGCTTTCCGTGCACACATGAACGGTTACGGCGGGCTCCAGAGTGCGGAGCGCCTCCTGCATGAGACGGACGTCTGCGGGATTATCCTCAACGATTAGAATGTCGCGATTTTGCATCAATTA
Organism: Bryobacterales bacterium; assembly: GCA_963771405.1. Classification (GTDB taxonomy): domain Bacteria; phylum Acidobacteriota; class Terriglobia; order Bryobacterales; family Bryobacteraceae; genus Bog-105. The sequence continues at coordinate 12,261 of CAVYUL010000095.1, forward strand.
TCAGAAAAAGCGGACCCAGCGGTATTCTTCTACTTTAGCGTGAGTAGGAGCCGGCTATTCGCCGACGCTGCCACTGATGGCCAAACTTTTCATTTTGGCAAGGAGAGTGGTGCGTTTGATTTTGAGGAGATCGGCCGCTCGCGCTTTGTTACCGCCGGAGGCAGTCAAGGCTTGGTTCAACAAAGACAGTTCGAAGCTGCCGACCACTTCGTCAAAATCCAGACCTTCTTGCGGTAGCTGGAGCAAGGGCGCGGGGGATAGAACAGCTTCTGTCCGGCGTTCGGATGAAACCGGACGGCGGACAAGAAAATCGTTGGGCCCCAGAACGCGACGATCGCCGCTGAGGACAAAGGCCATTTGGACCGCGTGTTCGAGCTGGCGGACATTGCCAGGCCACGGCAGCTGTTGAAGCCAGGCGATGGCCTCGGGGCTGATTTGTTTTGCTTCAGCGTTTTCGGCCAGGCGAATTTTATCGAGGAAATACTGGAGTAGGAACGGAATATCGTCTTTCCGATCGCGTAACGGCGGCAGATGAATGGGGACGACATTCAGGCGGTAGTACAGGTCTTCGCGAAAGCGCTTTTCTTTGACGGCGTGTTCGAGATCGACGTTGGAAGCGGCGATGACGCGGACATCTACGCGCACGTTTTCGGAACTTCCGATGCGCTGGAATTCCTGCTCCTGCAAGACGCGGAGAATTTTGGCTTGGGCTTCGAGGGGTAAATCACCGATTTCATCGAGAAAGAGGGATCCGCGATGGGCTTGCTCAAAACGGCCCAAACGGCTGGACACAGCACCGGTGAATGCGCCTTTGATGTGGCCGAATAATTCCGCTTCGATAAGGGCGGCGGGTAAGGCGGTGCAGTTCACCGAGACTAAGGATTGAGAAGCACGATTGCTGGCCGCGTGGATGGCCTTGGCTATTACTTCCTTGCCGGTGCCGGTTTCACCGCTAATCAGGATGGTGCAGCGCTTGGCGGCAACCAGTTGGATGATTTCGCAGATTTGCAGCATGGAACGGCTCTGACCGACGAAGAAATGGCGCCAAGGCGCGGTTTCGGCCGCCTGTTGAAAGACTTGCGCTTGTTTGGTGGCGCGGGCAACGGCGGTTGCCAAGCGTTCCGGATCGACATCGCCGATGAGCACATCGAATGCGCCGAGGCGGGTTAGATGGATAGCTTCTTCCAAGCCACCGGTGCGGTGATGGGCAATGACGGGCAAATGGGGAGCAACTCGAAGAAGAGCGGCGAGTGCGTCTTCGCCGCTGGAATCGAGTGAAGCGAGGCTGAGAACGGCCACATCACAATTGCTGCGGCGGAAGCGGTCACAGGCCAGATCGAGCGAATTTTCGGCGACGATCTCGGTGTTTCGCAGGGCAGCGCGAACACTGGTATCCATCACCGCGGGATCGGGACCAATCCAAAGGAGTTTTGTGGCCAAATTCGTTCTCGAAGAAGTTATCGGCCAGGAGTGACGAAAGATTGAGGCGGCCGAGGCAATTTCTTGCCGTCCGACCTCTTACGCCTATCAGAATAAGGGGTTAGGGATCTCTTTCAAAATGCAGGGCATTCCAGGATTCCTGAGCGAGAGTTTCCATTTCGTGATCGGCGGCAACTTGCCATTCGGCGAGCTTTTTTTGCTTTAGCTTCAAGATGAGGCGTTCGTCACGATCGGCAGCAATGACGCGTTGACGTTGCTCGGCAGCTTTCACGCGGGCGGCTTCGAGGGCTTTCTTTACTTGCTGAAGGCGCTTTTCGTAGCCGAGCAGGTAGGAGGACAGCGCTCGCAGTTCGGTGTTCCCCGCCCCGGGTTGGCGCTTGACAAACTCAATGGCCTCGGCGCGTTCGGCGATGAGAGCGGCGAGGGCTTGTTCGCAGCGGGCTACATCCGCGAGAGCCTGGCTCATTTTCTCGCGCTCATTGGCGAGTTTAATCGAACGAAGATGGAGAACGGAATCGAGGCGGAAACGGAATTTCTGCATGTTAGAGCGCAGCGGCGATTTGCGTCATGGCGCTGACGGTAGCGGCAAGCGGGTTCGAATCTTCGGGGCGCTGGCGCAAGAAGTTGATGATTTTTTCGCGCGAACGAATGCTGGCATCGAGTTTCGCATTTGTTCCCGAGATATAAGCGCCGAGGGAGATGAGATCTTCCGATTGCTGATAGCTGGCCATGGCTTCGCGCAGTTTGGCGGCAGCCTTCAGGTGTTCTGGCGGAGCAACTTTAGAAGCCACGCGCGAGATGGAAGCTAAAACATCAATGGCAGGATAATGGCCGGCGGCTCCGAGCTGGCGAGAGAGAACGATGTGGCCATCGAGAATACCGCGGGCAGCGTCGGTGATGGGTTCGTTCAAATCGTCGCCTTCGACAAGAACGGTGAAAAAGCCGGTGATGCTGCCGCGATGGAAATTGCCGGCGCGCTCGAACATTTTGGGAAGGATGGCGAAGACCGATGGGGTGTAGCCTTTTTGGCTCGGTGGTTCACCAGCGGCAAGACCGATCTCGCGCTGCGCCATGGCGAGGCGGGTGACGGAATCCATGACCAGCAATACGTTTTTGCCTTGATCGCGAAAATACTCAGCAACGGCCAGGGCGACGAAACAGGCGCGGACTCGTAAGGGCGCGGGGCGGTCTGAAGTGGCGACTACGACCACGGAACGCTTTCGACCTTCGGGACCCAATTCATCCTCCAGGAAGCCGCGCACTTCGCGGTTGCGTTCGCCAATGAGAGCGATAACGGTAACGTCGGCCGAATTATGGCGGGCCATGGCGCCGACCAGCGTGCTTTTGCCGACGCCGCTGCCACCGAACAAACCGATTCGCTGACCGAGGCCGCAAGGCAGCATACCGTCGATAGCGCGGATGCCGGTGACCAGCGGAATACGAATATGCTCGCGCTCGAGCGGGCCAGGAGGGGCAGCGAAGAGTTCATACTTGGCTACGGGTTCGATGGGCGGCCCACCATCCATCGGTTTACCGAAACCGTCCAGTACGCGGCCGAGTAAGGCCGGCGAAACGCTGACTTGCGCATCGTCTGAGCGGGCATAGACGGCGTCGCCGGCTTCGAGACCATCGATTTCTTCGAGTGGAATTGACAAAACATGCCCGTTGCGAAAGCCGGCAACCTGGGTGCGAATGGTGCGGCCGCTGGTGGTTTGAATTTCGCAGAAGCCGCCAATCGGCGACGCCGGGCCCTGCGATTCGATCAGATAGCCGGTGACATCGGTGACTACGCCGCGCCAACGCAACAAGTCACACTGCTCAAGCGAGGCGAGATAGGTGCCGAGTTGCAGAGGGAGTTCAGGGGGAACAGGTGAACTCATCGTATGGCCAGCCGGTCGGCAAAACCGCGCTGAATCTCCTGTAATTGGGTTTCGATGGAAGCGTCCAGTTCACCGACCGAAGTTTCGAACAGCATGGCTCCGGTGGCGAGGCCGGGATCGGCCACAATTTCAATGCCAGTGCGCGAACCGATACGTTCCAAGGCGGCGCGCACAGCAGGAACCGCAGCGGGCCAAACCCTGACTTTCGAAGCTTCCCGTTGCTGCAGCTTCTGAAGCGCAGCGTGGACGATGCCTTCAATCGACGCTGGATCGGTAGAAAGCTCACGATAAAGGATCCGGCGCGCGACCGCGAGTGATAGCTTCACGAGCTCGTGTTCCGCTTCATTGCGAAGCTTGCGCTTGGCGAGCGCCAAATCGTCCAGGGCGCGCGCGATTTGTTCAAAGGCTTTCTTGACTTCGGCGGCGGCTTCTTCGCGGCCGCGGCGGAGACCGTCTTCGACGCCACGGTGTTGCGCTTCGGCTTTCTCAAGTTGACGAATGCGTTCGAGATCGGCAATGCGGCGTTCGAATTCCGCTACTTCGAGAGCGTTTGTTTCCGGTTTGGCAGGCTTGCTGGGCGCAGTTTCGTTGGCGCGCGCCGATGCCGGAGGTTGCAGGGATGAACCATCCTTTTGGCGCAGCGGCCAGATCACGGTTTCGACTTTGAGAGCAGTATCGGTAATGCGGCGGATCACCTATTCCTCCTCCATCCAACTGCGAACGACGCCGGCAGCGAAGGCTGGATCCTTCGAGACATGATCCTGGATCTGTTGCAGCAGGACCTTGGTGGCGCTGTCCATTTCAGGTAGGGCCAAGCGAGGTCTGGGAATGGGTTGTTCCAATTCGGGAGCACCAGGCGCTTTGTCCTTGCCGTCGGCGGTTTGGCCTTCCAAGGCAGGGACGGCCGATTGGCCTTCTCCGGCGGGAGGCAGAGCGGCATTTTGTTCAAGGTCCACTTTCGATCCCTTCTTGCGGCGGCCGAGCAGGAAGGCGATAGCCGCAATCAACAAGATGGCCGCAACAGCGCCGCCAATTTGGACGCGCCGGTCAGCCATGAGCTTGGCGAGTTGGGTCTGCGGCAACACTTTGGCCGATTTACCATTGGCGCCGGCGCCAGCAGCGTTAGACGCTTCCTCTTGCGCGAGCGTCTGCTCGAAAGGCAAGCTTTCGATCACGACTTGATCACCCCGTTCAGACTGAAAGCCGAGAACGCCGGCGACGATGTCATGAATGGCTTTGATGCGCTCGGGCGAGGGCGGGGCGAGAACATGCTTCCGTTGCGTTCCTTGCCCTTGCCAAACGAAGTCTTGATCGAGAAGAACAGCAGCGGAGAGGCGGCGAATGTTGCCGCGCGGGATTTTGACCTGGCGAACGCTGCGGGAAGTTTCAAAAGCCAAGCTTTCCGTCTTGCGGGAAGCGCCGCTGGAATTGCCGCCCGATGCGATGGGCTTGATGGTGGAGCGCGGCAGATTGGAAGGCGTTCCGGGAACTCCGCCCGGCTGACTGTTATTGGATACATCTTCCGTCTTTTGCGAGGTAGACATGACCGAACGGGTAGGATCGTACGTTTCGTCGGTTTGTTCGCTGGTGGAAATGTCGCAATCGGCTGTGACGCCAACCCGGAAACGCTCAGCGCCGAGCAACGGTTCGAGGGTGGCTTCGACTTTCGCGGTTAAGTCTTTCTCGACCTGGTGGCGGTAGTCGAGTAAGGCGTCATCGGCATCGGAGCCATCTTCCGGATGGCGGCGTTTGCTTAGCAGCATGCCGCGCATATCGACGACTGCGACCGAGTCGGGCGAAAGGCCTTCGACAGCGCTAGCGACAAGGTTGCTGATCGCGACGACGTTTTGCGGCTGGAGGGTAGCACCGGTGCGCAATTTGACGAGTACGCTCGCTTTAGCCGGTTCACGCGAATCGAGAAAAACCGAATCTTTGGGGAAGCTAATGTGGACACGCGCGCTATCGATTGCAGTGATGGCTTTAATCGAACGTTCCAATTCACCTTCGAGAGCGCGCCGATAGTTCACTTTTTCAGCAAAATCCGTGACGCCGAGGTTGGTTTTGTCAAACAGCTCGAAGCCAATGCGGCCGGTTTTCGGTAAACCTTGACCGGCTAAATCCAAGCGGGCGTCATCGACTTTCTCGGAAGAAACAAGGACGGTGGTTCCGTTATCGGCCAAGCGATGATCGACACCAGCCTCCTTCAGCTTTTGCACCACCGCGGCAGCGTCTTCGGGAGACATATTAGTGAAGAGCGGTTTGAAATCGCGATCGTGCTGCCAGCGCGTGAACATCGGGATACCGACGCCGAGGGCTGCTAACACGACGGCCAGACCGACCTTCTGTGCAAGACTGAGCGAGGCAAAGAGCTTTTTGAGTTGATCCATTTCTTCTTAGCGAATGCGTTGCCTGACTATCAGATCTGCATCTTCATGATTTCTTCATAAGCCGAAACGACTTTGTTCCGCACTTGCAAGAGGAGGTCGAAATTGATGGAGGCCATTTGCGTCGCCAGAATAGTGGAGTGGAGTTCCTGGCTGCCGCCAGCCAAGTAATTCGAGACAGCGGCATCAGCGGTTTGGCGAGACTGCTCCACTTGCGACATGGCGCTTGCGAGAACCTGCCCGAAACCGGAGGCCGGTGCCGATTTTTCGGGCATGGCGATGGGTTCGATGGGGCGCGGTAGCGTGATGGGTGCAATAGGAGCGGCCATACGGTTTTACCTAGCGGAACAGGTCCATAGAGCGGTTGATCATGTCTTTCACTGCCGAGATTGCCGACACGTTGGCTTGGTACGAGCGGGAGGCGTTCAGGAGATCGACCATATCTTCGGCCGGGTTCATTTTGGGAAACGAGACGTAGCCGTCAGCATCGGCATCCGGATGTCCGGGCAAATAGCGGCGATCAGGTTCAGATTGGTCCACTACGATCTGGTTGATGGCGACACCTTGCGGTTGACCATCGAGTTGCTGCTGGAACACCGAGGAAAACGGCTCACCTACCGGCTGTGCCGCGAACACTACGTCTTGACGGCGGTAGGGGCCACCATCGGCAGTGCGGGTAGTATCGGCATTAGCAATGTTTTCGACTAACACCTCGGCGCGCTGACGTTGAGCAGTCATGCCCGACGCGCTGACTGAAATAGAGTCAAACAGACTCATGAGGTACCTCCCTGAATGGCGGAGTGCAAATCTTTCAATTCGGTTCGCAGGAAGTTGGTGGCCATGTTAAAGCGCATCGCGTTTTCGGAAAGCAAACGCGCTTCGCGGTCTAAATCCACGTTGTTACCGTCGTTTTTTACCCGTAAGCCAGGAACGGGAGAGGCGTTGGGGGACGCAGGCGCGGTTTCCGCAGGTGTTAGCAAAGCCGAACGCAATTCGGATTCGAAATCGAAATCCTTGGTGTGATAGCTCGGAGTGTCAGCGTTGGCAATGTTGGAAGCAACCAAGCGTTGACGTTCAGTGACGAGGGTAAGGTAGCGGTCAAGCTGAGTGGGAAGCGGGTCGAGCATGGCGTGCACTGTGGTTATTGCAAGTAAGATGCCAATGTTCTTTGGGCGGGAAATGGGGATTCTTCGAAGGGAAGGATGACGTTTTTGCGACGAGGCGTCGAAGAGTTGACTAAATGGGATTGAAAAGCTAGGCTTCAAGATGCCAGGAATTGGGAGTGTTTGTCGCTGCGGGTTGATAGAGTGAAGCCGCGGTGTTGGAATGCAACTGACTGGCCAAGTGAGCGCGGAGGACACGGGCTAGGCTCAAGTGTTCGCGCAGACGGCTTAGGCTGCTTTCGACAAAAGGTCTACGCCCGGTAGGAGGCACAACTTGCGCTTCGTGGACGATGGCCTGGCCGAGTTCGGTACTCAGTTGGCGCACTTTGTCGAAATCGCCGGCTCTTAGAGCTACCTGAATCGCTTCGTGTAGGAATTCCACGGTTTTATCAGACATAGAAGTGTCGCTATCCTGACGACTCTGACTGGGATTGTACGAGTTCGGCTTGGAATAAATCGGTGATCTGGGTCTGCTGGCTCTGAAGAGATGCGATGGCGGCATCGGCGCTCGCCATCTGAGCGGTCAGGCTCGTCTGCAATTGACTGATTTGGTCTTGTTTGGCCGAGATCTGCGTTCCGAGACTAGTAACATCGGCCGCCAGTGCGTTAGTCTCGGTCGGTATCAGGCCCGTCGTCGGATCGACGGCTTGCGACATCGCCCCACTGGCTGCGCCGAGGAATCCGGTGTTGCCACTTATCGAGCCAAGGAAGGTCGTCAGGCTAGCGGGGGAGCTCTGGGCCAGCGAATTGAAGGTGGAGGAATCAAATTGGAGATTGCCGTTCGTATCGTAGCTGAGCCCAATGGTTGAAAGCGCGTTAATGCTGCCCGACGAACCAGTGTAATTGCCGAGATTCTGCAGCAGATTACTCAATTGCCCGACAATCGAGTCGCCACTGAGCGCGCCACCGTTCTGACCGCGATTGTTGTTCAAATCGCTGACGGCTTGGTTGAAGCTGGTGGTTAAGGAAGAAAGGGCATTCGAAATCGCGCTGATGTTTTGAGAAACGGTAACGTTAGCTGTGCCGGTAGTAAGGGCGTTGACTGTCAGCCCGGTAGAGATATCGAGCGAGCGCGATGTGCTGGTAGCGGGCGTGGACGGCTGGCCGTTTACTTGATATTTGACATAGGAGCCACTGGTCAGCGTGGTCAACAAATCCTGACTGCCATCGTTGAGTTGAATGGTTGTGGGAGCATATTGCGTCCCTTGAATGGAGAGTTCGTAGTTAGGAGAGGTAGAGCCGCCCACATTGACTACGGTTGCCTGCACGCCGGCGCCACTCGCGTTGATGGCCGAAACCAGACTGTCGAGATTGTTCGACGCCGGAGACAAAGAATAGTTCTGGCCGTTGACGGTCAGCTTAAAAGCTGAACTAGTGGAGATATTGCCCGTTGACGGATCGGACACGGTTGGGAGCGATGAATTGCTAATGCTACTCGTTAATGAGCCGAGATTGCTAATATCGACCGAATATTGACCGGCCAAGGCACCAGTACTAACTGAGGCAGTTGCGACCGAATTATTGTCAACCGTTGCGGACAGGGAACCGGAGCCAGATGCAGTATCAATCGCAGTGAAGGCGGTTTGCAAATTGGTGAAATCGTTACCAAGAGTTTGCAGTTCCGTCTGTTCGCTCGTCAGGGAACTCTGCTGGTTTTGCAACTGAGTGATGGGCAG
>CAVYUL010000096.1:0-41370 GCA_963771405.1 Bryobacterales bacterium
TCTATGCCTGGCGTACCTTGACTAGATTACGTATTGCTCTAGCTGCTAGCTCTTGGCTTCCCGGGTTTGGGAAGCGGTTTGTATTTTCCGGCGGAATGTGCTCGTCTGATAAACGGCCTGCACGTTCCGCAAATTCTCGCTCGTCTCGCTCGGCTCCGCCACGATGAAGCTAGAGGCCAGGAGCTAGCAGCTAGAAGCTGCTTTTAGTCGGCCACTGCCGCCACTTCCGGCGTCGGTTCCTTCTTCCTCTCAGGGATCAACGACGGAACGCGGTCCCAGCGGGCTCGACTTCGCCACCGCGACGGCGCGCACATTTTTGAGGCTTATCAGCGAACGCCTGGAGAGGATGAAGCTGCCCGGATTCTGGCAGTGTTGCGGAAGCTTGGAGAGCCTGCCGACGTGGTTTCCGACCGTTTGCCGGGAACGATGATGCGGGCGGGAGCGAAGTTCAAGCGGCCGCTGTACATCTTGGGCGGTGTGCTTGTTGGGCTGATTGGGTTGCCTCTTGGAGCATGGGGCGTTGGCGCGCTGGTGGGCATTCTTAGCGGGTTAGCGGGACTGCTGATTGCGTATTATGCGGTGGCGGGCAGCACGCTCTTGGCCGGCGGCGCGTTTATGTTACTCGGGCTCATACGAATGAGCGCGCCCGGTATTTGGGACAAGCTGTTGGCTGTGGGAGCCATTCAGATTAACGGGCCGCTTGAGTTTTTGAATCAGTTGCCTCCGGTGATCGAAGGACTACTCTTGATGGTGGCGGCGAGTGTGCTGATTGCTACGGGGGTCGGGATGCTGTGGTTGGGGAAACGGATGCTGCGGGGGTTGCGTTTTTTGTATGTAGTGATTGCGGGGAAATTGGGGCAGTTGGCGCGGAGAGTGCGGGCGCGGTTGAGGCGAGGCGGGGACGGTTTTGGGGTGGGGGAGACCGTGAATGCGGCTAAGTGATAGGAGCCCCAGCGCATAGCGGCGCCTTTCGACGTGCCTGTTCGCGTCAGCGCGCCCTAAGTGTGCCCAAGAACGCTTAAATGCGAAACTAGTATTTTGAAAAACTTACTAGTAATGAAGTTCGGCGGCACTAGTATGGGCAGCTCCGAACGCATGCGGGTCGCGGCAACCATTATTGCCGAACAAAAGCAGCAACGCCCCGTCGCTGTCGTCGTGTCGGCCATGTCTAAAGTCACTGATCTGCTTCTCGAAACTCTGCGCCATGCCGAACTCGATGACAAGGCTGCCGTTACCTCCGGCCTCGAAACTCTGCAGGCTCGTCACTTGGAAGCGGCCGAACAACTTCTTGGCAAAGGCACACCCGCCTGCACCGCAGCTTCGCAAGATGTGACTGATCTTGTCAACGAATATCAGCGCATCGCCAGAGGGATTTTGATGCTCGGCGAACGTCCTCCACGCTCCGTTGACGAAGCCATAGCTATTGGTGAACGCCTCTCGGCCACCCTCTTCGCGCGCTTTTTAGATTCCACCGGTGTCAAAGCCATCGCTGTGAACGGTGCCAGCGTGATCGTCACTGATGCGGTCTTCGGCAACGCCACGCCGCAAATGGATCTCACTCGCGATAAGTGCACCGCTCACTTAGCGCCCGCCATTGCGCAAGGCACCACGCCCATCGTTACCGGTTTCAACGGCGCTACTGCCGATGGCCGCGCCACTACACTCGGCCGCGGCGGTTCTGATTTCTCGGCATCGATCCTCGCCGCCGCTCTCGACGCGCAGGAACTCTGGATCTGGACCGACGTCGATGGCATTATGACCGCCGATCCCCGTCTGGTCAAAGACGTCGCTGTTCTCGATGAAGTCACTTACGCCGAAGCCGCCGAACTTGCCTATAACGGAGCCAAAGTTCTTCATCCCCGCACCCTCGCGCCATTAGTCGAAAAGCGCATCCCTGTCTGGAGCAAGAACAGTTTCGCTCCGCACAAGCCCGGCACCAAGATTGTCGAAAGCTTCAATGAGCCCAAAGGCGCCCGCGCCGTGACTTCCATGTCGAAAGTCGCTCTCATTTCCATGGAACCCGCCAACGCGGTCTTAAGCGGCACTCGTCTCATGGCCCGTGCTCTCGATGCGCTCGCTCTCGCCAACGTGGAGATCCTCGTTCTCACCAGCTCCAGTTATCGCCAAACGTTCTGCTTGCTCATTCGCAAGCAGGATCTCAGCGCCGCCATGGAAGCTCTCGAATCGAACCTGTCGCTCGAGTTAGCGCACGGTTACCTGCGTCCGATTGGAGTCGATGAAAACGTTGGTCTCTTGGCTGTCGTCGGCGAAGGCATGCGTGGCACTCCTGGTCTCGCCGGCCGCGTCTTCACAGCCATCTCACGCGAAAGCATCAACATCATCGCCATCGCTCAAGGCTCAAGCGAACTCACCATCGGCATCATCGTCCGTCTCGACCATCTCGATAAAGCGGTCCGCGCCGTCCACGAAGAATGTCAACTCGGCAAACTAGCCACTGTGAGCCGCTAGTCTCCTAATCACAAACGGCAACCCCGTCTTCCGATACGCCTCGCCGAACATCCCCTCAATCTCCTCGAAGTTCCTCGCCGCCAGCCCGACAATCGATGGCCCTGCTCCGCTCAAACAGACTCCCAGCAAATCCGGATGGTCGACCGCCAAAATCTCCTCCAACGCCGGCACCAGCTTCTGCCTGTAAGGTTGATGAACCCGGTCATGCAGCGCTTCCCGCAAGAGCGAATGCCTTCCGCTATGCACCGCTTGCAGCAACAAAGCCACTCTCTGTAAATTGAACACCGCGTCTTCCCGCGAGATCGCTTCCGGCAACGCACCGCGCGAAGCCGATGTTGATAGCGCATAATCCGGCGTCAACACCAAAAACTTCACCGCCTCCGGCCAATCCATCTTCACTGCAAACGCCGACCGGTCCCCTAATTGGCAGCTCACCGTCAACCCGCCCAACAACGCCGCCGCCACGTTATCCGGGTGCCCTTCCAGCGCGCACGCCGCATTCAACAATCCTTGTTCCGGCAACGGCCCCGCAACCGCTTCATACAACCGCAATCCCGCCACGGTCGCCGCCGCACTGCTGCCCAGTCCGCTGCGCATCGGAATGTCGGTATGCACCGCCACATGCAGTGAAGGAAACGAACTGCCCCGTTGCCGCGCCGCAAATTGGAAGGCGCGTTCAATGTAGTTCTCGCCGTCAATCTTGAGGCCGTTGAAGTCGAACTGCAGCTCGTTCGTTCCCTTCAACTCCGTCACACACAAGTTCAAGTAAAGCTGAACCGCCACTGCCAGCGTGTCGAACCCAGGCCCCAGATTTGCAATCGAAGCCGGCACTCTGATCTCAAGTGGCATCTTCATGAATGCGCTTTAAACCGCTTGATGATGTAGTCCGTATCTTTGAGTACATGCCCCGTCAGGATCGCCACCACTTTGGCGTCCGCTTCCATCTTGCCCGCTTGTGTCAGCTTGCGAATGCCCGCAAGCGTTGTCGCCGACGCCGGCTCGCAGCCAATGCCGTCGCGTCCAATCCATTCTTTCGCTTCGCCAATCTCTTCGTCAGTGACATCCAACACGAATCCATTCGTGAACCGCACTCCCTGCAGTGACTTCTTCCACGACCTTGGATTCCCAATCCGTATCGCCGTCGCCACTGTCTCCGGCTCTCCCACTGGCGTCAGTTCACTCGCTCCCGCCGCCCACATCTGCGCCAAAGGATTCGCGCCCGCCGCCTGCACAACCACAATCCGGGGCGTCCGCTCGATGAACCCGAAGTTCTTCAACTCCATAAACGCCTTTCCAAACGCTGATGAGTTCCCCAGATTCCCGCCCGGCACCACCAAGTAATCCGGCACCTGCCAGTTCATCTGTTCCAGCATTTCGATCATCGCCGTCTTCTGCCCTTCAATCCGGAAAGGGTTGATCGAATTCAGAAAGTACAAATCCGGATCCGTTGACGCAAGCAGCGTATTCAGAGCATCGTCGAAGTTGCCGTCAATCTGCACCGTCTCCGCTCCGTAATCCAGCGCTTGTGCCAGCTTGTTTGCCGACGCCTGTCCGGCCGGCAAGTACACACGTCCCGTGATGCCCGCGCGCGCCGCATACGCCGCCAGCGATGCCGCCGTATTCCCTGTCGAGGCGCAAGCAACAGCTTTAGCTCCTACGAACTTCGCTTCCGTAATCCCGGCCGTCATGCCCAGATCTTTGAATGAACCCGTCGGATTCCAACCAAGATGCTTGAACCAAAGATTCTTCAAACCGGCCAGAGACAAAGTCTTCTGCCCGCGCACTAAGGGAGTGTTGCCTTCTGCCAAAGTCACTACGCCCTCGGCGCCGTAGACGTCAGGCAGCAATTCTCTAAATCGCCAAACGCCCGATCGATCTCGTTCTTCGTTTGACAATCGCCGTCCTAGCCAGCGGCGTTTGAGTTCCGCCGGATCTGCCGGCGCCGGATCGATGACAACTTCCAGCAGGTCGCCGCACTTCGGGCATGACAGCGTGCGGTCGTGTAGGTCTAAGGTGGTCCCGCAGCCGCTTACGCTGCAGCGCAGATGCATCATGAGTTTGATCTTTCATTGTAAGCGCCACATATGCGAGAATCGCGAAATGCGTGGTGCCCTAACTGTCTTGCTTCCGTTCACTTTGCTCGCTGCTTCACCCGAGCATCAGCAGCTCTTGACTCTGCTCAGCGACAACGCGCCCGAATATCAACGCGTCTCAAAACAGATTTGGGATTTCGCCGAACTCGGTTATCACGAAAACAAAAGCTCCGCGCTGCTCCAAGCTCAACTCAAAGCCGCCGGTTTCAAAGTCGAAACGCCGATGCCCGATATGCCCACAGCCTTCGTAGCAAGCTTCGGCTCCGGCAAGCCTGTCATCGGTATCTTGGGAGAGTTTGATGCGCTGCCCGGTCTTTCGCAAGAGCCTTCGCCCGTTCGGAAGCCTGTTACCGTCGCAGCGCCCGGTCACGGTTGCGGCCACAACCTTCTGGGCTCTGCCGCCGCTCTTGCCGCCGTTTCGCTGAAGCAGTACATGGAACGTAATCACATCAACGGCACGCTCCGCTTCTATGGCACTCCAGCCGAAGAAGGTGGCTCCGGCAAAGTCTACATGCTGCGCGCCGGCTTATTCAAAGATGTCGATGTAGTTCTGCACTGGCATCCCGCCGACCGCAACGAGGTCTTCAACGGCGGCTCCCTCGCCGATACCTCCGCCAAGTTCACCTTCCACGGCGTCGCCTCCCATGCCGCGTTTGCACCCGAGCGTGGCCGCTCCGCCCTCGACGCCATCATGCTCATGGGGAACGGTATCGAATTCATGCGCGAACACGTGCCCAGCAATTCGCGCATTCACTACATCATCACCAAAGGCGGTGCTGCGGCCAACGTCGTGCCCGACCTCGCCGAAATGTCTATCATCGCCCGCAGCCCGCATGGCGAAGTGCTAGCCGATATATGGAACCGCATCCAGAAGATCGCGCAAGGCGCCGCTCTCATGACTGAGACGACGTTCGAAATGAAGGTCACCAGCTCCGATGCCAACGTCCTGACGAATGCTCCACTCGCCGATCTTGCCCAGCGTGAACTCGAAGAAGTTGGTGGCTTCACTTACACGCCGGAACAACGCGCCTTCGCCGATGAACTTCAGAAGACCTTGCCCGCTTTCGCCGTCGGCCACTTCGATCAAACCAGCGCCATCGTCCCCGCCCGCCTGCCTGATCCGAACGAGCCTGCCGCTTCTACCGATGTCGGCGATATCAGTTGGGAAGTTCCCACCATTGGCTTCACCTCCGCGACCTTCGTTCCCGGTTGCGCGCCGCACACCTGGCAAGCCGCTGCCGCTGCCGGCATGAGCATCGGCCAAACCGGAATGCTCGTCTCCGCCAAAGCGATCGCACTCACTGCTGCCGATCTGTTCGCTCATCCTGAAGTGATTACCGCCGCGCGCGCCGACCTCGACCGTCAGCTAAAGACCATGACCTACAAATCGGGCATTCCGCCTAGCCAGAAGCCTCCGCTCGACTACCGCGATTGATGCAGCAAAACAGCCGTACTGTCAAAGTCGCCGTGCAGTTTTACGTTGATGCCGTTCTCCATCAAGTACGCGCCGCTGTTCTTGCCCAGCACCGTTCCGTCCCACAACTCGACTTGATACACCACGCGCGGATCAAGTCCTTGTAGGTGGATCGTCGGCGCTTCCGTGTTGTACTGCTGTGAATGCCGGAACGCAAACAACACCGCTTCCTTGCCGTCGCGCGACACATACTCATTCGCCGTCGTATCGTTCGTTCGCGGCGAAAGCAGTCGATACTGATTTCCAAACTGCACGGTTTCGCGAATCCGTTTATACAGCGCCACCATCTGTGTCGCCAGCTTCGTATCTTCGTCGCTGAACTTGTTCAAGTTCGCGCCGATGCCCAGCGCGCCTTGCATGGCCACCAGAAAGCGGTAAGGCAGCGGTGTGCTGCGTCCGTTGGTGTTCGGCACATCCGTGACCCAAGCCGACATGAACTTCGCCGCATACGCTTCCGAAAAGCCTTCTTGAATCTGCAGCCGGTCAAACGCTTCGGTATTGTCCGACGTCCAGACTTCATCCACGTAGCGCAACACGCCCAGATCGACACGCCCACCGCCTCCCGAGCACGATTCGATCTCTAGTTCCGGATGCTTCTTCCGCAGCCGGTCCATAATCTCGTAATAGTTCCAAACGTACTTCACCCACAACTCGCGCTGTTCGCCCGCGCTCACTTCCGGCCAACCCGGTTCCGCAAAGATGCGATTCATGTCCCACTTGAAGTAGCGGAACTTGTAAGTCGTCACCAGTTTGTCCAGCACATCGAAGATGTAATCTCTCACATCATCGCGCGCCATGTTCAGCACCAGTTGATTGCGCAATTCGCTGCGCGGCCGGCCAGGAAAGTTCATTACCCAATCCGGATGCGCACGGTACAAGTCGCTGTTTGGGTTCACCATCTCCGGTTCCACCCACAACCCGAAATCCATCCCGAGGTCTTTCACCGACTGAATCAGCCCACCCAATCCGTTGGGGAACTTCTGCGGATTCACCACCCAATCCCCCAATCCCGCATGATCTGTGTTTCGCTTTCCGAACCAGCCGTCATCCATCACGAACAACTCCACGCCCAACTTCGCCGCCTTTTGCGCCAGCGCTGTCTGGCCCGCTTCGTCCACCGCGAACTCGGTCGCTTCCCAGGAGTTATAGAGAACCGGGCGTGCGCGCGCGTCACCACCGTGCGGTTCAATACGAGTGATCTCAAGCCTGTGCAACAGCCGCGATGCTCCGCCAAAGCCATGCGCTGCGTAGCCCGCGTAGAACTCCGGAGTTTCCAGATGCTCACCCGGCTTCAACGGGTACGCGAAATCAAACGTGTTGAAACCTCCAGTCACACGCACCTGCTTGTACGGCGTTTGTTCTACTGATATCCGCCAGTTGCCGCTCCATGCCAGTGCTCCAAACCAAACGCCGCCGCTCGTCTCAGTCGCATCGCCCTTGTCAATCGCAAACCACGGATTGAAGTTGTGTCCTGTGTGTCCCAACCGGCTTTCCAGTACTTTCATGCCCTCGTGAATCGGTTCGCGGTTGACTTGTGTCTCTGCCGCCCAGCGTCCGCTCAAATACGTTAACCGGTAGCCATCGCCCGGCGGCAGATTCCATGTTGCCGATTGCGCGCTTTCGAGCGTAATCGCCTGACTGCTTTTGTTCTGAATCACCGTATGCCGGCTGATGATCCCTTCTTCCGGGAAAACGTGGTATTCCAAAACCGCTTCGATGTCGTCTTTGATGTCTTTAAGCGTGATGAACAGCCGGTCGCCTTCCACCCGGTGCGATTCGTAGATCAACACAAGATCGCGGTTGCCATCGGCGCGCGTGATCTTCAAGTCGGTTTCATAGAACCGCTTCCCACCCCAACCCGGATACTCTTCCGCTTCCAGCATTTCGTGCGGATCAAATGACGAGATATCTTCCTGCGTCTTCGCCGCCGGCACGTCCGCCATGCGCCATAACGGACCGCCCCAATACAGATTCTGTAATTGCCCGTTCGGCGAAACACCCATCGCATAAGAATTGGCTTGGGTAGTTAAAAGCCAGACTTTGCGGCTTTCATCGTATTGGATCGATTGGGCGGAGATCGCGGCGGCCGCCGCCAACAGCAGTGCAACAAGGCGCATGACCCTGATTGTACTTAGCGCGGCTCTTTGATTTCGAGAATGCGGTCTGCCACCTGTTTCTCAAGCACTTGTTTCGTCCCGCTTGGCCATTTGATTTCGATCCGATCGACGCTCGCCGCCGCGCCCAAGCCAAAATGCAGCCGCAAATCGTTCTGCGAAAGATAACTGCCGCCGCTGCGCACTTCGCCCCACTGCGAATGTTGGCCGGTAACGACTTTCGCGCGCGCGCCGATGGCACTGCGATTCGACTTCGTTCCTTCGAGCTTCAGCATCACCCAATGGCCTGCCGCTTGATGCGTCTGTTTGAACAGCGAAGGCACCTCGTTCTGATTGTTAACGGCCACTTCCAGCGTTCCGTCGTTATCGATATCCCCGAACGCTGCGCCGCGCGCTGAATGGATCTCGTTGAATCCTGGTCCGGATTCTTTCGTCACATCCTTGAATTTGCCTTCGCCCAGATTCTGATACAGAATCGCGCGGTCTTTGTAGTGAATATCGATGTGAAGCTTCTCCACTTCGGGAAATACATGCCCATTCACCAGCAGAATGTCCTTCCAGCCATCGTTATTGAAATCGAAGAACCCGGTTCCCCAACCTACAAAGCGCGTGTTCTGCCCTAAACCGGCATCGAGCGTGACATCGTCGAAATTTCCGTCTCCGCGATTGTGATACAACGTCTCGAATTCATCGGAGAAGTTGCTGCGAAAGATACTCGGATGCCCTTCGCTCAAGTAATCCGCTTCCGCCAATCCCATGCCCGACATAGCTTTACCGTTCTGGTCGAACGCCACGCCGCGCAAGACTGCTTCCTCTTCAAATTTTCCATGCCCTTGATTGATGTAAAGCAGAGAAGGAGTCTGGTCGCACGCCACATAGATATCAGGCAAGCCGTCTTCGTTGAAATCCGCCGTCAAGACGCTGAGCGAATAATGCCCGAAAGGTTCAGCGATGCCGGATGATTCGGAAATATCGCTAAATGTCCCGTCGCCGTTGTTTTTGTAAAGAAGATTGCGATCAAACGGTAAACCACGCGGACCGCAATTCACCGCAATGCCGCGGTAATAACAATAAGGGTTTGCTCCCGGTTGCGGAGTTGTCGCTGGATCGAATTTCAAATAATTTGAGACGAACAGATCCAGTTTCCCGTCGTTATCGATATCGAGGAACGCGCAGCCAGTGTTGTAGCGGACGCGATCTTGGTTGAGATGTGCTTTCTCGGTCACATCCTCGAAGCGCTTGCCGCCAACGTTGCGGTAGAGATGATTTGCGCCCCAGTAGGTAACGAATAGGTCGGTGTAGCCGTCATTATCGTAGTCCCCGGCGCATACGCCTTGCGCCCAGCCCTTCGAAAGCAAACCGAGTTGCGCGGTCACATCGCGGAATTGATTGTGCCCTTCGTTGTGATACATGCGATTCGTGCCGCCTTCGCCTGAAAGCACGAAAATATCGAGTAGGCCGTCGTTATCGTAATCGATAAAGGCAATTCCGCTGCCGGTGGTTTCGATAATGTATTGCTTAGTAACGCTACCGCCGTTGGGGAAAATGTCGCGCAAGCCCGCTTGGTTGGCGATATTTTGAAAATCGGCGACCAGAATCGCCGCCGCCGCGAGCAGCAGCTTCGTCATTGCTGCGCGGGCGGCTTTTCGCCAAGCTTCTTCAGAAAATCGCTGAATTCGCCTTCGGGCGGCTTTTGCAGTTTGTCGAGAATCGCTTTTTCCTGCTTCGCTTTGTCCATCTGTCCCGCGTCGCGATAGGCGGTCAACAAGGCATAGTGGGCGGTCTCGTTCGCAGGCTGCTGTGCGGTTGCTTTGGTAAGAAACGCAGTTGCCTTGTCGTAGTGCTTTTCAGCCGTTTCGATCTTTCCCATGGCGATGAGAGCTTGTACAAACTGCGGCGCCAGCGCCAGAGCTTTTTCGAAATGTACCTTAGCCGTATCTTTGTTGCCCTCAACCTGCGCGATTTGCCCGAGTTGGAACTCGCAGGCGCCGTCTTCGGGGTTCAGTTTCAGCTCCGCTTCAAAGGCCGAAGTGGCTTTGGTTAAAGCTTCGGAATTGTGGCTGGCTAATAAAATCGCCCGGCCCAATCGGAAGTGCAGATCCGGCGCCTGCGGATTGAGGTCGATCGCCTTTTGGTATTCGCCTATCGCTTCGTCATAGCGGTTTTGCACTTCGAAGATTTCAGCCGACAGCTCATGCACGCGATAAGAAGCGGGCGTGCGTCGGAACATAGCAAGTGTTGTGTCGTTGAACGCTTTCATGTGCAGCTTGGCTTTGAGATAAAGAACGTCGGCGTTGTCGGGCCAACGCGCAGCCATTTCGTCCAGCAACGCGAACGCCTTGGTCTCATCGGCGTTCGCGCTGTAGCATTTCACTGCGGCGATACCTGCCAGCGGTTGTTCTTTAGCCATGCTCGCTAACTTTGGCAAAGCTTTGGCGCAATCGCCCGTGCCTGCAAGCGATAGCGCTAAGTAGAGGTTCGCTTGTTTATCGTTTGGATCCTTCGCTATAGCAGCGCTGAGCTTGTCGCGCGCAACAGTATAACGCCCATCATTAAAGGCGCGAATGCCTTCGTCTCTAAGGCTGCTTAGCGCGAGCAGCAGCGCGAAGCTAGTGGCCAGCGTCATCCAACATCAAATCCGTATTGCCATAGCGGTGGTGCGCTTTGCCTTCGTAATAACGAAAGCTCAAAAGCGGAGGCGGTCCGGGCGCGATTTGGGGCTTCTGTTCGACGCGATCGTCCGGCTTCTCCGCGAGCGTGACGCAACGTCCCGAATCGGTGAACGCCGTCAGCAGAACAATCGCTTTTAGAAGAATGATCATCATCTCCCGCTCAACTCCTGCAAGGCCCGTTTCGCCGCGTCACTATCTGGCTTGTGTTCCAACAACTGTTGCATTACCTGCCGCGCCCGGTCAAACTGGCCCGCTTGCGCGTAAACGCGCCCCAAATTCATATAGCAAGTCTCATCTTGCGGCGCCACGCTAATTCCGTACTCAAAGGCGGAAACGGCGTCGTTTTGTTTTCCTTGCTGAATATATAGTACGCCCAGATTGTTGATTGCACCCCCATAGTCGCGTTTGAGAGCAATCGCTTGCTCGAAAAGCTTCTTTGCCTCCGCTTCGTTCCCTTGCTTGGCGAGCGCCAATCCCAGGCCATTGGCTGCTTCGGCTTGTTGCGGGTTCGCTGTGAAGGCGCGCCGGTAGTAATCTTCGGCGGCTTTCTGGTCGTTCATTTTGTCCGCAAGCTGGCCGGCGTTGAGCAGCACATAGACCAAGTCTGGCTTCAAGGCGAGCGCTTTTTCATACTCTTCCTTCGCCTGCGCGTCGTTCTTGCGCGAATCGTGAACATCCGCTAAACCCGCCCATGCCTCCGCATTTTGATCATTCACTTTCAATGCGGAACGAAAGCTTTGTTCGGCCTCATTCAACCGGCCGGCTTGCACATGAATTTGTCCGACCAGCACCAATACCCGCGCGTTCTCGGGCGTCCTGCGCAGCACAGCTTGCAAATACGGCAGCGCCTGTTCGTGATAGCCCGACCATAAGAACGCGGCACCCAGTTTAAAGAAATCGCGGTGGGGATTGCCCACGTAGAAACCTTCAAACGGTAAGCCTTTGCCCGGCTTTGCCAGATCCGCTTTCACTTGTTCGTCAGTTGGCTTTCCCCCGTAGACCTTTATGGCGTGCCCGTCTTTATTGAGCAGCAGGTAAAACGGCGTTACCAGCGACGTTCGCCAGTCAAATAAATAGCGCCGGAAGATTTCAAGTTCGGGACGTTTGTCGCGCAAAACCAGCAGACCAGGACCACTCTGCGGTTCAGGTAACGGCACTGGCTCCATGAACCAGGTGTCCTCGAGACGCAAACTGTTATCGCCCTGCAGCTTAGCCTCAACCAGAGGATCTGCCTCGCGAAACGGCTTGCTTTCCGTCACGCCTTTGTCTTCTTGGATCAGGTGTGTGGAGGCGGCGGCGAGATCGCTCAGCGTTTGGGTCGTCCCCGAGGGCCAAGTAATTCGCACTCGCGATGCCTTTTGTTTTGCTCCCAAGCCGAAAATCAACTTCTTGCTGTGCTGCGACAAGAAAGCCGACCCTGCGCTGAGCCACTTGGTCTGCCCGTCAACTTCAATCTTGGCGCCAATGGCATCACGGTTGGATTTGGCGCCTTGCAGTATGAAGGCGATCGCGTTGCCACTGGCGCAATCGTTTTGTAAAACTCGTACCTGCGGGCCCAGCCGGCTTTTCAAAATCAGATCAGGCCGCCCGTCGCCGTCGAAATCCGTCACTGCAAAGGCGCGCGAATCGTCGGCGAAATCAAGGCCGCTTACGCCGGAAAAATCGTAATAACGATCTCCGCGTTTTACGTGCAGCACATTCGGCTCGCGGCCGTTCCAACTGTAATCTTCGCGAATAAATTGGTTGATCGCATTCCAACCGTT
Organism: Bryobacterales bacterium; assembly: GCA_963771405.1. Taxonomy (GTDB): domain Bacteria; phylum Acidobacteriota; class Terriglobia; order Bryobacterales; family Bryobacteraceae; genus Bog-105. The sequence continues at coordinate 12,586 of CAVYUL010000096.1, forward strand.
CTCATAGGCAGCCGAAGGCTGGGCAATTACAGGCGAACGCGCCACCACCTGCCGCCAGAAGAAACTGTTGAGGTCTGTTTCCGATTCGTTCGTGAGCATGCCGCAGCCCACAAAAATCTCCGGATGCCCATCATTATCAAAATCGTGCCCATCTGCCGCCCAGGCCCACCGGCCGAACCCCGCTTGCTGGCGCATCGTTACATCATCGAACTTGCCATCACCCTTGTTGCGAAGCAGGGAATTACCCATGGTGTGAGCGCGATACGCTTCCGGCGCCTTTTGCGCAGGAGCAAAGTGAGGATCTTTCACCATGCGCTGGCCGGCATCTGTCCACATGTTGGCGACGTACAGATCGGCGCGTCCGTCGCCATCGTAGTCAAACCAGGCGGCGCTCATGCCGGGGCCGATGTCTTCCACGCCGGCGTCAGCGGCTTTATCGCGAAAATGGCCTTCGTGATTCAGATAAAGATTCTTGCGGCCGAAATCGTTCGCTACATACAAATCCGGCCAGCCATCTTCATTGAAATCACACCACGCGGGGGCAAAACTGAAACGATTGTTGTTTTCGTTCATGCCGGTTTCCGCGGTGCAGTCTTCAAAGAAGCCGCCACCATCCTCATTCAGCTTGTTGCGCAAAAGGAAGTTAGGCGGACCATTCTGCGCGTCATGATAGGGCGAGGCATAGGTGTACTGCGCTTCGCTTTGGAAATAAACGTAGCAGCAGAGATAGAGGTCGAGCTTGCCGTCGCGGTCAAAATCGGCCGCCGCCATGCCAGTGAAGCCGCCTTGCGGTAGAGTTGCGAAACGAAAGGCATCCAGTCGCAAACGAAATCGCTTGCCATCGTTCAAGAACAAAACGGGACCATTCGCGCGCAGCACAACCAAATCCTGGCGACCACTGTTGCGCAGGTCTAAGAACAGCGCGCAGGATGTGTCATCGAGCATATCCACACCCCAAGCGGCGCTGATGTCCGCAACCGTTCCATCTCCGCGAAATTTGAAAAGCTTGTTGGGCAATCCGCCGGGTTGCGAGATATAAACTTCGTCGATACCGTCACCGTCAATGTCGCCAACCGCGATACCGTTGCTTCCGTAGAGGTCAATTCCAGTGGCGGAATCCAGCCGCGAGCGCCAATAGGGCACTCCGCGCAGCAACTGTTGTTGAAAGGCCGGCGTATTTGCGAAAACGGCAGCCGTCACGTCCCGGAAGAACGGCTTCCCGGCGGAGGCAACATGCTCTTCAATAGGTGCGAGTTTACCTCTTTCGTAATGCCAGAGACCGACGCGGTAGAACAGTTTGCCGTCTTTCTCGCTGGCGACTTCAAAGCGAACGGTATTCCCAGGCAAAGGGAAGAACGCCGCGCGCCGAATTTGGCCGAGTGATTCAACCCAATGTCTCCACTCGCCGGGAGTTCCTTCAAACACTGCTTCTGCTAAATCGGGCGCCAATTGCCGGTAGGAAGCAGGCGCCACTGCGGCTTCGGGCATTTCTTTTGAAAGCAAAGCTGCGTGCAGCCGGGCTTTGAGTTCCGCAGCGGCTTTCTCGTTCGCGAATTCATCGTTCCCGGGTTCGATGAACTTCTTGAGGCTGAGATAAGCAGGATCGGAATGCGCGTGTGTCTCTTCTTCCGCGCGCGCGACCCGTTGTTTAAAAAACGCGAGCGCCGCGGTAGAAACCAAGAACTCGCGCCGGTTCACTCTTCTAGTTCTCCGTGATTTTCAGCGTCTGATCGGCAGCGGTCTGCGCGATTTTCTGCACGATGCCGCTGGGCCAGCGAATCTCAATGCCGTCCACCGCAGTCGCCGCGCCTAAACCAAAATGCAAGGTGAATGAATTGTTCGAATAAAAACTGCCGCCGCTCATCACTTCATCTATCATTTTGCGCCCAGCCACGGAAACGATAGCGCGCGCGCCTATAGCGCTGCGATTGGATTTGGTTCCGGTGAGAGTCAAATTCAGAAAATGCCCACGCGGGCCGGTATTCCGCATCAAACTGGGCGTCGCGTTCATGTTGACGATGACAATCTCCTGGCGGCCATCGCCATCGAGATCGCCTACTGCCAGACCACGGGCTGGACGAGGCGTTTGAAATGCCGGGCCGGCTTCTTCTGTGACATCTTTGAACTTACCGTTGCCAAGATTGCGATAAAGAATGGTGGGCTGCAGATACGTGTCGCCCAGTTGTTTCCCCTCCACTTCCGGGTAGACATGCCCGTTGGCCACAATTAAGTCGCGCCAGCCGTCGTCATCGACATCGACAAAGGCTACACCCCAGCCCAGAAACTGGCGCGCCCGCAAGCCGCTTTCGCGCGACACATCGGTGAAGAATTTGCCGTCGTCGTTATGGAACAGCGAGGTGATGTCACCCGAAAAATTGGTTTTGGCGATGTCTAACATTCCATCGCCGTCATAATCGGCAACGGCCACGCCCATACCAGCCTGCAGCGCGCCGTCGAAATTGAACGCCACGCCGGCTTCCGCGCCGCGCTCCTCAAACTTTCCATTGTGTAGGTTATGGAAGTACAAACTGGGAGTCATATCGCAGGCGATATAGATGTCGGGCCACCCATCGTTGTCAAAATCGGCGGATGCAACGCTTAATCCATAGCGGCCTCCCGGCTTTAACATGCCCGCACTCTCGCTCACATCGGTGAACGTCCCGTCGCGATTGTTGTGATAGAGGACAGTGTAAGCCTTGGGCAAACCGCGCGGGCCGCACATGACCGGAATCATTTTCCAGGAGCAAAAATCGCCATCGCCCGGTTTCGGCGTTTTGCTCAAATCCAAATCCACATAATTCGAAACAACGATATCCAAATAGCCGTCGCGATCATAATCAACGAAGGAACAACCTGAGCCATAGCGAGTGCCGGTGGTAGGGAGTTTGGCTTTTGCGGTGACGTCTTCAAATGTGCCATTTCCGCGATTTCGATAAAGAATGTTGTGACCGTAGTAGGTGACAAACAAGTCGGGGTGGCCATCATTATCGAAATCGCCGACGCACACGCCTTGTCCCCAACCCGTCACATTGAGCCCGGCGGTCTGCGCAACATCGTGAAAATGCCCGTTACCGTCGTTGTGATAAAGCTGGGGCGGCGATAGAGCGTTTGACTGCAAGCGGGTACCGTTGGCGATGAAAATATCCTGGCGGCCATCGCCGTCATAGTCAAAGATCGCGGCCCCGTTTCCGGTTGTTTCGAGAACGTAGTCCTTCCGGTCGATGCCGCCGAAAACGTTTACGCCGGACAAACCCGCACTGGCGGCGCAGTCGCGAAAGAAAATTGCCGCATCGGGAACTTTTGCCGCAGCCACGGCGAGCAGGAAGACTAGGGCCAGAGTGCGGCTTGGCATTCAAAGATCAGAATAACCTCTCGATTCCGGGTGGAGCTAATTCTAGGACGAAGGTATTAAAAAAGTCTTGAAGTAAACGTTTACGTGTGATAGAGTCTAGTGCAGTTCTAGGTCTTTCCGTTAACTCAACGTTAGAGGGGTTTTACCAAATGCCACGTTGGCGTCATTTTTTGTCAATTCTATTTACGCTGTTTGCATTGAGCACGCTAGCTCTCGCACAGCGAGACTTGGGAACGGTTTCCGTGACGGTCACCGACCCATCCGGAGCTGCGGTTCCAAACGCTAAAGTAACCATCAAGAACGATGCTACTGGCGTAAACTATTCGGGCGTCGCGAACGAATCAGGTTTGTACACGCGCCCGGCATTGAATCCGGGTACATACACAATCACCGTCGAAGCAGCCGGTTTCCAAAAAGCACAGCAAGGCAATGTGCTGGTGAATCCTGGTGAACCGGTTGGTGTGAGCATCGGCCTGCAAGTGGGCAACAGCACACAAACGGTTGAGGTCACGGCCGCCGCTCCGCTATTACAGTCTGAATCACCGTCGATGTCTCAGACCTTGAACCCGGCACAGGTTTCTGAGTTGCCGCTGGGTGGCGAGCGAACCTTCACCTACTTAGCTCGATTAACGCCTGCTGTGGTACCAGCCGAATCTGGCGCGCGCGACGCACTCGGTGGCGGCTTCTCGGCTAACGGTATTCGTTCGACGGGTGAAAACAACTTCCTAATCAACGGCGTCGACAACAACGTCAACGTCATCGATTTTATCAACCAGACTTCGTTCGTTATCGGTCCTTCCGTCGAAGCGATCGGCGATATGCAGGTTATTACTAACGGCGCTAGCGCTGAATACGGACGCGCAGCCGGCGGGATCCTGGACATCACTCTAAAGTCGGGAACCAACCAGATTCACGGTGTTGCCTTCGAAATCCTGCAAAACACGGTGCTTGATGCGAACCGATGGGAGAACAACTGGGCGAATTTGCCGCGCGCGCCGTTCAAACAGAATCAGTTTGGCGTTGACGTCGGTGGTCCGCTCATCAAGAACAAGCTGTTTATGTTCGGCGATTATCAAGGCACCCGCATTGCAACCGCCGGCGGATTGATCCAGAACCTCGGTTACGGACCGCTCTTTAACATTCCCACCGCGGCCGAACGCGCGGGCAACTTCTCAGGTATTGGTTCCGTAATCTATGATCCAACAACGACCGTCTGCACCAGCGGTTGCGTTCCTGGAACGCTGACGGCCATTTCCGGACAAAGCCCTGCCTACACCAGAACGCCTTACTCCGGCAATATCGTTCCAACGACTGCGATGGACCCAGTAGCCCAGAAACTAGCGGCTTTGTATCCTGCGACCAATGAGCTGCTGAAACCCAATACGGTTCCGCAAAATGACTACGCGATTTCAACTCCCGGCGCGTTGACCACAGACCAGGGAGATGGCCGCGTTGATTATCACCTCAACGATGCCAATAACATCTTTGGATCTATTAGCTGGACAAACACGAGCAAATCCAGCGTACCCCCATTCCAGGGCGCCCTTGATGGCGGAAACTTCTATGGAAGCAGCGAACAGGATTTGGGCCGCAACGGGACCGTGAGCTGGTCGCACATCTTCTCACCAACCATGGTGAACGAAGCCCGCGTCGGTTTCAGCCGCCTGGTTACTGCTCGAACTCAGGCCAACGCCAACAGCGATGAATATAAGGCCGTTGGCATCGGCGGTTACGATCCGACCACCACGCTGAATGGCGGCATCCCACAGATGGACTTGGGCCGCTATAGCCAAGTGGGCGCCAACAACTGGCTTCCGACCAAGGAATATAACAACGAGTGGGACTTGATCGAAAACCTCACCATCAACAAAGGAACGCATTCAATTAAAGTTGGTGGTGAATTCCGCGAACTGCACTTCCCGTTCTTCCAGGTTCCCGAACCCCATGGCGAATTGGGATTCTCACGCAACGAGACCGGGTTTCCGAATTTGAACTCCGCTTTGGATAACGGTCTTACTCCCTCAAACACCGGTGACGAATTCGCTTCGTTCATGCTGGGCGCGATCGACACGGCGCAGATCTCAACGACGAATTTCATTTCATCCACCAAGCAGGGCTACGCTGGATACATCCAGGACAACTGGAAAGCGACCAATCATCTAACTTTGAATCTGGGTGTGCGTTACGAGCTTTTCTCGCCTATCGGCGAACAATTCGGCCGCCAATCCAGCTTCGATATTCAAAATTTAACGCTTTATATCCCGAAGGGGCCGAATCAGAATGCGCCTTTGCCACCGAACTTCAATGCGCCTGCGGTGATCAACGGCGTTACGTTCCCGGCTTTGTTCACAACACCGATTAACGTAAGCCGCGGCATGGTCAGCCCGTATATCATTCCGTGGGATAAGACTGATATCGGTCCGCGTTTGGGATTTGCCTATAGCTGGAAGGAAAAGACCGTGATCCGCGGATTCTATGGCATCTTCTATGGTGGCGAAGAGAACCAAGGGGGCAATCCGAACCGTGGTGAATCGGCTCCCTTCAACGAGTCGCCTCAGTTGAACCGTCCTAGCGGCGTCAGCGCGTTCCAGCCGGATCCGCTGATGGGTAACGGCCTTCCCACTGGCGGCATTGCGGTCGGTTTTCCGCAGAACGTCTTCAACGGATTCCCTGTATCCTCTCTGCAATTTAGGAGCATAGCTGAGGATTTTCGGAATGGGATGGTACAGGAATGGAACCTTTCTATTCAGCGGGAATTGCCCGGCCAGATGGCCTTACAGATCGGCTATCTTGGCAATCACCAATCGCACCAGCTCTATCAGCCCAATCCCAACACGGGGCCTCTGATCTTTACGAGCAACTCGGCGATTACGGGCCAAAGTACGTCGCTCTACCCGGATATCGGCAGCGTCTCGGGCACAGCAAGCTTCGGTTTCGGCAATTACGATGCGATGACGGCGTCGTTAACCAAACGCCTCACCAGCGGTTTGCAATTCCAAGCCGCTTATACCTGGGGCCATGCACTTTCCAATACCGGCACTACGCTCTCCGGTGCGTCCGGATTCTACGAAGTCGATAATGCAAATCTCAACAGTTCGTATTCCAGCGCAGCTTGGGATATCCGACAGAACTTTGTGACTTCGTTTAACTACGATTTGCCATTTGGCCGAGGCAAGAAGTATGCCGCTAACATGAACCGTATTTCTGACGCACTGCTGGGCAACTGGCAGGTCAACGGCATTCTCACTCTCCGGAGTGGCCAGCCCTTCACATTGGATGGCAGTGGTTGCGAAGCCGTTAACAACGGCGGCTGCGGCCCCGAGTTGTTCTCCGGCAGCCCGAATCAGGCCCCCCCGGGGGCCGTAGCCCCAACCAGTGGTTCGATATCGCCAACTTCAAGTGTAAGTTTGTGCTTGGCGCCGTCCAGTGTCCGTCCAGCAACCAGGGCCTCTCGCTTGGCAACGTAGGCCTGCAAACCAACGTCGGCCCGCCCACTCGTACCCTCGACTTCTCGATTTTCAAGGACTTTCCTTTTACCGAGAGGATGAAACTACAGTTCCGCGCAGAAGGCACGAACGTTGCCAATACTCCGCAGTTCAATACTCCTACCACCGGTCTGACGTCTTCGACGTTTGGGCAGGTGACTTCAACGCAAACCGGTTCAGAACGGCATCTTCAGTTCGCACTGAGATTGCAGTTCTAAACGGCAAATTTAGAATTAGTTAAAAAAGCCGCCACGCTCTCAAGGGCGTGGCGGCTTTTCCCTTTTCTTGCAGCGCAGTTGTTTAGTAGCTTAGAATTTGCTCTCTGTCTTTCTTCTTTTTCTCTGGTCGGCGACGGTTCCTGAAACACCGACTCAACTTTTGCAGCGCGGCTTGAGTGCTCTGGAGCACGGCGACTTGGTTCGGGCTCGCACCGCTTTTGAGGAAGTAACGAAGCACAGCCCTGGCAATGCGTTTGCGTGGGCTTCGCTCGCCGAAACCTATTCGCGGCTCAAGCAACCATCCGCCGCCGCAGACGCTGCAAAGAAAGCAGAGCAGTTCGGTGGCGATAATCCGGCCATCGACCATGCGCTGGCCATCTATTTCACCCAGGCCGGAGCGTTTCAGCATGCCGCGGAGTTAGAAGCGAAATTCGCTGCGAGCCCAAGAGCCGACCCCGATGCCGAGGCTCGCGTGGCCGGTCTTTATCTAAACGCCGGCGATCTGGCAAAGGCGCTTCCCGCGGCGCAAAAAGCAGTTGACACTCACCCATCCGCGGCCGCCGAGGATGTATTAGGACGCGTATTCATTGCGTTGGGGAAGAACGCCGAAGGCGAGACTCATCTGAGCGCAGCCTGGGCCGGCGCCAAGCCTGATCCCGCTGTTGCCTTCGATTATGTGCGGGTGTTGCTGAGCAGGCAGGACTTTGATGATGCTGCTGAGGTGCTGACCACTGCGCTTAGCGCGCACCCAGACGATGCGCAACTTGTGCTGGCACTGGGTGTAGCCCGCTACGGCCAAAGACGCTTTGAGGAAGCAATCACGACTTTCTTGAAAGTGATTCGCATCGATCCGCAAATCGAGCAGCCGTATGTTTTCTTAGGTAAGATGCTCGATCAAGCCGGCGACCATTTGACGGAGATCACGGCGGACTATGAGAAATGGTTGGCTCAGAACCCGAAGAACCCGGAGGCTCTGCTGTTGCTTGCGAAGGCGCGGCTGGCGGCGAACTCGAAGGATGAAAGTGCCGAAGGGTTGTTGCGAAAATCGATTGTCCTGGGAGATGGGAATTGGGAGGCGCACTACGAACTTGGAGTCTTGCTGGAAAGCAAGCGCGACTTTGGAGAAGCGGAACAGCAATTGAAGCGAAGTATAGAGATCGAACCGAAGCAAGCCATGCCGCATTACCATTTGGCGCGGGTGTATGACCGGCTGGGAAACGCGGAGGGAGCTAAGGCAGAACGCGAGACTCACCAGAAGCTGACCGGGGCTGGGCCGAAGTAAACTGTTGTAAGGAACGACTGCGCGTGCGGCCATGCGTTCTGCGCCTGATTTCCGCAGGTTTGCTGCAAAATCACAAGCCTAATTCTTCCCGCGCATATTTGAGACAGGCGATCACGTTTTCATCTTCAACCTGCCGCTGCTGGTCGTAAGTCAAATGCGAAATGCGCGGCAAAGGCTTTTCGCTCTTGCGATCCTGTACGAAGCGCAGCGTTCGCGCGAGCGCCACTCCATTTTGGCCGGCAAACGTTGCCCAATATCGGTCGCTCATGCAAGAAACTTTCAACGGATCCCGGGTAATCATCTCCAGACACAGTCGCGTTTTCGGGCGCGCCTGTTGAACTGTGCGAATGGCGCGCGCGAGATCGAGATATCCATCATGGAACAGCACTTCCGACATAAAGAAACCGTCATCATCCGGTGCGACAGCCATGTTCTTTAAATGAGTCGTCACCGTCCACGGCGCCAGTTTTTCAATTGTGTCCATCGGGTCAGGGTCGAGCAGGGAGATGTTGTTTCCGAAATCGAGGCAAACGCCAAAATACTCGCTCGAATACTGCCGCATCAGATGGACCATTTCATCGGTGGTCCAGTCCTTATGATTTTCGAGTCCTAACGGAAGCTTGTATCTTTCAAGCAGTGGAAGCGCCGCCGTTATGGAGCGATGACTTTCGTCAACGTGTCGCCGCCAATCGGCGAGAGTCGCGAAAGTTTCGTAGCGGCGAGTCCCCAAGCAAGCGGCACGCAGAGCGGTTGCGCCGGCGTCACGCGCATCTTTCAAAGCTTGCTCAAAGGCAGTGGTGTCCGATCCGCGCGGTAACGGCACCATGGCTTCCAAAAACATGCCCAGTTCTTCCGCGCGCCTGCGAATGCGGAACACATCGGCGCGCGTGGTGGCTTCGCCGGCAATATCGCCGTGCACACCTGCTTGTATGCCCGCGGCTTCCAACGCGTGGCAGTGTTCCAGAAATTCGTAAGTATCTTTCGGATGCCAAACGCCCATGTAGGACGTGCTGGCAATGCCGAACGAAGAACTCACGCCTTCCTCGGGTGGTGGCGGAAGAACGCGATGTTCACAATGGCAGAAAGCCAACACAAACCGGCTAGGGTGATCATGGCGGCGCTCATGTTGTGAAACTTATCGTTCAGAAAGCCAATGATGTATGGCCCGGCCCATCCGCCCAGATTCCCGACCGAATTGATGAGCGCGATTCCCGCAGCCGCGGCCGTGCCGGAAAGATAGAGTGTGGGTAAAGACCAGAACGATGAGGAAGCCGCGACGACGCCCGCGCACGCCATTGACAAAGCGACCAAGCCGAGGGCGCCTGAAATTCCCGGAATGACCGAGATCGCCAAACCTAAACCGCCCAAAGCTACCGGGATGGCGATGTGATAGCAACGTTCGCCGGTTTGATCGGAATGGCGGCCGATCAGCACCATAGCGATCACCGTGACGCCCCAGGGAATCATGCTGTAATAGCCGATGCTGGTGAGATTTTTCGTCAGCGTGTTTTTAATAATTTGCGGCAGCCAAAATTGCATGCCGTAGTTGCCGGCCACGGAGCCGAAATAAATCAGGCTGAAGAGCCAGACTGCCGGTTTGAACATGGCTTGCTTGAAGCTTGGCTGTTCCCCGAACGCCGCTTTTTTGTGATCTTCGTCTTCCTGCAAACGCGAGCAAATCAAGGTGCGTTCGCTTTCGCTGAGCCATGTAGCCGATTCAGGACTATCATCGAGGAAGATCAGCGACGCCAAGCCAGCCAGGAACGAGGGCACCGCTTCGAGAGCGAAAAGCCACTGCCAACCATGCAAGCCGCCGACATTGTCGAGGTGAGCCATCAACCAAGCCGAAATCGGGCCAAAGATAAAGGCCGAAATCGGAATGGCCGTCATAAACACCGCCACCATCTGCGCACGGTAGCGGCCGTTGAACCAGAATGTGAGGTAGAGAATGACGCCTGGAAAAAATCCCGATTCCACAATGCCGAGCAGAAATCGAATACCATAAAAATCCCATGCCCCATGAATGAACATTGTGCATGCCGAAACGAAGGCCCAAACCATCATGATGGGGCCAAGCCAGCGCTTGGCGCCGATTCGTTTAAGAGCCATGTTGCAGGGCACTTGAAAAAGCAAATAGCCCCAGAAGAAAATGCCCGAACCGTTTCCGAAAACTGAATCGGTCATGCCCAAATCTTTCTTCATACTCAGGGCGGCAAACCCAACGTTGACACGGTCGACATAGGCAAAGACGTAACACATGAAGAGAAATGGCATGAGCCGCCAGATCGCTTTTTTGTAAGTCTGCGCTTCGAATTCGGGAGTGCCTGCCAAAGCCGAGTTCGCGGCGAGCGGTTGCGAGCCTTGCGTCATGCTAGATTTCCTTTTTCTTGGCCAGATCAATCAAATGATCGCAGCAGCGGGCGGTTAACGCCAACATCGTCAGAGTCGGGTGTTTATCGCCGGTGGTGACAAAGCAGCCACCACCGAATACGAATAAGTTCGCAATATCATGTGTCTGGCAGAACGAGTTGAGCACGCTTGTTTTGGGATTATTGCCCATTCGGCACGTGCCCACTTCATGGAACAGCGATCCCGGTGGAGCGAGAAATGGTTTGGCGTCGTTCAGTTCGCCTTTGGCGGCTTCAAAGAGTTCATGAGCTCGATTGTAAAAATCCTGATACAGCGCCTGGTCGTTGTCTGAGTGCGTGCAATGAATTTTCAAAACGGGAATGCCCCATTTATCCTTTACAACCGGATCTAACTCGACATAGTTTTCCTTGCGCGCCAGCATTTCTCCGCCGGACATCCAGACACGGGCCACGGCAGGGTAAAGTGATTTTACTTGCTTTTTGTAATCTGAACCAAAGCCGGGCAGGTTGAGCGCGAACGTCGGAAACATCGCGGCTCCGCCGGAAGCGCTCATAGCGTAGCCGCGAATAAATTTCGGATTCCGCAGCGGCCCCAGATTGCTGAAATTTGGAATATAAAGACCGCCCGCTTTGCCATCATCGTTACGAATCGCAGTGTTTTTCAACTGCGGCAGGTAGCCTGATGCGCCGACGCCTACTAACTGGTCCATTAAGTACTGCCCCAGCACGCCGCTTGAGTTAGCGAGACCGCCGTCCGCGGAGTTTAAAAGGAGGCGCGTATTTTCGAGCGAAGATCCGGCCAAGATCACGCAACGTGCCTTGATCTCCACTTCCTTATTCGTAAAGCGCTCAATGTAACGCACGCCGCGGGCGCGCTGTTCAGCGTCTAACAACACGTGGCTTACGACGGAATCACAGAGCAAGCTGACATTCCCTGTCTTGAGCGCCGGCGGAAGCGTGGTGGAAACGGTGCTGAACATTGCTCCTACATCGCATCCGTTCACGCAATTGCCGCAATAGTGACAGGGCGGCCGGGCACCTAGCATCTTAGTAAGTTGCGCCACGCGCCGGGGCGTTTCGGGTAAGTCCACCTTGCGGCAAGCCGCTTGAAATATAGATTCCGCGCAGTTCAGCGGCATCGCGGGCAGAAAGTGTCCGTCAGGGAATTGGGGTAGGTTGGCTTTCGCTCCACTTACACCGATGAGATCTTCCACCCGGTCATAATAAGGTGCAATGTCTTGGTAAGAGATCGGCCAGTCTTCGCCGTAACCATCGCGCGAAGCAGCCTTGAACTCGAAATCCGACATACGGTCGGAGGCGCGCGCCCAATGCAACGTTCTCCCGCCCAACACGCGAGAGCGCAGCCAATTGAATGGCTTGTCGGGCGGAGTCGTGTACGGGTTTTCACGATCGTCGATCATGATTCGGTAGTTGTATTCGGTGGAATACTTGAAATACTTGCGCAGCAGTCCTGGCTGACCTGCGCCGCGAAAATCGAGTTCATACGGCCAGACGTGCTTAAAGTCTTTGGAGGGCTTAATGGCTGAGCCCGCCTCCAGCAGCGCAACTTTGAGCCCTGCCTGGGCCAGTGCCAAGCAAGCCCAACCACCACAGGCCCCAGATCCGACGATGATGGCGTCAAAGGTCTGCATGCTTAGACTCGCTGATGCTCCGGATGCGTGCAGGCGGGAAATTCGGTTAGGTAGGCAAGCCCTTTGTATTCGAGCACATCGACCAAGCCAACGCGCGACGTGTAGAACGCTCGCAGCGTCATTTCTTTGATGAGCTTGTAGGTGGCGAAACCTGGATGCTTTTGCGATTTGTCCGTCTCTGGCGCACTCGCTTTGCGAATCAGCGCTTCCTGTTGGGTTGAAGACATGTTGCCAAAATTGTTCGTTCTGAGCCAGTCCATCGCGGTGTGCCACTCATCCTGCACTTCCGGAGCATACTCCTTTGCGGCATTGACCACGAAATCAATAAACCGGGCTACATTTGCTTCGCGCGCGCCCGGCGTGTCATCGGAAGGGATCAAGATTTCCGTGAACCAGCGCAGCCAGACCAACTCCTCTTCGGAAAAGAATTTGGGCTGATAAGAACTCCAATCGTGCGGATCCGGCGGGGCTTGCCCATTGGCTGTATGTTCATGCACTTCTTGCGCGGCGAGCCATGGCGCGAGAAACGCTTGTGCTCCGACTGTCGCCGCCGCTTGTACGATTAGCCAATTCGCGTCGCGCCGAGTCATCGGGCTGTCCAGCCGCCGTCAATCAGAATATCGGTGCCAGTGATGAACGATGCCGCGCCGGAACATAAGAAGCAGGCCAAGCTGCCGATGTCTTCCACTTTGCCCCAACAGCCGACTGGAATGTTGGCCACAAACTGCGCATTGAGTTCGGGATTGTTCACAATCGGCATATTCATCTCTGTGGCGAAGGGCCCGGGGCTGATTCCGTTTACCGTGATTCCTTCTGTCGCCAGCTCCAACGCCAAAGCTCGAATTAGTCCCAGCACAGCCGCCTTACTCGCCGAATAAGCGCTGCGCTGGGGCAGGGAAACGTGGCTCATAATCGAAGTCATACATAGAATTCGTCCATAGCCGGTGCCGCGCATCTGCGGTACGAAGCGGCGTGACATCAGAAAGACGCTCGTCAAATTCGTATTGAGTACGCTTTGCCATTCTTCCAGCGAGAAATCGGTCAGGTTTTTACGTATATTGATACCGGCGTTGTTGATTAGAATCTGAACTTTTCCAAGTTTGGCGGAGATTTCTTTTTCCAGCTGATCTACCTGGGATTCTTTGCTTACGTCGGCGGTAAAGACTTCGGCGTTCCCGCCCTGCGTGGTAATCTCGGCTTTGACATCGTTCAGCTTTGAGGCGTCGCGCGAAACCAGGGCTACGGTTGCTCCGGCAGCGGCCAGTGCTTGCGCCATGGCCTTGCCGAGCCCTTTACTGGCGCCAGTGATGAGAGCGGTTTTGCCCGACAGATTTTGAGCTTGCGTGAGGTTTGACATTCGGATGATGAAAGTTCGGTCCTCAACATCCTATCAGCGGCGATTCAAAGGGTTTTGAACGGTATAATTCACGGATGAAGGTTGTGATTCTTTGCGGCGGCCTGGGCACCAGGCTTCGCGAAGAAACCGAGTTCCGGCCCAAGCCTCTGGTTGAGGTGGGCGGACGGCCGATTCTCTGGCACATCATGAAGCTCTACGCGCAGCAGGGCTTTCGCGATTTCATCCTCTGCCTTGGCTATCGCGGCAGCATGATCAAAGAATATTTCCTGAACTATGAGGCGATGAACAACGATTTCGCGATTTGCTTGGGCAAACAGTCGCGGATTCAATATCTAGGCGATCACGAAGAGCAAAATTTTATGGTGACGCTGGCCGAGACCGGCGAAGACACGATGACGGGCGGCCGTTTGGCGCGGGTGAAAAAATATTTGCAGACCGAAGAGCGCTTCATGGTGACTTATGGCGATGGCTTGGGTGATGTTGATTTGAACCGGCTGGCCGCGTTCCACAATGAGCAGGGCAAACTGGCGACCGTCACGACGTTCCGGCCCGTATCGCGCTTTGGGATTTTAGACATTGAGCCATCGAGTAGAGTCGCCAGCTTCAGTGAAAAGCCGCGCTCCGACGCGTGGGCCAGCGCCGGGTTCTTTGTCTTTGAGCGTGCGATTTTCGATTATCTTGAAGGCGACGATTGCATTCTCGAACATCAACCACTGGAGCGCCTCGCCCACGATGGCCAACTCGTGGCCTTTCATCACGAAGGCTTTTTCTGCGCTATGGATACCTATCGCGAGTACGAATTGTTGAATCACTTATGGAAGACGGGGCAAGCGCCGTGGAAAAAATGGTAGCCAAAGAGATTTGGCGAGATCGCCCCGTGCTTGTGACGGGCGCGACAGGATTTGTCGGTGGTTGGCTTACGAAGCGGCTTTTAGCTGCGGGCGCAGATGTTGTTTCACTCGTCCGTGATTGGGTCCCGCGTTGCGAAGCGGTTCGGAGTGGAGCGCTGGAGAAGACAACGGTCATTCGTGGCGATATGCGCGATCTTGCGCTGATTGAACGTACGATCGCGGAATATGAAGTCACGGCGGTTTTTCATCTCGCCGCCCAGACTATCGTTGGGATTGCGAATCGCACGCCTATTTCCACATTTGAGAGCAATATTGCCGGTACCTGGAACGTCTTGGAAGCGTGCCGGCGATCACCCACCGTTAAAGCCGTTATAGTGGCGTCTTCCGATAAAGCCTACGGTGAACAGACTAATCTCCCGTATTCGGAGAATTCGCCGCTACGTGGTCGCTACCCGTACGATGTTAGTAAATCGTGTGCTGATCTTATCGCTCAGTCGTACGGTGTTACTTATGGTTTGGCTGTGGTGATCACTCGTTGTGGCAATTTCTATGGTGGCGGTGATTTGAACTGGAATCGTATCGTGCCGGGAACTATCCGATCTATCCTGCGCGACGAACGCCCGGTGATTCGTTCAAACGGAAAGTTCGTGCGCGATTACTTCTATGTCGAAGATGGCGCCGCGGCTTATATGCTAATTGCCGAGCATTTGCTTGCGGATAGTAATAAGATGTTTTGTGGGAAAGCTTACAATCTATCGAACGAGAACGCCCTCGCGGTTGGCGATTTAGTTTCATTGATTCTTAGAAAAATGAATTCAAATCTTCAACCGGATATCATGAATGCGGCTTCGCACGAAATTGAAAACCAATTCTTGAGTGCGGAACATGCCCGGCGAGAACTTGGTTGGCGGCCCTTGTTTACGTTGGACGACGGTTTAACTGAGACCATTCGCTGGTACCGCCAATATTTCGGAGGGTTGGACGATGACATCGCAGGCCGGGACCTTGCGGAAACGCATTCTCGATCTGGTAGCTGAGTATCATCAAGAGGCGCATGCGCCCATGCGTTTTGTGCCCGGCGAAACCCCCGTGCCGGTTTCGGGGCGCGTATTTGATTCGCAAGATATTCAATCGCTGGTTGATTCCTCGCTCGAGTTCTGGCTGACGGCCGGCCGCTTTGCCGATGAATTTGAGAGTCGCTTGGCCGGGTTTTTCGGTGTTCGCGGCGCAACGCTGGTCAATTCGGGTTCTTCCGCTAACCTTCTCGCAATCACCGCGCTGACTTCGCCGAAGTTGGGACGTCGGCGTCTCGTTCCCGGCGACGAAGTAATCACCGTGGCTGCGGCCTTTCCGACGACGGTTAATCCGATCATCCAGAACGGCCTCATTCCGGTCTTCGTCGATGTTTCGATTCCGACATATAACATCGATGTGAGCATGCTCGAATCAGCGCGGTCCGATCGTACTCGCGCGGTGGTTATCGCGCACACTTTAGGCAATCCTTTTGACGCGGCAGCCGTCACCGAGTTCGTGCACAAGCACGATCTTTGGTTAGTAGAAGATTGTTGCGACGCTGCCGGGGCACTGCATGGTGGCAAGAAAGTGGGGACTTTCGGCGATCTCGCAACGCTTAGCTTTTATCCCGCTCATCACATCACCACCGGCGAAGGTGGTTGCGTCTTAACCGAAAAACCGCTGCTTAAGACAATTCTGGAATCGCTGCGCGATTGGGGGCGTGATTGTTGGTGTGCACCTGGAAAAGAGAACACTTGCGGCAAGCGGTTTGATTGGCAATTAGGCGGTATGCCGCGCGGCTATGACCATAAGTACATGTACTCTCATCTCGGCTACAACCTCAAGATGACAGACATGCAGGCCGCGGTCGGGGTTTCGCAGATTAGAAAGCTCCCCGAGTTCATCGCCAAGCGGCGCGCCAATTTTCAAATGCTTCGCAACGGTCTCAAAGATCTGGAGCACCTCTTTATCCTGCCCGAAGCCACGCCCAACAGCGAACCCAGTTGGTTCGGTTTTCCATTGGCTGTCCGGCGCGAATCCCCGTTCAGCCGAAATCGTTTGGTGGCTTTTTTGGAACAGCGCAAGATCGCCAGCCGTCTTCTCTTTGGCGGCAATCTGTTGCGTCAACCCGCTTATCGCGAGGTGAAACATCGCGTGGCCGGATCTCTTGTGAATACTGATTTTGTGATGAATCAAGTGTTCTGGGTCGGCGTCTATCCGGGGTTGACCAACGAAATGATCCATTACATGATTGACGCCTTCCATCACATGCCTGTCGGCGATTGGAAGACGCTGTGGGCGTAAATGTCGTTTGAGCTTGAATCAGATCTTCAGCATTTCTACCAACACACTGAAGCACTTTGGCCGGGCTTGAATGGTTCCAATATTCTCGTCACTGGCGCAACGGGATTTGTCGGTTCGTGGCTCTTGGAGAGTTTTCTATGGGTCAAGAAAAACCTGAATTTGAACGCTCGCCTGTACGCGCTCACGCGCGATGCTCAAGCGTTTCATGCGCGGAAACCCTGGCTCGCGCATGCATCCGGTCTTGAAATCCTCGTCGGAGATCTGAAAGCGTTTGAATTCCCGCGCGTCCGTTTCGACTTCGTGATCCACGCTGCGGTTGAGCACGAAAATATTGAGGCGAATCTAACGGGAGTACGCCGCATCATTGACCTGGCCCGCAGTCAAGGCATAACGCGCCTGCTGTTCATCAGTTCCGGCGCCGTGTACGATCCGCAACCTTCCGAAGTCGACCAACTCAGCGAAACCTTCGCGACCACCGGAAGGCCCGCCAATCTCTACGCACAAATTAAGCGCGAATCGGAAGCGATGTTCCTCGAGGCGGCCCGCGCGGGCCTTCGCGTTTCAATCGCGCGTCTCTTCACCTTCGCGGGGCCGTATCTGCCGCTCAACAAGAACTTCGCTATCGGGAATTTCGTGAACGACGCGCTTCACGGCGGACCGATTCAGATCCTTGGTGACGGCACCACCGTGCGTTCTTATCTTTATGCCGCCGATCTCGCCATTTGGCTTTGGACCGTGATGCTGAGGGGCGAATCCGGCAGCATATTTAACGTTGGAAGCGATCAAGCGGTGAGCATTCTCGAACTTGCCCGAGCCGTCGCGCGAGTCTGTAACGTCACTCGCGGCATCTCGGACGCCCAACAAGCGATTCACGGCGGAAACGTTCGACGCTACGTCCCTTCCATTCAACGCGCGCGAACCGAACTTGGCCTTGCGCCGTGGATCTCACTCGACGAAAGCATTCGTCGCATGTACGCGTGGAATCAAGCCTCCATAAAGTAATAGCAGAGCATGTGGCAAGCAATCAGGTGCCCGTCTTCAATGCGGCCCATGTGCGGCTCGGCAACGTGTATGTTGACCGTCGCCAACGGGCCCAGCTTGCCTCTGTCGCGCCCTGTAAGAGCGATCGTGCGGCAGCCAATCGAGTTTGCGTACTGGAGCGCGTTCACTACGTTCGGCGAATTCCCGGAGCCGCTCAGCGCCATCACCACGTCTCCCTGTTTTGCGAAGTTCTTTAATTGTTCCGCAAACACGCAGTCATAGCTCACGTCGTTGGAATAAGCGGTGATGGTGGCCAAAGAGTCCGTCAGCGCCATAATCCGGAATCGCGGGCCTCGCTGGCTCGCGCCTTTCAGCATGTCGCAGACAAAATGCGAAGCCGTCGACGCGCTGCCGCCATTGCCGCAGACAAAAATCTGCCGTTGTTCATCCCGTGCCTCGCGTAGAATCTCAATCGCCTTCGAGACCGCAGTTAAATCCAGCGTGTCCAGCGCCTCGAGAAATTTGGATTTGTATTCGCCGGCGAAGGCCGCGGCAGTGGATGCTGCCGATTCAGAAACCATACCTCATGCTACCGCCGCACCGGCTGCGTGACATAATCGCATTAGGTGCTAGTAGTAGTTGCAATCTGACAGGCACGTTCCCATAGGTGACGTGCTTGCTGGTGATCACCAGCCCTGTTACATCATCGCCGAGATTGGAATTAACCATAACGGCGACATCAATCTGGCAAAACGGCTGATTGCCGTCGCCGCCGCCGCGGGTTGTAACGCGGTTAAGTTTCAGAAACGCACAATCGATCTGGTCTATTCGCCGGAAGATCTGGCCAAGCCGCGGGAAAGCCCGTTCGGAACTACGAACGGCGACCTCAAGCGCGCTCTCGAATTCGGCATTGAAGACTATGAGGAAATTGACGCTTATTGTAAGACCTTAGGCATCCCCTGGTTCGTGTCTTGCTGGGATGCCGATTCGCTCGATCTTATGCGCCGATTCGATCTGCCTTGCTTCAAAATCGCTTCGGCTGTTCTCACTGACGATACTCTCCTTCGCCAAACACGCGCCATGGGCAAGCCGATCATCCTCTCCACCGGTATGAGCACTCTAGCTGAGATCGATCACGCGCTGGCAGTCCTGGGTAAGCGAAATCTGATTGTGTTGCATTCGTGCAGCGCCTATCCGGCCGATTATGCCGAGCTCAATCTGCGCGTGATTCCAAAATTGCGCGAGCGCTACGGCGTTCCGGTGGGCTATTCCGGGCATGAGACCGGCATCCCCTCCAGCGTAGCGGCGGTCGTGCTCGGTGCCTGCTGTGTGGAGCGCCACATTACTCTCGATCGAGCCATGTGGGGTACCGATCAAGCCGCCTCACTCGAACCGAACGGCATCACCCGTCTCGTCCGCGATATCCGCCTCATCGAAAAGTCTCTTGGCGACGGCGTCAAGCGCGTGTACGAAAGCGAAATCCCTGTATTGCATAAACTGCGGCGCGTCAGAACATCCGCCGTTACGGTATGAGGAAACTTTGCGTGTACGGCGCGCGGAATAGGGCAGGGAAGTACGAACGATGAAAGTCATCAGTATTCTCACCCCCTGCTACAACGAGGAAGAGAATGTCGAAGAACTTTACACGCGCGTTCGCGCAGCCATGGCGCGCGTCGGGCGCTACGCCTATGAGCACATCTTCATCGATAATCACTCGCGCGATAACACCGTGGCTCTGCTGAAGGCCATCGCCGCCGTCGATAAAAACGTCCGCATCATCGTTAACGCGCGCAACTTTGGGCAAGTCCGCTCGCCGATGCACGCACTCATGCAGACTCGCGGCGATGCCGTCATTGGCCTCGCCGCCGACCTGCAAGACCCACCCGAAATGATCGAGGAAATGATCGCTAAGTGGGAGGCGGGCTATTCCATGGTGCTCTGCATCAAGAAATCGAGTCAGGAACATCCACTCCTCTTCGGCGTCCGCACACTTTATTACCGCTTGGTGCAGCGGCTCTCTTCTATTCAAACGTTTGAGAATTTCACCGGCTTTGGCTTGTATGACCGCAAAGTGGTGGAAACTGTCCGCTCCTTTGACGATCCTGAACCTTACTTCCGCGGCATGATTGCCGAAATCGGCTTGCCTCATTTTGAGTTGATCTATGATCAGCCACGCCGCAAGCGCGGCTTCAGCAAGAACAATATCTACACACTGTACGATCTGGCTATGCTGGGGATTACGAATCTATCGAAAGTGCCTTTGCGATTTGTAACTTTCTTTGGATTCGTCTGCTCGTTTCTTTGCGCGCTGGTTGCTGTTGGCTACTTCATCTACAAGTTGGTCTTTTGGAATAACTTCTCAGTCGGCACAGCCCCGCTGGTCATCGGCTTGTTCTTTCTCGGTTCCATCCAACTCGTCTCCATGGGAATCCTGGGCGAGTACATCGGCGCGATTCACACTCAGGTTCTGCGAAGGCCCTACGTGGTTGAGCAAGAACGAGTGAATTTCGAGTATGAACCAGGCTTGCCGTTCGACGAAAGCCGGGCGTGGTTCTCTGAACCCGCTAATAATTCTGACTTTCGCTCTTGGCCTTCGCAACCGGTCTGAACAGGCCAACGATGGCGAATAATTCCGCAATCATAGTCGAGACAAACATTCGCGCCAATGCCGTCAGCTTTTTCAGGAAAAACGTGTCCGGCACCCAACCGTCAATCGCCGCCAAGCCGTAGAGGAGTACTTGCGAGGCAACCACGCCGATCACCCACTTCCGCGACGGCAACTGAAAGCAAGTCGCAGCAATAACAATCAACGCGAATGGCATGAGCAGCCGTCCCAAAATATCGGAAAGATAGTGGAATCGCATTCGGTTGCAAGCTGTGACCAGGCTTGGATACTGGCGCAAGATCTGATACTCGGCAGCCAGCCCGTGGCACTTCTCACGAAAGGTTTTCTCAAGGGGAGTCGGCTCAGATTGTGCGCGCATTAGCGGCTCTATCACCACCCGAAACCCGCGAAAGAAGGCGCTCATTGCAATGTGTAAATCGTCCAGCACGGTTCCCTCCGGAATCACCGGAATCAGCCGGCGTCGGATCGCATAGAACGGCCCACAACCTTCCAACATGGAATCCAAATGGCTTTGCGACCCCTGTACCCAGCTTCGGAACTCCTGGTAGGAGGCGTATATCCGAGCCTCCGCGCTATCCGCCTGCGCTTCCAAACTCACCTCGCCGCTCACCACCCCCACCGCCGGATCGCCGAAGCATCTTGCCACCTCGCGGACACTCCCACGGTCAAGTTCTTGTCTAACGTCAGTCAACACCACAATCGAACTTCGCAATGTGGGCACTGCCTCATTCAGCGCCGCGGCTCGGCCCACGCCTTCCGTGCGCACCAGTTTCACGTCCCAGGATGCGTAGTTGCGTGCAATATCGTCCGTCTCATCCGTGCTGCCGTCCGAAACTACTACCACTTCGAGCAAACCGCGTGGGTAATCCAGCGCCAGCGCGTTTTCCAATTTGCGCTCGAGATATGCATCTCCGTTTCTGACCGGAATCACCAGCGCGACTGTGGGCAGAAGGTCTTCTTTTCGAATGGGCCTGCTCTTGAACTTCACCAGGATTCTTAACAGGATTGGGTAAACGGCTACTACATAACCCAGGTATAGGCCAGCCAGTGCACACAGCCAGCCCGCCACCGTTATATGCACGGTTTCGGCACCTCTTTTTCCAGCGTAGCTTCGAAGACACGCGCGGCATGCTCCCATGAAAACCGCGAAGCCACCATCTGGTAAGCCTCTCTGGCCATTTGTGTCCGCTTTGCCTCTGAGTCAAGTAATTCCAAACAACACTCGGCAAATGCATCCGGATTGTCGGCCAAACTGATATTGCGGCCGTGCGTCACCGCCAACCCCTCGGCGCCAATGGTGGTCGAAACTACCGGCGTTCCGGCCGCCATCGCCTCAAAAATCTTCAACCGCGTGCCGCCGAAAATGCGTATAGGTGCAATCGAAACCGTCCCACCCCAAAAATAAGGCCGCATGTCCGGTACTTTGCCGGTGACAAGAATTTTGTCGTCCGATCGCCCGATCTCCAGAATGCCGCTGCCCGGTGAGTGCCCAACAATTGCCAGAGTGCAATTGGGTTTCTTCCGCCGAATGAGCGGTAGAATTTCGCGGACGAAATAATTGCAGCCATCCATGTTGGGTAGCCAGTTCATTGAGCCCACAAAAACCAAATCGGCCTTGGGCTCGATGGCTTGATTATTCGGCCGAGTGAATGCTTCCACATCCACGCCCGTCGGCACTTCGGAAACTCGCTGGGCCCCGAACAGCGTTCGGAATCGTTGCGCATCCTCACTCGATACGGCCACCACATGTGCCGATTTACGGCAAGCCTCCGCCTCATAGCGCGCCATTCGATTTCGTTGTATCCGGTAGAACGCCTTGGCCGGCATGCTGCGGGCGTCCTCCACATATCGATCCCACACCGCCGTTTCCAATTTGTGCTCAAATAGCAAAGCTTGACTTAGTTTCGGGATGTTCGGTGTCGCGAAAAGAAAATCGCAAACCATCCTGTCGAACTTCCCCTGCCCCAACAACCGGCTCACTTCACTGCGCATTCCTGCCGAACGGTACCGCGCAATTGCCAGCGGTAGCGGATCTACCAGATTACTCAACGCCTTGGCGGCAAACCATCCTGCTCCGCGCGATGTGGGCGCGTGCGGAATGGCATATGCTTTAAAGCAATAGTCAAATGGTTCCGCTTCTTCTTCCCGCTCGCCCCGTTCTGCAAACGCAACGTAGTGAATTTCGTGCCAGCGATTCAAATGGCGCAACATTTCTAGTGAACGGACCTGCCCTCCTAACTCGCAGCGCCGCGGAAATCGCGGATTAATCCATAAAACTCTCATTCTGAGTCACCGTAACCAAGCAGACGCTTGTCAAAGCGTAGGGCTTCCATTTATCCTATCGGCTGTTGTTCAAAACGACTGAATTTCGGCGGCTCGTACATTCGCTCTCCAGGCAAAAGCGGAAGGCAAAATTCCAGTCACAGGTGTTGGAAAAAAATTATTTGGTTTAAAATCAATTACTTGCGAGAAAAAATGCGAATACGGCGAACTCCCGAAGGTCAGACTGGGCTTAGAAAGCGATGTTCGGTCTCCATTCCTGACGAGACAGGCGCGCGACTTTTTCAAAAGGATCTCAATTTTGTGAAGAAATACCAGTTGGTTAGTCTACTATGGCTGGTTTCGTCCGTCTTTGGCCAGAATATGGTGGACCTCCGGACGCAATCTAAGGACGTTGATTTTTCGGGCGCCGCGTCCACCAAGCCGGCGAAGTCTGGTACGTCGTTGCCGGCAACTTGCAACCCCGGAGAAATGTTTTTCAACACCGGCAATTCCCCGGGCCAAAATCTATACGGGTGTGAACCCGCCAATACCTGGACGCTGCTTTCAGGTAGTACAAATGGAACTGTCTCTACGGCTTCGAGCGGACAGTTCGCTTATTACTCTGCCGCCGGAGATACCCTCGTTGGCCATACCCTTGCGGCCAGCGATATTCCGGCCCTCAGTTATCAATCGCTCCTAACTTTTACCGGAACGGGCGCGAAAACCGCTTCTTCCACGGGCACGCTCATGAACAACGATTGCGCGAAGTGGGACGCCAACGGCAACGTCATTGACGCCGGATCTCCATGCGCGACGGTAGCTACCGGCTCCCCCGGACAGTTTGGTTACTATTCTGCCGCCGGAACTACTCTCTCGCCCCACACTTTGGCGGCCAGCGACATTCCAGCTCTGAATTACCAGGCGCCGCTGTCATTCACCGGCAGTGGCGCGAAAACCGCTAGCTCGACCGGTACTGTCGCCGCGAGCGATTGCGCCAAGTGGGATGTCAACGGCAACATTATCGATGCCGGTGTTGCTTGCGCCAACGTCGCTTCTGGCGCGGCCGGCCAGTTCGCCTACTACGCTTCCTCCGGCGCGGCGCTCATAGCTCATTCTTTGGCCGCGACCGATATTCCTGCGTTGAATTATCAAGCTCCGCTCAGTTTCACCGGCACAGGTACAAAGACGATCTCGTCCACCGGCGCCGGCGTGGCAAACAATTGCGCGAAATGGGATTCAAACGGCAACGTAGTGGATGCCGGCTCACCCTGTGGTTCCGGGAGTGGTGGTTCTTCTCTTATCACGCCATCCTCTACCACGGTAGGCAACATTCCCGAGTACAGCAACAACACCGGTTCATCTCTCTCCGCCGGTCTCGGCCTTGTAACAACGGTTGGCAGCCCCGGTTTGGATAGCAACGTACCCTCAGAGAAAGCCATTCGCACGGCAATCGCGGCTGCCGCGTCCGTGGGCGAACTGCCCGCATCCACAGGGAGCGCGGGCTATCTCATGACGAACGGCACATCGCCGAGTTGGGGTGATCTGGTTACCGGCCCAAGTGGCGCGTTATGCGCTGGTACCGGATGTCCCGGCGGGACGGCTGGCATTGTCGATATCGTCACAGCTGTTGTTCCTCGTCTGGCGGCAGCCAACACGTTCACCGGCGTAAATAAGTTCCAGCAACTGCAAGTGACGGTTTACACAGTCGCCACTCTTCCTGCCTGCAACTCCAGTTTCGAGGGCCAGATGGAAGGCGTTAGCGATGCTGCGTCGCCGTCCTATCTTGCTGCTGTAACTGGTGGTGGTTCCACTCACGTGCCCGTCTATTGCAACGGCACTGCTTGGGTCGCCCACTAAGCAAATCTAGCCGAGCGGCGGCCTGCTCCGGTCCGCCGCTCAAATTCTCCCGAACTTCGCCACTGCTTCGCGTATCGACTTGTATTTTTCGATAAACGGCAGCATGCTGTGTTCCGTGTTGTCCAGATCTTGCGCCTTCTTTAAAACGTCAGCCGCTTTCTCCGCCGGCACCACCGCCACGCCGTCCATGTCCGCTGTGATGATGTCCCCCGCCCGCACGTCCACTCCCGCGCATTTCACCGGCACATTCACTCCAACGAAGCGATAGTGATTCACCGTCGTCGACGGCGCCACGCCCCGGCTGAATACTGGAAACTGAATCTTCGCAATCTGCGGCGTATCTCTCACGCTGCCATCCACCACGGCACCTGCTAGTCCGCGCGCCTTCATGGCCGTGGTCATCAATCCGCCAATCCCCGCGTAGTCCAACCCGTCTTCCAGAACCATCACATATACTGACCCCGCCGGCGCTTCGTCAATCGCATCCAGCATCCCTTGCTCCGCCTTGGCGCCTTCGTGATGTTCTTCTTTTTTCAACATCACCGTCACTGCCCGGCCCGCAAATTTCGCAGCCGCCAGCGGACGCATGTCGTGGTACATGTAAGCCTTTGTGCCGTATAGTTGCTCCATTGCATCCGCTACCGATGCCACTTCCACCATCCTGAATCCATCCAGAAGGTCTTCGCTGCGCGTATCTCTTGCTTGAGCAACCCAAATCGCCGCTAGCGCGATTGCTGCCAGTGCTGCAATTTTCTTCATGGCTTTGCCGGTCCCGTTTCTTGAAATTTCCACTCACTCATTTCATCAATCAATCCCGCCGCCGCTTGCGCCGCCGCTTCCAGAAACCGCTTGCCCTTTTCCGCGCTCGCTTCCTCCGGCATTCCAATCACTCCGTTGTGCGATAACTCGTCAAACTCGCTGATCAGCGTAAACGGCCTCGGCTGCAGCATATCGTCTACTCGGTATCCCATATGCGGCCCCGGCCCGCCTCGTTCCGCCTTGCTCAAATCCACCAAGCCCGGATTCTTGTCGAGCAAAATCGATGTCTCCATCTCGCACGCGTGTCCCATCCCTCCCGCCGGCGACGTGCGAATCTCTGTAAATTGTTTCGCCGCCAAATTCCAGTACGCCGCGTAAACAATATAGAGATCCTTCATCTCTTCAAACTCACTCTTCAGTTCCCGTAGCGCGGCTTTGCACGGAATATCATTCCCGCCATGCCCGTTCAGCAGGAAAATCTTCCGCGCCCCCATTTCAATCAGTGACCGGCACATGCCGCGGATCATCTCGACATACGGCATCAAATCCAAACTCACCGACCCAAACCGCCTGTGATGCGGGGAGTGTCCCAGCCATTGCATCGGCAGCATCACAACCTTGCCGGTGCGTAAACCCTCCACTCGTTCAGCAACATGCGAAATGATCAACGAATCGGTAAACACCGGTAAATGCGGCCCATGCTGCTCCAGCGATCCCAGCGGCGCCACAAAAATCCGCTCCGCCAAACTCTTCAGCTCAGGCCAACGCGCATTCTGTAAAAGCATTTTCTATACCGTGCGATAGCTTACCGCAAGCTGCGGTGTCTCGATGCGCGCCGAATTCTGTTTCTTCGATTCCAAGCATGCCTCCAACACTCCGCTGGTCAAGAGCGTCCGCTCAATCGGATACGGCGCATGCCCGGTCATGAACATCTGTTCAATCCTCTGCACCAAGCGCGCCGAGTACGTTACATTCGGCTCTGGCGTCAGCAGGAATTGTGTCGACACATTGCCCACCCCGCGCACCTTGGCCGCAAAATTGAAATCTCTGATTGCACCATCCAGCATCAACATACTCGCCCGCAAACCATCGCGATACTCAATCAGGTACGCCGCCGGATTTTTTGCCAATCCCGGCAACACTCCATCCCCGACCAAGTCCTGCGTTCGCCCATCCAGCACCGTCAACCCTAAAGGCGTATCGCTGCGCGAAAGCGCCGAACTCAGCAACTCACGTGAGATTCGTCCATCTTGAAGCGCCTGCCACACTGCGTCACCCGTTAGCATCTGTACAGCTTTGACTCCGCTCTCGTCACCCGCTCGCCGCTCCACCATGCACTGCAAACCTTCAAGCGCATGAAAGTCCATGGCATCCGAGCCACCCTCGCCTACCATCACCGCATCTTCGATGTGTGCACCCGCCGGAATCTCCACCTCCGGCAATCGCCACGTCACCGGAAGCGACGATCCTCCCAACATTGGGAACTTCATCGCATGCGCCGTTTGCACCATTTTGCGCGCCTTCCCGAAGCTGTACGAAAGATGTTTATCGTTATAAACCGGAACCGATCTCCCGCTCCGTCTGAATACTTCAACGCACTGCTCGAAGAATTCAAAACGAGGATAAAGAATCTGTCCTTTGTCATTCCGCGGATAGTCGCCATGCTCCGCAATGATCAACACTGCATCGCAGGCGAGCGTTTTGCCGCCGCAGCACAATGCCTCCACAATCGTGGGATAAACCTTGAACCCAAATTCTTCCGCTCGCTTCTCACTCAAATCGCCTTCAGGTTTTTGATCCGCATACAGCGAAACAATCTTCGCGTTCGGCTTGTGCCATCCTCCGTCCATTGGATATCCAACCAGAAACCGATCGCCCATATGCTGGCCGTGCGACAGATACCGGTAAACCGTCGTGATCATCGCAATCCGCACGGGCTGCCGCGCTGCTGCCAGCGCTAGTGGCGCCGCCAATGTCGAACCGATCAGTTCTCTTCGTGTCAGCATCAGCTTCTCTCAAATGTCGATTCGTTCGGCGCTTGATACGCAATTGCCAAATGCGGTGTCTCCACTTTTGCGCCCCCCGCAAACAAGCTGTCCACCCCGCTTGCCGTCAACCCCGTCGTCAGCAGCGTTCGCTCCACCGGATAGGGCGAACGCCCCGTCTCGAACAACCGCTCCACATTGTTCACCAGCGGACTGAAGAAGCTTGCTAGTGTCGTTCTTCCATCCGGCATCGGCAAGTAAAGCTGCGTCGAAACAATCCGCGACGGGTTATCCAACCGCGCCGCAAAATTGAAATCTTTCACCAAACCGTTCATCAGCATCATCGTGCAGCGCAGCCCATCGTGATGCTCATACGTATACGCCACCGGATCCTTCACCAGTTGCTTCATCTCCTCCATGCTCGGCAGAATGTCGTTGAATCCAGCCCGCGCCGGCGTCAGCGTATGGCTCCGGCACAGTGCTGCTTGCATCAACTCACGCGACCAAACTCCCTCAGCCATCGCCTTCCAAAAACTTTCATCCCGGTACGCCTGCAGCCACTTCACTCCACTCTCACTGCCTCTGCGCCGCTCCACCATGCACTGAATGCTCTCCAGCCCATGAAAGTCATAGCTATCCACTCCGCCGTAACAAACACAGAGTGCTTCTCGCACTCTGGCCCCCATCGGCATCTCAAACTGCGGAATTCTCCACGTCACCGGCAGGCTTGATCCCGCCATCAGCCCGAACTTCATCGCCCGAGCCGTGTCATAAATCTCTTTGGCCCAAGTCCAGTTCCAGGAAAAGTGTTTATCGTTGAAAAGCGGCACGCTCCTTCCGCTCTTCTTGTAAACATCCACAATCTGTTGAAAGAACTGGTAGCGCGGATATTGCACTTGCCCCTTTTCCGTCTTCGGATAGTTACCGTGCTCCCCAACCAGAATCACGCCATCCACCGCCAGCGCACTTGTGCCGAGCGTGAGCGCCCCGTGAATATCCGGGTAGATCTTCATCGCGGGATGCCGTAGCGCCCGCTCCTTGCTCAAGTCATCCGCGCCCACTTGGTCTACATAAAGACCCAGCAACTCAAAGGGCGGGTGGTGGTACTTCCCATTCCATCCATACCCGTCGAGAAACCGGTCGACTATATGTTGAGCGTGCGAATACTTCCGGTAAACGGTGACGACTGCCGCAAGCTTTTTCACGCCAATTTGAATCGCCGCACGTCGATCTTGTCATCGTCGAACATGCCCAGCTGCAACATGCCCGCAATCTCAATGTGCTCTACCTGCGCGTTGAGATAGTGGCTCTCGTTATCCGGCTTAGAGAGCGCCACACTCGACATTCCCATCTGGGCCCGTTTCGCGTCAATCACTTTCAGGCCAGTCTTGTCCATCGCTACCGGGTCGGTTCCGAAATACAGCGTCTTC
>CAVYUL010000097.1:0-88222 GCA_963771405.1 Bryobacterales bacterium
TGAGATGCTTTGACAGTTCCTGCGAAACAAGTTACAAGTTGACAAGAGGAGGATTTACGCTATGCAGACTTTTCGCGCAATAGTCGTCCTGGTCCCGCTGTTGCTGGGGGTGGTGAACGCTGCTCCAGTCAAGTGGAGTGCCACTTTCACCGGACCGGTCCTCGGCGCGAACGCCGGAACCTTCACCTACGATTCGGCCACGAATCAACTAACCAGTTGGGGTATTTACGGCTTCGACGGCCCGTCTTGTCCGGGTGGGCCGCCATGCGGTTTGCATGGTGTCGACATTTCCGCCAACGGAGAGGAACTGACATTCTGGAGCCAAGGTAGCGCTACTTACTCTGCTCTTATCTTAGATCTAGCTTTTCCAATCAACAGCGGCCAACCCGTCATACCGCTCCTGGCCGGCTCGTGTGTCATTTGTTCCGGGCCAGGCTTTCAAGCCGGCAGCACTGATTCCGGAAGCGGTTACGTTCAATATGACCGCACCACTGGCAATGGTATCTTCGATCCTATTCTAGGTGGGAATGTTACCAACACGCCTGAGCCCAGCATGCAGGCCGGCACCGTTTTCTTGCTGTTCGTAATGGCGTGGAGAATAAAAGCTACGCCGCATCGATAGCCTTCGCAACCCGGTTCGCCGATCGGGTCGCTGCCTCCTGGCCCCAATTCAGGTTGTCGCAATACGCACCCGCAAAGTGAATTCTCCCCGCTGGTTCGATAATCGTCGGCCAAAATTTACGCAGCTCCCCAGGCCGATACGCAGTCGTCTCACAGGCCATCCGCCACGGGTCGCGCGACCAATCCACAATCAGCGCCCGCTCAATGGTGTCCTTCTTCGCCGGGTAGTGCTGCCGGAACGTCGCCAATGCCTGCTCGGCTTTCACTCCGGCTTGCGCGGTCCCGACAATCAGCCCACGCTCTGTCGGCACGTCTTCAGCCATTGACCATCCATACTCGAAAGCCGCCAGGTTGAAGTCCGTGTTCATGCTGATGTTTTGTTCCTTCCAAAACTTCGTGCGCGCTACGAAAATGGGCCGCGTCGCCGAGTAGTACGGCATGTTCGCAATCGCCCAGCGTTTGCGTTCGTCAAGCGCCGGGGTGATGGGAATCCGCCGCAGCATCACAGCGGACATGGCGCAGACTAAATATTCCGCGTCGATGTTCTGAGCCGCTCCCTTCGCCGAATACTCCACGCTGACTCCGTGATCTCCATGCCGGATCGCGGTCACCGGCGACTGCAAGCGAACCCGATCCCCCAGCCGCTGTGCGAACGTCTCGGGCAGACGGCTGTTACCGCCAATCAAACGAAATACTTGCGAAGGCCACAGCGGCACGCCGCGCCGCTTCAAAATCGCGTGATGCCAAACCGCCTGCAACGCCGAACCCTGGGAACCCGTCAGTGCGATGAAGCCGGCGGAAGCACCCGCTCGCTTTAACAATTCGTTCAGCGAAATGCTATCCAGATCATTCAATCCGCCCTGAAACGGCTGATATTCGTCTTTGATGTTCTCGGCGTATCGATCTAAATACAAGGTCTGCCGGCTCCACCATGGATTGCTCTTCAAAAAATCAATTTCACTCTGCTTAAACCCGAAGCTGGCGAGTACTTTCGGGTTGGTCAAGTCTTCTTCGTTCCGAATCGCTCCATTCACCCAGCGCAGCATCCGTTCGCGACGGTGGTCCTGCAGGTAGGGCAACTGAAACTCCCGCACGTACGACCAATAAAGGTCATAACCCGGTTTCGTAAAGTGCTCCGCCCCCGCATCTACATACATGCCATCGGGCAAATCGGCGCGTACCGTATGCACATGGCCTCCCGCCCGGTCTGAAGCCTCAAGCACCGTGACCTGATGCCCGCTCTTCATGAGTTCGTAAGCACAGCACAATCCGCCAATTCCGCCGCCGGCCACCACCACCTTCTTCGGTTTCCCGGCGGCCTTCAGCCAGAGCGTTGTTCCAGCCGCCCCCAGCACTGCTCGTCGCGTCAACATAGGAATCAGTCTACTAAAGAAATCGCGCCGGAAAACCCGCACTAAAATGAGATGACTCGTTATGTCGACACCCTATGAAAGCGCCCGTCTGAATCTCGAGCTTTTTAACCTTCGCCGCGAAACACAGCTCAGAGAAGCTCGCTCATGGTTCATCCTGGAGTTCAATCCCGAAAGCCTGACCGATCTGATTTCGCTGATCAGCGGCCCGCGCAATGCCTCTTTCCGGATGGTCGTGAGTTATTGGGATATGGCCGCATCGCTTGTCACCACCGGCGCCATCGACGGCAGCGCCTTTCGCGCCGCCCATGGTGAGATTTTTGCGACCTTCAGCAAAATTTACCCGTATCTATCGGATCTCCGGGCCGCGAGCAAGGAACCCGATCTCTGCAAGCACATGGAAACGGTCGTGATGGCCGAACCCGAAGCGGAAGCGATTCTGGCGCGCCGCCGCGAAGCCATTCGGATGGCCGCGAAACAGCGCGCTCACGATAACGCATAATGTGAAACGGAGAGGGATTCGAAATGTTTTCACCCAAAGGAAAATTCGGCTGGTACGAACTGATGACCAGCGACACCAAAGCGGCCGGCAAGTTCTACTCTGATGTTGTTGGCTGGAGCACGAAGGAGATGCCCGGCGACGCCATGCCATACACCACGTTCAACATCGGCGACGTTGGCATCGCCGGCATGTTACACCTCACTGGCCACACCGCCTGGATCGGTTATATCGCTGTCAACGATGTGGATGCTCACATTGAGAAGATCGTGGAGGCCGGCGGTAAGCTCTGGAAACCCGCCACAGACGTTCCCGGTATGCTCCGCTTCGCAGTGATGTCCGACCCCCAGGGTGCAGCAATTGTGGTCTTTACTCCCAATCCCGCGATGCCTTCGCCAACACGACCCGCACCGCCCACACCCGGCACCATCGGTTGGCACGAACTTTATACGAGCGATATCGAAGCCGGATTTGACTTCTACCACAAACTCTTTGGCTGGACGAAAATCAACGATATGGATATGGGGCCCATGGGCACCTACCGTATCTTTGACGAGGGCGACCACAAACAAATGGGCGACGGCGGCATGATGGCAAAGCCTCCCCAAGTTCCGGTGTCGTGTTGGAACTTCTACTTCAACGTCGATTCCATCAAGGCAGCCATCGAACGCGTCAAGGCGGGTGGCGGGAAAGTCATTAACGGTCCCATGCAAGTTCCCGGCGGCGGCTGGATTATCCAGGGCCAAGACCCGCAGGGCGCCATATTCTCACTCCTTAGCAATAAGGAATAAAGAGCCCACCTCTGTTCACCGCCATACTCATTTAAACTTGTAAATCACGCCGGCCCCCACTCGGAAACTGTTCTGCGCGCCTGTGTTGGCATTAGGCAGTTGGGTATACAGCCAATCGGCCTCAAACGCGCGCAACGTAAGCCGGCCTCGCAGATGCACGTTGGCGCCGCCCCCGACATCCAACGCCAGGCTATTGGCGTTACTGACTCCTCCGCCACTGGTGGGAAAGAGACTGTTTGATCCGTGGGCTACTCCCGTGAGAACCTCTCCGAAAAGAGCGTAGCGGCCATTCTCAGGGGACCAAGTGTAGCGCGGCCCAAAGGTCGCAGTGACTATATCCAGTCCCAAACCCGAACCCGAACCGTTCACATGGCCGGAATGCAGGCCTGAAATGTCCGCAACGATGCCCAGCCCACTCCAGCGCTGGCCCTGCGGTCCACGCCAGAACCGGCCGTGAACCTGCACACTTCCTCCTTGCATCCAGAAGCTATGGCCGCCGACTACGTTGGCCATGAGTGGGCTATAAATAACGGCTCCGTCGAGCGAGACTGCCGTCTGGCTTCCTTGATCCTGCGTCTGCTGGCCCCAGGCTGATGCACCAGCCAATAAGCATGCACCTACAAGGAGCACCCTTGCACGAATTGATGTACGCATCTTAGTTCTCCTTGTTATTCAACTGTGAGTGTGAGCGCGGTTGAATGCGATACCGCACCGGCCGTAGCCTTCAAAGTGAGCGTGTAGATACTTTTCTGTTGGCCGAAAAAGCCGTTGCCGGAGCCGCAGCTACTCAGCCCCACCGTTGCTACTATGCCCGCTCCCACCATCAACACAAGACACACGGTCCTGCTTAGCTTCTTGCCGGCCCGGCGCAACCTTCCGGCGAACGGTAAGAGCACAATGCTCCAGAAAGCGCCCGGCATCCCTCGGCGCGGGCGTTGTTTGGGATCCAGACTCGCAGTGCTGGCCGGCAGTTGAACCATCAGCGTAATATTCGTGAGGGCCGATCCTGCCGGTATGACCTGCGGAGTAATCGTCGCTGTGGCGCCGGTCGGTAATCCGCTCACGCTCAAGGTAACGGGCGCTGGGAACGTCGTTCCGTTGGTTGGACCCAGGGCCAACGTATAAGTCGCTGCTCCGCCGGCGGGCACGGTCTGCGACATACTGCTATTGCTCCCGCCCGATCCGGTCGCGGTAGTCAACGTGAAATCTTGCACCATTTCGACAAGTTGACTGCTGCTAACTGAGGCGAAATTCGAATCACCGCCATAGACAGCCGTGATCGCATGCGATCCCGTTGCGAGCGACGATGTTGTGTAGGACACAGTGGCGCTGGACGGCGCCGGCACTTTCGACACGGGGCGATCGCGAGGGGCTGGTTTTTTGCCCGGCCTCGCCGTCCCTTGCTCCTGCGCGATCGAGACCGCGCCCAACAGAGTCGTGCCGTCGTAGAAGCTCACAGATCCCGTCGTCGCACCCGCCGTCACGGTAAGTGTGGCCGTAAAGGTAACCGGACTCGTGACCAGCACTGGGTTCATGCTGCTGGTGATTGCAATCGTCGGCGTGGCTTTAACAAGCACCGTTGCGGTCTTGCTGCTGGTCGCAAACGTGCCGCTGACTCCGGCATACGTCGCCGTAATAATGTGTGTCCCGACGCCGCTCAACACTGCGCCGGTTAATGTTGCCCGTCCCGATGCCAAGCTCACAGCGGAACCGCCTGACAGGGTTATGGTTGTCGATCCCAAGGTATCCGTGAAGGAAACC
Source organism: Bryobacterales bacterium (assembly GCA_963771405.1). GTDB lineage: Bacteria > Acidobacteriota > Terriglobia > Bryobacterales > Bryobacteraceae > Bog-105. The sequence continues at coordinate 5,043 of CAVYUL010000097.1, forward strand.
GTACCCGTCGGAATGTGAGAGGGTGTCGGCGTATCGGCTACTAAGGCGGTAATCGTCACCGCCTGCCCGCTCGCGAGCGAAGTGGGATTTACCGTCAGCGTCGTCGTTGTCGGGTCGGCCGAGCTAAACGATGTCCCGCTGACGGAAACCTGCTCGGTACTGCCGGCGACGTTCAGTGCATTGTTTGTTACCGTAATGCCCGCACTCAGGTTGCCCACCGATTGCGGCGTGAACTCTACCGAGATATCGCAATCCATGCCCGCCAAAAGCGATGTGGAAGAAGTACACGGATTCGTATCTCCGGAGTTCTCGGCGAAATTAGCTGTATAGGTTGGATTCGCAGAGAAGATCAGAGCCTCATTGCCCAGGTTGGCGACCGTTGCCGTTTTTGGAGTGCTGGTCGCTCCTCTGGCGGTGCTCGGAAACGACAGCGCCCCACCTGAAACGTTTACGAACAGGACGCGATTGTTACTCGCGTCGGGAATATACAGATTTCCAAACGGATCCACCGTCACGCTAAAAGGGGAGCCTAGCGTCGTCGGGGAGGGAAGGCCGCTCAGTGCCAACACTGAGGCAACGCCCGCAGTGGTGATTTCCACGATGCGGTTGTTACCGCCATCGGCGACGTAGATGTTCCCCATGCCATCCGCGGTGACGCCCCCAGGCCGGCTGAAAGTAATTCCGGTCGGAGTCAGCAACGAAACCGCTCCGGTTGCCGTCACCTTGATGACCCGGCTGGGATCGGCAGCATAGCCGTCTGGGATATAAATGTTTCCCATAGGGTCGACCGCCACGCCGGTGATTCCAAGTGAGGTGGTTTGGTAAGTCCCTGTGCCGATCACGGTTCCAATGCCCACGGAACTCGATCCGGCCACAAAAAGGCTCGAGACCTCAACCACGCGGCCGTTCTCGTAGTCGGAGATGTACAAATTGCCGGCGCCATCGAAGGCGAGTCCCGTAGGATAGCTCAAAGGGGTACCGAGGCCGTTGATCGTCAATACCGACGTGACACCGCCCGGCGTAATCACTATGATGCGGCTATTTAGATGGTCGCTGATAAACAGATTGCCGGCGCCATCCAGAGCTACGCCATCGACTTCTGAACCAAAGGTGTAACCGTTGGGGGACACCATTGATGCACTCCCTCCGCCAGCCGGAATCTTGACCACATTACCCTCGTCATTGGCATCATAGATATTTCCCGCACCGTCCAATGCTACTTGGAAGGGAAACCCTGTCACGACGCTTCCAGTGCTTATTTTGGTGCCTGTATTTGGAGCCAACACCGCCACCGGCGCATCGCCAAATCCGTACAACGGAAGGGTCAGGACTGGGTTCGAGTCAGCATCATAGAGGACTACAGCGCCTCGCCGCAAACCGGGAGCCACGGGTAGAAAATTGACCTCTACCGTGCAGAACTCACCCAATGAGGTCAAGTTGCTGCAGGCTGTATCTGCACCGGTTACGATCTGAAAGTCTAGACCCTGCGTGCCGGAGGTCAACACCTTCACGCTACCCAAGCCCGAAACTGGAGATCCGACCGCGAAGGATAGGGTCAGCGAGTTTGGCGTTCCAGAACCAAGCGTGATATGACCAAAGCCGACAGCCGATCTGTTCAATGACGAAGTATAGGCGTTCTCGGTCTCAGGATCCCCATCCAAATATGGATACACGATCAACGCTTGGTTGTGCCCGGTATCGGCAACATAAACCGCACCGAAAACATCGATCGCAACTCCCAGTGGCCCGCTAAGTGTTGTCTCTTGCAGAACATACGTGTTCAGCAGAATAGTGCCCGTGCCTGCCGTGTCCACCTCAACAATGCGGTTGTTCCCTGGATCGGCGATGAACACGTTGCCAACTCGATCTGCGACTACTGCACTCGGAGAAGAGAGGGCCGGATCCAATTCCCCAATGCTCACCACCACTCCCGTCGTGCCTCCCGCCGCGACCTTCACTACACGGCTGTTCCCTGTATCCGCGATAAAAATGTTCCCTGCCGTATCCACACTCAGTCCGCGCGGAGCGGTCAGCGTCGACAACCCAGAGGAAACAGTGATGCTCAAAACCGCGGCGCCACTTCCCGACGTCACTTCTACGATCTGATTGTGACCCGTGTCGGAGATAAGAATATCCCCGGATAGATCGAGAGCGACCCCCTTGGGAACGCTCAGCGTCACACTCCCGGTGCTGACTACCGAGCCGGCTCCGGACGAATTGATTTCCACCACACGGTTGTTTCCCGTATCTGCTACATAGAGATTTCCCGCTCCATCGACGGCGAGGCCGGTTGGAGAACTCAGCGTCAACCCGTTAATCAGGAGCACCGAGGCACTCCCTTGCGCATTTACTTCCACGATGCGACTGTGACCCGTATCCGCAATGAAAACGTCCCCTGAGGGGTCCACAACCATCGCGGCAGGACTTACAAGCGTAAGGCTAGCCGCACTCAGCGCAGTACTAAGCGTCTGAACATAGCCATTAAACAGCAGGCTCGCCGAAGCGTAAGTAACACGTGTGGCGCCAAGCAGAAACAGGAAGAGAAAAACAGTCGCGAATCTGAGCGACCGTACATAAGAAACCATTGAGCACCTCTCCACGCGGAGTCAGTGTGCAAGATTTCCGACTTCTCTCATCTGTTTTCGAAATAAACTTCGTGCTACCGATAAACTTGCCCCATCCCCCTATCGTCTGACGGCGACCCGCCTACAAAAGAACACGCCGCCCCGAAAAATAGCGCTGAGATCGGAGAGTTCCTTCTGCTTCTTCGCACTAACACGCGACCGCTGTGTGTTCGCTGTTAAAGCGGCGTCAAATCGCACGCCGGTATTCCTTCTTGGCAATCAGGTGACACTATGAAAACACTTTCTTCCTTGATCGCATGTTTCCCTGTTCTCGCACTCTCCCTTCACGCGGAACTTCTGCCGGAAGCCGTACTCTCATTTCCCGTCGAGACTACGGTGCTCGAATACGACTCACTGTCGACGCTACGTGCTTTGCCGAACTACCAGGAATTGCGTAAACAATATTCAGCCGAGAATTTCCAGGCAATTCAGAAAGATCTTCTTCTCTTGGGCATTTCCGAAGAGCAAGTCACAGAGGCCGTGATGGCGGCCGGACCCAATGGATTTTTCGGCTTGTTAGCGGGCAGTTTCCGAACCGCCTTGGCGAGTGAAGCCGTCAAGCAGGGCATGACGTCCAGCGTTCTGGAAAGCCAACCTGTCTTTTGCGCCAAAGACGGCATGTGTTTCCTTTTTCCGTCGCGCGAAGGCGGTCGCCTCTTCTTTGGAACAAGCGTTCAGTTGCACGCTATCTCCGACGTAATCCAAGGCCGAGCGCTCTCACTGCGCAGTAACCCGATCTTCACCGATCTGATCGCCCACCGGGAACCGCACTCACCAGTCTTCGGGTTCGCGCCCGGGAATAAAATCGGCCTCTGGGCGGGCGATAATATTCTTATTGCGCTCTCGTCCCGGCTCGACTTGACCAATATTTTTTCGAGCATTCAAAACTTCGCTTATAGCGTTAGCCTCGATAGCAATGCCCATGTGGACTTGAGCCTATTTTGCAGTTCGGAAGGAACCGCCATTGTAATTCGCACCGCGCTCGCCGCGGCAGGTGATCTCGAACGTGCCGCGTCAGTCGCAGCCAGCCCAGGGTCGCTCCCATTCAACAACATGATCGTCACTTCCACCGGTCGTCTGGTCGCTGTGAAACTCGACGCGCCGATCCGGTAATCTTAACTACGAACGCCGCAGATCCTTCGCCATCTTTGCCGATGCCCAAATAAGCAATCGCCTGAATTGTCAGTGATGGATTAAAGCCGCCATTCGTCACATGCACGCTCCCATCCACAACATAAAGGTTGTCCATATCATGGACACGGCAGTGCCGGTCGACCACCGAAGTCTTCGGGTCGCTGCCCATTCGGCATGTGCCCGCTTGATGTTGCCCTCCACTCAATCCACGCCCTGGCAGCGCGGGCCAAGTCTTCGTCGCGCCGCAAGCCTTCAACCAATCTTCCGCTCTCGCCGCAACGTAGCGCGCCGTCTCCAGATCGGCCGGATGCCGGTGTCCGCTCAAACGCAAAGTCGGAATGCCCCAGGCATCTTTCGTATCCGGAGCGATCTCTACCCGGCTATCGAACACGGGCATCTCTTGCACCGGCCCCATCACCGCAACCGTCCGCTTGTACGCACTCCGCATGTGCTGCTTGTGTTCCAATCCCCACTTCGGCGTGCCCGGAGGAATCGAGTTCCGCGAAAACAGATACGGCAGGCGTATGAATTCGTTCGCCAGCAGCGCTCCGCCTTTTAGCCCACCCGGCAACCCGTGGCTAAAGTCACAGCAGGCCACTCGCGCAGCCGGCCCTAGACCGTCGAATAACTCGTTCTCCATAATTCCGACCGCGCCCGCGTAAGCGTGCCCTTGCAGATTTCGTCCCACCCAATCGTGGTTGTTCCCCAACCCATGCGGAAACAGCTTCGCCGCCGAATTGAGCAGCAAACGCGCACTCTCTGTCGCCGAACACGATACCACCACCGCGCGGCACGGTTGCGTCACTTCCTGATCGCCCTGGAAATACTTCACCCCCGTCGCGTTCCCGGCGTCGTTAGTCAGAATGCGGCTCGCAATGCAGTTCGTCCTGAGTTCGCAATGCCCCGTCGCCACCGCTCTCGGAATCGCCGTCACCGCCGTCGAGTTTTTCGCGTTCACTTCGCAAGCAAAGCCAACGCAGTGCGGGCACTGTATGCAGGCGGCTCGCTTCTGATAAACCACGGAGTTGATGGCCATCGGAATCGGAAACGGATGCCAGCCCAAACTCTGGGCGGCTTTAAACAGCGCGGTCGCCTCCGTGTTCAGTGGCAACGCCGGCATGGGATAGGGTTTCTGCCGCTTCGCCTCGAACGGATTCGCCCCCATGTTCCCCGACACCCCAATCTCCCATTCCGCCTTGCTATAAAACGGCTCCAGGTCGTCGTAGGAAATCGGCCAATCCTCCAGCGTGCTCCCCTCCGGCGCTCCATAGGTGGAACGCATCCGAAAATCTTTCTCGGTGAATCGCCAGGCCATCGCTCCATAGCTCATCGTCCCCCCGCCCACACACGCCGCGTTATTGCAGTAAGCCCCTTCGCTCGGAAGAACGCGCACAAAACGGCCGTCATTCGTCTGCACCAGCCGCAGATACCGTTTATCATCCGGACCAAATGCATTTCCCAGCGCGGTCGTCCGCTGGCTGCGTAGTTCGTCATGCCCCGTCTGAGCAAATGTGAGCTTTTCTCCTCGCTCCAGCAGCACTGTGTGCAGACCCGCCAGCGAAAGTTGCTCCGCGACAATCCCTCCTGCCGCGCCCGCTCCCACAACCACAACGTCCACCGGTGTCAGTGTCAATGTTTGTGTCCTTCCATCACATCGGCAATGTCCAGCATCTTCCAACTTGTCTCGTTTTGATTGCCGCCATGTTTCGGGCTGCCATAAAACCCCTGCATGGTGTGATCGATCACCAACTGCAGAAACCGGTTGAGTTCTGATTCGGGCTCCGCTTCAATCTTCTGCAGAAACTGCTTCTGCTCCACCGGCCCCAGATCGCTAAACAATTTTCCCGTTTCGCTCCGAGAACGGCTCAGCAAAGTGGCAACGCCCTTCTTGTAACTGTCGGTAAATCGTCCCAGCGGTCCCGCCAGTTGCGTCTCAATGTAATAAAGCACACCCACTTCTTTCGCGCCCGGCCAGTCGTCGGCCGGAACAATCTGCGCGCATAGCGCTTCCACCACCTTCGCCTCATCCGCCGTGAGCACCTCAAGCGGAACGGCCGGATAAAAAGGCGTCGCAAACAACGCCAGGAAGACTCGCCGATCAATCGTCATCTTTAATCACTGGGTAGACTCTATCAAAAAAGGCGTCCGTGTATTCTGAAGCTAAGGCAACTAAGGTCAACCCGGCCTCTCTGCCCTGAAACCCGCGGGAGTCGCCGCGCCGCTGTCGACTCGCGCCCTGCCGCACGCCTGAAGGCAGCATCATCTCCTATAAACCAACTTAAATAATGAAGCTGTCCGATTACGTCCTGCGCTTTGTCGCAAACCAAGGCGTGAAGCACGTCTTCCTGGTCACCGGCGGCGGCGCCATGCATCTCAACGCGTCGCTCGCCCAGGCCGAAGACCTCGAGCCCATCTGCAACTCTCACGAGCAGGCCTCCGCCATGGCCGCCGAGAACTACGCCAAAGCCACTAACCACTTAGGCGTAGCCATGGTCACCACCGGCCCCGGCGGCACCAACGCAATCACCGGTCTCGCCGGCGCCTGGCTCGATTCCACGCCCGTGCTCTTTCTCTCCGGCCAAGTCAAGCGCTCCGACCGTATGTTTGCCGCCGATGAAAAACCGCTCGGCATGCGCCAGCTCGGTGTTCAGGAAGTCGACATCGTTTCCATTGTCAAGCCTCTCACCAAATATGCAGTCACTGTGCTCGACCCCTCCAGCATCCGCTACCACCTGGAAAGGGCTGTGCATTTAGCACTCACTGGCCGACCTGGACCCGTGTGGATCGACATACCCCTCGACGTCCAGGCCTCTCCCATCGACGAAACACACCTACCAGGATTCGACCCCGCCGACTCACCCGCCACTTTCGACGCCTCCACCCTCTCCGAACAAGTGCGCGAAACCATCGACGCTTTAAATCACTCCGAGCGTCCCATCATTTTGATCGGCAACGGCGTCCGCCTCGCGCGCGCCGAACACGACTTGCGGGACCTCCTCGCGCTCCTTCGCCTTCCCGTTCAGGCCACTTGGTGCGCCGCCGATATCCTCTGCTCCGAAGATCCCCTGTTCGTGGGCCGGCCCGGCTCTCTCACCGCGCGCGGGGCTAATTTCGCGCTCCAGAATTCCGATTTCCTGCTCAGCATCGGAGCCCGCCTCGATTTCGCCATCACCGGCTATGCGCCCGCCAAACTCGCTCGCGCCGCCCACCGCGTAATGGTGGATATTGACGCCGCTGAGATAGCCAAGCTATCCCCCTATATCCACACTCCCGTTTGCGCTGATGCCGGTGCCTTCATCCGCGAAATGCTCCGCCAGATCCAGTCTGTCCATCCGAAAGATCGCGCCTGTTGGAAACAGCGTTGCACCGATTGGAAAACCCGCTACCCGGTTGTGCTCGACCATCACCGCAAACCCGAAGGTCCAGTCAGCATCTTCAACTTCGCCGAAGTGATGGCCCAAGAAACCACGCCGGACGATCCGATGATATGCGGTAACTCAGGCAGCGCCATAGAAATCTTCTTGTTCGCCCACCCCGTGCGTTCGGGCGTGCGCCTCTTCCACACAGCCGGACTCGGCGCCATGGGTTGCGCTTTGCCGAACAGCATCGGCGTCTGTCTCGCCCGCGGCCGCAAGCGAACGGTCTGCGTCGATGGCGATGGCGGCTTCATGCTCAACATCCAGGAACTCGCGACTGTACGCCACCACAATTTACCCATCAAGTTTTTCATCCTCAACAACGGTGGCTATGCATCCATTCGCGCTTCGCAAACCAATTTCTTTGGATCGCCGCTGCTCGGTTGCGATGGCCCGACTGGCCTCCTCATCCCCGATCTCTGCAATGTCGCCAGCGCATTCGGTCTCGCCACCGCCCGCATCATCAACCAGGAAAACCTCCATGAGGACATTCGCCGAGTTCTCGAAATGCCCGGCCCCGTAGTCTGTGACGTGCAAGTGATTCCCGATGAGAGTCGCAGCCCGCGCCTCTCATCTACGCAGAAGGCCGATGGCTCACTTGTCTCCAAACCGCTCGAAGATCTCTGGCCCTTCCTCCCGCGCGAGGAATTTCTCGCCAACATGATCATTCCGCCCGTCGAGGAATAGCGCACACACAAATGGACCTTGCACTTAATAACAAAGTCGTTTTTGTCGCCGGCGCTTCTCGCGGCATAGGAAAGGGCATCGCCTCCGTATTTCTCGACGAAGGCGCACGCGTCATCATCACCGGTCGCGATGCCCAGTCGCTCTCTACCGCCGCCTCCGAACTGAGCGAAGGTCGCTCCGACCGTCTCCTCATGTTCCCCGGAGATCTCACTCACCCCGCCACTGTGGCGGAAGCGCACGGTCAGGCAGCCGCTCACTGGGGCCCAGTCGATGCGCTTGTCTGCAACCTGGGCAGCGGAGCCGGAAAGAACGGCTGGGAAATTACCGCAGCTGATTGGGAGCCAGCCTTCCAGATCAACCTGTGGGCCACGCTCCGGTTGGTGGAGGTTTTCCTCCCCGCCATGATCGAAGCCAAACGCGGCAGCATCACACTCATCAGCTCCATCGCCGGGCTCGAAAGTTTAGCCGGAGCACCCATCCCGTATGGCGTCGCCAAGGCCGCGCTCGAACACTACCGCAAAAACTTGGCGCATCGCGTCGGCGGCCACGGCGTCCGTGTCAATACAGTGGCTCCAGGCAACATTCTGTTCCCGGGCGGCGTCTGGGACCGCAAGCTCGAAGCCGATCGCGCCGCCGTCACTGCCATGCTTTCCTCCGAAGTCCCCCTGGCCCGTTTCGGCACTCCCGAAGAAGTCGGCGCGGCCGTCGCCTTTCTCGCCTCTAACCGCGCCGCCTTCATCACCGGCGCCTGTCTCGTTATCGATGGAGGACAAACCAGAGCGTGACCAACATCCCCCCTCTACGCAAAGGCGATTTCGTTGCCGGTTCGCTTTTCTCCCTCGCCGGCAAGACCGTGCTCATCACCGGCGCCAGCGGCTTCCTCGGACGCACCATGGTGCGTTCCCTGCTCGATAACGACGCCACCGTCCTTGCGCTCGGCGCTTCCGAGCGACTGACAACTCAAGTTGCTTCTCTCAAAGACGAATATGGCGCAACCCGCATCCACGACTATCGCGTTGACCTATATGACATCCCCGCCGTCGAAGACGTTTTGGCGCGCGTAATCCAGGAATATCCAGCGGTGGATGTGCTCGTCAACAACGCCCACGAACTCGGTCCGCACACCGGTTTCAACGTTCCCGAAGGCCATCTCGAAGCTGCCACGTTTGACCACTGGATGCGCAATCTCACGGCAGGCGCCTATTGGGCCGCTCTCACCACTCAGCGCATCGGCGCTGACATGCGCACCCGCGGCAAAGGCAGCATCGTAAACATTTGCACAATGTATGCCGTGGTCGCACCCAGCCCGCAACTTTATGCTGGTACCAACTTCATCAACCCGCCCGCATACAGCGCCTCAAAAGCGGCGCTGCTGGCCTTCACTCGCTACACGGCCGCCTTTTGGGGCCCTTTCGGCGTACGCGCCAACGCTATCCTCCCCGGTCCGTTCTCCAATCTCGAAGAGAGCGGCGACAACAGCGTTCCCCCGGACGATCCCTTTCTCGACCGCCTCAAGGCCCGCACCGTCTTAGGCCGTCTCGGCAGCCCGCGCGAACTCGTCGGAGCCCTGCTCTATCTCGCTTCCGACGCATCCACATTTACCACCGGCCAAGCTCTCACAGTAGACGGAGGCTGGACCATTGTCTAGACCATGCTCCGTGTGTGGGCGCAATCAGAAGAAGGTTCTCTTTCGCCAGCCCCTCGTGTTGCCCGAAGGCCGCTGCACTTACACCGGATACGATATCGTCGCCTGCACCTTTTGCGGCTTCGTGTACGCAGACACTGAAGTTTCCCAGACCTCGCTCGATAACCACTACGCCGGGCCTACCAAAGTCGCCCAGTCTCTCACTGAGTTTGGCGAACCTCCGGAAGATGCGGCACGCCTTGAAAATAGCGCCACCTACATTGTTCGCTTCGTGAAGCCCGAAGCCTCCGTTCTCGACGTCGGATGCGGAACAGGTCGCTTGCTGAGCCTTCTGCGCAATCGCGGCTTCCAACACGCCCTCGGCATTGATCAGTCCCCCGCCGCGGCCCAAATCGCTCGCACCAAGTACGGAGTGGATGTAATCCAAGGCAGCATTTTCGACTATGCCGGCGAAGGTTTCGACTGCATCACCGTCTGCCACGTTCTCGAACATATCGTCGATCTCGCCAACTTTTTACAACGCCTCCGCACGCTTCTAAATAAGGATGGTCTCCTATACCTCGAAGTCCCCGACGCCCATCAATTCCACCGTTTTGTCGATCCCACGTCCCACACTGAGCCATGGGTTTATCTCCGCGATCTGTTCACACATTTCACCCCGGAGCATGTGAACTTCCTTTCCACTGTCTCCCTCCGAAATTTGCTCACTCGATCCGGGTTCGTAGAAGTTTACTGTGATTCCCATACCTTAGGTGTAGTCGTCTCCGCCTGGAAACCGTGCACCTTAATGGTCGATACGCAAGCCAGCCAGTCAGTCACTCGCTACGCGCAAGCCTCGTTTGAATTACAAGCGGAAGCCTTGAGTGTGATTCAACGCGTAGCCGCCTCCGGCGAAGAAGTCCTGGTCTGGGGCGCCGGACTCCACACCCAGCGGCTCCTCGGCTCAGGCCACTTGAAAGGAGTCAATATCAAGGCTTACATCGACTCCGACCCGTCCTATCAAGGTTCCCACTTGGCAGGCAAACCAGTCATGAGCCCCGATCAAATCGCGACCTTGCCCCGATCCCTGCCCATTCTGATTTCTTCCTGGAAAGCCCAAAGCCAAATCGCAGCGGCCATTCGACAGAGAGCTCTGCCAAACCGGATCATTCTCCTGTATACCAATCATCAACCGTAAACCTAATTTGAAACGGCCGCCCCGAACACACGCAGGAAATTGCCCCCGCCAATCTTTCCAATCTCATCCGGTTTGAAGCCAGTCTGCAACATCGCATCCACCACCGCATAGTAGAACCCAACCTTCTCATCCGCCCACGCCTCATTGGTCCGCTCTCCGATTCGCGCATGCTGTGGCCCAGGGCGTGGGCTAGGCTGAGTGAGCTTGGTGTCTGTACCCAGGCCAACATGGTCCACCCCAATTACGTCCACCAGCGCCCGCACATTCCGCGCATACTCAAGCGGAGTATCGGCCAGATGCGTCCAGACTCCAACCAAGCCTTCGGCCTTCGCCACTAACCGCGCCTGCTCCTTGCTGATCAGTCTCGGCCGCATCATCTCCGCCATGCGCGGATTGCTTCCTAACTGCGTATCCAGGCCGGTATGCGAAACAATCACCGGCCGCGTCGTCACCTTGAGCGCCGCCTCCGTCGTCTGCAGATTGGCATGCGCCAGATCGATCAGCATCCCGAGCCGGTTGCATTCCTTGATCACATCCGCCCCAAACGCCGTCAATCCGCCATAACGCGGAGGGTTGGTGTAAACATCGCCCAGTGGCACCGTAGCATCGCTGTCATGCAGCAGCCCGAAGTGCCGCAGACCCCTGCTGTACGCTTCTTCCACCCGCCCAAGCGTCCCCTGCAGAAAGTGGGCGCCCTCCACAGCCTGAATAACGGTCGGCTGGCCGCTCTCATGCGCAGCACGAACATCCGCCGCAGTGAGAGAACGCCTCATGCCATTGCGCTCCAGCTGCCGGTCCATAGCCGCCATCCCCTTCATAAACCGGTCGTACGCATCGCCCGGTTGATAATCAGTCGCAAAGGTCATGCAAATCGCCGATAACCCTGACCGCTTCATCTCGCCTCTCAGATCGATGTCAGGACCGGGCATCTCGGCATCGGTAAGCGGAACGTCGACATGATTATGCGTGTCGACCCCAATCGTCTTGGCCACAAGATCGGCCACCCGAGCGTCCACCGCGCGCAGCGTGACCGCCGCCCCGCCCGTCAGGGCAACCGTCGAAAGAAATCGCCGCCTCGAACAAAATCTCTCAAACTCAGTCATTGTTTTCCGCCATTCCGCCATGCTCATAGTCTCCTCACGCCGCCCCGATATTCACCGCAACCCGCCGCCCCCGTTCACTGCCCTCACATTCACCGCAGCCCGCCGTCACCGTGGGGCGGGCATTCTTGCCAGCCGGCCGCCTTTCCAGGCGGCCGTACTCTAAAATCTCCTAAATCTCACCATGCGCCGAACATAACACACCTCACCCCCCCCTTTTCCCCGTCGCAACACTAACTTACACACCCTCTTACCCTCGCAGAAACAGTGCTAACATTACCCCCTGGGAGTTCCGTGTATCTCGGAGCGTAACCTAACCCCGCCAACCCGCATTTTCCTCGCCTCATCCAGCGAACTAAAGGAAGATCGCGACCAGTTCGTCCTCTATCTCGGCGAGCTTAATTCCGTCTTCCATCAACGCGGCATCGCGTTGGAAGTCGTCCGCTGGGAAAACTTTCTAGACGCGATCTCCGAAACCCGCCTGCAGGACGAATACAACGCCGAAGTTCGCAAGTGCGAGATATTCATCGCTCTCTTCTTCACCAAAACCGGCAAGTTCACCGAAGAAGAATTCGACGTCGCCCACAACCATTTCTAGCCCACAAGCGTCCCAAAATCTACACATATTTCAAAGACGCCGATATCCGAACAGGCACCCTGCGCAAAGCAGACCTACTGTCTTTGCTGGCTTTCCAGGAAAAGTTAGACGCACTCGGGCATTTCTACACCAAGTATGACAACCCCGAGCACCTGAAACGCCAGTTTCGCGATCAACTCGACAAGTTGTTCCCTTATTCCGTTTCGTCGCCCGCCGCAGGCGGCGGCCGCATCCCGCGCGAACTCCCACCCGCAGCCAATCAGTATTTCGGCCGTCGCGATGAAGTGAAGAAGCTGGCCTCTCGCCTGCTCACCCACCGTGAGACCGCTGTCATCGGCATTGCCGGCATGGGAAAAACCGCACTGGCCGCGGAAGCGCTCGGTCACCTTCCTCCCACCTGTTTTCCAGACGGAATCGTGTACCTCGACCTATATACCCTGCGCGCTTCAGCTGAACAAGCCTGGGATGCGCTGGCCAACAAATTGGGCGGCCCAGACTTTCTCGAGCAACGTCCGGCGAAAGAGCGAGCAGAAGCCGCCTGTCAGAGCCGGAACATTTTAGTAATCATCGAGGGCGGCGAGGAAGCCATCGGCAAAGACGGGCGGACATCCATTCCGGAACTATTCAGCGTGCTTTCACCGCAGAATCACCGGCTCCTCCTGACGCGTTTGAAGATCCAATCGAATCCAGCCGACAGTATCGAACTGCGCGAAGCGCTGGAGCCGGACGATGCCGCAGCTCTATTCGATTCACTAACCGTCGGCAGGGTGAAAGAAGAGGTACGCACAGATGTTTTGGAGCTGTTGCAAGGCCATCTGCTGGCGCTAACATGGGCCGGAAATCTATTGGCGCGCGATGACGAAGATGCGCGGCTACTGATAAGCGATTGGAAGAGCGATGCAGCGCTGAGCCTAAACGACCCTACGCGTCGGGAACACACGCTGCGCTGGCTAATGGAGCGAAGCGTGCGCGGGCTGGATGATTTGGCGCAAAGAACGCTGCAGGCGGCAGCGTTGCTGGCACATGCGCCATTTCCGGTAGGCGCAATTGCGGCGGGTATTGGTGCGGAAGAGATGCAAACGCGGCGTGCGCTGAAGGCGCTGGTAGAGGCGACTTTACTGCGGCGCGTGGGCGAAGAGAATTGGCAATTCACACACATTTTGGCCTACAGTTTTGCCCGGCGGGAGAAGGACTCCGATCCCACGATGCGCGAGGGGTTGGGGAAATGGCTGCACGGAAAGCTAGCAAAGCTCCTGCAAGATGCAGCGGACCCAGGAGTGGTGGCGCGCGGTTTGGAGCATTTGGGAGCACTGTTAAAAACGGACTTCGATCAGCAGTTGTGGCGGCCGTTAGCGAACGGAGCAATGTACGATTTCAGCGATCGCTTGACAACGATAGGACGGTTGGGGCAGGTACGGCTGGCACTGGACGCGGTGGAACGCTGGTTCGAAGTGTTTGCCGAACAAAAGAGAGAGGAGAATCAATGGCGGCGGGAACGCACTGAGCTCATGAACCGGCAAGGTGACGCCATGCTTTCGCAGGGAAATCTGGCCGGAGCAAAAGAGCTATTTCTAGAATCGCTAGAAGAACGGCAGAACCACCTCAACGACCCACAAAATTTCGTATGGCAGCGCGACCTCAGCGTCAGCCACAACAAAGTCGGCGGGGTGCGACTGGCCCAAGGCGACCTGGAAGGTGCCTCCCAAGCCTTCCAGAACTCGCTGAGCATCCGGCGCCACTTGGCGGAGATCGATCCCTCCAATACACAATGGCAGGTCGATCTCAGCGTCGGCCACGACAGAGTTAGCGGTGCGCGAGAGGCGCAAGGCAATCTGGCGGGAGCCCTCCAAGCCGCCCAAAACTCGCTGGATATCCGGCGACGCTTAGCCCAAGAAGACCCCTCCAGCACAGAATGGCAGCGTAATCTCAGCGTCAGCTACGACTACGTCGGCAACGTGCGAAAGGCACAGGGCGATCTGGCGGGCGCCCTCCAAGCTTTCCAACAGTCGCTGGATGTCCTGCGGCGCCTGGCCCAGACCGATCCCTCCAACGCAGAGTGGCTGCGCGATCTCTCATGGACTCTCCACACAATGGCCACGATTCACGAGGCGGAAAATCGCGTGCCCGACGCGATTCGCCTTGCCGAAGAAAGTCTCGCCATCAACGAACGGCTCGCGGCGTTGGACCCCACTAACGTGATGTGGCAGGGCGACCTCAAGTTCACCCGCAATCTCGTAGACCGCCTCCGCCGCAACCGCGGAAAAGGCGCTACCAGTCGCAAGCCGCCCTGAGCGCGCAACCCTGCCATTGTGGAGTATACTGTGGGTATCGGCCCACAATGCAAACCATCCAAGTTGTTCTGGACGAAAAGCTCCTGCGCGCAACCGATGGCGCCGCCAAACGCCACAAGCTCAACCGCTCGGAATTGATCCGGCAAGCGATCCAAGCGCACTTGGCCCAGTTGCACGTCACCGACATGGAGCGGCGGGATCGCGTTGGCTATGAAGCCAGCCCGCAGCGTGTGGGAGAGTATCGCCCGTGGGAGGACACGGCGGCGTGGCCGGAAGACTGAGCCGAGGCACTGTCTACCTGTGCCGATTTTCCCCGCCCGATAAAGAGAGGCCCGTGCTCATCCTGACTCGGGAAAGCGCATTGCATCATCTCTCTACTGCGACAGTTGCGCCTATCACTTCAACAATCCGCGACGTCCCATCGGAAGTAATCCTAGATGTGGATGATGGCATGAAAAACCGCTGTGCGATCAACCTGCATAATGCGGTGACCGTAACGCAGGAGCGGCTGGGCAAGCGGGTCGCCACTCTCAGCGAGGAAAGAATGCGGCAGGTCTGCACCGCTCTGCGCTTCTCGCTCGGCTGCTGACGCGCTGGGAACCCGACGCAATCGACGGCCCAACATTTTCCGGCTTCTATCCTTGACCGAATAGACCCGGGCGCGTCACAGAGCGAACTATCACTCCGCAGTCGTCTCGGCCGCCGAGCCGTCGTAAGGATGACGTCGTTCCGTACCCACAAAGAGCAAGTCGGGCCTAGCACTGGGCGTCCGCGAGTATTCCCTGTTAGAGGTGGCTCGGCCCTCACGATCGCGGCCAGCTAAAACTTTGCCGGGCGGGTACCCTCACAACAAACCAGCAGGCTTTGTGCCGCCAGCGTAATCTAAACTCATATCCATGGATCAATCGAACATCACAGCGCCGGATCAGTCGCTCACCATGGCCACCTGGATACAGGCGTTTGCGACCATCGCTCTGGCCTCGGCCACGTTCGTGCTCTGTCTCTTCACTAAGAGCCTGCACCGCGCCACAAGGGAACTCGCGTTATTATCAATTGATCCGCAAATCGTAGTATCCCACCCACTCGTTTTTGTTAAGACCGAGGGAGAAGCCATACTGAAAGTTAGAAATATCGGTGCCTGCGAGTTGCGCAATGCGTCCATCGAGTTTAGTGCTGCATTGAGGGTGGCGGACGCGGGTGCGACGATTCCGCATTTGATCACCGAGGAACTCGCAACCCGTCCCCTTGGGCTTTTCAAACCTGGAGAAGAACACATCATTTCCTACTGCAATGAAGCAAAGGAAGTACTTAGGGTGAGGAATGATTTTCAGCCACTCCCGAACCAGAAGATAATTTCCTGTGATCTGGCCTGCTGTGTAGTCGGAAAGCACCCAGCAAGCGGAGTAGTCCACGTCCTCGAAAACGTCTATGAAGTCACGTCATCTCGCTTCGCTGACATAATGCTCAAAGATGTTAGCCCCAAGACAAAGGAACCGCCGTTTAGACCAATCAGCAAATAACACCATTTCACGCTAGAATTGTTCTAGCCACCCATTCCCAAGGCCCAGTATAAGTCACACGAGGAAAGACCCGTAATCAAGAGCGCTCCTTGTCGGCCTCGCTCAGATCGATCCCTTCTTCGGCGTTCGCGAGACCTGCTCGAATAATAATGCCGCTTACCAGCTGTGACACATCCCTAATGCCGAAGCGCAAAGGGCGCGGATGCCGTCACCATTTGAGAAGAAACACTCCTTAGATCTTTCGCCGTCCACTCGACCCGGCCCGTCTTCCGCGTCCTTCTTAAAGAGCGGCCGTGAGAAGGAACATCCCTGGGTCGTAGTTGTTCGCATTCCCCAATCAAATCCCCTATGTTTAAAGAAGGGATGACGTTAGAACAAAAACAGGCGCTCACCGGAGTCGTCGCTGTAGACAAAGATGTGATGCACGGAACTCCCTGCTTCGCCAATACCCGCGTTCCCGTCAAAACACTCATTGATTTTCTGGAAACCGGCGAAACCATCAACGATTTTCTCGCCCTTTATTCCTACATCCCGCGCCGACAGGTGCTTGCCTTTCTGGAGCTGAGCCGCGACATCACGATTGACCAAATCACGTGCGCGTCTTTGTAGCGCAAAGGGCGCGGGCGCGCTCCGCCCAGGGAAGAGAAAACACGCTGGGGCTTTCGGGCGGGCGCTCACGCCGCGGCCGTCTTGCGCGCAGTCCTCGGATGCGCTTGCATTGATCCCCGCATCGTCGAATGCTTTTCCGGTTATGAAGAAGTCAAGACTGCCTTCGATCTGAACTGGCACCAGCTCAAAGATCACGAGCTGGTGAAAAACCTCCGAGATCGGTTCGATGTCCTCGTAACCATCGATCGTGGATTCGAGCACGAGCACAACCTGAAAACATTAGGTTTCGGCATTGTACTTGTACATGTGGACAAGAACAAGGTGGAGTTCTACCGCCCGCTTTATCCTCAGATCCGAGCCGCAGTCGATTCTGTGGGCGCGGGGCAAGTCAAACACGTGTACGGGGCCCGAACGCAGTGACCCTCCGAACTTAGAGCAACGATTCTCACCCACCGCACGATCACGTAAATTTCCTAAACCCCGATCCTCCTACAACCGATAGGCCAATAGAAACAATTATGGCTCCCGGTCGAGGCGGAACGATCCACGCTCCCATAACGCTCTGCGCTCTGTTATACCTCTGCGCCGCCGCTTCCCTCTTCCCTGATCCACCGCCCGCACCGGCAACCTGTTCCACCGTCCGCGCCGTCAAGCAGCTACAAAACGACGAAGCCGCTCGCGGACTTCCTGTCAATTTAGAAGCCCAGGTTCTGTGGCACGCACTCCCGGAATCCTTGTTCCTGGAGGCCGATGACTTTGGGGTTTTTGTCCAAGCCCCGCCGCAAATGACCCGGCATTTGAAACCCGGAGATTGGGTGCGCCTCACCGGCAATACCGCCAGCGGCGAATTCGGGCCAATCGTCGTCTGCCGCGGGATTGAATTCCTCCGCCATGCGCCCGTCCCGCCCGCAAAAGATCTGACTGCCGCCGATCTCGCAGATCGAGATCTCGAAAACGTAAGAGTCAAAATCCGCGGGCGTCTCAGCCGGATACGCCAAGTCTCCGACGCCAGCGACGCCTTGGGGATCCTGAACGCATACGGGCAAGAAATCGCACTCAACCAAGTGCCCGGCGGCTCGCCCATAAACCTCGATCCCGATCTGGGAGCAGAGGTGGAAATCGATGGCACACTGGCCCCCAGAATCGGGGGCCATGGCGACCGCCTCGGAAGTCTCATCTATGTTATCGGCCAGGCCGACGTGCGGCTGTTGCGCCCAGGGCCCATCCCCGATTGGTCAATGCCAATCACCGAATTTAACCAGCTCCTCACGTATCGCTCCGGTGTCCACGAAAACGATTCGGTCCATCTGCGCGGCGTGCTCACGCTCAATGAAGACGATTCCGGCGTCATCCAGAATGGCAGCCGCTCCTTAAGGTTGCAGCTCGCAAAGCCCACACCGCTGCCCACCGGCCAAACCTGCGAAGCGCTGGGTAGGATCATCCATTCGCCAGGCGGCATGCTCATACTGAGCGAGGCCCTTCTGCGCCCGTCCAACGAAACAGTCTCTATCGGCGTCAAAAAGTTGGACGAGCAGAAGGTTAACTTCTTTGTCGATTCCGATTCCTTGGTATCCATTGTCGGTGAAGTCGTCTCGTCCGTTCTCGCCGCCCAGAAATACGAAGTTACCGTACAAATCGGTAAGAAGAAGGTGGCCGTCAGTCTGCCGGCGCATGCTGCGCCCCTCGCAAATCCCTTTGAGATTGGCTCGGTCATGGAGATTCGCGGCGTCGGGTCAATCGATCGTGACTTTTGGGGCAACTATTCCGACGTCAGCATCGCCAGCCGCACTCTACAGGACCTGCGAGTAATTCGGCCTCGGCCTTGGACCGAGAAAGCACCTTGGCGCTGGATCCTGGCCGTCGTAACCAGCATCGTCTGCGCGGCCATATTCTGGATTCGAACCTTGCGGCGAACCGTAAATCAACGCACGCAACAGCTCGAACGGTCCATGCGCGATGCCGAACAGGCAAGGGCGCTTGCCGAAGAAGCCAACCGTTCGAAAAGCGAGTTTCTCGCCAACATGAGCCACGAAATTCGAACGCCCATGAACGGCGTTCTGGGCATGACCGATTTGCTGCTGGAGTCCGGCCTGAATTCAGAACAGATCGAATATGCCGGCTTGGCAAAATCGTCGGCCGAATCCCTGGTTGCCATCATCAACGACATCCTCGATTTCTCGAAAATCGAAGCGGGAAAACTCGAACTGGAGCTCTTGCCGTTCTCCCTGCGCGAAACCTTCACGCCTGTAATGAAATCCATAGCCTACCGGGCAAACCAGAAGGGATTGGAAGTTCTCTATGAAGTGGCGCCCGACGTTCCGGAAGAAATTGTCGGCGACCCCGGCCGCCTGCGCCAGATTATTATCAATCTCCTCGGCAACGCCGTTAAGTTCACTGAGCGCGGCGAAGTCGGCCTGCGGATCGCTGTCGAATCGCGTGAATCGGAAAAGGCGGTGCTGCGCTTCACCGTGCACGATACGGGAATTGGTATTCCTCCGGCGCAGCATGCCAAAATTTTCGACGCATTTTCCCAGGCCGATGGTTCCACCACCCGCAAGTTCGGCGGCACCGGATTAGGGCTCACCATCTCGAAAAGGCTCGTCCAGATGATGCAGGGCCGCATCTGGGTGGAAAGTGCCGCCGGAATCGGAAGTTCTTTTCACTTCACCGCGCATTTCGGTCTTCAGGTCGGCAAACAGACGAGTGGCCCAACGCTTCCGCTCATGCCGCAAGCTCTACCCGTTTTGCTCGTCGTTGATCATCCGGCGAACCGGCGTATCACCGAAGCCATTCTGGCAAGGCGCGGCCTGATCGTGCAAACCGCCGGTACCGCCAAAGAAGCGCTGCAGATCCTGGAACACTCCTCTCCTTTCGCCGCGATCATCGCCGATTGCCAGATGTCCGATATGGATGGCTTTGAGTTTGCCGAACGTCTCAAGGCGTCTCCGCATCTTGCGAAAGGTGCAGTATTCATTCTCCTGGCCTTAGTCGGCATGAGAGGCGACGCGGCCCGTTGCCGCGAACTTTCCATCGCCGCCTACTTGACGAAACCCGTGAGCGAAAGCGAATTAATGGCCGCGCTCGCCGCCGCCCTCGATAAGAGTGATGCGAAATCGCCCAAACAGCTCACCACGCGTCATACCCTCCAGCAGCCGCAACACAAGCTAAGAATCCTCTTGGCGGAGGATAACCCCGTCAACCAGAAACTGGCAGTACGGCTGCTCGAAAAACAAGGGTTTGCGGTATCAGTCAAAGGAAATGGCAAGCAGGCGCTCGAGGCCGTCAGCCAGGAATCCTTCGATCTCATCCTGATGGATATCCAGATGCCCGAAATGGATGGCCTGCAGGCAACCGCCCACATTCGCGAACGCGAACTCTCAACCGGCCAACACCTGCCCATCATCGCCATGACCGCGCACGCCATGCAAGGCGATCGCGAGCGCTTTCTGGCCGCTGGCATGGATGACTACATCGCAAAACCGATCAAAGCACAGGAACTGTTCAACCTGATTCAGGCAATCGCAAGTGATTTCGCAAAAACGAACCCAATTGAAGGTTCCTTCCGTAAATAACACATTTCAAGCCACTTCCCTCCTCCGTCCAATCATCCGATTCGGAACCCCATGCGTAAGCTTGGGGGCGGTCGCGACAGCGACCAAAATCGCCGGTCACAACTCGAGCACATTTTTTATTTCCAATCTTTCCCTCAACTTACAAGAACTTTTTCGTTACTCGCGAACGCCCACTAGCAACAATAAAGCCGGAAAGTGATTTGTTTTATGGATTCCACTCTCGACGAAAAAATCGAAAACCCCATTCCGCCCGAGCCGTTGACGCAGGCGGAAGAGAGAAGTCGGTTCGCCCACGACGCCGCTAAACGCAACTGTGGACGAACCGGACCCAAAACGCCGGAAGGCAAAGCCATCTCTTCCCGCAACGCCCTCCGCCACGGCTGCTGCGCCAAAACTCTCATTCTCGACGACGAAAAACTCGAAGATTGGATCGAACTCTGCGCCTCCTGGGAAGCCACTTATCCGTCTGACCACCCCATGCTTCAGAACTTCATCCTGCGCACGGCCCAGGCCGATTGGGAACGCATTCGCGTCCAAAATTCCTTCTCCGAACGCTACACCATGCTCGGCATCTTCGCCATCGAAAGCACCGCCGAAGACACCCGCAAAGATTACGCCCTGCGTCATCGCTACAAAACCGCCGCCGAACGCAGCTTTCAACGCGAATACCGCATGCTCGATCACTTCTACAAAACCCACTGCGAGCCCAAGAAAACCGCACCCGCCACGCCACCGCCGCCCCCAAAAGACGAACCCAAAAAAGCGGCAGAACCAGAAGACGATAAGCCCGTCCACGACCCCAACACCCACGTCTACCGCATCTACAACGCTGTCACCGGCGAATATTCCATCGCCGGCGAAGAACCCAGAGTCATCTATCCACCCGAGCCCGGCTGGGTTCCACGTAAAATCATCCCCGGCTACTTTTACCCCGACCACCCAAGCCACTGGAAATACCCCGGCGACCCCAAACACCGCTTCACCAAAGACAAAAAGAAATGGAGTAAACAGTGACCGAAGCAAATACGGGGACTGGCACAGCGAGCAGCCATCGCAGTCCCATACTCCAAAAATCGCGTGCTGCCTGTCACCGCATTTGCGCTGCCCCTCTCGCAAGAAGCAGGCAACGGAACTGCGATCAAAGGGAGCGCAACGCCAACCCGACCAACCGGCTCCCCAACACGAATAGGCAATAATTAGGAACAATCAGGCCAACACCAAACCCGAATTCCCGCTAAAATAGGTCCCTGGGGCCGTTTTACCCGAATTCGGTCAGAAAGGCCTCACCGAGGAACCCTCAAAATGATCTCTTTCATCGTCAACGGAACAAAACGCGAAATTCAATCGCCGCCTGGCACACCATTGCTGTATGTTTTGCGCAATGAGTTGGAACTCACCGGCCCGCAGTTTGGTTGTGGCATGGCGCAGTGCGGCTCGTGTTCAGTATTGTTGAATGGCCACGAAGTGCGCTCGTGCATTACACCCATCTCGGCCGCCGCCGGCAAAGAGGTCACCACTCTCGAAGGCCTCCCTGCCCGCTGGGCCAAGCAAAAAAATCTCTCCGAAGCCGAAGCCGCTAGCACCCTCCATCCCGTGCAACAAGCCTGGATCGCCGAGCAAACCCCTTTGTGCGGCTATTGTCAAAACGGCATGATGATCAAAGCCACCGAATTGCTCGAAAGCACGCCGTCGCCCACGATTGATCAAATCAAAGCGGCATTCACCACCTCCGGCCCCTCGCCTCATCTCTGCCGCTGCGGCACCTATCTGGCCATCATTGAGTCCGTCCAACGCGCCTCTACCATCATCACCAAAGGAAGTGCCGCATGATCGAATTCGCGAAGCTCGAAACCGAAACCACCACTCCTACCAATGTCTTCGGCGCAGCTCTCTCACGCCGCGGTTTTGTCAAAGCCGGTGGCGCTCTCTTCGCTACCCTCGGCCTTGTGCGCGCCAACGCCATGCAGGAAGACGCGCCCACACAAACCGCTCCTCCCACCCAAAAGTTGCCGTCCACGTCTTGGATCGAGATCCATTCCGATAACACCATCTTGATTCGCACCGGCAAATCTGATTTCGGCCAAAGCACTGTCTTCACCGCCTACCCCCAAATCGTCGCCGACGAACTCTACGTCCCCTTCGAAGCCATCACTAACGTCATTTCCGGCGATACCGATCGCACGCCCGATGGTGGCGGCACCTTCGATCTACTCATGCATGGCATGCCCAATGTCCGCAAAGCCGCTGCCTATGTTCATCAAGCCCTGCTTGATCTGGCGTCTCAGCAACTCGGCGTCGCCAAAGATCAGCTCACTGTGAAGGACGGCATCGTCTCCGGTGGCGGAAAAACCATTTCTTATGGCGACTTAGTAAAAGGGCAGAACTTCAACCTCGCCATCCCGGTGCAAGGTGACATTCACAGCATGTTCGGTCTCGTCGTCGCCGGCAACCCGCCGCTCAAAGCGGTCAGTGATTACACCGTCGTCGGCAAGTCCTTCGCGAACCCGGCCATTGTTCCCAAAGTCAGTGGCAAGGAAACCTGGATCACCGATGTCCGCCTTCCCGGCATGCTCCACGCTCGCGTCGTGCACCCCAAAACATTGGGCTCAAAACTTGTTTCGGCCGGATCTCTCGATAAATCGCGTTTTCCCAATGCCCAGGTCGTCGTTAAGAACAACCTGCTCGCCGTCGTCGCTCCCACCGAATGGGAAGCCATCAAAGCGGCCAACCAAGTGGCTGGCGGCACAAAATGGTCCGAATGGCGTGGTCTTCCCGGTGATGCTCGTCTCTTCAACTACCTGAAAGAAGATGCCGATTGGAAAAGCGTTCCTTCCGCTTCGAGCAGAGAGTCGAAGGGCGACGTCGCGGCCGCCATCGCTGCCTCTCCGAAGAAACTCAAGGCCACCTATGAACGCCCCTATCTGAAGCACGCTCCCATCGGACCCACGGTCGCAGTCGGCGATGTCCGCTCCGATGGCTCAGTCCACCTCTACGCCCACACCCAAAACGCGCAAGCCCTCCGTTCCGGCATCGCTCACATGCTCAGCGTGTCCCCTGATAAGGTCGTCGTTCATACCCTCGCCGGTGCCGGTCATTATGGCCGTTCCAATGGCGGCAACGCGGGTGCTGAAGACGAAGCCATCATTCTCTCGCAAGCCGTTGGCAAACCGGTTCGTGTCCAGTGGATGCGTCCTGACGATCTTCAGTGGTCCACTCAGTCCTCCGCTGCCCTCTCCGATGTCGAACTCGCCGTCGGCGCCGATGGCAAGCTAACCGCCTATCAAATCGATCACTTCATGCCCGCCATGCAAGATGATCGCCTGGTCGGCGCCATTCTCGCCGGTCTTCCCACCATTCCTGCGCCGAACGAAAAGGGCTCCATCTTCGGCATGCGCAATGCCCCGAGCGATCCCTGGCTCTACGACGGCACGCCCACCGTTCTCGAACGCGCTCATGGCGGCGCGCAAGTCGGCCAGGCTTCTTCACCGATTAACGTCGGCCTCCGCGATCACAGTCTCCGTACGCCCGGCCAATATCAGCAAAACTTCCCGCGCGAAGTCGCCATCACCGAAGCCGCTTACCTGGCCGGCGTCGATCCGTTGCAATTTCGCATTCAACATTCCACCGACAAACGCGTCAAGGGTGTGCTCGAAGCCGCTCGCGACGCTTCCGGTTGGGTCACCCGTTCCGGCTTCGCGAGTTCCAGTGGCTCCATCAAGCGCGGCCAAGGCGTTTCTCTCATGCAGCGCTCTGCATACTGGGCCTGTGTTGCCCAAGTCGCTGTCGATACCTCCAACGGCGTCGTCAAAGTCGAAAAGATCACCATGGTCGTCGATCCCGGCATCGTCATCAACCCGCTTCAGTTGAAGCGCCAGGTGGAAGGCGGAACCATGATGGGTATCGGCATGACACTCCATGAAGAACTCCGCTTCGATGAGAGCGGCGTCACATCGGCCGATTGGCGCAGCTATCCCATCGCTACCATGGCCGATCTGCCCGAAATCAAAGTCATTCTCCTCCATCACCCCGAAGTGGGAAGCTACGCCCAAGGCTCCGAAGCCGCCAACGCTCTCGCTGCCCCGGCTATCGCGAGCGCGTTCTTTGACGCCACCGGCAAAATCGCCCGCCGCCTGCCGTTGAAACCCGATTACGTTCAATCGCTATTAAAGGCCTGATTAAGCAACGATTAAAGTACCTGGTCGACTGACAACCTTACCGGCGGTTCCTCGTTGTGCTCTATGAGTCTCGAACGACTCAGACAAAGGAGAACCGAAGTATGGATTTGAGCAAAAGAATTTTGACGGCTGGGGGATTGTCCCTCTTGATCTCATTAGGTGCGGCCATCGCCCAGCCCCAGTTGAGCATTCAGCAAGAGCAGCGGTCTCATCCGCGCATCGTGGTCGCCATCCGTGATATGCACGCCGCGCTGAACGACCTGCGCGAAGCGCCCCATGATTTCGGCGGCAACAAAGCCGCGGCCATGCATGATAGCGAAGTGGCCATTCACTCGCTCAAAAAGGCCCTGTATTATCGCCTGAAAATGGACGACGCCGCCATCGATCGCGCCCAGTAAAGTTCGTCTGAGTTATCTGGAAACCCCTACCGGGCCATTTGCCCCGTTAGGGGTTTCTTGCGTTGCTATACTTCGGTTTCTACGGAAAGAAGGAAGCTTACTTATGAGAAGGAAAGTAACCGTAATCGGCGCCGGAAATGTTGGCGCCAACGTGGCGCAGAAAATCGCCACCAAAGAGCTCGCCGATGTCGTGCTTGTCGATGTCGTCGAAGGTGTACCGCAAGGCAAAGGCCTCGATATGCTCGAGTCCGCTCCGGTGGAAGGCTATGACGTTCGGATCGTCGGAACGAACGGCTACGACGAAACTGCCGATTCTGATATCGTCGTCATCACCGCCGGTTTCCCGCGCAAGCCCGGCATGAGCCGAGATGACTTGTTGCTCGCCAATTATGAAGTAGTCAAGAGCGCCACTGAGCAGGCCGCGAAGAAGTCGCCCAATGCGATTCTGATTCTGGTCACCAACCCGCTCGACGCCATGTGCTGGACCGCGATGAAGGTCTCTGGTTTCAAACGCGAACGTGTCATAGGAATGGCAGGCGTTTTAGATACCGCCCGTTTCCGGACCTTTATTGCCGAAGAGCTGAACGTTTCGTTCGAAAACGTCACTGCAATGGTCCTGGGCGGCCACGGCGATACCATGGTGCCTCTCGTTCGCTTGACCAACGTCAGCGGTATTCCGCTGTCCGAACTCGCCGATCAGGCAACCATTGATCGCATGGTTCAGCGCACCCGCGATGGTGGCGCGGAAATCGTGAAGTACCTCAAAACCGGCAGCGCGTATTATGCTCCCGCTGCTTCGGCCACTGAAATGGTCGAGTCCATTCTGAAAGATAAGAAGAAGGTTCTGCCCTGCGCCGTGAGTCTCGACGGCGAATACGGAATCAAAGGTCTGTTCGTCGGTGTCCCGGTCAAATTGGGCAAGAACGGTGTTGAGAAGATCTACGAGATCAAACTCGATGACACTGAAAAAGCCGCTCTCAAGAAAAGCGCCGACGCTGTCCAGGAGTTGGTCAACGTTCTCCAGCAAAAAACCTAACGAAAACTCTGGCGTTGCTATCGTTTATTCGCTAATCTGACGTTGAATGAACAACGGCGTTCCGACCATTGACGCGGATTACACCTGTTTCGATATCAAGCTGGCAAAATCGAAAATTCATCGCTGGGGAATTTACGCGAACGAGTTCATCCCGGCCCGCCGGAAAGTGATTGAGTATAAGGGCGAGCGCATCAGCCGGCGCGAAACGAAGCGTCGCGCTGATGCGAGCGACATGATTTACCTGTTTACGCTCGATAGCTACTGGACCCTCGACGGCAGTGTGGGCGGCTCGGGTGCCGAGTATATTAACCACTCGTGCGACCCAAACCTGATCGCCCGCATCATCAAGGAGCACATCCTTTATATGAGCCTGCGCGATATCGAACCGGGAGAAGAATTGACAGTTGATTACCGGTTCGAGAAAAAGGTCGAACGTGTGGAATGCAAGTGCGGTACAGAAAAATGCCGCGGCACGATAAACCTAAGAGAGTAATCGTCCGATATTCTTAGATATAGGAGTTCTATTGAATGACAGTCCTCGAATCTTTAAAGAAATACAGCGTAGTCGTGGCCGATACCGGTGACATCCAAGCTATCGCCCGGCTGAAGCCGCAGGACGCAACCACTAACCCGTCGCTTTTGCTTAGCGCGGCGCAACGGCCCGAATACAAGCACCTGGTCGTTGATGCTCTCAACTACGCCGATAAAAAAGGCGGGGACCAGAAAGCACAAACCGCAGCGTTCATGGACAAGTTGTTCGTGAGCTTCGGCAATGAAATCTTGAAGGTGATCCCCGGCCGCGTTTCGACCGAAGTCGATGCCGGTCTGAGCTTCGATACCGAAGCCACGCTGGCCAAGGCGCGCCACCTGATCAAGCTTTATGAAGAGATGGGCGTTGATCGTAAGCGTATTCTGATCAAGATCGCCAGCACGTGGGAAGGCATTCGCGCCGCCGAAGAACTCGAGCGCGAAGGCATCCACTGTAACCTGACTTTGCTCTTCAGCTTTGCTCAGGCCATTGCTTGCGCCGAAGCCAAAGTCACTTTGATTTCGCCTTTTGTCGGCCGTATTTACGATTGGTACAAAGCGCAAAATGGCGGCAAGGATATTCCGATCGATCAGGACCCCGGTGTGGCGTCCGTCACGCGCATCTACAACTACTTCAAGAAGTACGGCTACAAGACCCAAGTCATGGGCGCCAGCTTCCGCAAGGTGGAACAGATCGAGCGGTTGGCCGGCAGCGATTTGCTGACTATCAGCCCGGACCTTTTAGAGAAGATGCAGGCGACAGAAGGTGAACTGAAGCCGGCTCTGACCGCCGAAAATGCAAAGGCGAGCAAAGACGCTCAACTTCATTTGGACGAAAAGACGTTCCGCTGGATGCACAACGAAGACGCCATGGGCACAGACAAGCTGGCCGAAGGCATTCGCAAGTTCTACGCCGATGCTCGCAAGCTGGAAAGTTGGGCGCAATCCCAAGTGGGCGAAAAGGTCAGCGCTTAATCCGGACCTGCTGGTTGAGCGTTGCGGGCAGATATGTTCGCAACGCTTGACGCGTCACCGGGTGGAGCAAGTCTGGAGCAATCTCCAAGAGCGGATCTAGAACAAAGCGCCGCTCCAGCATGCGCGGATGAGGGACCAGGAGTTGTGGTGGCTTGTTCACCACCGAGCTGCCAAAGAGAAGTACGTCGATATCAATCGGTCGTGGACCGCCTTTCGCATTCGGCTGGCGGACGCGGCCGATTTCGCGTTCAATGCGCAGGACTAGCTTCAGAAGTTCGAGCGGCATGGCTTGTGTGCGGCCTTCCACGGCCATGTTAAGAAACCAAGGCTGCTGTTTGACATCTTGCGGCTCGGTTTCGTAAACAGAAGACCGCTTCGTAAGCGTGACGCCATCGCGTTCGAGGGCATAAAGTGCTTGGCCGAGGTACTCCTCGCGGTTGCCCATATTCGAGCCAAGTGAAAGGTAGACCGTCTTTTCGACCATTGGTAATCAGAAGAGTGATGTCTGGCGTTGCTGCGGTCGCCGGGCGATTCGGAAGTAATCGAAGGCGCGGTCTGTGGCCATGCGCCCGCGCGGCGTTCGATCCAGGAAGCCGAGTTGCATCAGGTAGGGCTCGTAGACTTCCTCAATCGTATCGGTCTGCTCGTCGATTGAAGCGGCAATCGTACTCAGCCCGACCGGACCGCCGGCGAACTTCTCCATGATGGTGAGCATGATCTTGTGATCGATCTCATCGAGCCCGTAGCGGTCGACCTTGAGTAGATCGAGAGCCGCCTCGGCCACTGTCAAGTCGATATGGCCTTCGGCTCTGACCTGTGCGTAGTCGCGTACGCGCCGCAGCAGGCGATTGGCGATGCGCGGTGTGCCGCGTCCGCGGCGCGCGATTTCGCGGGCGGCGTCGGGCACGATTTGAACCTCGAGCAGCTTCGCAGAGCGTTCGACGATCTTGCCGAGCGTGACTTCGTCGTAGGGATCGAGCCGCAGTACGATTCCGAAGCGCCCGCGTAAGGGTGCGCTTAGGAGACCCTGGCGCGTCGTCGCTCCAACCGCCGTGAAGTGGGGCAGTGTTATGGAGTGGGTTCTCGCTCCCGGTCCCGCGCCGATGAGGATATCGAGGCGGAAGTCTTCCAGTGCCGAATAGAGGATCTCCTCAATATCGGGCTGCAAGCGATGGATCTCATCGATAAAGAAGACCTGCCGCGCTTTGACGTTACTCAAGATGCCCGTCAGATCGAGCTTCTTCTGAAGGATGGGGCCGGCCGTCTGGTCGAGAGCAACGTTCAATTCGTGGGCGATGATGCCGGCAAGCGTTGTCTTGCCCAAGCCCGGTGGTCCGCAGAGGAGCACGTGGTCCATAGCTTCGCCTCGCCGCTTGGCGGCTTCAATTGAGATCGATAATTGTTCGCGCACGCTCGGTTGGCCAGCGAAGTCGGCGAGCGTCGTCGGCCGTAGCGCGGTCTCAAACTGGCGTTCCTCTTCGAGCGAAATGGGAGACACGGTGCGATTCGTGGCCATGCAAGCTTAATTCAAATTAACGCACCGTGGCCAAAGCTGCGCGAAAGAAGGGTTCGAACTGCTCCGGCGCGCCCTTGTCTTTGACTTTGCGGAGCGCCTCTTCGGCGGCGGGACGCGAGCAGCCCAGGTTTTGGAGCGCTGAAAGGACATCTCGTTCCAATGGCGAATAGTCCGGACCGGTCTCCATGGCAGGGACAGCTTTGCCGCCGGCATCGACAGCCATCAGCTTGTCTTTGAGTTCAAGGACAATGCGTTCGGCGGTCTTCTTTCCGACGCCGGGGATGCGTACTAAACGTGCCAGGTCGCTGCTTCGAATGGCGGTAATCAGCTCCGCCGTGGGCAGGCCGGAAAGGACGGTGATGGCCAACTTGGGCCCAATGCCGCTGACCGAGATGAGCCGTTCGAAAACGGCTTTTTCCTCGTTAGTGACAAAGCCGAATAGCGAGAGGGCATCTTCGCGGACATGAGTATGGATGCGCAGCAGGGCTGTCGCGCCCGCCTCCGGCAGCGCTGTGAACGTTGAGATCGGGATTTGGACGTCGTAGCCAACTCCACCGGTCTCTACAATCACTTGATTGGGGTGTTTTTCCAGGATCGTGCCCCGCAAGTGAGCAATCATAAACCTCAGTATGACGGAACTGTTCCGCATCGTCGAAGAGTCGCGCCGCTGCTCATACCTGCCCGGGCAGAGGGCGTCGCTCGAGATGCGCGCTGTCACGACTTTGAGTCAGGGCGAGTATGCCGAGCTTTTAGCTCGGGGGTGGCGGCGCTTTGGATGGCAGATATTCCGTCCGGCGTGTCCAAGCTGCCGGGAATGCCGGAGTATTCGAGTCCTGGCGCAAGAGTTTGAGCCCAATGCAGGCCAGCGCCGGGTGTGGCGGAAGAACAACGGCGTTCGCGCCGAATTGCATCCTTTGTTTGTCGTGCGCGAGATCGTAGATCTTTATAACCGGTATCAGCGCTTTATGCACGAACATCGCGGCTGGGAGTTGCAGTCGGCCACGGTCGCCAGCTTTCACGACATGTTCTTGTCGGGTCCGGTGGATTTGGGAAGGCAATGGCTTTACTTCGATGGCGATCGGTTGATGGGTGTAGCCGTGATGGATGAGGTACCGGGCGTGGCTGTCTCGCTCGTTTATTTCTTTCACGATCCCGACTGGCGACCGAGTTCTCCGGGTGTCTTCTCGATCTTGAATCAGATTGAGTATGCGCGCGTGCAAGGCTACCGTCACGCTTACCTTGGCTATTGGATCAAAGACTGCGGTTCCATGAACTACAAGAACCGATTTTTGCCGTATGAAATGCTGTATGAATACCCAAACGAAGAGGAAGTTCCGCAATGGCGAAGAATCTAGTTCTCATTCTATTTTTTGTAATCGGGCTTAACGCCGCACCAATCCGCCCGCTGGGCGAGGCGATCAAGGGTCTCGACAAAATGGACGGCTTTGTGCCGATGTATTGGGACAAGGCCGAAGGCAAGATCTTTCTCGAGATTCAGCGTTGGAATCATGAACTGCTTTACGTGGCGTCGTTGCCGGCCGGTCTGGGTTCGAATGATATCGGGCTGGATCGCGGGCTTCTTTCGGGGCCGCGGGTAGTTGTTTTTGAGCGGGTCGGGCCGCGTGTTTTGTTGATTGAGAAGAATTACCGTTTCCGGTCTTCGAGCGACAACCCGATGGAAAAGCGCGCGGTGGCTGATTCGTTTGCCACTTCCGTGCTTTGGGGTTTTGACGTAGCTGCGATGGATGGCGATACGGTCTTGGTGGATGCCTCCGAGTTTTTCGCTCGCGATATGGTGGGTGTCTCGCGCGCTCTACAGCAAAGCAAGCAGGGAAGCTATCATATCGATCCAAAGCGCAGCGCGTTCTTCCTGGAGCGAACAAAGAATTTCCCTAAGAACACGGAGATCGAAATCACGCTCACATTTACGGGCGAAGATCCGGGTCGATACGTTGCCGAAGTTGCGCCGAATCCGCAGGCGATTACGTTGCGCGAACATCATTCGTTCATCGAACTGCCG
The DNA here is from genome assembly GCA_963771405.1 of Bryobacterales bacterium. Taxonomy (GTDB): domain Bacteria; phylum Acidobacteriota; class Terriglobia; order Bryobacterales; family Bryobacteraceae; genus Bog-105. The sequence continues at coordinate 36,064 of CAVYUL010000097.1, forward strand.
GAGGGCGGATTTAAGCCACGCGCGTTTGACCCGCGGGCCGGTTACTTCGATCTTCGTTATCGCGATTATTCGGCACCTTTGGGTGAAGATTTTGATAAGCGTTTGATCGTGCGTCACCGCATTTCAGCGGACCACCCGATTGTGTATTACGTGGATGGCGGCGCTCCGGACGATGTTCGGCAAGCGCTGATGGAGGGCGCCAGTTGGTGGAATCAAGCGTTTGAAGCCGCGGGGTTTGCAAACGGCTTCCAAGTGAAGGTGCTGCCCGCAGATGTTGATCCGATGGATATTCGCCATAACATAGTTCAGTGGGTACATCGCTATACGCGGGGCTGGTCGTACGGCAATGCCATCTCGGATCCGCGAACGGGTGAGATCTTGAAAGGTCAAGTCACGCTAGGCTCGTTACGTTACCGACAAGATTTCTTGATCTTTAGCGCGGTTCTTTCGCCTTTTGGCAGTGATGGCAGCTTGCTGGGGGAAGTGAAGGATGCCGTCTATGCTCGCTTGCGTCAACTGGCGGCGCATGAGATTGGCCATACGCTCGGCTTGGCGCATAACTATGTGGCGAGTACGCACAACAATGCTTCGGTGATGGATTATCCGCATCCCTGGATTGCGTTGAACAGCGATGGTTCGCTCGATCTCAAGCACGCTTATGCGACAGGTATCGGTTCCTGGGACAAAGTTGCGATTCGCTATGGATACACCGAGTTCTCGCCTGGCACGGATGAGAAGAAGGCGCTCGATCAAATCCTGCTTGATGCGGCGCATGAAGGCAACATCTTTATTTCCGATGCCGACAGCCGTCCATTAGGCAGCGCCCATCCGCGGGCGCACCTTTGGGATAACGGCCCGAACGCTGTCGATGAGCTGGCTCGTCTCTTGAAAGTGCGCGCGACGGCGCTTGAACATTTTGGAGAAAACAGCATCCCAGAAGGTACGCCTTGGTCACGCCTGGATGAAACGCTCGTTCCGCTGTATTTCCTGCACCGCTATCAGACGGAGGCGGCGGCGAAAGTTCTAGGCGGCGTGGATTACACCTATGCTTTGCGGGGTGATGGCCAAGTGGTGACAGAAATCGTTCCCGCGGGCGAACAGAAACGAGCATTGCAAACTCTGTTGCAAACAGTAAGCCCAGCGACGCTGACGCTGCCGGAGCGGATTGTGAAATTGATTGCTCCTCATCCGCCGGGCTATGAGCGCACGCGCGAGAGTTTTCCGGAAGAGACGGGGCTGACGTTCGATCCCGTCGCTGCGGCGCAGGCCGTAGCCGGACTGACCGGTAGTTTGCTCTTTCATTCTGAACGGGCTGCCCGGTTGGTGGAGCACCATGCACGGAACTCTGCAAATCCGGCATTGGAAGACGTGATCCGGCAGATTGCCTCGGCCACATGGCTGGCGCCTCAGCCTGCGGGCTTGGCGGGAGAAGTCAAGGCGGCAACTGACCTTGTGCTTTTTGAGCAAGCACTGATCCTCGCAAACAACGCGCACGCTTCGCCCGTTGTGCGCACCAAGGTGATTGAGACGTTAAGCGGCTTGCGCACACGCCTGCCGGGCTATCTGGCTCGTCGGCTGCAGGAATTCGAACGTGCGCCGGAAAAATTCCAAGCAGCTCCGATTGCGGAGGCGCCGCCGGGGCAACCGATTGGAGAGGAAGAATGCGCCCAGCCGATGCTACCGAGAGTTCAAGATTGAGGCATCCGCGACGCATGACGCGGTCTCAGGGAAGCGAATCTAAGCGTATTCGAGGATTGTTGCGAAGTCAGCTAGCGCCGACTTTGAGATTCGAATTTCGAAATCCACTGGGGAATCATGGCCCAAACTTCGGCTAAGGAGACGGTGTCTCCTTTATCCGCAGACTCAATACCACGGTCGATTGCGGCAAGTGTTTCATCGTCCACTTCGACGGTATCCATGGCTGGGACTTCAAGCTTGAGATCAAGCATGCTTCTAGCGTAGCAAGAGCGTCTACTATATGTTTTATGACCCGTGAGGAGTTGCTAAGGGATGCAGCGGACCGGGGAGTCCACTATTTGCGCCGGATTCGCCAGCGTAGTGTGGCGCCCACAGGACCGGCGGTTGCGGACCTGCAGAAGTTCGTCGAGCAGTTGCCGACGGAGCCGACGCAGGCGAGTGAGGTGCTGCGACAGCTGGATGAAATCGGGTCTGCCGGGACGGTTGCAAATGCGGGCGGCCGGTTTTTTGGTTTCGTGAACGGCGGAAGCGTTCCAGCGGCGCTGGCTGCTAACGTTCTTGCGGCAGCTTGGGATCAGAACGCTTCCTTGCGAGTGATGTCGCCGGTGGCAGCGGTTCTGGAAGACGTGGCGCTGGGTTGGATTAAAGAATTGTTGGGGCTGCCGGCTGATTCGGCAGGTTCGCTCGTCACGGGCGCAACGATGGCCAACATGTCTTGTCTGATTGCGGCGCGGCATGCTTTGTTGGAGAAGCGTGGCTGGGATGCTGAATCAAAAGGTCTGTTTGGCGCGCCCACGTTTCCCGTAGTCGTTGGCGAAGAAGTGCACTCCGCAGTGCGCAAAGCGCTTGCGATAGCCGGCTTGGGGCGGGATCGCGTCATTACTGTTCCGACCGATGGACAGGGTCGCATGCGCGCGGATGGATTCCCCAAACTCAGCGAACCCGCGCTGATTTGTATCCAAGCGGGGAACGTAAACACGGGCGCATTCGACCCGGCACATGAGATTTGCCAGGCCGCGCGTTCTAGCGGAAGCTGGGTGCATGTGGATGGCGCCTTTGGATTGTGGGCCGCCTGTGCGCCTGAACGCGCGCACTTGCTGCACGGCTTCAGCGAGGCGGATTCCTGGGCGACCGACGCGCATAAATGGTTGAACGTGCCTTACGATTGTGGGCTGGCTTTTGTTAGAGATGCGGCGGCTCTGTATGCCGCTTTCAACCAGCAAGCTGCTTATCTGCCGGAAGGCGCGTTGCGAGATCCTGGACAATGGACGCCTGAGAGTTCCCGCCGTGCGCGCGGTGTCGAAGTTTGGGCGGCCTTGAAATCACTGGGCCGAAAAGGTTTGGCGGAGATGGTGGAACGAACTTGCCGGCATGCTGAACGATTTGCTGAGGGGCTGCGCGCGGCCGGCCATGCGGTGTTGAATGAAGTAGTGATTAACCAAGTGCTGGTTCGATTTGGTGATAGCGACGATGCGACGCAAGCGGTGATTGAGGCAATTCAGCGCGATGGGACGTGCTGGTGCGGCGGAACGATGTGGCACGGTAAGCGCGCCATGCGTATCAGCATTTCGTCTTGGCTAACGGATGAAGAGGATGTCGAATGGAGTTTGGACGCCATGGTCCGCTGCGCTAAACAGTGTCAGCGAAAATGAGTTTATGCAAAATGAGCTAGCCGCCAAATTTCGAGCGAGTGTTGCACAGGCACGGACTAAGATTGCGCTGGTGGATGAAAGCGTCGCCGTGTCTCCGGTGAAGCCCGGCGGATGGAGCCCGAAACAGATACTTGGCCACATGATTGATTCAGCACTGAACAACCACCAACGTTTTGTCCGCAGCGCTCTTGAAGGGAAATACGAAGGCCCATCCTACGAGCAGCAAGGCTGGGTAGATATGCACGGCTACACGGCATTGCCGTGGAACGAACTGGTAGCTCACTGGCAATGGCAGAACGATCTGCTCGCGTCTGTGGTGGAACGGATTCCGGCGGATAGGTACGATTCGATCTGCAAAATCGGTGAGTACGAGCCGGCTACCCTCCGCTTTGTGGTTGAAGATTATCTGGTACACATGCAGCATCATGCGGATCAAATCACCGCAGTAACGACGGCGGGAAGCTTGTTTGTCGGCTATTCACTCGAAAGAATGGAACAGATGGGCAAGCAGATTCGCGAATGCGTCGGCCAGTTGAACGACGAGCAAATCTGGCAACGGAGCGGCGAAAATGCGAACGCTGTCGGCAATTTGCTGCTCCACTTGAGCGGTAATATCCGGCAGTGGATCGGCAATGGAGTCGGAGGTCTAGCCGATATTCGCGAACGCGACAAAGAATTTGCAGCGCGCGGTGGGCGTTCGACGCAAGAAGTGTTGAGCCTTTTTGAGAGCACGCTCGCCGAGGCGATGAAAATTGTGAAGCAAATGCCACTTCAGCGGCTGACGGAGCGAATCAATCCACAGAATCGCGATGTGGCCGTGTTGGAAGCAATCTACCAAGTGGTGGGCCATTTGATGCTGCATACGGGGCAGATTATCTTCGCCACGAAACAACTTACCGGAAAGGACCTGGGCTTCTTTCAACGTGTGCAGAACACAGCGCGATAGAGGGCAAAAGGGGACGGACTCCTCTGTCCCTAGCCCGGAATGCGGCAACCGTCCATTAACCCATCTTCGGTGGACAGAGCAGTCCGTCCCCTTTTGCGCAGCGAGGCGATCTAGAGAGAATGGCAAGGCGTAGATTTTTCGTGCCGCACGTGCGTCGCGGCGAAGCTGAGTTGACAGGCGAGGATGCCGAGCACCTGGTGCGAGTGCTGCGTACGGAGGTTGGACAAGTCTACGAAATTTCCGACAACGCGCGCGTCTATCTTGCCGAAGTGGAAGTGGCGCGCAAGTCGCAAGTGACTTTCAAGGTTTTGGAAGAACTGCCAGTGCCTGCGCCGGAAGCGGATATCGTCTTGCTGCCGGCACTCATCAAATTCGACCGGTTCGAATGGATTGTGGAGAAAGCTACCGAATTGGGTGTGAAGGAGATTCGGCCTTTTGAAGCGACACGAACCGAGCGCGGCTTGCTGCAGGCCTCAAATAAACGGATGGAACGCTGGCAAAAGATCGCGGTTGAAGCGAGCCAGCAGGCGCGGCGCGTGCAACTACCGCTGATCGCTACGACCGTTCCGTTTCGTGAGGCGGTGAGGACAGAGGCGAAGGTGCGGCTTTTGCTGGATGAAGAGAGCACGCAACCTATTGCCAGAGTGGTGCCTGGTCAGCGGGCGGTAAGGGATCGCGTTGCACTTCTGCTGGGTCCGGAAGGTGGATGGACAGAAGACGAACGGAAAGCCGCTCTGGACGCCGGTTGGGCGGGTTGCTCACTGGGCACAACGGTGTTGCGGGCGGAAACGGCCGCCACAGCCGCAACGGCGATTGTGAGAGCGTTATTCGCTACGGCTTGACTTGGGTCCAAGCCCAGTCGAGCCAATATGTAAGGACTTCCACGTCGGCTGCTTCGACGGTTGCACCGGCCCAAACGCGCAGACCTGCGGGTGCATCGCGGTAAGCGCCGATATCATAAGCGACGCCTTCGGTTTCCAACAAGCTGGCGATTTTCTTCGCGCCTTTTTCCTGCTCTTCCACGGGTAGAGCGGTGTATGCCGGATCGACGATTTTGAAGCACACGGAAGTAGTAGAGCGAATCTCGGGACGATCGGCCAGGAAGCCAATCCAGCCAACACGTGCAACCCAATCGGACAAGATCTTGAAGTTCGCGTCGGAGCGGGCGACGAGAGCTTTCAAGCCGCCGATTTGCTCGCCCCATTGGAGGCCATCCAATGCGTCTTCCACACAGAGCATGGAAGGCGTGTTGATTGTTTCTCCTTGAAAGATGCCTTCGACGATCTTGCCGCCTTTAGTCATTTGGAAGATTTTGGGCAGCGGCCAAGCGGGTGCATAAGATTCGAGTCGCTTGACGGCGCGGGGCGAGAGGGCAATCATGCCGTGCGCCGCTTCGCCGCCCATGGCTTTCTGCCAGGACCAAGTAACTACGTCGAGTTTCTCCCAAGGCACGGGCATCGCGAACAACGCGGATGTCGCATCGCAGATAGAAAGGCCGGCGCGATCGGCCGAAATCCAATCTCCGTTCGGAATGCGGACGCCGGAAGTGGTGCCGTTCCAAGCAAAGATGACATCGCGATTCCAATTGGCTTGCGTTAGATCGGGAAGCTGGCCGTAGTCGGCTTTGAAGACGCGCAGGTCTTTGAGCTTCAGTTGTTTTTGACAGTCGGCAGCCCAAGCGGCGCCGAAACTTTCCCAAGCAAAAGAATCCACTCCACGTTCGCCGAGCAGAGACCAGAGCGCCATTTCGATGGCACCTGTGTCGGAGGCAGGAACGATGCCGACCAGGTAATCCTTCGGCATTTCGAGCAACACTTTGGTGCGCTCGATCACGGCGGCTAGTTTGGTTTTGCCGATTTTGGCGCGATGGGAACGGCCGAGCGCAGCGTTCTTGAGTGCGTCGAGCGACCAGCCGGGCCGCTTGGCGCAAGGGCCAGAAGAGAAACAGGGGTTCTTCGGTTTGGTGGAGGGTTTCTGCATTTTCTGAGGGGGAACTTTCATTATAGAATTCACCCTCCATCTCATCCACGGCTCTGGACCGGCCAGTACCCCGAACTCGCAGTACTTGCGATATAGCCCGCTTGCTTCGCATAATAGACCGAAAAACGGAGGCACTGTGCGCTTAGTGGGGATGGTTGCGATCGCGTTGTGTTTTGTGAGCTTGGATTCGGAGGCACAAGTCGCAGGACTGTCCTTTCGGCCCTTGGATGCGAAGTACAGCACGGCATTGGATCGGATCATTTTCCTTTCCGGCAGCCCCAACCAACTGCATATCTATAACCCGGTCACGAAGTCCGATCAGGTAGTCGCGCTGGCGGAGATTCCCAGCAGCGTTGCCGTGAGCGCCGATGGGACGAAGGCGGCCGTCGCATTTGCGGATGCGGTGGCTTACGTGGATCTCCAAACTGCTTCGGTGAAGCAGACATTCTCAAATTTGACTGTGGGCAGCGGCACGGTGACCTTTGGCGCGGGCTATATTTATGTTTTTCCCGGCGGTGAAGGCAGTATGTTGTCCATTCAAATTTCGACCGGTCAGGTGACGCCAGGCGGTGAACTCGCGAGTGGTGGTGTTTACGACCCATCCGATGCAGCAGTCTACACGACTGACGATGCGTGGAGCCCGAACGACATTTATCGCTATGACGCTAGTGGGGGAGCGCTCGGTGCGGAGACGCAAGCGCCATTTTGGGGTATCATTCCTATTTGTGGGCCGCTGACTCTTTCTCACGACGGGAGCCGGATCTACACTTCTTGCGGGAACGTCTTTCAGGCGTCGAGCGACGCGACGAAAGACATGCACTACGCTGGATCGTTTCCGGGCTTAAGCCACAGTACAAGCCTCGCCATCTCCGATAGCCTGCAGCAGATAGCGGCCATTCCGTTTGTATCTCCCAATGCGGAGCCTCCGGAGCCTAATGCAGATACGGTTGTCGATCTCTTTTCCTCTTCGTTGAATCCAGTGGGACAATTTTCGACTACGCCCTTTGTCGTGAGTGGACAAAACTACCCCAGTCACGGCCGCTGGGTCTTTTATAACGCGAATTCCAGCTCGATGTTCGTCGTGACTCAGGCTGATTCTTCCGCCGCTCTGGAATTGGATTATGCCGTGGAGACAGTTGACTTGACAAAGCAGAACTCGTGCAACGCGAGTTTTGCGACGACTTCAACGTCAGCGGCTGCCACCGGCGGTTATGCCACTCTACAGATCTCCTCTGGTGAAGATTGTGTGTTCACTGTCTCAAGCGATGCGCCCTGGATCGCGTTAGCGTCGGGTTTTTACGGTTCGGGGAATACAACCCTGACCTACCTGGTGCGTCCAAACCTGACCGCCAGTTCGCGTTCGGGCACGATCGTTATGGGGTCACAAACGTTTACGGTAACGCAGGCGGCAGCCGGAGCTTCCTCCACTCAAAATCCGCTCAGTTTCAAGCCGGTGGCGGCCGATTACGATAGGGCGCTCGAACAAGGTGGTTATGGTTAGCGCCTCTCCGAATGAGGTCCACGTTTACGACCCGATCAGTCAAAACGACCAAATCATTCCTTTAGGATTTGCTCCGAATAGCGTCTCCGTTAGCCCCGACGGACAATTTGCGGGTGTGGGACATGATGGTCAATTCTCATACGTCGATCTCAAAGCATTGGCTGTGAAAAGTGTAATTCCGCTGGACATGATTGTCGGAGCCGTGGTGCTTGACGGCAATGGCTACGCCTACGTGTTTGCGAACCTTGGCACTTCCGACTACACCATTCAACTGTCGAACGGAACTTTGAGTTCGTGGAACGTCAACAATAGTCTTGTTGTTGCGACACTTGTCGGAACGGCGCGACTTTCCAGAGACGGATCGTCTATTTATTATCTGACCGCATACTCCGGCGAGCGGTATGACATCAGCAATCCGACTTTGCCAACAACGGGGGATCTTGGCAGTGTTGGCGGCCCTAACTTCTGGCTAAGCGAAGATGGCACGCGCATGATCACAAGCGGAGGTATGGCATACTTCACATCGCCGGTGGCGACGCAGGATTTCGGCAGCGATGGAAGCCTGAGCGGCGCCAATTCAGTGGCGTGGGCTGACAATTCGAACACCCAGCATCAAACCGCCGTCCTGTTGGGCGATAACATTATCGGCGCCGCGACCGGCACCCAACTACAAATTTATGGCGACACAGGACTGAGCTTAGAGAGCCAGATTGCGTTGCCTTCTTTTACCGAAGGCGGTTCGAGCTACATCGCGCACGGGAGATTTGTGTTCTGGAATAGCGCGGAAACGAAGATTTTCGTGTTTACCGAGGCTGACAGCAGTTCAGGGTTACTTTCGGATTATGGGGAGTACACTGTGGCGGCCCCAGGCTCGCTGCCTGCCTGCAGCTGGATTGCATCTCCGACGACGCTTACGGTCGGCCCGGGTTTCAGCGCCAATGCATTTGTTGGCGTTACCAGCGCCTGCTCCTGGTCGTATAGCGTTCCTAATGGCTCCTGGATCTCGATCTTAGGTCCGGGGTTCGAGTCGCCGATTGCCGGCAATGGCCAAGTAACGCTAGAGGTGAACCAGAATACGGGCGCCGCACGCTCCCAGACGGTGACCATTGCGGGCGAGACGGTAACGATCAACCAGACGGCTTCTTCCTGCAGCTATACACTATCGTCGGCATCGGATGGATTCGGTCAGACGGGAGGGAGTGGATCCGTCGGCCTCACCACGGATGCCGGCTGCGGATGGACTGTGCAATCCAACGCCTCGTGGATCACGGTGACCAGTGCGCAATCGGGAACAGGCCCAGCGACAATCACGTATACGGTGGCTCCGCTTCCGTCGGGCCAAACTTATCAATTTAGTGAGATCACAGTTGCGGGAACAGCTGCGCTGGGCGTCATCCAGCGGTATGGCGGAGGTCCCTTGAGCTTCGTGCCTGTGAATCCCTGCCGGGTTGTCGATACACGAATAGGGACTGGAGCGTTCGGGGGTCCATTCCTGGGCGCCAACAGCACGCGCAGTTTCACGGTACCTTCCTCGAGTTGCAACATTCCTGCGAGCGCACAAGCTTATTCGGTCAATGTGACCGTGGTGCCGCATAAAAGCTTGAGCTATCTTACGGTCTTTCCCACGGGATATGCGCAGCCGTACGTTTCGACCATCAATTCGGATGGGCGCATCAAGGCTGTGGCGGCCATTGTCCCGGCGGGCACAGGAGGAGCGATTTCTTTCTATGCCACCGACGATACGGAACTGGTGCTGGATATCAACGGTTATTTCACGACGGATACGTCTACTAGCCTGTTGTTCTATCCGTTGACACCATGCCGAATTTCCGATACCCGTGATGCAACGGCCACCTTTGGCGGACCCAGCCTGACGGCAATGCAGACACGCGATTTTCCGATTTTATCGTCGAGTTGTAATGTTCCTGCGGCGGCGCAAGCGTACTCGTTGAACTACACGGTTGTGCCGAAGGACAATCCGATTAGTTATATCTCAACCTGGCCAGTTGGCGAGACGATGCCAGTTGTCTCAACGCTGAATGACTTCAAGGCGACGGTGATTGCCAACGCCGCTATTGTCCCGGCTGGAACAAAAGGCGACGTGAACGTGTATTCAACCGATGCTACCGACTTGGTCATCGATATTAACGGCTACTTTGGAGCGGCGGGCGGTGGTGGTTTGCATTTCTATCCGGTTACGCCGTGCCGCATGCTGGATACTCGCAGTACAACGCCGCTGAACGGGACAATGAACATTGGTTCTGCTACCAGCGTGTGTGGCGTTCCGGCGACGGCTTCGGCTGTGGTGGTGAACGCCACGGTCGTGCCGGCGAACGGGCTTAGCTACCTGACTTTCTGGCCGACCGGCAGTGCGCAGCCGGTGGTTTCCACATTGAATGACGATGACTCCTCCATTACGTCGAATATGGCCATCATTCCGATGGGGAACGGTTCCATCACTGCGTTCGCAACCAACACGACGCAACTGATTCTCGACGTGAGCGGGTATTTTGCGCCCTAGGCCTAATCGTCAAACTTGGCCGGGAACGACGGCCGCATGGACGGGCTTCGAGCCAACATCGACAATCGTAAAAAGCGAGAGGCCTTTCTTTTCACGGGTCGCACGAATGGCGGGAATGTAAATAACCGCCATTGTGCCGTTGATCTTGCTTAAAGCCAAGGCGAAGCGGTTGTCTGGCGTAATCGCGATAAATTCCGTCTGACCGCCCACATCAACCACGCCCATTAGCCTGCGCGTATCGATGTTCACAATGCTGATGTCGGAGGCGGTGCTATTGGCGATAAATAGATAGTCCGGCGAGGCAGAACTGGCCATAATTCCTGGATTGCGCGCAGCCAGAATGGTTTGTTCCACTTCCAGCGTCTGATAGGGGAAGACGATGGCGACGCCATCCATTCCAGGACCGGTGACAAAGAGTTGGCCTTGATCTAACGCGTTAAAGCACAAATTCTGAGGTTCCATGGCCAGCGGCAGTTCGGCAACGACGCTGCCTGTGGCGACATCGAGGCCAACCAGAGAATGCTCCTCAGGGCGGGAGACCAGGAGCAGCTTGCCGTCGGCTCGAAAGCGGACGAGGCCAGCCTTCCCTCCGATCGCGATGGTTCTCTGCTTGCCGCTCGCGGCGTGGACGAGCTGAATCGTGCCCTGCGAACCAGTCGAAACGGCAACGAAACCGCCTTCGGCCGATACATCAATGGAGGTAGGTTCCCCGGACAGTTTCACTTTGCGCAGAATTTGCAGGTTTCGGGGGTCGGCGAAGATCAGTTCGCGCGATGGTTGCGAGGCGGCGACAAAAGCCGAGGCATCCGGGAAAAGTCTGATCTCACTAATTCCTTCCCCGAGCCGATGGGTGGAAGAGAGAGAGAGATTTCGGTCGAGAATATGCACACTATCGGTAGATGGGGTTAGGACAAAGCTGTGGCTTGTGACGGCAGCGGGAATTATGGCTGTGGGAGAGCCACCTAGCGGAATGGTTTTTGTAAGGCGGAAACGCGCAAGGTCGACGACAGCCAGAGAATTATCGCCGGAGGTGGCGATTAACGCGTAGCCGTCATATCCCGTTCTTTTTGCAGGGGTACAAGCGGCAGAGAAAAGCGCTGTGCCGGCCCAAAGGCAGTCTCGCCTAGTCATAGTGAAAAAATTGCAAGCATCTGAAAATAAAGTTCTTGCGGACCACTGCGGATGGGGGTATACCTATGTTACCCTCGGAGTGATCCGCAGTAAATCACACTCCGGTCATACATGAATTATAGGTCTCTATTTAGTCTTATTTCGTCCGATTTGGCGATTGATCTTGGCACTGCCAATACTCTTGTTTTTGCGAAAGGTAAGGGTATTGTCGTCAACGAGCCCTCCATTGTGGCGATAAACAAGAATAACGGAGAGATTGAAGCGGTTGGCAAGGAAGCCAAAGACATGGTGGGCCGGACGCCGGGCAATATCGTAGCCATCCGCCCAATGAAAGACGGAGTGATTGCCGATTTCAAAGTCACCGAGCGGATGCTGAATTACTTCATTCACAAGGCTCACGGGCGCAAAATGCTGGTACATCCACGCATTGTGATCGGTGTTCCGAGTGAAATCACGCAAGTCGAAAAGCGGGCGGTGAGCGAATCGGCCTATCGCGCAAAAGCGAGTGAAGTGCATTTGGTGGAACAGGCGATGGTGGCCGCGATCGGCGCCGGCTTGCCGATTACCGAACCTTCGGGAAATATGGTGGTGGATATAGGCGGCGGCACTACAGACGTAGCGGTGATTTCGCTTTCCGGCATTGTTTATTCGCGATCAGTTCGGGTGGCGGGCAATGAGATGGACGACGCCATCATGAACTACCTCAAGCGGAAATACAACCTGCTGATCGGAGAGCGCACTGCGGAGCAAATCAAGATTCAAATCGGTTCGGCCTATCCGCTGGACCGGCCGCTCACAATGGAGATCAAAGGCCGGAATTTGATTGAGGGCGTGCCGAAAACCGTTACAATTGAGGACAGCGAGATCCGCGAAGCACTATCGGAATGCATTGCGACCATTCTCAACGCGATTCGTGTAGCACTGGAACGGACACCGCCAGAGTTAAGTGCGGATATCAGCGACCGGGGAATTGTACTTACCGGCGGTGGAGCGCTCATCAAGAATCTCGATCGGCGCATCCGCGAAGAGACTGGTTTGCCGGTTTCGATTGCGGAAGATCCGCTCGCTTCGGTCGTGCTGGGGACCGGGAAAATGCTTACAGATTTCAAATTGTTGCGGCGGATTGCGATCGAATAGCTTGCCCGTCTGACCCTGCCAGAAAGATAAATCGCCATGGATGCGCTACTGTACCGCTACCGAAGCTATAAAAGTCTCATCGTGCTGGTGGTTGTCGTCATGGCGCAGTTGCTGTATTTGGCCTACCAGGTGAAAACCGGACGCGATGAACGCTTGATTCGCGTCTGGGCGGTAAGCGTGGTGACGCCGTTTTCGGGTATTTTCGAAGCGATTCGACACAACACGGTTGGGTTTCTAAAGGATTATTTTGTGTTGCTGGATGTGCGCGAGCAGAACACGAAGTTGAAAGCCGATAACGACAAGTTGCGGATGGAAAACGTTTTCTACCGCAACCAATTGGCTACAGCCGAAAATGCAAAGGTACTGACAATTTTCCAGGCCAAGACACCGTCTAAGACCGTCGCGGCGCGCGTGACCGGCGATAGCACGGTATCCACCGCCAAAGCGGTTTTCATCGATCGCGGATCGACCAGCAATATTGAAAAAGGCATGGCCGTGGTGACGCCCAGCGGTATTGTCGGCAAGGTGGTGGCGGTTTATCCGCTGGCATCGCAAGTGCTGTTGGTGACAGATTCGACATTTAAAGTGGGAGTCGAATCGCAGCGTGGACATGTGCACGGCATTCTGAATTGCGCAAGCGGCCATTGTGTGGTTGAGCAGATACAGAACGAAGAAGAAATTAAGGTCGGCGAGTGGTTTTACACGTCTGGCGAAGACCGCGTTTTCCCGCGCGGGTTTCCGGTTGGCACCGTGCTTAATGTGCAGCCTGGCAACGGGATGAAAGATGTTCAGTTGAGTTTAAGTGGCTCGCCCGGTAGCGTGGATGAGGTGTTGGTCGTGTTGGAGGGAGTGCATCAAGCCATTCCGGTCACCGCAACACCGGATGAAAAAACAGCATTGCCATTGGCGCCGCCCTCACCCGACGAAAAGGAAGTCACTTCCAACGGAACGCAAACGGAAGCCGATCGGCTGTTGCAGAAATATCAGGAACTCGGCAAAGAAGAAGACCATGTTTATGGCGCTATCTATTCGAACATGCCGAATTTTGCGGTGAAGCCCGCACCGAAACCGGCAGCACCGCCTCCTGGAGCGACGCCAATCGCGCCCGCGACTTCGGTTCCCACGGGACCGGCGGTTCTGGGCGCACCAGTTGCGCATCCGACGTCCACCGCTCCGGTTGCTCCGCCTAAGCATACGGCCACTTCGACTCATCCAACTGCTGCCGTCAAGCCGCCTGCAGTGTTACCTCTAGGCGCTCCGCACCCCAAGACAGCCACCAAGCCCGCGGTTCCACCCGCCCAGCCCCAATGAACGAAAGCAGCGATCACCTCCTCCGCTCACACCGCAGTTCCGAAACCATCTTCAGCCGCTTTCAGGTTGCGGGCTTGGTGGTACTTACGCTGGTGGCCATCATCAGCAAGTTTTATTTGCCGAGGTTGATTCCCAGCGCGGTTTGGCTGGAAGTTCCCTTGTTGCTGACGGTGTATTTCGGATTGATGAGGGCCGATCAAGTGCAAGCGCTTCTGTTCGGGGCATTCGTCGGTATTGCGGAGGATTCGCTGTCGCCGGCCAATCTGCCAATCGGTATGTACGGGATCACGAAAACGCTGGTTGGATACTTCTCGGCTTCCGTGAGCCAGCGGTTTAACGTGGGCAATTCGTTCATCCGGCTGGTGCTCTGCTACTTCTTCTATTGCTTTCACGCTTTTTTTTACTGGGTTATGCGACGCGCATTGCTGGGACAGATCGTCCCTTTTGACACCCAACAGACGCTATTGCACGGCGGCTTTAATATTGCCGTGGCGTTACCGCTTTATTTGATTCTCGATAGAATGAAAGTGTCCGACGATTCCTAGGACAAAACTAACCAGTGACACAAGATAGCGACAGAGGCCGATCGCAGGGTGGCGCGCCGGATGTGGGTTATCGGGACGATTCGCGAGAATTCGCTGGAAAGGTCGCGATTTTCCAATATTTGACGGTGCTGGTGTTCGTGTTCCTGGTAGCGGGATTTTGGCAACTGCAGGTGCAAGATCCGGAACGTTATTCGGAAGCGGCTGAACGCAACCGCATCAAAAGCACGCCGCTGCTGGCCCCGCGCGGAAAGATTCTGGATCGCGACGGGCGCGTGATCGTCGATAATCGCACTTCGTATTCTCTGTTACTGAACCGCGATCAAATCAAGTGGGAGCATCTGCCCGCCATCGCCAGCGCGTTGCAACTCGATTACGGTGAACTTTCGGCGGCGATCCGCCGCAATACGCGTCCGCAGATCATTATCAAAGACCAACTGGGGCGCGACGAGATTGCCTGGATTGAAGCGCATCAGGACGAGAGCGCATTTCCGGAGATGGAACTGATCCAATCGTGGCGACGGCAATACCCGCAGAATGGATTTGCCGCGCATGTGACGGGCTATGTTGGCGAGATCAGTGAAAGCGATCTGGATTTGCCGCAGTTTAGCGACTATCATCAGGGCGATATCGTCGGCAAGGATGGTCTGGAAAAGCAGTATGACCGTACATTGCGTGGCGTAGATGGGCAACAGCGGGTGCAGGTAGATAACTTCGGCCATGAGCGGCAAATGGAAACCACTCAACCAGCGGTGCCGGGTCAGGATTTAAAGACAACGTTGGATTTGGATCTCGAATCGGTGGCCGAACTCGCGATGCAGGGCAAGCACGGCGCCGTGGTAGCGCTCGATCCGCGGAGCGGCGAAGTTCTCGCGATGATGAGTTCGCCGACCTTTGATCCGAACAAGTTCACCGGGAGAATCAGCCGCACGGATTGGAATGAGATTATGAACGATCCGTTCAAGCCGCTGCTGAATCGCGCAATCCAAGCGGAATTCGCGCCAGGCTCGACGTTTAAGCCAATTGTGGCGTTGGCTGGTCTGGAAACAGGGACGATAGACGACCAAACTGAATTCCACTGCGCTGGCGGGGCGTCGTTCTACGGCAACTATTACTCTTGCTGGCGGCATGCTCCGCAATTCCCCGGGGGCCACGGCAATATCTCGTTGCACCGAGCTCTTAGGGAGAGCTGCGACGTGTTCTTCTATAACGTCGCCAATAAGTTGGGCATTGATCGTCTGGCTGAATATGGCGACATCGCCGGCATAGGACACAAGACCGGAATCGACCTGCCCAATGAGCGCGAGAGCACCATGCCATCCACCAAATGGAAACTGCGCTTGTCCCGCCAGAAGTGGTACGCGGGCGAGACGATTTCGGTAGGCATCGGCCAAGGCGCGATCACTGTTTCGCCATTGGAACTGGCTTCGGCTATCGGCGGGATAGCGAATCGCGGTACTTGGATGCAACCGCATTTATTGGAGGGTGTCGCGCCGAAGATTTTGCGGGTCGGCCACTTCAACCCGGAAAACGTCGAGAAAGTTATCTCTGGAATGTATGCTGTGGTGAACGAACCACACGGTACGGGGACGACCGCGGCAATACCGGGCATCAAAGTGTGCGGCAAGACTGGAACGTCTCAGTTAGCGTCAAACAAGTTCTTGAAGGGAACGGCCGCGGGCCGGGCCATGAAAGATAACGCGTGGTTTGTCGGATATGCGCCGGAGGAAGCGCCTGAAATCATCGTGGTTGCTCTTTTCGAAAATGGCGAACATGGCGATCGCGCTTCTTGGATCGTTCGCGACGTCCTTAAGGCTTACTTCGACAAGAAAGAGCGCAAGGCAAAAGGGCTCCAACTGCAGACTGAGACGGAACAGCGCCTCTGGGCCACTACTTTGCTGCCGATGCATCTGCTGGATACGGCGCTGACACAATAATGGGCTACCGGGCATTTCGAGAACTAGACTGGCCGCTGATCATCGTGACGCTGATCCTTTCCGTTTTGGGGATCATTCAGGTGTACAGCGCCACGAATGGAACAAAATGGGATGGCGCTTGGGAAAAGCAAACGTTGTGGGTGATCTCCGGGCTCGTCATGATGTGGGGCACCGCAGTGATTGGCTACCAATCGCTGATGGGCAAGGTAATTTACTTATACCTGGGTGTGATCGGTTTGCTGTTCGCGACAACGTTTATCGGCGCCAAGGTTTTTGGGTCTACGCGCTGGATTAAGATCGCCGGTTTCACGCTGCAACCTTCCGAGTTCGTCAAAATCGTGCTGATTCTCGCGACGGCCCGCTATTTAGTGGAGTTTGTCAAGCCTGGAACGCCGCTCACCTGGGGAGACTTGGGCAAGCTGGGAATCATGGTGGGTTTCCCCATGGCGCTTGTGATGAAACAGCCCGATTTGGGCACTTCCATGACCTATATTCCGATTCTGGTTTGTGGAGCCTTAATGGCGGGTTTGCGTTGGAAACAGATCTTAATTATCTCCGCAGTGCTAACTGTCACTTTGCCAATCGGATACAATTTGCTTAAGCCTTATCAGCGGGATCGTTTGGTGAGTTTCAAATACCCCGAGCGCGATCCCAAAGGGACAGGTTTTCAGGTGATTCAGTCTCGCATTGCTGTCGGCAACGGCGGTATGTGGGGTCGTGGCGCCAAGGATAGTTCCCAAACCCATTTGGGCTTTCTGCCAGTGCCGCATACGGATTTCATCTTTGCCTCCTTCGCGGAGGAACATGGTTTTGTTGGGATCGTGATCGCGCTCGTGCTGTATTTTCTGCTGATTATGCAGGTAGTGCAGAACGCTCAAACGGCCAATGACCGGGCTGGCTTGTACGTTTGCATGGGTGTGGCTGCTTTGCTTTTGTTCCATGTGTTGGTAAACGTGGGAATGGTGGTGGGCAAGATGCCTATTACCGGGATTCCGCTCCCCTTGATGAGTTCGGGCGGATCGAATACGTGGTCGATTTTTCTGATGCTCGGGTTGGTTAACGGCGTCAGGTTGCGCAGGTTTGTGAATTAATTAAACGGTTCCGGCGATCGGAATCGGTTCGGCAAGAGGAGTCGAACTGGGAAACGAAAGATTTCGGATAGGTGACAGGATTTGTGAATTGAAGCAACGCGAGTGTTATCGAGCAAGTCTCCATTCGCGTTGAAAGAATCAACGTTGTTTTGCCCTTATTTCCCTTGTTGAGAGATAGGCAGCGGCATTTTTATCCGGAGTTTCAGAGTTTCCTCATCGGCCCTCAGAAGGCGGTGAAGGAATGAGTAAGGAATTGGTGATTGGGTCCAATCGCCATGAGACGAAAGTTGCAATCCTCGAAGAGGATCAACTGGTTGAAGTTTATTTTCAACGCGCCCACGAGTATTCGCTGGCCGGCAGCATACATAAGGGTCGCGTCACACGCGTGCTGCCGGGCATGCAATCGGCTTTCGTGGATTTGGGTCTGGAACGGGACACCTTTCTCTACGTTTCCGACTTCTTCGAAGAACACGACGATATCGATACGCTGCAAGACGACCGGCCTGTGCGCGGCGAAAGAGGCGGACGCGGCGGAGAACGGCGCGATCGGGGCGGCGAAGAACGCGAGCGTGAACGCTCACCGCTCGAGATTGTCACCGTGTCCCCCGTTGTCGAAGAGGCGCGCGAGGAAGTTGCACCCAGCGAAGAATTTTCAGCTGAGCCCGAAGCCGAGGACGACGATGAACCTTCCGATTCGGGGTCCGAACCCGCGGTCGCGAGTGAAGTAGCGACACCGGCTGAAGCTAGTTCGCCACGGGCGAATGATAGGAACGACGATGGTAGAGGGCGTGACCGAAGGGGCAGACGTTCCCGGAGACGCCGCCGTGGTGGCCGCGATTTCCCGGAAAACAAGTATGCACGCCCCAACGGGGCACCGACACCTACGAGCGAGCCGATGCGCAGCACGGAAGAGCCAGCTGCTGCTCCGCAAAGCGCCAGGGATTCGGAGGCAACGCCGACCCCGCCAGTAGCAGCGGAAGTCGTTTTGTTGCCGGGCGAGTCTTTGGCTAAGTACCGTTCGCGGCCGGTTGTTCAAGCTGCGCCGGAAGAAGCGGCAGAGCCTGTTCCTGTGATCGTGCCAGCACCAGCAGTGACTGAAACGCCTGTTGAAGTGATCGCCCCGGTAGAGCTGGTTCTGGAACCCCCTGCTCAGGCGAGCGCTCAAACGGAAGAAACCATTATCGAGGAAGCGGCCGAAATCAAGTTGGCCGATCAAGTTTTCGCGCATCACCAGACGACCGTGGCGCCTGAGGTTGACTCCCAGGATGCACTTGGCCGAGCTGCCTCGTTTTTGGGCGTGGATCGGCCCGCATCGGCGAGTGAACGTGACGAAGAGCATCTGCGCGTCGAACGTTTTCTGACTGATCCCTCGCCTGCGGGTTTGCCTGAAGCGGACGAAGGCGAACTCGCGGCCGCCGACGAATCCCTGCCTGAAGTCGAGGACTTAGCTCCGGAGATCGAAGAAGCGCTCGAAAATGGAATTGACGAGCCATATGTAACTTTGGCGGAAGAAGTTCCGGAAGATGAAGTGGACGTGGCGCGTGCGCCGCAATCGGCCATCCTGCGCGATCAGGGCAATCGTTCTATGCACCGCGTGCCGCGCCGCTCGCGCCGCCGCCGCGGCGGTAGTGGGCGTTTCAATCAACCGGAAGGCCGCGGCCCTGGCCGGGAGCCTGGGAGCGCCCGCGAATCCACCGGCGCCCGCGAATCCACCGGCACTCGCGAGCCGGCGGCGATCGAAGAGCGTTCCAGTGAACGGCCTGAGCGCAGCGCTCTGCCTTCCATTTCCGAATTGCTGAAGCCTGGCCAGGAAATCATCGTTCAGATTGCCAAGGAACCCCTAGGACAAAAAGGCGCGCGCATTACTTCGCACATTGCGTTGCCGGGGCGCTATGTGGTGTTTATGCCAAGTGTGGCGCATCTCGGCGTTTCGCGCAAAGTTTCGAGTGAAGAGGAGCGCCAGCGGCTTAAGAAGATTCTACAGAAGCACAGGGAAGGGACATCCGGCGGTTTTATCGTTCGCACTGCGGGCGAAGGTGTGCCTGAGGAAGAGATTGCTGCGGATATGGGCTTTCTCTATAGCTTGTGGCTCGACATTCGGCAAAAGGCTGAGAAAAAGCCTGCACCTGTGCTATTGCACTGCGATCTCGACATCGTGCAACGTATTTTGCGCGATCAGGTGACCGACGAGTTCAAGGCCATCTGGGTTGATAACGAGGAGTGGTACGAAAGCGTGGTCAATTTCATGCAGCGCCATCAACCCGCGCTCGTGAACCGCGTGAAAATGTATACGCGCAACGCGCCTATCTTTGACGCTTTCAACATTACCCAGGAACTGGAAAAGGCTCTAAGGCCGAAGGTATGGCTGAAGTCGGGCGGATACATTGTCATCAATCAGACCGAAGCGTTGGTAGCGATTGACATCAATACGGGCAAGTTTGTGGGCAAGTCGAACCGCCTGGAAGATACGATCGTCAAAACGAATATCGAGGCAGTGAAAGAAATTGTGCGGCAGATCCGGCTGCGCGATTTGGGCGGCATCATTGTCGTGGATTTCATCGACATGGATGAACGCAAGAACCGCCAACGCGTGATGCAGGCTTTAGAAGAAGCGATGCGCGCCGACAAAGCACCATATAAGATTTTGCAGTTCAACGATTTCGGCTTGGTGGCTATTACGCGTAAGCGAGTAAAGCAGAGCCTGGAGCGGACTCTTTGTTCGCCTTGCCCGCATTGCGAGGGCGCGGGTTATGTAAAGAGCGTGCAAACAGTGATCGGCGAGATTCTGGTGGAAGCGCAGAAACTATCGAAGTCTCTCGATGGTAAGGATGTGATGCTGCGGGTGCATCCCGATGTTGCCAAGGTACTGAAGGCGAAAGATAACCAATACCTGGAAGAACTCGAAGAGATGTTGGGCCGTCCAGTGTTGGTTAAGGGAGATCCGACGCTGCATAACGAGAAGTTCGATTTGGTTTAGTTGACAATCGTAGCTAACTGCTAAACTGAAAACGTTCCGCCGCGATATGCGGAGAAAAATCCCGCGAGGCGCGGCGCACGAATTCCCAGGGAGAGATGGCCGAGTGGTTGAAGGCGCACGCTTGGAAAGCGTGTTTAGGGGAAACTCTAACGTGGGTTCGAATCCCACTCTCTCCGCCATTATTTTGTATTTAGAATCAATAACTTAGCGTTCATTCTCTTTACCTGTCGGGGTTTTTGTACGATACTCGGGCTGTGCTGACTGTTTATCGCCGCCATTCCAGGAATTGCAAAAACGCGGACGACCGTTACGCAAAGAAGGATAAATGTTCCCTCTGGGCTGAAGGAACCGTCGAAGGCAAGTACCTGCGCCGCTCACTCAAGACCCGAAGTTGGGAACGGGCTCACGAAATAGTCAAAGACATCGAGCGGGGGAAGGTCGAACAACAATCAATCACCGTCGAATACGCAACACAGGCATTCATCAAAGACTGCGAAAGCCGGAATCTCGGTAAATCAACCCTCGGCAAGTACCGGCGGCTCATGCGAACGCTCGTGAACTTTGTGGCTGACGTAAATTACCCGCTGTGTTCTTTTGAGGTTGATAAGGCGAGATCGTTGAGAAATACGTGGCAGCTTTCTGCCCGCACTACTGCCAAAGAACTCGAACGGCTCCGCGCCTTCTTCAACTTTTGCGTCGAAAACGACTGGATGAAAAAGAACCCCGCCAAAGGCATTAAAGCCCCGCAAGTAAAGACGCTCCCACGGCTCCCATTCAGTGAAGACGAAGTAAACAATATCCTTTCGCAAGCAGAGAACGATAAGGAGCTTGCGTTTCTCATGGTGTTAAGGCACACCGGGCTGCGCATCGGAGACGCTTCCATGCTCAAGGTTTCCGAATTTACGGAAAATAGGATCTACCTCTACACGACAAAAGCTGGTACTCCCGTTTCAATCGTCATCCCGGATCAACTCGTATCCCTTCTGAAATCGCTGCCAACAACGGCGGGGCATTTCTTTTTGTGGGGACAATCGACCCACGTCCATAGCGTGTCGAATTTGTGGCGGAGAAGGATCAAAGCCATCTGCAAGGATTTGGGAATTACGCCCGATCACCCGCACCGTTTCCGCCATTCACTTGCCGCCGATCTCCTGATGAAAGGCGCAAGCGTTGAGGATGTGGCCGCAATTTTGGGCAACAGTCCCGCAGTGGTACAGAAAACCTATTCGCAATGGATCAAAGGGCGGCAGGACCGATTAGACGCGATAGTCGCGGCAACCTGGTCACAACCGAAACTCGTCAGGGTCAAATGAAAAGGAGCCCCACGGGCGGGCTCCCTCTCTTTTACGTGTTACTTTTTTCTGTGACGCTGGATGAAGCCGTCGATATCTTTGTCGTCGACTTCACGTTTCTTGTTCTTGCCTTTGCCGCCCATGGTGGGGAATTCCACGCAGGGAAGCTTGCCGGTTCGAATCAATCTAACCACTGAATCTCTGCCGACGCCTAACCGACCGGCAGCTTCTTTGATACTGAGTAACATGACTCCAACGCTTTCTACCCCTTCCCTCGCGGGAAGTCCGTTGAAGCCGCACCTCTCTACCGTCAGACGGATTATAGGCGCGTCCCCCTCGCCCATAAGGGCAAGAGGTGATATGATTTTATGCACATCAGAGCTTGAACATCAAGTACCAAGGAGGCCAATGCTCAAATACCAGTCTTGCTCCGCAACGGGTACACCAAAAAAATCGCGCCCAATGGCCGCGAAGCCTTGCATTATCATGCGTTTGCCGGTGCGCCGCCCGTCCCTCGTCTACCGACGGGCATTTCCCTGTTTTCTTCCTCATCGCTATTGCTCTTCGTCAGAAACCCGTATCCGGCAGCTAGCGCCGCAGGGAAATGCCCATCGCTGCGCGCGCCCTATCGGGTTGCTAACGCAAGGACGGGCGGCGTAGCTCCAAGCGCTTACGAGTGTTTAGCAGAATCAAATCCTGGATCACATCGCGTAAAGGCGAGGACTATTTCTTATTCAGCTGGCTTGTCCTTTTCGTTTTATATATAGCGTTCCTATTTCGCCAAGCAGCCTATCTTGACGAACACCCAACAACTCCGCACCACGAAATCATTTTCCAAACGGCTATTGATGTGATTTCCCTCATTGCTCTTCTAGCGGGTTATCCCTTCTTCTGTTTTGTTGCATTCAATCGGCATGAGAGGGAACTGTTCATGAAGGACTTGTCGGAATGCCTATCGGTTACGCGGCAATTCCTTCAGGCAGTCCATGATAGGCGTCAAGAGCCGCCGCTTGAGACATTGCGTAAAGAGAATCCACCGAAATCCTATCTTGAACAAGCCGACGAAATCGAATGTTTGATTGAAAGCAAAGGGCAGATTGCGATCACACTTCTTTGCGCTTTCGTAATCATAGCCGCTCCGGTTGCTTACCTAATCGACTGGTCGGCGGCCCCGGATACCCCTTCTGGACTTCTTTACGCCACTCTTCAAATCCTCTTCTGCCTCTTCTGTTTGATCTCTTTGCTGTTCCTTACACTCTATCGTTGGTCCATTCCGCATATCATTAAGAAATGCGCCAGTAGGTGGCGTGATCCTTGGATTATCTCTCCCGAAACGCCGCCGCCGTCGAGCCCAACCATGGATAATTCTATGCCAAGGATCAGAGGCGAGAACCCGCCGCCATGGAGGATCGAGCAGGGGATAACTCTAAATAAGAAAATCAACTTTTGGAACACAGTTCAGTGGTCATGCGTCAGCGGTTTACCAGCACTCGCAGTCATCATTGCGTGCTTGGGTCGGCCTTGGTATAGCCTTGGCGTCATGGGTCTTTTGCTTATCGCCTACCTCGCCGTGTTCAATGATAAGAACAAAGAGCTTGAGATAGAGCTTGAATTATTCCGCAATCAGCAAATTTTCGTTGATGCCTTCAATACCGATTTCCTATCCCCCTTGAACGACCGCTCGACGATAAATATAACCGTCCATTTTCAAATTCAACGAGAGTTTAATATCCCCCATCTCGTCGAACAGTTGAATCGAGTCACTGAGGCACGGCTGATAATTTTCACCCAGAAGTTTGCCGACCCTCCTTCGCGTTCACAAATCGAAGACTATCTCCGTTGTGAGCTTGTCCGTTTTCAAGATGAAAACTGCATCCACGTTTTGCGCCTTGATGTTCCTCTCGTAATTCCTGTCGCGCCTGAGAAGGCGAGGGGCGTCAATGTATAGGTCGAACTACCACCACACTTCCGGGAAGCCCAAATACAGAACTCCTGAAACTATCGAATCGACAATTAACAAGCACTTTAACGAGCAGGAACTGCTTTTTACAACTCTGCTCGTTCCCTATTCTGTGCGTAACCGCCATGTTTATGTGGTAGGAAAGACCCAGCATGGCAAGTCGACCCTCCTTCATTCGATGATCTCCCAAGATATCGAAAACGGTGCCGGTGTCTGCGTGATCGACCCAAAACCAAGTGGAGAAAAGCTAAATCTTGTCGAAAGTGTTTTGCACCATATTCCCGCTCGCCGTGAGAAGGATGTTATTTACTTCGACGCCGCTAAGCCTATTCCGATTGACGTAATGTCATGGAAAACCGAAGAAGAGCGGCAAACATTGGCTGCCGACCTCATGCTGACCTTCATGCAGTTCGTCTCGCAGAAAGACGGAGACCGCTGGCCAGGCATTTTGCGCTACACCATCCACACCATTCTTGAAGCCAGGGAATGCACCTTTCTGAACATCTATGACTTTCTGGCTGACGAAGACTATCGTCTGACCGTTCTCGAAAGGGTCAAAACGGAACATCTCAAAAAATATTGGAAAGGTCCGTACAAACTATTCCCCAAAGATTCTGCGGTGCCCATCCTGAACCGTATGGCAACTTTCCAACTCGTACCGCCGTTGAACACGATGTTGGGTAACGCTCCTGACAAGCTCAAGATCGAAGATGTCATCCGTGAACGAAAAATTCTCTTGATAAACCTGACGGGTGCGGGCAAGGAATCAGGCAACTTTATAGGGACACTCATCGTCTCAAGAATTCAGCAGGCTATCTTTCGCCGGTTACGAGTGCCATTTCATCTCTATGCTGATGAATTCCAAAATTTTCAGACATCCTCGTTTGACACGATTCTCAGCGAAGCCGGCGGATTGGGTCTCCGTCTGACGCTTTCAAACCAGTATGTCGGCCAGCTCGAAGAACGGATCAGAAAATCGGTATTCGGCAACGTGTCGACGTTTTTTGTTTTCGCAATCGATGATGCCGATTCACACTTTTTCAAGAGCAGGATGCCGATGGGTGCCGATGGCAAACTTATGCCAACCGATCTGTTGGCGGATCAATCACCCTATCGCGCCCTATACAAAATCGCCGGTCAAGAACCCATATTCAAATCGACGCCCAAGCCACCGCCTGAACCAACTCAAGAGGAGGTTGATCGCGCTCATTTAATTACGAAACGCACGTTGGAAGAGTATGCTTGCACTCCCAACGAAACCCAGCATACTTTAATGGATGAGCACTCAAGCCCTACCAAGGAGCAACCCCACTCGCAAGCCGCCGAAGCAAAAGCTGATCCGTCGAACGATGCGGGACGTGCTTCACCTGCTGGCACAGTATTTCGTCCTCAGAAGCAAGGACGTAGCGCGCCTCCAACGAAAGCACGCGCCGACCAAGAACGACATACGGACGATAAACCGGAGCCTGAAGCTCTTGGATGAGGCGGGTTATGTATCGCGGCTGAAGTATCTTGACCTTAAGACGGATGGCGTGGGCTACGCCTGCGGGCTGACCGACAAAGGCGTTGCCAAATACGGTGGCAGGACATTCGATGAACATTCTCGCCGTACGTTGGACCACGAGTTAGAGATCACTGATTACCTTATTGGCGTTGAGAAGTTTTGCCAACATAGCGGCCTGATATTCAAGTTCACGCGGCCAAAGATTACCCACGGTGTAAGCCCAGACGCCTATTTCACTATCACCGACCCAAAAAAGGAAACCAAACACACCCTCACGTTTTTCTATGAGAAGGAGCGAGCAAAATTGGGCGGCTACGAAGATGGCCAGCCGAGCGTCATTGCCAAACTGAAGAACTACTACGACTACTACAACACCGCCGAATGCGAGAAGAGGTGGGGCTTTAAGACATTCAGGGTCATCATCTCGCAGGAGACCGCCGACCGTCGCAAGAATCTCCTCGCACGAATGGAGGATGGCTTGCGCCACCGCATGTTTCTCTTAACCATTAAGGATTCCATCGGCGACATGCAAACCCCAAAGGGCGACACGTTCACCTTTCTAGATCTTTGGAACTGAGTTACATCAAGGGGCAACCCAAGATCCATCGCCGCAGGGTAGGGGACTTCGATGCAAAAACTTCTTCGATAAGATACGCACAACTCTCACATCTAAGACTTATTCATTTGTGGACTTATAATTAACCTACCCGTTCCGAAAGGACGGCGTAACCGGTCCTTCCCCCGCCTCCTTATTACTGGAGGGCGGGGGGATGGCAGGCAATCCATGAACATTCCGCTCGGCTACTACCTCACGGGAGTGAGCGAAGCATCTTTCCAAGTCAACTTTTCCCGCCATCACTTCCGTCATGCCCTCGTGATCGGAAAAACTGGTACCGGAAAGTCAACGCTGCTCCGGCATTTGATTGCCCACGCCATTTCGAATGGCTTGGGTGTTTGGGTTATCGATCCACACGGCGACCTTATCAACGACGCCTTTAGTTATGTCCCCCAAGACCGGTTGAAAGATGTTTTCCTGCTCGATCCCGAAAATGGCCGCATCCCGGACATCGGCCTCCTTGACCATCCCGACAAACAGCGAGCACTCCGTGCCTGCATGACATTCCTCGAAGCTCACGCCGGTGCCGGATGGGGACCGGAGACTGCGCGCATCCTCCGCAACATCATCCGGGCGGCGCTCGAACTTTTTCCCCATCCGAATCTCATCCATGTGTACAAGATGGTGGTGGACGACGCCTATTGCAACCAAATGCTAGAGAAGTGCAAACACCCACTCACTCGGAAGTTTTATCAGCAGTATTTTGTAAACACCGCCACGAAAGACCGCATCAAGAATTTCTCCCACCCGCTGAATAAAGTCGAAGAATTGATGGAGGAGGGCTTGCGCGAATTCTTTTGCCAATCCAAATCGCTCAATTTTAGAAAATTGATGGATGAACAAAAGATCGTCTTTTGCCGGGTGCCAACGAGCTATCTTGAGACGCGCCAGGCGCGGGTGCTCGGTTCCTTTATTCTCATGAAGCTGAAGATCGAGGCAGCCCGCCGGAAGGAACGCAAGAAACAGGTGTGGATCATCGTTGATGAGTACCACAATTTTACCGACGCCATTGATGTAAAAAGCACGCTGGCCGAATCCCGTAAGTATGGGACCAATTACATTATGACCACGCAAAATCTCCAACAGCTCCGCGACGAGCAGCGCCGCGTTTATAACAACCGCGTGGTCTTGGGCAACGTATCGCACATCTTTGCCTTCAGGATGAGTGCGGTTGACGCTACGCAGATCGCCGACGAATTTGCCCAGGACGATGAAGACGGCAAATTCAAGCGAGCGCCAAACTTCCATTACTACGCGCTTACCGTGACCGACGGCACGCCGATCCCGAGCAATCTCGTCCAATTGCCCGAGTACCCCGAGATCAATGAAGCTTTCATGCCGGCCCGCAAAGTATCCGCCTGGGCGCGGGAGAACACCGGCACGCCGGTCGCGGACATCGCCGCGAAAATAAACAAAGCGCTCGGACCGACCGCCGAGGGATCGAAGCCGTTCAAGCGTTCGAAGCGCAGGTCGCATGCGCGTAACCTGCGTAACGGGGGAGGCCGTCCGCTCTTTTAAAAAAGAGTGTTCAGTGCGAAGCTGGGATTGCGACTGTAGGGTCGTAGGACACGTAACAAATTACCAAAACAATGAAAGAAGGAATACAACAACTTACCCAACCCCAGCGCACCGCGCTATTGAAACTGATCGTTTCTAACTATGACGGTGAAATTTGGGCGAGGGCTAGAAATAAATACGATGAAATTCGTGACTCCTTAGAAGAGGCGCTCATCAAGGAATGGGTTCAGAAGTTTGATGCCAACGAATCAATTGACCGCGTCCGTCAGGCGCGGGCTCAAGCCACCAAAGCCGAGCACGACCTCCAAAAAGCGACAACCGCGGTGTCGGAAACCGAGGCGGAGTTGGCGAGGGTCGGGTTTGACCTCTCGGATGACGGGTCAGTCAGTTTGAGCCGGAGGGCACCGAGCTCCATGAAGTCAGACCTTGAGAAGCATCTCGATAAGGAGTTGGGCACCAAAGAACAGGTGCTTGCCAAACCTTTTGATCTGGCACGGCTGAAGCTATTGACCGTAGCAACAGCGGAAGAGGCGGAAGCAATTGTCGAACCGCTTCTCAACTTTGAAGTGAAAGTAAAATAAACTAATCCCTACGAACCTACAGCGCACGGACTCATATGGAAATCCTACGGCTAGCAGAAGATTTACGCAAGGAGGCAATCTCCCTCCCAAAAGAAAACGTGAGGGACATTTCAGGCGCGTAACCTGCGTATCTATCCATGCTCCAAAAGAACAAAATTGTGTGAAGCTGGGATTGCGACTGTCGCGGCTGGTTTTTCAATTAAAACCATGGCTAAAGATGAGACGGGCGAATTGTGTGTCGTTTGTGGAAAGAAAGTGAGCGGCGGTTTCAGGGTTCTTTCTGAAGATGTCGAGGGGTTGCCGTTTACGATTTCGGTTGTAAGGACGCCTGACAATGACCATATTGTCTGCGATGCTTGCAACGATCTCGTACACTTCAAATGCCTCAAGCATCCTAAGACAGGGTATTGTGATCGGTGTTTCGACAAGTATGACCTACAAGACGTCGCATGACGTTCTAGGAGTTTTGTGCTTCGGGTAAATAAACTAATCCCAGCCGCACAGCGCACGGAATCTTTATGACAGCACTCGACCAGGCAGAAGACCTTTGCAAGCAAGCTATCACGCTTCTCATTCAGGAACGGGATTTGATCAACGCAAAACTCGAACAACTCGGGTTCAGCGGGGAAACCCGCAAAGCCGGAAAACGATGTTCCAACTGCGGTGAACTCGGCCACCGCGCGACGACCTGCACTAAAAAGACGCCGCCCATAGAGAGCGGCGCACCATCATCCCTGTAGGGATGCTTTCCTTATTCTCTTGCCCGTAAGGCGGTTGGCCAATTTGGCGGCCGCCTTTTTTCCTTCTTCGTCATTGTCGAGTGCCAAGATTATTTCCTTGAAGGGCTCTAGCTGTCGTTCTTGCCCCTCAGTCAGTTCTTTCCCGAGCATACTGGCAGCTTGCCCGCCTCGTTGCTTGGCGTAGAGCACCATCCAAGGCGATTCGCAGAGGATGACGGGTTTCGCCGGATCGCACCACTCAATCCCGTAAAGAAATGTTTTCTGCAATCCAGGGGGAAACTTCCATTTGGGATTTTCAGGGGTGACCGGTTCGACCGTGCGACCGACATAACCGATAAGGTTCCCATGCTCATATAACGGGAACACAATCCGGCGAGCCATGCTACCCCTACGTCCAAAAAAGCCAACGCCAAATTGTTGTGCCGTCTCTTTTGAGATCCCTCGCTTTTCAATTTCCGGGTGATACTCAAGCCCTTCGAGTTTGAAGCCGAGCGGTTTGTTCACGCCCGTTTCCACGACTACCGGTCCGGGCTTCAGGCCCAGAATCTTTTGCGCGGCCTCTTTCGGCTTTAGCCCTTCCATCAACGTCACGAGATCAATCACGTCCCCGCCCTTCGGCTTACTCGAAGCTGCACGGCAGGTTTCCGAGTGGCAGTAGAAGATATTGCTTTCCGTATTTATCGAGAACGTGTCCTTTTTATGTTCAGCGCGTGCGTGAGATGGCAAAGGGCAATCAGCTATGAACTGATTACCCTTCCGTGGCCGCGCTTTAATGCCATAGTGGGCAAGAACCGAAAGAATCGGAACCGCCTTGACCTGTGAAAAGTCCATAGACCTCCTTTAAAAGTTCCAAAGTAAGTCTAAGAAATTTTCGGACAGTTGCAAAGCGCAGGATTCGCGGCGAGTTCAGACTATCATTTGGTTTGAAGGTGACGACTGCAAGGACTGCTGAGTGCCCATATCTGATGACGGCTTCCGTTGCGTCCGGTAGACCGAGACTAATCAGCAATGAAATAGAAAGGTGCCTCGATAAGGCGCAGGTCACTCGCCACACCACGTGGAATTATATTTGGTAGAAATCCTGGCATCATAGGTTTTCCAAGAAAATAGAGATACCGCGTTTGATGTGTCGCACTGGTTTTCGGCTCAAACGACGAACGATAGCAAACACAACCAACCAAAACAAATCCCACGGTCCCATCTACACTATCTGGTGGCGACTGCGTTTCATGAACGGTAAATGCTTTGATCGTCGCCATAGTTGGCCCGACATCCGCCAGTTGGACATGAGGATCGTGGGGGAATGACAGAAAGCCAACATTCTCTTGGGGAGGATATCGATTGGCATCACACCATTCTGATCGTCGCTTAAGTGCCGTTCTTAGGGAATTGTCTAGATCTATTGGAAGAACATCTTCCCAGCTCACTACATTCACCGCGACGGTCTGACCTACATTTTCCAATGTGTTTTCGACACTCATAAGGGCAACCGGGCCGCCCTGCCTACCTCCAACATCAAATGTCAGAGGACTTACAATACGCGGAGTGATCTTTATCCATGGTCGTTCCTGTACGATAAGAGCATTGGATGAAGCATTCAACTGATCTTGTGTTGCGTGTAGTTGCCTTTGCATAATAGACAGTTGGTCGTGAGTCGCGGCTGCCTGCTTGCTCGTTGCTAAAACCAACGCATCAAGTTTCTTCACTTCTTCAGATGCGTTCACCGCCTGCTTGCCGGCGTTGTCGGCTAAATTATGGGTTTCCCTAATGAGTTGATCGGCCTGTGTTGAACCACCCTTCATTTCTTCGAGTTGTTTCGCCATAGTATTCCATTGTCCATAGGCGAAAGCAGTATAAAGAATAGTGGCAATAGCGATGGCGACGGTGCACCCAACAGTGAGTTTGTTGGGAAGTGACACTTTTTTCCATCGCAGCCATAGGGACTGACCCGCCTGAGTCATTGGAATATTACTCCTCTCAAGAATCATACCTATCGCCATCCGTATTTCGCGTGAGAATCGATGTTTTGCCACGGCGAATTGGTTCGATGGTACTCCAGCTAAATCAAAATCCGTTCCACCCAATCCAACGAAATTCCATCGCCACGTCAAATCATAAGTCGGTCGTTCGCATCGACGAGGGTTTGCTATTGACCACACAATCCTCTCAGCATACGATTCAATCAGCTGTTTCCCAATCAGCATCCGCCATCCGGCGAATGCTCCAATCCCACTTCCATACGAAAGAGACACTGATATGATCGAAGCTCCGTCTACACTCCTGTCTCAGACAGGAAAGCTTACCCGGCAGGAGTTGGCACTTGTGCCCACACCTCTCGGAACCGAAACACACCGCCCAATCGCCCACGTTCAAGTGATAGAAGCTCTTATCGAAACCCTTGGGTTCCGTCACATCATGGTGCAACAAGAGGAATATGCCGTATCGAAAGATGGCATGAAGATGTTTGGTGTTCTGGAACTCCAAACCGGATTTGAAGGTTGCCGATTCGCCATCGGCATCCGTAACGCCCACGACAAATCTATGCGTCTCGCAATCACGGTCGGATATCGCGTTCTTGTTTGCGACAACATGGCATTCCACGGGGACTTTGAGCCGTTGCTCGCCAAGCACTCGAAGAACTTCCGCCTTCAGGATGCACTATCCATCGGGGTCGACCAGATGCAACGGAATTTCAACCCGATGGTGGAGTCAGTCGCTAAATGGCGCGAATCACAAATCACTGCCGTCACCGCGAAAATGGTTATTTACCAAGCGTTCATTGAGGGCGTGCTAGACGTGCCCCGGCACCTTGCCAAACACACCCATGATCTCTATTTCAATCCGCCGCATGAAGATTTTTCGCCGGGAACCATGTGGAGCCTCTCGAATGCGTTTACATCGGCCTTCAAAGCATTAGACCCTATTCCGCAGTATCGGGCCACGGCAAAACTGGGTTCGTTCCTCCAAGCGTGTTCGCACCGCGTAGAAGATCTTGGGGGAGAGCAACATGACTGAGCCGCGATTTGCACTCGGGCGAGCCGTTGGCACGCCCGGCGCAATCGCAGCATTAGAAAAGAACAGCCAGATTCCTCTTGAATTTCTTTTAAGGCACGTAAGAGGGGACTGGGGTGATCTCGATAATGACGATAAAGAGCGAAATGAGGAAGCGCTCAAAGATGGTTCCCGGATCTTTTCTGCGTACGACTTACATGACGGCACTCGCATCTACGTGATTACGGAGGCAGACCGCTCTGTAACCACAATTCTTTTGCCGGAGGAATATTGAAAACTTTTTCTAGAAGGACGCCAACTTCATCGGCGTCTCTTTTTTTAAACGGGTGGTAGTTCTTATATAAAATACATCACATGGACCAGCCTGGGAGATTCTTCAAACGAGCCGACAACCTCCTTGTGTTCATTGTGATAGCTATAGTAGCCACTTGGTGGCTATTCAAATCCTCAATTCCTTTTTGATCTCAGGCATCAAAACAACCGCATTAAATGGGCGAATGGCTTTAAGGGAACCGTGCCCGTCTGCTTCATTGTGGACGAGCGAGGCAATCCAACTGATATCCAGTTCTTACACAGTCCTGGCAAAGAACTGGAGGAGCACATTACGAGAGAGTGAATGGTTGGCGGTACAAGCCAGCAATGCTAAAGCAGAATTGGCTGGATAACAACCCGCAGCCAATCCGCGTACAGATGGCATTCGATTTTATCTTTCGATGATTGTGGCGCAGCCGAGTCCTTTAGGACGATGAGGCTAAATAAAACCCCGGTGACTTCTTGAAAGAAGGCTCCGGGGAAATTGATGGGATGTTGGCATTCGCGGATGCCATTTAATCGGCGGCGATCAGAAAATACCGGTTGTACTTCGCATCCAGCGGCTTCGTAGGATTGCGTTTTAGCCACTCCTGTTCACTGCTGCGTGCGATTACGCGCCAAGTTCTAGCTTTGACATAAGACGGATTCGGGTTGCCAGGAAAATCTTCGTCTCCAACCTGCCAGTCTTCATTTTGTACCAGTTCTCCGATCTTAAAAGGGCAGTTTGATCGACAGACTATGTTTCCGTAGTCAGTGTATTGCTGCTCTGTTGTCTGTGTTGCTTGATCTACCATCCGAACCTCCTAGATTGCTATCGGCCATTCATGGCCACAGCCAGAAAACACCAGTAGTGATTCGGTGTCTTCTGGCTGTGGCCAAGGTGAGTCTTCGGTGATGAAGGAAAGATCGGAGGTTGTGAAGGAGCCCGACCGACCCGAAAAATATAAGTCAGGATCGACTTTCTGTCAAGTTGACAGCATCCCCCATCGGCGTATCATAAAGGACGTTATGAGGCACCAATCTACTAAGAGAGGAGGAGTTAAAAAGCAACACAAAAAGCTAAACCGTCAAGTCCGGTTGAACGCCGAACCGACTGACGCCTTGCGCGAAGAGCTTTTTGAGGATGAAATAAATCCCATTTATTTTTTTGATCCAAATGAATTTAGCGCCCGTCGAAACTTAAAATTACTCGACCCATGAGCTTTGACCTTGTGCCGGTTCCCAAAAGAGATCTGCACCGGGTTGGTTTTGATGGATTGCCGATCATCATGCGTGCGGGTGATGCCGCCGCCTGGCGCTTCGTTGAATTCTTTACGGCAACGATCAGGAATAAGAATACGCGAGCGGCTTACGCCGAAGCAGTCTCCCAATTCTTCGCATGGTGCGACAAGCACCGCGTGAGAACAATTGAAGAGATCAATTCCATCGTGATCGGAACATATATAGAGGGACACCCCGGAGCGCCACCGACGGTGAAGCAACACCTGGCTGCGATTCGAATGCTTTTTGATTTCTTAGTCACCGGCCAAATTGTTCCGATGAATCCCGCATCATCCGTGCGTGGGCCGAAGCACGTTGTGAAGCGCGGCAAGACTCCCGTCTTAAAAGCTGACCAAGCGCGCACCCTTCTTGATTCCATAAAGACAGACTCCGTCATCGGCCTCCGTGACCGAGCGATCATTGGACTCATGTGTTACACCTTTGCGCGAGTCTCCGCGATGGTCAACATGCACGTCGAAGACTATTACGAAAACGGAAAGCGTTCCTGGGTGCGGCTTCATGAAAAAGGTGGAAAGCGGCATGAGGTGCCTGCGCATCACAATGCCGAAGCATACGTTGATGCGTATCTCACCGTCGCCGGCATCGGAGATGAAAAGAAGTCTCCCCTCTTTCGGAGTGTTGACCGCCATCGGAACATAACAATGAATCCAATGACGCGCACCGACATGCTCCGCATGGTGAAGCGCCGTGCGCTTTTGGCCGGACTCCCCTCTTCGACGTGTTGTCATACCTTCAGGGCAACGGGCATTACTGCATACCTTGAAAATGGCGGCACGATCGAGAACGCCCAGGCCATCGCCGCCCACGAATCACCCCGCACGACAAAACTCTATGACCGAACAAGCGATGAGATCACGCTAGATGAGGTGGAGCGGATCTTGATTTAGAGAAAACCCTTGCAGACCAGGTACTCCTTGGACTTTGGGGATGCAGGACTAGGGAAAGGGCGGATCGATGGATTCCTCGCCTGAGCACAGAGCTGGCGAGTCGACCATCTATCATGCAGATCGTGTATCGCTTCATTCGGGTCAACCAGAGGGCACAGAACATATAGGTTTCAGCTCATCTACTGAAGCTGGGTGAGTGTGTTTATATAGTAGTCGATAAACCAGCCAATCCCAGTGTGGATATTGCTGCTACCGATTCCGGTCACCCCGCTCCCAACCCCAGGCTCTTGGTTTTGGCTTAGACTGAGAGTGCTCCAATTATTGGGAAGGGCAATACTACTAAGAAAGGGAGGCTGACCAGGTTGATTTGCCAACGCAAGCCCGATACCTATTCCGTTTACCGAATCAAGATTTGGAAATGCTACCGGAGCCAGAACGTTAAAGCTAGATGCAAAAACAGCACTCTGTTGCCCCAAGACTGTGTTGAGAGAGTATTGGGGCGGCGGAGAAGGGGTTACAAATGTCAATGGGCCATTGCTTGCGAAAATTGTCATGACCATGCTCGTATTAGGAGATGTCTGGACATACTCGCCTACATTCGGATTGTTACTTGAATTCGGTACGGTTGGGTCATAAGTAAACGACCCAGATAGGCTATTGCCTTCGATGACAAGTCCTGGTGGAAGGAAGTTATATTGATCGCCGACGAATGTAATCGTTCCTGTAAACTGAACCGTAGTGAGATTAGGCGGAATGGGAGGTAGACGAAGCCATCCCGTAACGGTCCAAGCGATACCTTCGGGGTGATCTGCTGGATAGCTGATTCGATCGCTGACTTCATAAGCGCAAGTCCCATTCGAGCATATTTTGGCCATAGGAAGAGTGTGGAATCCGCTGAAGGACCAGTTCTGCTCAATAAGCGTGACTGTGTCTTCAGTGACCGACGTGATGATTGCCACGTGACCTTCAGTATCAGGTGGATTAGTAAGAGCAAGAACCAGGATGTCGTCTGGAGCTGGACCTGTTTGGCCACGATTCTGATATGGGATAAGCATCTTGTTGTTTGCGCCCAAAGCTGGCAAGTCTGTATTCGCAGAGGCGAAATAATCGATTGCGTCACCTGTCCAGTTTATTGCATGTTTATCTTTCAAAGACTCATAATAAAATCGTTTAACGTATTCGGTGCACTGAAATTGGCTACCGAACATCCCGTATGGGAAATATTTCTTTTGTTTGTCGCAGGCAGTCGTTGACTGTTGATCCGGGCCATTCGAATAGACAGGAATTGTTTTGTAAGAAGCATCTGCAGACAAGGGTTGCCCGCAGGCGGGCGCATCCTGCCCGTAAGCCGGCAGCGTTGCCAGAAAAAGCACGGCTGAAATCAGCGATCCCGAACAGGTAGGTAATAACTGCCAGTACAAGACAGGTGCAGAATATCTCAATGTATACTCCCCAAAATAGATGGCATCATTGCCGACACCGAAGAAGCCGAATAGCCAAAGTCGGTAAGCTGCCCGTCTTGGGATTCAAGTAGTTCATAAATAAGACCCGTCGCCTCAGATAGGACGTAACCCTGACCGAACGGGCCGCCTTGGTAACTAGTAGGTGTTGGACCTACGAATATAAGAGCTGGCCCATTTGCGAGTTGCTCAAATTGAAAAGCACCTGATGCAAGGAGGGTTCCGCTCGCGTCATCTACGTTGCTTTCAAACCACGTTCTTAAGTCTTGCCTTAATGGATTCGAGATGACGATCAAGCGCAGGAGAGGATGTGGAAGATTATCCGAGGCCTCTACTCCACTTACATGAATGACGAATAACGTTCCTGAAGTGGAACTCACTGAGGCGACGAGCGGTGGGAAACCGAGTGGGGGCAGGTCGAAAGTTAGACCTGAAACGCCGTCACTAACTGCATTCCAGACGCCTACCATTACAGTGTTCGATAACACCCGTCTTAGCAATCCCCGAAATGCGGCGGACGCTTCAAGTTGTATCTGGCCAGGCGCTTGCTGGTTAAACGTAAACTGAGCGGTACACATCCCGCTCGCGTTGCATGGAAGCCCTCCGAGAATAGTTGGCTGCGTCCCTGTTCCATTGAGGAGCAGTATGTTTACGCTGTTCGGAATCAACGACGGATCGGTGATTTGGACGGAGACCGTTACCGGCGTAGAAGTGTTTGCGATGATGATGCTCGGCGTGATTACGGGCGTTCCAACGGTCGGTGTGGTACTTGATGGTTGAATAGATTGCGTCGCTGGCAGACTGTTCGGTTGCCCATCGCGACGCGCGGCCATGAGCAAAACACCTCCGGCAACGAGGATGGCTGCGATTGCAATCGGGATGATGAATGACCTTTTCATAGCGATGGCTGTTTCTTGTACTTGGTTATAGGCGACTAGTAAGGCAACGCCGAGTGGAATTAAGAACGCCGTGAGGGGTTCGGGGACAGACGTAGCGGAAGCGGTCGTATACGTCGCATCATCCAGTGTGAACGACCCACCCGCAGGATCACCTGTAATCGTAACGCTCGACATCCCTCCTGTAAAGCTCATCTCAATGAACTCGTTCGGGCTGCTGCCGGGATCGCCCGAGCACGGCGGTCCGGCGAGGCACGCCAGGTTATTGGAAAAGAGCGACGCTGCTGATGCGACTTCCTTGTCCGCCGCGTTATAGCCATCAATAGTGAGCGGTTCAAGATAGGTGAAGTACCCGCTGAAGCTCGTGATCGGCGGGCTGAAGTCGATGGTCATTGGTCCCCCGTTATCCGAGACGACGTTCATGCCGGAGCGCGGCGGAAACTCGAACTCATTGAGGGAAATGCCCGATGTGAGAATGATTGCGTTCGTAAAGGTGACGCTGGGGTACTGGGTGGTAAGGATTGTGCTGTCCGAGAATCCTTCAAAGTCGAGCGTGACCAGCGCGGCGTTGGCACAGCCGCCAAAAACCACGAGTCCGGTCACGAAGAAGGCTGTTCGCACGACCAGGGAACGAAATTCTTCCAAGAACATTTCCCAGACGATACAATTAAAGCTCACTGAAATGCACTGAAAAAAACGCTGAGGAGCGCTGAAGTCTCTGAAAGGAAAGCGAATAAAGCCACCATGGTGGATGACAAAACCGAAGGTCCGGCAGTCATTCAATTCGGCGAGTTTAGGCTGGATCGATGTCGCCACCGATTACAGCGCAACTCAGTAGCCGTAAAACTTGCCACGAAGCCATGCGAGGTTCTCGGATTTCTCGCCATCAATCATTATCGACCCGTATCAAAAGAAGAATTGCTGAAGGCCGTGTGGGGCAACGAGGACGGCGATCCTAATCTTGTCCAGCAAAACATCCGACAAATCCGATTGGCCGTGGAAACGGACCCCAAGAATCCCCGATGGATTGTGACGGTAGGAAGTGCCGGATATCGTTTCATGGGTCCCGTTTCGTTCCTTCCCCTAGATGCAATCCAAAAGCAATCCCATTTGAACGGTATTGTTGATGACGGGACTCAACATGCCACTCCCCTCTTGTCGGCTGAGAACGTCGGGATCGTTCACGAGCCCGAGTCCCCGCTCACCACTGACGACAAAACATCAAAATCTGCTGCCATAACAACCAGACACTCCCTTTCTATAGTTGTCGCCGCAGGACTTGTTTTGGTTTCGGGTATTGGCGTTGTTCTCTATGCAACCGCGCCCGGCGAACCGGCGGCGTGTGAGGTTTCCGTCAATACGCTTGTCGTGAAAGACGGACAGGGACGCGAAGTCTGGAGGCATGAATTCCCAGAGCACCTAAACACCCAAAGGTACCGCGACCGCCCTCCGCTCTGCCGATTTGCGGACTTAGATCGGGATGGCGTTGCAGATGTTCTCTTTGTATTGAACCCAGCGGCGTTCAACCTTGAGAGCGATACGCTTTACGGATTTATTACGCCGTCACGTTTGATGCGAAGGTTTCACGCCTCGCCAAAGCGAACGCTCACGTTTCATCCCGGTGCGAGTCTCGTCGTGGGGCCGAATTCTGATCCTGCTTCGAAAAAGCCGTATGATGAGTATCTGCCGCCGTACGCTATTGCGGGAGTATATCCCGAGCCAGTTGGAGGCTCGGAGAATCGGATTGTAGTCTCTAGCGTGTTGAATGAAGCGCCGAACGAAATAACGGTTCTCAAGGGAGACCTGACGAAGGTCAGTGAATACTGGCACGCCGGCCACCTCAGATACGGACAGTTTGCTACATACAACGGCAAGGAGCGGATCTTTTTAGCTGGTGTGAATAATGGTTACCATGCTGCGACACTCGTCGCGTTTGATCCGAATAACGTCAACGGCACAACCGATCTGAGTCTTGATCTGCCCAATCGGGATCTAGGGTTTACTGTTCTTGCTAAAGGGACACGAGGGCACCTTTCACCATTGGGTGCGGGCACGGAGACCTGCCGGGTACTCTTCGAGCGCACCTGTGTGGCAAAAGCAAAACCGCACCGTGAACCCTATAACCGGGTGATCAACCTGACCGTTAATGCAGATCGCATCATCGTAACCATTGCGGAAGGAGAACGCGAAGACATGCCGGAAACCGTGACGTATTTTATGGATCGACATCTAAACGTAGTAGACCTTGGCGCAAATACTAATTTTCGGCAACGGCATTTAGAACTCGAACAGGAAAGGCTCCTCGACCACCCCTTTTCGTTGCAGGAGTTGAAGCCGCTCATCCATGTGCTGCCGGGATGTGAGTTTGTGGAGAAGGCGCAATGAGGCAATTAACGGGAAGAGGCAACGTGATAACAAGGCTCGACACCGGTGATGCGGGTGGGTCTCACGACTCGGAGAATCTATGCCGGACGTTTTAGATAGGAACCCCCATCATTACATTCCAACCGATTTTAAAGAGCGCTCGAAGTTATGGATCAAAAGCGCGGCATACCTCGCTTCCGAGAGCGCGCCTTACATGTCTATATCGGTTGAAAATCTGATGTTCGCTGAGCGAAAACTTATCCAAATGGAACGGGCTTTGGCGCGACGAGATCCAGAATCAACTAACGATGCGGAGGAGCCGTGGCTTCTCGTGGAGTGCGCTGCACTTTCGATTCTATGGTTGTGCGGCCTTTATTACTCGCGGACTGAGGGCAATCAAGTCGCCTAGGTTTCCGGCGTTTAGCGATCTTCACAATAAGCTTCAACTACTGCGCATTCCTCTCGCCAAACACGAAGTCACGAGCGCGCCGGGGTTTCGAAAAACTTCTCACTATCCAACGTCTATTTGGTCTGTGGAAACTGGACGAGTTGGTTGGCACGTCTTCAATCCAGCTTCGAATTCTTTTGAGTCATATTTTCGCACCGATCTCGCCGATGAGTTTTTGGCGGTCAAGGCATGACCAACCAACATGATATGGTCAAGCCGTGTTAAATAAAGGCGATCCTCATCCGCCCGCTCAAGAGCATGAAGAAGCTGGCCACGAAATGGCAGGACAAGCTTTACCGTTCCCGCTTCTCGATCGAGTTCGACTTCCGTTCCATGAAACTGTTCCACGGGCTCGTGACCTCGCTCCCGCGTTCCGTGAACGGCTACATCGCGAACTACCTCCACGCCATCTTCTCGTTCGTCATCGCGTAATCTTGTTCCGTTTCCTTCGGTGATTTGTTCTGGATGATTTTGTGTCAGAAATAAAAAACCGCAGTTGCCTGTGGTTGGTTTTATGCGCTCAAGAAAAAGAGGGTTGGGGAATTTCGTAATTCACAGCTCTAAAGAATGGTGAATGGTAGCTAGCCTAGCAGAGTATTTGCCATGTTCCTAGATGTGGCCCCCGGGAGCTGGGTTCTTAAATAACAGGCTCAAACGTTACGACGCGCACATTGATGTCGTCAAGCCATACTCACCTTCGCCCGTGGATCCATTCGCCATGGTCATTGAAATTTCTAGATTTCGGATGGCCGCACGCATTCCAAATGAGGTTGAATAATGGAAGCAGAATCTCTTCTGGTGGAACAGTAGGCTGCCGAGCCAATCTGCGTCCCTCCATCCATGAAAGCAATCGTGCCCGTAGGCATCACCGGCAAGGTCGGGAAGCTGGCAGTAAAGCTTACCGCGTTGCTCAGGAAAATGGCATTGGCGTTCGACGCTTACGTCACCAGCGGAGTTGCCGGCAGCACCGTCAACTTCACAGTGGACGTAGCGCTGGAGTAGTCGAGGGCATCGGTGGGCGTGAACGTGGCTTGCAGAGTTTGCTGGCCCACTGCCAGTACGGCTCCCGCCGCTGGAGAATATACGAAGCTGCCCGCCACGTTGGCGGTTGCGTCCAGCTGCGTTCCGCTCAACGGCGTGCCGAAAATAATAGCCTTGGGCGTGGCCCAGGTGATGACCGGTTGCTGCTGGAAGATAACGGTATCGGAAGCCGAGGGGTTGGTCGAGAACGTCGCATCCGAAACCGTTGCCGTCAATTGCCCGGGGCTCGGCGCCGTCGTGTATGTCCCCACGCTCAGGGTCAACGTCACCGCGTCGCTGGCGCCGGCAGCGAGCTCCGTCGTGCGCGTGCAACTCAGTGTCGCTACCGTGCAACGCCAGCCGCCCGTGGAATCTGTCATGGCCGTTACCGCCACCAGCGGCGGCAGTGCAAGCGTCATAGTCACGAAGCTATCGATGGGGGTAGTGGCGCTGGTGTTGGTCACATTTACAACGAGCGGGTCGGCGGTGTCGCCCGATTTTCCGGTCAAGGGGCTGGGCGCAAAAGCAATCGAGATCGTAGGCACCACCACCGGCTGCACAAAGGCGGGAGAGGTCGAAGAGTGCGTACTCCAGCATCTCCTCTTGCGGCCTCATGACCGCGGGAAGCGGCGGGCACTCCGCGGGGA
This sequence comes from Bryobacterales bacterium, assembly GCA_963771405.1. Lineage (GTDB taxonomy): Bacteria > Acidobacteriota > Terriglobia > Bryobacterales > Bryobacteraceae > Bog-105. The sequence goes on from CAVYUL010000097.1 coordinate 77,026, forward strand.
ACATCTTGCCGTGAGCTTGAACCGGGATCACGTGATAGTCGTTGAACAACACCCGTCCGCATTGGTTGGCCGCCGACGCACCCACCGGCGTGTTGAACGTAAACTGCATCACGGGATTGCCGTTTGGCCGCTGTATGTTCAGGCCTGCCTCGTCGCAGCGCTGACGCAGGGCCGCGATTTGCTGTTGCGCAACGTCGGCACGCGAACCGAATCGGCGCGCGAAGATTTGCTCGGCGAAAAGGCGTCGTCGGATTTCTGGATTCTGATGCGCGCGTGGAGTTATGCGTTCAACAACCAATTCCGCCTGGACGCCTGCCGCAAGCTGGGCATCCACGCCGTCACCGCGCAAGCAGGTCGGGCCGCTGTTTGACCAATTTCTCCGCATCGCCAAGGACGAAGGCCTCGACACGCAGGCCCAACGAGGTGAAGGACGAGGCGTTGCAGAAATGCATTTTGATCGGTTTCAGCGACCGCGTGGCGCGGCGGATGGATCAGGGAACGTTGCGCTGCGAACTGGTTCATGGCCGGCGCGGCGTGCTGGCGCGCGAAAGCGGGGTGCAGCACAGTCCGCTGTTCGTGGCGGCGGAAATCCGCGAGGTGGAAGGCCGCGACCGCGAGGTGAACACCATTCTTTCGCTCGCCACGGCGATTGAAGCCGACTGGCTGCGCGAATTGTTTCCCGACGACATCAAAGCGCGATTTGCACGTGCAATTTGACGCGCAGCAGAAGCGGGTGCTGGCCGCCGAGCTGTTGCGCTTCCGCGATCTGGCGCTGGCGGCCAAACGCATTGACCCGCCGCCGGCCGACGCGGCGGCGCGCTTGCTGGCGGATGAAATTCTGGCCGGCCGGTTGCTGTTGCCGAACTGGGATCATCAGCGTCGAGCAATGGCTGGCGCGGTTGAATTTGCTTTGCCAGCGAGTGCCCGGACTTGCAATTGCCCGCGATCACCGACGACGACAAGAAACACATCATCGAGCAGCTTTGCCACGGCGCGGTGAGCTACAAGGACATCAAGGAGCGCGAAGTGAAGCCGGTCGTGATGTCGTGGCTCTCGCCGGCGCAGCGCGAACTGCTGGACAAGCACGCGCCGGAGCGGCTGACGCTGCCGAACGGGCGCACGCCGAAGGTGAATTATGAAAAGGGCAAGCCGCCGTTCATTTCGCTGCGCATCCAGGAACTTTACGACGTGAACCAGACGCCGAAGATCGCGCTGGGCCGCGTGCCGGTGACGGTTCACATTTTGACGCCGGGCATGAAGCCGATCCAAGTGACGCAGGACCTGGCGAACTTCTGGCGCGAACATTATCCGAAGATCAAATCGGAGCTGGCGCGGAAATATCCGAAACATTTCTGGCGGTAAAAGCGGTTTTCAAATTGCTCACGGCTCTGCCCAATTCGGCTGGAAGATTATTGGATTCATGGGCGGCAGGCAAAACGGCGCGACGACGGGCTTGCTTTCCGCGCCGTGTCAATCCATGCTACTCTGGATTATCAACCCCGCCTGTCGGGGCATTTTTACATGAGCAATGTTTCCGATCTCGATCTGAACTTGGAAAACCTCTTCCAGCCCGCGTGGGCGCAGGGGAAAACCGAGTCCAACCGTTTTGAAAAATTCACCGGCAATGAAGGTGTCAAGCCCGAACGTCCATTCAGCAGCAAGCCCGGCGAACGGCGTGCGCCGCGCCGCGATGGTCCCGGCGGCAGTGGCGGTGAACGGCGTGGTGGCTTTGGCGGCCCGCCGCGCGGTGGCGGTTCAAAATTTGGCGGCGACCGCAAAGGTGGTTTTCGCGGCGGCGACCGGCGTGATGATCGGCGTGAACGTCCCGAACCACCCGCGCCGTTGCCGGAGTTGAACGTCGCGTTCATCCCGGAAGAACGCGGTGTCGAGCAGTTGTCGCGGCAGATCAAGATCACGGGCCGCGCGTATCCGCTGTTTCAAATCGCACTGCTGATTTTGCAGAAGGCGGAACGATATTCCGTCCAGCTCACGCAAGAAAAAATCCGATGGCGCGGCGCAGCCGCTGTTTGTTTGCGCGCTTGACGATTCGCCGTGGACCAGCGAGGACGAGGCCGTCGCGCATGTGCTCAAAAATCATTTCGCCACGTTTTACCAGGCCGAGCGCACGGCCGACCGAGCCGCCGAAGGGCGTTTACACGTTCGTCGCGCAATGCGGTTTGAGCGGCGCGATTCTTGGCCCGCCGAATTATCACGATTACCAGAACCAGTTGCGCAAGCTGCACGCGGAGAAGTTTTCGCGGATGCCGTTCGACATGTTCAAGTCGCGCGTGAAAATCGTGAAGGACGAGGCGGTCGTCAAGAAATGGATCGAGGAGCAAAGCTTCAAGACCGAATACATCTGCCTCAACGTGCCGGAGCCGCTCAAGCTGGCGACGCTCGAAGAAGTGGAAAAACATTTCCGCGCCACGCACAAGGATTCGATCATCAAGCCGGTGGAAACGCTCACCGTCGCCGGCCTGCCGAGCCGCAGTCTGCGCTGCTGCGGGTTGCAGCGGCTCATCCGCCAGGAATGGGAGCAGCAGAAATTTTTCCCGCTGCCCATCGCGACGAAGTTGAGCCAGCAGTTCGCGCATCACGGCCTGCAATTTTTCAAGGTCAACAAGACCGTCACGCACGTCAGCGTCGCGCGGCCGCAGTTCCTCGACCTCGAAACCACGCCGGTCTCGGAAAACATCAAGCGCATCATGGAATTCATCAACGCGAACGCGAAATGCACGCGGAAGAAATTGATCGAGGCGCTCGCGCCGACGCCCAAAGTTGCGAAAGCCCGGTCACGGAAATTCAACCGTCGCGCCCGCCGCACCCGTTGCCGAAGGCGAAGGTGCTTCCGCACCGGCACCAGCGCAGCCGGCGAAACCCGCCGAACCGCACCGCGCCCGAAGCCACGCCGGAACAGACGGCGGTCATCGTGGATTTGCACTGGCTCATTCATCAGGGTGCCGTGCTGGAATTTGCCGATGGCCGGATGGAAACGGCGAAGAAACCCGCGCCCAAGCCGGTGAAGCCGGAAAAGAAATCCGTGAAAAGCCGGCGCGAAGGCGAAACGGCGACCGCCACGGAAACCGTGCCCGCCGGCGGAAGTTGCGGCGGAGCTGGCGGCGGAAGTTCCCGCGCCGGCAAATCCGGCGCCCGAAACCGTGGCTGAAACGCCAGCACCGGCTGACGCCGTCGCCGCGCCGGCGGTCGAGGCTGTGCCGGCGGCGGAAACGGTAGGCGAAACGAATCCCCCGTCTGTCTAAAATATTTGGCGGCGGCAGCGAAATTTATCGCTGCGCCGCTCCTGCGAGAATCCACCCGGCGCACCGTGCCGGTTTTTTCTTTTTGAATGAAAACCTCCGGCTGTCACGGCCCACGTCGCCGCCCTGAATTCATTGCTTTCCTTAATCCGTCGAATTGCTAACCTGCTCATGCCTTTCAGTAAATTAGGTCTTTCGCCAGTCATGTTGGACGGCGTCAAGGCGATGGGTTACATGGAACCGACGCCCATCCAGCTTCGCGCCATTCCGCTCGTGTTGTCCGGCACGCGACGTCATCGGCAGCGCGCAGACCGGCACCGGCAAGACCGCCGCGTTCGCCCTGCCGATTCTTTCCAAGCTCGGCCAGCACAAGCCCGCGGCCCGCGCGTGCTCATTCTGGAGCCGACGCGCGAACTCGCCGCGCAGGTCGAAACCGCCGTTCCGCGATTACGCGCGCTTCACGGATTTGAAAATCACCGTCGTCTTACGGCGGCGTCGGTTACGGCAAGCAGAACGATGAACTTACGCGCCGGCGCGGACGTCGTCGTCGCCACGCCCGGACGCTTGCTGGATCATCTCGAACAAGGCACGGTGCGGCTGGACAAGGTGGAATTTCTCGTGCTCGACGAAGCCGACCGGATGCTCGACATGGGATTTCTGCCCGACGTGCGCCGGCTCGTGGAAAAATGCCCGCGCAAGCGCCACACCGCGCTGTTTTCCGCCACCATTCCGCCGCAGATCGAAACGCTCATCCAATGGGCGATGCACAATCCGGAGACGATTGAGATCGGCGCGCGCCGCACGCCCGCCGAGACGGTGAAGCACGTCATCTATCCCGTTTCCGACACGCAAAAGACCGACCTGCTGCTCGAACTGCTCGAAGCGCGTGAATTACAACTCGGTGCTGGTTTTCTGCCGCACCAAGCACGGCGCGGACCGCGTCGCCGGCCTGCTCAAGCGCAACAACCACGCCGTGGCCGTGCTGCATTCCAACCGCACGCAGAAGGAGCGCGAGCAGGCGCTGCGAAGGTTTCCGCGACGGCAAATACGAGGTGCTCGTCGCCACGGACATCGCCGCGCGCGGCCTGGACATCGCGGACGTCAGCCACGTCATCAACTACGACGTGCCGCAGCATCCCGAGGATTACATCCACCGCATCGGGCGCACCGGCCGCGCGGAGCACACCGGCGACGCCTTCACCATCATGGTGGCCGAGGATGCGCCGCACGTTTTCGCCATCGAACGCTTCATCAGCCAGAAAATCCCGCGCGTGAAGCTGGAAAATTTCGATTACCGCTACACCGCGCTGTTTGAAGAAGCCAAGCCCGGCGCGGCGGCGGGCGGTTTCCCCGGCAAAGTGCGCGGCGGCCGCGTCCACGGCGGCTACCACTTCGCGCCCGGCGGACGGAGAAGGTAATTTTCCGCAACGGAATTCGGCGAGTGGTGTTCATTCACTCGTATGAGTGCGCCAAAAAAATTTCCAAAAGAAACAGTTGTTGTCCTGATACTCCTTGTTGTTTTCGTTGCCTGTTTCTTATGGATTGTCATTCCAAATTTTATCAAGGCGCGAACCATCAAATCATCACAGCCCTGTATCAACAACCTCCGTCAAATTGAATCCGCTGCAAATCAGTTCGCAATCGAAACAGGGAAAAAATCCGGAGACCGTCTCAACTTTCCCGACGACCTGACACCTTACATCATACTCAACGAGAACCATAAGTTTTTGCAGTGTCCAGACGGCGGAATTTATATTCTCAAAAAAGTTGGCGACACTCCGACTTGCTCACTTGGTCAAACTATCACTAACGGCCACATCCACATTTTGCCCTGAACCGCCGTCAGGCGTAAAATCCTTGCCGCCTTTATGCCGAACAGGAAACTCCATTTCCGTCGGAGCCAAGTTCGCCGGACGATTTCGCATCGCCGGAGCGTGCTTGATGTTGGGTTGCCGGCCCGCGCCCGCGACATCGGTATTTTCGATGTCCAAGTTTTTTCAATTCCCCTTTTGCCGCCTTCAGGGTTAATGTCAGGGTGATGGAGCCAAAGGAAAACCGCGCACAACATTATTTATGAAAACGAATCGCCCACTTCATTTCCTGCTGGCCGGCATCGGCGGCATGTCGCTGTTGGTCTATATTCTCGCCTGTTCGACGGCGTTCAGCCCGGACGACCGGCAGGTGCTGTATCCGTCGTTTGACCCGCAGAACGGCGCGTTGAGCATCGCGATATATGATCGCAGCACGCGCCGCAGCGAGCAGATTTTTTCCAGCATCGGCGCGCACACCAACACCAATATGCACTCGGCCAGCCTCCGCGCCGCGTGGCTGCCGGACGGCAAACACATCCTCGTGGCGGAGGCGGAGGCGCACGACGGGTTGTCGCTGTTTGTGGAGCCGCGCGGCGGCAAGGAACTCATCCGCCACATCGCCAGCCAGAAATGGGATGACTCCACGACCGCGCTGGAATTTCCATTTGCCCTGTCCGGCACCAGGGTTTTTTTGAACGACGAACACAATCTCACCCGCGTGGATTGGGTAACTGGCGAGGTGCTGGTCAACACGAATCACCTCGCCGCGCTGCCCGGCGGCGACGGCAAAACCATCATCGGCTGGCGCGAACTGCCCAACAACGGCGGCGAGTTTGGCTTGATTGATCCGGGAGACACTGGCATTCCAGCCGCAGTTGACGCTGACGAATCAGCCCGGCGAAGGCACGTTCCCAGCCTTTGATCCACGCACGCATGAAATCATGTTCGTCAGCGGGCCTGAAACGAATCAGGAATTGCAGGTCTGGCGTGACGGGGCGAAAAAATTCACGCGCGCCATCACGCGCGCCGGTTGCGAGGTGAAAGTCGCCGGCCCGTGGCTGGATTTGGGACCAACAAAGACCGCGTGTTCACCGCCTATTCCAGCAAAGTGGATGGCCAGACCAATTCCGAATGCGGCCTGCTGGAAATTCCGCTGGATGAAAAGCCGCTGCGCTTCACGCCGCTGTTCCAGGTGCGAGGAGAGGATGTCAATTTGCTGTTCGCCCAGCCGTCGCTCTCGCACGATGGCCGGACTTGGGCCATCTCCTCGGCCTGGCTCGCGGCGAAAGATAAGTCCTCGCTCCGGCCGGAAGATTGCGCGCTCTTTCTCGTGCAGGTGGACCGGAGCCGCCCCAAAATCACCAAAGTGCCCATCCCGCTGCCCACGGTGGCGGACGATGGCCTGAAATAACCATGCTGGATTTTCTGCACCAACTGTTCAGCCACGTCTGCGGCCAGAACCTTGCGCACACCTGGTCGCCCGGCGGCGAAGCTTTGCCGTGCTGCCAGCGTTGCACCGGCGTTTATGTTGGCGCGTTGGTCGCCGCGCTGCTGCATCTCGCTCGTCCACCGCAGCCGACCGGTTTCTGGCGCTGGCTCAACGGCGCGTTTCTGCTGTTCATGGTGCCGTCCGGTTTTTACTGGATTCCGCAAAACCCGGGACTTCGCGCCGCGTCGGGAATTCTTTTCGGTTCCGGCCTCGTCGCCTTCCTGTGGCTGCCGCTGCAAAAAATAATTCTGCCGGACGCGGAACTAAAAAACTCTCCGGCGCAACTTTTCGCTTTTCTTTTGACTCTGCTTGCCGCGCTCATTTTCACGCCACTACTTGGCGTGAGTGAAAATTCACTCGCAGCCATCGTGCTTGCGCTGCTGACCGCCGGCGGCGCGCTCACGCTGGCGCTGCTGCTGGCGGCGGATCTTTTCCTCGCGGCCTGCGGATTGTGGCGGTGGTTTTTTCAGCCCGCGCCGCGCGCCGCTGCATGAACGAACTGTTTCTTTTCGTCCGCCCGCCGCGCCCGCTGTGGCCGTTCAATGGCCCCGCCTCGTCTTTTTGGCCACCGCTCGCATTTGCCTCGATGGCAGCGATGTTGCGCCAGCACAATCCCGACTGGCGCGTGGAAATCCTCGACGCGCCCGCGCTCGAAATGGGCTGGCGCACGCTGGCGGCGCGAAATCCGCTCGCGCCGTCCCGCCGTCGTCGCGATGGGCGAGGAGGCTGTGAGCTGCGCCGAATGTCTCCGCCTCGCGCGCCTTGCAAAAAGCCTCGACGCCAAAGTTATCGCCGGCGGCTGTTTCTTCGGCCACGTCGGCCCGCAAGTTTTGCAAACCGGCCTCGTGGATGTCGTCGCGCACGGCGAAGGCGAAAACACCATCGTCGAACTCGCCGGCGCGTTGCGCGAAAATTCGCCGGACGCGCTTGCGGCAGTCGCGGGAATTTCCTTTCTGCCGCGACGGTGAAATCATCCGCACGCGGCATCGCCCGCTCATCAAAAATCTCGACGACCTGCCGATGCCCGCGTGGGATTTGCTGCCGATGCACCGCTATGGCGCGGGCAGCCGGAATCATCCCGGCCTCGCCGCCATCGAATCGTCGCGCGGCTGTTTTGACGCCTGCGATTTCTGCGTGCTGTGGCGGCAGATGGGCAATTTCGTCGCCGAACAGACGCGGCCGTTCGTCCGTTTCAAATCCGTCGCGCGATTGGTGGAAGAAATAAAAATTCAGAAGCGCGATTTTGGCCGCCACCATTTCGGCTGGGTGGACCCGTGTTACAATGCGCATCCGCAGTTTCCCGCCGAACTCGCCGACGCGCTGCTCCGCGAAAATTTTTCCGTCAGCATGAGCGCCTGGGTGCGTGCCGACTGCGTCGTGCGCGATGCAAAATCCGGCGCGCTCGCCCGCCAGGTGCGCGGCGGCTTGAAGGAAGTTTATATCGGCGTGGAACGGGCCGACGGCGACGGTTTGAAGGCGGTTCACAAGACCACGACCATTCCCGAAGTGCGCGAGGCCTTCCGCATTTTGGTGCATGATTTTCCTGACGTGTTCACGCTGGGCACTTTTATTTACGGCCTGCCGGACGACACGCCGGAGACTGTGCGCGCCATTTTCCGGCTGTCGCACGAACTGGAAATGAGCCAGCCGTTTTTCATCCCGCTCACGCCGCTGCCCGGCACGCCGTTCTGGCGCGATGAACTGTGGGACGACACCGGCGAAAGTTTTCGCGACTACAATTTCCTGCCGTCCACCACGCGGCCCGGCGCGCGGCGCGACCTCGAATGGGCGCTGCTCACGGCCTTCCTGACGCAATGGCCGCCGGCGCGTTTCCGCTCCTACTGGCGCAGCGTGTTCGACGCCAATGCGCGCCGCCGCCGGATGACACTGCGGCTCGCGGCGCGCAGCGCGTGGTTTGTGGCGCACGGCATGGTGAGCAGCCTGCTCGCCGGCGAACGCGCCGGCATGATTTTCCCGCGCTGGTATGAAAGCTGACGGCGCAGCTTGCCGGGAGGCTGGCAATGATGCGAGGAGTCTCAAATAAGTTGCAGTTTCGCGAGCGCCACAACCGCATCGGCAGCGGGAGCAGATCATTTAACGCTGCTGGAATTTTTGAACCAAAGGAACCGGATTTTCGGAATTCAATCTGCGCCACGTTCAATAGATTCTTTCTCTAAAATAAATAAATGGTTCAACAAGAGAAATTCTGTCAACAGACTATTATCACGGTGAGTTAACTCATGATGCGCCCTTGGATTCCGATATGCCATGTATGCGCCTGTAAATAAATTTGCTCGGCCAGTGCGTTCGTTGTCTCCCATGTCTTTCCAGCCAAGTTTCGCTTTATCTCCATGAAATGCTTCAGAGAATAATTTTACGCCATGTTCGTTTATACGAGTTCTTTTTCGCACGGTGTCTTCCAAACGTCGGTATCCTGTTAAAATACTGTCGTCTGGTCGTTCGAAAAACTGCAAGGCTAAATCCATAATGCGACTATCAATTATCGCCAAAGGGATAACCGGTGGAAACATCTGCCACATATTCCGCTCGTAATCCCGCTCGTATATGTAATCACACAATCTAGCTCGGGCTCTTTGAGACACGTCAATTTTTTCAATGTCGCCTTTTGTCAAAGACGACATATTGAGGCGTTCAATGACATCCTCGTCCACTTCATACTCCTCAATTTCAACCCCATGAATTTCCAAAAGCCGAAGAATAAATGACAAGCCGCTTGGCCCTTCACCTCCATAGCCGGACGCAAAACCTGCTTTAACCGCGACAAGTTTATATTCATCAAGTGTCAGCAAAAGCCCATGGCTTTTTGAATTGGGATGCATGGGACTGGAAAGAATTCGAGCGCGCGTTATTCGATCCCCATATTGAAGCAGTCGCATTACAGCGTGTTTGCATTCTTTTGTAATGCCTGCTGTCCCCACATATTCAATTCCAGCGGGTAATTTTTACTTGGCCGAATCATGAGTCAGCGAGTCAGAGAAGTTCGCCATCTTGCCAGTTGCTTCGCGACTTCCTTCGTTCCCGGTGCGCCGGTCAGGTTCCGTTTCGCCATCGCGCGTTTTCAGATCGAACACGCCCAGCGCGTCGCGGCCAAAGGTTTTGTCCACGGCTTGCAGTTCCGCGAGCGTCAGTTGGTTCAGCGGTTTGCCGGTTTTTTCCGCCAGCGCCACCACCGCGCCGACGACGTGATGCGCCTGCCGGAACGGCATTCCTTTTTTCACGAGATAATCCGCGAGGTCGGTCGCCAGCAACGCCGGGTCGCTCGCGGCGGCGGCGCAGGCGGCGCGGTTGACCTTCGTGTTGCTGCAGCATCGCGGCCATGAGGCGCGTGGTGGCGCGCACGGTGTCGGCGGTGTCGAACAGCCGTTCCTTGTCCTCCTGCAAATCGCGGTTGTAGGTCATCGGCAGGCCCTTCAGCAGCGTGAGCAGCGACATCAGGTTGCCGATGACGCGGCCGGTCTTGCCGCGCGCCAGTTCGGCGATGTCGGGATTTTTCTTCTGCGGCATCAGCGACGAGCCGGTGGTGTAGGCGTCGGCGATCTTGATGAAATTAAATTCCGCGCTCGCCCAGAGAATCACGTCCTCCGCGAGCCGCGAAAGATGAACGGCGAGCAGCGCGGCGGCGGCGCAAAATTCGACGGCGAAATCGCGGTCGCTCACGGCGTCCATGGAATTTTGCGTGAGCTGGACCTTGCCGCTGGCGTCCACGAAGCCGAGCAGCTTGGCGACGAGTTCGCGGTCCAGCGGCAGCGTGGAACCGGCAATCGCGCCGCTGCCGAGCGGGCAGACGTTCACGCGCGAGTGGCAGTCCCAGAGGCGCTCGCAATCGCGTTCGAGCATCTCGACGTAGGCGAGCAGATGGTGCGCGAGATAAACGGGCTGCGCGCGTTGCAGATGCGTGTAGCCGGGGATGATGACGTCGGCATTTTTCTCGCCGAGCGAGACGAGGGCGCGCTGCAAGTCGGCGATTTCGCCGAGCAGCGCGGTGATTTCGTCGCGCAGCCAGAGCCGCACGTCGAGCGCGACCTGGTCGTTGCGCGAGCGGGCGGTGTGCAGTTTCGCGCCGGCGGGAACGCGCTTGGTCAGTTCGGCCTCGATGTTCATGTGGACGTCTTCGAGTTCCGGCTTCCACTTGAATTTGCCGGCGCGCGATTTCCTTGCCGATTTGGTTCAGGCCACGGATGATGGCGCGCAATTCCTTTTTGGTCAGCACGCCGATTTTGTGGAGCATCGTGCGCGTGGGCGATCGAGCCGAGGATGTCGTGCCGCCAGAGCCGCCAGTCGAAGGAGATGGATTCGGTGAATTGCGCGACGTCGGCGGCGGGACCGCCGGCGAAGCGTCCGCTGCGGGAAACGGGAGATTTTTTGTTCATAGTGCGCCCTAATTAAAACCACAGATGGCCGCGGATGCACACAGATTTTTTACGCAGGAAGCGGTCTCACCCAAAGACGCAAGGCACGAAGAAGTATTTCCCGTTTGCGTTTAGCGCTTTTGCGCCAGGTATTGGACATAGAAAATCCGCGTTGCCGCCGCCAGTGGATGTGAAATGTTTTCAGCCCTGCAGCATGAGTGAATTCAAATACGCCTGTCCGGTATGCGGCCAGCACATCAAGTGCGATAC
>CAVYUL010000098.1:0-4502 GCA_963771405.1 Bryobacterales bacterium
GATGTATTGCTCGCCATGCATTCAGCTTGTGGAATGGTGACGTATTGACGGCAGCGGGAGCGCAAGTGCATTTCGATGCTGCCTGTTTTCGAATTGAAGGAAGCGACGTGGTCAAACTGGCGGATATCGAAATCTGCGCCCAGCTCACGGTTGATGCGAGCGAGAAGATTGAGATTGAAAGCGGCGGTGACTCCAATAGGATCGTCGTAAGCCGCGAGCAGTAATGGGAGCGGCTTAAGCAGATCGGCGCCTAGCAGGAAGTAATCGCCGGGTTTAAGGATCTGGCGGACTTCGCGCAAAAAGCGGCAATCCTCCGGGCGTTCGAAATTGCCAATGGTGCTGCCAAGGAATAAGACGAGTAAGTGGCGATTCTGCACGCGGCCCTGCGATAAATGGCTGAGGCCGGTCAGATATTCGCTTTGAATACTCTTAATATCGACGTTATCTACCGTGTTGAGTTCACGCTCGCATGTGGCAAGCGCAGCGGCGGAGATTTCAATTGGGTAATAACTAAGGGGTTCGCGCCGGGATACGGCATCGAGGATGTAGCGAGTTTTGCGGCCGCTCCCGCTGCCTAGCTCAGCTACATCGAGCTTCAACGGAAGAATTCCAGCCAACTCAGGGGCGCAACCCCTGAGGACGCGTTCATCGGCGCGGGTCAACCCGTATTCGGGCAGGAAACAGATGGTGTCGAAAAGCGACGAACCAACTGCGTCATAAAAATATTTAGATGGCAGCCATTTCGGACTGGCGGATAAACCGCTGCGGACATCTTCGGCGAATTGCGCAACCGCGGGAGTTAATATCTGTTCGGCGAGCATTTTTTAACCTTTCGTACGCAGCGGAAACCGGCGTAGACATACTGATAATGCGGCTGGAACCAATTGCGAAAACTTTTGCGGAGCATGCAGGAATCGGTGCGAGTACTTCCGCCTTTCAAGACATAATGTTTGTCATCGAAGAAGTTGGCTGAGTAACCGGGATAAAACGTCGAAGCAAGAAAGCCCGGAAAGGGCGCGAATGGCGATGAGGTCCACTCCCAACCGGTTCCGATCAAGCCCTCGACGCCGAATCTGCTTGCTGTTGCAAGTTGATAAGTAACGGGCGGCGGATCGAACAAAGCCCGAGTTTCTTCGGGAACACCCGCCCCTTCAGCGGCGCGCTGCCACTGCGGTTCCGATGGAAGGTCTTTTCCCGCCCAGCGCGCGTAGGCATTGGCTTCAGCGTGACTTACAAAAACGGGCGCATTCAAGGGCAACGGAATTTCGGCGAACATGGAGCGATACACAAAACCGCCGGCGGCGGGTTTCCAAAACGCGGGATGCGTGATGTTCTCGGCCTGTCTCCACTCCCAGTCGGCATCGGTCCAAAATCCCCGAGTTTGATAGCCGCCGGATTGGTAGAACTCACGAAACTCGCCATTGGTGACTTTGAATTTGTCGATGGAAAAAGAAGGAACCACAACGGAGCAGGGTTCGAATTCGTTGTCCCAACCGAACTCACCGTCCGCGCTGTCGGAGCCAAGAGACACGATGCCGCCCTCAATTGCGACCATCTCCGGCCGTAATTTAGATTCACTGTAGCGCGCGGAAATGGCCGCGGATAGCGCGGATTTTGAAGCGAGTGGGAGTTGGTGGAGCATGTACTCCAGCGTCTCAGCGTGCATGAGGCGGTGTTCGATGGCAATGTTGAGTAAGTAGGTCAGTTCGTTGTGCTCAGCAGCGTGCTGGAAACTCCTGTCCAACTCACGTCGAATCCGCTGGACGTAGGCATCCACTTCGCTTATGGACGGCCAATCGGAAGGTTGGTCGCTGGGATTCTGGCCGTCCACCGGATCAATACCGAAGGCGAAAAGCTTGTCGAAAGCCGGACTAAATGAAACGAGATTTAATATAGAACGAAAAAGATTCCAATCGAAGGCTTCGAGATGACCTATATAAAAGATGATGCGGTGACGTTCCGGAATCGGGCGTTCGTACAGCGAACCGGGCTTCACGGTTTGAAAAACGCGATCCGTTTCGGCGCGAGCCGCAGCCCAGCGCTCCAACAATTTGGCTGTTTGGCTTAGATTTTGAGGTGGGACGGCAAGGGCTTGGGACATGGAGAGGCTCCTCGGTGATTTACCTGGATGGACGCGATCCGGCAAGGTATTGGATGACGGAGGGGCCTTCTCTGTTTCAAGAGTAGTGGTTAGGCGGGGCTGTGCGCCGTTAAAAACTTTGGCGCACAGCGGAGGAAAAGACTAGTTCCGGGGCTCGCTGGAAGGCGGCACGATCCCACGAATGCGCATATAGGTAACCATGTTGCCGTAATGCTCATAGTCATGACCGGTATTGATAGAAAGTACTGTGAGTTTGGGCATATCACGGCCGATCGCCTTGACCATGGCGCTCGCTTGCGCATCGGTCATGCTGTCATAGACCTTGTTGCAGTAGGCCACGGCATCTTTGACGGCTTGGACGAGGTCGGCTTTGGAGGTTTTGGTTTTCTCAATACTGCTGCTGGGGGGAGCTTCGCCGGAAGCGGCGGAGCAGAACATCATTTGCGCATCGGCCAAATGACCAACGAGTTGGCCGAATGTGCGGACTTCGGGAGTTGGCCTGAAGGCATAACTTTCTTCGGGCATTTTCTCCGCAGCTTTCACGACGTTCGTACTAATCATTGTGTAGAAGCCTTGCTGGCTGCGGCTGAGCGGATTGTCCTGCGCGACGGCGAGCGCAGAAAAGAGAATGACGGCAATGAAACACTTCACGGTTTTCATAGAGACCTCTGAGCAATGATGCCATATTCAGCAGTGAAAGGTTGCTCAGGCGGTAAAATGCTTCGCATGGTTCGAGGAATAGCCTGCTTGACCGCGCTTTGGGGCGGAGTGACGCTTCTGAGCGCGCAAACTACCGTTGGGACCGAGCAGCCGGAGCAAATTTTCGCTGCTTATCAGCGCACCGATTCACCGGGGTGCGCGGCGGCGGTTGAGGTGAACGGCAACAATGTGTGGACAGGCGCATTCGGCATGGCGGACCTGGAGCACCATGTCGCAAATACGCCGGCAACGGTGTTTGAAATTGGCTCGGTGAGCAAGCAGTTTACGGCAGCGGCGGTTTTGCTTTTGGTGGAGCGCGGGAAGTTGGCGCTTGGCGATGACATTCGGAAATATTTTCCTGAGATGCCACAGTACGAACATCCGATCCTCGTTCAGCAACTGCTGAATCACACCAGTGGTCTGCGGGATTGGGGCGAAATTGAAAGCATTGCGGGATGGCCGCGCGGAACACGCGTGTACACGCACGCGCATGTGCTGGAGATTCTGAGCAGACAGCACGAACTCAATTACCAGCCGGGCGAAGCCTGGTCATATACGAATAGCGGTTACAATTTGTCGGCCATGCTGGTGGAGCGAGTGAGTGGCATGAGTTTGCAGGCGTTTTGCCGGAAAGAATTTTTCGAGCCGTTAGGCATGAATGCGACTCAATGGCGCGACGATTTTCGACGCATTGTGCCGGATCGCGCGATTGCGTATGCGCAACGGCGAGACGAATGGCGTCAGGATATGCCGTTCGAAGACATTTATGGGAATGGCGGCTTGCTCTCAACGGTAGGCGATCTGCTCAAGTGGAATCGTAACCTGGCAGGCGGGGCGATCCATCCGGAAGTCTTTGCACAAATGAAAAAGCGCTCCACTTTGAATAACGGAGCAATACTAGAATTTTGGTCAGGAAATGAGCAACATAACGTATTGCTCACCCAATCGGCGCTGAAGCAGCGCCACTGGAATGGCTATGGCAACTACCAGCAGCAGCAGTACAAAAGAGTTCGGGATGGGTGAATGAGAGCCCACCAATGATTGATCTCCAAGTCAGGCTTGGGGCAGCCCATTCGGAGATCGATTGAGACTGGGAGGAGGACATGGGAGACATGAAACCGAGCGCCCAGGAATATACTTTCCAGCCCCACGGATTCACCAAGGTTGCAACCAACGTGGCGATCAACCAAGGCCAGAAGCGGGCCAGATGCTCCTGCGCAGCCGCTCGACGCTGAGCCCAAAGCATTTCCAGCCCTTCAGCATTACGTATCCGTTTACAAATCTCGCGCAGTCAACAGCAGGGACAGGCTAGAAGGAGAACTATGGGGATTAGACTAGCGGGCGTGGTTAACAGACTGGGCCGAGTGCCGGCGGGTAAGACTGGGCCCTACGCACCCATGAAAGGTCAGACGAAGCAACCGGTAGTCTTGACTAAGTGTGCCCCGAGTAGCGAGGAGTTCCGGAGATTCACCATTTTTGGCAAATTGTTCTACAACATCTAACACAATTTGTGCCACTTTGTCTCCACTTCGTTTACCCTTGTCTTCCCGCAACAGCAAAATTTAACCATCCCAAAATTATCCAAATTTATATCGTATCGCAAATTATACTCGTACTTTTCAAATTCACTGCCCGATAGCAACATTATTTTCATAACCACAACCTCCACAACATTCCTTATCAGCAACTTTTTCAGTTTCGA
>CAVYUL010000099.1:0-4327 GCA_963771405.1 Bryobacterales bacterium
GAGCCGATAGAAACCAGTGAGAAGTTCAAACTCGCCTCTGAGGACGCTTTTGACCGCGGCACCGTCGTTCTCGCAGCCCTGTTTGGGGCTGAAAGTCAACTAACCAATGCCAATAAGTCGTTCGGGCAAGGCGGGGCGGGATTCGGCAGCTATTTCGGCGCGGCGTATGGCGACCTCGTCATTGGTGATTTCATGACAGAAGGGATCTTTCCGACCATGCTCCATCAAGACCCGCGCTATTTTCGCCGTGGCTCCGGCAGCGGCTGGTCCAGGCTAGGTTACGCTGCGGGACAAATCTTCTGGACGCACAGCGATTCCGGTCGCACTCAGTTTAACTATTCGGAAGTGCTCGGGAACGCAACTGCCGTGGCCATTTCAAACGCCTATTACGCGAACAATCGAACCGCGGTCGATAACGTCTCCAGGCTTGGAATGCAACTGGCCGTCGACATGGCTGCCAACGTATTGAAGGAATTTTGGCCGGAGGTCGAGCGGAAACTGAAGCGCAAGCGCTAGACCCGTGAACCTGCCGCGCAATTCGCCGCTGGATACCTCGGGCCAGTCCCGTCGAACCATCGACTCACATTACGGACATCTGAGTAGGAACCGGCTCGCGGCAGTACGATCTTTCAGTGACTTGGAGATGGCCCCAGCATTGCTCCTGTTGTAGCGCAAGCAAATCTGCTGGAACGAAAGGAATCGCCCGAAAATAATGCAGACCAAACGTAAGACGATGATTGTGACCGGAGCGGCCAAAGGAATCGGTGCTGGCGTGACGAACGCTTTCGTCGACCGTGGTTATAACGTGGTTGCCAATTCGCTTAACATTGCAGCATCCTCCTTCGTTTCGACGGAGAGGTTAGCTGCGGTCCAAGGTGACATTGGCGACCCGGCGACCGCCCACGAGATCGTCTCGACCGCAATGAAGACCTTTGGCTCGATCGACGGTGTCGTCAATAACGCGGGCATCTTCTTCACAAAACCGTTTACGGAATACACGCTAGAGGATTTCGAAAAACTTTCCGCAACGAACCTGCGGGGCTACATTAATATCTCGCAACTCGCTGTCAAGCAAATGTTAACCCAAAACAGCGGTGGCAGCGTCACTTGTGTGACCAGCGCCATGGTTGAGCATCCTATCGCCGGCGTGAGCGCTTCTCTTCCGATGATCACCAAAGGTGGACTCGAGGCAATCACGCGGAGCTTGGCCATGGAGTACGCGAAAGACAGCATACGGTTCAACGCCGTTGCCCCAGGGGTTGTGAATACTCCTATGCACGCAAACGATTCCAAGGAGTTTCTGCGGAGCCTGTCTCCGATGGGTGAGATATCCGATATTGCCGACATCGTCGATGCGATCGTCTATCTGACCGAAGCTCGTCATGTGACCGGCGAAGTGCTGCATGTCGACGGCGGCGCGCATAACGGCAAATGGTAAACGGCTCAAAGGATAAGTCGGCACAGAAAAGAGTTTTATGATAACACTCAAAAAATTACGGCGGACGAACTTCCACAGTCGCCGCGGGTCGATTTGGACCTCACTCACCGCATTGCTTACACTTCTGATGCCCGTGGCGCAAGCCTCAGCGCAGGACGGCGACCAATCGATTCGCCCGTTTCGCTTCAATGTTTCCCAGGATGCGCTCACTGATCTCAAATGCCGTCTGGCCGCGACACGTTGGCCAACGCAGGAGACTGTAACAGATCAGTCGCAGGGCGTGCCATTGGCCACAATGAAGGCGCTTGTTAGTTATTGGCAGAGCGGCTACGACTGGCACAAAGTGGAGGCCAAGCTCAACACCCTGCCGCAATTCGTCACCAACATCGATGGGGTCGACATCCACTTCATTCACGTTCGTTCCAAACAGCCGAACGCCCTGCCGGTGATCATCACGCACGGTTGGCCAGGATCGATCATTGAAGAGCTGAAGGTGATTGGGCCGCTTACCGATCCAACCGCCTATGGCGGAGAGGCGGCGGACGCTTTTGATGTAGTCATCCCATCGCTGCCCGGCTATGGGTTATCAGGAAAGCCGACAACAACTGGCTGGGACCCTATCCACATCGCACGCGCCTGGATCGTGCTCATGCGTCGCCTGGGATACACGCGATTCGTGGCCCAAGGTGGAGATTGGGGAAACGCGGTTACCGAGCAGATGGCTTTGCAGGCGCCTCCGGAATTGGTCGGCATTCACACCAACATGCCGGCCACCGTTCCGGATGACGTTGCGAAGGCTCTCCAGTTCGGCGATCCACCGCCAGCGGGCCTCTCAGTTGACGAGAAACATGCATGGGACCAGCTCGATTTCTTCTACAAGCACGGCCTCGGCTACGCTCAGGAAATGGCCAACCGCCCGCAGACGCTGTACGCGATTGAGGATTCGCCGGCCGGCCTGGCCGCATGGATGCTCGATCACGACGCTGGCAGTCTTGCGCTCATCGTCCGGGCGTTCAGCGGTCAGTCAGAGGGCCTGACGCGAGATGACATTCTCGACAACATTACGCTTTACTGGCTCACGAAAACAGCCGTCTCTTCGGCGCGGCTCTATTGGGAGAGCAAGCTTCCTTTCTTTGCCCCGAAAGGCGTCCAGGTCCCGACCGCCGTGAGTGTCTTCCCCGACGAGATCTATGCCGCTCCCAAGAGCTGGACAGAGAGAGCGTATCCCAAGCTGATTTACTACAACCGGCTCCCGAAAGGTGGGCACTTTGCCGCCTGGGAGCAGCCGGAGTCTTTCGTCACAGAACTCCGCGCAGCGTTTCGATCTCTGCGCTCGCCGAATTGAAAGGAACTTCATGATCTCATCCGTCGAAAACCATCTCTTAACCGCCGAGCAGAGGCTGAAGAAACTCGGTATTGAACTGCCGGCGCCGCCCCAGCCTTTCGGTGTCTATACGGAGGCGGTACAAACGGGCAATCTGCTTTTCTTGACCGGCATGCTTCCCACCGAAGGCCGCAGCGCCAAATTCGTAGGGCGCTTTGGCGCTGAGCTGAACATTGAAGAGGCGCGCGCCGCTGCTCGCCTCGCAGCGATCAATGGTCTCGCCGTTGCCCGCGAGTATCTCGGGTCGCTCGATCGGGTGACCCGCGTGGTGCGGCTTGGTGTCTCAGTGGCCACTTCGGGAGATGTTCGCGACCAGCCGAAGGTCGCCGACGGTGCGTCCGAACTGCTGCAGGACGTATTCGGAAAAGAAAAGAACCCCAGTCGTCTGGTGTACGGGGTTGCGAGCCTTCCCCTCGGGACCCCAGTCGCATTAGAAATTATTTTCGAAGTGGCCGTCTAGCGGAGGCTTCGCCGAAATCGTTAGATCGAGATAAGAAAAGGTGGCGTAAAGTGTAGGCGTCCTGACCAACACCAAAGTATAGGTCTGTTCAAAGAATCATGAGAGTCCTACCTACATCTTTCTATACGTGAACCAAAGCCTAAAAGCGGCGGATTGCGCAGTCGCGATCCTGCGCGGACGCTGAGCGTATGACCACTGCCCAACCCCGCGCGCAAGAGCTTCGGCCCCCGTTTGTCGGGGGTTGGGAGTTTCTCAAGGAAGAGCTCGCGCCCTTTCCCGGAAGAACGGGAATCGTGGCAAGAATGGTGATCGCTTCAACTTTGATGATGATCGTCACCATGGTGTTTCGCCTGCCCTACGGCGCCTACAGCGCGTTTTACGTATTTCAGCTCTCGCGTGAGAGCCAGAGCGCGTCCATCCAATCCGCACGGAAAATTATCGCTGGCTTCTCAGCGTCAATGGGAGTTGCCTTGATCGGCGCCGCGCTGGTACTGGGTGACCCGGGTTTGCGACTGTTATGGGTGATCGCAACGTTCTTCATCATCTTCTATGTGGTCAGCACACTGACCAGCTACAGCGCGTCCCTCCGCTTCGGCTATCTGCTCGCCATCGTTATCCCGGTATTCGACCACCCCATTTCGGCTGAAGCCAAGGTCGAAGCGACGCTCTGGGCCGCATTTACGCTGATACTTGCCACTGGAGTCGCACTATGGGTGGAGCTTCTGCTGGTCAAGTTTACCGAAGGCGCCGATTTGATCGGCCTGCTTGATCGGCGTCTCGCGTCCGTTGGGGAGCTCATTCAAGCCTACGCTCAGGGGCGCAGTCCCGATGCGGCCAAAAAGGAATTGGTGCGCCTTTCCACTCTTGGGACATCCAGACTGCGAAACATCCTGCAGCGTTCTCCTCATCCTCGACATTACCGTGAGCAGATGGGAGCGGTTGTCGGACTGGTGGGAAATTTGATCCATCTCGCAATGGAATTGAGCCCTGGCAATGTGTCCGATCTGGAACGCCTTCAGGCTCTGGCCGTCAATGTAGGCCGCAT
>CAVYUL010000100.1:0-6921 GCA_963771405.1 Bryobacterales bacterium
ACAACGCTCCCCGGCTTGGTGGCACCTGCCTGCATGTGGGTTGCATTCCGACCAAGGCTCTGCTCTTCAACGCTGGGGTCGGACCACCTGAAGCGCGCCGCCGAGTTCGGACTGGCAAGCGTCGGCACGCCTACGCTCGACTGGCAGGCCGTACTCAAGCGCAAGGACTCGATCATCACCAAGCACGTCAAAGGCCTCGAATTCCTGATGAAGAAAAACAAGGTGACCGTGATTGCTGGGACTGGCAAGCTCACGGGGCCTGCGCAGGCGGGCGTGCATACGGTTGACTTGGCAGCAGCAGACGGCACTGCGAGCCAAGTGAAAGCGAAGAACGTGATTCTCGCCTCCGGTTCGTCGGCCAAGATGCTTCCGGGCCTCCAGCCCGACGGCTGCATCCTCACCAACATTGAGATTCTTTCCATCGACAGCGTGCCGAAGTCGCTGATCGTCATCGGCGCGGGTGCCGTGGGCGTGGAGTTCAGCTCCATCTTCAGCAGCTTCGGGACTGAGGTCACCATCCTCGAGTTTCTGCCCCGCATGGTTCCTGTGGAGGACGAGGAGATTTCAAGGGAGCTCACGCGCCTCTTCAAGAAGCGCGGCATCGACGTAAACACCGGCGCTAAAGTTGA
Source organism: Bryobacterales bacterium (assembly GCA_963771405.1). Lineage (GTDB taxonomy): Bacteria > Acidobacteriota > Terriglobia > Bryobacterales > Bryobacteraceae > Bog-105. The sequence goes on from CAVYUL010000100.1 coordinate 630, forward strand.
AAAGGTGGAGAAGACCGCGAGCGGCGTGAAGGTCAGCTACACCAACGCCAATGGCAAGCCGCAGGCAAAGGAGGCCGAAAAAGTTCTGGTCGCCGTAGGCCGCGCCGGGCGCACAGAAAACATCGGCCTCGAAATTGCCATAGTTGAACTGCCCTAGCATCAACATGGTGCGGGTAATGAAATATGCGATGTTGCCAGTACTGACAATGATCTGACACGAAGTCTTGAAGCTTAATTTCTCTCTCAACTGAAGGAGAAACTGTTCCGGCTGTGTGAGGTGCTCCAAGACGTCGAGCAGCAATATGTAATCGAATTGCTCGTAATCGATTGCGGGCGGTCCGTTATTCAGATCATGAAGATGAAACTCATCGAAATACTCTTGCCCGAAGGGGTATGCGTCAACACCGACGACTTTGCACCCCTTCTTGGCTTTCAACACCTGGCCCATGTACCCGCCGGCGCAGCCGAGATCTAAAACCGTGGCGCCTTTAGGGATTTGAGCGAGAGCAAGCGTGTGCGGACTAACATAGCCGAGTTTCGGTTGGTAGGGCAGCAGGCCACGATTCGCACAATCAAATTTGCGCTCGTACAAGAGGCCCGCTCCCTGCAACTTGGCTTTACAGGCGGCAACGGTGACGTCGAAAGCGTACTTTATGCCATTGACGTGACAGATCTCATCGCCATAGTAAGTTGGAATAGGAAGCTCAGAGATACGGAGACCCGCGGTTAGAAACTGAATTATGATTTCGGTATCAAAATGGAAGTCGTTCGTATTACAATCGAACGGCAGGCTCGCTAATGCGCGAGTGGAGTAGATGCGGTAGCCGGAGTGAAATTCACTAAGATTAGCGTGCAGGAGCCGGTTCTCAATCCATGTCAGGATTTTGTTGCCGTAAAACTTGTATGTAGGCATTCCGCCGCGACGTGCGGCCTGTGGAATCAACATTCGCGAGCCAAAGACAGCATCCGCTTCGCCACTGGCTAGCGGCTCTAAGAGCACGGGCAAGCACTCCGGAGCATACTGGCCGTCGCCATGGACCAGGGCGACGAAGTCAAAACCATTTCGAATCGCATAATGGTAGCCAATCTTCTGATTACCGCCGTAGCCCTGATTTATCGGATTGAACAGTACGCGAATTGGAAACGGGCCTTCATACTCTCGAGAAAAGCGATGACTGACTTCGAAGGTGGCGTCGCTCGAAGCATCGTCGATGATTAAAATCTCGACGTCGTACTTAGAGACAAGCGAGGCAGGTACGCGAGTAACAACATCTCTGATTGTTTTTTGCGCGTTGTAGGCTACGATAAAAACTAGAAGTCTTTGCTTCATGCGGCAATGATTGGAAGGCCGACACAACTATTCCATAAGCCTATCACAAGAACCGCAGGTAGCTCAGGACGAGGCCGATGTCTAGTCGCGAAGCAATTGGCGGGGAATTACGGGATCCGCTGGAAGCGAGAAACCGCTAATAACTTTGGGAGTGGCGTCGACCGGGATCGGGGAGGAAGCAAGCTCAGCTACAGCGCACACGTCTTGATGTGGAGCCGCAACCGGCTGATCATGCATTCGGGAATTGTGAGCTCAAAAAAAAAGAGAACCCAATTTTCTCAGGTTCTCTCCCTGCAAAACCAAACTTGTGGTTTGCGCTCAAAACATTGCTCTGTTAGCTTTTCCGGTTGAACACAATCGTTTCGTCATCGGCAGTCGGTTCGTAGTGGTTGATCTTCATCGTCATCGTATTCTTGTCGGGCGAAACATCGAACTTCCACAAAGAACTGACGTCGCTGGCCGGTCCGTTTTCTTTGCAAGCGTTCAGCGTAGCGCCGTCGAACCAAACCGTCATCTTTGACGTGTGGCCTTGTTCAGCCACTTCGCAGGCCTTGCCGTTGAGTTTGCTGGTGAACTCGGTCGTCTTGGTCTGACCGTCTTTCTTTGTGGTCACGGTGATCTTGATGGAGTCGCTCTGGGTGGCGATGGCAACTGTCAACACGCGCCCGTCGCTTACCTGACTCTTGGTGGTGTCCATTTGCCAAACACCGTTAAATTGCGGCTGCGGGCTCTGCTGCTGCGCTGTCGTCAGCACGGCGGCAGCGAAAAAAAGAGAGGCGAAGCAACCTTTCCATGCTGTCTTTGCCATATTCTGGCTCCTTTCAGGGCTTTCAAATCTCAGCCGGGTAGTTGCATTTTTTCCGCCAGACCAAAACTCCCGATAATACAGTGAGTTAGGAGCGCGCCGAGGCTTGGCGGTGGGTCAATTGACGCAAAAGTACGGTGATTTCGCGGCCATTCTGTCGTGCCAACGCAGGCGGCGGGCGCGCTTTTCTGCCTAGCCCGCCATCTTCCCGCTCAGGAATTTAAAGCTTTGGCGGAGACTCTCGATCGGGTCGGCGGGCGTCTGATCTTGCTCGACAAAATAGTGCTTCACACCCGACTTTTTGGCGGCGGCGAGAATGGCCGCAAAATCAATGGAGCCATTTCCGACTTCTTTGAATGTGTCTTTCGGCACGTTCTCGTTGTACTGGGTCGGGAACCCGCTGGCTTTGTCTTTCAAATGCATTAAAGCGAGACGATTTGAATATTTCTTAATCAATGCCACAGGGTTGTGACCTGCGACGCTGACCCAGAAGACATCCATTTCAAGAGAAACCAGACCTTTGTGCGTCTCCTTCATGAGAAGGTCGAGACCGGTTGTGCCGGCCAAAGGTTCGAACTCAAAAGCGTGGTTGTGATAACACAGCGTGAGGCCCGCGGCCGAGGCTTTCTCGCCTGCCTTGTTTAATACGTCAGCGAGTTTCTTAAATACTTCTACGCCGCCGCGCTTTTCGGGCGGAATGTAAGGCAACACAATAAACTGAAAGCCGCGCTGCTTCACGTCGGCAATTGCCGCATCCAGTTTGGAGCCGCCTTCGAAGAAGATATCGGTATCCACGTGGACGCTAACGGGCTTGAGCTGGGTTTCTTTGAGGGCGGACCAGATCTGGTTTAGATTCCCGTAAGTAGCTTCCACTTCGGAATAGCCGATATCCTGGATCGCTTTCAGGACCGCAGTGGGGTTGGCGCCGATGGTATCGCGTACTGTGTATAACTGCACTCCCAAGTTTGCATGAGTGAGTGCGTCGCGGCCGAGCAGCATCTTGGCGGCCGGAAGAAGCGCCGCAGATCGAACGACGAAGTTTCGACGTGAGAGAAATGACATGGCTTTATCCTATCGAAAAGCGTGAAATTCTATTCTGGAACGCCGTGCTCAGCCTGCTGCTTTTGGAACAGACGCATGGCTACCGTCATGATTGCGGCTAGGAACAGAGCGGTGAAGACGAGTTGCCAGGCATGCGATTTCACAAACTGGAAAGTCTGAGCGCCGTAGTGAATGGCGAGGTAGGCAATTCCAAAATAACGAATCACGCGTGCAGCTACAAGCACGCTTGCGAAATAGAGTACGCGCACTTGCAAGGCGCCGGCGCAAAAGACGGGCACCTTCAGCGGCAGCGGAATGATAGGAACCACCGCCGGCACGAAAACTGTCGCTAAGCCCCAGCGTTGAAACCAGAGATGAAGCCGAGCGCCGGTTTTGCTCGCGACATGGCGCATGAGCAGAACTTCTCCACCTTTGCGCGCTACAAAAAACAACACCAACGACCCGACAAGCGAGCCGACGACCGCCAGTAGAGCCGCAACGTATGCTTCCTTGGGCTTCTCTGTGGCAATCGCAATCAGTAGAACATCAACGCCGGCGACGATCGGAAGCCCGGTTGAATCGAGAACGGCAAGGATGAAAAGGCCGAGCGGCCCGAATCCAATCAAGATCTGTGCAAAATGCTGCCACCAAACAGCAATGGAATGAAACAGAGATTTCAGTTTGTACTCCGAGCGTCCAGCATAGCGGAGAGCCCGGCTTCATCCAGGATCGGAACATTCAGTTCGCGCGCTTTATCGAGTTTCGATCCAGCGTCCTCACCCGCCAACACATAGCTTGTCTTGCTGCTGACGGACCCGGCCACTTTGCCGCCGGCTTCTTCAATCCGGCTTTTCGCTTCTTCCCGTTTGAGAGTGGGCAGCGTGCCGGTGATGACGAACGTCATGCCTGCGAGTGGTCCGCCTTTTTTCTTCGGTTGCTTTTCGCCTTTGAATTGCAAGCCCGCTTTGCGCAGCCGTTCAACGAGTTGGCGATTGCGCTGTTCGGCAAAGAATTGCCGAATAGATTCGGCCACCTTGGGCCCGACTTCATCCACCTCTTGCAATGTGTCGACGGCAGCGTCCGCAATCTGGTCGAGATCGCCGAAGTGGCCAGCCAGGAGCTGCGCGGTGCGCTCGCCGACAAAAGGAATTCCAAGCGCATTGAGAACACGGGGCAAGGGCTGGAGGCGGCTTTTTTCGATGTTCTTGATGACCTTTGCGGCGGATTTTTCGCCCATACGCTCAAGATCCATCAGTTGTTCGGTCTGAAGATCGTAAAGATCCGCCGGGCTATGGACCAAGCCTCGCGCGAGCAACTGATCGACCAGAGCATCGCCCAAGCCGTCGATATCCATGACGCCGCGAGCGGAAAAATGCAGCAACGTTTCCCGTAAGCGCGCCGGGCAACTGGAATTGACACAACGGCTGGCCGCTTCGCCTTCTTCGCGGACAACGTGGCCATGACAGACCGGGCAGTGCTTCGGAATCACGAAAGGATGCCGATCTTTACCCTGTTCCACCACGCGGACAATTTTGGGAATAACATCGCCGCTGCGCTCGATCAAGACCGAATCGCCGATTTGGACACCTAACCGCTCAATTTCGTCTTCGTTGTGGAGGGTTGCCCGAGAGACTGTGACGCCGCTGACAACGACCGGGCGCAAGTGCGCCACCGGAGTTAACGCTCCCGTACGGCCAACTTGCACTTCAATGCTTTCGAGCAAGGTGGAAGCCTGGCGCGCGGGATATTTGAAGGCGATCGCCCAGCGCGGCGCCTTTGCGGTCCAGCCGAGCTTTTCCTGTTGCGGAATGGAATCGATTTTGGCTACCACGCCATCGGTCTCGTAGGGCAGGGAATCGCGCTTGGTCTCCATTTCGCGAATGAAGCCCAGCAGCGCATCCAGATCTTGGCATTTACGGCGATAAGAATTGACTTTGAACCCGGCAGCTACCAGGCGTTCTAAACTTTCCCAATGACTTGCCAGCAGTGGCTTGCCGTTTTCAAGAAGGAAGTACGCGAAATAATCTAAACGCCGAGCCGCGGTAATGCCCGGATCGAGCGCCCGAAGTGCGCCGGCCGCCGCATTGCGGGGATTGGCGAAGCGCTTCATGCCGGCCTTGTCCTGTTCTTCGTTGAGACGCTCGAAGGAACGTTGCGGCATGACAACTTCGCCGCGAACTTCAAACTTTGGTGCGGGCGGTTTATGCGTGAGTTTGAGCGGAATAGAGCGAATGGTGCGGGCGTTGCCCGTTACGTCCTCGCCTACGCGTCCATCACCGCGGGTGAGGGCTTGGGTGAGTTGGCCGTTTTCATAATGAGCGGCCATGGACAAACCATCGAGCTTTAACTCGGCGACATATTCGTAAGGCTCGCCTTTCAGCAGCGACTGCACGCGTGCATCGAACTCGCGCAATTCCTCTTCGTTCAAAGCGTTGTCCAGGCTCAACATGGGCGAACTGTGCGACACTTTCACGAAACCTTCGCGGGGAGCGCCGCCCACGCGCTGAGTGGGCGAATCTGCCGTGCGCAATTCGGGATGCGCTTCTTCAAGCGCTTGCAATTCGCGCATCAGCCCGTCGTACTCAGCATCGCTAATTTCCGGCGAATCCAGCACGTAGTAACGGTGTTCGTGATATTCGAGTTGCTGGCGCAGTTGTTCGGCGCGCTGCGCCGGGATTTGTTTCATGGGCTGAACCTGGATTGGGCTGAACCTATAATGTGAGTTGGAGTCTTTCAGCGCAAAACGCGCCGCCATTCTCTACAATCCGGTCGCTAGAAAGCTTTCGCGCAACCAGCATCTGCTCCAACGTACCATCGAAGCCCTGCGGCAGCAAGGTGTGGACGCGAAGCTGGTGCCCACAACCGCGCCCGGAAGCGCCTCCCTGCAAACGAAAAGGCAGATTGAGGCTGGTTGCGACCTCATAGTGGCTGCCGGCGGCGATGGAACCATTAACGAAGTGGCGAACGGCATGCTGCATACGAGCGTGCCCTTGGCCATTATTCCTGCCGGTACCGCGAACGTGCTGGCACGCGAGATTCGGCTTCCCATCGATATGATCGCGCCGGTGCGTAATCTCTCGAAGCTGGTTCCGACGCGGCTGGCCATCGGCATGCTT
>CAVYUL010000101.1:0-33202 GCA_963771405.1 Bryobacterales bacterium
CCCATTTTCGCGAACGGCTCGGTTATTTGCCCGAATCCTTTTCTCGGACGAAGCCCGCAGCTATTTGGTTGCATGCCGTTTCAGTGGGAGAAGTCGCTTCCGCACTGCCGCTCATACGGCGTCTTCGCAGCCAGCAACCGGATGTGCCCTTTTACCTTTCCACATCCACCGTCGCCGGCCGTAAGGCGGCTGAGCGTCAGGCCGCGCCATTGGTAGACGGAGTTTTTTATGTCCCTCTCGATTCGGCTAGCTGCGTGCGTCGTACGTTGCGAAGAATTCGGCCCGCCCTGCTGATCGTTCTAGAAACCGAGATCTGGCCCAATTTGTACTTCGAAACCAAACGCTGCGGCGCGTGCTTGGCGGTGGTCAACGGCCGCATTTCCAACCGCACTTGGCCGCAATACCACTCCTTCCGTTGGTTTTTCGCGCCAATTCTCAAGCTTCCCGATAGCGTCATCGTGCAAAGCCCCGTTGATTTTGATCGCTACAGTCAGTTGGATGTCCCCGCGCAGCGGCTCCAGATTCTCGGCAATTTGAAATACGAAGCTGCTGCCGATCCCACTCCGGCCCACCTTCCCAACTTTGGCGCCGAGCAAATTTGGATCGCAGCCTCCACTGTTGGGCCAAATGAGCGCGGCAGCATTACCCACCACCAGGTGGATGAAGACGTTATCGTAATTGACGCCTTCAAAACGCTTTCCTCTGAGTTTCCAAAACTGCTGCTCATCATCGCGCCCCGCCAACCTGCTCGTTTCGCGGAGGTGGCCCGCAAACTGTCGGCTTCGGGATTGCCTTTCTTGCGCCGCACCGAATTGCGCGAAGACTCTACTCTTCCGCTTCCAGGCATCTTGCTGCTGGATAGCATTGGCGAATTGGCCGGCTTGTATGCGCAAGCGAATGTTGTCTTTGTCGGTGGTTCGCTCGCTCCGCGCGGCGGTCATAACATCATTGAGCCAGGTGCTGCCGGGGTGCCCGTAGTCGTCGGGCCGCACATGCACAATTTTGAAGTGATCACGCGAGATTTTCTCGAACGCCAGGCGATCGTCCAAATTCAGCGGCAGGATGATTTAGCCGGTGCGATTCGCGATTTGCTCACGAACCCCCGCCGTGCCGCGGATATGGGTAAACGCGCTCAGCAATTCGTGCGCAGCCAACAAGGTGTTTCGCAGGAAATCTCTGAAAGGCTGTGGCCGCTCTATCATTCCTCTTGTTGGCGAAAGCCGCGCGGCGTGTGGGCGCGCTTGGCGCTGACTCCGCTCGCGTTGCTGTGGAAATGGGGCGGCAATCTGAAGCGCAGCGGCTCGGAACGCCGAGCGGCTGGTTTGCTCCCATTACCGATTCCCGTGGTGAGTGTCGGCGGCATTACCGTCGGCGGCGCCGGCAAAACGCCATTCACAAATTACCTGGCCGCCGTTCTCAAAGCGCACGGCCGCTCACCCGCTATCCTCACACGTGGTTACGGCCGCCGTTTCCCGGCGGAAAGCGTCGTTCTTCCTCCCGCGGCCAAAGCATCGCCTTTGATGACCGGAGACGAAGCGCAGATCTTTCTTCGCGCTGGCATCGCTCCCATCGGCATTGGCGCGCATCGCTACGAAACCGCCCAAATCTTGCTGCGCCAATTTCCGTCCACCGATGTGCTCTTGCTCGATGACGGCTTCCAGCATGCGCGGCTTGACCGCGACTTCGACGTAGTCGTCATCGACGGTCTGGATCCTTTCGGTCAGGACGACTTGGTGCCGCTGGGCCGGCTGCGCGAGCCCTTGACCGCGTTGCGCCGTGCCAGCGCTTTTATTGTGACCCGCGCCCAAAATGATCTACGGTTTGATTTCATCCAGAAACGCTTGCGCGAATATAATCCCACTGCCCCGGCTTTCCGCACACGCCTGATTTCGCGCGCTTGGCGCGATTATCGAACCGGTGAGTCATTATCGAGCCTTCCCGGAGTCCGTGCCGGCGCGTTCTGCGGGTTGGGGAATCCTGACAATTTTTGGTCCACTTTGGAAGCTCTTGGCTTGGAATTGGTATTCCGCTGGTCCTTTGCCGATCATCACAGCTACAAACCCACGGAACTCATGTCCATGGCTCATCACGCCAAAGAAAACGGTGCCGAAGTGCTGGTGACAACAGAGAAAGACCGCATCAACTGTCCCAATCACCTCGAAGCCGTGCTCGCCCCGCTAAACCTGTATTGGCTCGAAATTCAGTTTGAACTCGAAAATGAAGCCCAGTTTTTGGAAACGCTCAACCGCAAACTGAGCGCGCGCCGGGTCTAATTCACCGGCGGTCCTTGTGGAATCGCCGCGCCGTCGCTCCGCGGGTCTGCGCCCGCGAAATTCACGTTTCGCTTCGCATCCCGCATCACCGCTTCGCCCTGGCCAACAGTGAAGGAGAAAGGTTCTAGAATCTGAATTTGATGTCCGCGCGCCGTCAGATCTTGCCGAACGCTCACAGGCACACGTCCTTCCATTTGCACATCGCATCCATCGAAACTGCTTTTGGTAAAGCGTGCCGCCTCCAGCGCTGCCTGCACATTCATCCCGAAATCCACTACGTTTGCCACAAACTGCGCATGCGCTTGTGCCTGATTCCAGCCGCCCATGATGCCGAATCCAATACGGATGTCGTCCTTCTCCATAAACGCTGGGATGATCGTATGCAGCGGGCGCTTGTGGCCTTCAATCGAGTTTGGTTTGCCGGGTGTCAGATCGAATCCAGCGCCCCGATTCTGAAAAGAAAAACCTGCTCCCGGCGCAACCAGACCGGTTCCATAGCCTGCGTAGTTGCTCTGAATTAGCGAAACGATGTTCCCGTCTTTATCAATGGTCGAAAGATAAATCGTTGAATGTCCGCGCGAGTTCAACTCCTGCGTGAGTTGCGAAGGCAAAGCCTGGCATGCGGCATGCTTCATATCAATTAGCTTCGCCCGCTCCGCACCCAACGTTTTTGAAAGCATTTGATCGACAGGAACCTTCACAAACCTCGGGTCGCCCACGTAGTGATACATGTCCGCATACGCTAATTTCTTCGCTTCGATCATCACATGCATCGCATCCGGCGAGTTATGCCCGTAATCTCCAATCGGAAAATTCTCCATGATGTTCAGCATGGATAACGCCGCAACGCCTTGCCCGTTAGGCGGGAGTTCCGAAACCTTCCAGCCTCGATATGTCGTCGATATCGGCTCAACCCATTCTGGCTTGTATTCCGAGAAATCTTCTAGCGTATGCGTTCCGCCCTGCGATCGCAGAAAATCCACCATTACTTCGGTCAGCTTGCCATTGTAAAAGGCATCGCGTCCGCGCGCTGCCACTTGACGTAAAGATTCACCCAAAGCCGGATTCTTGAAAACGTCTCCCAATTGCGGGGCGCTCCCGCCGGGCAAATAAGTTTGCGCATACCCAGGCTGCTTTAAAAGCTTCTTGCTCAGCCAGTAGCGAGCGTTTTTCTCAGCCAGCGGAAAACCGTTCTCCGCATATGAAATCGCTGGCCCTAGCAGTTGCTTCAACGGCAGAGTCCCAAACCGATGCGCTAATGCGTCCCAACCGCCAACGCACCCGGGTACGGTAATCGTGTGCACGCTGATCGGGTCGAGCTTGTCGATGCCATGAGCGTGAAGATATTCAATGGTGAGCGCTTTCGGGGTCCAGCCGCTCGCGTTCAACCCATAGAGCTTGCCGCTCTTCGCTTCATAAACCAACGCGAACAGATCCCCTCCCATACCGTTCACATAAGGCTGCGTCACTCCCATCACCGCGTTGGCCGCAATTGCGGCATCAACCGCATTGCCGCCGGCGCGTAAGATTTCCGATCCGGCCTGCGCTGCCAAAAACTGCGGTGCTGCCACAATGCCATACTGCGTGACCGTCATTGAGCGGCCTTGTTCGGACACAGACGAAAACTGTCGTCCAAAAGCCACTGTCAAAGCTGCGAGGATGAAAACACAGGCGTACAGGCGTTTCATAGGATTCTCGTACTATAGCGCGGAACTGCGCCCTTTGGTTACGTTCGTCGAATTGAAAAAACGCCAACTTCCGCCAGCAGGTTCGGCATTCTGGTCACTTGCCGGTTCTTTCGCAGGAAGATCTCACGCTCAATGGTCCACTTCTCAGTCCGGCAAAGCAGCACGAAATCGTAAATCGTCAAAAAATGCAAGTTCGGCGATTCGTACCAATCGTACGGAAACAATTCGGTTCGAGGTGAACGTCCGCTGAACAAATGCGCGAGCCGCGTGGTCCAATGCCCGAAATTCGGGAACGCCACAATCACATGCTGCGCCACCCGCAGCATTTCGCGCAGAACTTTCAAAGGGTAGCGCATTTCCTGCAGCGTTTGACTGAGAATCACGAAATCAAAAGTGTCGTCCGGATAATCGGCCAATCCGTTCTCGATATCGCTCTGATGAGCCGAAACACCGCGCGCAATCGCCCGCTGCACCTTGCTCGGATCAATCTCCACGCCTTGCCCCTTGACGCCTTTATGTTCCGTCAGCCAAGCCAGCAATTCCCCTTCCCCACAACCGAGATCGAGCACGCGCGAGCCAGGCTCAATCATCTCCGCCATCATGGCGTAATCTTCCCGCGAGCTGATTGAAGCTCTCGTCTCCACGCGCGCTTTAGCTGGCGAATCGGCCACTCCCTCATGCACGCTCTTGAGGAAACCGGCAATCATTTCACTCTGCTCTTTGGTTTCCACCAGAAAAGCGTCGTGGCCGTAATTCGAATTCAACTCACACGAAGCCGCATCGATGTTGCGTGTTCGCAGCGCGCTCACCACTTCTAGCGATTGATACGTCGGGTAAAGCCAATCCGACGTAAAACTCAAAATCAGGAAGCGTGATTTCGTCCGTTCAAATGCGGCCGCCAGCGTTGCATGGCCCGCCGCCAAATCGAAATAATCCATCGCCTTCGTGATGTAGAGATATGAATTGGCGTCAAACCGCGTCACAAACTGGCTGCCGCGATAGCGCAGGTAGCTTTCTACTTCGAAATCGGCTGAAAAATTGAACCCAAACGCGTCTTTATCCCGCAAGCGGCGGCCGAATTTCTCGCGCATCGATTGGTCACTCATGTACGTGATGTGCCCCACCATGCGCGCTACCGCCAGCCCTCGTGAGGGAGGATTCGAATCGTAGTAGTTGCCTTCCGCCCAATCTAGATCGGCCATAATCGCCTGCCGGCCCACCTCGTTAAAAGCGATTTGCTGTGCGCTGTGCCTGGCCGTCGTCGCAATCGGAATCGCCGCCGCAACCGCCTCCGGATACATCACCGTCCAGGCAAGCACCTGCATTCCACCCATCGATCCGCCGGCGAGCGCTAGCAGTCTCTCGATTCCCAAGTGATCCACCAGCATCTTCTGCAAGCGCACCATGTCGTTGACGGTAATAACCGGGAACGACGCGCCGTAGCGTTTTCCGGTCTCTGGATTAATCGAGCTCGGGCCCGTCGTTCCTCGGCAACCACCCAGCACGTTCGAAGAGATAACGAAATATCGATTGGTATCGAACGCTAAACCCGGGCCGATCATCGGCGCCCACCAGCCTGGCTGTCCCGTTTCCTTGCTGATTCCCGCCGCATGCGCATCGCCCGAGAAAGCGTGCACAATCAAAATCGCATTGTCGCGAGCAGCGTTCAGAGTGCCGTACGTTTCATAAGCCACGTCCACTTGCCGCAGCGTCACACCGCAATCGAGCGGCAGCGACTCGAAGGTCGCTTTCTGCGTTTCTACAACGAAATCTGTCTCAACTGTCGTTGCCATTGCCGGACTTGGGGCTTGATTCTGACGATAACATGGGCCAGAACCGTTAGAATTCAGATAACCACCATGCGCCCAAAGATTCTTCTTCTGTTGGCTTTAGGTTCCATTCCCTCGCTCCCGGCTACCGATCCATACACCTCTCTCGCGCTATACAACGGCTCTTGGAATGTAACCCACAAAAATGCGCCGCCCGAAAAATTGACGAACCAATGTTCCCGTATCGGCCTCTATTTCGCTTGTGCGCAAACCGTCAACGGAGTAGCTGGAAACCTGCTCATTTTCGTTCCAATCCCCGACCAGCCCGGTCATTACTACCTGCAAAACGTCGGGCCCCAAGGTCGAGCCTCATCGCGCGGCAACCTCGAAATAGACCACGACAAATGGGTCTTCACCAACGCCTGGGATCAAGGCGGATCCACTGTCTTTTACCGCACTACCAACACATTTTCCGGGCGCGACAAAATCACCTTCGAACAGGCCGAATCCTCCGACAACAAAACCTGGACTGTGAAAAATAGCGGCGAAGAAATTCGCACCGCTGCCGGAAAGCGCTAACCTGTCGTGACTTTGTCCAGCAGCTTCTGACTCGCCTCCGCGATTTCGCGCACGGCCTTCTCAAATGCTTCTTGGTTCGCCTTCGACGGCTTGTTATATCCGCTGATCTTGCGCACGAATTGCAAAGCCGCCTGCGACACTTCTTCCTCAGTTGCCGGTTCTTCCGCTCGCCGCAATACTTTAATACTTCTGCACATGGTCTTTCATCGCAATCGCTACCCACAAACCTAGCAAACTAATCCCGAACCCGGCCAACACATCGGCGACGTAATGGTACCGGCCATAAATGGTTGCAATCGAAACGCTGAGCGCGTAAAACAACATCAAATGTCCGAGCCAGCGCCGTTTCGGAAAGATAAAATACAGAGCCCACGTTGCCGAAAACGCCGAAGAGACATGCGCGCTCGGGAAAACACCCGCATGGATCGTAGCTCTGTTTAAAATATCGAGATTCAACGTCCGAACCCAGCTCTGAATATGCGGTGGCTCAACAGCTGCAAAGGCGAAACGCGGCGGTAGCGACGGGAAATACGGAAACAGCCCATACGCCGTGAGCGTTCCCGTCAAATAAACCGTCCAAAAGTAGTCGACAATTTTCCGGTTGTCCAACCAGACAATCCAACTCAGCGAAAAGGCGGCCAGCCCATAAACGAGCAGATAACAAAACTCAAGATAGAACGGAAAAATGACCCCGGCGCTTTCAATCGCCGCCCGCCCGCCCCAATCATGTAGCACGAGTTCGTCAAGCTTAATCCATTGATTCTCGAATCGGAGATTGTAATACGCCGGCGAAAATAACTCCATCTCTCGAAACGCAACCAGCAGAATGAAGATCGGCAGCCAATCGCGAACAATCGCAATCGGCGTAGCCATCCGTCCGCGCTGCAATTGATTCAGCAGAAGGAAAAGCGCTGTTAGGGCCAGCACATAAATAACCGGCTGAAAATGCAATTGCGGGCGGTCATGAAAAAATCCGCTGATGAGCGCGATATAGACGAAAAAGCAAACGAAGCAGTACTCAGGCGGTCGCATTGCTTTTCGCGGAGTCTCCACGCACTTGGAAAAGCAAACCCAATCCGGCCAGTCCCCCAGCCCAGACCGCCCACCCCGTAAGCCAATGCTGTCCGATGAGGAAGCCCGCCAAAGGCGAGGCTGTGATCTGCGCTATAGACGTAAGCGATTGCGTTAACCCCAGAATCACGCCCTGTTCGCGCCGTCCCGCCATCTGCGTGATCGAACTGGTCAACGCCGGCCTCAAGCCAGAGCTCAATATCGACGTAAAGAAGATCACCACCAGCAACTCCCAGATCGTATACGTAAACCCAGTGGCAGCATAGCCCAGCATTGCCCCCGCGAAGCCCATCACAATCACGCGCTGCTCCCCGAATCGCTTCACCAAACGTCCCACCACGCCCCCCTGCATGATGATTCCCAGAAAACCGTTAAACGCAAAAATATAGCCAACCTCCGTTGGCCCATACGGATGCCCATGCCATTCAAATCGCCGTTCCGCGAACAGTGCAAAGCCTGCAATAGACGTAGCGAACGAAAGCGAAAAGCTGCACCATTGCAGCAGTAGTTTGGAAAGTTCAGGCCTCTTGAAGTACTGGGAGTATTGGCCCCAGGAAATCAAAGACAATCTTTTTCCCCCTGGCCCCACCTCGCCCTCCGTCGCCTGCTGATGGACAGGCTCCTGCCGTGGCAGCAGGAAGTACGTAAACACGATGCTCGTGAAAGAAAGCGCCGCTGCCGCCCAAAGCGGCGCCTGGTAGCTGTAATGCGCCAGAAGACCCGTAATGCCCGGACCCACCAGAAACCCAAACCCGAACGCGACACCGATAATCGCAAAAGATCGCGCGCGTTCCTCCGGCTTCGTCACATCGCTGATATACGCTTGCGCCGTGCTCAGATTGCCCGCAGTCGCGCCGTCAATTGCGCGTGCCAGAAACACCAGCCACAACTGCCCCGCCAGCGCCGTCATGATAAATCCCAGCAGCGTGCCCGCCTGGCTCACCAGCAAAACCGGCCTGCGCCCAAAACGATCCGATAGCTGGCCCAAGATAGGTCCCGAAATCAGTTGACACACCGCATACATCGCCACCAGCGTTCCCACCACTGTGGGTGATGCGCCTAACCGCTCGGCGTAAAACGGCAGCAGCGGGAGCACAATCGTAAACCCAAGAATATCTACGACAACGATCAGAAAAATGGGTAGTAAAGGCGACGCGAATCTGGATGCCGAGTGCGCCTCGCGAGCATCGAGCTGCGGGGTGTTCACAATACGATCTTAGCTGTTGGTGGTTGAAATCGCGCGCTCCTGGTGGTTTTCAAACCCTGCGTTCTCCGCAATTTGAACAAAAGGTGGCACTTGATGTTTGGAACGCATCATGCTCTACTGGTACCGATTATGAAGGCTTACACCTCTTTTTGCGCCATCCTAATGCCGCTCCTCGCGTTCGGCCAAAACCCTGCCCAGACAACGGAAATGCCAACGCCCATCTTCAAAGTCGAAGTTGTTTCGCGCTCCATTCAAGCCGTCAGCTATCGAAATCGTAGCGGCTGGACCAAGGTAGACCTGCAAGGCACTGTCCTCGCCCCCCAAGCGAAGGGCTCCGCTGAGGTCAACAGCCGTCTCGGGCACATGGAAATCAAGCTCAATGTGCGCGATCTCCCCTCCGCCAGTTCTTACGGCTCTTTGTTCCTTACCTATGTGTTGTGGGCTATCACGCCCGACGGACATTCGGACAACTTAGGCGAGGTCGTCGTCAATCCCGACGGTGCCTTTAAAGCCGACGTAACCACTGAATTGCAAGCCTTTGGCCTCATCGTGACAGCCGAGCCCTATTTCGCCGTCGTGCAGCCTAGCGATGCGGTCGTCATGGAAAACATTGTTCGCACCGATACCACCGGAAAAACCGAAACGATCGATGCCAAATACGAACTGCTGCCGCGCGGCCAGTACGAATATCATGTGCCGCAAACTCAATTGAAGCCGGTGGATCTCAACTCCAACAAGAAGAGCCCGCTTTCGCTCTACGAAGCCATTAACGCCGTGCAGATTGCAAAATATGCCAAGGCCGACGAGTTCGCCTCCGACGGTTACAACGACGCCCAAAAATTGCTCCAGCAAGCGCAGGATTATGAAGACCGCAAGCAGTGGAATCCGGCCATCATGACCGCCAAAGAAGCCGTGCAGAAGGCCGAAGACGCCCGCTTGGTTTCGCTGAGGCGTCAGCAACAGTTGGCTTTGCAAAAAGAACGTGAAGACGCGGCCGCGCGCGAAGCCGCTCAGAAACAACGCGCTCTCGAAGCCCAGCAACAAGCCGATTCGGAAGCCCGCCAGCGTGCGCAAGCCGAAGAACAGGCCCGTTTATCCGATGCCAAGGCGCAATCGGAAGCCGCCCAGCGCGCCGACGCCGAACGCGCGAAGCAGGAGGCCGATGAGGCCCGTGCGCAGGCCGAAACCGCTCGCCAGCAAGCAGACGCCGCCCGCGCCGAGGCCGCTGCCGAAGCCCAGAAAGCCCAAGCTGCCGCCGCCGAAGCCGACCGCTTACGTGCCCAGGCTGAGGCCGATAAGAATCATCTCCGCGAACAGCTCTTGCAGCAGTTCAACGCTGTCCTGCCTACCCAGGAAACAGCCCGCGGCTTAGTCGTGAAAATGCAGGATGTCCTTTTTGATCTGGGCAAATATACTCTGAAGCCCGACGCCCGTGAAGCGCTCGCCAAAATTTCAGGCATCGTCATTTCGCACCCAGGCTTGAACCTGCAGGTCGAAGGCTATACCGATATCACCGGTTCCTCCGCTTTCAATCAAAAGCTTTCTGAAGAGCGCGCCAATACCGTGCGCGACTACTTGGCGAAAGAAGGTATCGACGGGCAAACGATGACCTCCGTCGGCTACGGTCCCAGGTATCCGGTCGCTTCGAACGACACTCTCGCGGGCCGAAAACAAAATCGCCGCGTCGAACTCGTTGTCTCCGGCGAAGTCATCGGCGTGAAAATCGGTGCGCCGCCCGCGGCTCTTCCCGCTCAGCAATAGCGCAAAGGGCGCGGACGCGTGCCGCCGGTCTTTCATGAAAGTAGAGTAAGCTGGCAAGTTGGCAACCACCAGCTTTTCCATCGCTCTGATACCGGGTGACGGTATCGGCACTGAAGTAACCTCTGTGGCCTTCGAAGTGGCGCAAAAGGCCGCCAAAGCCGCTGGCGTCACTCTGAAGCCGACCGTCTACGAATGGGGCACTGATTTCTATTTCAAGCATGGCGTCATGATGCCTGCCAACGCCATCGAAACCTTGCGCGCCCACGATGCCATCTTGCTCGGCGCGGTCGGTCATCCTCAAGTTCCCGATCACGTCACCCTGAACGGCTTGCTGCTGCCCATCCGCCGTAGATTCGATCAATTTGCAAATGTGCGGCCCGCGATCCTATATCGCGGCGTCGCCTCTCCTTTGAAGGGCATGAACGCGGGCGATATCGATATGGTCGTCGTTCGCGAAAACACCGAAGGCGAATATGCGCAGATCGGCGGCTTCGTTCATGAAACCCATCCTGCCGAAGTCGCCGTCCAAACCGCCGTATTCACGCGCCACGGCGTCGAACGCATCATTCGCTATGCCTTCGAACTGGCCGTAAAGCGCAACAAGAAGAAACTCGTCACCTCCATCACCAAATCGAACGCCCAAGGCTTCAGCATGGTTTTGTGGGACCGCGTCTTCCAAAAGGTCGCGTCCGAGTTCCCCGGCATCAAAACTGAATCCCTCTTGGTCGATGCTGCCGCCATGAACTTCGTTCGCCGTCCGCAAACATTCGACGTAGTCGTCGCTTCAAATTTGTTCGGCGATATTTTGAGCGATGTCTCCGCTATCGTTTCAGGCAGCATCGGCTTGGCCGCCAGCGCGAACATCGATCCCACGCGCCGCTTTCCCTCCATGTTCGAGCCTGTTCACGGCTCCGCGCCCGATATCGCGGGGAAGGGAATTGCCAATCCGCTGGCGGCTATCGTCTCTGCCGCCATGATGCTCGATCACCTCGGCTTCAGCGAAGCAGCTCAGAAAATGGACGCCGCCATCGCTGCTGTCCTAGCCGAAGAAAAAATCAGAACTCCCGATCTCGGCGGAACTAGCTCAACTTCTGAGATCGCTTCCGCGGTTTTGGAGCGCGTTTAGGTTTCGCCAACTCCTCCTTCGCCTTGCGCGGAAGTTTCGCGAAAACCAAGTCGTACGATTCCCGAATCATCGCCCTCAGTTCTTGCCGCGGCAACGCGTCTTCACTCTCCAGAGCAATCCACTTCGCGCGGGCCAGATAAGGCGCCGGAACAATGCCGGGAATCTCCACCATATCGGCGAATTTTCCTTCGTCGCATTTGATCGAAAGAATACGATCAGTCGGTTCCAGCGCAGCAATAGCGAAGATCTTTCCCCCTACCTTGAACACCAGCGATTCCCATTGCACACTTTCCGTGGCGTGGGGGAACGAAAGACAGTAAGACCGTAGCCACTCGAGCATGCAAATCGTCGCGCGCTACTGCACCACAAAATCGGCCGTTCTCACCACCGATTTATGCCCCGCATCGTCGAGCGCCTGGAACTCTACCCGATACGTCCCGGGAGGCAATTCCTTCGAAGGCACCCGCAACCCAACCGGGATCACTGGATTTCCAGCATGCTCAAAGTCCGCCACATCGATGAGTCCGCTATCGATCTTGTGATCGTTCGTCTTCGCATCGACCACTACCATTTCAAGCCCCACTTTGTGTGGCTTAGTATCCGTCAGCGACGGCTCATACACTTCCAGATAAAACGCGCCCGCGCCATCTTTCGCAAAAACATTTGTGGCCGCCGGCGTCATTTGCATCCCGTGCGCAATCAGCGGCGTCTTGTCCGCCAGCAAAGTCGCATCTAAGTTGGTATCCAGTTGACTCACCTGGCGAAACTCCTTACTGAACGCCACCGTGCTGATCCCGAATTTCCCGTTATCATACGGATCCACCACCAGCGGCGCCTCGAGCTTCCCGTAGTCGTCTCCACCCGTGCTGAAAACAACTTTGAGAGTGTATTTGCCGGATGCGATGTCAAACTGGTTTTCGTAACGCATCGGCTTCTCTTGAAACTCCTCTACTTCCTTCTTGTTCTGGAATTCCAACTTGAGCGTGTCGCTGAATTTTGCCGCCACCCCTCCATCCGGGTTATAAGCTACGCCGAGCACACTCAACTCCGCATGCATCTTGCCCTTCTCTTTCTTGAACTTCAATGAATCGGCCGGCAGCTGCATGGCTACGTCCACCCGCGCCGTGTTTGGCGCCGTATAGAAAAACGCCGAATGCATTTGCGCACTCACCGTTCCCGCCGCCGCCCCCGCCGCCCGTCCTTCTAATGCCTTTCCCCGCTCCGATCCTGCCAGCAAATCCACTGGCTTCGTTGCGCAATACCCCGTTCGCGACCGCACATTCACCCCGCCTTGATTTACCTTCACCTTGAGTTCATGGCACGCGCCTTCTTCGTCCTCTTCCCCCGGTGAATAACCAAGCACGTAATACTCTTTCTGCTCATTGACTATCCGGTCCAATCCCCCCACTAAGTCGTTGGTATTCAGAATCACGAAACCACCCGTGCCCTGCGCCAATGCATAGAGCACGTCCTGGGGGCCCGTCACGTCCGGTATGTGCGGCATAATGGTGCGCGCCTGATTGAGCGGATTATTGATTCCGTTCGTCGGCATAGTCGTAGTTGTTCCCCCGCCACCTCGTCCACCATTCCCGCTGCCGGTTGCTGTTCCGCCCGTACCGCCCTTCGTACCACCGCTGGTTGTGCCCGTTGTTCCGGTACTGCCGTGTCCGCCGCCAGTTGAACCTACGCCACCCCCACCGCCTCCGCCCGTCGGAT
Source organism: Bryobacterales bacterium (assembly GCA_963771405.1). GTDB lineage: Bacteria > Acidobacteriota > Terriglobia > Bryobacterales > Bryobacteraceae > Bog-105. The sequence continues at coordinate 13,191 of CAVYUL010000101.1, forward strand.
GTTGAAAATATCCGGCATTCACCAGCCACGCGCCCTGTAAAGGTCCGCCGCGCTGAATCTCGCCTACTCCGGGTGTCGCCGTCACCAGCCCGCGCACATCAATCGGATACACCGCCACGTTGTTTTTGTTGCAAACATCCACCACCGCGGTCAGCTCAGAGCGCAGCTCGCTATCTAGCGGAAATCCTCCGCTCAAAAAAATCAGCGTCTTCCGCCCCGGCACGCTACCCAGGTTCTTCGCCAAATCGCGCAAACCCAACAGCACCGTCCGTGCGCCAAAGCTCATCTCCGCTCTCGATAAAGCCATTCCGCCCGCGTCCGAGTTCGCAGCCACCGACGAAACTTTCACCCCACTCACCACTTGCTTCAATCTTTCCGCGTCGGATGTGAAGTTTTGCGAAACCCGCAAGCTGCCGGCGAAGTTCACAATTGCCATCAGCCGGTTTGGCGCGGCATTCTTGTCAATGAACTTGATCGCCGCCGCTCGCGCCTGCATCTGGGTGCCCATGTCCAGCGTCGAGTTGTCGAAGAACAGAACAATGTAGTGGTTCCGGTTGAACGCCGGCGAATTTGGATCGCTCTCGGCCGAAAACGTCTCAATCGTCTGTTCGTCCTTGTCCTGCCACACACGGAAGTCCTTCGTGGTTAGTCCATGGACATACCCGCCCTTCTTGTCCGTCACCACCACGTCCACCAGCACCAGCTTCTTTTCCGCTCGGATAATCGGCCCCGACGCTTGGCTCCCATCTTGTGCCCATAGCGCGCCCGCCGCCCAAACAGCCATTGCTAAACTTCCAATCAGTTTCCGCATTCCAGTCACCTTCCCTTAGGGAATTTGTACGGCGCCATTTTGCGCCGCCATCGCTTGTCCTTCTGAATCTCTAACCACCAGGCGCACCACATAGCCGCCCGATTTTACATCGAAAGTCGATTTCACCGTTATGCCCTCACTCACCCGCGCCAACGTCTCATCTCGCAACTTCAGCGTCACCGTCTTTGTCGTCCCCATCAAAAAATTGCCGTTCCGGTCAAACAACACCGAAACCACTGCCAGCTCATCGTTGTTTCGCCCGTCCACTTTTTTGAATCGCAACCGCCGCAAATCCACTTTCGCCAGCACCGTCAATTTCGCCGACGTATCGTCTGTTTTAAAAAACTGTGTCTCCAGCGCAACCGGAATGTCCCGCATCTCATCGCGCGAATACACAGCGTCGTGGATATCCGCCTTGGCGTCTTCCTCGGGGTCGTTCTTGTGTTTGCTGGCGTAATAGCCGTGCCGCGCTTGAATCGAGAGACCTTTGCTCGTAACCAGGCTCACCTTCAACCGGTGAAAACTGCCGTCCGGCTTCATCACCAGAGGCGTAAATCCCAGCACATATAAAACTTCCGGCTCCGCTGCGGTCCTTTCGAACCCTCCCAGCAAATCATTGCTGTTGTGAAAGAAAACTCCGCCGGTGCCGTCCGCGAACTCAGCCATAACATCTTCATTCGCCAGCGCGCTCGCCGACTTGTATTGCACATACAGCTGTTGCGCAGCTACGCTCTCGGCGCCTTGCTCGCTGGCATCGGGCATCGTCGTATACAGCCCGCGCACATCCAGCGCGTTGATCGTCACTCCCGCCCGCACGGCCGCATCCAGAATGTCACCTTTGGTGGAAAAAGCCTCCTCGCCGCTGGTGAAAAAACCTGGCGACGCCAGCACAATCAGCCGCTGCCCCGGCATCACGGAAAGCCGCCGGATCAAACTCCGTATCCCGCTCAAACTCACTCGCGTCCCTTGCTCTCCAATCGCCATTTCCTGCTGCGCCGTACTCTTTGCCTGTGCTTGCGCTTGTTGCAGTGAGCCCGGCTGCGTCGGGTCGAGATTAAGACAAGCCATCGCCTCCTGAGTGGCCCCGTTGAATGCCTGCTGGTCGTTCAGCCGCACAATCAAATCCGCCCAGTAATAACTGAGGTCCGGACATTCCCGCCCCTGATGCTGATACATCGGTGCTAATTGAATTTGCTCCACCGCGTCAATCAGCTTCTGTTGGTCGTCGGTAAAATCGAGCGGATTCCGCCCGGATGTCGTGTAAACGCCCGCTCGTTCATTTGCCCGCAGCCCTTTCTTCAGGTGTGCGATCGCATTCTTTTTCATCACCAGCAAATCGCCCGACGTCAAATTCAAATCGTCGAACAGGTAAGCGACATATCGATCCGGCGCCACCATGGCCGGGTTCGCCGTAGTCGTTTCTCCGCCGGCCGCTTGCTTCGCGCCATTGCCCGCCGGCTCGTTGCTCGAACCTCGTTTGCCTCCCGTTTGCAGTGTGAAGCTCGAAATCGTTTGCAGCTTGCCTTTATCGAAGATTTGAAAGTCTTGCTTTTTCAGATCTTTGATCAAGTTGCCGCGCGAATCGCGCACCACTACCGGCACCAGCACAACGTTGACTCTACTCTGAAAAGTCGGCCCGCTATCCTTCTGCGCCAATTCCGGCGCATTGTCCTGCCCCAGCGCCGCAGCGAAACTCAACACTAAGCCGGCTATGAAAACTCGACCCAGAACGAACCTCCGGCCTATAATTCTACTCTCTTTCCCAGCCGCTCGCCGCCTTTCGGCAGAAGTCCAGCACCATCGGATGCGGTTTCCCTCTTACCGATCTCGCTTGCGGCACAAACAACGTTCCCAAATAAAAAGGATGCGTCGCCAGTTCCATAATCCTGACCTCGCCGTCCCCATCCCTGCCCGAAACCACCAACCCGCCCTCCACCAATTCCTTCTCGCAGCCCGGATTCAAGCCAAAATTGCAATAGTAAGCTTCGTTCGTTTCGGCAACTTCGTAAATCGCTGCCGCCCGCGTACCCGCCACCAGTTTCAACTCCATCGTCTTCCCTACCAACGAACAACTCAGCGGCGTAATGAATAAGTCCGTCGCCGCCGGGTCCGTCTCCGCATGCGCCGCCGTCGCAACTCCCAAAACGTTTCGCGCATACTCCAGAATCATGTGCTGAAAACCGCCGCACGTCCCCATAAACGGCACTTGATTCTCACGCGCATATCGAATCCCCTTCAACGCCCCCTCCAAGCTCTTGTACGGACTCCCCGGACTGCAAAACAGCCCGGCAAACTCTCCATAATCGTGCCTCTCGTCCGTCGGAAGCCACACTGCTTCAATGCGTCGGTCCAGAGTCTCGCCTGCATGCGCTATTCCGTCGTTGGTCGCCACATGTGTTACGTTCTTCGCATTAAAATCGCCAATGATTCCGATTTTGATCGTTCTTTTCATGTCCCCAGCATCGGGCTAAACTAGGCATGTGTCAAATCGAATCTCGGCATAAGTGAAATGAGCAATTTCGAACCCTCAATTGCATCGCTCCGGCTCGTCGCTAAAATCGTGCAAACCGGAAAACTCACCATTGCCGCTAACCAGATCCACCTCTCCCAATCGGCCGCGAGCCACGCCCTGCGCATCCTCGAAACCCAACTCGGCGCGCCGCTTTTCCATCGTCACCGCGACGGGCTCCATCTCTCCGACGCCGGTCGCAAGCTCCTGCCCGCCATCGAAACCATCCTCAACGGTCTGGACACTCTGCGCTCCGAAGCTGCCGGTTGGACTACCCTCGAATCCGGCAACCTCCGCATCGCCGCCGTTCCCAGCCTTGCCGCCACCATTCTTCCGCCCCTACTTCGCCAATATTCTGAACGCTTCCCAAAAATCGAAATCGCCCTCTTCGAAGGCACCGATGATGAAGTCCACGATTGGCTCCAATGCGGTTTCGCTCACGTGGGTTTCGCTGCTCTGCCCTTGCCCGGCATCGCGGGCGTTGAGATCTTGCGCGACGAATGGCTGGCTCTCGTGCCCAAGCGCACGTTCGCAGCACGCGGTTCCATCACCCTGCGCGAACTATCGGCGGCTCGTTTCCTGATGTCCGGTGGCGGTTGCGAACGGCACATCCAAAAGATCTTCGCGGATGCTCACTTGAGCGTCAATCAGCCGCTCCTGATCAAACAAATGCCCACCATCCAGGCCATGGTGCGCGAAGGTCTCGGTGTCAGTTTAGTCCCCAGCCTTTCGGTTGCCGAGTCTCGCGGTTGCCGCACTCTGCCGCTGCGTCCGCGCCTGTTTCGAAAAATCGGCATGCTGCAAGTTCCCGGCAAAACGCCGCCGCGTGCCCTCACCGAATGGTGCAATCTCGTTGTGTCATCGTTCGCTTAGTTGCTCTTGGTCAACGTCATTTCAAAAAAGGGTTGCCCCGCCGTCTGCCCGTCGCTCGTCATCTCGCCCGTTTCGTACCACTGCCCCTTTTCATTCAGCCTGATCGTGTAGTGCATCTGCCGCGGGCCGGCCGCCATTGACCACGTCATAGTTCCGTCTTTGCAATCCGCGCTCGCATCCAGAAAATGTCCCGCGTTGTCGTAAGCGCGGAAGTGATACTGCTTGCTATTTCCGTCGAAGGAAAGAGTGGCCAGTGCCGCATGCACCGTCTCACCCGCCGCATTGCGTCCCAGACCTTCCACCTGCAACACCAGCCCATTCAGTTTCGGTTCTACTGATTCAGTCTCCTGAAACGTTCGCTTTTGCCCCGGCCCAAATGCGATCCATCCTTCTCCCGTCCATTTCCCGGTCAAAAACGAACAAGCCTTCATTGTCTGAATCTGTTCCGTGGGTGCCTGTGCCTCAGCTTGCAGACAAACACCCAAAAACGCCAGCGATAACCACGTCAATTTCATACCAATTGAATATCACCGATCCCTGCCGATCGCTTGAACAAATCGGACACTCCTTGCGCCCGCAGCGGCCCATGTTCAAAACTCCGAATCAACACCGCCAAATCGCCGGCGGACGAGCCAAAAATCGCTGCAAAGTCCCGCGAAAGATGCGCTTGGTCTGCATAGCCAACCTCCTGCGCAATCGCCGCCAGTTGATGCGCCGAACCCGCCAACGCCAGCCGGATACATGCGCTTCGCACTCGCAGCGCTCGCGAGAATTGTTTCGGCGTCAATCCCACCGCCGCGCAAAATCGTCGCCGGAACTGGCGCTCGCTCATGCCTACCCGCGAAGCAATCCCCGCGATCTTCGCATTTCCATCCGTTCGGAGCAACTCCGCGCTCGCTTCCCGCACTACTGGATCGATGCGCGGCGCGCCGGCCGCAAGTTCCAGCAACTCGCCTTCAAGCACGTCGAATGCCGCCCGCTCCGCTTCAACACCAGATAACTTTTCGAGGATGCCCTGCGCCAGCTCTGGCAAGAAGTTCGCTAAAGGCTGGATCTGGTTCCTGACCACGCCGGCTTGAATACCGAACAGCGGCTCGACCGCGCCCGGCAGCAATCGCACTCCCCAGTACAAATCCCCCGGCTGAATAACAACCCACAAAGCATCCGCTCGCGGCCCCACTACCTGCAGGTACCCGCCTGGCCATTGCCGTTTCCGAACGAAGGTAAGCGAAACTGTACCGTCCGGAATAATCGGATGTTCAAAACCTTGCGCTTGGCCGGGTATCGAAAACGCCCAAAGGCAACTGACGAACGACGCGAGCCCCGCATCAGGCAGGAATTCTTCATAGCGCGGACATTCGCTTGCTGCAATTCGCCTGGGCATCGATCTAACCTTCTAACCTTAAATCATCCGTGACCTTCGGCCAGTGAAAGCTCAATATTCCTGTTAAAATTCAGACCGATGAACCCGTCCGCTTTTGTCCCGCTCACTGATTATCTAAGCCGCACCACAGATCCGGACTGCGAGTACGTAGATGGCCGCTTAGTGGAGCGCAACGTGGGAGAAATTGTTCACGGTGACGGGCAGGGCCGCACCTATGCGTTCATCCTTCTAAATGGCGGCGGCTTCTGGGCGGGTGTTGAGATTCGAGTCCAGGTGCGCCCGAGTCGTTATCGCATCCCCGATGTTGTTGTCGTTCGAGGCGGGCGGCCCGCTGGACGGGTCATCACATCTCCGCCGGAGATTGTCGTTGAGGTGCTTTCGCCCGACGACCGCGCTGCTGATATTCAAGACAAGATCGATGATTATCTCCAGTTCGGCGTTCTTGCGGTCTGGTTAATCGATCCCGAGCGTCAGCGCGCCTGGATTCATACGGGAGAAGGCGCACGCGAAGCTTTGGACCGCGTACTTCGCAACCCTTCCGGGGATTTGGAGGTGCCCCTCAGCGCCGTGTTTCCGAATCAGCTTTCCGATTAGCACGACCTTTCCACGCGGCGATAATCTTCTCGACGTTCTGCTCAAGCGGCTGCATCGTGTCGATCTCCACATCATAAGAACAAAAGGAATGCGTCTTCAGATGGTAAGCCGCTTCCCCAATCTGCCGGTTGCCCCGTAAACGCTCTCTCCGCTCAATCTCCTCCATCGGTGCATGCACGCCAACCCAGAAAACATCGAAAGGAGCCAATAGCACTCTCAGTTCGTCCGCCCAATCCTGCTCCTCCACGATGTGCTCCACCAGCAGATCCAAGCCTGCCTCCGCGAACGCAGGTATCGATCTGTGAAACCCTTTGAAAAAGAGATCCCTGCATTCGTAGCGCACATCTTCATCGACGGGTCGAAAGCCCTCGTCCGCAAGCTGGTCGGAAGCGTAATAATGAAACTGCGGCTCCAGCTTGAGCCGAAGCTCTTTTGCGAGAGTGGACTTCCCCGCGCTCGATGTTCCATTCAAAAGGATGATTCTTCCGTTTCGGTGCGCCATCGGTGACCCTGAGCTGTGCGAAACTCGATTCGACTGGCTATCGAGCGAGGCCGCCTAGTTTTTGTCTTTTGCTCTGTCTTCCAGCCTCTTCAGCCATGCACCCAAATCCATACCATCGTTAGCTGATCGGCGAATATTGCCGGCGTCGATTTCCATGACTCGCCTCAATTCCGTCATACTTCGGTGCAACTCCGTCAACGATGCCCTCAACTCTCGCGACTTCAAGTGCGACAACCTTGTCGATTGCACCAAAAACTGCAGTCTCTCATCGATGGTCATTCCTCAAAGTATACAAGCCGGGGATGGCATCGCCTCTCGATCCAAAATCCCGGTGACAAAACTTGCAAGTTTTTCTTCTCCATTAGAATCAGCTATTTAGCCTAATTTCGCGCGAAACTCCGCTTGCCACACATTGCATCCTGAAGCCGAAAGGTTAGGTGTCGACTATCATGTCTTCCCCCGCTCTACATTCAGTTCCCTGCGAAGAGAACCCGGCGCGCCGTCGTCCGCTCTCTGCCTTCAGCGCTTTGAAACACTGCGCTGCTTCGCGCAACCTCTACATCCCCGGCGAAGATCCCGCCGAATTCGAAGCCCTTGTTGCAGACGCCTTCGAAAACTACCAACCTGCCACTCTCATGGACGCGTCGCTCGTCTATGATTCCGTCCACGCCCGTTGGATGCTCTCGCGCCGTCAACGCGCTCACGAATCGATCGAAGAAAATCTCCACAATACCGTCGGCGATGTCACTCACTGGAGCAAAGAAAACTTCCAAAGGCTTCAACTCTGTGACCGTTACGTCACCAGCGCTGAACGTTCGCTCAACCGCGCTCTCTCGAACCTGCGTGGTGTCCAAAAAGACGCCTCGCAAGAAGCCCGGTGGCGCGACCTGCACGCCATCCAGCGCGAACGCCTCGCCTTACAACGCGAAAAATTCGAACTCGCCAAAGCCAAAGAAGAACGGGTCCGGGTCAAAACCGCGGCAAAAGCAAAACCGCCGGCACCAAAACCCGAACCACAACCGCAGCCGGAGCCAAGTTTCATCCCCGTGTCTCGCGCCAACGCGCTGCGCTGCTGACCAGGTCGAAGTAAATGCTCCGTTCAACTAGCAAACCCTACGTGTGTCTCCACGAGCCTCCCATGCCCTCCTGCTTCCCTCCGCAAGCGTCCGAAAGCCAAAATGGGGACTGCATAGCGAGCAGATACCCTCCTTTCACACCCTCAAGCCCAAAATCGCGTACTGCTCTCCCCCTTTTTGGCGCTTCCCCCTTCGCAGCGCCCATGTTCTGCAAAATTCGCCTTTTCTTCGCCTATAATGGAGTACAAACCGTGCCTTTCGTTGAACTCCACGCCCGTTCTGCCTTCTCCTTCCTCGAAGGTGCATCGCTCCCCGAGGACCTCGCCGCCACCTGCTCCCAACTGGAGCAACCCGCCATGGCCCTTACCGACGCTCACGGCGTCTACGGAGCCCCCCGCTTCCACGGTGCCGCCAAGAAAACCGATATCCGCGCCCTCATCGGTGCCGAAATCAATGCTGCGCCCTCCCATCTTTCCCCGTACCGCCTCACCCTCCTCGCCGAAAGCCAAACCGGTTATCAAAACCTTTGCCGCCTCATCACGCGCACCAAACTTCGTAACGTCGCCCTCCAACTCGGCAAACCCGAATTCCCCCACGCCGCCGACGAAGAATTCTCCGCCCATTGCTCCGGCCTAGTCTGTCTCACCGGCGGCGACGAAGGTCCGCTGGCCGCTATCTATCGTCAAGGCGACGGTCCCGCCATCGAAGCCCAAGCCCGCCAAATGCTCCATCGTCTCGTCGGCATCTTCGGCCGCGGCAACGTTTTCGTCGAACTCCAACGCCACTATCGCCGCCATCAGGAAGCCCGCAATCAATCGCTTGTCGAAATCGCTCGCAGCCTCCGTCTTCCTTTACTCGCCACCAACGGCGTCAACTACGCCACTCCCGATCGCCGCCCTTTACAAGACGTCCTCACCTGCATCCATCACAAAACCACTCTCAACGAAGCCGGCACTCTTCTCGGCTATAACAACGAACGCTTTTGCAAATCGAGCGCCGAAATGCAGCAACTCTTCGCCGATCTTCCCGAAGCCTTCGCCCAAACCTCCGAACTCGCCGGCCGTCTCCAATTTACTCTCGAAAACCTCGGCTACGAGTTCCCGCGTTATCCCGTCCCGCCCGGCGAAACCGAAATGTCCTATCTTCGCCAGCTCACCGACAAAGGCGCGCGCTGGCGTTATCAGCCCTATCGCGAAAAAGCCCGCCTGCAAATCGAAAAGGAGTTGGCCATGATCGAAAAGCTCCAGCTTCCCGGCTACTTCCTCATCGTTTGGGATCTCATTGATTTCTGTCGCCGCGAAAAGATCCTCGTCCAAGGCCGCGGTTCCGCCGCCAACAGCGCCGTCTGTTACTCCCTCGGCATCACCGCCGTCGACCCCGTCGGCATGGAACTTCTCTTCGAACGCTTCCTTTCTGAAGAGCGCGGCGAAATGCCCGACATCGATCTCGATCTTCCCAGCGGCGATCAGCGCGAACGCGTCATTCAACACGTCTACCAACGCTACGGCCCGCTGGGTGCCGCCATGACCGCCAATGTCATCACCTATCGCGGCCGTTCCGCCGTCCGCGATGTCGGCAAAGTCCTCAGCTTCTCCGAAGAACAACTCACCAGCCTCGCCAATCGCATGGGCCACTTCGAGTGGCGCGATCCCAACGACACACTCGAAAAGCGTTTCGCCGATCAAGGCTTCAATCTCAAAGATCCGCGCATCCACCGCTTCTACACTCTCACCGCCGAAATCCTCGACCTTCCGCGCCACCTCGGCCAACACTCCGGTGGCATGGTTGTCTGTCAGGGCCAACTCGATTCCGTCGTTCCGCTCGAACCCGCCACCATGCCCAATCGCACCGTCGTTCAATGGGATAAAGACGATTGCGCCGATCTCTCCATCATCAAAATCGATCTCCTCGGCCTCGGCATGATGGCCGTTCTCGAAGACACCATCACCCTTATCCGCGACGACTATAAAGAAGCCGTCGATCTCGCCCATCTCCCACAAGACGATAAAGCCGTCTACTCTTGCCTCCAAAAAGCCGATACCATCGGTCTCTTCCAAGTCGAAAGCCGCGCGCAAATGTCCTGTTTGCCGCGTATGAAACCCGCCAAGTTCTATGACATCGTTGTCCAGGTCGCCATCATTCGCCCCGGCCCCATCGTCGGCCAGATGCTGCATCCTTATTTACGCCGCCGTCAGGGAATGGAACAGCCAGTCTGTCTTCATCCTTCGCTCGAACCCGTCTTGGCCCGCACTCTCGGGGTCCCGCTCTTTCAGGAACAACTCATCCGCATCGCCATGATCGCTGCGGGCTTCACCGGTGGCCAAGCCGAAGAGTTGCGTCGCGCCATGGGCTTCAAACGTTCTGAAAAACGCATGCGCGAAGTCGAAGTCAACTTGCGCGCCGGCATGGAGCGCAACGGCATCACCGGCGAAAGCCAAGATCGCATTGTCCTCGCCATCACGTCCTTCGCTCTCTACGGCTTTCCTGAATCTCACGCCGCCAGCTTCGCCCTCATCGCTTACGCCAGCGCCTATCTGAAATGTCATTACCTCGCCGCTTTCACCGCCGCGATTCTCAACAATCAGCCTATGGGCTTCTATTCCCCCGCCACGCTAGTCAAAGATGCCCAACGCCACGGCCAGCGCTTCCGCCCTGTTGATATCCTCCGCTCCTCTTACCGCTGCACCATCGAATCCGAAGGCACTCGCAAATACGTTCGCCTCGGCTTCAATTACGTGCGCGGCCTCAACACCGGCACCGCGCAGCATATCGACGCCGAACGGCGTCTCGCTCCTTTCCGCAGCATGCGTGACCTCGTCCGTCGCATACCGGAATTGGCAAAAGACGAAATCGCCGCCCTCGCCGAACTCGGCGCACTCAACGCGCTTCCCAAAGACAAAAGCGATCGTCATCGCCGCGGCGCTCTCTGGCAATCCCAACTCGCCTTGCAGCCGGTCGGCGAACTCCTCGAACCAGCCGCCGACGATGGTGTCGGCTCCCCGCTCGCCCCCATGACCGACCCGCAACGCACCTACGCCGATTTCTCCAACAGCGGCCTCACCATTGGCAAACATCCGATGGCTCACTTCCGCGAACAAGTACGCGCTCTCGGCGTCATGGAAGCCATCGCTGTCAAAAATCAACGTGATGGCATGGTCCTTACCGTCGCTGGCTGTGTCATCACGCGCCAGCGTCCCGGCACCGCTAAAGGCTTTGTGTTCCTTACTTTAGAAGACGAAACCGGCGTGGTCAACATCATCGTTCAACCCGCCTTGTTCGACCGTTACCGCGACCCTTGCTCTACTGCCCCATATCTCCTCATCAAAGGCGTCCTTCAAAACCAAAGCGGCGTCGTCTCCCTCAAAGCCGGAGAAATCCACGAACTCCATCTCTCCCAAGCCGCCATCATGCAGTCGCATGACTTTCACTAGCGAAAATCCGGGACTGTCCCCGCGCGGCCGCATCCTTCAAACGTCAACCAGCGGTTCACAGCGCGAGCGGACTGTACCGGATTTTCCCCGCCGGACAGCGCCGATCCCAATAGTTGTTAAATTTGAATAATCATCTATGGATCGCCGCGAATTCTTTTCCGCCTCCACCATCGCCGGCATAGCGGCTGCCCGCAAAAAGAAAAAGAAGAAGCAAGCCGCACCTCCGCCGCCTCCGCCGCCCAACCGCGTCCAAGTCGCCGCCGGTGTGCTCGACGAAGTCGGCATCCCCGAACTGCAAAGCCGTCAGCGCCAAAAGCTTCTCACGGCCGAGCAAATCACCGAACATTACTTATCCCGTATCGAAGCCATCGACCGTAACGGCCCCGCGCTCCACTCCATCATTGAAGTGAATCCCGATGCGCTCGTTATCGCCCGCGCTCTCGACGCCGAATATCGCGTCAAAGGCCCGCGCACTCCCTTGCATGGCATGCCAGTCCTTATTAAGGACAACATTGATACCTCTGACAAGATGCAAACCACCGCCGGCTCGCTTGCTCTCGCAGGCAAACCCGCTTCAGCCGATTCTTTTGTCGCCGCCCGTCTCCGCGCCGCCGGCGCCATCATCATCGGCAAAACCAATCTCAGCGAATGGGCCAATTTCCGCTCCACTCGTTCCAGCAGCGGTTGGAGTGGCCGCGGCGGCCAAACCAAAAACCCCTACGCTCTTGACCGCAATCCCTGTGGCTCCAGTTCCGGTACCGGCGCAGCCATCGCTTCCAGCCTCGCCGCCATCGGCGTCGGCACCGAAACCGATGGCTCTGTCGTCTGTCCATCCTCCATATGCGGCATCGTCGGCATCAAACCCACTCTCGGCCTCATTAGCCGCTCCGGCATCATCCCCATCGCTCATAGCCAGGACACCGCCGGTCCCATGGCTCGCACCGTGTGGGAAGCCGCCCTTCTCTTGGGTGTTCTCACCGGCATCGATCCCAAAGATCCCGCCACCCAAGCCGGCGATGGCAAAACCTTTCCTGATTACACGAACTTCTGCAATCCCAACGGCCTGCGCGGTGCGCGCCTCGGCATCGCTCGTCAGTATTTCAATCTGACTCCCGCTGTCAATTCTTTGATCGAGCAATCCATTGCTCTCATGAAGCAAGCCGGCGCCATCATTGTCGACCCCGTTAACTTCGCTAGCCAAAACTGGGGTGATACCGAAAACACTGTGCTCCAATACGAATTCAAAAACGATCTCAATGCCTACCTCGCCGCGCGTGATGGCTCGGTCAAATCCCTCGCCGATTGCATTGCCTTCAACCAATCCCATCGCTCTACTGAGATGCCCTACTTCGATCAAGAGATCATGGAGCAATCGCAAGCCCGCGGCCCACTTACCGACAAAGCCTATACCGACGCGCTCGCCAATAACTGGAAGCTCACCCGCACCGAGGGCATTGACGCCATCCTGGCTACGAACAACCTCGACGCCATCATCGCGCCTACCGCCGGTCCCGCTTGGCCCACCGATTGGATCAATGGCGATCACGACACCGGTGGTTGTTCCTCGCCCCCTGCCGTCGCCGGTTATCCGCATATCACCGTTCCTGCCGGCTTCGTCTTCGGTCTCCCCGTCGGCGTCTCTTTTTTTGGCGCAGCCTGGAGCGAACCTAAACTCATCAAGATCGCCTACGCTTTCGAACAATTGAGCAAAGCCCGCCGCAAACCCCAATTCCTGCCGAGCGTGACCTACAATGCCTAACCGTCATAAAGTCGTCATCTTGGGTGGTGGTTTCGGCGGCCTCTACGCCGCCCAAGCCCTGAAACGCGCGCCGCTCGATATCACTCTCATCGACCGACGCAACTATCACCTCTTCCAACCGCTGCTCTATCAAGTAGCAACCGGCTCTCTTTCTCCCGGTGAAATCGCGGCTCCCATTCGCAGCGTTCTCAGCAGCCAGAAGAACGCCACCGTTCTCCTCGGCGAAGCGGTTGACATTGATCCCGTTGCCAAACAGGTAACCCTCAAAGACGGAGCCTCCGTCGCCTACGATTCCCTTATCGTTTCCACCGGTTCGCAAGTCAGTTACTTCGGCCACGATGAATGGAAAACTTGGGCTCCAGGCCTAAAAAGCGTCGAAGACGCTACCACCATTCGTCACAAGATTCTAGTCGCCTTCGAAGCCGCTGAACGCTGCCCCGATCCTGTTGACCGCCTCAGTTGGCTCACTTTCGTCATTGTTGGCGGCGGGCCCACTGGCGTCGAACTTGCCGGCGCCATGGGCGAAATCGCCAATCACACCCTCAAGCATGACTTCCGCCATATCGATCCCAAAGACGCTCGTATCATCGTTGTCGATGGCGGCAAACGCGCCTTGGCCAGCTATCCTGAAGTCCTTTCCCAAAAGGCCGAACAACAGCTCCACCATCTCGGCGCTCGCGTCCGTACCGGCGTCACTGTAACGTGCGTTGACGAAGACGGTGTCACGCTCAAAACACCTGATGGCCAAGACCATATTCCTTCTCACACCGTCATTTGGGCCGCCGGCGTTGCCGTTACCGATTTCGCCCGCACTCTCGCCAAGAAAACCTCGGCCCCTACCGATCGTGCCGGCCACATCCAAGTCCAACCCGATCTCACCATCCCCAACTTCCCCGATATCTACGTCGTCGGCGATCTTGCCCTTGTCAACGGCAAAGACGGCAAACCTTTGCCCGGCGTGGCGCAAGTTGCGATGCAAACAGGCTCTTACGCCGCTCGCGCCATCGCCCACAAAGCCGAAGGCAAACCACCTCTCGCACCCTTTTCTTACTTCAATAAAGGCGATCTCGCCGTCATCGGCCGAGCTGCCGCTGTCGCCAACATCTTCGGCTTCAAAATCTCGGGCCTCCTCGCCTGGCTCGTCTGGCTGTTTGTCCACTTGATGTACATCGTCGAATTCCAGAGCCGCATCCTGGTCTTCATCGAATGGGGTTTTCTCTACCTGACGTTCAATCGCGGCGCCCGCCTCATCACCGGTGTCGCCGCCAACAAATCCATCACCAAAACCGAACCGCTGGAGAACCTGGGCGAGTAAACGATGCTGGAGCTCTTTATCACCGGCCCCGAAGGTCCGCCCAATCGCCTGGAACTCGGCAAATCGCCGCTGACATTGGGCCGCTCCGTCGATAACGATCTCGCCTACCCGCACGATCCCTGGCTCTCCCGCTATCACCTTCGTTTCGAACTGCGTGACAAAAGTTGGTGGGTCAGCGATTGTGACAGCCGCAATGGCACGGTGCTCAACTCCAACAGCATCAAAGAAGCTAAACCAATCAAAGCCGGTGACAAAGTCCTTGCCGGACACTTAACCATTGCCGTCCGCGATCACAGTGCCGATGTCCGACGCAGCGTCATCTCCTTCGTCTCCAAAGAGGATTCCGACCACAGCACGCATGAAGCGACCTTCGTCACCAGTCTCGATAAAGTCCTCGGCAAAGCCGCTGAACCGCGCTCCTCTCGCATGGTGAGCGCTCTGATTCGCGCCGGCCAGGAACTCGTTACGCACCAACCGCTCAAACAACTCTTCGAGACCATCCTTCAGCTTTCGCTGTCCGCAGTCGATGCCCAACGCGGCGTGATCCTGACTCTCGAAGATGGTGAATTGCAAGTTCGAGCCAGCAAAGGCGAAGGCTTTACCGTCAGCGCCTCCATTCGAGATCAGGTTCTGCGTGACAAACGCTCGCTTTTAATCAGCGACGCCATGAGCCACGATTCGCTCAGCAAACAACAGAGCATTGTTCTCTCCCGTGTTCGCAGCATGATGGCCGCGCCGCTCCAAAGCGGCGAAAACGTCATCGGCATTATTTACGTCGATAACGGTGTCGTTCTCAGTCCGTTCTTGCAAGAGGATCTCGATCTGCTCACCGTTATGGCGAATGTGGCCGCCATCCGTATTGAACATGCCCGTCTGGCCGAGGTTGAACAAGCCGAAAAGCTCATGGCGGCCGATTTGGCCCAGGCGAGCGAAATCCAGCGCTCGCTTCTACCCACGGAACCACCGTCTTACGAAGGCTGGGAATTGGCCGGTCTCAACATTCCTTGCCGTACCATCGGCGGTGACTATTTTGATTTCATCCCTTATCAGGATGGCCGCTTTGCCGTGGTGGTCGGCGACGTTTCGGGCAAAGGCTTGCCTGCCGCATTGCTCATGTCCAGCCTGCAGGCCCGCGTCCAAATGCTACGGGAGACCAATCCCGCGCCCGATCAAGCCGTCAGTACCCTGAATCGCAGCCTCACGGAACGCTGTCCGCTCGGCAAGTTCATCACCTTCTTCTACGCCTTGGTTGATCCTGCCGGCGGCGCTGTCGAATACAGTAATGCCGGCCACAACAACCCGCTCATCCTGCGCGCCAACGGCACCGTCGAATCTCTTCCCGGCAACGGACTCGTGATGGGTCTGTTCGCCTCCGTTCACTACGAACTGAAGAAATCGAAACTCGCTCCCGGCGATCTCCTTGTCCTTTTTTCGGATGGCGTTACCGAGGCGGCAGACAGCGCCGATCAGGAATTTGGCGAAAAAGGACTGGCTGAGTTTCTCGCCGCCCGCCAGCAGAGCCGTTGTGAAGATATCGTCAATCAACTGGTCGAATACGTGCGGAATTGGTGCGGCACAAATACCTTCGCCGACGATTTCACCATCGTTCTCGCCCGCCGCACAGGAGCGCATTCGTGATCTTTCTACCCCTGCTTCTTCTGGCTTCTCAACTTCCCACCGCCCGCCTCGATCAGCAGATCGCAGCCACCTTGGCTGCCTATGGTGCGCCTAGCGTCTCCGTCGCCATCGTGGAAGACGGTGGCCTTGTTTACGCCAGAGCCTTCGGCGCAGCCACTACTTCCACCCGTTATGCGGTCGGTTCCATCAGCAAGCAATTCACCGTCGCCGCTATTCTCCTAGCCCAGGAAGAAGGCAAACTCTCGCTCGATGACAAAGTCGGCAAATATCTGCCCGATCCGACCCGCGCCAACGAAGTCACCATTCGCGAGCTTCTTTCCCACACTTCCGGCTATCAAGACTACGCTCCTCAGGACTACATGATCGAAGCGTGGGCCAAACCCACCACACCCCAAGCCATCATGGATCGCTGGGCGAAAATCCCCCTCGATTTCGATCCCGGCACCCGCTGGCAATACAGCAATACCAACTACACCATCGCCGGTAGCATTCTCGAAAAGGCCACCGGCACGGATCTCATGACGTTTCTCAAGACTCACATCCTCGATCCGCTCGGCATGGCATCCGCATCCGATTGCGATGCCCACAGCCCGTCGGACGCCACCGCCTATACCCGTTTTGCTCTCGGCCCGCCGCGCGTTGTCGCCCGCGAAGGCGCGGGCTGGTATTTCGCCGCCGGCGAACTCTGCATGACTCCGTCCGATCTAGCGAAATGGGATATAGCCTTCTTACAAAAGCGCATTCTCTCTGCCGCCTCTTACGCCGAATTCACGAAGGAAACCAAACTAAGCGACGGTAAACCCACCCACTACGCGCTCGGCTTATCTCTTGGCGAATCGCAAGGCCTCCCTACCATCAGCCACGGCGGCGAAGTGTCCGGCTTTTTGGCAAGCAACACCGTCTTTCCCACCCGGAACACGGCCGTGATCGTCCTTTCCAACGAAGATGGCGTAAACATGATTCAGACCATTAACCGCGAAATCGCGGAAATCCTGTTCTCTCCCGCCGATCCGCGCGATTCTCAAGTCCGCAATATCCTCGAAGACCTGACACAGGGCAAAATCGATCGGTCGCTCTTCACCCAAAATTGCAACGACTATTTCACTCCCGCCGCCTTGCAGGACATCCAAACCTCTCTCGCGCCGCTGGGCAGCTTAAAACTCCTCATGCGTCAGAGCGAACAACTGCGCGGCGGCATGACGCACTTGAGTTATCGCGCCCATTTTGAACACGATACCCTTGCCTTAAACATCTACTTGATGCCCAACGGCAAGTTCGAGCAATTCATGGTGGAGGAGACCTTTTAGATGAAATATTGGCCAATCGCATTCGTAGTCTTGAGCAGCACTGTTTCGCAGACTCCCGTTCCGACGAGAACTCCAACTATCGATCAGTCTCTGGAGATGCACGAGGTGTCCTCGCCGCAGATTTCGCCCGATGGCCGTCGCGTCATTTACGAACAAAGCCGGACTAACTGGGAGGCGAACGCCTTCGAAACCGACCTTTGGATTGCCGATACCGCGACGGGCGAACGGCATCTGCTCACGCTGGCTGCAAAGTCGAGTACCAGCGCGAAATGGTCTCCTGATGGCCGCTCGATCGCCTTTCTTTCCGATCGCGCTCCATCAATCCCGAACTCCCCAGCCAACAAGAAACAAATCTACGTCATGCCTTCGAACGGTGGTGAAGCGCAACAACTGACCAAGATGGAAAACGGCGTGAACGGCTTCGAATGGGCCCCGGATTCGAAGCGAATCGCCTTCACCGCCGAGTCGCCCGAATCGAAGGCGATGAAGGACCGCAAAGACAGCTTTGGCGAATATCACGTCCTGCACGCCGATTATCAAATGCAGCGCCTATGGCTCATCGAACTCCCTAAACAAGACGCCGCTGACCGCGTCAGCGGACTGCCTGAACCTAAGTTGCTCACCTCAGGCGATTCTTTCAGCGTCACCAGCTTCTCGTTTTCGCCCGACGGCGCACGCATTGCCTTCAGCGCCGCTCGCGATCCGGACCTCATTTCCTCTTTTTCGAACGATATCTACACTCTCACCTTGGCTGACTTGGCGGTAAAGAAAATCGTCACCACTCCCGGCCCCGATGACGATCCGCAATGGTCGCCAGACGGAACCCAAATCGCCTACGTCACCGCAAATGCCAATAAGTTCTTCTATTATTCCAATGCGCGGATCGCTGTTGTCCCAAGTACCGGCGGAACGCCGCGTATTCTCTCAACAAATTTCGATGAAAACCCCGGTCTCTTGCGTTGGTCTCCAGATGGAATCTATTTCAACGCATTCCAAAAAACGAGTTACCGGCTATTCTTGCTCGATCCGCAGTCCTTAGCCGCTAAAGATGTCGATTTCCCGAGCACCGATATCGTTTCTCAGTTCTCTTTTTCCGAGAATTTCAAACGAGTGGCGTATCGTGGCGAAGGCGCTAATCAATTTGCAGAAATCTATGCTTCCGATATCCTTGCCTCGTTGCCCTCGAAGCTGACCCACGCCGCCGAACAGATCGCAGCTTTTGACACGTCCCAGCGTGAAGTGGTTCATTGGAAATCTTCCGACGGCGCGCCGATTGAAGGGATTCTTTACAAGCCCGCCGATTTCTCGGCTAGCAAGAAGTATCCGTTGCTCGTGGTTGTTCATGGCGGACCAGCCGGCATCGATCTGCCCTACATATCTCCCGACCGTTATTACCCCATTGAACGCTTTATTGCCAAGGGCGCGCTTGTGCTGCGCCCGAACTATCGAGGCTCGACCGGCTATGGCGAGAAATTTCGGTCTCTCAACGTGCGCAATCTCGGCTTGGGTGATTATGCCGATGTGATCTCCGGCGTCGACTCTCTCATCTCGCAAGGCTTCGTAGACAAAGATCAAGTGGGTTGTATGGGCTGGAGCGAAGGCGGCTACATTTCCGCGTTCGTCACTGCCTCCAGCGACCGTTTTAAGGCTGTCTCTGTCGGCGCCGGCGTTTCAGACTGGATGACCTACTACGTCAATACAGATATCACTCCGTTTACACCGCAATATCTACATGCCACGCCTTGGGAAGATCCGGAGATTTATCGCAAAACCTCGCCTATCGCCTACATAGCCAAAGCGAAAACCCCGACGTTGATTCAACATGGTGGCAATGACCGCCGCGTGCCGATCGCCAATGCGTACGAACTTCGCCAAGCTCTGGAAGATCGAGGTATCCCCGTCAAAATGGTGATCTATGATGGCTTCGGCCACGGGATTGATAAGCCCAAGCAACAACGGGCGGTGATGGAAGAAAATGAAAACTGGTTTGCCCATTACATTTGGGGCGAGCCGTTAGCAGTTAGTTTGACTCCTATTGCAAAACCGAGCGAAGCTCCTAAGCCATGAGTTCACGCCGCACATTTCTCGGACAAGTCGCCACCGGCATCGGCGGCCTCGCCGTGCTGGGCGCTAACGATAAGATTCGTTTCGGCATCATTGGCTACGGGGCGCGCGGACAGGAGATTGTTCGCGACGCGCTCGCGTGCGCGAATACCGAATTTGCCGCTGTCTGCGACATCTATACCGAACAGCGTGAAAAAGCCAAAGCCGTGAATCCAGCCATCAAAACATTTGCGGATCATCGCTTAATGCTCGAGGACAAGGATCTGGACGCTATCCTGATCGCTACCCCTCAGCACTTGCATGGCGAGCATTTTGTCGATTCCCTTCAGGCCGGCAAACATGTCTATCAGGAAAAAACCATGGCTTTTACGGTCGCCCATGCTAAGCGGATGCGCGCCGCCTATGAGCCAGTGAAGAACCGGCAAATTGTCCAGATTGGCCATCAAGCCTGTTCCTCTGGCCACGTAAGGACAGCAGGCCGGAGCCGCGTTTTCGCCTGGAGGAGAACTACCTTTCGGCGCAGGGGTTCGGCGTGGATTTGGAGGCTTGGCCGGCGGGCAAGCCCATCGTTGTGGATGCGGAGACGTTTGGCTATCCGCGGCAATCGCTCGAGGGCCTGGACGCCGGCGACTACTATGTGCAGGCGGTCTTCAATGTTTATGAGCCGTTCCACCTGGCCAGCGGCAAGACGGTGTGGCTGCCGCCGGACAAGGGCGGGGGCAGCACTGGAACCTGAAGCCGGGCAATCC
>CAVYUL010000102.1:0-106636 GCA_963771405.1 Bryobacterales bacterium
TGGCGGTATCGATTGAAGATGATGATGTTCTGGTTCGTCACTCCCGCTTCATTCAAGCCTGCAATCACAGCTCGCAACACCGAGGGGTCCGAACAAAGATGTTTCCCACCCACCGGCGAGACTTTCAAACCCACCACATCTCCCTTTTCAAAGAACACCTTCCACGCATCCTGCCACGACGGCGCTTGCGTCAGCTCCGTCATCCCGCGCTGCAGCATCTGCTGAATCGTTTCTTTCTGATAAACGTCCGCAATAATCGATCCCGGATGTTCCACCGCAATCACGCGCCCCGGATAAGGGCCCGGCAGGCCCAAATTCTTAGCCACCGTCGACGCCTTGCTTTGTGAAATCGACCCCGTCGCTGCCGCCGCCAGAAACGATTTATGGATGAAGTCTCTTCTGCTCGTGCTCACCAGTCACCTCATGCTGAAAATATCACTTCTCAGGCGGGGTGACCCTCCAACTCGGCCTGCTACGTCTCAGCCAGCGCTCTCTGCAACAGGTCGCGAACATCCAGCCGCGACGCGGCAAGTTCCAGATATCCCCGGTCTAGATTCGCAGAGCATCCGCGAACAATTCCCTCTATATCGCGCCATTGCACCTCGGACACCTCACCTCCCAACTTGAACCAATACAATTTCGCTAGCAGGATGTCTTCCGGTGTGACAAACCACGTGGGTCCTTTCGATAGGCCGGTGTCTTCCAAGGAAACAGCCCGGGTCTAGTTCTTCATTGCCTAGCGGGAAGGCCGCGGAAGGAAACAGATCGAACTTGAGTGCCGTGGGAATGTGGATCACGTTGAAAGGTCTGCCGCGACCAATCGCGCGTCGTGCCTCTTCCACATCTGCGTAAAACGTCTCCGGCAAATGGCGCAGAAACACACCCACATTCCCATGTGTCACTCCCGCCAAAATGTCCACGTCGTTCGTAAAGCGTGGCTCGCCGAATGCCGTGCTAGCCCAAGAGCCGCCGATTGCGTAGCGAATGCCTGCCTCCTCAAGCGCAGAGCGCAAGATGTCGAACGCGTCGGCGAGCGACATCATTTCTTTCCGTAAGCCGCTCGCGGCGGTCCTGTCCCGAACCGCGTGACCGCCACATGAAAGGCAATCTCGGCCTCGTCCGCCTCCGGGTGCTTGCGCCGGGCCGCGGCCTATTGAAGTGCTTGCGCCGCCTCCCAAAGCGCAGCACCCAGGCGTACGCGCTCGGCGGGCGTGAGTGCCGCCAATCTCTGGAAATAGAATTGGCTCGCCTTCGGTGATGTGTCACTTAACGCCATTCCAGTCCGAGTATCTCTCATGACCCGCCACACTGCGAGATTGAAAAGCCTTCGACTGCGATCGGCCCGCCTCCATTTTTTTCGATATACTCATGCACACAGCCAAACAACAATGTCCTTACGCAATACCTTCGCCCCGGCGCTTCTCCTAGCGGGCTGCGCCCTACGTGTGCTTGCGGTTACCGTGCCCGCCGTTGACTTCGATCGCCAAGTCCGCCCCATCCTCTCCGACAACTGCTTCACTTGTCATGGGCCGGATGCTTCAAAGCGCATGGTCAACCTTCACTTCGATACCAAGGAAGGCGCTTTCGGCAAACCTGGCGTTATCGTCCCCGGTGATTCCGCCGCGAGCAAAATGTATCAGCGCATCTCCAGCACCAACGACGCCTTCCGCATGCCGCCCGTCTCCACCGGTCACAAACTCACCGCCGCGCAAATAGAAACCATCAAAGCGTGGATCGATTCCGGCGCGAAATGGGAGCGCCACTGGGCCTTCCTTCCGCCAGTTCGTCCCGAACTGCCCGCCGTCAAAAACGAATCCTGGGTCCGCAATCCGATTGACCGTTTCATCCTCGCCCGTCTCGAAAAAGAGAACCTCGCTCCTTCGCCGCAAACCGATAAAGCCACTCTCCTCCGTCGCATTACCTTTGACCTCACCGGCCTCCCGCCCACTTCATCCGAACTCGCCGCCTTCCTCGCCGACAACTCTCCCAACGCTTACGAGAAAGTTGTCGACCGCCTCCTCGCTTCTCCTCACTACGGCGAACGCATGGCCGTTCCCTGGCTCGACCTCGCCCGCTACGCCGATACCCACGGCTACCACATCGATAGCGCTCGCGAAATGTGGCCCTGGCGCGATTGGGTCATCCAGGCATTCAACCAAAACATGCCGTACGATGAGTTCACAGTTGACCAGATCGCTGGCGACCTCCTGCCCAAACCAACTCAGGCTCAACTCATCGCTACCGGTTTCAACCGCAATCACATGATCAATTTCGAAGGCGGCGCCATTCCGGAGGAATACCAGAACGAGTACATCGTCGATCGCATCGAAGCCACTTCCACCACTTGGCTCGGCCTCACCCTCGGTTGCGCTCGCTGCCACAACCACAAGTACGATCCGCTAACCCAACGTGATTTCTATAGCTTCGGCGCTTTTTTCAATGCTGTGCCTGAAGAGGGTTTGGATGGCTATAAAGGAAATGCTAAACCATTTCTTCAACTCCCAAATCAAAAGCAGACCGAAGCCAAAGAGCTCCTCCAAAAGTTCATCAAACAGAAAGATGAAGAATTGCTTCAAGCTCAAGTCGCCTGGGAAGCCGAGCAGCGCCAAACGCCCGTCGCGGATATCGCCTCCGGCCTCATTGCTGAGTATCCATTCATCGATTCGCCGACTGATCGTTTACATTCAGATTTATCGGCTAAGTTGTTGAATGGAAAGCTCGAATACGCTGATGGCCTAACCGGCCGCGCGGCCAACTTCGATGCCGAGCCGAATCTTTCCTTTGGCCCCGCCGCCGCTCTTTCCACTACAAAACCGTTCGCCGTTTCCCTGTGGGTTAAGGCCGATGGCCCTTCCGGCATGTCGCTCATCCAGCGCTTTGCCAAGTCGCCGAAAGAAGGTCCCGGCTACGAAATCGCGCTCGACTACTGCGCGAGGAATACCTGCGATGTCATTGTCCGCATGAGAGATAACGGTCCGGAATCCGGGCTCGAAATCAAGTCGCAGCGCGGCGCCGAATTCGAAGGTTGGAGCCACATCGCCGTTACCTACGATGGCTCCGGCAAAGCGAAGGGCATCCAAATTTACATCGATGGCCAAGCCGTCACTTCCACCATCGTTCGCGATCAACCGCTCGCCGACATCACCTTCTCCGCCGGCAATCTTGAGATCGGCAACAAAGAATGGGGCACTCCTTTCAAGGGTCAGTTGAGCGATTTGCGTTTCTATGACCGCCGCCTCTACGCAAACGAAATTTCCGAATTGGCCGTTCTGAATCCGATTCACACGCTCATCGAAATTCCGCAAGACCTAAGATCCGATCTCCAGCGCAAATGGTTGCGCACATATTTTCTTTCGAACGTCGCCAACGCTCGCGAGAGGGAGTCGAATCATGATCTCGAAACTTATCATCGCGGCCTCGATCATTTGAATCTCGAAATCACTTCCACCATGGTGATGTCCGATATGGACAAACCGCGCGACACGTTCATCTTGAAGCGCGGCGATTATCGCAACCCCACCGACAAAGTCACACCGAATACTCCAGAGATCTTGCCCGCTCTTCCTCCCGATGTTCCACGCAATCGCCTCTCTCTCGCCAAGTGGCTCGTCGATCCTGGCAACCCGCTCACCGCTCGGGTCGCCGTCAATCATTTCTGGCAAATGTACTTCGGCATCGGCATCGTGAAAACCGCCGAAGACTTCGGCTCGCAAGGGGATCCGCCTTCCAATCAGCAACTGCTCGATTGGCTCGCCACCGAATTCATGCGTACCAAGTGGGATGTCAAAGCTATGCAGCGCCTCATCGTTCTTTCGGCCACGTATCAACAATCGTCGAAGGTCAGCCCCGAACTGATCGAGAAAGATCCTGAAAATCGTCTGCTTGCCCACGGCCCGCGTTTCCGTCTTCCCGCCGAAATGATTCGAGACAACGCTCTCTCTGTCAGCGGTCTGATCGATACCAAAATCGGCGGCCCTAGTGTTCTGCCTTATCAACCGAAAGGCCTCTGGGAAGAAATGGCATTCGGTGGCGATTTCTCCGCGCAAACTTATGTACAAAGCCACGGCGAAGATCTCTACCGCCGCAGCATGTACACCTTCTGGAAACGCACCGTTCCGTATCCCGGTCTCAACACTTTCGATGCGCCTGATCGTGAAAAGTGCTCCGCTCGCCGAACCATCACCAACACACCGTTGCAGGCGCTTCTGCTCATGAATGATCCAACTTATTTAGAAGCCTCGCGCGCTCTCGCTCAGCGCGACCTCACCGAAGCGGGCGCTGCCGAACAAGACCGTGTCCGCTGGGCCTTCCATTTGGTCACCGATCGCGAACCGTCCGCAAAGGAACTCGATATCCTCTGCAAGCTCTACGAAAAAGAGCACGCCCGCTATGCCGATCACAAAGCTGCTGCGGAAAAACTAATTACCATCGGCGAATCGAAACCTGATTCCCGCTTCGAGCCCGCCGAACTTGCCTCCTGGACCATGGTCGCGAGCACCATCTTGAATATGGACGAAACCGTTACAAAGAATTGAGCAATACAATGGACCCCTTCCGCCAACACGAACTCTTGTTAACGCGCCGCCAGTTGCTCGGCAAAACCAGCACAGGCATCGGCGTCGCCGCGCTTGCCTCGCTCCTCAATCCCAACCTCTTTGCCGACGCCTCCGAATTCGGCGGCCTCCCGAGCATGCCGAATTTCGCTCCCAAAGCCAAACGCATCATCTATCTGCATCAATCCGGCGCGCCATCCCAAATTGATCTCTTCGATTACAAACCGAAACTCGCCGATCTCGCCGGTACCGAACTGCCCGATTCCGTTCGCCAGGGCCAGCGTATTACTGGCATGACCTCCGGCCAAAATTCGTTGCCCATCGCGCCTTCGATTTTCAAATTCTCGCAAGCCGGCAAACAAGGTCTCTGGGTTAGCGAACTGTTGCCGCACACCGCCAAAATCGTAGACGACATCACCCTCGTCAAAACCGTCAATACTGACGCCATCAATCACGATCCCGCCATCACCTTTATCCAAACCGGTTTCACCCAACCTGGCCGCCCCAGTTTCGGTGCGTGGGTCAGCTATGGCTTAGGCAGTGAAAACAAAAATCTCCCCGCGTTCGTTGTTCTCATCTCGCAAGCCAACGCTTTGAATCGCGATCAGCCGTTGTTCAGTCGTCTCTGGTCCAGCGGCTTCCTGCCGTCCAAATATCAGGGCGTCCGTTTCCGCGCCTCCGGCGATCCTGTCCTCTTCCTCGCCAATCCTGAAGGAATTGATGCTGACGACCGGCGCGCCATGCTCGATAGCCTGGGCGAGCTAAACCACATCACAGAAGAAAATTATGGCGATCCCGAAATCAACGCCCGCATTTCTCAATATGAGATGGCGTACCGCATGCAAACCTCCGTGCCGGAATTGACCGATCTTTCGAAAGAGCCGGAAAGCACTTTCGAACTCTACGGTCCCGATTCGCGCAAACCCGGCACCTATGCCGCCAATTGCCTGATGGCTCGCCGTCTCGCCGAGCGCGGCGTTCGTTTCATTCAGCTCTATCATCGCGGCTGGGATCAGCATAACGATCTGCCTCGCGATCTCGCTCTGCAATGCAAAGGTACAGACCAGGGCTCCGCCGCACTTGTCGCCGATCTCAAACAGCGCGGCCTGCTGGATGACACGCTCGTCATCTGGGGCGGGGAATTCGGCCGCACGGTCTATTGCCAAGGCCATCTCACCAAAGAAAACTACGGTCGCGATCATCATCCCCGCTGCTTCCCCATGTGGTTCGCCGGCGGCGGCATGAAAGCCGGTTTCAGCATCGGCGAAACTGATGACTTCTCTTACAACACCGTTTCCGATCCCGTGCCCATTCACGATGTCCAAGCTACCGTGCTTCGCTGCCTCGGCGTCGATCACACGAAGCTAACTTACAAATTCCAAGGCCGTCACTTCCGTTTGACTGACGTCGCAGGCAACGTCAATGATAAGATCCTTGCCTGATAGGAGCAGCATCCCATGTCCAACACTCGTCGAAATTTTCTCACCCAAGTCGGTACCGGCCTCGCCGCTCCGCTGATCCTCGGAGCTACCAACAAATCCGGCTCCGCCAAGCCCATCCTTGGCGATGGCGATCATAAATACGAAGTCACTCATGATTGGGGCGAATTGCCGGCCACCATCAGCTACGGCAACACCCACGGTGTATGCGAAGACGCGCACGGTCACATCTATATCCACCACACCGTCAACGCCGTGAGCGAAAGCTCCGACACCATGGTCGTCTTCGATCACAAAGGCAAATTCGTCAAAAGCTGGGGCAAAGATTTCAAAGGCGGCGCCCATGGCCTCAACATTCGCACCGAAGGAAAACAACAGTTTCTCTATCTGTGCGACACCAAGCGCGGCCTCATGGTGAAAACTACACTCAATGGCGAAGAAGTCTTCACTCTCGGCTACCCCAAAGAAGCTGAGCCCTACGCTGCCGCGCAAATCAAATACAGCCCCACCAACCTCACCATTGCCCCCAATGGAGATATCTACATAGGCGATGGCTATGGTTCCAGCTACGTCAATCAATATGATAAGGGTGGCAAATACATCCGCACCTTCGGTGGCAAAGGCACGGAAGCCGGCAAACTCGATTGCCCTCACGGCATCATCCTGGACAACCGCGGCGCCGAGCCCAATCTCACCGTCGCCGACCGTACCAACAAACGCCTCCAGCGCTTCACTCTCGATGGCAAACACATCGATTTCGTCGAAGGCTTCCCCGCGCCCTGCTATTTCAGCATCTATAAGAACGGCGACATGGTAGTGCCCGACCTTTTCGCCCGCGTCACCATCGTCGATAAAGACAACAAGATTGTGGCGCAACTCGGCGACGATTCACAAAGCCCGTACATGGAAACGCGCAAACTGACCCGCGATCATTTCAAACCCGGCAAGTTCGTCTGCCCGCACGGCGCCTGCTTTGATCACGCCGGCAATATCTACGTTGTCGAATGGGTCGAAGTCGGCCGCGTCAGCAAACTGACCAAAGTCAGCTAGTCCGTCCGAAAGGAAATCGGGGGACACTGCGATTCGGGTGACAGATAGATTCCTCGGCCCGTTCACTTCGAGCGGTGTCCCCTCATTTCCGCTACCGCTCTCGCAGCTAACCGTTGCGACGGTCGAAACTCCAAAACCAAAACTAAAACTTGTCGGGATCTAAATTGTAAATTGGCAATGGAACTGTACATGCGTAGGTGCGTCGCCTTGGCGCTGGGAGTCGTGTCGATCTCGGCGTTGGATTTTGGGCAGGGTCTGACCAAAAGCGAGTATGCCAGAGGGTCCCTTCGCGACTTCGCCGAACAGGCCAGGGCGGAGGGGAGAAGCCATCTCACCGTCATCTCTATTGCCGAACAACTCGAGGGCTCATTGCGCGATTTTTTGACGGCATTCCCGCTCCTTGATTTGAAAGTTGAACCGGGCGAGCTCAGAGCTACGGTCGGCCAGGTTGGAATTTACACTTGGTACCGCGCGAGTGATCTCCGTGCTCTCTCGTCGGACGGAAGTTAGTCCGTTCTTCCTTGGGACGGAGACCAAGAATCCCTTCGGGCGAGCGCTGGCGGCGGACGAGATAGCGCTGCAGTTGTATGGTGGGACTGCGCTAATCGATGGCGTTGCGATCACGAGCGGTACGGAAGGAGCACCGAGCTCTCTGAGTTTGGCAGGACTTACGTAGTGCTGGCGCACCTAGTTCCAGGATGGCGGCACGTGCGCGGCCTTGCTACCTGCCCTGTGGAGCATTTTTAAGGTGGAGAGCGACGGCAGGCTGACGCTACACGTCCGCGGTCTGGAAGCTGCGGAGGAAGTGGCGAGGGCGGGCAATTTGCGAGGGCGGCGCGTTCGACACTTCAAAAGCACAGCGGGGGCGGAACTAAAACGAAAATCCTCAAATGCTGGATTCGAAGCCCGAGCACACGCCGCTGGACGCCAGTTACGCGATACTGAACGTAGTGACCACCTCCACGAGCATCCTTACAGAGGAGTTTGCGCAAGCCGCCCCTGACGCCGGTCTGCGCGCGCGTCGCGAGGCCCTTTCTTCTTGCCACTTCGTTGTCTTTATGGATGGCGCTGGTCGGCTTGTCAAGGAATTGCCGGACGGTCGGCTATTTGAGGTCTGCTTCGAACTGGGGGTTCCCCGCGAATCTCATTTGAAAGTTCTTGGCGAGATTGCACCTGTGGGGCCGACTAGTCCAATCAAGTAATGCCTAGGCTAAACGTGGTTGCTGGACCCAACGGTTCCGGCAAGTCCACGCTGACTTCTTCCATCTGGTATGAGGGCAACGCGAAGGCACGTGGATACCGGACTTTCCTCGTCTACGTATCATTGGGTGACCCCGACCTTCACATTGAACGCGTGCGGCTTCGTGTTTCACTAGGTGGCCACGATATCCCCGACTCCGATGTCAGACGGCGCTATTGGGGCAGTCTTAGTCGCGCGCCGGAAGCACTGCACTTGGCGGATGAGGCGGTAGTCCTCGATAACTCAGGCATCCACCCGATCCGCATGCTTTGGTTCAAACGTGGCCAATTGGTCTGGCGTGCCGCCACCGTGCCCGACTGGGTCGAGCGGCTGGCTGGCTAGAGTATATGAGCCAGGGTTTTTTGACGGCTCCATGACGGCTGATCGTCCATCGCACTTTTTTTCAAAAGTTTTTCTCCCATCCTTTCAATCGCTTACGCCAAAAACTCCTCACCCATCCCGCCACGATGGTTCGGAATTCGGGGGGTGCCTCTGCTATTCTCAAACCGGAAAAAGAAAGCCCAGCGCGAGTCCCCCTCGCCGCTGGGCTTTCCATTTTCTAAAGGAGTTCCATCAATGATCGCGAGACCACCGAACCGTGCCGAACGCCGCGCCGCCGCGCGCCTTGCCGTGAAAGCTGCCATGCAACAACAAAAATCCGAACCACAAGCGCAACCCGAACCCGCCACCATGGCTGCCGCCGCTTCAGCTCATCCCAAATCCCGAATGTCGATTTCCCCCGAACCACCCAACCCGCGTCCCGTCTCCGACGCCCAATTCGCCGCCAACCGCGCAAATGCTCAAAAATCCCACGGCCCTGTCACCCCTGAAGGAAAAAGCCAAATCCAGCCTCAACGCCGTCAAAACCGGTCTCACTGGCCAAACCGTCCTCCTCCCCACCGATGACGCCGCCGCCTACCAGAACCACATCCTGCGCCACATCGCCCGCCACACCCTCGTCGGCGAAGAGGAAGACACCCTCGTCCAATTTATCGCCGATACTGAATGGCGTCTCCTCCGCATCGCCCCGCTCGAAGCCGCCATCTACGCCATCGGCCGCCTCGAAGATCCGGATCTTTATCCCGAAGAACAAGACCGCGTCACTCGCGAAGCCTTAATCCGCGGCAAAATCTTCATGCTTTATCGCCGCGAGCTCTCCAATATCGCCCTCGAAGAGCGTCGCCGCCGCAACCATCTGAAGACCGATCTCGAAAAACTCATCGCTCTCCAAAAGGAACGTCACGACCAACAAACCCCCGCCGCCGACGTTCAAACCAAAATGCGCAGCGCCGTCCGCTCTTTCCACATGACGCGCGAACTCAAGGAATCCTTCAACCCGCGCAAATTTGGATTCGAATTTTCACTTGACGAAGTCGAGTTCTGCTACGACGCCACCATGCATGCCGCCGAACTCCACGAACCCACCGAACCCTGCTATGCAACCCTTCTAGGCTAGCCGACCTCCGCCGCCATCAAAAGGAGGCCGCGTAACGAAATCTGGGCTCCTGCAATCGCGTCAACACCGCATCAGCACCCGTAGTGTGTCTCCACACCCAAACTCAGCCCAGATCTATCGCACTCGTTCCGCAAAATTCACCTTCTCTTCGCCGTTTACAGTTACTTATAATCTCTCCATGCCTCATTCCGTCATCGGCGTCGCCCTCAACTTCATCGAAACCCTCCGCCGCCTCAGGCCCTCCCTAAGCGAACCGCCGTACAAACATCCCCCCATCGCGCCCGTCCTCTATCTCAAAACTCCCAACACCTGGGTCACTCCCAACCAACCCATCCCCTGTCCCGTCCGCGTCCCTCGCGTCCGCATGGCTGGCACTCTCGGCCTCGTCATCGGCCAAACCGCCTGCCGCGTCAAAGCGCACAACGCCTTCTCCCACATCGCTGCATTCACCATCGTCAACGACGTCTCCATCCCCCACGATTCCTTCTACCGTCCGGCCCTGCGCGAGCGCTGTTTTGATTCTTCCTGCTCCATCGGTCCCACACATTACCCTCCTACTGATAAACCCCTCGAAGTCAACGTCCTCGTAAACAACATCCTCCGCTGCAACGCCCGCACCTCCTCTCTCGTTCGCTCCATCCCGCAACTCATTCAGGATGTCTCCGAATTTCTCACCCTCCGCCCTGGCGATATTCTACTCATCGGTGAACCCGATTCATCGCCTTTCTGTGCCCCTGGTGACAAAGTCCGCGTCGAAGTCCCCACACTCGGCTATATCGAAAACAAGGTGGTCGCCGCCCAATGAAGCACGCCCGAATCGCCTATTGCGGCGCCATCCACAGTGCCATCTCCGAAGCCGGTCAACTCCGTCTCACTGACGGCCGTCTCATCTCCGAAGAGTCAGTCGTCTGGCTCCCTCCCGTCCATCCCGGCACCATCCTCGCCCTCGGTCTCAATTATGTCGATCACGCCAAAGAACTCAGCTTCGAACCCCCCAAAGAACCGCTCGCTTTCCCTAAAGCCGTCGCCTCACTCATCGGTCACAACGGCCAAACCCGCCGTCCCCGCGGCGTCGCTTATATGCATTACGAATGTGAACTCGCCGTCGTTATCGGCAAAACCGCTCGCTCGGTCCCTCGCGCTCAGGCGCACGAATACATCGCTGGCTACACCGTCGCCAACGATTACGCCGTCCGCGACTATCTCGAGAACTATTACCGCCCCAACTTCTGCGCCAAAAGTCGTGATGAAGCCACTCCCCTCGGCCCCTGGCTCGTCGACGCCGCCGATATTCCCCACCCGCAAAACCTCCGTCTCACCACCACTGTCAATGGTCGAGTCACTCAGCAAGGCTCAACCAAAGACATGGTTTTCGATATCGCCTTTCTCATCGAATATTTCACGTCCTTCATGACTCTCGGCCCCGGCGATCTCATCCTTACCGGCACTCCCGAAGGCCTTGCCGATGTCCAACCCGGCGATCAAGTCGTCACCGAAATCGAAAACGTCGGCCGCCTCGCCAATACAATCGTGGAGGATTGGACGTTCTAAATGCCGCACTTCATTCTTGAGTACACCGCCAACATCAAGGCCGATGCCCGCATCCCTGAATTGCTCAAAAAGGTCAACGCAGTTCTCATGAACCAAAACGGCGTCTTTCCCACCGGTGCCATCCGCTCCCGCGCCATCGAACTTTCCGACTACGCCATTGCCGATAGTCAAGCCGATTACGCCTTCGTCCACGGCAACCTCAAAATCGGCGCCGGCCGTTCCGAAGCCGTCAAGAAAAAGGTCTGTGACGAACTCTTCGATGCCATCAAAACCCATTTCGCCGATCTCTACGCCAAACGCTACCTCGCCCTATCGTTAGAATTGAACGAGTTCAGTGAAAGCGGAACTTACAAACACAACAACATCCACGCCCGCTTCAAGAAAGCGGATTAACTGATGCTCGATCAAGCCACCATCAACACCCTCGCCCACCGTCTCGACGAAGCGGAAAAGACCCGAAGTCAAATCAAGCAGTTCTCCCTCGAATATCCGCAAATCACCATCGATGACGCCTATGCCATCCAGCGCGAATGGGTCTCACTCAAAGTCGCCGCCGGCCGCCGCATCAAAGGCCACAAAATCGGCCTCACTTCCAAGGCCATGCAGTCTTCCTCCAACATCTCCGAACCCGATTACGGCTCCCTCCTCGACGACATGTTCTTTTACGATGGCGCCGAACTCCCCATCACGCGCTTCATCGTCCCTCGTGTCGAAGTCGAACTCGCCTTCGTTCTTTCGAAGCCTCTGCGTGGCCCCGAATGCTCCATTTTCGATGTCCTCAACGCCACCGATTACGTCGTCCCTGCTATCGAAATCATCGACGCCCGCATCCATCAAGTCGATCCCGCCACCAAAGTCACCCGGAAAGTCTTCGACACCATTGCCGATAACGCCGCCAACGCCGCGCTCGTCATCGGTGGCCGCCCCTTCAAACCTCTTGATGCCGATCTCCGTTGGATCTCCGCCCTCTGCTGGCGCAACGGCTCCATTGAGGAATCGGGCGTCGCTGCCGCCGTTCTCAATCATCCGGCCAACGGCGTCGCTTGGCTCGCCAACAAACTCGCGCCTCACAATGTTTCACTCGAAGCCGGCGAAATCATTCTCGGCGGCTCGTTCACCCGCCCCGTCCACGCGCATTCCGGCGACACCTTTCACGTCGATTACGGCCCTTACGGTTCCATCTCTTGCTATTTCAAATGACCAATCTCTTTAAGCAATCCATCACAGAGCAGGGAAGTCCTTTATACGGTTTCTGGCTCGCCCTCGGCAATCCGTATTCCGCCGAGGTCTGCGCCACCGCCGGCTTCGATTGGCTCGTCATCGACGCCGAACACGCGCCCAACGATCTCCGCTCGGTCCTCGCCCAACTCCAAGCCCTCGCCGCTTATCCCTGGCACGTCGTCGTACGTCCGCCGGTTGGAGATCCCAACCTCATCAAACAACTCCTCGATATCGGCGTCCAAACCCTCCTCGTCCCTATGGTCGAAACCGCCGATCAAGCCGCCGCCATTGTCGCCGCCACGCGCTATCCCAAACAAGGCATCCGCGGCGTCGGCGGTGCACTCGCTCGCGCCTCCCGTTGGAACGCCATCCCCAACTATCTGCAAACTGCTAACAATCAAATGTGTGTCATCGTCCAAGTCGAAAGCGTGAACGCCCTCAAGAATCTTGATGCCATCGCCGCCGTCCCTGGTGTCGACGCCGTCTTCATCGGCCCGTCCGATCTCGCCGCCACCATGGGCCATCTCGGCAAGCCTGATCATCCCGAAGTCTTGCCCGTCATTGAAAACGCAATCCAGCGGATTCAACGCGCCGGCAAACCCGTCGGTATTCTCACTTTCGATGACGCTCTCATCAAGCGCTATGCCGAACTAGGCTGTCGCTTCATCGCCGTCGGAGCCGATGTCATCCTTCTCGCCCAATCCGCGCGCGCACTAGCCTCACGCTACATACGCCGGTAGCCCCTTCAACTCTGAATCTTTCGGAGTCATAAAACCACCCTCGAACGCCTCTACTTCACTGCCCTCCGTGAACCAGCACTTCGGCGCAATCCCGCCCCACAATTGCTGCCGCACCGGATCGTTCACATGCCAGCGAATCGGCTCGAAATCCGGATCGACCGTTAAATAGTCCGACGTGTATAACTCGATCCGATGCCCATCCGGATCACGCAAATACAGAAAGAACGCATTCGAAATCCCATGCCGTCCCGGTCCCCGTTCAATCGCCGCATATTGCTTCGCTCCCGCCATAATGTCGCAAAGCTGCGCAATCCGCGCCCCATCCGGCAACCAATACGCCAAATGATGCAATCGCGGCCCTCGCCCATTCGTCATCGCCAAATCATGCACGCTGCCGCGCCGGTGAATCCATGCCGCCCAAATCCGATGATCGTCATCCTCCGAATACTCACTCATCCGGAATCCCAGCTTGTCCATGTACCACTTCGTCATCGTCTCCACGTCCGGCGTCAGCACATTGTTGTGGTCAATCCGCTGAATCCCAGGCCCTCGATGCAAATGGAAATCCTGCAGCAGCCACTTGTATCTGACTGACTCTCGATAAAACACCACCGGAAACCCCAACGGGTCCTGCATCCGCAACATCCTCGGCCGGTCTTGTTCTTTCTCCCAACGGTGCGGTAACCTTTCCGCCTCCGCGAGCGCCGTTAATTCATCCAGCGTTTCATCCGTTGCCACTTTGTAGCCGATGTGTTTGATTCCTGCTTTCGGCGCAAGTTCCAGTTTGAGCGTCCATTCGCGATCCTCTACGCCGCGCAAAAAAATCTCCCGGCTGTCTTCGTGCAAAACGTTCAACCCAAGTAGATCGACATAGAAATACCGTGACGCCGCCAGATCCGTCACGTAAAACGTCGCTTGCCCAATGCGAACAATATTCATGTCAAACCTTCCCAAACTTCGGAATCGCGTGGTCGCTCAGCGGCACCGCAATATGTTTTAGCTCCGTGTAGAACTCGAAGCTGTGGTCCCCACCCTCGCGGTGTGTTCCGCTAAACTTCACGCCGCCAAACGGAGTAGGTAAGTGCCGAACGTTGTGGCTGTTGATCCACGTCATGCCCGCCTGCAGGTTGAGCGCCATTCGATGTGCTCGCTCCACGTCTTTCGTCCACACATAAGATGCCAAGCCGTATTTCACGTCATTGGCTTTCTGCAACGCATCCGCCTCATCTGTAAACGGAATCGCCGTCAACACTGGGCCAAAAATCTCTTCTTGTGCAATACGCATCTGGTTCTCGCCCGTGAACAGGGTGGGCGCAAAATAGTTTCCCTTATCGCCGACCCTCGCGCCGCCCGCCCGCAGCACTGCCCCTTCCTGCTGCCCGATCTTTACATACCCGCTCACTCGGTCAAAATGCTCTGGATGAATCAACGGTCCCACTTCCGTTGCCGGATCTAACGGACTACCCACCTTCACCGCCTTGGCCCGCTCCGCCAGCTTCTCCACAAACCCGTCGAAAACGTCTTTCTGAATCAGCGCTCTCGAGTTCGCCGTGCACCGCTCACCGTTGAAGCTATAGATCTGGAACACCGTCGCATCTAGCGCCCGCTCCAGATCCGCATCCGCAAACACGATCGCCGGCGACTTCCCACCCAACTCTAACGACAACCTTTTGATCTGGTCCGCCGCATTCTTCATCACAATCGACCCCGTCGTCGTCTCCCCGGTCAACGTAATCAACGGCACCAACGGATGCGCCACCAGCGGCGCGCCCGCTTCCTCTCCGAATCCATGCACCACGTTGAATACACCCGCCGGCACCTCGGCTTCTTCGAAGATCTTCGCCAGCTTCCAAGCCGTCAATGGCGACCATTCCGCCGGCTTCAATATCACCGTGTTCCCCGTGGCCAGCGCCGGCGCAATCCGCCACGTCGAAAGCATCAGCGGCGCATTCCAGGGCGTAATGATTCCGCATACTCCCACCGGCACTCGCAAGCTGTAATTCAGCCAATCGCTATCCACCGGAAACGTGCGCCCATCCATCGCCCGCTCCGCCCAATCCGCGTAGAAACTGAAGTTCTCGGCCGCTCGCGCAATCTGCGCCCGCACAATCCGCAGCGCCTGTCCCGCGTCCAAACACTCCGTCACTGCGATCTCATCCCCGTACTTCTCAATCAGCCCTGCTACCTTCAGCAGAAACATCTTCCGGTCCTTCGCCTTCGTCTTGCCCCACTTCTTAAACGCCGCATGCGCCGCCTTAGCTGCAGCATCCACGTCCTCGCTGTGTCCCCGATACACCTTCGCCACCGGCTCATTTGTCGCTGGATCACTCGTCTCAAACATCAGCCCGCGCGCGCCCGCCGCCCACTTCCCATCGATATAGTGCGGCACAGTCGCCGCGCCCAAATTCCGTCGCACTTCATCGATAAACGCTCGATCGAGAGCCATAAGAGAGATACTAACAATCAGGTGACTATGTCGTTAACTGCTGTCAAAACCACTGGCGCGCGCCGCAGCATGCAAGTTCTGGAAAGACTCCATAATCAGCCCCCCAATATCTACTACGATGGCAAGAAGATCGATCAACCCGCCGATCATCCCGCCTTCCGCAACGGCGTCCAGAGTCTCGCCGCCCTTTATGATCTCCAGTGGTCCAACCCGCAATGCCTCTATCAATCGCCCACCAGCGGCGATAAAGTCAGCCGCACCTTCCTCATTCCCCGCACTGCCGAAGAATTGAAGAGCGTCGGCATTGCTATGAAAATCCGCGCCGATTCCAACTTCGGAATGATGGGCCGCATGCCCGATTACCTCAATCGCGCCATGGCCGGCTACGCATCCGGCGCCGATTTTCTCGGCCAAGACGACCCGCGCCTCGGCACAAACGCCCGCAACTACTACGAGTTCCTCCGCGAAAACGATCTTTCTCTCACTCACACCCTCATCACCCCGCAAGCCAACCGCTCCGTCGGCACCGCGCAACAAGCCGACCCCTATCTCGCCGCCCGCGTCAAAGAGGAAACCAAAGAAGGAATCGTGATCCGCGGCTGCCGCCTTCTCGCCACCCTCCCCATCGCCGATGAAATCATGGTCTTCCCGTCCACGGTTCTCAAGAACACGCCGGACGATGCTCCCTACGCCTTCGGCTTCGCCATCCCTACCAACACGCAAGGCCTCAAATTCCTTGTCCGCGAAAGCTTCGATTACGGCCGTTCGCATTATGACCACCCGCTCAGCTCCCGTTTCGAAGAACTCGATTCTGTCGTGATGTTTGACGACGTTTTCGTCCCCTGGGAACGCGTCATGCTCTATCGCGATGTCGATCGCTGCAACGCCGCCTATGGCCGCACCGGCTCGCTAGCGTGCATGGCCCATCAAGTCGCCGTCAAGAATCTGGCCAAAACCGAATTCTTAATGGGCCTCACTTCGCTGCTCGCCAACTCCATCGGCATCGAAGGCTTTCAGCACATTCAGGAAAAGCTCGCCGAGATTTGGGTCAACATGGAAGCCGTCCGCGCCTTGTTACGCACGGCGGAAGAGGACGCCACCGTCGACGAATACGGCATGATGCGGCCCTCCTGGGATCCGCTCGATGCTTGTCGCAATCTCTATCCACGCCTTTACCCGCGCATGATCGAAATCCTGCAGCAGATGGGCGCAAGCGGTCTCGTCGCCATGCCCACCGAAGCCGACGTCCGCGGCCCGCTCTCCGAAGAAATCCGCCGATACTTCCAAGGCGCGCGCGTCGAAGCGGCTGACCGCATTCCTCTCTTCCGCCTCGCCTGGGACACTTGCCTTTCCGCTTTCGCCAGCCGCCAGGTTCTTTACGAACGTTTCTTCTTCGGCGACCCAGTTCGTATGGCCGGCGCCCTCGTCGCCAGTCACGACCGTTCCAAGTACATGGACCGCGTCCGCGCTTTACTGGAGAAATCAAAAGCCGATGTCGTTTGACAGCAAAGTGTACCGGCAAACCGTCGGGCGCTTCCTCACCGGCGTCACCGTCATTGCCTTCGAAACGGAAAACGGTGTCCAGGCAATGACCGCCAATTCATTTACTTCTCTCTCACTCGATCCGCCTTTGCTGCTCTTCTGTCCGGCGAAAACCACCCGCACCGGCCAACTCATCCACAAGGCGGCAGGCTTCTCCGTCAACATCCTGCGTGAAGACCAGCAGGCGCTCTCTACATTCTTTGCCGGCGGCTGGAAGGAACCCAAAGAGCCGCCCTACCGTTTCGTTCCGCTCGAAGGAATTCCGCGTCTGGAAGGCAGCCTCGCCTCGATTATTTGTTCCGTCCATCAAATTCACGAGGGCGGCGATCACTGGATCGTCGTCGGCAAAGTGGTCGCTATGCATCAAGGCATCGAACCATTTCATCCGCTTGCGTTCTATATGGGCCGCTACACCAACCTGCGCATGGGCGGCTCTTCGCCCGGGCCTGATCTGCTCGAAAACCACGAACCGGTTCCTACGCACTACAATTACGAAAGCTATTAGCTCAGAACGGCCAGACTCTGCGCACAGTTTCTGAAAGCAGCCAGCGTTTGTCTTCTTCATTCAGAAACGGCATGCCACTGCGAATCAATTCCAATCGTTGCGCATACGCGGCCCGCTCTTTCCCAATTGGCCAATCCGTCGCCCACATCAATCGCTTTGGCCCGAACGAATCATAAAGCCGTCTCACCAACTCCTGCGCATCCAGCCACGGGTAACCTTGCTTCGAAAGCGACCAAGTATGCGAAATCTTCACAAACACTTTCGGATAGCGCTTCAAGGCAATCAATTTCTCCAACTCTGACGGTTGATCCACCGGGCAGTCCGCCATATGGTCAATCACTACCGTCAAATGAGGAAAGCGCTCAATGAGCCTGCCGATGTCCGGAACCCGGCCAATGGGCGTTAGCAGCGTCATCGGCACTTTCAGTTCCTCGCATCTTTTCCAAAGCGGCGGCATGAGCGGCCCTGTGATCCAATCTCCAGCCGCATCCGCAGCCGGACTAAGCCGCACACCATGAAATCCGGGCTCTGCGCTGATTTTCGCCAAAAGATCCGGCGCTGCTGGATCCTGCGGATCCACCCGGCACACCGCGCGAAAATATTGGGGATACTGCTTCAATACCGCCGCCAAATAGCCGTTGTCGTACTTGTAATGAATCACCTGGATGATGACCGTCTTCCCAATCCCATTTGCTTTCATCAATTCCAGCAGCATTTCAGGCGTTGCATCAAAATCCGGCACTTTTGCGCCTGCCGCAAACGGAAACGCCGCATCATGCTTCCAGACATGAACATGCGGGTCAATAATTTGAAACTCAGGCATAGCTATTGCCGCCGTCGCTAGAAGTGCCTGTCTGCGCGTCATCATCTCAGGCATAAATCTTTTCCAAATGGTCCACAATATAGCGCCCATTTCTTTCGTAGCTCACTCTCGGCCCTTGGCGCGCAATATCCAAGTCCACGCACAACCAGCCCCGATACGAAATCGATTTCAACACAAGGTGGCAAGCCGGAAAATCCACCTCGCCATCGCCCAAGTCGTAGATGTTCGGCACGAAATTCTCACCCAGACCGGCCCGCTTCGCGTCTTTGTAATCCGCCAACATCAACCGGTGCTTATGTTTTTCGAGCACCGCCGCTGGATCTGCGCCACCCAAATAAACATGCGCTGTGTCGGGTGAAAAATAGAACAATTTCGGGTCCGTCAGTTCCATACACCGGTCAATCTCTTCCGGCGTCTGCACCATCTGTCCGAGATGATTATGCAGCCCGGCCTTGAATCCCATTTCGGCCGCTTTCTCACCCAGGCGATTATAAAACTTGCACATCGTTTGAAACGCCCCAGGCTTGTCCGTCCGTCGCGGCGAAAATACCACCAGCCGATCCGCGCCGAAGCGCCTCAAGAACGCCATCGCTTCTTGCGCATTCTTCAAAATCTCCGCGTGTTTGCTTTCATCGTCGGCCGCGCCGTTGAAGGAGATCGTGATCACATGCAAGCCGCGCTTCGCTAATTCCGCCTCCAACGTCTCCTCGGTCAGTCCGTATTTCTTCAAGATCCCCGGAAACTGCGTCAGCCGCATCCCGATGAAGCCGGTATCGCGCATGACGTCCAAAAGGTCCGTGAACCGCGTCCCGGGAAGAGAATTCCACAAGCTCGTACTCAACGCCCATTTGATGTTCCGATGGGCAGGCAGCCGTTCTGCCGCGGCCATAAACGCGGCACATAATGCAAACAGGGAGTCTCTGCGGGTCATATGCGGTCCAGCATACACTTCATTGACGTAAAATAGGTCGTCTGGCCAGATGACCGTAACTCTTGAGCGCTACGTCGCGAACACATTACTAGGGCGTGCCGGTGCCTGGTGACGTTCGTGATTCACCCGGTCCAAGCATGCGGGATGAAAGTGTGGAAGCGCTCATGGTTGCCTACCAGCAGTCCGTTCCGGAGGCCATTGCTGCATTGGTCAGGCAGATTTCTGCGCCGATGTTTCAGTTCTTTCTAGCCGAGTCTCGCAATCGCGCCGAAGCGGAAGACTTGCTGCAGGATTTCTGGCTGCGCATCCATAAGGCCCGCGCTACTTACCGCCCCGGCGAGCCCCTGATGCCTTGGATGTATGCCATCGCGCGGCGTGTCAAAGTCGATCGCTACCGCAAGATGAGAAGTGCTCGGGAACATGAAATTCTGAGTGACCAGCTGCCGGAACGAGCCGCCCAGGAACCTCCGCGTGAAAGCGCACCGAAAATTTCAGAGATGCTGGCATCCCTTCCTGAGTCGCAGCGTGAAGTTCTCATTCTCCTGAAGGTCTCCGGTTTGAGTTTAGAAGAAGTGGCACGCACCACGGGCGTGAGCGTTGGCTCTGTAAAGCAAAAAGCCCATCGCGCCTATGAAAGCCTGCGCAAACGTTTAGGGAGGAGCGAATGAGCGACGATCTCAATCTTTCGTTCCCCGAACAACAGCCGCCCGATCCCGCTTTGCTCGCAAAGATCAGCGCGCAGCTGGCGGCATCGCAGACCTCCGTGCGTCCGCTGCTTTCGAACGCGGCTCTTTTTGCCATCGGGTTCGGCTTGTTCGCTGTGATTTCGGTGGTGATTGCGGCCTTGGTCGGCTTCAAAGCGTTTGCGTCTCTCAGCACCGGGGAAATGACTGTCTATTACTCCACCATTGGGTTGCTGGGCGCGTTGTTCTGTCGCGCCGTCATCGAACGCATGATCCCGGGTACAAGGCGTTTCATCCGTTCCACCGCCTTGTGGCCGCCGGCTCTTGCTGTGCTGGTTCTGCTCTTGTGTCTGATCTATGGGAACTTCGAAACATGGCAATTCGTTCACCAGGGAATCCCATGCCTTCGTCTTGGCTGCATCAGTGCTTTGCTAAGCGGGCTCATCGGCTGGCGTCTATTTCGGCGTGGCTACTTCGTCTCGCCGGGCGAAACTGTGCTGCTCTATGGCTTCTTCGCGGGCCTAGCCGGCGTTGCAGTTCTCGCTCTGCATTGCCCCATTCGCAACTCTCTGCACTGTCTGGTGTGGCATCTTGGTGCAATGCTGCTTGCCGGCCTGGCAGGGCTGATTCTTGGCCGTTATCTCGAAAACCAAAACGATGCCCGCTGACGATCCGCTTCAAATTATCGCTTCCGCCGTCACGCCGGTGGTGTTGGTTTCGGCCGCTGCGATTCTCACCTCCGGCATCAATTCGCGCCACATGTCCATTGCCGATCGCATTCGCTCTCTCACCGCTGAACATCGAAACCCCGAGACGCTGCCCGCCCGGCGCAACTCCATCGATAGACAACTTCCCATCTTCCAACGGCGTATTACCTTGGCATCGCGCGCAATCCTCGGCATGTATTCCGCTACCGCCTGCTTCGTCACTATGGCTCTAATTATCAGTGCCACCTTGTGGCGCCGAATGCTCACCGTAGCCACGTTACCTTTGTTCGTTGCCGGCATCATGCTGCTGCTATTCGCTATCGTGTGCGAGTTGCTGGAATTGCGCTGCGCTAATCAAACGCTAGCCGAGGAGATTTGCGATCTTAAACAGGATCAAAAATAGTCGAGTAACTCGCGAATTTTCTCAACTTTGATCAAGCGCGGATGACTTTCGGGCACTTCCGCGCGCTCCAGACTCCAGGTTCTTGCGTGCGGCACGAACACCGCGTTCAACCCCGCCGCCAGCGCCGGATTGATGTCCGATTTCGGCGAATTGCCAATCATCCACGTGTCATCGGGCGTAAAATTCCGCTCGCGGGCCAGCTTTTCGTATGCCGCCTGATTCTTTTCTCGCACAATCGCCGTGTGCTGAAAATACTTTGCCAGTCCCGACCGGTCAATCTTCACACGCTGTTCATCCAGGTCGCCCTTGGTGAACATCGTAAGGCTGTGGCGTTCCGACAAGCGTTCAATCGTGTCTTCTACCCCCTCAATCAATTCGGGCGGCTTTTCTAAAATGGCGTGGGCAAAATCCTGCACCGCGCGTAAATCCGCTTCCGAAATGCGCCGCTCCGCCAAATGCAGGTAACACTGTTCCAGGTTGCGCGCGAAATTCTTCGAACCGTAACCGTGAATCTTGGCGTTCGTCATTTCGATCTCGTCCAGCACGCTCCGAACTTCTTTCTGGCTCATGGAAGAGTGAGCCAGGTATTCGTAAAAGTGGTCGAACGCATCCTCAAAATAGATGTTGTTTTCCCACAGCGTGTCGTCCGCGTCGAAGATCAAGAATTGCCGCTCGCGCCGCGCCATTGCTAATGCGACACCTTGGCGTGACCATTGAGCGGCGCCACTCGCTTGGCCAGAGCAATTCGCTCGCGCTTGGCGATGTATTCCGGTATGGCCCGCACCAAAAACTCCAGCCGCTCCACTTCCGAACGCAGCGATAATACCGTTTGCCGTTTTTCGAAATCGTCAATGTGGCGGGCAATTTGAAAACTGATCCTGGTTTTGCCCCAAGGGGGCTGTGACGACAAGCCGGCCTCATCTTCGGCTTTGGCCAAGTCTTGGTAAGCGGCATTCACTCGCTTGCGCAAGTCCGCCGGCACTTCGCTCACATCTTCGTCGTTAAAGAATTCCACTTGCGCGCGCAGGAAAGATCTCTCCTGGTCTAGAGATTCAATGGTGAAGCGCCGCTGCCCCATCGCCAGCAGGTCGAGCCGCCCATCTTCATAGCGGCGCATGACGCGCTCCACTGTTGCCGTG
The DNA here is from genome assembly GCA_963771405.1 of Bryobacterales bacterium. GTDB lineage: Bacteria > Acidobacteriota > Terriglobia > Bryobacterales > Bryobacteraceae > Bog-105. The sequence continues at coordinate 22,430 of CAVYUL010000102.1, forward strand.
CAGCCTATATTGACAATCCCGTCTTCTTTTGCAAACACCACACCGAATTCGCTTTTGGCCGGGATAATTTCACCCATCATTTCCTTGTAGCGATCCTCAAAAATGTGCAGCGGCAATGGCATGGCGGGCAGCAGCACCACCGATAGCGGGAATAGCGGAATAGTCTCCATTGCCATAAATTCATTATGCGCGGTTGCGTTCCAAGCGCATCCCCCTCGAAACGTCGGCTAGCGCGTTGAGCGATATACTGGTCCCAAATCAGTTTCGTGATCTAACGCTCTCGCCCAATGATACTGAAGCTCAAGCGCACCCCCGGTCTCTACTTAGTCGGCTTTATGGCCAGCGGCAAGACTACCGTGGGCCGCGCTCTGGCTGATCGGATCGGCTGGCCTTTCGCCGATCTCGATTCTGAAATTGAAGCTCGCGAGGGCAAAGCCATCGCGCAAATCTTTTCCGATCAGGGGGAAGCGGCTTTTCGCGAAATCGAAGCGCGCCTTTTGCGCGAGCACGTGCGCCGCATTGAGACCGGGCAGCCCTGCGTGCTCGCCCTCGGCGGCGGTGCGTTCGTTCAGCCGGCCAATTGGGAACTGCTCACAAACAATGGCATTTCTCTGTGGCTCGATTGTCCTCTGGATCGCATCATGCACCGGCTTGGCGACGATACCACTCGTCCGCTGGCTGCGCAGGCGAATGGTTTAGGCCCGCTCTATGAGCAGCGCCGACCACTCTATTCGCGCGCCGATTACCGTGTGGAAGTAGATACCGAAGATCTTGGCGTATTGTTGGCCAGAATTCTAGCCCTCCCTCTTTTTCACCGGTAAGGCGCGAACAGTTCCGTAGTGAAGTAGCGTTCCATGCGATCTGGAAATACCGTAACCACCACGCTCTCTGGCCCCAGCTTGCGAGCGATTTCAAGTGCCGCGCAGAAATTCAAACCCGAACTCGGTCCCACCGGAAAACCCAAGCGGCCCAATTCTCGCGAAACGTTCAGCGCATCGTGGTCTTCCACCTCGACGGTTTCGAGCCGCGGCAAGCGGCCCGAGCGAAAAATTTTCGAAATGCTATCCACCACTCCCGGAATCTTGCCGCTGAAGCTGCAGCATTCAAGCTCACCATGAAAGCTAATCGGTTTTGCCAGTACGGCTATCGCAGCACAGCCCGCGTCCGCTAACCCCTCACAAAGGCCCACTAGCGTGCCGCCGGTACCTACACCGCTCACTACCGCATCTACCGTCTTAAACGGCAACTGCTCCAGAATTTCGCGCGCTGTGCCCATTCTGTGTGCCAGCGCATTGTCTTCATTCGCAAACTGCCGCGGCAGATATGCTTTCATTTGGCCCGCGAGCCGTTCCGTTTCTTGAATCGACCCATACACGCCTTCAGCCGCCGGCGTCAATCGAATCTCGCCGCCGAACGCCTTGATCATCAGTGTCCGCTCATTCGAAACGCTTTCCGGCATCACGGCGATGAAACGAACACCCAACTGCGCACAAACCAGCGCCATGGCAATGCTGGTGGATCCACTCGATGCTTCAATTACAGTGGTTTCTTTGTCCAGGCGGCCTTCGCGGAGCGCTTTTTCAAGAATGAATCGCGCGATTCGGTCTTTTGTTGACCCACTCGGATTCAGGAATTCCAGCTTCGCCCAAATCACCGGCTCGTTCGCACTTAGCTGGACAGGCACAAGCGGAGTTGTGGCGGGGCGGTAAGGCAGAGGGCTACGCATCACTAGTCTCAAACAATAGCGCAAGTAAGCGCAAAGGAAGCGCAAAGGAAGCGGCTGCGCACCGCCACGGGAAGAGAAGCACGCTACCTCTTTCGGCGGAGCGCCTGACACCCGCGACCGTCTTGCGCGTCGTTCTTAAGGCAAATGTGACACTGTAAAAAGTTCCCATGCCGGAAACTTCGACTCTTCGCGAAGATGCCATGGCCATCTTCGGCGCAGCGCTGGCTGCAGCCAATGCCTCCGACGCTGTGAAGCGCCACCTGGAGCGAACCGAAGGACAGCTTAGCATCGGCAAGGCGCGCTACACCTTCACCCGCATTAAGAGAGTGTTTCTGGTGGCAGTGGGAAAAGCCGCGCCGCAAATGGCCGAAGCTATCGAGCTACGACTCGGCGCTCAGTTCACTCGAGGCATCGTAGTGACGAAGCAGAGCCACGCCTCGTTGTATGCAGGGCAGTGCGAAGTGATCGAAGCGCGACACCCCATTCCTGATAAAAACAGCCTGCGCGCGGGCCGCGCCGTTCTCGCTCTTCTCAAAGACCTTACGGCTAACGATCTTCTGATCGTCGCTGTCTCAGGCGGTGCCTCTGCGCTGCTCTGTGCTCCCGTCAATGGCGTGACGCTGGCCGATAAGCAAGCCACAACCAATCTGCTTCTTCGCGCCGGTGCCGATATCTATGAACTAAACGCGGTCCGCAAACATCTATCGCAAGTCAAAGGTGGCAATCTGGCGGCCCACGCCTATCCCGCCACCGTCCTCAGCTTGCTTCTCTCCGATGTGGTGGGGGATCCTCTCGATGTCATTGGTTCCGGATTGACCGCGCCCGATGAATCCACCTTCGCAAGGGCCGTGGAGGTTTTGGAAAAGCGTTCCGTCTTTGCTGAAGTGCCCGCTTCGGTCAGGGCCCATTTCGACAAAGGAATCAAAGGCGAACTAACAGAAACTCCAAAGCCGGGAGATCCCTTGTTTAACAACGTAAATAATGTGATTGTGGGCAATAGTCGCCAAGCTTTAGAAGCTGCGGCGCAGGAAGCAAAGCGCCGCGGCTATCGGACGCTCATCCTTTCCAGCCGAATCCAAGGCGAAGCGAGTGACGCTGCCCGCTTCCACGCTCAAATCTTGTGGGAAACCATTCTTTCAGGCCACCCGCTGCGTGCGCCAGCTTGTCTGCTCTCAGGCGGAGAGACCACTGTCACTGTTCGCGGCAAAGGGAAAGGAGGTCGAAATCAGGAGTTCGCCTTGGCGACTGCCATCGCAATGGCGGGCGCGCGCAACACTCTCTGCCTTTCCGCCGGCACCGATGGCACCGACGGCCCCACCGATGCGGCCGGCGCTATCGTGACCGGCGACACAGTGACTCGTGCCGCCAAACTCGGCCTCAACCCAGCCAAGTACCTGGCAGCCAACAATTCCTACGCCTTCTTCGATGCGCTCGGCGACCTTGTCAAAACCGGACCCACCGGAACGAACGTGATGGATGTGAATATCATGCTGGCTGAGTAAGTCAGAGATAATCGTTTCAGTGCTTGAAAACATCAATCTTGAGAAAAAGCTTGCGCGCGACGAATACAAGCGCATGCTTCCTTCCTTGCAGGCGCGTATGTATGAGCTGGAAAAAGCCTGTTGGGACCAAGGCATTCCGAGCGTGATTGTTTTTGAAGGCTGGGATGGCTCGGGCAAAGGTACCGCCATTTCGGCCTTGACCCAGCGTCTTGATCCGCGTGGCTTCCGCCTGCATGCCACCCAACCGCCCCGCACTTTCGAACAACAGCACCCTTGGCTCTGGCGCTTCTGGCTTAAAGTCCCCAGCCGCGGCGAAATGCTGATATTCGACCACAGTTGGTACTATCGCTTGTTGAAGGAGCGGATCGATCTCCAACTCAGCGAAGAAGAGTGGCGTCGCGCTGGCCGCGATGTTCTGGAATTTGAACGTATGCTGGCGGACGATGGCACCAGCATTCTGAAATTCTTCTTCCACATCAGCAAGAAGGAACAGAAGAAACGCTTCAAGGCGATGGAGGAAGATCCTTTAGAGGCCTGGCGTGTGCGCAAAGAAGATTGGGCCCAGAACAAATGCTACGACGAATACGTTGCGGCCGCCGAGGAGATGTTTGAAATTACCGATACCGAGTTCGCTCCTTGGGTGATTGTCGAAGCTACCAACACTTCCTTCGCCTCTCGCAAAGTGTTCGAAACCGTAATCGCGGCGCTGGAAAAGCGCTTGGGCGCTGCCTCGCCACCCTCCCTGCAGCCCGACGCGAACGATGCCGACCTCCGCGAAGCCATGGAATCTTTGGAAGGATCAGATGCTCGAGACTCTGGATCTATCGCGCAAGCTTGAACGCCCCGAATATGTCAGCCAACTCGCGCGCCGTCAGATTCAATTGCGTGAGCTTGGATTTCAGATCTATCAGCAGAAGCGGCCTGTTGTTTTGGTTTTCGAAGGGTGGGACGCGGCCGGCAAAGGCGGCGTTATCAAGCGCATCACCGAACGGCTGGATCCGCGCGGATACGTGGTTTACCCGATTAGCGCGCCTCACGGCGAGGACAAAACGAAGCACTACCTTTACCGCTTTTGGCGCCGGCTTCCCGAACACGGCGCGATTGCGATTTTCGACCGTTCCTGGTATGGCCGCGTTCTGGTGGAACGCGTGGAAGGCTTTGCCAAAGAAAATGAATGGAAACGCGCCTTCAAGGAAATCAACACCTTTGAGCGCCAGCTAGACGATTTTCAAACCATTGTCGTCAAATTCTGGCTGCACATCTCTCGCGATGAACAACTCCGGCGCTTTGAAGAACGGCAGCGCATCGGTTACAAAGCCTGGAAACTGACCGACGAAGATTGGCGCAACCGCGAAAAATGGGGCCTTTACGAAGACGCCGCTGAAGAAATGCTGGTAAAGACCAGCACCACCATCGCCCCCTGGACATTGGTGGAAGCCAACGATAAATACTGGGCACGCGTTAAGGTGCTCTCTCGCCTGGTGGAAGTTCTTTCAAAAGAACTAAACTGCCGCCCCGGCGATCCACTCAAGAAGCTCAAGCATAAAAGCTGAGTGAGTTATCTCCTTGTTTCACCACTCTGGTTTTCTTTAACCTCCCATACTCCTCAGCGAGTGTGAGGCGTGAAGCATGTTGAGCAATCGCTAGCTCGCAGGGAGTCTGTGCCAAAGCCGTGAGTGACAGTGTGTACTCGTTCTCGATCTCATAGGGTGGGTCAATGAAAGCGATATCGGCGGGGTAATTGCCCAGTAAGACACTCGCCTGTCCGCGAACTACACTCACCGCATCCTTACTGATGCCGAGCCTAGCTATATTTTCGCGAATGACCTCAATTGCCGCGCCTTTCCGTTCAATCAAAACCGCGCGCTTTGCACCCCGGCTGATGGCTTCTAACCCAACCGCGCCGCTCCCCGCATATGCGTCCAGAAAAATCGTCGCAGCAATCCGGGGCGTCAATATGTTGAACAGAGCCTCGCGCATGCGGTCGGGCGTAGGCCGGACATCCAGCCCCGGCAAAGTCTTGATCTTCCGGTGTCGATATTCTCCGGCGATGATCCGCATCTCTATCCCACTTGTACCAAGCCGTAGCGGCGCTGCCAGTTTTCTTGAATATACCCAGCGACGAAGCGTAATTCGTCGCCCGGATTTTCTTCTATCAGCCGCTGCGCCTCTTTGCGCGCCTGCTCCAGAATCTCCGTATCGCGCAATAAGTTCGCAAATCGCAAACCGGGAATACCCGATTGCCGCGTGCCGAAAAACTCACCCGGCCCGCGCAAGCGCATATCCATCTCGGCAATGTAAAAACCGTCCGTTGAATCAACCAGGGTTCGAATACGCTCCCTGGCCACATCCCCCAATTTGCCTGTGACCAGCAAACAATAGCTTTGCTGCGCCCCCCGGCCCACTCGCCCGCGCAACTGGTGAATTTGCGCCAATCCGAACCGCTCCGCCTGCTCAATCACCATTACGCTGGCATTCGGCACGTCCACACCCACTTCAATGACAGTGGTGGCCACCAGAATCTTGATCTCGCCACTCACAAACTCTCGCATCACGTTGTCTTTGACACTCGCGCTCAACCGCCCATGCAGCAATCCCACTCGCACTGTGGGAAACACTTTCTCCGCAAGATGCAAGTACATCTGCTCTGCCGCTTTGATATCCGCCGAAGTCTCCGTTTCTTCCACAATCGGATACACCACATATGCCTGGCGTCCGACCGAAATCTCTTGCGCCACGAAGCTGTAAACTTTTTCGACGGCCGCATCCCAAACGTGTTTCGTGATGATCGGCTTCCGGCCGGGCGGCATTTCGTCAATCACAGAGATGTCCAAATCTCCGTAAATCGTCAGTGCCAGTGTTCGTGGAATCGGTGTTGCCGACATTACCAGAACATCCGGCTGATCTCCCTTTTTCATCAGATGCAGCCGCTGCGAAACGCCAAATCGATGCTGTTCGTCAATAATGGCCAACCCCAACTTCGCAAACGCGACATCTTCCTGAATAATGGCGTGCGTGCCCACCACCGTGTGCAAGTGGCCCTCGGCGATGAGCCTTTTCATCACCTGCTTTTCCCGCTGTCCGGACGAGCCTGCCAGGAAACCGACTGTGTAATCGAGTTTTTCGAGCAGCTTCTGAAAAGTGTGAAAATGTTGCGCAGCCAGAATCTCTGTGGGCGCCAGCACTGCAACCTGATACCCGTTTTCAATCGCGACTACCGCTGCCTGCGCCGCCACAATCGTTTTGCCGCTGCCGACATCCCCTTGCAGCAGCCGGTTCATGGGATGCGGCCGCTTCATATCGTCCACAATTTCCTGCACCACTCGCCGCTGCGCCAGAGTTGGCTTAAAAGGCAACATCTTCTTGATCTGTTCGCGTGCCTGCTCGCTCACAGGAAACGAAATTCCCTCCGCCAAACGAGCCTTATTCTTCTTCAATGCCAACCCGCACTCGAGCCAAAAGAATTCGTCGAAAATCAGTCGGGTTTGCGCAGGGGTTCGAAATTCATTCAGCAGCCGCACGTCCGTGCCAGGGGCAGGGCAGTGCGTTTCGCGAATCGCGTCCGCCAAACTCGGCAGTTGCGCGCGCGCCCGTACGCTCGCCGGTAACGGATCCGCCGGCAGTTCGATCGCGCGCAGAACGCGATCGATCAGGCTCCGAAATACTCGCGTCGAAATCTTTCCCGCGGCTTCATAAACTGCCACGATCCGCCCCGAATGCAGCGTCTCATCGGCCTCATCGCCGCCCGAAAGAATCTCGATCTCCGGCTGCACCATCAACCGGTGGCCGCTGGTTTTATCCAACTCCACCTTGCCAAACAGCGCCACGCGCGTATCGGGCGTCAACGAATCGGCATAGCGCTCTCCGTGAAACCAGCGCGCCAGCAACTTCCCGCCCCCATCATCCTGAAAGATCGCTTCGAAGAGCCCGAGAGCCCGCCGCCGAAAACCCGATACTTTGGCGGAAGCTACCCACGCAATCACAGCCGCCTTCTCACCCGGCGCCAACTGCGCAATCGATTTCACATTGCTGCGGTCTTCATAGCGAAAGGGAGCGTAATAAAGAAGGTCGGTTACGGTTTCAAGCCCCTTCGCCGCCAACATTTCAGCGCGCGCTGGGCCGATGCCTTTCACAAACTGGAGTGGCGTCGCAAGGTCCAACCCTTTAGACTACCCTCCCCTAAATTCGTGAGCCTCGCTAAATAAGGTTTAACGGGATTTCGGTCAACCTTCCCGCCGTCGTTGCGTTTTGTGGAAGTGAACGGCTCGCAGAAAGCGGGCGGAAACGGAGAAGAAAATGAAGAAACTTTTAACCAGCATCGCCATCACGAGCCTCATGGCCGGTGGCCTTTTTGCTCAAAGCTACAAAAATCAACAGCAGCGGATTGCCCAAGGCGTCAAGTCAGGCCAACTCACTGCCGGCGAAACCTCTAATTTGGAAAGCAAAGAAAGCGCCATCAACGGTGAAGCCCGCGCCGACCGCAACCACGATGGCGGCAAGTTGACCGCCGCTCAAGCGGCCCGCATCAACGGGCAACGTCAAAACCTAAGCGGCCAGATTTATAAGGACAAGCACAACGCCGCGCAAGCGAGCTATGGCAACAACAAAGTCGGCCAACGGCGTGAGAATCAGCAGAACCGCATTGCCAACGGTATTGCCAGCGGCAAACTGAACGCCGGCCAAACAGCTCGGCTGGAAAACCGCGAAGCCGGTTTGAACCAACAAATCCGGGCCGACCGCACAGCCAACGGCGGACCGCTCACCAAGGGAGAGCGCAGCAATATTAACAAACAACAGAATCAGATCAGCAAATCAATCTACCAAGCAAAACACTAGTAGCTTGTCGGGGAGCGGCGCGGAAATTGTTTCCCGTTGCTCCCCATTTGTTCGTCCTGGCGACATAATATTCACAGGACCCTGCATTCATGTATCTCGAATCCGCTCAAAATTTCATAAACGGTGCTTGGACTCCCGCCATCGCCGGCGAAACCATGCCCGTTTATGAGCCCGCCACCGGCAAAGCCTTTGCCTCTATTGCCGATAGCACCGCTCAGGACATCGATCTTGCCGTTCGCGCTGCTCGCCATGCCTTCGACGAAGGAGATTGGGGCAAGACCACCGCTATCGATCGCGGCCGCATGCTAACGCGCCTAGGCGTTCTGATCACCCAGCATGCCGCCGAATTGGCCGCTCTGGAATCACGTGACACTGGCAAGCCGAAAAGCGCTGGAATTGCCGATATTACTGCGCTTGCCCGCTATTTCGAATACTATGGCGGCGGCGCAGACAAATTGCACGGCGAAGTGATCCCCTATTTGGCCGGATACCATGTCTGTGTTCTGCGCGAACCCTACGGTGTGACCGGGCACATCCTGCCGTGGAACTATCCCGCCCAAATGTTCGGCCGCACCCTGGCGCCGTCACTCGCCGCCGGCAATGCCGTTGTTCTCAAGCCGGCCGAAGACGCCTGTCTCTCTTCTCTGCGTATCGCTGAACTCGCGCGTGAAGCGGGCTTCCCCAATGGCGCCATCAACATCGTCACCGGCAAAGGCAACGTGGCCGGCGCTGCTCTCGCCTCCAATCCGGGCATTGATTTCCTATCCTTCACCGGTTCCCCTGCCGTCGGGCAATCTGTGCAGAAACTCGCCGCCGATCATTTCATCGCTTGCACTCTCGAACTCGGCGGCAAATCTCCGCAAGTGGTCTTCGCCGATGTGGATCTTGCCGCAGCTATCCCCGTTTTGCGCAAAGCCATCATTCAGAACGCCGGTCAAACTTGCTCGGCCGGCAGCCGCGTGCTTGTCGAACGAAAGTTCTATGACACTCTGATCGACCACCTGCGCGCCTCCTTTGCGGAAGTTCGCGTCGGTGCACCGGAGATGGATCTCGATTGCGGCCCCATCATCAATGAAAAGCAGCGCCAGCGCATTCTTGGCTACGTTTCGAATGCGGCGCAAGAAGGCGCCAAACTGGTGGCCGAGGGTTCCATTGATCCGCATGTGCCGCAAGGAGGCTATTACGTAAAGCCGATGCTCTTCGGCGAAGTTCCTCGCAATGCCGCGCTTGCGCGTGAAGAAGTGTTCGGCCCCGTTCTCAGTGTTCTGCCTTTCGATGATGAAGCCGATGCCGTCGCCCTTGCCAACGCCACTGACTACGGTCTCGTCGCAGCCGTTTGGACCAACGACGGCGCTCGCCAAATCCGCCTGGCCAAACGCATTCGTTCCGGCCAAGTCTTCATCAATTGCTTCGGCGCCGGCGCTGGCATTGAGTTACCTTTCGGCGGCACGGGCAAAAGCGGCCACGGTCGTGAAAAAGGCTTTGCCGCTCTGCATGAGTTCACGCGCACGAAGACTGTGGTGATGAACCATGGCTCTTGACGGCTAAGTTCCCATTTAACTGGCCGCTGACGCAAAGCTCGCGTTAATCGTGCTCCACGTACCAACCATCTGACCTCTCAGCCCCGTGAGCACGCCCGCTCCCATTAACGCCATGAATCCCACCAGCAGCGAGTATTCCACCATATCCTGGCCGTTTTCCTCGTTCCAAAGAGCGCTCAGCAGGTTTTTCATGAGTTCAGTGTACGTACCGGTCCAGTGCCGATGAAAGGGATAGGGTGTAACAGACCGTTTGCCCGCGCCTCTGACCAGTATCGTTTTCGCAACGCGTAAATCCGAAAAGTACCGCGAGTACTACTCCGCGTCTCTCACACAGCGAAACCCAAGTGTGCCCGCCCGGTCTTTCGAAGGCGCCATCAGCAGATACTTCCCGTGCTCTCTCAGCTTGTAAGTCTCTGGAAAGTACCAAAGCGAGGCTTGCGGTTGGTAATAACTCCCGCCCCGCAAAATCGCCGCTCGCGTGTGCGTATCCACGAATTCGTCCGTCCACTGCCACACATTGCCCACCAGGTCCATCACGCCGAACGGACTCGCCCCGGCGGGATGCGCCGTTACATCATCCGGCCCCGTCAAATCCCGCCCGCGATCCGGTTTCGGCACAGCGTTCCCATCCCAGTGATTGCCCCACGGATACTCTCGCTGATCGGTCCCCTGCGCCGCATACTGCCACTCCCACTCATGCGGTAGCCGCTTCCCGGCCCACTTGGCATAAGCGCGCGCATCTTCGAGCGACACCCACGTCACCGGCTTGTTCTCCCAGCCAGAAGGAATCTCTCCGTTCTTCCAATCCCGCAAGAAGTTATGGTCATCTGCCGGCCGGTAGTGCGCCGCATCCAAAAACTTCTTAAACTCCGCATTTGTCACTGGATATTTGTCGATGTCGAACGCCGCAATGTGCATCGCGCGCTCATGTCCTCGTCGCGGCGAATCCTCCCATGGGTACTGCACATCCAAACCCGCCCAGTCAGATCCCTCTATCTCAATCCCGCGCACAGTGAAATCAAAATCTCCAGCCGGTACCCGGAGCATTCCCTCACTCGCGCTGCGTTCCTTATGAGTCTCGCCACTCTTCACAATCTTCTGCGGCAGGAAGTGCCACTCATGCGAATAAGTGCTCAGCGGCTTTGTGGTTAACTCTTTCCTCTTTTGCAAAAACGTTTCGAAATCGGCCGGCATTGCGGCGCCCGCATCCACCGCCAGAATCGCGCCGTACCCATTCCCCTCCATGGCAAACGCGAGCGGCTCTTTCAACTGAACTCCGTTCCACACATCGAAATATCTCCGCCCCTCCACGTGCGGAAGCCGAATCTGTTGCCCCTGGACGTCAAATTCATTTCTGTTTACAAACAGGTATAGCGTCTGGCCACGGCCCGGGAATTTCGTCGCATACACGCCATACTGCAACGTTGGTACAAATGGCTCCCAATCTTCACTCATCAGCGAATCCGCGAACTGCCGCTCCAGATGCGAGATCCTTCTGAGCGCCTCCGCATCCCGGTCCGTGATCTGATTCCAAATTCCCCAAATGTTCTCCCAACTTACATACCCGATGCCGTTGAAGAACGCATGCTGCAGATCGTCCGTCTTATCTCGCGCCCAGCGGTCGCAAATATGCGACATATGCCGCGGCTCCAGCCATTTCTGTTTACTCGCCGTTGGAACAAACTTAAATGTCCAATACGCCCAGCTCTGGTTATTCCAAATCAGCCCATCGTCGGAGCTCGGCGCCATCTCCGGCTCCAATACCAGTGGATGCCCGGCCTTGTCAGCCGCCGTTAGATACTCTCTGGGCATGCCCGTGAATGTATCTCCGTTGATTCCATCCACTCCAACCTCAGCCATCAACTTCGCCGTTGCCTCCCAATAAGGCACTCCCGGGTCGCGTGTCCCGTTGTCCCACGGCATGGTGGGAAGCAAGACGCGCACATTGCGCTTGTGAAATTCCTCCACTACTTTCCGCAATGCCGGAATCCCGCCCGGCAAATCGCGGGCTAAATCCCACTGATTGCGATTGTCAATGCCGATATTTGGGTACACCGGCCACAGCAGCACGCTGTCAATCCCGCCATAGCGCGCGTCCAGGTCGTCCAAATATTTGTCAACCGTCCACTTGCCGGAGGCAACGTCAAACAGCGTCCGTTCTTCTACCATCACTTGCGGCGAAACGAAATTTCGGTGCGTCCACTGAAACTCGGGACGGCGATATTCGCTGTCGTCCCACCCCATGCGCGTTTTGTGCTCGGCTCGCCAAACTTTCAAATCTTCGAGCCACGCATCATGATCCGCCACCGGGTCGTTCTTAAATGAAAATAGATCTTGAATCCAATCCGCTGTCGTCTGCCCCTGCCCGGGCCCGGGAATCTGATTCTCCTTCGGCTGATGCAACGTATCTTGCGCGCGCATAAAGGCGCCGCTCACAAGCAAAAGGCAAACCCCAATACATTTCGTCATCAACGAGAATGTATCAACTTCACTTTTTAGCCGAGCCGATGAGCGGCTGAATCACCGCATTCCCCAAACTTCCGCCGAACTCCGTCATCTCGCCCACCTTCTTTCCGGACGAAGGCAATAAACGCACGGCCAGCGGCTTGTCCCACTTGTAAGCCAGCGTCGCCACGTCTCCCACAATGTGTGCGATGGTATCTTCGCTTGTGTCTCCAGCCAGCGGCACCGTGTCCACCCCGCCCGCACAAACCGCCGAATACGCCAGAATCGAATCCAACCCGTAGGTCTGTTCCGTCCAGCGTTTCTCTAAATCTGTGTCTTCCAGCACTGGAATCATCAAGCCCGAATAGCCCGTCTGCTTCACTTTTACGGCCTTCACCGCACGCGTGACGATCCCGGCCGCTGTCTCGGTTCCCGGCGCGCCAAAAGCACTTCCTGTGAAAGACTCAATCGCTGTACCGATCGAAATATCTCCTCCGGGTGCGGGTGTCGGGTCGATTCCTTCATACTTCCAGCCACTTCCTTTTGCTGCTTTCAATGCCGATTCCTCCACGGCTCGATCATGTTTGTCTAACTCTTCCGTCAACACTGTTCCAGCCGTTCGAGGATCATGCTCACGCGCAAAAACGTCCATCACTACGCTTGCCGTTTCCAAACCAATCGCAAAGCTTTTTGTGTTTGCCGCCGGATGCCATGCGCCTGGATAAAACGGCCCGTAAGCTTTAAGCATTGCGATCGCGCCGAAATTGAAGTTCCCTTGCCCGTGCGGACTCTTTTGCCCCACCTCGTGAATCACCCGCGCCGCCTGCTTCACCGCGTTCCAATAAATGCCGTCCTCGCCCGCTACAATCAAGTTCGCCGCCAATCGATTTCCCGGCTTTGACAGAACGTCAATGAGCAGATCCACCGCCTCCGAATCCACCGTGTCGCTGGTCATCGCCGGCCCGATATTTGGCGCAAACTTCAGCTTCGCCGCTAAGTCGTTAATCCCTTCCAACAGCGCCATCGCATCGGCCCGGCTTAAGCCACGCGTATATTCTGGAAAGGGCTGCGTAGAAATCCGAATGGTGGAAACCGTATAACCCGCGCTCTCCACCTCGTCCTTCACGCGGTGCAAGAACGTCACAGCCTCTTCAATCTGCTGCGGATAGTGGGTCGCATCAATCGTGATGAAGCCGGTAATCGCTCGCACCTTCGGCTTCGCCGTTCCATCGGCTCCGAATACAATCCCAGCCAGCGCAATCAGGCACAATCCAATGCGTTTCATCCTATCTAGCTTACGCTGAGAATGATGTTCCGTGCGCTCCTTCTATTCTTCGTCGCTTTTCCGGCCTTTGCATTCGACGGGTGCAAAGCCATCGAACCCCGCCCTGCCATCGAATATTTCCCCGGGCAACTGCTCGATGCCTTCGTTCCTGCCGGTGAGCCGCGCTCTTTCGCCATCGTCATCCACGGCGCTTCCGGCAACCGCCGTACTCATCTCAACCAAGTTCTCTCCACACTGGAAAAAGCCGGCTGGGCCTGGTTCTCACTTGATTACCGCAACCCTCCGGATCTCGAAGCTGCCTCAGCCTTCATCCAATGTCCTGGCCGCTTCAACATTCGCGGTAAACCGGTTCTCATTGCTGAAGACCAAGGAGGCCCACTCGCTTTTGCTCTCTCTCAGCGCATCAACGCCGCTTCTGTTGTTGTCTTTGGCTTGCCTGCGAACGCTCAGCTTCCAGCCCTTCCCGTTCTTCTTTTCCATGGCGAATACGACGAAGAGTCTCCCATTGCTCCTATCCGCGCTCTCTGCCATTCCTCACCTAACTGTACACTCGTCCCCATCCCCAAGGCCATCCACAACGTTGAAAACTGGCATCCTGATCAATGGTTCTGGAAAGAAGATCTCATCGCCTGGCTCCGCGGCAATCAACGTGGCCAATGGAGAGACATCCCCTACGCCATGCCAGACGGCCGTCCTCTGTTTATGGATGCTTTTCTTCCCGAAGGCTCGGGCCCATTTTCGGCAGTCATCGTTGTTCACGGCGGCGGTTGGGAGGCCGGAGATAAAGAAACTTACATCTCTCCTATCCTGGATATCCTCTCTCACAGCCGTCTCGCCTATTTCTCCATCGATTACCGCCTGACTCCGTATGTCGATAACGCCACCCAACTCGACGATGTCCGTTCCGCTATCCGCTACGTCCGCGACCACGCCGACCGTTTTCACGTCCGCGCCGATGCCATTTCGCTTTTCGGTGAGTCAGCCGGAGGTCAACTCGTCACTCAGGTTGCATCTCTGCCATGCCCTGGGTGTACTGTCAAGAGCGTCGTCTCTCTGTACGGCGTTTACGACTTCACTCAATTCAGCCACGACGTGGAGGGTCGTCAAATGCTCACTCGCATCTTCGGCCACTGGACCGAATCGTCTCTAAAGCAGGCATCTCCGCTCAACAACATCAGCCCCTCGTTGCCGCCCCTGCTATTGATCCAGGGCACTAAAGACGAACTCTATCCCGGCACCCTCAGCTATCATGCGGCCCTGGATGCAAAGTCGCTTCCCAATACCCTGATCGTTCTTGACGGTGCGCCTCACGGCATGGAAAACTGGGTCAACAATCCCGACTGGTTTAAAGCCCTGCAAAACATCCCCGCTTGGCTGGGCATTTCAACTCAGAATTGAAAGTGCAGCCCGAACTGCATCTGTCGCATGGGCACTTGAATCGACGTAATCTGCCCCGCACCGCTGACATCAATCTGTGAACTCGGTAACCCCAAGTTGACATGATTAAGAATGTTAAACGCATCCGCCCTCAACTCAAGCGAGCGCTTTTCACTCGAAAGCAAGTTCTTCGAAAGCGATAAATCCGATTCCCAAAGCATCGGCCCGCGTAGCGAGTTCCGCCCCGCCGTCCCTTGCCGGTAAGGTTGCTGTGGCTCTGTGAACGCCGCCGGATTGAACCATTCCGAAGCATTCGGGTTCGACACATGCCAGTCGCCCACCACGTCCGCTCGCAGCGAAGCAAAGTCCGGATCGTTCAGCAACGGCGCGTTGGCCACTGTCGGCGTAAACGGCTCGCCCGAAGAAATCGTATGCACCCCGCTCAATCGCCACCCTCCCAAAATCAGATTGGCCACCGTGGAATTGCCCAACTTCCAATAACGGTCTTTCCCAAACGGCAAGTTCCAGTTGTGCTCAAGGGTAAACGTGTGCTCGCGATCCCACGATGCCGGCCCATAATCTGACCGCACGTCATAACTATTCGAAGGCACCGATCCGCCCTCTGTATCCGTCAGAGCTTTTGACCATGTATAAGTCATCAAGAAATCTAAGCCATGCGATAACTGCTTTTGTAACTTCGTCTGCAAACCGTTGTAACTCGAATTGTCGCAATTGCAGTATTGAGCCAGGAATTGTTCCAACCCATAAAGAACGTAAAACGGTCTTCGCGGGTCCGCATCTCCGGGCCCGGGGACGGCTTGGTTCGCATTCAGCGTCTCGTAAAGATGTCTACCCACATTACCCACATAAGCCACCTCCAGCGCCAGGCTGTTGGTGAGTCTCTGTTGCACCGTAAAATTCCAAAAATAGGCTTCTGGAATTCGGTAGGAATTCGCCGGGCTTAAGAAGTAGTTAATCCCGATACCATCCGGCAGCGGGTAAGTTCCGTTAGCTCCCACTGCGGGTTGTATCGGCGCGGGTGGCCCATTGAGCAGGCTGAATGGCGCGATATATGAATTGTTCTGATTCACGCTCTGGGCGTTGACAATCGGCGGATTGTAGTCTGCGCCCTGGCCAAATACAGCGCCCAAGCCGCCTGGGTTAAAGCTAATGCCGAACCCCGTTCGAATCACCGTTTTAGGCGTCGCTTGGTACGCAATACCCACGCGCGGGGCAAAGCCCAAATTGTATGCCTTGACGCCGAGATTGAGCGGAACGGAACCCACGCCCGCTACCAGCACGTCGCCGGTAGATGGGTCGAAAGTCCCGGCGCCGCCCGGTTTCGCGGCCGTTTGCGGCAGATAATCCTCCCAACGCAGTCCGTAATTCACGGTCAGTTTCGGAGTCACGCGCCAGGAATCCTGTGCGAACAAAAACATGCGCGTTTCCCGCAAGCCGGGATAGTAATCCAAGCCTGTGTAATATCGTCCAAAGGTGCTAGGCAAGCCGAGTAAGTACGAAGCCAGCGCAGAACCCGTCGAAGCGTTTCCAGCCGCCAGCGTATCCACATCGGGATTTCCGGTCACTGAGTCAGTGAACGTGATCTCTCCCGAACGATGTAGATCGCTCGGAATACGCTGCTGCTGCGACCTTCTCACGTCAACTCCGAACTTCAGCGTGTGGTTGCCCTGAATCTTCGTCCAGTTATCCACCCATTGAAACTGGTTCTCCGTTTCTTTCAACGGACAATTGCACTGATTCACCCCCAAGCCGTAGCCGAAGTCGAACCCGCCGTTGCCATTAATATAAAACGCAGGCAAACCGGTCGTTGAAGCGGCCCCCGTATTCAGTCCAGGCAACCCTGCGTCCGACGCCGGTGTCGTTCCCGCATCGCCAGGTTGCACGCGAATCCGATACCGATAGAACCCGAACCGCCCGTCCGTCACAAGCGTTGGGCTGAATGTATGATCCAATCCCAACGCCAAACTTTGATTGCGGTCAATCGAATCGCCCGAAAAGCTAAACGCGCTCGGGCCGCCGCCGGCCGCGCCAAAAGCGGCCGGCGCATTGTTGTTGTAATCGGCTAAAGTGTAGCGCGCAAAAGCGTGCGTGCTCCCGGTTAGGTTGTAATCTACCCGTCCGTCGTATTGATCGGTATCGAACGCCTGCACTTGGTCGCTGATGTAGTTGTTAACAATGCTTCCGCCTCCAGTGTTGGGCGCGGGAATCAACTGCAGCAGCTTCTGCATTGGCGCCGCGACGGGAATGACGTTCAGGACGCCATTTTGCGAGTAAACTTCTCTGGCTGAGCCCGTATTCGGGTTGCCCGTATTCGGATCGAACACCATGCCCGCCTGTGCCGGCGCCATCGTGTTTTCTGTTGTCCGCACCATGTAGGGATTCGCGCACGGAGAGCCGGAGACGCTGCCGTCCGAGCAGATGTAACTGCCCAACAAGGCCGATAGATTGCCGCTCCTCTCCGCTTCAGTCGGAACAGTCGTCACTAACGAACCACCCGTTCTGCGGCGCGTTCCCTGGTAGTCGAAAAACGCAAACAGTTTATCCTTCACAATCGGTGCGCCAATTGACCCGCCAAACTGATTCCATTTCAGCGGCGGATTCAATTGGGTGAACGGATTGGTCGCATTCGTATAACTGTTCCTCAGAAATTCAAACACTGACCCATGCAGTTGGTTCGTCCCTGATTTTGTTGTCGCCTGCACAAGCGCACCCGAGGCTGCGCCGAACTCCGCATCGTAATTGCTCGTACTCACTTTGAACTCTTGCAGCGCATCGATATTAGGGTTAATTACCGCAATTCCCAAAATCGCGCTCTCATTTTCAGTTCCGTCCAGCAAGAACCCATTTGTCGTGAAGAACTGCCCGTTCGCGTTCGCCTGAATGCCCTGCTGTGGGTTCTCCGCCGCAGAATGCGCCCATGTGTTCAATTGCGTGCCCGGCACCTGCAAAAGCAAGTTCGTCACGTTCCGGTCCAGCACCGGCAAATCCTCCACCTGCCCGCCCGTAAGCGTCGTGGCAATTTCCGCGCGGTCGGTTGTCAAAAGTGGCGTAGCATCGGAAACTTCCACCGTCGTCTGCACCTGCCCCGGCTTGAGCGTAATCGCGAGCGGTGTCGTCTCATCCACCTCCACCGTTGCATTCACCGAAACGTTGGAAAATCCCGAATTCTCCACGTTCACCCGGTAGCGGCCGGCCAGCAAGTGCGTCTGGGAAAAATTCCCTTCGCTGTTGCTCTGAATGTGATAAACAGTGCCCCGATCAACGTCCGAAATCGTAATCTGCGCATTCGGCAAGGCAGCGCCCGAACTGTCCACGACCGTTCCAGTGATGTTGCCCGATGTTGCTTGCCCGAAGATTAACCCTGCCGTCAGCAAAAATGCGGCTACATTTTTCCACATACACATCTCCCTTAATTCCGATAAGGTTAGCAGGAATTGGCCCAGGGGGGATACCGTAAAGTTACTGATGCCGCCTATTCCGGCATCGCGCCGTTCTCCAGTTCCGCGCGAATTCGGATCGTTCCAATCAGCCGGTCTTGCGAAAACGCCTTCACCCCGATATACTCCCAGCCCTTCTTCGCTGCGCCGGTCTTCACTTCGAAAATATAATTTGCCTCGCTTTTCGCATCCACAGTTACCGGGCCCGGCGGGAGTCTCACAAACGTCCATCCTTCCGGAATATCCACTTCCACTCGCACTGCCTGCGAATCCTTCGTCGGATTCTCAACCAAAATCGGAATCACAAAACGGCTGGCGGGCTTCGCCTGAATTTCCGGAGCAATCAATCCCTCCAGCGTGTTCACGTCATGAGCGCGCCAAAACGTGTGATAAAACTGCCACGGACCCCCTAACTCAATGCCAAGGTCGGTTGCTTGCGGCGCTATATATCCACTGACGTGCTGAAACCCGATCCCGTCCCCGTCTACTCCTGCGAACAAATCTGCGGTGACGCCAGACTTCACATACGATTTCGCAAATACAAACTGCACCGGTGTCTCAAAGAAATGCAGATCGTCTTTCTCCAGCGCTGTCTTAGCCACCTGCCCACTGTCTCCCTGAGTCAGGTGAAAGGCGCACTCTTCCGCAGCCAGATGCGCATAAGTCGTGTGGTGAGAAGGCGACATCTCTTTCGACGAATACTCCGGTCCTTTCTCTTTCAGCGTCTCCGGGTGCGACGTATCGCTGAAATAGTAGAGCTTCTCCGGCTGCCAAGGCCGCAACCCTTCTGTCAGATTGCCAATATCAAATCGGTTGTTCGGCGCAGCCAGTTGTTCGGCAAACGCTGTGGGATCTCCCGCCAGGTCGAACGCCTCTGTCGCCAGCACTGACGCTGCCTGATGATCTCCGTGATTCTCCCCCGCCACCCATTCCGGCAGCCATGTGGCCACCACATTCGGTCGCGTCAGTCGCAGAATCCGCACTAACCGTCCCAGTGAGTCGCCATGATTCCACGTCTCGAGCGATCCCAACACGTTTTGCCCTGGGGTATCCAGCCCGTTCAAGAACCACACATTCATGACCCCGAAATAAGCCAGCGCCTGCCGCGCCTCAATCTCTCGTATAGACCCCAGTGCCGCCGATTGCGCCAAACCTTCTGAGTCTCCCCCTTGATTTCCGCGCGTCCCAAACACCACCGCCACTCGTTTCTTCTCATCGAAAATCGCGCGCGCAAGATACGCCCCAATCTCCGTCTCATCGTCCGGATGCGCCACCACCACCAATAAATCGACCTTAAATCGCGCATCCGGCTTCGGATTGAAAAGATCCTGCGCCTGCCCAGCCAACCCGCCGAGCAGCAGCAATACACTGGCTAATCTCATACGAAAAGCATACCCCGCAGCCGTCATCATTGATCCACCAGGATTCCGAAGTGGCGTCGCCGCTTCACGTCAAGTCAGGAATGCTAAAACTCATAGCCCGGCTTCAACCGGCAGCGAAATATGTGATTTCCATCCTGCGAACTTTCTACGTTACAAGTCGCCCACGAAAGCAGCGCATCGGGCCCCAGCGGAAATACAATAAACTGTCCATTCAACTCCGCCTCAATCGCCGGCCCTTCCGAATTCGGCGGCAGCGCGAAGTTCATCGTATCTTCCAGCACGAATGGATAAGAAGTACGCACGCTATTCGTCGACATCGTCCGCACAACATCCGCCTCCACCAGAAAATCGGTAGTGTCCGACCAATTCAAAACCGAAATAGAAAGCTTCCGTTCCGGGTGCGTCAACTCATCAGATTCGATCTTCGTAAACCGGCACGGCCCCGCAATGCACGACACGCGCACATTCTGAAATTCGTTGCGGTCTTCCGCATCCAGCGGGAGCGTCGTCAATGTCGCCTTCCAGCGGCCGTCGGGCGAGCACGGTTTCTGATCTCGGCAGGGAATATTGCCATTATTCAGCGCGGCAAATTGCTTCGCAATCGAACCTACTGGAATCGTAGTTTCATCTTTCGCCGTATAACGAACCCGCACATTCCTGATTACAACCGGCTTTCCCGCTGCCGATAATTCCAATTTGGCCTGTGTTCTAACTTCCAGCGGCGTCATTTGCACTATGTACAATTGGTCGCCGGGTTGCCCGGCGATGAGCTGTGCGTTGTGATAGCCGGGCTTCTGAAATGTCAAGGTAACGGCTTGGCCTGCCCGGATCCCCGGTTGAAAAGTCGTTCGGAACGATCCGGTCTCGTCGGATTGAGCCGTAACATTTCGTGAATCCGCGGTTGCAGTCACCGTAACGCCGGCAATCGGTGTCCGTTGGCTCGGGTCTGTATTCGCAGTCAGAACCGCTCCTTCTAGAACCAGAGGCGGCGGTGACCACGGCCCTCTCTTCTGCATAACCCAAACCACCACTCCCGCTGAAACGGCCAGTACTGCTATCACGCCCACCACAGCCAAAACGCTTCTCCGCCGCACGCTCATCTCTGAATATTCTTTCAGAATTTCCTCAACACGCTGTTAAACTACGGGCAAAAGAGTGTCCGATCAAAGTCCATTCGCCAGTCCTCGCAAATCCAAAGTTTCCAAAATTACTCGGCGGAAGCTTCTCACTCTAGCCGCTGCTTCTCCTCTGTTGGCAGCGGATTCCCATCCTCTCACTCCTGAAGACGAAGCCTTTCTCGAAGAGCTGCAAAAAGCCAATTTTCAATTCTTCTGGGATCAAGCGGACCCCGAGACGGGCCTCATCAAGGACCGATGCCGCGCCCAGGGGCCGCCGGATTTAAGTATCGTCGGCAGCATCGCCTCCACGGGCTTCGGCTTAACCGCTCTCTGCATCGGCGAAAAACGCGGCTATGTCTCCGCCAACGATGCGCGCCAGCGTGCTCTCACCACTCTGCGCTTCCTCTGGCATATGATGCCGAACCATCGCGGTTTTTTCTATCACTTCGGCAACATAAAAACCGGCGAGAGAATTTGGGATTCAGAAGTCTCCTCCATTGATACCGCCATCCTCATCTGCGGTGTTCTCACCTGCCGTCAGCATTTCCGCAGCCCCGAAATTCGCATTCTCGCGCGCGATATCTTCAACCGTGTCGAGTGGACCTGGCTCGCTGAAGATACCGCCCTCGTCCAACACGGTTGGGCGCCCGAAGCTGGCTTTCTCCCTTATCGCTGGGATTATTACAGCGAGTTGATGATGATCTATCTGCTCGCCCTGGGGTCCGCCTCTCATCCTCTACCGCCCGAAGCTTGGAACGCCTGGAAGCGCGTCACCTTCGATTACGAAGGTCTGCGCTACATCGGTTCCTTCGCACCGCTCTTTATCCATCAGTATTCACAAGCCTGGTTTGATCTCCGTAACAAAAGCGATGCCTACGCCGATTACTTCAAAAACTCCACCATCGCCACCGAAGTCCATCGCCGTTTTTGCATCGAACTCGCCAAACGTTTTCCCGACTACTCGGACGACCTGTGGGGCATCACCGCTTCCGATTCCAAAAATGGATACGTCACTTGGGGTGGACCGCCGTCCATCGGTCCCATCGATGGAACAGTTGTTCCCAGTGCCCCCGCGGGATCATTGCCCTTTCTCCCTGTCGACACTCTGCGCGTTTTGAAAAACATGAAAAATCGCTATGGCGATCACAGTTGGTGCCGTTATGGTTTCGTCAACGCGTTCAATCCGCTTACCAACTGGTTCGACCAGGACGTCATCGGCATCGACACTGGCATAACCATTACCATGTCTGAAAATCTACGCACCGGTTTCGTGTGGGAGACATTTATGAAAAACCCGGAAGCGCAATTAGGCCTGACTCGTGCCGGCTTCAAACCAAATCCAAGCTAATTCTTTTTCCACAGTCAGATTTGCCGGTTGGGTCTTTCACGCGGCGGTCATCGCGTCCTGCAAGCCAGTGCAGAGACACTCTCCTGAGAGACGAAGAAGACTTGCGCGCCGCAAAAGATCGTCGTTGTTGGAACAATACAATTGGAAGCCAGGATCTGGTTTCTAAACGCTTGCTGAGGCTTACGCACTTCCTCGCCATTTTCGCTGCAGTCGCTTCATTGGCCTGGAACGCCTCCGCATCCATAGTGTGCGCGGGTTGCCATCCGAAAGAAACCGAAGGCTATTCGCACTACAGCATGGCGCATTCCTTGCGGCGTCCGAACCATGAGCCGCCCGGCTCTTTCACAAATACCTTTGGGACTAAGTTCACGGTTTACTCTAACGGCTCGGGCACTTGGCAGCGAACAGAAACGTCGAACGAATCGGCGGATTATCGGGTTGATTACGTCATTGGCTCAGGCAGCCATGCCCTGGGATACCTCGTTCGCATTGGCGATCATTTATTTCAATCTCCCATCGGCTACTATCCAAGCCGCCGTGCGTATGCGATGGCGCCGGGCTACGAGAATCTCGCCGATGCCGATTTCACGCGTCCAGTCACCGAGGAATGCCTTCGCTGTCATTCCGGAAATGCTCTTCACATTCCAGGTACCATCGCAGGCTACCGCACACCGGCGTTTAGCGAACAAACCATTTCCTGCGAGCGCTGTCACGGACCAACCGAAGAGCATCTCAAGCGGCCCGTTCAAGGTTCGATTGTGAACCCGGCAAAGCTATCCGGCCCCGCGCGTGACAGCATTTGCGAACAATGCCATCTTTCGGGTATCACTCGGATTCCAAATCCGGGCAAAACGATTGCCGATTTTCGCCCCGGTATGCCGTTGGAGGAAGTCTACTCCGTTTATGCGCCGGCGACACCTTCAACCGCCACGCTGCGCGTCGTCAGCCACGCCGAACAACTGCGCTCCAGCGTTTGCGCCCGCATGAGCGCCGGCAAACTATGGTGCGGCACCTGTCACGATTTGCACAACAAACCTGCATCGCCCAGCGCGTATTATCGCAGCCGCTGCCTCTCTTGTCATACGGGCAAACTCTCTGCGGCGCACCCGCCCCAAGCGCTGGATTGCATTTCCTGCCACATGACCCGCCGGCCAACGTCCGACGGCGCGCATACGGTATTCACCGATCACCGGATCAGCCGCCGGCCGCCTGCCAACGACTCTCTTCAGTCGAACTTGGCGCAGTCTGACTTGGTGGCCTGGCGCGAACCAGACGCGCAATTCGCCGCTCGCAATTTAGCAATCGCCTATGTAGTGGCAGGTTCTGAAATCAAATCGGTCCCCTGGCTTCTGAAGGGCTACCGCATGTTGACCGAAGTGCAAACCCAGTTCGCCGCCGACCCCGCTGTGTTCAAGGCGATTGGCGTTGCTTTGCTCGAAGGTAACCAGGCGCAGGAAGCGAAAATCGCTTTCGACCGCGTTCTCGAACTCGATCCCAACGACGCGCTGAATCAAGAGAACGCCGGCCGCGCAGACTTTGCCTTCGGAAATATCGAACTGGCAGCCAAACACTTCGAAAAAGCGTTGGAATTAGATCCATTGCTTCTCTCCTCCGCCGGCCTGCTCGAGGAGATCTATCGAAAGCAAAATCAGCCGGAACGAGAATCGGCGCTGGCAGAGCGAATGCGACGCGCAATGAGCGGCAAGTAATCTGCCGCATCCCCCCGTTGACGCCTTGTGTTTAACTATTGGGGAAGGAGACCGTGCCGTTTCCAGTTTGGAGAATTCTTGCACACATATCTGACTCTTTCGCTAGTCGTTTCTTTGGCTCTATTAGCTCCCGCACAGTCAACTCCTCCGTCCACCGGCCCATTATTAGGCTTCAATCCGGAATCCGCGAAGGCGGAACAAAACTGGGAAGCCCGCTTTCGCGCCATTCCCGACGCCAAGCGAGTGCATGACAATATGCTCCGACTGGCCGCGCATCCGCATCATGTCGGCTCTGCATATCAGCGGCAAAATGCCGAGTGGCTGCTTGCGCGCTACAAAGAATGGGGCTGGGACGCGCACATCGAACAGTTCGATGTCCTTTTTCCAACGCCCAAAGAGCGCGTCTTGGAACTGATCGCGCCGTCCAAATATGCTGCGAAACTCGACGAGCCCCCACTGCCCGATGATCCCTACACCCATGAGAAAAGCACCCAACTTCCCGGCTACAACATCTACTCGGCCGATGGAGACGTCACCGCCCCTCTCATATATGTCAACAACGGCATGCCCGCAGATTACCAAGTCTTAGAGCGCTACGGCATCTCCGTGAATGGTGCAATTGTCATCAGCCGTTATGGCGGTGGCTGGCGCGGCCTTAAACCGAAACTCGCTGCCGAACATGGCGCGGTGGGGTGCATCATCTATTCCGATCCTGCCGACAACGGTTACGGCCAAGGCGAGGTCCTCCCGAAAGGACCGATGCGTCCACCCGATGGCATTCAGCGCGGCAGTGTGGCCGACACAACACTTTATCCGGGTGACCCGCTCACTCCCGGCATCGGTTCCGTCCCTGGCGCCAAACGCCTCAAGATTTCCGAAGCGCAAACCATCATGAAAATCCCCGTGCTGCCCATCGGCTACGCGGACGCTAAACCACTCTTGTCCGCTCTCGCTGGCCCAGTCGTACCGGCTGAATGGCGCGGCGGCCTTCCCATCACCTACCATTTCGGCCCCGGCCCTGCGAGGGTCCACCTGAAGTTGGTTTTTGATTGGAGTCAGAAGCCGGTTCTCGATGTTATCGCCACCATGAAAGGTTCCGAAGAGCCGGATGTCTGGCTCGTCCGCGGTAATCATTATGATGGCTGGGTTAATGGCGCCGACGATCCCATCTCCGGTCAGTCGGCTTTGCTCGAAGAGGCCCGCGCCCTCGGAGAGTTGGCAAAACAAGGCTGGCGTCCCAAGCGCACCCTCATCTATACCGCCTGGGATGGAGAAGAGCCCGGCTTGATCGGATCAACCGAATGGGCCGAAACCCATGCCGCCGATCTCACCCAAAAAGCCGCACTCTACCTAAACTCCGATGAAAACGGCCGCGGCTTCTTCGGTGCCGGCGGTTCGCACGAACTAGAAGCAATCGTGAACAACGTTGCAAAAGAAATCATCGACCCCGAAACCAAAGGCACTGTGTGGAAACGTCAGCAAGCCGCTCTCGCCGTTCGTGGCGGCCGGCGCGCCGGCGGCACACCGAACCAGGACGTGCTCACACAGGATACCCTCCCCATCGAAGCCATTGGCAGCGGCTCCGATTTTGCAACCTTCCTCGATCATTTGGGCATTGCTTCCCTCAACATTGGTTACGGTGGAGAAGATCGCGGCGGCACTTATCACTCCGCTTATGACACACCCTGGTTCACCGATCACTTTGGAGACAAAGAGGAAGTCTACGGCCCAGTAATGGCGCAAACCGCCGGTATCTTGATGATGCGCTTCGCCTCTGCCGATGTGCTGCCGTATGATTTCACCGCGATGGCCCGAACCTTGAAACAATATGACCGCGAATTGAAAGAATTGGTGAAGTCTCTCCAGAAAGACGCGGAAACGCGCAAGAAAAACCTCGACGCGAATGTTTATCCGCTCACGGATGATCCCAAGCAGGCCTTGCATCCTCCTCCATCGCTTGTCCCGCCTCCGGATATGGATTTTTCCTCCCTCGATAACGCCATTGCCTCGCTCGAAAAAGCCGCCGCTCGTTTCAAGTCCGCTAGGCTCGCCATGGAAACACTCTCTCCCGACCAGCGAAAAACGCTCAATGCCGAGTTGACTACAGTCGATCGTAAACTTCTCGGTGATCAGGGCCTGCCGCGCCGTCCCTGGGTTCGGAATTTGATCTATGCTCCGGGAGTGTACGCCGGATACGGCGTCAAAACTATTCCCGGCGTCAGAGAAGCGCTGGAAGAAGGCCGTTTCCCAGAGGCGACAGAACAGTTGGCCATCGTCGATAAAGCCATAAGCGACGAAGCCGCTTACATTGAGAAGATCATCGGAACCTTCGCTCCCGAACATACGCAATAGGCCAATTACGATATTCTAAATTCTCGGGCGGGTGCGATTCCGGCTCTGGGGGATACCGCGATGATGTCGATCATACGCCAGTTCATTAACTTCAATTCCCAGCTTTGTAAGCGCTTTGACAGCTTGTTGCCGGAGTCCTATCGGATTGACGGTAACGCGGACTTTCAGAGACGCTTCGGTCCGGCATTCCTACAGCCCGGCAGCCGGTTAGTCGATGTTGGGGGCGGCAAGGCTCCGCTTGTCAACCCGTCTACCAAAGCGCAGCTTCATCTGCGCGTGACAGGTCTGGATGTGAGTCAAGAGGAACTCGACGGCGCGCCGGAAGGCGCTTACGATTCGGTCATCTGTGCCGATATCACCACCTATCGCGGCCAGCAGGACGCAGACATTCTCGTGTGTCAAGCAGTGCTGGAACATGTGCAAGACGTCGAGCAGGCATTTGCCGCCTTTACCTCCATCGTAAAGCCGCAAGGATTAGTGCTGCTCTGGGTGCCGTCCAGACACGCGGCCTTCGCGCGGCTGAATATGCTGCTCCCTGAAAATCTCAAGCGCAAAATTCTGTTCTTCATCTTCCCGCACATGGAAGCGGAACAGGGCTTCAAAGTCTATTACGACCGCTGCACCCCCCGCCACTTCCAGCAGATTTCTCAGAAGCACGGTTTCACTGTGGAATCTCAAAGACTGTACTACAGCAATAAGTATTTCTACTTCTTCTTGCCCCTGCACGT
The DNA here is from genome assembly GCA_963771405.1 of Bryobacterales bacterium. GTDB lineage: Bacteria > Acidobacteriota > Terriglobia > Bryobacterales > Bryobacteraceae > Bog-105. Next base: position 49,237 of record CAVYUL010000102.1, read on the forward strand.
ACTCTGGAGAGTTTGGCTGTTAGCGTTTCGCGCAGTCGGAAAGCAGCAGGCGGCGGAGACTTTTTCCATGGCCCTCAGAAAGGCCTAAGCGCGGCTCATCATTCTAAATAAGATGCACAGCCCGCAAAGCCCTGCTAGGTAAACCTCAAACGTTCCTTTCGGAACCAGCAACCAGCCCAATGCAACGCTGATACAAACGGGGAGCGGATAAAGCATGAACCGCCATTTCGAACGTCGCCCACGAGCATCAAGTTCCGCGACCCGGCTCCCCGCGAACACTCCAAGCAGTACCGCGGTCCAAAGCGTTAGCAGGTTATTCAACATCGGCATGCCTAATTCCTAAGTAGCCTTTCGGATCAATTCGTTTCACTCCTTATTCGAAAAAAGGTTGAGCCACGCTCAGGCCCCCCACTGTCCCCAACGCATCCTTGATACGCTGTGAGTGCGAAAAACTTGCCGTGATCCACGAACCGCAGTTGACTACTCCATTTGCCGCGAAAGCAGTGAACCAACGGCTCGGGTTTATCGACAACTTGCGCTGGGTGATGATCCTGCTGGTGATTAGCGTGCACGCCGCCGTCACCTACAGCCATCTGGGCAGTTGGTATTTCATGGAAGACCCGAAGCCGGGTCCTGGCCTTACCCTCGGCTTCGCGACCTACCAGGTGTTTCTACAAGCCTTCTTCATGGGCTTCCTCTTCCTGATCGCGGGCTACTTCGTGCCTGCGGCTTTCGACCGCAAAGGCTTCGGCAAATTTCTGCGCGACCGTGCCATCCGCCTGGGCATTCCGTCCCTGTTCTACATGCTGGTAATCCATCCACTCATCGTCTTCTGGATGTTGAAAGACTACTACAAAATTACAGCGCCTTTTCCCGATTCCTATCGCCGGTACATTGCAAGTCTTCAATTTCTTGGCAGTTCCGGACCAATGTGGTTCACGGTGGCTCTGCTTGTTTTCTGCTTTGTGTATGCTCTCGCACGCTTAAGCCGCGGCGGCATTCCGCGCAACAACGTCGATGCTCCCGTGCCTACCCACACTCAAGTCGCAGGCTTGGCATTCCTCATGGGGGCCTGCACGTTTTTGGTCCGGATCGTGCAGCCGATGGGTACCAGCATCCTCAACATGCAGCTGTGCTACTTCTCTCAGTACATCCTGCTCTTCAGCGTCGGTGTTCTGGCATGGCGCAGGAATTGGCTGCAACGGATTCCTTATGCATTCGGAATGCGCTGGTTCATCCTCACCCGGGCTGCCGGAAGTGTCATCTGGTTCGGACTCGTTGTGGCGATCGCCATCACCCACAACAGCGCCAAGATGAGCGGAGGGTTCACCTGGCAAAGTGCGGCATTCTGTCTCTGGGAGTCGTTCTTCTGTATCGGCATTTGCCTGGGATTAACAGTTCTCTTTCGTGATCGCTGGAACGATCAAGGCATATTCGCCAAGTGGATGAGTGACAATTGTTTCAGTGTTTATCTCTTTCACGCCCCCATTCTCATCGCAGTCACACTGCTGCTGCACAGCTTCGCCGCGCCGAAGCCACTGAAGTTTCTTTGCGCCACCATCCTGGCAGCGAGCGTCACCTGGGTCGCCAGCAGTCTAATCTTCCGCCGCATCCCCCTTTTGAAACGCGTTCTTTGAGCCACCCGATCCATACTAGCCGGGCAGCCGAGCGGTGCTCGGTCAACACCGACAAGAAATCGCCGAGCCTCCGCGAAGTGCGTTGCCCGGCGATTACTTAGCAGTCAGAGTACTTTCGCGAGTTTACTGCCGCACGTAGACTTGCGGTGTCATTCCAACTCTCATCCCTTCATCTACCAATTCGGAGGCTGTTTGCGGCCGTCTCAACTGAGTGAATGATATGAACCAAATGACTATCGTATTGATCGTGGTCGGACTCGTCGTGATTGCCGTGGCCGCCTTCGTATACACGCAAAAAGAACGCTCCAAACGCCTAAGAACGAAGTTCGGGCCGGAGTACGAAAGACTCGCTCGAACCGGAGATCCGCGCAAAGCGGAAGCAGAATTAGCCAATCGTCAAAAACGGGTGGAGAAGTTGCATATTCACGAGCTGAGCACAACCGCCATCGATCGCTTCTCCAACCTATGGCACTCCGTGCAAGCTCAATTCGTCGACACCCCCAGAGAATCCGTCGTGGAAGCCGACAGACTCGTGCGCGAGGTGATGACGGCCCGCGGCTATCCGATGGGCAACTTCGAACAGCAGGCGGCCGACATCTCAGTCGATCATCCGCAGGTTGTCGAAGACTATCGCTTGGCGCACAAGATTGCCGTCAATGACGTGACCGGCCAAGCTACGACTGAGGATTTACGGCAGGCGATGGTGCATTACCGCAGCCTGTTTGACGACCTTTTGAGTACTAGGATTGTCCACCGGATTGAAGAGGTAAAACGATGATTGAACAAAGATTTGAAGAGCGGAATAAGATCGAAGAGATCGCCGCGAGCCAGCGCTGACGACTGCGGATTTAGTCAGACGTTATACGCCGGTACTGGCGTCTCCCAGAACTCTTCCCGGCGCTCCCGAACCTGTAGGACGCGTTTCGCTCTTCCCGGAAAACGACCTGAGCGACGCTCGCCGTCGCTGGCAGGACGTCCAGGGAAGTTTTGTCGACGACCCTCGCACTGCCGTTCGCAATGCCGACGAACGCGGCAAGCTCGAAAAGGAGTGGGATCAGGGCGAGGACGTATCTACTGAGAGCCTCCGTCTCGCACTGCAACGCTATCGCTCTTTTTTCGACCGCCTGTTGTCAGTCTAAAAAACAATCACGGCTTTGATTTTGTCGCAGCTATCTGCACAACAAAGCCTTCTCGGATCAGTCGCCGAATAAGCGTCACTTTGCTGGCCTCATCGAGTTCGCCGGGAAGTTCACGGACGGCAAAAGGTTTATGGCTCAGCGCGAATTCCACCGCCTCGGATGCCTGTCCAGGCAGCGTAATTCTTCGCCCGAATGCCTCAATCAATACAGAGTCCCCATCTCGTCGAACTCGGCCGACCACTGACCTCCGAGCCGTCACAACGCTATCCACGCTAAGAGTATTCAATTGTGCCAATTGACTGAGTTGACCGTCAAGCAGCGGCGGGCATTTTCCTAAGAAGCGGTCGATAAACTTATCCAGAGTTGCATCGAAGTCGGGTTGTGCCGCCGCGGTCGCCAGCAGTTGGCGAAAGGTGTTGCGTGCCTCAGTCCGATCAAATTCGGAGTCCGCAAATCCAGCCGGCAGCCCTCTGCGAAAATCAACATTCGTTAGGCTTACACTCGCCACGAACTCCGACATAAAGTCCGCCCACGTGTAGCACAGCAGTCCGGCTGTGATATGAAGTGATGTGCTGTCGCTGGCGCGTGCCTGGTGTGCTATCCCGCGCGGAATGTGCACCGAATCTCCCGCCTTCAGTTCAAACTCGAGGGTCGGCTGGCCTACTTGATGTACTTCACGTTCAAAACGCTGTTCGCGAAGCGGCAATTCCACTGGAGTCTCGAAGATCGTCCAATGTTTCGAGCCCGATATCTGCAGCACAAAGACGTCGTGAGTGTCATAATGCGCTCGAGCGCCTTGAGCATTCGCCGGCGTCAGATAAGCGTTGGCCTGGAAGGGAAAACTAAACTCGCGTTCCAAACCCCGGCAAAGTGTCGTCAGTTCCGGCACAATCGTATCCAGAAACGCCAAAGCCACCGTGGCGCCGCGCTCAAAGAGCTGATACAACGCCGCCACATCCAGAGCCCCGTCCTCAAACGTGTAGGCCCTCGGACTCAGCTCGGAATCGTCGGCGTTCTTAAGGCAGATATCGGGGTATTTTCGATCTAGCGTCGTAATAACGCGATCCACTTCGTCCAACGACAGCAGCGCACCAAAAAAGTTTGGCTGTCCGCGCCGCACAAGCAGCACTCTCTTCTCGAAATAGTCGCTGAAAAACTCGCTCTTGCCAACGGGATCAATCAGCCACTCTAGCGAGTTCTGCACTGCCTAAGGAACGCGCCCTTGATCGTCATCGTCAACCGGCGGTTTAACCGGCGGCTTCGTATCTTTCTTGTCTGATTTCTGCGTCTTGTCGTTTGCTTTCGACGCGTCATCATCGGACTTCTTTGAATTGTCCGCTTTCTTGGTGTCGTCCTTCTTCCTGTCTTTATCGTCCTGGCTCTGCGCGAGCCCGCTGACTGACGAAACCATCCCCGCCGCGCCAGCTAAGAGAACGCCGCCGCTCGTAAGGAACGACCGCCTGGGCAGCCTCCGCTCCGTCACAATATATTCATCCGTGATTGTGTGCAACGGCTGCTTCTCTGTTGACTCGTGATCACTCGCCATACACTCTCCTAGGCTAAATTAGAACACACTTTCTCAATCATTTCCAAGCGGCTATCAGGGAGCAAAGTTCACGGTCTCAACCCGTCGGAAGCACTCGCCCGATCCATCAGTAAAGTAGCGATGATCAAAACCGCCAGCCCGCCAAGTCGCAGGTAGCCTGCCATCCGCCCGGCACTGGCCCATTCTTGCGTTACCCCCCGGAGCGCCGCGGCTGTAATCAGGGCAATTCCCTATACAATTCCCAGCCTACTGATGTCCCTAGGTTCCCCATCTGGGCTGCGCTCATTCCGTAAAGAGCAAGGGAGGCCATCCACAGAATGCCCATGCCAACCCCCAGCGCAGCGTCGCCATAACCACCTTTGAAAAGTGGATAGGTCCGTCTTTTACGAAGCAGGTAAACGCTGTAAGCTAGATTGCGCAGGAATCCGCCTGTGAGTACAATCGGCCAAATAGCGTAAGTCGCCTCACTCTCGGAAGCACCTCTCTGAATCGCAGTTGAACGAATCTTTTCTGCAAACGCGAAGCCGTAGTTTAGCATCGGGGACAGCAGTCCGCAAACACCCGCCAACAGCAGTGCACGCCAATAAGGATCCGACGCCCCAGTCGTGATTGGCGACAATTAATACGCGATGGTAAAAGTAGTTATCGCCAGACAACCATCTTCCCGCAGCAGAAGGAGGAATCAGAACCCTGACCGTTAGGGAGGGGTACGCGAGCGAAGCGAGCGTCTTACGCCCGCACCGTCCGATCCTCCGATTCAGAACCCCAGCCGGAGGGCGGGAACGGGCGCGTCAGCGCCAAACAAGCGCGACCAAACCCGTTCAGGTCCAGCCGCGCCTCAGACTAACAATCAAACTTACTTAGTATCGATAGTGGTCAGCCTTGTAAGGCCCTTCCACCGGAACGCCCAAATATTCAGCTTGTTTCGCCGTCAGTGTCGTCAGTTTCACGCCGATCTTTTCAAGATGCAGCCGCGCCACTTCTTCGTCCAGCTTCTTGGACAGCGTATAGACGCCCACTTTGTATTTGTCCTTGTTGGCCCAAAGATCGATCTGCGCCAGCGTCTGATTGGAAAAGCTATTGCTCATCACAAAGCTCGGGTGGCCGGTCGCACAGCCCAGGTTCACCAGCCGTCCTTCCGCCAGCATGTACAGGCTGTTGCCCGTCGGGAACGTGTACATGTCCACTTGCGGCTTGATATTCGTCCGCTTCACGCCCGTCGCGGTATTCAACCGGTCCACTTGGATTTCATTGTCGAAGTGTCCGATGTTGCAGACAATCGCTTGATCTTTCATGTGTTGCATGTGTTCCAGCGTAATAATGTCCACGTTGCCCGTTGTGGTGACATAAATATCGCCGCGGCCGAGCGTCTCTTCGATCGTGGTCACTTCAAAACCTTCCATGGCGGCCTGCAAGGCGTTGATGGGGTCAATCTCAGTCACAATCACGCGTGCGCCCATCCCGCGCAGCGAGTGTGCCGATCCTTTGCCCACGTCGCCGTAACCGCAAATCACCGCTACTTTGCCGGCCACCATCACATCGGTCGCGCGCTTGATGCCGTCCGCTAAAGATTCGCGGCAGCCGTACAAATTGTCGAATTTCGATTTAGTGACCGAATCGTTCACGTTGATCGCAGGCACCAGCAGTTTGCCTTGTTCCTGCATCTTGTAAAGCCGGTGGACACCCGTCGTGGTCTCTTCCGAAACCCCGCGCCACTCTTTTGCGAGCGTCGTCCAACGCTTCGAGTCTTCGGCGTGAACTTTCTTGAGAAGGTCCTTGATGACTTTTTCTTCGTGGCTTCCTGATGGCGAATTCACCCAATCGCTGCCGGCCTCAAGCTCAACGCCTTTGTGGATCAGCAGCGTGACATCGCCGCCATCGTCCACCACTAGTTGCGGCCCCTTTCCGTTCGGATGGCTCACCGCCTGGTACGTGCACCACCAGTATTCTTCCAGCGATTCGCCCTTCCAGGCGAACACCGGAACGCCCGACGCGGCAATGGCTGCCGCTGCATGGTCTTGCGTCGAAAAGATATTGCAGCTTGCCCAACGCACGTCGGCGCCCAGGTCGACCAGAGTTTCGATCAGAACTGCTGTCTGAATCGTCATGTGTAGCGAGCCGGTTACGCGCACGCCCTTAAGCGGCTTCGTCGCCGCGTATTTCTTGCGGATCGCCATTAAGCCCGGCATTTCATGCTCTGCAACAGAGATCTCCTTGCGGCCCCATTCGGCCTGTGAGATGTCTGCGACTTTGTACTCGCTCGCTGTGCTGTTGAGTGTAGCTGAACTCATGGATTGAACCTCGAAATAGATTATATCAAAAAATCTTGATATGTTGATGGATGACTACTTAATGCCTCTCAGCCTCAAATCTTTTCGCTTGTTAGGCGATCCGGCTCGCGTTCGCTTGCTGCTATTGCTCGAACGCGAAGAATTATCGGTAGCTGAGTTGCAGGAAATTCTTTCCCGCGGACAGAGTCAAATCTCAACTCATCTGTCTCAGTTGAAGCAGGCCGGTCTCGTCGAAGATCGCCGCACCGGTAAGAACATATTTTATCGTCTGCTCACCTCCGCCGGCGTCGAAGCCAAAACCGTCGCCCAGGTGATGAATATTTTGCGGCAAGCCTCCGCCGATATCCCCGAAGTCGATGCCGATTTGTCCGCTCTTAAGTTGGTTATCGGCAAGCGGCGCGACAAAATGCGCAATTATTTCGATTCGCTCGCCGGCAAATTCGGCCGCGCCTATCTGCCCGGTCGCTCTTGGGAAGGTCTCGCCGAAGTCTTGCTGCGCCTTATGCCGCCTATGGTGATTGCCGATCTCGGGGCAGGGGAGGGAACGTTTTCTCAACTGCTGGCCCTCCGCGCAAAACATGTCATCGCCATCGACAATTCGGAAAAGATGGTCGAATTCGGCCGCAAACTGGCGAAAACCCATGGTCTACGGAATCTGGATTTCCGCTTGGGTGATCTCGAAAGCGTTCCGCTTGACGACAAGTCAGTCGATCTGGCCTTCTTAAGCCAATCTCTACATCATGCCCTCCATCCGGAGCAGGCGGTTGCTGAAGCGTTCCGCATTGTGAAACCCGGCGGCCGCATCGTGATCTTGGATTTATTGCGCCATCATTTTGAAGAGGCGCGCGAATTATACGCCGATGTCTGGCTCGGCTTTACCGAGCTTGAATTGCGGAGTTTCCTCAAAAAGTGTGGCTTTCGGAGCATTCAAACCGCCATTGTCCATCGAGAATCCGAACCGCCTCATTTCGCGACACTTTCGGCGATGGCAGATAAAATTGGCTGACTCAAAACGGTATGACAGAATGAAAGGCGAAAGTCGCCATTTATGCATTTGTTCTTGCTGCGCCATGGCGTCGCGGAAGAAGCACACCCCGGAGCCACCGACGCCGACCGGGCTCTGACCGTTGAGGGCCGCAAAAAATTACGCACGGTTCTCAAGACCGTTGCCGAAGCGCGCGTGAAGCCGAGTCTGTTCCTGTCCAGCCACTTGAAACGGGCCCTGCAAACGGCCGAAATCGCCAAGGACTTGTTGGGGTATGAAGGCGAAATTCTGAAAACTAAGGCTCTCGCCCCCGCCGCTTCCGCCGAGCAGTTGTGGGAAGAAGTGAGAGTTCACAAAAATGAGCCTTCTATCTTATTGGTGGGCCACAATCCGCTGTTCGATTCGTTGGCGGCATTTCTCTTAGGCGCACCGAACTTGAAAGTGGATTTCAAAAAGGGTGCTATTATGCGGATCGATATTGAGTCGTTCGGAGCCCAACCGCGCGGCATATTGTGTTGGTATTTGACGGCTAAGCTGTCGGCGAGTCGCGAGTGAAGTTTCTTAGTCTTTGCTTTGTCCTGGCGTTGCCGGCGTTGGGTTCGCCTGTGAACGACAAGCTGCAGTCGGCACTGAATGACTTGTACCAGGCCCGTTTTGATTCAAGCCGCCATGCGCTTGACGAATACTCGGTCCAGCATCCGCGTGATCCGCTACCTCACGCCATGAATGCCGCTACCTATTTATTCGCAGCGCTCGATCAGGCCGGTTTGCTGAAAAAGAATTTGTTTACGGATAACACTAAAGTGGAACACGGCATCGCCGGTAAACTCGATCGCCACAGTGCCGCCGCTCTGGAAAGTGAGGTTGAAAAGACGCGCCGTTATGCGCGGTCAGCTCTCTTGGAAAACCCGAAAGACGCGAATGCGTTGCTGGCCATGTGTATCATTGCCGGCGTCCAACGCGATTACTTGGCTTTGGTGGAGCACAAGATGCGTGAAAGTTATTCATTCATCCGCGAATCCAGCGTCTACGCCAAACGGTTGCTCGAAGTCGATCCAACCGCCTATGACGCGTATTTGACCAAGGGCTTTACGGAGTATTTGGTGGCCAATCTACCGTTCTACCTTCGTTGGATGATGAGCCTGGATCAAGTCACTGGCACGCGCGAACAGGGTTTGCGGGATTTGGGAATCGCCGCCCAATCCGGGCAATATATGAAGCCGTTCGCCCAGTTGTTGCTCGCGATGTTCTATTTGCGCGAAAAGCAGGATGCGAAAAGCGAGCTACTGCTGGCCCAACTCGTCGGTCAATACCCTGAGAACAAGACCTTTCGTGCCGATTACGACAAGTTGCGAGCCAAACGCGGAACTCAGTAACCTGGCCGAGTCGAGCGGCCATCTTATGATGTAGATGGATCTCTTGATGCTTCGGTGCTCGCTTGTTTTCCTCGCGTTCTCACTCCCGGCGGGCCCGCAGCAGGCGCCGCAAACCGGAAGTGCGCCGCCGCTGCCGAATCTGTCTACCCTGCAGCCCGAAGCTACTGTGCAGTTCGAATCGCACGGCCTGGAATACGACGCCCTGACGCACGAAGGAATTACCGTGATGTGGGCGCCGCTGCCGCCGCACATCAAAGACTTCAGCGTTATCCAGGTAACCGTCACCAACGGATCGCTGGTTTCATGGACGGTCAAGCCGTCCGATTTTATATTCGTCCACCTGGACGGGTCGATTCAGCCGCCCGTATCGGCCGACTATGTGGTCGAGTCGTTGCTGGCCAAAGCCAGCCGCAGCGACGTGATCAAGTTGCAGTTGCTTTATGAAGATAGTATTTACGCGCTCGAAAACTTTCGTTCTACCAACGGATACGAAAAGCGCCGCCAAGCCGCCATGGCCATGTTTGTAAATAAGGAATTCAAAGCCGCCGCCGCCGCGTCGGCGATTACAATGGTGCCGACCAAATTGAAGCCGAGCGATAGCACCGATGGAGCGGTTTTCTTTGAAAATCGAAGTAGCAAGGAAAAGTCGCTTGGAGCCGGCCGCCTGGTAGTACGGACGTGCGGGCAATTGTTCGTGTTTCAAGTCACCCCGCCTGTGGAGTTGAAAAGCCACTAGTGTCCGCCTCCGGTTATATTGACCTGCATTCGCACACCGATGCTTCCGACGGTTCGTTGCCGCCGCCTGAGTTGGTGGCGTTGTGGCAGAAGAGCGATTTGGCTGCGATTTCGATTACCGACCATGACACGTTTGCGGGCTACGACGTCGCCCTGCCGCTCGCCAAAGCGGCCGGTCTCGATCTGGTGCGGGGCATCGAATTGAACACGCGGCTGGTGCTGGCAGGTTCGCCTCATCCGCGATCACTGCACTTGCTCGTATATTTTCCGTCGCGTGAACCTTCGCCTGGGTTTAATGCTTGGCTCGCTCAACAGCGCGCCGAGCGCCGCGACCGCAACGAGAAGTTAGTGCGAGCTTTGCAAGAGCGAGGCGTGGCCATAACACTCGCCGAAGTAGAAGAGCGCGGCCGCAGCGTGGCGGGCCGGCCGCATTTCGCCCGCATCCTGATCGACAAAGGCTACGTCGCGACCCCGGAAGAAGCCTTCCGCCGGTATTTAGGTGAAGAAGCGCCCAGCTTTGTGGAGCGCGAATGCAAGACAACAGAAGATGCCATTCAATTGGCTCTCGATGGCGGTGGCATTCCGGTGGTGGCTCATCCGATTCGTTTGAGCCTTCAGCGGAAGGTTGAACATGCGGTCCTTGTTCGTCTCAAGCAAGTGGGCTTGCTCGGCTTAGAGGTCTATCATTCGGATCATCCGGCGGGTATGCAGGAGTACTATCGGGCCGTCGCGGAAGAGCTTGAATTGCTGCCGACAGGCGGTTCTGATTTTCATGGCACGCCCAAGCCCGATATCGATTTGGGCACGGGACGAGCCCATAACTTGAGAGTGCCGGCTGAGTTTCTTAAGAGGTTGCGTGAGCGTTCTACCTAGAATCCGTTTCAATCTGGATTTCATGCCATCGCCAGACCCGGAGCGGCCCGGGCTGTTTATTCGCGATCCTTATCATTATTCAGACGCTACGCTGCTGGTGCCGCCGCCGCTGGTGCAGGCGCTCGAATGGTTCGATGGGCAAAGCTCCACGCTTGATCTTCGCGCCGAACTTGTTCGGATCACTGGAGAGATCGACGTGAGCGATCTCGAAAAGCATCTCTTCGACTCTTTGAACGAAGCGGGCTTTCTGGAGAACGATCACTATCTCGGCTTGAAGAGCAAGCGCGAAGCTGAATTTGCGGCGGAGCCGGTCCGAGAAGCGAATTTCGCCGATTCCGGTTATCCCGGGACGCTGCCTAAGCTCAAGGCGGTGCTGGACAAAGAGTTGGGTACTGCCGCATCAGGCGCTGGGCAGACGATTGGCATTGCCGCGCCGCATGCGAGCCCAGACGCCGGCTGGAAGACCTACCGCGCCGCATATCAGGCGTTGCCTGCGCTGGCAGAAGGCGAGGACGTCACCTTTGTGATTCTCGGTACTTCTCACTACGGTGCGCCGGAACGTTTCGGCCTGACGAAGAAGAAGTTCAATACGCCGTTCGGCAATGCGCTGACGAACGAAGCTCTGGTTGAGGAACTGGTGCAGGCCGCGCCAGATGGCATAGCGCTTGAAGATTATTGCCATGCAGTGGAGCATTCGATTGAATTCCAAGTTGTCATGCTGCAGCATATGTTCGGGCCGAACGTGAAGATCTTGCCGGTTCTGTGCGGTCCGTTCGTGAAGAGTATTCATGAAAGCGGCATGCCGGAAGATACGCCGCGCGTAGCCCGTTTCTTCGATGCGCTGGGCAACATGGCCGCGCGCGAAGGCCGCAAGCTTCGCTGGGTTCTGGGCGTCGACATGGCGCACATGGGCCGGCGTTACGGCGATGAGTTGCGCGCTACCGCCAATTTAGGCGAAATGGCGGCGATTGAAGAGCGTGACCGAGATCGCATTGGCAACATCGTCGCTGCCGACATTAAGAGCTACTGGTCGTTGGTCCAGGAACGGCATGACGATTTGAAATGGTGCGGCTCGTCGCCCTTTTACACGTTTATGAAGGTCATGCCTGGAGTAAAAAGCCAATTGCTCGATTATCACCAGTGGCAGATTGACCAGCACAGCGTGGTCAGCTTCGGCGCGTTGCGTTTCGGCGGCTAGTCGATTTCGCCGCCACCCCACCAGTAGCCGGGGCGCGTACGGATCTTCAAACCAGGGCGATCGACGGTAACGACGATTTTGTGGAAGCCCGGTTCTTTTTTGGTTTCTTCTCGCAGCGGGTAACTCAATACGTATTGGCTATTCAGGTCCTTACCGATCAGAGCTACCGCTTTTTCGAGACCGTGTTCGGTCGCGAAGTTAAAGGTTAAACCGCCCGTGAAGTAGGTGAAGGCTCGCGCCGGGGGTTTCTTGAAGAGGTCGTGAATCGAACGCAGCAGCGGCGGAACCAGTTCCAACCCGTTGCCCAAGTAAGCGTTCTGCTCGTCCGTTGTGATGCTGTTGACGCCACCACCGGCGATGGGAGCAGGCATGCCCTCCGCCGGGATGCCGCCATGCGCCGGGCGCGGATAGCCTTCATCTTTGGTGATCGCGCTGAGTGTTTTGGAAATATCCACGCAATAGATGGTGATGTTATCGAACTGCAGGTCGCGTATGGTCTCGTTCAACTTGGCTTGGCTGCCTTTGTTGATATCGCGGCTCAGCAGCACGATCACGCGGCGGCGTGTGCCATCGCGATCATGACGCCGTAGCATGTGATCGCTTTCAAGGACAGCGTCGATAATTGCCGACGAAGACGAGCCGGCGCGCAGCTTGTGCATGGCATCGTCGAGTTTGTCCGGGTCGCTGGTAAAGTCTTGCAACAGCTGCATGCGGTGGTCGAAGGCGAGAATCGCGATATCACCGTTTACGCCCGTCACCAAACCGTTGAGCAGTCTGGCTGAATTCCTGAGCTTGGGCAAGAAGCCTTCCACTTCGGAATTGGCTTGAACCGCCAAAACCACGGATAACGGTTGTTGCACTAAATCGGTGTCGATTTTCTGGACTGTGTCATTGTCGTAGACTTCAAAGTCTTTTGTCGTCAAGTCTGTGACGTAGTCCTTCGCCGACGGGTCTAAGACTGTGGTGGGAACGATTACGCGGGTGGTGCTGACAATGATGTCCGACTTTTGGAACGTCGGCTTGTCATCCGGCGCCTTGGCGGGCGCGTTGGGGTCAGGGGCCTTTGTCTTCTGAGTTTTATCAGTTGGCTTGTCCACATCGTCGGCAATCTGGCCCGGCTGGGTCGGTGGCGTTGGTGGGAGCTGGCCCGGCACGATTTGCGACCACGCCAGAATCGCAGCAGCGAGAGCCGCACCCGCGACTAAGAGACCCTTCGGAAGCAAAGGCTTCATATTATGATGACGCTTCGAGGATGGCGGGCGTTTCCCTGTCACAACTCCAGTTTCGCATTTGCTCAGGAAGCGTAGTATCCTTCGCGAGCTTGCACCGTGTAGCCTTTTTGTCCAACGGTTAGTTCGATCTTCCGATAACCTTTGTCATCGCCTTGGTGGTCGGACGTGTAGCCGATGCTATATTGGCTCCGCAATTCGTCCTCAATCTCCGCATAAATATCGTCCAGCGGCTTCTTTTTGCCGTATTCGAAAAAGCCGCCGCCGGTCTCTTTGGCGATTTGTTTGAGGATCTTCTTGCCATCCGGGCGGTCATAGCCACCGCCGCTTCTTCCGCCGCCACCGTTCCAGCCGTGCGGCACCATACTGCCGATTTCCTCGTCCACAATCCGCACGGCGTAGGCGAGCGTATCGGCACGTTGCGCGGAAGAGATGCACTCTTCGAGTATTGTCTTGCTGCCGTTGTCCTCGCCGTCGGTGAGCAGGATCATAGCTTTGCGGCCAGTTGGCTTCGCGAGCACCTCCGTCGCCGCCAAATAGATACCGTCGTATAACTTCGTCCCGCCGCCATGATGCCGTTGGCCGCCGCCGCGCGGGTAGCCGCCACCACCGTGACGTCCCATGCCGCCACCACCACCGCCCGGAAAGCCGATTCCACCACCGCCGCCTCCGCCGCCACGTGGATAGCCGCCGCCATTGTTATCGCCATTGTCCGGCTGCGATTCGGCTTCTTCCTGCGATGGCTGCAAATTATCCAATGCCTTTTCCAGGCGCTCGCGCGACGCGGTCAAATCCTGAAGTAATTCAACTTCGCGATCGAAGTGAATGAGGAACGCTTTATCGCGATCGGGCCGCAGCACTTGCTCAATAAATTTGTAACTGGCTGAACGCTCAGCTGGAATCATGCGCCGTTCGCTTCGGCTGGTGTCCACCAAGAGACCCAAAGTGAGGGGTAAGTCCGTCTGTCGCGTGAAATATTTGATCACTTGCGGACGCCCGTCTTCGAGCAAAGAGAAGTCTTCTTTCGCAAGACTCTTAACGATTTCGCCTTTTTTGTCCCGTACGGTGGCAAAGACGTTCACCACTTTCACGTTTGTAGAAAAAGTCGGCGCGGGCGTCTGTGCCAGCAGCAGCCGCGAAACCGGAATTGAGCCCAAAGCGGTAACGAAGCTGCGTCGATTGAGTAAATTTGCGGGCATACACAAGAGACGTACACAAAATGAGCGAAGTTGCGGTTGCTAGCGTATTTAGATGAGCCCCGCGACCGAAATTTTCGACCTTCCGATCACGATTGTCCCGGCTGATATCGACAGTATGCAGCATGTGAACAATGTGACGTACGTGCGCTGGGTGCAAGATGTGGCAGTTGCGCATTGGAACAGTGCCACTACGCCGGCCGAGCGGGCCAAGTGGCTGTGGATGGTGATCCGCCACGAGATTGACTACAAGCAGCAGGCGAAAATGGGGGACGAACTCATGGCGCGAACCTGGGTCGGCTACGCCCGAGGTTTAAAGTTTCAGAGGCATACCGAGATTTTTCGGGTGAGTGACGGAACACTGCTGGCGAAAGCGCTGAGTGTCTGGTGCCCGATTGATGCGGACACAAAACGGCCCGCGATAGTGAGCGATGACATACGGCGACGTTTTTCGATTCCGGATTGAATCGCCGACACGATAGTCTTTAAATGTGTACCCGATCTGCGTCACTTGTGGAACGCAATTTGAAGAATCTGCAACTCCTCCGCAGCGTTGCCCGGTTTGCGAGGACGAGCGCCAGTTTGTAGGGTTGGACGGTCAGCAGTGGACCACCCTGGAGCACTTGCGCGGCAACTATGCAATCGACATCATGCTGCAGGAGAAATCGCTGACTTCGTTCGCCATCGAACCCAAGTTTGGGATTGGCCAACGCGCTTTTCTGCTGCAAACATCAGAGGGCAACATTCTTTGGGACTGCCTGAGCATGTTCGACGATGCTACGGCTGAGCACATTCAGCGCCGGGGCGTGTTGCGGTATATCTGCATTTCGCACCCACACTATTACACGTCGATGGTGGAATGGAGCAGGCAGTTTGGCAACGTCCCAATTCTGCTGCATCGCGACGACGCGGAGTGGGTGATGCGCAAATCGGCGGCAATCGAATTCTGGCCGGGTGAAACGCGACGGCTCTTGGCGGGAGTCAAACTTGTGCGTTGCGGCGGGCATTTCCCGGGAGCGACGGTACTCTTTTGGCCGGGCGGTGCGGAAGGCAAGGGAGCGCTGTTGAGCAGCGACATCCTGCAGGTGGCGCCGGACCGCAAACACGTCGGGTTTATGTGGAGTTATCCGAACTGGGTGCCACTAGGAGCGCAAGCCGCGCGACGCGTGGCCGCGGCCGTTTCGCCGCATAACTTCGACCGGATTTATGGCGCGTTTCCCAAACTCACGATCGCGACTGGCGCGAAACAAATCATCAGCGATTCACTCAAGCGGCATTTGCACGCGATCAGCGAGTGAAGACAGATCGCGCAAAAAAATCCGTTGGCAGCGTGAAGTAGTCAGTGCTACACTCAGTTGTGCGGACGCGGATTCTCGGTGTTATCCCCGCCCGATTTGCCTCCTCTCGCTTTCCGGGCAAAGCGCTTGCCCTCGTTGCCGGTAAGCCCATGCTGCAACATGTGTGGGAACGCGCGACTAAGAGCCGCTACCTCACTGACGTCCTTGTCGCCACAGACGACGACCGGATTGCTTCGGCTGCCCGTAAGTTTGGCGCGCGCGTGCGCATGACGAGCAGCGACCATCCCTCCGGTACAGACCGGCTGGCGGAAGTTGCTTCCGCCGAAGAAGCCGCGCTCTACGTCAATATTCAAGGCGATGAGCCGCTGATCGATCCGGAGGCGGTTGATGCGGCTGTGCTTTCGGTGCACGGCGATGAAGATGTAGCCATGGGAACGCTGAAGCGGCAGATCGGCGATCCTGCCGATATCGTCAATCCAAACGTTGTCAAGGTGGTGACGAATCTGCTTGGCGATGCCATCTATTTTTCGCGCTGCCCCATTCCTTATGAGCGCGATGGACGCAGCCAGAATCTGGTTTATTTCAAACACATTGGTTTGTATGTGTACCGGCGCGAATTCCTGCTTAGCTATCCTGTTTTGAATATCGGTCCGTTAGAACGGGCAGAGTGTCTGGAACAATTGCGGGCGCTTGAGAGCGGCTACCGCATTCGCGTG
Source organism: Bryobacterales bacterium (assembly GCA_963771405.1). Classification (GTDB taxonomy): domain Bacteria; phylum Acidobacteriota; class Terriglobia; order Bryobacterales; family Bryobacteraceae; genus Bog-105. The sequence goes on from CAVYUL010000102.1 coordinate 65,456, forward strand.
GTGAAAACGGAATACGAATCGTTAGGCGTTGATACGCCGGAAGATTTGGAGCGCGTGAACCGGCTATTTGCCGTGAGCGATGCAGTGAGATCTGGATAAACAAAAACGATGAACTTTTGGAGGTGGTTCCTTGCCTAAGTACATATTCGTAACCGGTGGCGTGGTTTCGTCGCTAGGGAAAGGAATCGCGGCCTCGTCGATTGGCTGCCTTCTGGAAAGCAGAGGCCTGCGTGTCACTTTACAAAAGTTCGATCCGTATCTGAATGTCGATCCGGGCACGATGAGCCCGTTTCAGCACGGCGAAGTATTTGTTACCGACGATGGGGCGGAAACCGACCTCGATCTCGGCCACTATGAACGCTTCACCCACGCGCCGCTGAGCCAGGCGAATAATCTCACCTCCGGTCGAATTTACGAGAACATCATTCAGCGCGAACGGCGCGGTGATTATCTGGGCAAGACGGTGCAGGTGATCCCGCACGTCACGAACGAAATCAAAGCGGCTTGCCGGAAAGTGTCCGCGGATGTGGATGTCGCGATTGTCGAGATCGGCGGAACGGTGGGCGACATTGAATCGCTGCCGTTCATCGAAGCCATCCGCCAGATGCGGCATGAAGAAGGCCGTGAAAATACGCTGTTCATTCATTTGACTCTGGTGCCTTGGATTGCGGCCGCACAGGAGCTGAAGACCAAGCCGACACAACACTCGGTAAAAGAATTGCGCGCCATCGGTATTCAGCCGGACATCTTGCTTTGCCGGTCGGAGCGGCCGCTGCCTGACGAGGTGAAACAGAAGATTGCTTTGTTCTGCGACGTTGACGTGCGCGCCATTATCGCCGCAAAAGACGTGCATTCGGTATATGAGATACCGCTTGTCTTCGCTGAACAAGGTTTGGACGAATCGATTCTGCGCATGCTCAATTTGAAGGCCGGCGAACGGAACCTGGCGCGCTGGACAGAGATGCTTACGCGCATGAAAAATCCGAAAGCCGAAGTGAGCATCGGGTTGGTAGGCAAGTACGTTGAATACGAAGATTCGTATAAGAGTTTGAAAGAAGCGTTGCTGCATGCCGGCATTGCTCATCAGGCGCGAGTCAATATCGAGTGGATCGAATCCGAGCAAATGGAATGGCCCGATTGCCGTGACTATCTACGCCGCTTTGACGGCATTCTGGTGCCGGGCGGTTTCGGCAAGCGCGGCATTACCGGCATGTTGAATTCGATTCGCTGCGCGCGCGAGGATAAGATTCCGTATTTCGGTATTTGCCTAGGCATGCAAACGATGGTGATTGAATTCGCCCGCAACGTTTGCGGATTGGCGGAAGCCGATTCCACCGAGTTTAATGCCAATACCCCGAACCGCGTGATCTATAAACTGCGAGAATTGAAAGGCGTGGACGAGCTGGGCGGCACTATGCGTCTGGGCGCCTATCCTTGCCGGTTGGCGGAAGGCAGTTCTGCTTACGAAGCCTATGGCGCTACCGATATCAGCGAACGTCACCGGCACCGTTACGAATTCAATCGCGAGTTTGAAAAGACGCTAACCGAACACGGGTTGCGTCTGACGGGTCAAACTCCGGACGGCGTTTATGTGGAGATTTGCGAACTTGCGGATCATCCGTGGTATCTCGGCTGCCAGTTTCATCCGGAGTTCAAGTCGAAGCCGCTTGAGCCGCATCCGTTGTTTACTGCGTTCCTGGGCGCCGCTCTGAAATATCGCGCGCACAAGCCAGCCTCAACGACTTCCACGGCGACGACGAGTTCCGATTCGCTCGAACCGCGCGGGGTGCTCAGCGACGCTCGATGAAGACGGTTGAAGCGGGGAACGTCAACTTCTCCAATAGTGGGCCGCTGGCATTGATCGCCGGTCCGTGCGTGATTGAAAGCGAGCAGCACGTTCACCAGATGGTGGAATTGATTCGCGCGGCGGTGGGGCGTTTCGTTTTCAAAGCGTCGTTCGATAAAGCGAATCGCAGCAGTGTGAAATCTTATCGCGGGCCCGGATTGCACGAAGGCGTGCGAATTTTGAAGACGGTTCGAGCGCTTGGGTTGCCTGTCTTAACAGATATTCACGAAAGCGCACAAGCGGAAATAGCGGCCGAGGGCGCCGATATCCTGCAGATTCCCGCCTTTCTTTGCCGTCAAACGGATTTGCTGGTCGCGGCCGGAAGAACCGGTCGCACGGTCAATATCAAGAAGGGCCAATTCGTTTCGCCTAGCGACATCGCGCATGCGGCCGAAAAAGTCGCAAGCACCGGTAATCACAACATCATTCTCACGGAGCGTGGGTCGTCATTCGGCTACAACAATCTGGTGGTAGATATGCGCGGGCTGAAGATTATCGCGGAAACCGGATATCCGGTGGTTTTCGACGCCACGCATAGCGTCCAGTTGCCCGGCGCTGCCGGGACAGCTTCAGGCGGCCAGCCGCAATTCATTGAGCCTTTGGCGCGCGCAGCGACGGCGGTTGGAATTGCCGGCGTTTTTGTGGAAGTGCATAATCAACCGGAAAGGGCTCTTTCCGATGGGGCAAACGCTTTGAACGCGAGCCTATTGCCGCAGTTTTGGCAACGTTTAACTGCTTTAGATACATTGGTAAAGCAATGGTAGACTAGTCGCGATATCAACGCTACCAGTAGTCTGAACGTCGTATCATATGAAACGTATGCAAATACAGGTGCGCCAACGCCGCCGCGAGCGGCAGAGCGGGTTTTCGCTTATTGAGTTGCTGGTGGTCATTTCGATCATCCTGATCATCCTTTTCTTTGCCGTTCCGCGACTGACAAAGATGCAGGCCAATGCCAAGGAAACGGGCGCGATTGCCGCGATGAAGGCAATCTTTGCAGCCCAGGTTCAATACCAGTCCACTTTCAACAAATTTGCCACCTCGATGACGCAGTTGGGCCCGCCCTCGGGTGCGGGCGGCACGGAAGGTCCGGACGCTGCCGGTTTGGTGTCGGGTACGCTGGCTGGAGGCGAAGCCAGTGGATATGTGTTCACTGTAGCCGGAACTCCGACCGGATACACGGTCTCGGCGGTGCCTAAAGTGTTCGGTACAGACGGGCGGCGAACCTTTTTTATGGATCAGAGCGGTATCGTGCGCCAGAACTGGGGACAGGAACCCGCAACTATAACAAGTCCGGAAGCCGGCGGATCCGGGGCAAAATAGCCTAAGTCCGGCTGTGTGCAATCTTGAAGTGCCGATTCAGTTATTGCGCGGTGGCTTGCTTTTTGAGCTTGGCCGCTAGAATTGCATGCGGCGCCGACTCAGTCGCCTCCGTGGCGGCGGATTTCCATCAACTCTCCATCGATCCCGCGCATACTTTTCGTGTGCTTGACCTGCAGTTGACGCGAGGTGACGCGAAGATTTATCTAACTGCCGGTGTGCTGGCTTTTGCAAAACCGATTGCCGGAAAGGTAGTAGCCGCCATCTTCACTACGGCGAACACGGAGGCGGGGGATGGAGAGGTGCTGTTGCTGCCCCCACAGCGGAGTGAGCGCGCTTCGCTTGCGCAGTTTGCCAAAACTCCCAATATGGATGAGCATTTTTCGAATGCTCTGCTTATCTTCACCGATGAAACCGCTCAAGAGTTGCTGAGCCAAATAAACGACCACCCGCTACACCCCGCTCCGGAAGAAGGACAGCAATTGGCCGCCTCTGCCGACAAAATCTTGCGTGCGGATTCGAGCGAGATCGATGTCAGAATTACGCAAGCCCTGCTCGACCAACACAAACCGGAAAATGGGCTATTCTACGGAATTATTGGCGGGCAGACGCTTGGTACCTTCGACGTAGTGTACGATCCGAGCCGGCCGGAGCCGATGCTGATTGGCCGCATCGCTCCGCTTGAGAACGGCGCGACCTACTTTCAAATCTGGTGCAGTTTTCGGCCGCGACGAAAAGCGCCTGCCTATCAGTATGTGCACCGGATCTCCGACTACCGGCTGGATACGGTGATTCGGCCTGATTTATCGATGGCGACGAAAGCGCATTTTCTTTATCGTGCGTCGGCAGAGGATGGGCGTGCGATTAGTCTCGAACTTTCGAGCCACCTGCGCGTCACCGGGGCCCGCATCGACGGTAAACCGGCGGAGTTCTTTCAACACAGTTTTTCGGGATCCCAGAATTTGGAGGGCGCCGCGCCGCTGCTGCTAGTGGCAGCGGACCCATTGGCTGCCGATGCCACTCACGATGCGGAAGTCGATTATGAAGGCTCGGTTGTTTTTCGAACCAAAGCGGGCAACTATTTCGTCGATGAACGCAACACCTGGTATCCATTCCTGATGCCGATGCTGACTACGTTCGATCTCACTTTCCACTGTCCGAAGAATTTGCGAGTTGTAGCAACCGGGGAACTTGTGGCGGATGATGTCGCGGGCGATACGCGAACCGTCCACCGAAAGACGCCGGTGCCGGAATCGCTTGCCGGTTTCAACATTGGAGCCTACTCGGAGAGCAGCATTGAACATGGCCGCTACCGGATAGAGCTATTCGCCAATCAATTGGAGAGTTCGGCTTCCTTGCCGGAAGAGGCGGGCAAAATTCTGGATGATTTTAGCGCGCGCTGGCTGCCGCTGCCAATCCACACGCTGGCGATTTCGCCGGTGGAAGGATACTTCGGGCAAGGCTTTCCCGGGCTGATTTATTTGTCGAATATTTCGTATGTGCGGCAGGAAGACCGTCCGGCCGAATTGCGGAATCCGCTTTTGGATGCGTTCTTTACGGAGATGTTGTTGCCGCACGAAATTGCCCATCAATGGTGGGGCAATATGGTGAACGCGGCGGATTATCGCTCTGAATGGTTATTTGAAGCGATGTCGAGTTATTCCGCGTTGGAGTTTCTGGAAAAGACGAAGGGTCGCGCGCCGGTGGATGAAATTCTGGAAACCTACCGGCAAGACCTGGCGAGCACGGAAAAAGGCGTGCCGGTAGAGCCCGCGGGCCCGGTGGATTTCGGGGAGCGACTGCTGGATAACAGCGGCTTGCGCGCCTGGCACATTATCATTTACGAAAAGGGCGCCTGGATCTTGCATATGTTGCGCACACGCTTAGGCGATGAGGCGTTTCATACTCTGCAGACTCGTTTGTTGAATGAGTATCAGGATAAATTCTTGACGAACGAAGAGTTCCGGCGCGCTGCGGCCGCATTAATGCCGGACGATCAGCCGGACAAGTCTCTGAATCTCTTTTTTGAGAACTGGGTTTATGCGACTGGGATTCCGCGTATGAGTTTGCGGCGAAACGGCAACGCTTTGGCGTTAAAGGTGTTGGGTGTTGACGATGCCTTTGCGTTCGATCTGCCGTTACGCTGCAGCGGCGCGAGTGGTGAAGTGCGAACGGTGTGGATGCATGCCGGGGCAGGGGATAACTCTTTCGATCTGCCGGAGGGCAGTACGAGCTGCGAACTGCCCAAGCAGACGGATTTTCTCTATCAACCGGCAAATTAAGCCGACAGGACGTCGCACCTGCCGGCGATTTTTTGAAGCGCGGCGCGTTGGGTTTTCACTTGCGTTTCGGAATCGCTAAGCATTTGCGCGAATTCCGCTGTTTCACGAAATGAGGCGAACCATGGGTCTTGGCGCAATGTTTCCGGAGCACAAACGAAGCCGCTCCGGCGGCGTCTTTCAATGCCGCAGCAGTTGCATCGGGCAGACCGAGAAAAGAATAATGGCGCGCGAAATAAACCAGGATTTCCGGTTCATGCGTGACATCGGCGCCTTGCATCACGCGAACCGCCTGGCCGGTTTGGCCTTCTAACGCTGATAACAAGGAATCGAGAAGTGCTTTGATCAGGGAAGAGAGCGGCAGTGTATCAAGCCGGTGGTGAAGAAGGGCGACGGCGCGATCTCGGAGACCCAAAGCGGCCCAGGCGGCCGCTATCCGCAAATGCCGCCCGTCGCTACGGCACCCCACGGCCAACATGACTTTGACTTCGATTTTGGCAGCTGGAAGACTCATTCAAAAAGGCTGTTTCATCCGCTTACCGGACCAACCGATTGGATCGATCTAGACGGCGGGAAGGTTGTATCGAAAAGTGTGGAATGGCCGCGCGAATCTTGCCGAATACAAGGCGCAAGGCGAAACGGGGACGGTGGAACTTCTGGCGCTTCGCTGGTTTAATCGAGCAACGGGTGAGTGGAATCTGGATTTTGCGAATCCGGACGCGGGCACTTTGGGTGCTCCCGGGATTGGCACATTTCGAAACGGCCGTGCCAAATCTTATGACTATGAGGCGATCGGCGGGCGTTCAGTGCTGGTTCGATTTTCGATCTGGAAAATCTCGGCTGACACCGCTCAATCGGAACAAGCTTTCTCAATCGACGGTGGAAAGACGTGGGAAGTGAACTGGATTAACAAATATTCCCGCGGCGCACAATAGAGCCTTTGAACCTCGATCAATAGAGAAGAACCTCGGAACTCATTACCGGCATATCGGGAACAAACTCTCCGTTGCAGCCGTCGAATCCTACAATGAGGGCGGATTCGTACGTGTTCTGCAAAGCGGCCATCTGCTTGCTACTCATTCTGCCTGTCGTTGCTCTGCCACAGGCATTTGTAACGATCACCATTAGGCCTACCCGCACCGCTGAACCGCGCAACACACGCATGCGGGTATTGCCAAACGGTGACCTGATAGCCGAAGCCGTTCCTGTGCTCATGCTGCTGAGCTACGCGTACGACGTGCCGATCAACCCTTCGCCTCGTCTCTCAGGCCTTCCCGACTGGACTGCTCCTGAGCGGTATGATATCGAGGCGAAGGTGGCTGCCAACGCCGTTGCCTCCCGCCCGAAGAGCGATGAAGTGCGACGCCGAGCGCAGCAGATGATTTGCCAATTGCTCGCAGACCGTTTCAAACTCGCGATGCGGGTTGAGAACAAAAAGATGGCGGTGTATGCTCTCGCTGTAGCGAGAGAGGGTCCGAAGCTTCAGAAGTCGCCAGTTAGCGATGAGGAATGCATTTTCGATACGGCCCCGGAAGGTTGCCACAGCGTCATAATCGGCTTTGGCCATCCCTTACATGCGAGAGCCGTTGATTTGGACGACATCGCTCACTACATTGAGAACTGGACAGACTTACCCATCGTGAACCGTACGGCACTCGGCGGGCTGGTCAGCGTGGACACGGAAGGCTGGGTTCCCATGCGGCTGCCTCCTCCGCCACCGGGCGTCACGCCGACCAATAACCCCTTCGCTAGGCTGCCCACAATCTCCACGGTTTTGCGGAACCTCGGTCTTGGGCTGAAGCACCAAGAGGATACATTGCCGGTGTACACCGTGAAACACATCGAGCGCCCGACTGGCTACTGAGGATCGATAATTTCGGAGCCTAGCTGCGGGAGTTCGGTGGACAAAACCTGTTGGTTCAAGAAAGCTAAGCGGCGAGCAGCGCTGGGTAGTTTGCGTAGCCTTGCCAAGCCGGTGTAGCGTTCAGCAGGAAATGCGCCTTTTGTGCGGCGGTTGTGGCCTCCAAATGGCAGGTGCGCTGACCATTGTTGCCATCCACCATTACCCGGTCTCCCGAGCGGCTCACTCGATAAGCGGTGTGCGCTCCGTGGGCTTCTTGCAGTGCCGGCAGCGACCAATCCGAATTGGCAATCATGTGAATCCCGCCGGTCGGGGATTTCAGCAAGATAGTGTATTCTTCCGATTCATTGCCGGCAGCCGCGCTGTTTTCCGCAGCTTCGAAGATCGCTTGCGCATTTTCGAGAAACCGGCTCACGCAGCTCTATCGCACTGCCCTTTCGAGATTCTAGAAAAGTTGCAAAGATTTATCGAGAAATGCCCATTTTTTGCTTGTATTCTTACTATATAGTTCTTATACTAAAGCCAGATTCTCACAGTCTTAGTGTGTTCGTAGTATTTCTTTTGGCCCCAAAATGCCATCTCATCGTCTTATTGCGTCTGCTTTGTGTGCAGTAACGCTTGGCAGTTTTGCCCACGCACAATCACTGGCAAGCCCTCTGGGTTCTGGTCGCGCAACTTGTAACCCGTGGCGACCGGTGCTCTTGACTGACCGGCTGTCGTTTGCGGAGCGCTCCTGTTTTGCGCTTTCGCAATTGGTCAATCCAGGGCTGATGGCCGCGACTGCATTTCAAGCCGGATTTTCGCAATGGCGCAATAGTCCCCACATGAATAAAAGCGATTCAGACGACGTGTCTGTGCGCTTCGAACATCTTTACGAGCGGCGAACGGCCCGAGTGACGGCAGAAATGCTGGTGGGCTACTGGCATCACGAAGATCCGAGGCCGCGTATTTCGGGCGCGACCGGAACTTGGCGCAGGACGGGTGCAGCGCTGATGTCCGTTTTAACAAGCCCGGATGAGAATGGCCAAGCCCGAATGGCATTAGCTCCGCTCGCAGGCTCCTTGGCCTCAGGCTTCACGACAATGCCGCTTTATCAAAGGCAGAATTCGGTGGGCTGGGCGTTGGAACGGAGCGGCTTGGTATACAGCCGCTATTTTGCCAGAGCGCTTTATCACGAGTTCAGCCCTGAGATCTGGTCGTTAGCGCCAAAGTTCGTACGAAAATATCACAAGTCGAGTGTTTTGGACCCCTAATTCACCCGTTGTAAACCTTTCGCCACGGTAACCGTTCCATTGGTATTGCACCGATATGATAGGCGTCATGGCCGAAAAGATCGAAGGTGAACTCTGTTCCGGGCTCGACCTTCGGAACTTCGGTTCTTGGATGGCATCGGAGCAGCGGCGGGTCTTTCTCCTCTGCCGCCGGCTCCTGCAAGATGCCGATGAGGCCGATTCTGCCACCCAAGACGTCTTTCTGAAAGCCTACCGGGCGCTCATAAAGCGCTCGGAGGGTTCGGAGGAATTGGATAATCCGGGAAAGTGGCTCACCCGGATCGCGGTAAATACGTGTTTAGACAAGCTTCGTTCCAAAAGTTGGAGGCTGTGGCAAAGGCGCCCGGCCCCCGAAGATGAAGAGACAATCTTACAAATGGCGGCCGGAACCGATCCGGACGCCGAACGTCTATTGTTTGCAAAGCAGATCCAGCAAAGACTGGAGACAGCACAGGCCAAACTCTCTGAACGGCAGCGCGCCGTATTCGCGCTGCGGCATTTCGAGTCGATGGCACTGGAAGAAATCGCCGATGTTTTGAAATTAGATGTCGGCACAGTGAAGGCCCATTTGTTCCGGGCTTTAACTAAAATGAGGGAAGAACTGAAAGACCTGTATCTGTCACTGGATGGATGAAATAGGCCGGAGGCTATGATGAACATCGTGTCCGCTCAGTCAGCACATTGGACAGATGAACAATTAATCGAGCACCTGTACGGCATTGGTCCGATGGATGGCCACCTGGATCGATGTGAACAATGCTCTCACCGCCTTTCTGAAATGAAAGAACGGCGCAGTCAAAGAAGTTTCGAAGCGCCGGTGAGTGACGATTTTCTGGCCGCGCAACGGCGCGCCGTGTATGCTCGACTATCGGAGCGGCGCCGCTGGTGGCGTGTGATGCCGATGCAACGCTGGGCGGCAGCAGCGGCGATGTGCTTTGTTCTGGCCGGGTCGGCCGCTGTTTACGAACATCACCGCCGTGAACTGGTGGAAGCGCGCATGGATGCGCAACTGGCCGCCGACGTTTCGCGTATGTCAGATGAATCGGAACCTGCCGCTATCGATCCGCTAAGGGGACTGTTCATCGAATGAATCTATTCGTTCGAGTTTTTCTAGGTTTGGCGATCTGCCCGCTGTTGGTTTCGGCTCAGAATCGGGCACAGGTTCCGTGGTGGAACAGCCCGGTCGCCTCTCAGATTGGAATAACGCCGGGGCAAAACCAAAGGATTAAACAAATTGTTCGTTCGTATCGAGACCGCTTGTTCGACGCGCGCAACGAAGTCGCAAAAGCCGAAGCTGCGCTCGACGAACTAATGAACGATAACCAGATGACGGCCAGATCGGCAGGCCCGGTGATTGAGCGCGTGGCGCAAGCGCGCGCCAATTCAAGCCGCATCTTCTTGGACATGAGTACGCGCATCCGCGAAGTCTTGACTTATGACCAGTGGCGTCAACTGGTGGAGCGCTGGGATGAAGTGAGGGGCAAGAAACTTCCCGAGGGATTGATCACCCCGCAATAAAGAGAGCGTGATAGCTTGGGACAGTTCTGTTCTTATGAAACTGTCTTCCTTGCTACGCATCCTTCTTTGTTTTCTAGCCGCGGCCACGTTCGCGACCGGCCCCACACCGCAGCAAACTCTCTCGGCCCTAATTGAAGACGACTGGCAGCACACGCTGCGTACCTCGCCTGAATTTGCAACGTTCGTCGGCGACAATCGCTACAACGATCAGATCAGCGACATCTCACCGGCCGCGCAGGCGCGCGAATTGGCCTATAGCCGCAATCTTTTGGCGGCCCTCGCGCACATCGACGCTTCTCAACTTTCAGCCGCCGACAAGCTCAACCGCGATCTTTTGATGCGGTCTCTCGAGCTCAATTTAGAGGCTGCTCGTTTCAAAGACTGGGAGATGCCGGCCAATCAGATGGGCGGTCCGCAGATAAACTACGCCGGGCTCGCTCGCGACGTGCCGCTGAATACCGTGGGCGACTACAACAATTACTTGAGCCGCCTGAAGAAGGTGCCGGGATATTTGAATCAATCGATGGCCAATATGCGCCAAGGCATGCGTGACGGTTTGATGCCGCCGCGTTACTTGCTGGCTACCGTGGCCGAACAGGCACAAGACATTGCTTCCAAGAAACTGGATGAGAGCACTTTCACTGATCCGCTGCGGCATTTCCCCGATGCCATCCCCGGCGCCGAGCGGGCGCGGCTGACCCGAGAGATCAACGCCGTGGTGCGCGATCAAGTGCTGCCGGCTCACGCAGCGTTCGGCAAGTTTGTAAAGAACGAGTACGAGCCGAAGGGGCGCAAGGAGTATGGCGTCTGGTCATTGCCGGACGGCGACGCGCGCTACCGTCTGGCGATTGAAGAAAACACTACCACCAAGACCGATCCGGAAGTTTTGCATGACCTCGGGCTTAAGCAAGTGGCCGAAATTGAAAAGCAGATGCTTAAGATTGCGAACCGGCAGGGCTATCAGGATTTGAAGTCGTTCAATGCGCATCTCTTCGCGGATCCGAAATTACATGGCACTTCAGGCGAGCAAATTCTCGGACTTTACCAGAAATACGTCAATCAGATGTACCCGAAGTTGCCGCAGTATTTTGGCAAACTGCCCAAGAACAAGTTAGTGGTGGTGCCGATGGAAGCCTACCGTTCGGCGAATGCGGTTCCGGCCGATTACTCCATTGGAGCGGGCGATGGTTCGCGGCCAGGGCGGGTGAATGTGAATGAATATGGCCCAAGCAAGCGGCTGCTTTTGAACGTGGAAGCCATTGCCTATCACGAAGGCATCCCGGGGCATCACTTGCAATTCTCCATCGCGCAGGAGTTGACCGGCTTGCCGCCATTTCGCAAATTCGCCGACTACAATGCGTTTTCAGAAGGGTGGGCACTGTATGCCGAGACCTTGGCGCACGAAATGGGTTTTTACCAAGACCCGTACAGTGAGTATGGACGTTTGCAAAATCTGATGTGGCGATCGGTTCGCCTGGTGGTGGATACGGGCGTTCATTACAAACATTGGTCGCGCCGGCAGATGATTGATTTCTTTCATCAACACACGGCGATGGACGATCAGAATATTGAGACGGAAGTGGACCGCTATATCGCCTGGCCGGCGCAAGCTCTTTGCTACAAGATGGGGGAGATGAAAATTTTGCAACTACGGGAACAAGCCAAGGCAAAGCTGGGCGCCAAGTTCAATATACGCGCGTTCCATGACGCAGTGCTCGGGCAGGGACCCTTGCCGCTGGATGTTTTGGACAGCAACGTCAACCAGTGGATCGACTCGCAAGAATAAAGCTGTGAAGAGTTATCGAAAAGAACTGTGGTTTGAAGTGCCTTCCCGGCTCGGATTTGTGAATATCACCAAGCAGGTGGCAGAATGCCTGCGCGAAAGCGGCATCTGGGAGGGCTTGGTGCTGGTAAATGCCATGCATATCACGGCTTCCGTGTTTATCAATGACAATGAATCGGGCTTGCTGAAAGACTATGAGAAGTGGCTGGAAGAACTGGCGCCGCATGAGCCAACGTCTCAATATCTGCATAACCGGACCGGCGAAGACAACGCCGACGCACATTTGAAACGACAAGTGATGGGCCGCGAGGTGGTGGTCGCGATTACCCAGGGCCAGCTCGATTTTGGACCGTGGGAACAAATCTTCTATGGCGAGTTTGATGGACGGCGCCGGAAACGCGCCCTGGTCAAAATCATTGGGGAAGGGAAGGGCGCGGTGTCGGATGGCTGAGATCGGCCAGCCGGTACGCGAGTCTTTCCGGGTGCTCGGCGTTTACGTGCGTGGCCAGATTCTGCTCTGTTTGTGCCTTACTCTTTTGTATGCGGCTGCGTTTGGGGCCATGCAGGTGCGGTATTGGTATCTGATCGGGGCCATCGGTGGCGCGGCGGCTGTCATTCCGCGCATCGGATCGTTGCTGCCGTTGTTCCTCGCTGTGCTGGCGTTGGAATGGGCCGGAGCGCCGTTGAAGAGCTATTTGATCTTGCTGGGCCTATGGCTAGGGATTCAAGCGATTGAGTTCTTAGTTTTGATTCCTCGTTTGATCAGCCGGCCGCTCGGGCTGAGAGAGTGGCCGGTCTTAGTGGCGCTGCTCGTGGGAAGCTTGTTCTTCGGCCCGTTCGGCTTGCTCTTGGCTGTTCCGGTTTTGGCGATCGGTTTAGTGTTCTGGCGCCACCTCCGTAAGAGCAGCGAACGCCAATAATCTGTTAGCGGCTTGGGAGTTCTTCTTCGGATGTGAACGGCGATGCCGGCAATCCTTTGCCGTTAAAGAGATTCACGCTCGGCGAACTCTCCCAGGCATAACGCACGTATCTTGGATTGGCGATCGCGTCGCTCGAAACGACGACTGTGTCGCCGTCAATCTGGGCGTTCGCTTGCTGAAATTTCTTGTCTTGACCAGCGATTTCAAACCCGGCCAGCGCGCTGGCGCCTTTTGCACTTAAACCCCCGCTCGTGTGATCGAACCATACGCGCAGTGTGTGGCCATCTGTTGTGGCTTTACGAAACAGCGGACCTGAATCTTCGACATCTTCGCCGTAGGCGATTCTGCGTGCGCCCAAACCCAGGCGTAAGCCGACATCCTGTTTGTCGGCGGGATGGATGTTCTTGGGATCGCCGATATCGATGGTGACCGCCATGCCGGTATTCGCGACAGACAGTGTACGCCGCTGCGCGTCACGAACGATGGACCAGGTTGAATCATGGCCACCAGTTTCGAAGTTGGCGATTTGCACGAACAGGAAAGGGAAATCTCCTTCTTGCCATCGGGCGCGCCAGTCTGCGATTAAGGCTGGCAACACTTTCGCGTAGAGCTGGGCGCGGTCTGGAGTGGCATTAGACTCGCCTTGATACCAAATCGCCCCTTTGATGGGAAAGCCGATGGCAGGTGCGACCATCCCGTTGTACAGCGCAGCTGGTTGCCAGGAACCCGCATCGGGATGCCATGGATGCCCCGGCAACGGCTTGCCCGCCTTGCGAGCTGTTTCGTCTTCTTCCCGTTCTGCTTTCTCTATGGCGGCGATGTTCGTCTGAGCGTCGCTAAATTGAGCCCACGACTCAAATAGCGGCATCAAGCTGGCATCGGACGCCAGGCCGTGCATGCTGATCCAAGCTTCGCCGGGTGTGCCGCCCCAGGATGAATCGATCAGCCCGACCGTGACGTGCTCGCGCGCGGCAATGTCGCGGCCGAAGAAATAGGCCACGGCGGAAAACTTCGCCGCTGTTTCCGGCGTGCACTTGCTCCAGGAAGTCGGTTCAAAATCCGGCAGTGGGAAGTCGGATGTTTTCTTCGGGATCAGCAAGAGGCGAAGGTCGGAGTGATTAGCGTCGCGGATCTCTTGCTGTTGGTTCGCAATTAAGGCGGAAGTACCAAAGCCGGAAAGCGGCATTTCCATGTTCGATTGGCCGGAGGCAAACCAGACATCACCAAGCATCACATCTTCTAACTCGATCTTGTTTGTGCCGTTGACAGTCAGCCGGTATGGGCCGCCCGCAGATTGCGGAGGGAGGAAAACGTTCCACTGTCCATAGCGATCCGCCGTTGTGGTGCCGGTAGAACCGTTGATCTCGGCGGACACTTGTTCGCCAGCGGCAGCCCAACCCCAGACGTGAATTGGCTGGCCGCGCTGTAAAACCATGTGGCTGCTCAAAATCGCCGGCAATTTGACTTCGGCATGTAGGGCGGCGCTCGCGCAAAACAAAAAAAACACTGCCGCGCCCGCGCGCTGGTGAGTCTCTCTCCGATCTCGTTTCATCAGCCTCCAATAATATCGCTAATGCGCAATCGAATTAATCAGAGCGATACGACACGCATACTTAGTACTGCCCTGCCCATACGGATGTAGTACCAGTAGCAACTAAACGCAAGCGCCTCAATGACCTGGCGCATTGTAGACAACCTTACTGCACGAGTATAATCAGCTAGTATCGATTTGTTTTTGATGCCGTCGCGCAAAAAATTATGAAATACACTTGTCTGACACTGTCTGCAACGCTCGCTCTCGTTTTATCCGGAGGCGCAAATGGAGACACGCTGGTTGGACCAGGCGGTGCGTTTCAACCGTGGACTGCGGCGGTATTGGGTCCAGATTCGGCGCCTACATATGGTGGACCCTACTGGAACAATTTCTCCGGGGATGGCCCGACAGCGAACATCGGATGGTGTCTGACCGGTGGGGGAGGCTGCGTGATTGCCAGCCCGCCCGGTGCGATTTCGTACTACGGCACAGCCACTGGCGCAGCGGTGCAGAACATGGCTTTCGTGAGCAACGGTCTTGCGGTGACGGTTTCCCTTATTGGCCAATTAACCAATCAGATTGGGAGTACCGCCAACCCAGGTTTCAATGTCTTTGGCTGGTACACCATCAATCCGAACGGCACCATTGACGCGCAGCCGCTGTGGAATTCGAAGACCGATTTCATCAATGCGATGTCTACCTTTAGCCCGGGGCCTGCCGGCACGCAGTACGGGCTGTATTTGGAAAATATCCAGGGAGCCGGCACTTCCGCCGAGGCCGATTATTTCTGGTTCATGAACTCCAGTTCCGATTACGGAGCCGGGACGGCCGCAACGGTCGACACCAAACAGCATTTTGCAGTATTTTATGGCGGCTCGGGTCCGTTCTACATCGGCATTGACGATACGAATAACGGCGACGAGGACTTCAACAACATGGTCATCGAACTGCAAAACGTACCGGAACCGCGCACAACGGCGCTATTTGCCCTGGGTTGTCTTGCAATGGTTGCATTGTCTGTGCGCCGAAATGCGTTTCGTTCACAGAACTAGACCGCTTCACCAACGGGTCCGCAATTCGCGGCGAGAGAAGATCAACTCCAGATCGTTTGAAGTGGGCGGTGCGGGTCGTCTCAACACTTCTGCAGCGCTAGCCATGTTGTTCCACAGCTTTATAGTTGCGGCAGAGAAAGTGCGCAGAGTGTAGCCTTGGGCTCGCAGGTGGCGGCGGTGGAGGCACCAGAACAAAAAGGCAGAAACGGGCATAACCCGATTCTGCCATCAAGACTCTTCAATGTAAAGTACTTTGTTTTATTTTCTATTTGCCTTCTTCGCTCGGCCTAGCCGCCTGTGGCTTCTCACTCTCCGGCACCATGCGGCTCAGTCCATAGAGCGAGATAACAAACGTGACCAGGAATAAATACACTGCCTTCGGCTCGGGCACTGAAGAGATTGGCGGACCCGGCGGTGGAATCACCGGAGGAGTCGGCGTAACAGGCGTGGTCGGGGGCGTGACCGGCGGCGTCCCGGGTGGCGTGGCCGGTGGGAAAATCACCGGAACAATCGGTGCGATCGGAACGACGGGCAGTATCGGCGTGATGGGCGGCAGCTCCGGTGGAGGGGTCACGGACACCACCGGCGCTACTACCGGTGGAAATTGCTCAATGACGATCGGCGGAACAGAAGAGAGCGGACTGTAGGGCGGTGTTTCGGCCAGATCCATGGGAGCGTTCGGCGGCATGGGTGGCATAGATAGTTGACTCGGCGGTGGCTCATGATCGCTCACCGGAGTACGCGGAACGTCGGAAAGCCTGTTTCCACAGCGCGCGCGAGCCCAACTCCCTCCATCTGTCAGCAGTAGTTCACCTTTTGGAATCCGGAGCTTCTTTTTGGTCCAGTACACCTTCTGCTTCATGCGATAGGAAGCGTACTCATAACGATCTTCCGTCGTTTGTTCCATTTTCACGTTCTTCATGTTGAAGTCCGCGTAGTGGGCTTTTACAACGTCGTCTTCCTGGTCGGCGTCGCGTAATTCGCTTGGCGAATAAGCTCCTCCAGGAATGATGGAGTAGGGATATTTAGGATGCAACGCCCTTACGTACGCCGGGACAGGGTCTTTCACCGGCGCTGTGTGTCCGGCCAGGTTGCCTCCTGGGCGAAATTCTCGCACTAAGTAAAGACCCGTTCCTGCCACGGTAGCGCAGGCCACGAAAATTGAAAACCGGCGGATGATCATCGACAAGTAACCTTGGACCTGATCCCTCTCGCGAAGGTCAGTTTCAAGTTGCTTATCGGCTTAATTCGCCTCTTTCTACAGGTTCAGCACATCCTTAGTCCAACTTTTAGTAAGGGCCAAAAAAAGCTGCTGCCGGGGTCCGGACTGACCTGCACTCAGTTCAGATTCCCGACAGCAGCCCCCTCCTGCAAGTTGACTTCAGTCTCAGCCGAAAAACTTGAGTGGATTCGTTGGAAACTTCGACAGATTCGGAAACACGGTAGCCACATCCTTTGCATCGGTAATTCCGAACCAATTGATTAGGCTTGCTCCATATTGATCGACCGCCGCTGTCGGGATCCAGCGTCCCCGCGTGTCGTAATCGTCGTCTCCACCGAGCACAAAATCCGGGAACGAGTTGTAAACCGCTTGTCCCTTTACGTTCGCGCCTAATACCATGTGATGGCTACCCCAGGCGTGATCGCTTCCGTCGGTTGTAGTGGGCTGCATCGTCCGGCTGAATTCCGACTCGGTGAACACCACCACATTCTGCTGCAATTTAATTTCATCCAAAGCCTCCCAGAAGCTGTGGATAGCGCCATCGAGTTGAGGATACAACTTGGCATGCGTTTCCAACTCGCCCGTGTGGGTGTCGAAACCGCCCAGCGAACAGAAGAAAATCTGCTTCTTCATATTGAGGCCGACGCCTAGCTGATTCGCCTTCATAATCAGGGCGACCTGCTCCAACTGTTGCCCCAGTAGCCCGGCAGAGGCATCGAACTGGGTGTTTAGCGAAACCCCGGTCAGGGCGTCGCTGAGTATTTTGGCGTTCTGAATTGCACCCGACATGACGCCGTTCGCAACTCCATAAAGAGTCAGGCCAGTGTCGGTAGTGAGCAAACTCTGCAAGGCTTCGCTGCGCGGCTGTTTGAGAGTGTAATCGAAGCTGTCGAGCGTCAATTTGGAACCGGCTGTGAAGGCGAACTGTTGGTCCGGCCCAACGCCGTACAGATCGTTTCCCGCAACCAATATCAGCGTGGGGAACGTGCCGTTCGCAGCCTGCACTACGCCCGCCGCGCGCCCTCCCCAGCCATAGACGGGCTTGACCAACTCCGTCGGATCCGACGTTTGCCATTCGGCCTGCTGATCGGCGTGCGAAAACAAATTTGCCGGCACGTTGGTGAGGTTCTTTTTCTGGATCGGAACCGTAAGTGCGCCGACGTTGGCTGCCACTGCCAGAGTGCCACTGCTAAAGAGGTTCGCCAGGTTGGGCAACAAGCCGTTAAAGTAAATGCCGTTTGAGTGTTTATCAGTGACTAGCTTTAGTTCCGAGGTAGAAAGCGCCAAATTGTCGGTGCCTCGGATCGTCGTGTACCGGTTGAACTGATTCTCAGGAATGATCATGTTGTTTGAATCGTTCCCGCCGAACAAGAAGATGCAAACCAGAGCCTGATAATCGCTTGAGGCGCTCTGGGCGAACGCCGGAAGGGCTCCAAAATTGCGCAACGCGAGCGAACTGACAGAGGCTGCGCCTACTTTAATAAATTTGCGACGTGAAAACATGTTTTTCTCCTTTGTCCTTTCGCCTAGTGAATGATGAGATATTCGCTCGAGGTGAGAGCGATGTATAGAGCTGCCTGCGCCTGCTCCGCCGGCGTCGTTTGGCCCATAATGCCATCGGTAATTGCTTTCTGAAGCACGGCGGACATTTGATCGTGGAAGAATTCGGCATTAATCGCCGCAATGAGCGCAGGCGTGGCAACGCCAGCCTTGGTCACAAAAGCCGATATATCGAACGTGGTGCCCGCGTCCAGCCGGCTATTGTAAATCAGGTTGTAAGTGTAATTCGCTCGGCCCAGCACGGTTGAGACGTTATCTAATTGAAATTCCGGCCCAACCAGTGCACCGACATGATAATCGGGCGCAAAGTAACTGAACACGCTCGGAGGGTAAAAAAGCTGCTGCCCCAAATCGGTGGTGACGTTGTAAAGACTTGAGGAGTCATAAACGGTGCCGTTCAAACCGCGTAGTAAGTTTTCCAGCCACAAAACTGGTTCGCGCAAATGACCGAAGCTCACCGGATCTCCGCCTGCCAAATCGCCTTCGCGGGCTTCGCAGTCGGTCAAGATCGCATAGATCACCTTCTCTAGATTTCCGCTGGTTGAGGTGAAGACATTCGCCACCCGCGAAATATAGCCGGGGCTCGGATTGCTTGTCACCAGATGCTCAATCAACTGTTGCGAAATGAACGGCGCCATGGTCGGATTTTCCATTAGCGCTCCAATAACCTTTTGCAACTCCTGTTCGGCTGTCCGGCCCGCGTCGATTGTGAATGGATGGTTGGCGCCGTCCGGATAATAGAAGTTCAACACCTTCTTGGTTTGGTCGTGCCGAGTCTCCTGGCCCCCACTCAGATATACAACCATCGGTAAGTAATAGTTAGGGGGAGTGCCACCGGTAGCGACGGGAGCATAGGTCCAGCCCGTCAGCGCTGCCGAGATTTCCGCCACTGTGCTCTGGTCATAGGTTACGAGCGGGGCGCCTTTGGACAGGACCACGCTTCCATCCGGATTCAACACGCTTAAGCCCAGAGTGAACAGTTGCATAACTTCGCGCCCATAATTCTCGTTGGGTAAATAAGCGTCGGCGGCTTTACGGTTGTTCACCATGTCAAGATAGTGGCCCATGGCCGGGTTGAGCGTCACGTCATGAATCAGCTGTGAATAGCTTCCAAAGGCGTCATGTTGAAAAATATTGAGCAGCGGCGGAAACGCAGCCGCGTAGCTGATATTGCCGTCTTTGGAAACCACCCAGATCTCACTCAACGCAAAGGCGACGCGTTGGCGAAGCTGGTCGTTGTTGTACAGACCGTTCTCAAAAAACTGAACTTGTAGCCCGGCCATGTCGCCAAAGAATTTCCCATTTGACCCGAGCATCGGCAAGTTCTAATACGCGGTGATGGGCGCGGCAACCTGATTGGCAAACCATTTGTCGAAACCCTCGCCCTGTAGCTGCGTGATGGTAGTAGGCGTCGGTCCCCAAGTTGCTTGTTCTAAAATTCGTGCCGCCGTGGCAGCAGGCATTCCTGCCGGCGGATCACATTGCCCCTGTGCAGTACAACTGCACTGGTTTTGGGCTGGACATAATGATACAAATAAAACTCCAGCCGCGGCGATTCTGAAAAACGGCGAAATGATCATAGCTCTCCCTTCCAAAATCTGCATGTATGAAAACGGTGGTTAGCTTGCTCCCTAGCAGAATTGCAAGCATTAGCGCCTCGCCACTAGAACGAAAGACTGGAGTTTCGGTTTACCGCCGAACGCTTTCTGTCCTGCTAAAATTTTGTTTCCCGCTTCCATCACGCTGAATCATTACTGTTACGGATGACCCTTAGCCCGCTTGCGGAACTAGAATCGGAGCGTCTTTGCGTTAATCGCTTCCTGAGTGATCTCCTTTCGTTTGAGGCCTTTAAGGAGGGCTGTGTAGTTCACGACGCGATGCGCTACGCGGTCCTCGGTTCGGCCCAACGCGTTCGTCCTATCCTTTCTCTGCGCGTGGCCAGGATGCTCCGGTCCCCGCAGCAGCTGGCATTGCGGCTTGCCGCGTCGGTAGAACTCCTGCATTGCGCTTCTCTGGTGGTCGATGATTTACCTTGCATGGACAATGCGCTCTTCCGGCGCAATCAGGCAGCCGTGCATGTCAAATTTGGAGAAGCGACGGCAGTGTTGGCCGCCTTTGGTTTGGTGGCTCTGGCCGCGCGCAGCATCCTCGAAATCGATTGCCCGAAAAGCTTCCAACCTTGCCTCATCGAATTCCAACTTGCCCTGCTGCGCAGTCTGGATTGCTCGGGTCTGATAGCGGGGCAGGCGCTTGATCTCCAACTTCCGCGCTCATCCTTTCAAATTCAGCCCGATGACATTTCCGAGTTGAAGACGGTGCCACTCTTTAGCCTCGCGGTGATGGCAGGGGCGTTATTTGCTGAACTGGATTTCCATGAGCGCACACTCTTGAACGGCTTTGGCCGCGATTTCGGGCTAGCTTTCCAAATGAGTGACGATTTGCTCGACGGTGAACTTTCAGATCCGGATCCGTTTGAGGAGAAGATCGCCGGCCTGCGCGCGGGCATTCGTTCCTTTGGCCATTCGTCGCAACCGCTCGAAGAACTCATTGATTATCTGCATGGGCGAGTCGAAGTCACCCGTGCCCGCTAAGCGTTCCGTCGTCGTAATCGGCAGCGGCTTCGGGGGGCTGGCTTCCGCCATTCGTCTACAAGCGCGCGGATACCAAGTCGATCTCTTTGAAGCGCGCGATAAATTGGGCGGCCGCGCCTATCTTTACGAACAGGACGGCTTCAAGTTCGACGGCGGACCCACCGTGATCACCGCGCCGTTTCTCCTGACGGAGCTTTTCACCGGAGCAGGGAAGAACCCAGACGACTATTTCAAGCTGGTTCCCGTGGACCCGTTCTATCGCATCGAATTTCACGACGGGCGCTGGTTCGAATATGGCCAGGATGAAACACGAACGGAAGAACTGATGCGCCAATTCTCACCAGCAGATATCGATGGCTACCGCCGCCTCGTGCGCCACGCCAAAGCGGTCTTCGAAAAGGGCTTTCTCGAACTGTCCGACAGGCCTTCCCTCAAATTTAGCGATATGCTCCGTGTGGCGCCAGACCTGATCCGGCTGCAGTCCTATAAAACGGTCTATCAATTTACCGCTCGGTATATCAAAGACCCACTCTTGCGCCGTGTCTTCAGTTTTCACCCGCTGCTGGTGGGCGGCAATCCATTTCAAACCACTTCTATCTATGCACTGATTCATTACCTGGAACGCGAATGGGGCGTGCATTATGCCATCGGTGGCACGGGCGCGATCGTTGCGGCTCTCGGCAAGCTCTTCAGCGAACTCGGCGGCCGGATTCATCTCTCGACTCCTGTAGCCCGGCTAGTAATCGAAAATCGCACGGCAAAGGGCGTCGTCACACAAGGAGGTCGAACGTTTAAATCCGACGCCGTTGTGAGCAATGCTGATGTCGCCAACACCTACCTCAAGATGATCGAACCGCAAGACCGGCCGAAGTTCACGAATGCGCGTTTGGCTCGCATGCGCTACAGCATGTCGCTGTTCGTGATTTACTTCGGCACGCGCAAAGTTTACCCGAATATCAAACACCACACCATCATCCTGGGCGAGCGCTATCGCGAACTGCTCGACGAAATTTTCACTGCTAAGCGGCTAGATGGCGATTTCAGCCTGTATCTCCACCGGCCCACTGCAACCGACCCAACAATGGCGCCGCCCAACCATGATTGCTTCTACGTCCTTGCGCCCGTTCCCAATCAGCTGAGCGGTATCGATTGGCGAACGCGCGCGCAATCCTTCCGCAATTCCATCATGCAGTTTCTGGACTCCCGCTACCTTCCCGGCCTGCTCGATAATCTGGTAACAGAGCGGCTTTTGACTCCGCTTGATTTTGAAACCACTTTGAACACCTATCTCGGTACCGGCTTCTCGTTCGAACCGATCTTCCGCCAATCTGCCTGGTTCCGGCCGCACAACGAATCGGAAGATATTCGCAATCTGTTCTTCGCGGGTGCCGGTACGCATCCCGGGGCCGGCGTGCCCGGTGTTCTCTCATCCGCCAAAATTGTGGAGAACCTGGTTTGTCAGCGTCTGAGTTAGACTCGCTTTACCGGCAGGCGGAAGCAGCTACGGCGAAAGGCTCGAAAAGCTTCTATTTCGCCTCGCGCTTTTTCCCTGCCGATCTCAAACGCGCCACGCACGCTGTCTATTGGTTTTGCCGCTATACCGATGATCTGGTTGACGAATGCGCCTCCATTGAAGAAGGCCGCCGTCAACTCGAAGACTGGTCCACTCGCTTCAACTCCGCCGTGCAAACCGGCCAAACCGACCACGCCGTGCTGTCCGTCTTCCTGGATACCGTTCGCCGCTATCAAATCCCGCTCGAATATCCCTTCGAACTGATTGAAGGCATGCGTATGGATCTGAATCAAACGCGCTATGAAACATTCGAAGATCTGCGTTTGTTCTGCTATCGAGTCGCCTCAACTGTCGGCTTGATGATGTGCTGGGTTATCGGTTTCGAAAATCCAGCCGACCGCGAAAAGGCGGTGCCCTATGCTATTGACCTTGGCATCGCGCTACAACTTACTAACATCTTGCGCGATATTAGGGAGGATCTTGACCGTAATCGCATCTATCTGCCGGTTGACGATATGCGGCATTTCGGTTACACGGAAGAGGATCTACGCGCTCGCCGCCGTTCGCCTGCATTTGAAGAACTGATGCGATTCGAAGCAAAGCGAGCTCGTTCTTATTACGAACGTGGCAATGCCGGTATTTCTCTGCTTGATCGGCGCGGCCGTTTCGCCGTGGAAGTCGCTTCCGACGTTTACCGTGAAATCCTGAATCGTATTGAAACATCTGACTTCAATGTTTTCGACCACCGCACTGTAGTTCCGGCCTCACGTAAATATTGGTTGACCATCAAGAACATTGCTGGTCCGGCGGCGCGTCATTACGCACCGTCGCTCTCCCGGGCTGCCCAAGTTTCGTCACTCGCGACTTTGGCCGGATTGCTTGTGCAGTACACCGCTTACTACGCCTTCGGTACCCCACTTCTTACCGATCGAATCGCCGAATGGATCATGGCTCGTACGCCTTCAGGATCGGCCGTCGCGATTCTGCAAACGTTTGGCCCTTGGGCAAAACCATTCGCGGCTACCGGTGCACTCGCGCTCCTGGGTCTCTTCCTCTTCATTCTGCGTCTCATCCCCAAGCTTATTCTCTGGGTGCTGACTCTCGTCCTACTCATTGCATCCACTCCCAGCGATCTTACTTTCTGGCTTCCGGCTTTGATCGTTTCATTCTTCGAAGCCCGTCAGCCGCAGCCAATCTCACTCCCACGGCGTCAATTTCTCATGGCCAGCGGGGTGATTGCAGTCGCTTCCGAAGCTTTCCTCCGAGATCAATTCCTTGCTCGCCGCGCCAACCAGCCCGTTGATCTCTTTCCTTACCGATTTCCCGTTGACCGCGCCAACTTCGCTCCGGGCCTTGTTCGCAAGGCTGTCACTCCCATCGGTCAGTTCTACGGAATGAGCAAGAACACCGTCGACCCGGTAATCGACACACGCATCTGGCGTCTCCTCATCACCTTGGATGGCCGACCCTTACGCGAGTTCAGCTACTCACAACTTCTCAATTTCCCAAAACAACTTCGCTATGTCACTCTCCGTTGCATCAGCAATACGCTGAAATCCGATCTTATGGGCACTGCCGTTTGGGCCGGCGTGCATCTGAGTCAACTCATTGACCGCCGCGACATTCCTGTGAATGTTATCGAAGCCGCCTTTATCGGCGTTGAAGGCCACGACGACAGTCTCCGTCTTGACTACGCTTATACAGAAGAGTCTTTGCTGGCGCTCGGAATGAACGGTAAGACCTTGAACCGTGTTCATGGGTTCCCGCTTCGCCTGCTTGCGCCGAATTATTACGGCTGCCGCAACGTCAAGTGGCTCCGCGAAATTCGTTTCGTGACCAAACCCTATTACGGTACCTGGCAGCGCTTGGGCTACACCAAAGAGCCCTTCATCCACATTTGCTCGCACATCGACCACTTTCGCCGTGACGGTTCTCTGGTCGAATTCGGCGGTGTCTCGTTTGCAGGCACCCGGCCCATTCGAGCAGTGCGCGTGCGTGCCAATCAAGGCTCTTGGCAACCAGCGCGTATTGAACCAGCACTTTCTCCCTACACCTGGACACGTTGGACAGCGCAACTGCGGGCGCCAGAAGGGGCGCGGCTCGAAGCCAATGCCCAAGATTCCACCGGTACTTGGCAAGAACTCGAACCCGCTGGCCCTTTCCCCACCGGCATGAGTGGCCCGACAATCATAGTGGCGCGAACATGATTGAATTCCTCGTCATCGCGGTCACTGCTGGCATCTGCCTCTTCCTTTGGAAGTCGCGCTGGAATTATGTTCGTCTGCCCACTCTGCCGCTGCAATCGAACGCGCAGCTGCCGAATCTTACCGTCATCATCCCGGCTCGCAACGAAGCACATCAGATCACACGGGCGGTCGCAAGTTTTCCGAACATTCAAGTAATTGTCGTTGACGATGACTCAACCGATAACACTGCCGCTATCGCTGCCGAAGCCGGCGCGCAAGTCATCACTGCGCCGCCGCTTCAACCCGATCACAAAGGCAAGCCGAACGCCTGTGCCGAGGGCGCGCGGCACGCAACAACGAAATGGATACTATTCATCGACGCCGACACCTGGTTCGATCCTCCCTTCGCGGCTTCACTCGTTGCTTATGCAGAATCGCAACGTCTGGCGTTTGTCACGGCTTTTCTGGAACAGCATTGCGAAACGCTCACTGAAAAAATCTTGCTGCCGTACGCCTTCGCTCTTTACTTTACCGGCGTCAGCGCTCGTGCGGTGAATAACGCCAAGTCGCGCGAGTCGCTAGCGAACGGCCAATGTATGCTCTTCGAACGCGCTGTTTACGAATCCATCGGCGGCCATTCCGCGGTTGCCCAAAGCGTTATCGAAGACGTCGCTCTCGCCTGCCATGCGAAGCAAGCGGGTGTGGCAGTTCGCGTCATTCGCGCTGAAAGCAGCGGTCACGTACGCATGTACGATTCACTTGCCGCTATCTGGCGTGGCTTCGAAAAGAATTCTTTCCGCTTTCTGCTGATCAACCCTGGCGCCGGTCTCCAAGTAATTCTTGCCTCTATCCTACTCACTTCCTGGTTACCGCTACTGCTCCTCGGCCTGAGTGATTATCCCGCACTCTCTCCCGCGATGTTCTTCAGCTTCACACCTTTGCTTCTGCTTTTCGTCGCGCCGTTCATTGTTTTCTTGCCATGGTATCGCAAAGCAACGGTTTTGTTCGCGCCCATTGCCATCTACCTCTTCCAACTCATCGCCCTGAACGCGATGTTCACTACATTGAACCGCCGCCGCACTCTTTGGAAGGACCGCCATGTCTGATGCTGTCTCTTATCCGGTGCCTTGGCGGTTGATTTTCGGCTTGTGGCCAAACATGCTGTACCGCACGCCCACTTCCGTGGATGCATTCAGTGCCTCCGTCTGTGCCGCCATGAACCGCGCGCCTGAAATTCATGGCACTGAGAACCTTCCACCCGCGCCGCGCTTCGTGCTGGCCGCGAATCACTACCAGCGCCGCGGCCTCTGGATTCTGCATCCCGCGAGCGCGCTCACGCAAGCGATCCGTCTTCGCTACGGCGCACTGGACCCTCCGGTTCGCTGGATGGTGACCGCCAACTGGCCACCCATCAAACTTGGGCCACTCCGATTTCGCTCACCGGGTGATCTCCTGCTACCCCGCGTCGCCGACGCACTCGCCTGCTATCCCGTTTCGTTCGCTGGAACGAATCCGGCTTTTACTGCGCGCAGCCTCCGCCGCATTTTGCGCGACCTGCCGAATCTAAATTGTCCGTTGGGAATTTTTCCCGAGGGCGCGGGGGGAACTGCCAGTGCGTTGACCGATCCGATCCCAGGCGTGGACCGCCTACTCGCCCATCTCGCGAAGCATGCGTTCGCTGTTCAACCCGCGGCCATCTCCGAAGGGCAGAGTAGACTGATCATCCGTTTCGGGCGCACTATTTCTTGCGCCGAGATTCTCGCCGCGCCCGACGCCGCAAAGCTCACAATGCTAAGAATCGCCGGACTCTTGTGAACCCTACTTTTTCGTGCGCTGCCACCAGTGATGGTGATCGCCACGCGTCTTATGCTTTGCCACTTTGTGCGGCTTAGGGTGGTTCTGAAATGCTGCCAATGGCATGCCGAGAGACAGTCCCAAAACGATCAAAAAGATCTTCACAAAGACAGAGTGCGGCGTCTTGGGCGGCTCTCTCAGGCAGCGCCGTTTTTAACAGCCAGCGGGTGCGCTTTGCGATCATCGCACCGGTAGTGCCGAGAGTGTATATCGGTGGACGACTTTCGCGGAGGTTAACGAACCGCTCGTATGCGTCAGCCTACCGACCCCCAAATCCGATGAGCAGGTTTCGAATCGGTCAAGGCCGCCTCGTTTCAGCAGGCCGTCAAGATGTCTGGATTCCGCGTCACTCGCGACTTAAATCCTTGTTTCCCAAAAACTCTGAATTTCTCCAAATGGGAGTGATCTTGTTCCTTTACCCATGACTCTCTTGTTCGATGCCAACGCAAAGCCGCCGGTTTATTCCGTAACAACAAGCATTGTGGTGAACGCGCAACCCGATTCGCGTCTGGAAATACCTTGTGGCACTTCCCGGCATCGCGGCGAAACCAGGCTGGATGCTTCGCACTGTTAGGTGGTTGGCACTTCCTGGTATCAGCACGGCTTGTGGCCTGCCGAATACTGGCGCTGGTGGTCAGATGCCGTAGTCCATCAGGTTCGTCAACGCGTTTTAGATCATATTCGGTCATTATCGGAAGATGTTAAGGCCGAATGGAGCGACCATGCAACTCACCGCTGTTCGGGGCCGCCTCGCATCCCCGCATCGGCCGCTTCGATGCGAATTTCTCCGCCAATTATACTTGCTATTGGTGTTCACACGTCCCAGCCGTGCTCCGAACCTGGCAACCTTCGGCAAACCGTTTTACTTAATGCCAACAGTCAAACGCGTTATAACCTATCTAGTCTGGGCTTTTCTCATTCTCGCTTCAGTGAACGTATTTGTGCCCTCGAACCCTTGGTACCCCAACATGGACAGCGAGGCCGCTTGGATGTTCGCAGTGAATCAGGCTGTCGCGCAGAAACTGGTATTCGGAAAGGACGTCGCATTCACGTATGGCCCGTATGCCGCCATTGAGACGGGCCTCTATCACCCGGCAACGGATGGCCTCATGCTGTGGGGCAGTTTGTTGATTGCCGGCGGTTATGCGCTCTTGATGATTCACCTTGCCAAGGCTAAGAGGCTGTATTGGATGTTGGTTTACAGCTTGTTTCTCAAAGCCTTTGTCGGCAGCCTCGAGGACCGGGACTGCCTGTTTTTTTCTTACCCACTATTGATTGCGCTGGTTGTCTACTTGTTGACCTTGCCGGAAGAGGACAACCGTACGCTCCATCTAGCCCGATCAAATCGGTTGGCGCTTGCTGCTGCTATCGTGCCTCTCGGACTGCTTCCGCTGATCAAAGGGAGCTTCATCGTGATTGTGAGTATTTTCGCGATTTTGTTCTTTGTCTTGTTCTGGCGCTTGGGCGAAAAGCTGTTGGCCTATTGCACGATTATTCTCCCATCGGTTTCGGCAGCGCTGTTTTGGGTTATCGCCCGGCAACCGTTGAGTGCATTACCGCTCTTTTTCCTGAATACGATACAAAGTATCTCGGGTTACACAGACTCGATGGCGGTCGACAACCGAAATAGCCTGCAAATTGCCACATGGGTCTTGGTCGCCACGTTTGTCCTGTATAACGCGGCAGCCACCAAGTCCGATCCAATTGTTTCCCGGATCGTGTTGTGCCTTTCCCTCGCGCTTTTTCTATTCCTTTCATTCAAGGAAGGATTCGTCCGGCATACGGGCTTGATCGCCGGCATTTCCGCGCTTCTTGCTGCATTGCTTCTCAACGCACTGTTAACGGATCGCATGGCAATCGCTACGCTTGTGTTGGCAGTCGTGTGGTGCGGAAACGTCGTCGCGTCTGATTTGCCAATCGCGCCGAAGCTCCTTTATCGCAACATAGTAAGGGCTTACTCTGCCGTTACGTTTGAGAACGCCTTTGCAGGTCTGAGGTCGCGTTGGCGCGGAGCGGATCAGAAGGAATTTGCCGACAGCCTCCAGAAGATTAGGAAGCAAATTCCTATTCCTAAGTTACCGGGCACAACGGATATCTATTCTATCCACCAGAGCTGGCTGCTGGCTTCTGAAAATAGCTGGTCGCCGCGTCCGGTAATACAGAGCTACGCGGCTTATACACCACGTTTGGCCGCTCTAAACCAAGCCCATCTTCAAAGCGATAGGGCTCCGGACAATATCTTGTTTCGAATCGAACCAATCGATGGTCGATTGCCCGCTTTCGAGGACGGGCTGAGCTGGCCTACCATAATCACAAACTATTCGTTAGTCCAGATGTGGAATGAGTTCGCACTCTTGAGAAAGAGAACTGACCGGCCCAAGGAAATTCCCGCACAAAGCCTCGGCACAGCAATGCATAAGTTTGGAGAAGAAGTCTATCTACCGACGGTAACCGAACCTCTATTTGCAGAAATCAATATTTCGCCCACTTTATTAGGAAGGGTCGCATCACTACTCTTTAAAACAGACGAGTTGCGGATCTCGATCCAGCTTACAGATGGCGTCAGAGACTACCGTCTGGTTGCTAATATGGCCAAGACGAGGTTTCTGCTTTCGCCACTCGTCGAAAACACGAGCGATTTCGTTCTTCTTACTGCCTATGGCAAGGCGGATGTCCCGTTCAAGGTGGCGAAAAGTATTCGAATATCTGCCTCTGGCGGCAAATCGCTTTTATGGGATACAGCTTATTCGATGAAGCTGAGCACTACCCCACTAATCGGAGATACCGACCTCGAAAAAGTGAGCCTTTTTGACAGGATTCGCACCGAGCGTCCCGCGGCTGGTCCCGAAACAGTTGAGTCACAGTGTGATTTCGGTATTGATTGGATCAATGGCTCACCCGCCACGCCGCCTGCCGTAGTATCGAACCGGCTGGCCGTCAAGGGATGGACAGCCATCTCCGCGAAGGATGGCATCCTTGCCGATCGGGTTTTCTTAACGCTGTCGAATGCGCATCAGGTGCTCTATCTCGAAACGCATATTGAGCCGCGCCCGGATGTGAGTAACCTTTTCGGTCATCGGCAGATGATGGAGTCCGGCTTTACCTCCGATGTCGACGTCTCGAAATTGAATGGAGCGTATACGTTAGGTCTGGCGCGCCTCTACAAAGGCAAGCTCGACAGCTGCACGCAACTAAAGGTACCGATGCGCTTCGCCCGCTAATCCCCCGTGCCGGGCGGTGCGAAGTTGCCCTCGAATAGATCCCCTTTCGACCGCCCGTCGCTAAGCTGATTTCGTATCCTCGATACTAATTCACTCTAGCCGGCGTTCTGCTTCCTTGCGATCACCAAAAACTGGCGCCCAACGAGACTCCACACAAAAGGCAATCGCAGAAATAAGCGAAGCGTCCATATCGGGGGGCAGAATCCTTGGGACATGCTGTAAGGCAGAAACTTTGGAATTATTTTTTCGACCTTGTATCGCGTCATAACAAGCGCCTCAGACAGCGATTTATCGGTCAACGCGAGATGATGGTCGAAGAAATCCCAATATTCAGCACTCAGAAATTTGAAGTTCGGACCCAGCGCAATAAGGCAGCCGTTGGGTTTTAGGCAGCGATGGCTCTCGACCAGAGTTGCTAAAAGAGATGCCTTTGTGGGAAGGTGCTCAAAGAAGTTGCTGGTGAATACGGCATCGAGAGAATTATCGCTAAGAGGCCATGGCTCGGCGCAGTCCTGCTCGATTAACTTGATCCCTGGCGCTAGGCGCTCCCGTGAGCTGGGATTCAGGTCCATGCCAAATTTCTCCGTCGCGGCGATGTTGTTTATGAACTCACCGTAGCCGCAGCCGAGGTCCAGCACCGAGTGTCCCGGTTTAATCCATTGCGAGAAAAATCGAGACGTCAAAACCCGCCAAACTGCGTTCCGATACGCCTCCAACCCCGCAAAACGGACAGAATAAATGGTCTGAAGCTCTACCTGTTTCTCCGACTCTGGCATAGAGGAAATCATTGGCACATTTTTCCAAAATACTTTAAATAAGCACTATAGCGAATACGCATATCTGGTTAGCGCTGGGCCGTCTTTTTGCGGCAGGGTGAGCTCTATAGGCCGCAGTGCCATGAGCCAAATACCGCTGATCACCTATTAATTGAGGTGCATCGCTACATTTAGTTTGCTGACCGATAGATTGCTGCGATGCGCTGATTCGGATGCGATCTATTCCTCAATCGGTCGTACCGCTACGCTTTGCGGCACCCAAGTACACGCCGAAAATTCATCGCTTTTGCACGCCCCCGCATCCCGCTGCACCATGGCAGTCTTGCGTTTCAGTTCGTCTTTTGAGTCGGCCGCTAAGATCGCCATGTTGTGATCGGCACTGCTGACCCGTACCAAAAAGAGCAAACGTACAAACCGTTTCGGGCCCGGGAGCGCAAACGGTAACGGCGGCGCGGTTGCGAGCGGCTGATTGTTCCCGTTCACCATCGCTTCCGCCCGTTCAAACGTCAAAGTCACTTTCCCATCGTCCGTCCCCACTGCTTGGTAATGCGAAACTTGCACGCCGAGCACTTTGGGCGCCTTCAGCGTAATCGTCTGGCCTTCCGTGGATACCTCGTCGAAGAGAATTCTCTTATCCTTCCCTTTCAACATGGGTACGACAATCGCCAACTTTGCGCCATCGCTCAAATCGGTAAATGAGTTCTCCGTCGAAACCGGTGCATCTTTTGGTTCCGGCACCAGCGGCACAAGAGCGCGCTCGTGTTGAGACGCGCAAGAGAGGAGCAGGCACAG
This sequence comes from Bryobacterales bacterium, assembly GCA_963771405.1. Taxonomy (GTDB): domain Bacteria; phylum Acidobacteriota; class Terriglobia; order Bryobacterales; family Bryobacteraceae; genus Bog-105. The sequence continues at coordinate 96,555 of CAVYUL010000102.1, forward strand.
CGACACAACTGCAACGAGCCAAAAGGTCCGCATCTCACTTGAGTTGAAACGTAACTTCGACGTGAGCGGCGACGGGTACTGGTTTGCCGCCGATCATCCCCGGCTTGAATTGCCACTGACGCACCGCTTCAATCGCTTTTTCGTCTAGGCCCAATCCCAACCCACGCAGGGTGCGTGGGTCTTGCACCATGCCGTTTTCATCAATCTCGATTTCGAGAAGAACGCTGCCAGTGTACTTGGCGAGTCTCGCGTCATCGGAATATTGCGGCTCAACCTTCGACACCAGAACGGGAGCCCGTGCTCCCTCTTCGCCGATCCTGTACACCTTATGGCTCGGAGCGGCTTCCGGCGTTCGCTCCTGCGCTTCCCAAATCGCATTCGCGACATGCGCCAGTTTCTGCGCTTCGTCGTCTTGGTTCAGGCGGCGCAAGTCCGTTGCGTAAAGCTCCATGATGGTAGCAGCTAACCCGGAATTGGGAGGTGCGGCCGCCAACGCGCCCTTGAACAACTCCGCTGCCGCGGTTTGGTTGTTTTGCTTTTCCTGAGAAATGGCCCGCCACATTCGCGCAGCCGCCGATTGTCTGGCATCCTCAATTTCCACCTTTTGAAACACCAGATCCGCCTGCTCAAAGCGGCCCGCTGCCAATGCGGCTTTGCCCTCATCGAGAAGGAATGCCGCAGCGGATTGCTGGTCCAAATCTTTATCCCGGGCGTTATCCGCGCCGGCCTGAACCGCCGCCAAAGGAAATGCAGCCGCGAATGCCACGAGTAATCCACCAACAGCCATCAACTTTCGAATCGGCCGCCGATCGCGGTCTTCGGCCAGAATCGCCGCTACCCTCCGCTCCAGTTGCGATTCGCTCACCATCGCTACGGCCGCCCACTCCATGCTTCTTTGCAGCGGCAATTGTCCCGCGATCGCTACCAAGTGGGTTGCATATTCAGACGGCCGCGCTCCCATGCTCAGCACCACATCATCAGCCGCGAGTTCCCGTTCCTTCAGAAATTCGCGCCACGCTATCCACACCAACGGATTCCACCAATAGACCGCCAGGGAAAACCGGCCGATGATTTGCAACGCCCAATCCCAGCGCTTCACATGCGCAAGTTCGTGCAGAAAAACCGCTTGCCTTCGTTCCGGTTCCCAAGTGCCGGCGCTCGCCGGCAGCAGAATCGTCGGCCGCAGCCAACCAACGGTGAACGGCATTTCGCAATCGCGGCTCTCGCGCAACTCGAATTTGCGTAAAACCGTTAGCCGCCGCCCTAACATCGGAGCCTCTGCCCACTCGACCGCCTTCGCGCGCCGCCGCAGGGAGGCAATCATCACCCCTCCCACTGCCATCTGACCCAAGCTGACGAATACTCCCAACGCCCACGACGCCCAGATGATGGCTCCCCCGTCCCTCACCCACTCGCTCGGAATCGTCACTTGCTTTCCGCTCGCTTGCTGGCCACTCCCGAGATCCTTTGATGCACTTACTACGCTGCGAAAGACAGCGGCGTTATCCAGAAACGGCGCGCCTGCCGGTACTTGCCACTCCGGCAAAATTCCCACCAGCAATGGCAGAGCCAACAAAGTGACCAATGTCAACACCCAGACTTGGTGTCGCAGGGCCGCCGATCCCTTATTGAGAAATGCAACAATCACCCGTGCCACTCCAACCAGCAGCGAGCCCTTCACTGCCAGCTCAAGAAAAGCACTTAAAGTCCAATGCATTTATCGCCCCTCTTTCTTTGCCTTTTCAATCATGGCCGCCATGCGATTCAGTTCCTCCTGCGTCAGCCGCCCCGACGAAACATCCAAAAGCGCCGCTACCATTTGTTCCGGGGCATCCTGGAAAAACGTGTCGACCAAATGTTTTACCGCCGATCGTTTTGCCTTCGCATGGTTGATTACTGGCACATAGACATACTTCAACCCGTCGTTTTCGTGTTTGACGTGCCCTTTGTCCTCAAGCACTCGAAGCAAGGCGCGCACCGCCGAGTAGGTGGGTGCATCCGGTATGGCATCGCGCACCTCTGCGGCCGTTGCCCGGCTGTGCTGGTACAAAATCTCCATGATTTGCCGTTCGCGCCGGCTGAGTCCGTCTAAGGCCATATGCGTTGTGCTAAAAAATCAGCACATGCTGAGAAATTAGCACCATGGCGCGTAGCTGTCAAGAGGGAAATTGTGCTTTGTTTTTTGCGAGCGGCCGACCCGCGCTTACCGGCTTGGCGTTTTCGAAAACAGCCCGAACATATTCCGGAAAGGCTTCGTCATCTGCCAGGAGCGTGAGTTTTCCATCATCGCCCGCGCCAGCCGCTCTTGATCGAGCGCCGCCGCCAGCCGCGAATTTACTTTGCGCGCATCGATCACTTCGCCCTGCGTCTGTGCCTGAATCGTGGTAAGCCGTTCGATCTCGGCTTTCAACTCTTCCGCATTGCCGCGGGCAATGGAAACTTCTTGCGTCAATAATCCATGCGCGTTTTGCATGCGCTCTTTATCCGCAGCCGCCTCAATTTGCGTCTTGCGCTGCTGTTCCAATTGCTCTTCCGATTGCGCCAGCCGCTTTTCCAATTCCTGCCGCGATTGCTCAAACTGCTGAACAATCACCTGCTTGGCTTCTTCGTGCTGTTTGGTGAGCGCTTCTTTGGTCTCTTCGGAAAGCTTCGCCGAGCCTTGCTTCGCCTGATCGAGTTGCTTCTGCAAGCCTTGCTTCGCCTGCTCGTGCTGCGCCGTCAAGGTCTTGATTTTTTCGTCGTTCTGTTGCACCAGCGCGCGCACTTTTTCTTCATGCCCTTGCTGCAAAGCAATCTTCGCGGCTTCGTGCTGCTTTACCAGCGATTGTTCCCGCTCCGCATACTGTGCCGCCAATTTCGCCCGATCTTTATCCGCGAACTTGGAATTATCTTGCTTCAACGCTTCAAGCCGCGCCTGATCCTGCTTTCGCGATTGATCCCAATCGGCCCGTTCGCGATCCAAATCGGCGGCTTTCTGCGCCACATCCTGGATCGCGCTTAGCTCGATATCGATCCGCAACCGCAATTCTAGTTCCAGCGGCTCGTTATTCGGCACACTCGGCAGTTCGGGCAGGTAGATCTGCGGCGAGTTGCCGAAGCTCAGCACCCGGAACGTATCCGCTGAAGGCATCCGGTACGCCGTACCTTCCACACGGAACCCGTCCGCGCTTTCCTCCGGGCTCCAACTCCAAACCGTTCGGCCACCCACTTTGCGTATTTGAATGCCGCTAATATCGATAATCCCGGTACGGCTCGCCGGATCGATCCGCATCGCTCGATCGCCCAAGCCTTCCGGCAGCCGGATAAAAACGTTCGTCCACTTGCCGGGCTCGATGATCTGCGATAACCGCTCTTCCGGCCTGTACCTTCCATTGCGCGCGCAAACCACTTGAATCAGCGAATGTCCCGCATCGGATGCGCGCGACAGCCCGAGCGTTTGCTCCATCTCTAAACGCTCTGCGCACAGGCAATAATAACGCCGGATTCGTTCCTGCTTTTCCTTCGGGCTCCCAAAAAGTTCTTGCAAATACGGATTTTTGTCGTTCGTGCCGCCGGGCTTCCAGAGCACGCCCAGCCCGTCGTTATTCCGAAACTCAAACGTGGGGAATTTTTTCTGCAGGTCTTCCCACAGCCGCCAAACACCGTAGTCGCCCGAACGCACTGCTATGTCATGCAACAGAACCACTCCGCCCGGCTTTACCTTCGGCAGCCAGTTTTCAAAATCGTGTTGCGCTGTCTCATAAGAATGGGAACCATCCATGTGCAGCAATCCGATGCTCGATTCGGAAAACTGCTTAATCGCCTCGTCGAAAGACGTCCGCATTAAGTAGGAAAACGCCCGATAGTAGCGGTCATTGTGCCGGCTTACCGCATCGTATACCGAGCTTTCGTAGAAGCTTGCTGGTGTGTCCCCACGCCAACTGTCCACTCCATAGCAGGTACACGGCAGATTCGTTTCGGCTACTGTTTGACAAAAACCAAAATAGGAGTCGCCGTAAAACACGCCGAGCTCCACTATGACTTCGGGTCGCAATCCCGCGATCAAATCACAAGCAAAAGGCAAATGGCCGGCCCACGGGCCCGGCGCTCCTGAAAGGAAAGCTGCTGGACGAAACGTTACCGACGGCAGATCTAAGGTATTCATATGGCAATTGGCATGCAGCCAGACAAGTTTTTAACCTGATAGCGGACAACGCCAGATACCGCTCAACGCGTAGAATCCGCCAAATATGAAACTAGCACGAAAACTTCCCACCCCGTTATGATTTGACCCTATCCCTCGCTCGATTTCGCCATGCTATAGCGTAAGTCGAACACGAGGGCAGAACCTTAGTACTATCCCGTTCAAGAAGCCTGTGCTTGCCTATCCCGGCCAGTATACGACCACCCGCTCTACTCAAACCGCAACTCGCCTGGAATCAATCAGATCAGCGCTTCTTTTACTCGGTTGCCCCCGGTGTCGCGGGGCCCGCCGAAGGCTGTATAGTCTGCTTTGCGATCTTGTCCAGAAAGGTTGCACTAGCGATGCTGATTTCGGTCGAATCCGCGCCTTCCAAGACCACGTGGGTTGCCGTGATGCTGCGCAGGATTCCCTGCTGTCCGGCGATCTCAACAGTCTCCCCTACGATGAGGTGCTTGCGTAGATAGAAACCGGCCGTAATGTTCCGGACCACGTCACGCGTTCCTAAGCCAAACGCCAACCCGAATGCCAACGCCAGGCCACCCAGAAGGAAACTTGTCACAATGCGGACCATGTTGGTATCGATCTGCAGCTGCCCGATCGCCATCATGCCGATGACAAACATAATTAATCCCGACACCATCTTGCCTAAAGCCGGCGCAAAATCGATGCCCGAATTCTTGGAGGCTTCCACAACCGTGTCGGACGCAAACTGTGAAACCGCCGCACCCACAATCAACAGCAGCAGTGCCGCAATGATATTCGGCAGGTAAGCGAAGAAAGCTCCAATCGCGCCCGAAATGGCTGTCAATCCCAATCCGTCCGCGGCTGTGCGTGCCAGCACGATCAGCGTGAGGAAATAAACAATTCGCGGAATCGCCACATTGAGCTGTTGCCTCAGTCCGATCCGCTGCAGCGTCTTGTCAATGCCCGCCCGCTCCATCAAACTATCGAAGCGGATGCGTGTGAGAATAAAACGCAAAACTACTTCGATGACCTTGGCCACAGCCAAGCCCACCACCATCAAGATGATGCCGACCAACACGCGGGGAGCGGCGACAATAGCCGTGTCAGCCAAGTTCGAAAATGCGCTGAGCAGTTTTTCCTTCATCTAGACGATCTGCCTTTTTTCCCGTCCACCACCGAAACGAGATGCACAATAATACCAATGAATTCGATAAAGATAGCCAGCGGCATGGCGTAAGAGAACTGTGCGAACTGGGCTGTCGCCGCCCGCCGATAAATCTTTTGGCGGAAGCGCTGCAGAAATCCAGTGGAGACCGGTGACTCTAAATCGGCTAGCTCGTGAATGGGCTGATCGTCATTTCCGTTCATCTCGTTGCCTCTCGCGCCACCCGTCCGCTGTGAGCCTCATACTGGTCCCGAAACCATTCGCGCGCGCGTTTAATCCGCATCTTGGCCGCCGACAGACTGACATTCAGCGTTGCGGCGACTTCTTCATAAGAGAGTTCGTCCATGTCACGCAGCACCAAGGGCACTCGCAAACTATCCGGCATTGCGTCCAACACCCGGTGAATGATTTGTTGTTCGCTAAATCGCTCCTCGCTTTTGTCGTCCGACGAAAAAGCCTTTGCCTCTTCCTTGGAAGGAGGGCCGTCATCGTCAATACTGACCACCGTCCTGCCACGCTGTTTTTTCAAATGGTTGAGACAGTGGTGGACCTTAATGACTTGCAGCCAGTGCCGGAAGGAGGAACGGCCTTCGAAATTTTTCATTCCGAAGAATGCCTTCAGAAACACTTCTTGCGCCAGGTCTTCGGCCACACTTTCATCGCGCGTGATATGCCGGCAATCGGCCACAATGCGCCGTTGATGGTGTTCAATCAATTGCTCAAAGGCGCGTAGATCTCCCGGCGCTGCCTGCCGCGCCGCTTCGAACAATTCGTCATCCTGCTCGTTACCGGCCAATAGCTCATTTCCCTGGCCTTGATCAGGCCATTCTTGAGCATAAAGCATCCCGGCATTTGGGTTGAGAATTGCTTCCAAATCATTAAGAGTTCTTCAGCGGTGCCAAAAGTCACAAATCGCGCTGGCCGTCGATGTGACTTTCCTACCCAGCGTGCTGTCTTCCCTTACAACTACCGAATCCACAGACTATCCTTTGCGGACGGAGGAACCCTACGCCGGAAGTGGTTCCGGCGTGGGGACTACAGAGCGTGAAGGGCGCGGATGCGCGCCAGCCAAGGAAGGGGAAGCAACGCTCGCGTTTCGGCGCTGCGGCTGACACCGCTGCCGTTTTGCGCGTGTTTCTTAAAGAAGATGAGAAGTTCGCCAATTTTGAGAAATAAGGGTAATGAAGAAGCCGGCGGCGGCCTGCGGCAGATCAGCCAACATTTGTTGGTCGCTTTGATTGAAAACGAAATTAATTCAGCCTTGATTTTCACTTCGGTGGCGCGCAGTGCTTTTCTGGCCACCAAGTTTTCCGACGGCAATTCTGCCTTGTCGAAGGCCGAAGCGATTTATGGACAGGCGCTAGAGCTTTCACGCGATGAATTGGGCGACAAAACGGAGATGATCTCCAATCGGCTGCGTGAATTGCGGTCGGCCATCGATGTTCTCATCGGCGGCGAGACCGGAAAGTAACGATCTTAGAGGGAAGAGCGAGCCCAAAACAAATCATTCGGAAAACAATCAAGCTCGCGAAATTTTTCGACGCCAACAAGAAAGAGCAACAAAACTACCTTGACGGGTTCAAAACAACAGAATCAATAACAATTAGACCCGTTCAACTAAAGCGCACGGCAGGCTCGTATTTTGGGGAAGTTTGGGGTTTTCCTGCCGTGCGTTTGTCTTTGCTTCTTACATCCTTTATCGGCATTTTCCGCACGACTTTTAAATCTCTTCAACTATAGATGGCCGGGTAGGCTGTCTTCATCTCGTTCGCGATCTCACAAGCCACGCCAATTTGAATCAGTTCTCCCTTTCCGATACCAGGACAGGCTTTTCGTTCCGCTTCCCAAGCTTTGCGTTTTTCCACAAACTCGGGCCAAAACGGATAAAGTCGGCACTGCACCGGTTTCACGCTGTGTACCGAACAGCCGTTTTCGTTTAGGAAATGACATTGCGATCGCCGTGGCTTGCGCAGCCGCAACACTTTCCTAAAGCGCACAAGATATTTCTTTTCGAACTCCTCAGCCGTTAACCCGAGGTATGCTGCGATCTCCTTTGCGTTCGTCTCCGTAATGTATACAAAGCCACTCACGTTGCAACACTTCGTACAGCCGGGCTGGCAGGCGAACTGCAAATGCATACTTTGAGTTTAGGCGGTCTTTTCAAGCCATTTCTCGATTTCGCTTTCCACCTGAAAAGTTTCCAGGCCTCTGAGGAACCGACTCTCCAATTCGAAAGCACAGGCTTCGAGCGAAATGCCCGTATAGCTTTTCGAAACGAAAAATCCACGCACGTATTCTTGTGAAAATCTTCGTACGCCCAGCAAGCGAAACTGCGCAACGTGCACCATTTCATGAAACAGCAACGAATCCCAAATAGTGTCTCTCGAAATCACTACTGAATCGAACGTAATGGCAGCCACACCATCCGGGTCGGGCAGGCTCCATCCGGTCCAGCGCAGCAAATGTCTATATTCCGGCGGCCTTGGAATTGGCAAGCGCTGGTTCTCTATGATTCGTACACGCTCTAAGTCTTCTTCGCCGAAGTAGGCGCTGAATCTGTTTTTCTGTGATTCTTGCAGTGGCTTTCCCAAGCCATGCCAGCGGTCGCGCTCATATTCGATGTAGTGCGCCACCGCCGCTCCGGCCACGTGCTCTAGTCCCCTCAGTAGCATGGTTAACAGGTAAATCCGATCCTAGGCTAGCGGCATTCCGCCTATTGACGCACCGAAACGATGTCAGCATAATCAAAAAGAACAACAGATTTCCTTCTTGTTTTTCCCCCGAGGCAGGTCTAGTGACTACCTCTGCCGTCAACCGCCGCATCGCGGCGCGCTTTCACGATCAGGCCCGCGGCTTTTCGAAAATAAACTCGTTCGCTTCACCTTTTTTGGAGGCCTCCATGAAGGACAGTCTTACTGCGATTCTCTTCCTTTTTGCACCCCTGTCCGGCTTTGCCGTTGAGCAAATGATTCCGGCTGGTTCTTTGGTGCAGTGCACCGTTTCTGAACCAAACTTTCCTCAAAAACCCTTGATGTCGGCGATCCGGTCTTATGTCAGGTCGGTCATGTTGAGTTGTACGGCCGATCCGTTTTGCCATACGGCAGTTATCTTGAAGGCCGCTTCGAGGATTATCGCGATCCCGGCCACTTTGTTGGCAAAGGTTGGATGGAACTCAAGTTCGACCGCATGTTCATCCCTCCCGGCCAGATCATTCCCATATCTGCCAAAGTCGTCTGTGTGCCCAAGTTTCCAGTCGATAAACAGGGGCGCATCCGCGGCAAAGGTCATCCGGTTCGCGATACGGTGGAGTGGATGATCCCTGTCCTTTGGCCGGTCGATTTGATCAATCTGCCCCGCCGCGGCCCTCGCCCTGTCCTCAAAGCTGAAACCCGGCTGACTCTCAAGATTATGGACGATTTCGGCGTCCCCGACCCCAACGTGTATTCGCAGCAGTATTATCAAGCTCCGCGTGATCAGTATGGTTACTCGCAGCGTCCCGCGCCCATGTCTTACGACCAGCCGCCCGCTTTGCCCCCTCAACCCACTTATCAACAGCTGGCCTACACCGCCGTCCCCTCGGCGACGCTCCCGACTGCTACTACTGTGCTCATGCTCCGCGATGGCCATCGAACCATGGCCACGAACTATTGGTTCGATGGTGCCACCGGGGCGTTCCGTTACATGGCTCTCAACGGAACATCGATGGTCTGTGCTGCCGCCCTGATTGATATTCCGGCCACCGTGGCTGTGAATCGCAGCCGCGGCGTTGCTTTCAACGTACCGGGCTACTCTTACTAATCAGACAAGAGGGGCTGAGTTACCTCAGCTCCTTAATAAAACACGTTATACTTTGCTAGTTATGGCCGAACTGGTAACTATCCAACGCGCGTCTACAAAATCAGCGATCGTGTTTATCCACGGATTCAGTGGCAACGTCGACCGCACTTGGGCAAAGTTCCCGTCGTTCCTCCGGGACAATTCTGCCCTTGAATCCTGGAACATCTTTGGTTTCGGTTACCCTACTAGCCTTCTGCCCGGCACGCCCGGCATCTGGTCCGCCGATCCCGATCTGCCCAAGCTTGCGCTCTCATTCTTCACCGAACTTGATATACCACCGCTTTCTGAATGTGACGACATCGCCATTGTTGCCCACAGCATGGGCGGCCTCGTTGTCGAACGCGCGCTGGCCGATAATTCGAATCAAACACAGCGGATCAAACACCTATTTCTCTTTGGAACGCCAAGCGCGGGTGTCAATAAAGCCAACATCATGGCGAGGCTCTTCGGCATGTTCGTTGGTGGTCAGGTCCTCAATATGCAAGCCAATGGTGATTTCATCACGGAATTACGCTCCGACTGGGATCGCGTCATCGGCGCAGCCCCGCGCTTCCAATTCCTGACCATCGCCGGCGATAAAGACAATTTTGTGCCCGCCGAGTCCGCTCTCAATCCTTTTCCCAGAAAGTTTCGTCGCGTTGTGGCCGGTGATCACCTGGGTATGGTCAAACCTCGCAATGCCCAAGCCGATGTGGTGCGCCTCCTCGTGAGCGCGCTCACTCAATCAGAAGAGCCGGTCGGCCCTTCATCGCCTCTTCGCCTCGCCGCTGAAACCGGCGGTGCCTCTCCGGAAGGTATGACAATCGCTCTCGAAGCCTCGCGCGGTCAGCGCCATTTGGCGAGCCAAGAAGAAGTTGTCGAGGCTGCTCTGGCGCTTGACAGTAACGGTCAGCGCGCCGATGCCATGAATCTCCTCGAAAGATATCAGCACCT
>CAVYUL010000103.1:0-29370 GCA_963771405.1 Bryobacterales bacterium
AAAATCGACAAGGAAGGCAATATTTGGGCAATTGATAAGGGCTCCGATATGATTGTCAAGTTCAACCCACAAGGCCGCGTCACCATGGTCTTTGGACGCAAGAAAGAAGCGTCCGATGAAGCCGGCCCCTGGACTCGAGTCACACCTCCGCTGCCCGCTGTCAACGGCGAGTTCCGTCAGCCGACCGACGTTACTTGGGACCGCGAGGGCAACATCTTCATCAGCGATGGCTATATCAATTCGCGCGTTGCCAAATTCGACAAAGACGGCCATTGGGTAAAGCAGTGGGGCGGCCCGGGCAGCAGTCCCGGTCAATTTAATACTCCGCACAGTATCGCTTCCGATAATGCCGGTAACATCTATGTGGCCGATCGCGGCAATCGGCGCATTCAAATCTTCAGCCCCGATGGGGATTATCTTCGCGAAATTCGAATCGACGTTCCCGTGCCTGACGATGCTCAACCTTGGATGGGCGAACGCCCCTCACCGGAAGGGAACCCCACTATGCAGAGCGGCGCTCCATGGGCTATCTGCATCACGCCTGGCAAAAAGCAATATCTCTTTGCGGCCGACGGCTTCCCCGGCCGCATTTACAAGCTCAGTCTTGAAGGGGAAGTTCTCGGCATGCTCGGCTCAAGCGGCCACATGCCCAAAGAGTTCGGCTGGATCCATGAAATGGCCTGCCCATCTGAAAACGAACTGTACGTGGCGGAAATTCTTAATTGGCGTGTGCAGAAATTGACGTTGCATGCTCCGAAGTCTGTGAAATAATTCATGTGGTGTACGCATGAAACGTCGTAATTTCGTTCAAAGTTTATTGGTGATGCCGGCCACTGCTGTTGCTGTCCCGCAGACGACCACTCCCCCGCCCGCTAAACCCGCACAAGGCGTACAAAAATTTCCTCTCGCCGAGACCGACACGATTGGCGAGACAACTCAAAGGTTCTTCACTCCCGCGCAGTTTGGGGCACTCACAAAGCTGGCGGAAACTCTAATGCCGCCCATGAAGAATCATCCTGGCGCGATTGAGGCCCAAGCGCCGGTATTCCTGGATTTCCTCATCTCACGCTCCCCTGCCCCAATGCAAACGCTCTATCAAAGTGGATTGAACGGATTGAACGCTGCAGCAAAGCGGACGTTTCAGAAGCCTTTCGCGGAGTTGGACGCAAAGCAAGCGGATACGATCATCCGGCCGCTGCTTGTCGCGCGCGCCTGGGAACGCGAAGAGCCGAAAGATCCGATGCAACATTTCATGGCGCAGGTGCATGGCGATTTGCGCACAGCTACCATGAATTCCGCCGAATGGGCAGCAGCAGGTTCGAGCGGTGGCCGCGGACGTTTCAACTCGGGTAAACGCACGTACTGGAAGCCGGTTGATCCGCGGGTGACGGGAGTCTAGCCGAATGCCTATCAAACAATATGAAGTTCTGATTGTCGGCTCCGGCCACGCAGGCGGTATGGCCGCCAAGATTCTGACAAGCCACGGCATCTCCTGCTTGATGCTGAACGCTGGCCCGCAAGCAGATTTCGAACAAGATCGAACCCAGAAAGCAGCGCACGAGTTACCTTTTCGCGGCTTCAACGAGCCGGGGCGTCTGCCGCACGTATTTCAAGCCGACGAGTTCAACGCGAACCAATGGGTCGACGAAAAAGAAGTGCCGTACACTCACCCGCCCGATGCCGTCTACAATTGGGTTCGCGTTCGCTTGTTGGGCGGACGGTCATTGTTTTGGGCAAGGCAATCCTTTCGCTTGAGCGATTACGAATTTAAAGCGGCCGATATTGATGGCACCGGCGAGAACTGGCCGATCAGCCATGACGATGTCGCGCCGTTCTACTCCCGTGTCGAAGAAATCTTTCGCGTCACAGGACGCAAAGAAGGATGGCCGCAATTCCCCGATGGCAATTTTGTCGAGTTCGCGGCCACTGAAGACACAGGGAGCATCAAACAATTCACCGCGGCGGCCACGAAACGCGGCATTCAGGTTTCCAAGTGGCGGAATGCATTAGGCCGTGATGGCTTGGCCAGTTCCATCAACCTTTTGTTGCCGGATGCCCTAGAAACCGGCAAGCTGGACATCGTTCAAAACGCGATCGTGCGCGAGGTCACCGTCGACAAGAACACCGGCTTGGCGAATGGCGTCTATTTTGTCGACCGCCATTCGCAGCGCGAAATGCACGTGAAAGCAAAAGTCGTGGTGCTGGCGGCGGGCACACTCGAAAGCACGCGCTTGTTACTCAATTCGAATTTGGCAAATTCAAGCGGTGTTCTAGGCCACTACCTGGTGGATCAGATGTACGGCGTGAACGTTGTTGCTTCGGTTCCCGAAGCCCGCGATGGCAAAGCGCCGGACGGGCTCATGGGCGGAAGCGCCTTTATGCCGCGCTTCCGAAATCTCTCAAAGGACAAACGCAGCGATTTCATCAAAGGCTACTGCATGCACATCAGCAGTGGCGGCAACCCAAGCCCTGATTACTTCCCGCTTTATGGTGAGGAACTGCAGCAGAAACTCGATAGCTATTCCCGTTCGTGCATTTCGGCCGGCATCTTCGGCGAACGCGTTGCGCGCTTCGAAAATCATGTTCGCATCAACAACGACGTCAAAGATGCTTGGGGTATCCCGGTTTTGCATATTGAAGCTCGCGATTCTGATAACGAAGTAAAGCTGCGCAAAGACGCGGCCAATACGGCGGAAGAGCTTTTCAAGGAGTGCGGCTGGGAAATTGTTTGTAAAACGGATGAAGTCAATCCACCCGGCTATAGCATTCATGAAGTCGGCACTTGCCGCATGGGTGACAACCCGAAGAAGAGCGTGCTGAACAAATGGAATCAGACGCACGATGTTAAGAACCTGTTAGTTGTTGATGGCGCGAGTTTCGTTACGGCGGGTTGGCAGAACCCCACGATGACAATTTTGGCGCTTTCGATGCGTGCTTCCGAACACCTGGCTGAAGAAATTGCAAAAGGCGAATTCAGCTGAGGCGCGTGAACTGCTGGCACGAGCCGGCAGCATTGCGGTCCTAACCGGTGCCGGCGTTTCGGCTGAAAGCGGTGTGCCCACGTTTCGCGGGCCTCAGGGCTTGTGGCGGCAATTCCGGCCCGAAGATTTGGCCACGCCCGAAGCCTTTGCTCGTGATCCTAAACTTTGCTGGGAGTGGTACGACTGGCGGCGCGGCCTAATTGCCGGCATCGAACCGAATCCCGGTCACGTTGCCTTGGCGGAGCTAGAGCGGCACGCCAGGGCCTTCACTTTGGTGACGCAGAACGTGGATGGTTTGCATCAGCGCGCCGGTAGCCGAAATGTACTGGAGGTACACGGCAGCATTTGGCTGTTGCGCTGTACAGTCTGTGGCAGGGAATGGGAAGACCTTTCGGCCAAGCTTGAGATCCCGCCTCATTGTCAGTGCGGCGGAATGGCTCGCCCTGGCGTCGTTTGGTTTGGCGAATTCTTGAATCCGAAAGTTTGGACTAAAGCGGAAGACGCGGCGCGATCATGTCAAGTCTTCCTCGTAGCCGGAACGTCTGCCGTCGTGTATCCGGCTGCCGGTTTGGTGCCGCTGGCTAAATCGGCGGGGGCTAAAGTAATTGAGATAAACATCGAGCCGACGCCGCTTTCCCAAAGCGTGGACTACTCGTTCCAAGGAACTTCAGGGACGATCCTGCCACAATTGATAAATCGTTAGCATGATCGAAATTCGCCAGCTTACCCAATTAGACGAATTCGCAACCGTGGTGCGGCTGCAGCGCGAGATTTGGGGATTTCATGATGTGGAGTTGCTACCTCAGCGGCTGTTCGTTGTCGCCGATAAAATTGGCGGACAAGTCCTGGGCGCGTTTGACAACGATAAGATGGTCGCCTTCTGCCTGGGGATTCCGGGCTTGAAACCCGGCGGGAAGTATTACATTCACAGCCACATGATGGGCGTATTGCCGGAATACCGCAATAGCGGTTTGGGGCGGCGTTTGAAGTTGGAACAACGCAATTGGGCGCTGGACAGAGATATCGATCTGATCGAGTGGACGTTCGACCCGTTGCAGCTCAAAAACGCGTTCTTCAACATAGAACGGTTGGGCGTGATCGTGCGGCGCTACGTACATAACCAGTACGGCACGACGACGAGCGCGCTGCACGGCGGGCTGCCGACCGATCGCTTAGTTCCGGAATGGTGGATCCGGTCGAAACGAGTCGAAGCGATTGTCGACGGAAAGCCGTTTGACCGGCCTGCTGTGGAAGCGCGGATCTCGATTCCAGCAAATATCCTGGAGTTGATCGAGAACGACGCAGCCAAGGCGCGCGCGATTCAAAAGGACGTGGGCGAGCAGTTTGACAAGCATTTCCGCGCGCAATTAGCGGTGATCGGATTTGAAAAGACAGACGAGTTTGGGACATATCTTCTAGGAACATGGGAATCAAAGTAGACCGCATCATTCTGCGCCACATTCGCATTCCGTTGGTGCACTTCTTCGAGACAAGCTTCGTACGGACGTATGACCGCGATATAGTCCTGGTGGAAGCGTGCGCGGGCAACCTGTCCGGCTGGGGCGAAGTGACGGCCGGTGAGAACCCGTTCTATAACGAGGAGTGGACCGGGTCAATTTGGCCGCTGCTCATCGATTACATTGCGCCGCGCGTTCTCAAGCACGAATTTGCCGATGCCAGCGAAGTGAATGCGCGAACCGATCACATTCGCGGGCACAACATGACGCGCGGCGGCGTGGAAGCAGCCATCTGGGATTTGCAAGCGCGCATGAACAACGAACCGCTTTGGAAAGCCATTGGCGCGGGCGCACGCCATGAAATTGCCTGCGGCGTTTCCATTGGCATTCAAGACTCGGTTGAGCAATTATTGAACAAGATTGAGACCGAGTTAGCGGCCGGCTACCAGCGCATCAAAATGAAAATCAAGCCCGGGTGGGACGTGGACGTGATCCGGCAGGTGCGCGAAAAGTTTCCGCATATCAAGCTAATGGCGGATGCGAATTCGGCATATACGCTCGACGATATCGAACATTTAAAAAAGCTTGATGAGTTTTATTTGATGATGATCGAGCAACCCCTGGCTCACGATGACATCATCGATCACGTCGCATTGCAAGCCGAACTGCAAACGCCAATCTGCTTGGATGAATGCATCCGTTCCGCCCATCATGCCGAACAAGCCATCAAGCTAAAGGCTTGCCGCATCATCAATATCAAACTCGGACGCGTGGGCGGCTTCACCGAAGCAAAGAAAGTTCACGATGTTTGCCAGGCAAACAACATACCCGTTTGGTGTGGCGGAATGCTCGAATCCGGCATCGGGCGCGCGCACAACATTGCGCTCTCCACTCTACCCAATTTTGTCCTGCCGGGTGACGTCTCCGCCAGCAAACGCTACTGGAAACGCGACATTATCGTGCCCCCGGTGGAGGTTTCGGCAAGCGGAACCATCGCCGTGTCCGACACGCCCGGATTCGGCTACGAGATAGATAAGGAATTTCTGGAGACGCTGATTGTCCGGCAGGAGACACTCATTTAGGTAACCTGGAATTTAAACCTAAATGCTGAACCCTGAAATTTTCCGCGAATATGACATTCGCGGCATCGCCGATAAAGAACTTCTCGATCCGGAAGTTGAACAAATTGGGCGGGCGCTGGCCACTCATTTGATTCGGCAAAGTGGACGAACCATCTGTCTGGGACGCGACTGCCGGCTGAGCGGACAAAGGGTTCATGACGCGCTTTTAAAGGGCATTTTGGCCACCGGGGCTCATGTTCTGGACGTCGGTGTAGTGCCCACCCCGGTGCTCTATTTCTCGGCCGTTCACTTCAAAGCGGATGGCGCCGTCATGATCACCGGTAGCCATAACCCGCCCGAGTACAACGGGCTGAAGACCGTTTGCGGCAGCGGTACACTGCACGGCGATCAGATCCAACATGTCCTCAAGCTGATTCAAACGAACGATTTCGAAACCGGGACGGGCGCGGTGCAAACTGTAGATGCGACCACACCGTATGTCGATGAGCTCTCGAAACAGTTCGTTGCCCTGCCGCGGAAAGTCAAGGTTGTTTTCGATGCGGGAAACGGCACGGCTGGACCCACCCTTCACCGAATTCTCGAACGTCTGAACGTCGAACCAATTGAATTGTTTTTCGAAATGGACGGCCATTTCCCGAACCATCATCCCGACCCGACAGTTGTTTCCAACCTTTCGCACTTGCAAGTGGCCGTACGCAAACATAAGGCCGACCTCGGCATTGCATTCGACGGCGATTCCGACCGCATCGGCGCTGTAGACGAAAACGGCGATGTCGTCTACGGCGATATGCTGATGCTCATCTTCGGGCGTGAAATTTTAACCCGCAAGCCCGGCGCCACGTTTATTGGCGAGGTGAAATGCTCGCAGATCATGTACGACAAGCTCAAGGAACTGGGCGGGAATCCGATCATGTACAAAACCGGGCATTCTCTCATCAAAGCCAAGATGAAAGAAGAGCATGCGGAATTAGCCGGTGAAATGTCGGGCCATATGTTCTTCGCCGACCGGTATTACGGGTACGATGACGCACTGTACGCAGCCTGCCGTCTGCTCGAAATTATTTCCAAGAGCGGCCAGCCGCTTTCGTATCAGATGCAGGGTATTCCCAAACTTGTCTCCACACCGGAATTGCGAGTGGATTGTGCCGATGACAAGAAGTTCCAAGTCGTGCAGAAAGTAGCGGCAGTGGCCAGGCAGAAGTACAAAGTGGTTGAGGTAGATGGCGTGCGCGCAATCTTCGAAAAAGGCTGGGGATTGGTTCGCGCTTCGAATACACAACCGGTTTTGGTGATGCGCTTTGAAGCAACCAGCGATCAACTTCTCAGCAATTATCGGGCCGAGTTAGAAGGCATCGTTGAGGAAGCGAAAAGAGCCGTCGGCGCCTAATAAAGCAAGAACGGCTTTCTCCTGTCTGCAAACTTGATGGCTTCCGCTTGCGCCGGCATCCAAATATCAATGGCGTCTTTACCTTCGGCAAGCGCGGAGATGGTTTCATGGCTGCCGATCAAGGTTTTGCATTTATCGAAGTCGATTTTGCCGGGATAGAGAGTGCGCAACGCCACGGCGAGTTCAATGCCGAGACGGGTGCTATCAAAACTTTCGCGATCGGTAATGACGAAGCGAACGCCCTCAATTGTTTGGCCTGAGAAGTTCGAAGATGTCGGCTGAAACTTTGTCGGATACACTCGCACGCCAGGGATGAATTGACCGTTCAATGCCGCGGCCAAACCAGGGCCATTAATCCAATCGGCGCCTACTTGTTCGAACGGGGCATCAGTTCCCCGCCCCACCGAATAATTCGTATTGTATTCGAGCATCGCGATTCCCGGATAAAGCAAGGCCGCATTCAAGCTCCGCATGTTGGGTGAGGGGTTGACCCACTCAAGCGATGTCGAATCAAACCAGTCACCACGCTCCCAATTCCTCATTTTGATGACGTGCAAGTCGGCATTCCAATGCTGTTCAGAATTGGCCATATGCGCAAGTTCGCCGAACGTAAGCCCGTGGCGCAAGGGCATGTCATAGCAGCCAACGAAGGATTGCAAATCCTTATCGATCATCGGAGCTTCGACGTGAGTGCCGGTGATGGGATTGGGGCGATCCAGCACATAGAAAGGCTTGTGCGACTTGCCGGCTTCTTCGAGCGCGTAGAGAAGCGTGCACGAATAGGTGTAAAAGCGCGCACCCACATCCTGGATATCGAACACGACCGCATCCAGATTCTGCGTTTGAGCGGCCGTAAGACGCCGCGCGTTCGGCTCGTAGAGGCTAACCACGGGGATGCCGGTCTGCGGATCCTTGGTATCGGTCACATCGGCATCCTGAGTTCCGGTGAGCCCGTGTTCCGGTGAATATATCGTTGCAATATGAACACCCGCGCTCAACATGGCGTCGACGTTTCGCTTGCCGGAGCGATCAATACCGGTTTGATTGGTAATCAGACCAATGCGTTTGTTCTTGAATTCGCGGAAACCCTCTGCCTCCAAAACATCAAGGCCCGTTTGGGTTTCAGCGTTGCGACCGATTACGCGGTGAACGCCCGCCCCGGCAATGGTTTCGTTGTAGCCGGTAATGGCAACGCTGTTTGGAACATCGAGACCAAACGTCGAAGCAATCGTCGTGGCCAATCGGCTGCGGAGAGAACTTAGCGAATTGCCGCGTTTAAGATGGACGACATTTGTGAGAAAAATGACGAACGATTGGCTGCGCGGATCAATCCAGACAGAAGTGCCGGTGAAGCCAGTGTGGCCGAACGAACCAATCGGGAAAAGCTCACCGCGATTGCTTGAGAAAGGCGAATCGATATCCCAACCCAGCCCGCGCAGAATGGGCTGATCGGCTGGACTGCCGGGTTCAGTAAACTTTCGCACCGTTTCCGGATTGAAGATATGGGCGCCGTTCAGAGTGCCTTGGTTCAAGTACATCTGAGCATATTTGGCAAGATCGTCAGCCGTGGTAAAGACACCGGCATGGCCCGCGATGCCACCCATGAAGCGTGCAGTGGGGTCATGCACGACGCCGCGGAAAGGCATGCCGTTCTGTTCTTCATATTCCGTAGGCGCAATGCGGGCGGAGAGCGCGGGGCTCGGCAAAAAGCCGGTTTCGTTCATTCCCAGCGGCACATAGATTTGATCGTGCGCGAATTCGGCGAGGGTCTGCCCGGAAAGACGCCGGACAATTTCGCCCAGCAGAATGAAATTGATATCGCTATAGACAAATTTGGCGCCGGGAGGGTTGATCGGTTTGATGGTGAGAGCTTTCTGGATGCCTGTTTCGTAGCCGTTCCAGACCGGAGTGAGTTCAAGATCGGGCGGAAGGCCCGAGAAGTGAGTCAGCAGGAGGCGAATCGTAATATCGCTTTTACCCCCTTGGAATTCTGGTAGGTATTTCGTAACTGGATCATCGAGACGGATCTTGCCTTGCTCGAAAAGCCGCATGACGCATGGCGTTGTGGCGATCACCTTAGTGAGAGAGGCGGCATCGAAGATCGTATCGGTGGTCATGGGCTCGTGTTCAGGGAGCCAGGCTTTCGAGCCATATGCCTTGCGGTACAGGATTTGATTATTGCGGCTGATTAGGAGCACGCCGCCCGGAATGAGATGGCTTTGGACGGCTTCATCGATGAGAGGATCGAGAAGGGTTTGGAACTGGTTTGCGGCGGGCGGCGGCGTTTGCGCCGCGGCGACGTATGGGTACACCGCGACGGCAAGAAGGATACGAAGCGAATCTTTCATGTTCTTTTAATTAAGTGAGCTTGCGAGCGATTTGTTCTAAAGATTGAGCGAGTTCAACATCTTTTTGCGTGATGCCGCCGGAATCATGAGTCGTCAGATCCACGCGGACGCGATTATAGACGTTAAACCACTCCGGGTGATGATTACGCTTCTCAATCCCAATCGCGGCTATGGTGATAAATCCGATGGCATGAGCGAAATCGGCGAATTGATATTCACGATGGAGTTTGCCGGATTCCACCCGCCAATCCGGAAGGCTTTGGAGCGCAGATTGAATTTGCTGCTCAGTGAGTTTCGGTACAGCGGCCATGGAAACATTTTGTCAGAGGCGAAAGCGCGGACGCTATTCGTATCTCAGCGCTACTAACGGATCAACGGCCATAGCTCGTCTGGAAGGGAAATATGTAGCAAGCAGCGCGATACTCACAAACAACGCAGAAGTGCCGAGAAATGAGATAGCATCCACCGTGCCAACTCCAAACAGCACGCCACGGAGGAGACGCGAGGCACCAATGGCTAGAAGCATGCCGAACAACAAGCCGGCAACCACCGACCGCATGCTTTCGCGAATCATGAGCCCGAGGATATCGGTTTTTTGAGCTCCGATAGCCATACGGATGCCCACTTCGCGAGTCCGCAAGACTGCAATGTAGCTGACTGTGCCGTAGATGCCCATCGCGGCAAGCAAAAGCCCGAACATGCCGATGGTGATTGCAATTGCGGCTGAAAACACGGCGCCCAGAAAAGGCGGAGTTTGGCGAAGCATCTCCTCTAAGGTGGCAGTAGAAATCACCAAGTCAGGATCGACCGACGCGGCCGCCGAATCCAACGAACGAATGATCACCTCGGGATTGAGCCGCGTCCTGATTAAGATCGGGTAGTCACTTACGCGCTCTTGTGGCAATGGCAGATAGACCTGTGCGGAATCGCTGCCATCAGCCTCGATTCCGCGTGTGTCTCTAACCACCCCGATCACTTGCCAGGTCGGCCCTTCGGGAAGCAACTCAGTCTTGGGATGAAAAAGGTCGTCGTCGGTACTCAGCCGCAGAGTGCGCCCAAGCGGATTCCGTCCCGGCCACAGAGACCGCGCTGCCGATTCGCTGAGCAGAACCGAATGCTCGGCCGATTCATTCTGCTGTGGAAAGCCGGCGCCCACGAGCAGCGGGATGCCCAGAGTTCGGAAATAGTTCGCCTGAACCCAACTATAGTGAAGGACACCCTGAGAGGCGCCATTGGCTGAAACGCGAGCAGTGCGGCCGCCGTTGCCATCGGGCGCGTGACCACTTGTGATTTCCACTACGCCGGGCAATCTCGCAACTTTGCCGCGAAGCTCATTGATCACAGCAAGTTTTCGCTCCGGGTTATACTTCGTCCCTTCGGGGAATCTGAAATCGAGATCGACCACATGTTTGCCCTCGTAGCCGGTCGCCATGCCGACAGCTCGCAGCGAACTGTGTACCAGCATGCTCCCCGCAATCATAAGCACCAGAGAGACCGCAACTTGAGAAGCTACCAGCACATTGCGAAGGCGAGCACGACGGGATGAGCCGCCTCTGATCGTAGAAAAGAGCGCTGAATGCGAACTCTCAAGGGCCGGAGCGATGCCGAATAGAAGACCCGCAATTAGCGATACAGCCAAAGCATAGCCAAAGATTTGAAAGTCTGGAGTTACAGTGAGCACGACGGTCCCAATCTCCATCGGGAAAGCTTGCCGAAACAGAGTAGCCCCGAGCTGCACCATGGCCCAAGTGCAAGGGAGAGCGACGAGGCCGGCCACGACGCCGAGAACAGCACTTTCAGTCAGCAGTTGGCGAATGAGACGGCCGCGGCTCGCTCCCAGTGACAGCCGCATATTCAGTTCGTTCTGCCGGGCTTTGGCCCGCGCGAGTTGTAAGCTTGCAACATTGGCACAGGCAATCACCAGCACCAACCCGGCCGCAACCATGATGAGCACGATAGTGAATTTGAGAGCGGTGTTAATCTTCCCGGGTAACGGTGAACCCGGTGAAACAACCGCCCGGACAGGTCTGCTCCATTCAGAATGCGGATCGTGCAGGCTGCGGAGGCGATTCGCAATCACAGTCATCTCCGCCTGCGCCTCCCGCATTCCAACACCAGGGGCGAGGCGTCCAAACAAGCGCAACCGAAAGTTTTCCCGATCGCGAATCTCATTAGCGTCTGGATGGACTAGCGGCTCAAGGCTGAGCGGAAGCCAAAAATCAGGTACAACCACGCTCGTTCCCACAAAGTCGTGGGGCGTAATTCCCACAATGTTAACCGCGACACCGTTGAGCCGCACCGTTTTGCCCAGTACCGCCGGATCGCCGGCGAATCTCTTCTTCCAATAGTTCTCGCTGATGAGAACCGAGGGCGAAGTGGACTCAAAGCTGCGGCCGCGCAAAGGCATGCGTCCGAGAACAGAGAAATAGTTTTCGGAGACAATGAACGTACTGGCGAATTCAGCGTTGCTGGCGCCGGGCGGCAGCAGACCTAATTTCCCAAACAAAGAGCCGGCGAGCGCGCTCCGTTGGCTAACGATGCCACCCGCTTCGGTCAACGCCAATAGATCGTTCGACCACGCGATGACACCGCGAAAGGACCGTGCTTGATCTCGATAACCCACATAATCGGGGTAGCTGAACATAAACGCAAATTCGCCCGACTTCAAAGTGAGCGCGATGTTCGCCATTTGGCCGGGGTCGCGAGCATCCAGGGGCCGAGTCACTAGCGCCTTGTATGCCGTGAACGTGCCGGTATTGATACCTACACCGAGCGCGAGGGCGAGCACGGAAACGGACGTGAATCCGCGATTGCGCGACAAGTTGCGGACACCGAAACGCAGGTCTTGCCAGATGGTCTCGAGTAGCATTCTCACACCTCTCAGTCAAGACGTGGGAAGAAGGCGATTATTACATCAATAATAGGTCGGTACCTTTTTACCTTCAATGAGCAGAATGGTTTGCGATGCTAAGCTTTCCGGTCCCGTGTGGGCCGCTACCTCGCGCAACTCCGGTAACGCATCTTTCGCATTCGGTCCAATTCTGCCTAGCGCCAACATCGATTCGCGAAATACAAACCGCCCTTCCTTTTTGTCTACAATCTTTTGCGCCAATGCGTGCGAAGCCGGGCCGGCTGCCGGCCCAATTTCGCCCAGTGCTTCAGCCGCGGAAACCCGTACCGATTCCACCGGATCACTTAAGGCCTCGCCCAATTTCGCCACAGCCTGGGCTGCTTTCGGTCCAACCGACTTCAAGGCCAAAGCCGAGAGTCCTCGAATCCGCGAATCCTGGTCGCTTAACCCAGCGATCAACCCTTGAATTGCCTTCGGGTCGGCCGCGCCGATTTTTCCCAGCGACGTGATCACGGCTGCCCGAACATCTGTAGATGGATCGCCGAGAGCATAGCGCAGAGCGGGAACGGCGGCGGTGCCGTCGGAGGTGAATTCGCCCAATTGGTAGAAGACTTGTTCCTTGTCGGCCTCCGTTGATGCGGCCTTCGCCTTTTTCAAGTAGTGTTCGATCGTCCGTCCGCGGTACACAATTCCGCGTTCGGGCACCGCGTCGAAAGAGGTGTCCGAGACATCCTCTGCATTCGCGGGCTCTTCTTCGAAGCGTTCCAGCACCACATCATTCAGCCCGAACTTGTAGCTCACGGAGCGCGGGTCTTTTCCAGTACAGACAAAGGTCAAAATGTGCCGCCCTTGGGTCAGGTCAACCATCCCAAGCGCTTGATCCTTTGCTACGTACACTTCCGGCAAATATCCGTAATAGATCTCCGGCCCCGGCGGTGGCACCTCCGAAGTGGCAGCTTGCCGAGGATCCACATTCATCGGCGTTCCATCCATCAGCGCCGTGTAATCACCATAGTCCGGGCCTTGCGCGATCAAACCGATCAGTTCGTAGCGACCTGCCTTTGCAATGTCGATTGGGATGTTGATCTTCGCTCCCGCTCCCGCAGCATCTAGCATGAGCAAGTCTTTCGCCCAATCCACTTCCTTGGCAACGCTCGCCTTGCCGTTTTCCGTTGTTACTTCGGGCAGCGCATTTTGAATCGTCAGCTGTTGCGCATTTCCGAACGGCAATCGTTGGTAGCCATAGGGTGGCTCGGCCAGACCCTCATTCACGCCCTGCTGGTACCAAAACGCTACGCTCGAAAAGAAATCGGGCCGCTGCTCAAAGCCTGAACGCACGGAGCCATCAGGATTCGAAGTCCAACCCGCATGCTCGATCCCAGCCCAAATAGAATGCTGAAACGGAATCGGATCGGGAATGTGCCAGCGAAAGGCGCTCAATCGCGAGCCCAGCTTCTCGCCTTCGGCTAGCGGCGTGCCGGTCCAGGTGCTGCTTGCATCACGCAGGCCCCAGGCATCGTTGAAGTAATCCTCAGTACCCGTGCCCAGAATCTGCGGGTTTTTTGCTCCATCCACATAGAACAAATCATCGCCTTCCCCGAACCACGAGACTTGCGTTTGAATCACATTGAGCACCGTTCCGACGTAATGCCCATTACCCTTGATGTGCAGGAATTCGTAGTTGCGCCCCATGCGGGCGGGCCGCTCCTGCCGGTAGTAGGCGTGAAAATAGCCGATGTCGGCGGGGAGCGCGGCGTATTTCCGGTAATCGACGTGATAGTAAAACATCGGCAGCATACGCTTGCCTTCATTCGTTACCGTGATGCGGCAGGCATGACGAAACGGCATTGGCCAGTAGCTGTTGCGCGCCCGACCAAAGGATGCGTCGTGGATCATCGCTGAATCGACCGGTCGTTCCGATCCATGCCCATTGGCGAAGAAGTCTCCGAGCGGCACATCGACGCTGGGCGTCTTGTGCCCGTCGTAGTAAACACGCAAACGAATCAACCGGGGCCAGGCGAACTCGTTGTCGGCCACGGTGAGCCAGATGTGGGTAATCATGCCGGCGCCTTGCAGATCCGCCATGACCAGCGTCTCGCCCGGCATGATCCGTTTGCTATCGTCGTTGCTCGCTACGAAGCGATTACTACTTGAAACGCGGGCGCTCGTGTAGTTCTTCAGGCGCGCCAAATCAAGCGAATCAAGAGGGGATACGTTGGGAATTTGCGCGCCGCTGAACGCTGCGCATAAGAGAAGAAGCGATAAGGCTTTCATGCGGATATCCCAGCATTATATTGCTGGGATATCCGTCAGCACGCTCTCTACATCATGCTGATTCTTATGTAGCGCTTTAGGTCAGGAAGCGCTGATGCAACAACCACCAGCGCCAAAGCCACGGCCAACCCGCTCACCACAGTTCTTAACTTCATTCGCCTCTCCCTCTATTGGGTTCAATCAGCGGCTTTCGCTGCTAGTTTTTCGACACCAGAAAGCACCGGTACAAATTCTGGCGGTAGGTTATGGCGTTGTTGCAGGAATTCCGCCCGGTTGTAAGACGCCCAAACCTTACCGTGCGTGTCCTCCCAAACCAGAATTTTTAACGGCAAATCAATTGCTATGCTCGGGGCGGCTAGCATTAAGGGCGTACCAGCCTTCGGGCTTCCAAAGATTAACAACTTGGTGGGGGGCATTTTCATTCCGGCTTTTTCGGCCTCGCCGCTGTGATCAATCAAGGCGAAAAGAGTGACATGATTGGCTTGAAGGATCTGTTTCAGCTTTTCGACTGTCTGATCGACTGAGTGATTGCTTGGTGTGTTGACGATACCTTGGGGCTCAGACATCGTGGATGCTCCTTAAGAGAGCGTATCGTATTTGTATGCGGCTAACTTTGATAGCGGTGGTTTCGCTGAGTCTGTGGGCGCAAGGGACGAGCGTGCGCGAAGATGCGGGCAAGTATGGTGCGCATACGCAGATGGGCGACGTCGGATTGGGAGCGGATTTTTGGGGAACTTCGATGCCGGTGCAGGACGGAGCTTTAGCGAGCAACGGACATCTGGTGGTGGAGGTGGCATTCTTCGCGCCGCCGAATCGGAAAGTCGCGATCAAGGCTTCGGAGTTTATTTTGAGGGTGGATGGCAGACGGATCTATCCAGATGCGCCGGGGTCGGTGACATTGGGATATGCGATTCCGGATTACCGGCAGCGTGGCCCAAGAGTGGAAGCGGATGGACAGGCCGGACCGGTGATTGTGTCGGCAGGGGGCGATCCGACGCAGCGTAGATTTCCGGGCGACAACAATCCAGCAGATATTCCGCTGCCGCCGCGGGAACAGGGCACCGATCCCGAATTACGCAAAGATCCGATTGACCCGGTGAAGGCTGTGAATGACGCGGCATTGCCGGAAGGATTGCACGCGACTCCGATTAGCGGTTATTTGTTTTATGCGTACCGGGGGAAGCTGAAACACATTAAGAAGGTGGAACTGGAGTACGCAGGGCCGCTGGGAACAGCGGCGCTTTCACTGCGGTGACACTTCAGGCGAGTGCGGCGGACAGCCAGAAGATGGCGGCGCACGAGGTGCCGAGCGCGGCGGGAATTCGAAAAAGCGAGTAATGGCGAGTGCGGCCGAGAAGTAGAAGAAGAGGCAGCGCCGTCAGCACGACGATTATTTGCGTGGTTTCGATGCCGAGGTTGAACGCGAGGAGGTTGGCGACTCGCTGCCAGAGGGTGAGACCGAGCTGCGTGAGGGTGGCGGCGAAAGCCAAGCCGTGGATGAGTCCGAAGAAGCCGGCGATGAAGGCTTCGCGGCCAGGAAAGATGGGCCGGAGGGCGTGAATGGCTGAGATCAGCACCGAGAGTGCGATCAACGCTTCCACTGGTCGGCTGGGAACATGGACGAGACCGAAAGCGGCGGCGGCGAGAGTCAGGGAATGACCGATGGTGAACGCGGTCACGATTCGCAAGATGCGTATCAAACTCTGCGCGGGAAGAAGAAGGGCGAGCAAGAAAAGCAGATGATCGGTCCCTTCGGCGATGTGGCGCATACCGAGGACGAACATGTTGCTTGAAGTGTTTGGAGATGAGTAATCGAGTTGGTAGGAAGACTGGTTGCGATTGCGAGTTTGGCCCGCGATTTCGATGCCCTGATCTTTCGGCTGGAGGCAGTTGACCAAGTAGACGCTGATGGCGGGCAGATGATGGTTGATGAAGACGAGTTGGCGATTACCGCTTTCGGGTAGGAGATCGGCGGTGAACTCAATGTGGATCTCACCTGTTCCCTCTTTCATGTCAGTGAGCGGAGGAGTATCGACTGACAGAAGTTTGGGAGTGAGAGCCTGGCCGTTGAGTGAGAGGGAAAGATCTCGGAGAACGCGTTCCGCGTAGGCATGACTCTCGGCATCGGAGATGACGCCGTCGGAGTTGGCATCGATGGATTGAATGACTTGGTTGGAGACGGCAACGCCTGGGATGAGCCGCATGGAGGCGTGGAGTTGATTGTTCTCGACCGAAATGATGGTGGCCTGGAGATACTCGTCGAGACGGTGGCCAAATGCCGGAGCGGCGAGTAGTACGAGCAACAGCGCTTTTTTCATTGGGCGATCAATTTGCGGCCGTAGTCGTTGGTGGGGTCGCGGTACATGGTGTGGACGTGCATGGAGAGATCGCCGCCGAGGCCTTGGGGCGCGTATTCAATTACTAAGTTGGGGCCTTGAATGCGGTAGTATGCGGTGATGTTTTTGCCGGGTGCGGCGGTGACGGCGCCACTCCAAGCGAACCATGTGTCGTTGAGGCCGGATTTGATTTCGGCCATACGAGCAGCGGCAGCGCTTTCGTGAATGATGCCTGACCATTCGGAGATCACGTCGAGCAGCATGGCGCGCTGCTGATCATTCATCTCAGTAGCCTTCAGACCTTCGGGCTGGATGGTTTTACCGTCCTGGCCGGGACCGAGGACGAGGTCGGCGACTTCGAAACTCAGAATGGCTTTCTTGCGCTGCTTGTCATCGAGAGAGTTGAGGAGTGCGAGAGCTTTGTCGCTCTCGCCAGCGAGGGGGCGGACGGTTTTGCCGTTGAGCGTGAAGAGCGCGGGCTGTGCGCCGGTGAGAGTGGGCGTGAGGACTCCATGTTCGCCGGCGATGGTGATGTTCAAGGCGAGATGATGGCCGCCGAATTGGAGCATCCAGGGTGATTTTTCGGACGGGACGCCAAGGAAGGAAATGAAGTAGAGATCGCGGCCGAAGATGGCGCCGCCGTTGCGGCCGAACGGAGGAGGGCCACCGGGGCCACCGTTCGGTGGAGGAGGTCCTCCTGGGCCGGGGCCGCGTCTGACACGAGGACCGCCGGGTCCGCCGGGGCCTTGGTCGGTGGTCTTATTGACTTCGTCGCCTTCCATGATCATCTGGACTTTTTCGAAGCCGCGGGGGCTGAGAACGGTTTGCATGAGGGCCATGGCGGCGGAGCGTTGGGCGGGGCTCATTTCCTTGAGACTGATGCCGCCACGGGGAACCATCATGATCGGGAAATTGGACCAGCGGCGGCGCTGCTCGTTGTCGTCGAAGCGATAGAGGACGGATTCGCGTTGTTTAGCGTCGAGGGTGGAAAGGAAGGTGTTGGCAGCGGTGACGATGCGGGATGTTTGGGTTGTTGTAGCCGGCTGACCAGCGTGCGAGAGAAGGGCCGCGGAGATGAGCGCAAAGAGCGAGAGATCGGCAGTGGTGGAGGCTTTGAGCATTGGTTTCTAAATACGCTAACAGTTCGGCGATGCGATTTGACGGGGTGTTAACAAAAGTTTACTGACCGCTGGAGGGCCGCCTTACACTGAAAAAGGTATGAATTTGACTGCGGGGACTGTGGTTGCGGCAGCTTGGATTGTGGCGGCGGTGGTTTGGGTGGTGGGAAGTTTTATGACCAAGGCGACGGCGCGGCGGCAATCGCTGGGATCGAGATTGATGGAAATGGCGCCGATCGCGTTGGGTGTCTTGCTGCTGCGAGGAGATCCGCGATTTGCCACTTGGCTCGGCCAGCGGTTTGTGCCGGCGACGGATGTTTGGCCTTGGGTGGGAGCGGCGGTGACGGTAGCGGGGGCAGCGGTGGCGGTTTGGGCTCGATTCTATTTGGGAAGCAATTGGAGCCCAACTGTAACTGTGAAGGAAAAACATGAACTGATCCGAAGTGGGCCGTATCGCGTAGTGCGACATCCGATTTACACAGGGCTTTTGTTGGCGATTCTGGGAACGGCGATTTATGTGGGCGAATGGCGCGGGCTGTTTGCATTGGGGTTGGCGCTGGCAGCTTGGAAGATTAAATCGCTGCGGGAAGAGCAATTTATGCAGAGCGAGTTTGGAGAGGAGTATGAGCAATACAGACGGGAGGTAAAGGGGCTGGTGCCGTTTGTTTGGTAACAAGACGATTCTGCTCACGCTGGCGCTGGGGATTGGGGCGAACACGGCGACGTTTAGCATTCTGAAGGCGGTTGTGTTGAACGAACTGCCGTACCGGGAACCGGAGCGGCTGGTGACGATTGCCGAGGCGGATGGGAAGACGCCGAATCCACGGAGTGTAGCGCCTGGGTCGGTTGAGGAATGGCGCCAGCGCAGTCACTCATTCGAGCGTTTTTGCTTATGGGAAGATTATGCGCTGCGGCCACTGATTGGCGGGCGGGCCGATTTTTGGCGGGGGATGTCGGTTCAGTACGACTACTTTGATGCGCTCGGCATAGCTACGTTGCACGGCAGAGCGTTTCGCGCGGAAGATGGGCGGCCGGGTGGCGACGCGAAAATCATTTTGACTTATCCGCTTTGGATGGCGCGCTTTGGCGGGGAGCGCGGCGTCTTGGGAAAGGTCATTCATACCGCGAATCAGCGGGCGTTTGAAGTGGTTGGGATATTGCCCGAGAATTTCCATCCGCTGCATATGTCCAATCCGGGGGAAGTGCCGCAGTTTTATGTGCCGATGGCATTGAGTGCGGACGACCTGACCTGCCGGTCTTGCCGAGGGGTACGGCTCCTCGCGCAGTTGAAACGAGGGGTTACGGCGAGTGCGGCGCGAGCGGAGTTGAATGGCGTCATGCGCGAGATGGTGCGTGGATACCCGGTGGATTACGCGAAAGATGCGTCGGTGAAGTTGGAGCCATTGCGAGACAAGATACTCGGCAGGCTTGATGCTGCGCTTAGTATCGCCTTTGGTGCGGTGGGGCTGCTTTTGCTGCTTGCTTGCAGTAATGTGGCGAATCTTTTGTTAGTGAAGGCCGCGGGACGACAGACAGAGATGGCGATGAAGGCGGCGCTGGGAGCGGGACGGGGGCGCCTGGTTCGGGAGACGTTGGTAGAGAGTTTGCGAATGAGCCTGATGGGAGGAGCGCTGGGTGTGGGGTGCGCTTACGCGGTTGTGTGGGCGGTGGGGCGATGGGGAACAAGCGAAATTCCGCGTCTGGATGAGATCCGGCCGAATGGGTGGATGCTGGCTTGGGGACTTTGTGTGAGTGTGGCGGCGGCTGGTTTGTTCGGATTAGCGCCGGCGTTTCAGGCTTGGCGGTTAGATTTGCGAGCAGTGTTGCAAGGGGCGACGACGGCGAGTTTGGCGCGCGGGAAACACAGGTTCTTGCACACGATTGTGGCGGTGGAGATTGCGCTTGCGTTTGTGTTGGTACTGGGTGTCGCACTGATAGGAGGGAGTTATTGGAGATTGCTGAACGTGGATGCGGGGTATGATCCGCGGAATGTTTTAACGCTCAGTGTGCTGCCAATTTCGGCCAATCGGCAAGACAAGCCGGAGTGGCTGCTAAGCCTGTATGACCGCTTGGTGGCGCGGATGCGGACGATTCCGAGTGTCTCAGACGCGGGGTATGCGAGCACGCTGCCGTTAAGTAATCAGGAAACGCATCGGTTTTATGTGAGAGAGCAGGGGACGCTGGAAGGAAGCGAGGCACCGCAGGTGAATGGGTATTCCGTTTCGCCGGGATATTTGCGGACAGTGAAGATTCGTCTGTTGCGGGGCCGCTTGATTGATGAGCAAGACAGGCGGGGTGGCGCACCGGTGGCGTTGGTGAGTGAATTGTGCGAGCGGACCCAGTTTGGAGGGCGGAGTGCGATCGGGCAGCATGTGCAGATCGACGAGCGGGATGACAAGAAGCCGTGGGCAACGGTGGTGGGAGTGGTCGGGGATGTGCATCAGTATGGCCTAGATCAGCCGGCGGATGCGGCGGTTTATGTGCCTTTTGCACAAGTGGAGGAACCACAAGGATATTCGCGGTTGGTGGTGAGATCAAGCGTAAGCGCGGAGGGGATTGAGCCTGCGGTGCGGGCGGCGATGCACGAGGTGGATGCGACGCTGCCGATTTTTCATTTGCAGCCGATGGATGCGTATACGGCGAAATCGCTGGCGACACGGACGTTTGCGTTGGACTTGATGGCTGCGTTCGGAGGATTGGCGCTTCTGCTGGCGACGGTGGGAATTTACGGGGTGGTGAGTTATACGGCAAAGCTGCGAACGAGAGAGATGGGAATTCGAATGGCGATTGGCGCAGGCTCGCGCGATGTGTATTGGCTGGTGGTGCGGGAGATTTTGGGAATGACGACAGTGGGGTTAGGAGTTGGATTGATTTTGGCGCTGTGGCTGGGGAGTTTGGTTGACAGTCTGTTGTTTGGCGTGAGCGCGCGGGATGGACTTACGATGGCGGCGGTAGCGGTGGTGATTTGTGGCGTGGCGGTGGTGGCGGGATTTGGGCCAGCGCGGAGAGTGGTGGGGATGGAAGTGGCGAGAGTTTTGCGAGTTGAGTGAGCGTCGGGTTCAGGGCTTGGCTGCGTAGAAGTAATAATCCGCTTCGTAAGGAACGGCGATTTCTGCGTTTGCGGTGCAGGCTGTTTTGGGCGCGATGCCGCCTTTGGTATTCACACGTTGAATGCTCACGACGGCGGTGAATGCGCCGCTCTGCTTGTGGGAGACGGCGGTTAGCAGTAGCCAAGGGACTGAGGCGGCATCGGGCGAAGGGGCGCTTGCGACGACTTTGCCAACGACTTCGCTGCCGTCGTTCGACCGCCAGGTAGGGCCGGAGAAGTGATGGCCAAGTGAGTTACCGTTCTCATCAAACAACTCGGCTTGCGGGGCTTTGAAGTGCCAGGCGGGTGGAGCCTCGCATGTGTAGAGTTGATTGCCTTTGGCGTGAGTTCTGAGCAGGACCGTCTGATCCGCTGGTGGCTGCAGCTTTTCTGGAGCGTTCGGGCGATTGGGATTGGCGGATTGAGCAGCCAGAATTCCCGAGAAGAAGAGGAATTGGACAGCGACAGCGGGGCGAATCATGCCCAAGGTTAACATCGCGGCGCTGGGATCGGCAGGCGGCAAAAGGCGAAGAAACAGCGATTTTTACCGAACGAGTGCGATACAAATTCAGGGCGTTTTGAAAGGCTTTTTGGCGTTGCAGAAAACGGGAAAAACTCAGTCAAAATGGGGTAGTTTTTCCCGTCTATAAACATAAGTAAAAAGCGACGGGAAAAATTAGGTCACTTTGGGGGAGTTTTTCCCGTCTCGCTGAAGCCTTGGAAGGGTGAAATTTCGCAGCTTTCTTGCAAGCGCTTTCTTATTGAATCGCCCGGGAGGCGGGGAGTGTGATTTGGCGGCGGTTTCACCTTGGCGGCTGCGGCGAAAAGCAGACACACTCCGAGTGCGGGTGGTTTTGGAGGGGAAGATATTCGGTTGTCAAAGATCCGGGCGAAACGGGTGCGATCGGTGAAGAAGACACTCGCCCCAACCGAGACCAAGGTAGCGCGAGAGGCGTGCAAAGTTGAATTTTGTGTTTCGTGAAAGTGCTGTGCTTTCAATTGATTAGCGGCGAAAAATAAATCTTTACGGTCTGTGACCGAAAATTTGAGACTGCAATTATCGGAGACTCCCCTTGACGCGCCATGGGAAGCGGTTTATGATTCCCCTAGACGCACATGGGATACGGACAAGCCCCACAATTTCTGCAAGGGACGCTCGATTTACTGATCTTGCGCGCGGTTCTACGGAAGCCGCTGCACGGCTACGCGATCGCGGAGGTCATTCATTTGGTTTCCGACGAAGTGCTTAACGTGGAAGAAGGCTCGCTCTATCCTGCGTTGCACAGGCTCGAACTCGGCGGAGCGATCGACTCGGAATGGGGCCTATCTGAGAACAACAGGAAGGCGAAATATTACCGAATTACCAAACGCGGACGAAAGCTGTTGGATGAACAACAAGCTGGGTGGGACCGGCTGGCGACGGCTATCAACAAGGTGCTGAAGCATGCGTAAGTTTCTGCTCAAGCTGCGAAAACGTTGGCATCTGGATCGGGATCTAGAACTAGAAATGGGGTTCCATCGAGAAAACAGCGATCGCCATTTTGGCAATGCGACTCGCATTCGAGAGGACGCTCGCGAGTTGTGGACATTTACCACTGCTGAGAACCTGCTGCGTGATCTGGGTCTCGCTTGCCGGACCCTGGTGAAGAGTCCGAGTTTCAGCGTGGTCTCTCTATTGACGTTGAGTTTAGGAATAGGGATCAACACAGCCGTGTTCACCCTGTACGACTCACTCACTTACCGGTTGCTACCGGTTCGAGCCCCAGAAGAACTGGTACGCGTGGTGACGCAATCGGATGGTGGACTGCAGCCGGTGCGCCTGTCGTTTCCGGAGTTCGAGAATCTGCGCGCTGGCCTACAGGCGCTCGGCAGCGTGGTGGCGACCTCTCCCACCCAGAATGTCAGTGGAACGATTTTGCCTGGCTCCGGGTTGAGGGAAGCGGTTAAAGTGCAATTCGCGGCGGGTGCTTATTTTGGAGTTTTGGGCATTCCTGTAGCTTCGGAACATTGGCAGACTGGGCGCGACCCAGGGGGCGCAGTTCTGAGCCATAGCTTTTGGGTGCGCCGCTTAAAAGCCGCTGCAACGGTTGTGGGGAAGGAAATCGATTTTGCGGGCATTCCGGTCCGGATTTCGGGCGTGGCTCCGGAAGGGTTCTACGGCACGGACTTGCCGCCACATATGCCAGACGTTTGGTTGCCGCTTGAAGCGCAGCCGCAGGTTCTGCCTGGCGCTGATTGGGTGCATGATGAGAAGGCAAGCGTGCTGCAAGTGGTTGCCAGGCGCGAGCCAGGAATCAGCCTCGATCAACTGTCTGACGCGCTACGCCGAATTGGTGGAGTGCGGATGTCAAAGGATCGCAGTAAAAGTTGGCTTGCGGCGACACCTGCCACGGCCTTTCAGACAAACTTGGGAGGCTTTCGTGGAACGGGCAGTATCGCTTTCGTTCTTATGAGTGCGGTGGCGGTTGTCCTTCTCATTGGCTGCGTTAATTTGGTGAACCTGACGCTTTCGCGCAACGCCGCCCGCAGGCGAGAGACCGCTGTGCGCTTGGCGATAGGCGCGAGCCGGTGGCGGACCATCCAACAGTTATGCGCCGAGAGTCTGGTTTTGGGTATCGCTTCAGGCGTAACGGGCCTTGGGCTGTCAGTGCTCTTGTGCCACTGGATTCGGATGAGCGCGATTGCCGCTTTGGAAGGAATTTCTCGGGAGGTATTTGGCGGGTTCCAATTGGATCTCACGCCAGACTGGCGAGTTTTCATCTACACGCTCACACTCGCGATTGTTACCGGAATTTTAGTGGGAGTTTGGCCCGCTGTCAGGTCTGTGGAGGCATCTCTTCACTCGGGCCTCAAAGATGCAGGGTTACCCAAACGCCAGCGCCGAATCTTACTCAGCGCGCAGATAGCGGCTTCTTTCATGTTGCTGGCGGCGGCAGGACTTCTGTTTCGGGGCGCATGGCAATCCCGATCGTCGTATCCGGGATATCGCGTCAATGACATTCTGCTGATGAGTATGGACTTGACGATGATGGACGATGCATCAGATGAACGCGGAGCGGTTGTTAGCCGCGTTTTGAAAGATATGCGTGCGATACCGGAAGTCGCATCTATTGCTCTGGTAGACCGTCCCCTCTTTCTCGGGACAGGGTATAGCGAAATCGAGAACGAAGCGGGAAAGCCGTCGAGATGCCGGTTTAACCGAGTCTCGGCCGGGTATTTCGACACCTTGCAAATTCCGCTGGTGGCCGGCAGAAGTTTCTCCCAGACTGAAGCAGACGATGGGGCTGCGGACGTGGTGGTGAGTGAAGCGGTGGCGCAGCTTTATTGGCCGGGCGAGAGTCCCTTGCAGCGCCGCATTTTTATCGGCGGGCGGTTTCGCGGCACGTTTCGCGATTCCGCCTACACAGTGGTCGGCGTTGCGAAAGGGGTTCGAAGCACCTTTCTCTCTAAGGAGGATAAGTACTACCTTTACTTTCCCAAGCCGGTTTCGGACGCCGGCGGATGGGTGCTGCTGCGAACGAAAACTCCGCCCGATGAGGCGGCGCCTGATGTTCGGACAGCACTGATGAAAATCAGCCCAGCTCTTGCCGCGCACACATATGTAGTGAGCCTTGAGAGCGGGCCTGTGGAGATTCAAAAGCTCATGACGGATGTGCCTGGTCTCGTCTCGGCGTTTGTGGGTCTACTTGCTTTGCTATTAGCGTCGGTAGGAGTTTACGGTTTGGTTATGTATATGGTGGCGCAAAGTATAAGCGTGATTGGCATTCATATTGCGCTCGGCGCGCAGCGTTTGGATGTGATTAGGCTTGTCTTGGGTGAGGGTTTGCGCTGCGTGCTGCAAGGGACGGTTATTGGATTATTGGGAGCGAGTTGTTTGTCGGGATTACTGGCGGCTTTGGTGAAAGCGCCGGATCTGCCGGATTTGACTTATCAGGCCGGTGTGTTCGATCCGGTGACGTTCCTGGCAGCGCTTGCGGCGCTTGGCTTCGCTGTAACAGCCGCCTGTCTGCTGCCGGTGTTTCGAGCCACTCGTGTCGACCCCATGACCGTCCTTCGGAACAATTAGGCTTGGAGACCTTGGTGGTTTAACGCCCGAACCGCTTCTCAAGATCCTGTACCTGCTCGGGCGAAAGGTGGACCTCGCCCGTTAGATTGAGCCAGAGTTGGCCACTACCGCCATCGGCAAACTGGAGAGTTTCAAGGTTTGCGACCTCCTGAATCGCTGGCGGCAAGGTTGATTTTGTATTCGCGGCTTTCTGGACGGCCGACTCAATGGCAGCGGCGCCAACGGGTTTCATATCGGAGGGCGCGGGCTGCGTGAATGGCGCAAAGGTTAAAAAGGGAGTATTCTCTAAGGGCTCACTCATTTCTACCGCCCAGAGGTTCCTGGAAGCGGAATTGCGAGCGAGAAAGCGCGAAAGAAAACACTTCGCATGAGGAAGACTGAATATGGTGGTGAGAATTACAAAGTTTGCCGGCCAGGGATGTGTGATTTCCCTGCTTCTGGCGGGCGCAATATCATTATCAGCGCAACAGCGAACGTTCGATGGCGCCTGGCAGATGGATGCGGCGCAGAGCAAGATGAACGACAAACGGGTACTGACGGTCAATATCGCTACGCTTGAGAACGGAATCAAGGTGACGTTGAAGACGCAAAAAAGCGATGGTCAGGAGACTACATCAGAATTCACGAGCAAGCTTGATGGGAAGCCGTGCGATTTTGCGGAAGGAGACCACAAGTCGCAGATCACGGTTTGGTTCAACGGACCGACGCTGAATGCATCCAAGGAGAAGGGA
The DNA here is from genome assembly GCA_963771405.1 of Bryobacterales bacterium. Lineage (GTDB taxonomy): Bacteria > Acidobacteriota > Terriglobia > Bryobacterales > Bryobacteraceae > Bog-105. The sequence continues at coordinate 25,720 of CAVYUL010000103.1, forward strand.
CCGGCGGAAGACATGACGTCGATGTGGAAGTTAGAATTAAGCCCGAACAAGGAAACGATGACGATGACGATCAATCATTATGATCCAGCCGCGGCGGATGAAACGATCGTCTTTACGAAGAAGCGCTCTGGGACGTGATGCTGCAGGTCTGGGCTTGTCTGCGTAACAAAGGTGAAAGCGGGCTGTGTGCCGAGGCGGGAACAAGACCGGCTCGGACGGGATTCGGCAGGTGAGATTTGCGCGGACGAGGACGTCAGCCGCAGGTCACACACCTGCCCCACCTAGTCTCCAGAGTGTGGCAGGTATCAGCAGGTTTGGAGGCGCTGGATGGAGTCGCGATGCGAAGTGCCAGCGCTAGATTGGCGAACCCTATTCTAATCGCGGAAGGTGTTCCGCGTGTACAAGTAGGCGAATGGATTGGGCTCGCCCTGGGCTCTTTTCAATTAGACCTTTGCGCTCCAGGGTCTTGATCATTTCGTGAGTCGATGAAGGAGAAACATGGAAGTAGCGCTCGAGGTCAGTTTCCGCGGGCGCTCGCGATGGATCTTAGTGTAGTTGTAGATGAAGGCCATTGGACGGAAAGGCTGTGGCTTCCCGTGTTCACCCGCTTGCCGGAGGTCATTTCGTGAACCTGACGGGTTCGAATAGACACGGTGTCCGAACTAAGCCGCCCTTAAGCAGTCTAGAATCATCTAGTCACACACGCTTGTCGAAAAGTCGCAGCAGAACCAGCTTCGTGTGGGGATTTCCTCAACCGGCAAGCAGTCGTCCTAACGGGGTCGCCGCCTTTTCACCTCCCCTTCCCTCTCATATCTCAGCCATCGCTGGCCGATAAACAATATGTGGAAGGTCAACGAATTCGTCTCGATTGCAAAGAACTAAGGTGCCCTATGCCCATCGTCAAGCTTAGTTTGGCGATGAGAAAGCTGCAGCCAGGCCAGCAAATTGAGGTCGAAGCCACAGATTTGGCTTTTCAAATCGACCTGCAAGCATGGACTCGCCAACTAGGCCATCGCTTAGTCGAATTCACGCCAGGCCAAGTGCAAAAAGCGGTGATCGAAAAGGTTGGTGTCGATGGCGTGTAGTCCGGCTGACCTCCTGGCTGAAATCGCGCCAATCCAATCCGTTCCCTCTGCGCGTCAAACCAACGTCGCCACCATTCTTTTACTAAATGGCGATTTCGACCGCATTGCACCCGCACTCATGATTGCCAGCAGTGCCGCGGCCATGGGTTTTGAGGTAGCTGTGTTCTTTTCCTTCTGGGCCTTGCTTCCTCTCAAAATCAGAAACGAATTTAAAAACAAAAGCGTGATCGAAAAACTGCTGACGCTTTTCATGCCCTTCAGCGAAGGTGAACGCGACGTCGGCCGAGGTGATCGGCGTTCCGTCGGAAAACTTCGCGCGTGGGTCGAGGCGGAAGAGCACATAGGAGCGCGCCATCGTCGGTCTCGATGCTTTTGGCGATCAGGCCGTAGAGCGTGAACGGCTCGTCGAGCGAACGGGCCATCAAGGTTTGGAACACATTCGTGTCAAGACCTTGCGCCGCCGAACCCGACTTGACGTTGAACGGGTTCGGACTGTCGAACGTGCCCGAGCAACCCAATGACCAGGCGGCCACCCTTCGGCGCGGCGGGATCGGCGTAAGGAAAATGCGTGTAACTTCGGTGCGAGGGCCGGCGCTCCATGCATGGCGATCGCATATTGCGGCGCCGCCGCATCTTGCGGATCGGGTCGCCCAAAGCCGCCGCTGAGCGTGCAGGCGCAGGCAGCCTGTCTTGAAACGTGCACGACCGGGTGCAATCGGTCTGGCGATAAAATCGACCAAATTCAGCCGTATCGGCTTGCGCCAGAACGCATCGTGAAACCGGCCAAGATCGCCGCGGCGCGGAGGATCGCCGCCCTGATGTTGAAGGCTCCGGGCCGGGCCGCCCGGGGCAGCAAATCGCGCCGGAATGCATGGCGCAAGACTCTAAGGCGTACCGGTAGCCCTGAATAGGTGTGGCAGCGGCTCAAAGGCCGTTGCAGCCGTATTCGCTTCCCGGCTTCTTTCGAGAAAAGCCCCATTGATCGCGGGCGGGTGAAAGCGGAATGGCCGATTTGTCGCCGCATTCGAAGCCAATTCGCCGGGCGCATTTGGACTACCTTGACTAGCGGCCAAGCTTCGCGTCTTTGTGGGCGGCCATCATCTGGCTCTCAGCCGGGTGCAAAAGCCTCGGTATCTTGAGTTGCTGATAATCGGAAAGGCTTTCCTTATGGCGTTCTCGTTGAGTGCGTCTCGGCTTCGCTAGCTTTGGCCGGCATTCTCGTCTTGGCCGGCGGAGAAAGTTTCGCCCAGCAGGCGGACGCGCACCCCGATCCGGCCCCCGCGGGCCAGCCAGACCAGACGCAATCTGCCAGTCCCGGCAGCCGCAGGGTCCATAAGGCTCGATTTGATCGGCACGCAGCGCAATGGAGCAGGTATTACGGTCACGATCAGGCGGCCAACAAAGATGTTTGCTACACGACGCGCGATTTCAGTGCGCAGCCCAATCAAGCGCCCGTCCTCGCCGTGGCGATCTATGACATCAAGGGCGACGATACGCGCATCATCAGGCTGCTCATGCCGGTCGGGCTCATGTTGCGTCCGGGTTTCCGGTTTTGGGTGGATAGCGGCGACGACGCTCGACGGCGCTTTCGAAATCTGCTTCCCCAACGGGTGCTTCGCGAGAATCGAAAGTGAAGAGGCCCGACGATCGATCAGATGAAGAAGGGCACGACGCTCAACATCGCCGTCCCTCGCAACCAGGCCAACAATGAAGTCACGTTCGGCGTTCCCTGGCCGATTTCGGCAAGCTTTCGACGGACCGGCGGTCGATCCGAAAGTGCTCGAGGCGGAGCAGAAGAAGTTTCAGGAGGAACTGCAAAAACGCGCTGACGAAGAGCGCAAGAAGCTTGAGGCGGAAAAACAGGGAGACGGCTCTCCGACCGGCGGGGCGGCACCGCCGACCCGCGCCGGCTGCCGCGCCAGCGCCAAACGCCCCGGCAAGCAAATAGCCAAGATGCGCGACCGGGCGTGCTGCGCCTGGTCGCTCCGAGCCACAATTATCGGAAAGCGTGAACCGCGGAGCCCGCCTGAAATCAGTTCAGCCGTGCGGTTTTGATGTGGTAGCCGCCATCCTGGGCGCGAGTGAACATTTCTTCAACCTGCGGATGGCGCACCGGATCGCCGGAAGTGTCGGGCAGAAGGTTTTGCTCGGAGACATAGGCGACATCTTCGGTGTCGGCGTTCTCGGCGAACAGGTGATAAAAAGGCTGGTCCTTGGGCGGCCGCACTTCTTCAGGGATGGCAAGCCACCATTCGTCGGTATTGGCGAAGACGGGATCGACATCGTAAATAATCCCGCGGAAGGAATATTTGCGGTGTCGCACAATTTGGCCGATGCCGTACTTAGCTGTGCGCGGTTTCACGTTCACGGGGAACGCTCCGAAGAGCGAGGATTTCCAGCCAAAAGACTCGATAATTCAGTGTCCCGGCTGGAGATTTTCTAACCCAGCGCGAACCGCCATGTCAACATAATGGGCACGGTCGAACAGGCGGCAGGCTTAACAGCGCGGCCATGTGCGAAGTGCGGCCGGTTCGCTGCGCGGCCATTGCGCCGCCATTCATTCTTC
>CAVYUL010000104.1:0-203810 GCA_963771405.1 Bryobacterales bacterium
TCACTTTTTGAGATGGTCGGGTAAATCAGTCTCAGGAGCAAGGACCAATTGAGAAGCGGCGTTCAAAACTCGTCGTTTCAGGTTGCCTTCCTTCACCAACTCCGACAGGGCTTTCCCGATGATTTCCAGAGCGTACCCGAACAGTGTTGTTGCCACTGAAATTATTGTAAAGGGTTCTGTAAGAGGCAAAACACCAGTCCCGAAACCCTTTTGGGACTCCCGCATCTCCGTTTTACCTCTAGCGTGCAAACGTCAAATCTGACGGCGGGGCGCGGATTAAAACGCGACTAGCGGCGTTCGCGCGGCTGGCAGCCGGTTGGGCGTAAGAGACGGAGTTGCGCGTTTCGTTGGTTTGCGCTGGAGACGATGCGGCGGCGAGGAGGGTGAGTTGTTGGGGCCGGCGACTGGGGCCGCACGAGCGGCGGTGGCGCGCGATTCTCGGCGGCGATCTGGTCGCTGGGAGTCTTTGGGTCGGGCATGCCGAGGCGTTCCCAAAGCTCCATTTGCGGTGGCAGAGGAGTGGGTCGGCAATCGCGCGTCTAGCCAAGATTCCTTTCCGCCACCGGTTCGGGCTGCGGCCTGTTTGTGAGTTGGACTCGTCATGAAAAGGGTGCTACTTTCTTGTTTGGTTTTTCCAGAACAGAAGCAGAGAGCGAACGACGTGCGTTTGCGCTAGACGCGGATTTAGGGTAAAAAACGGTTGTGGAAACCTTCCAGATCTGTGATTCGACAACACGGCCTAAGAAGGCCTTCTGGACGACGGATGAAAATGGAGCGCGAAGGGACAGGATGAATGGCGGCACGAACAGTTGGTCCGTGAAGACGCAGGACGGTTCCAAGTACAGCAGGGTCGAGCGCGAACGGCGATTCCTGCTTGATCAATTCCCGGTGGATGTGAACGTTGAGCGGGTGCGGCGGATTAGGGACCGCTACATTGAGGGCACGCGTCTGCGGTTGAGACAGGAGTGTGAAAACGATGGGCCGCCGGTTTTCAAGCTTACTCAGAAGATTCCCGCTCCGGCGAGTGGTGGGCAGCAAGGTTTCATCACAAACCTGTATCTGAGCGAGAACGAGTTTCAAATACTAGCGCCACTTTCGGCGAGGGAGATGAGTAAGACTCGTTACAGCGTGCCTCCGTTCGGGATCGATGTGTTCGAGGGTGAGCTGGAAGGGTTGATTCTGGCGGAAGCGGAGTTTGCGTCGGCGAGTGAGGCGGAGGCACTGACGGTTCCTTCTTACGTTGTTCGGGAGGTGAGTGAGGACGGTCGATTTACGGGAGGGCGGTTGGTGCGGGCGTCTCGGCCGGAGGTTCGGGGCTGGTTGTTGGAGTATGGGGTCAGGTTGGAGTAATGGTCTAAGCACTTGCTCAGACGATTGTGGCTGGCTGGTTTCGCTTTTTATTCGCGCTTCGTCATACGCGCCTTGTCATAGATGTGCGTTAATATAAAGGTGACTGGTCACTTTGACTGGTCAATGTCAGTCATTATGCGAGAAATTCAATCCTCAGAGGCGAAGGCGCGTCTACCTCACTACCTTGACCAGGTCGAGCGTGGAGAGACGGTGGTCATTACACGGCACGGAAAACCGGTTGCGCGTTTGACGCCCATTCCGGCGACTGATCGTGAACACGTGCTTCGGGCTTTGCAGCAAATTGCGGAGGTACGTGAGGCAGCGGGGAAAATGACATTGGATGAGATCCTAGCGGCGCGGCACGAAGGCCACAAGTATTAATGTTCGTGCTAGACGCATCGGTGGTTTCGTGCTGGTGTCTTCCCGATGAATCCCATCCGTATGCTGAAGCCGCGCGGCAACGGATCAGTGTTGAAGATGCGGTCACGCCGGCCATTTTCTGGTTCGAACTGCGAAACGTTCTCCTCATGGCCGAGCGGCGGGGGCGAATCACAGAGGCGCAGACGGCGGCCTTGCTGGCTGCGGTGGCCGCACTGCCCATTGGACAGAGTCAGGAACGAGACGAGGCGGTGCTTCTGCGACTGGCGCGTACACATAGACTTACTGTTTACGATGCGGCATACCTGGAGTCCGCCAAGCGCGAAGGGTTCGCGTTGGCCACGCTGGATAAGGGCTTGGTTGCGGCGGCTCGGTCGGAAAAAGTTCCGGTTGTTGGGGAGGATGCGGAACAGTGAAGGGGAGGCTTGGTTCGATAGGGCCGAGGCTGGCGGCGGGCGGGCAGGGAGGATGCCGATAAGGCGAGCCGATTATTGGTTGCCTCGTGCAGCGTTTCCTGATCCCGCTTGCTGCATCGCCTCATTCATGCATAGTTCGCGCTGGAAGCTGGTACGGGCGATTCATGCTTTAGACGCTTGAGAGGTGTATGGGATTCGGCTCGATCCAGCCAACTTCCAGCCAACCTCGAACGGCGTGAAAGCGGCGCAGGGAAGTTGCTAATTTCGACGGATAGCGGAAGAACACCCGGATGGCGCCGATGCGGTCACGCTCTGGCGGTTTCAAAAAGGTGCGCTTGGGTGGGCGGAGGAGCGGATTTCTTAGGGCGGCCGGGTTTGGATGGGCGGAGTTTCCGATCAAGCGTGAGTTCGGCGAGTTGGACGAAGTTGTCTTTGCCGGCGGGGCGGCCCGTGTAGGTGCGGGAGCGGAGAGTGAGTTCGGATTCGGCGAGGGTGTCGTGGGTGAGGAGGAGTTGCCAGGTGGCGGGGGTGAAACGGGTTTGCCATTCGGTGAGATCGAGGGGCACGGGGCTGGGTTCGGCTTTGAGGCGCGCGGAGGCACTGGACCAGGGCCAATGCTCGGCGTGGGCAACGATGCCGGCTCGCACAGGGTTGCGTTCGACGTAGCGCATGGCGGCCCAGGTGTGGGTGTCGTCAAGGGCGCAGGAGAAGAAGCGGTTTTGCCAGAAGTGGCCAGTGCGGGCGGTGGCGGCGTTCATGTAGTGGGCGTAGCGGCCGTGGAGTGCGCCAAAAGCGCGGGAGAGAGCGTGGATCGTGGCGGGGACTACGACCCAGTGGACGTGGTTCGGCATGAGGCAGTAGGCCAGAGGTTTCACGGCGTAGGTTTCGAAGCTCCAGGCGGCGAGTTTGAGGTAGACGTGGCGGTTGGTGTCGGACAGGAAAACGTCTTGGCGGTTGACGCCGCGCTGGGTGAGGTGGTGGGGAACGCCGGGCAGGACGGCGCGGGGCAATCTCGGCATACATAGTTGGTGCGGGGAGGGGGAGATTTTTCGCGTGGAAATTTGGAAATAGGCAGGCTGTCCCCGTATTTAATAAAATGGCTGCAACCATGCGCCAGTGCCGCTACACACCCGCGCCTCCCCTCGACGCTTTCGTCAAATGCTTCTGGTATTGGGAAAGCGGTCCCCAGCCGCACAAGAAAGAGAAACTCCTCCCCAATGGCGAACCCGCCATTATCTTCAACTTGCGCGATGATGTGATTCGTATCTACGATCCGCACAACCTGGAACGTTGTCAAACGCTCGGCAATGTGATTCTTTCCGGTGCTCGCTCCGACTGTTTCGTAATCGACACCGATGAGCAGGAGCGCGTTTTTGGCATCGAATTTCGGCCCGGCGGCGCCTACCCATTCTTCCCAATGCCTGCCTCGGAGTTCGCCGGCCTGAGTGTGAATCTGGCGGATCTATGGCCGCACAACGCCGCCGAAATTCGGGAACAACTCCTCGCCGCTTCTTCCATCTCGGTCCTGTTCCGAATCATGGAGCAGCGTCTGTTGGAACGGCTCGTACGCCCACCCGAACTGCATTCCGCCGTTAATTTCGCCCTGTGCGAATTCCAGCATTCCACACACAACGGCCGCATCGACGCCGTAACGCAGCAAATCGGCCTCAGCCCGCGCCGTTTCATCGAACTGTTCCATCGCCAGGTCGGCCTCACTCCGAAAGTCTTCTGCCGCGTTATCCGCTTCCAACGGGTCCTAAAATTACTCCACAAAACCAAGGACGTGGATTGGACCGGCATCGCGCTCGACTGCGGCTATTATGACCAAGCCCACTTCATCCACGATTTCCAGGCATTTTCCGGCCTCACTCCGACTCAGTACTTGGCCGCTTCCAGCGCGCACTTAAATCACGTCCCGCTCAGCTGAAGGGCAAAGAGTGCCGTCAATTTTTTACAATCCCCGGTTCGCTCGAATGCGCCACAATAGCTCCATGTCGCAAGTCAAGCCCATCCCCGATGGTTATCACGCAATCCAGCCCTACCTGATGTTCAAAGACTGCGCCGCCGCCATCGCCTTTTACGCCAAAGCCTTCAATGCCAAGGAAAGATTCCGCATGCCTGGCGCAGAAGGCCGCATTATGCATGCCGAAATGCAATTCGGCGATTGCGTTGTCATGATGGCCGACGAAGCGCCGCAAATGGAGGCCTTCGGCATCCAGCACTTTGGCGGTTCGCCGGTCAGTCTGCATATGTACACCGCCGATTGCGACGCTTTGTACGCGCAAGCCGTCGCCGCTGGCGCCAAAAGCCTGCGAGAACCCGCAGATCAACCCTACGGAGATCGCATGTCCGGCGTGGTTGATCCCTTCGGCTACAAATGGTGGATCGCCACCCACATCAAGGATGTGGCGTTTTGAATCGTTGAGAATCTGCCGAAAAAGCGTCGAAAAATAGACGGTTCGCCCCACGGCGGAGCCGTTTTTCAACAGCTTACGAGTGGTTCTTCATGTGCCAGCCAGATCGGCATGAACATCAGTTCCCTCTACAACCAAAACGTCTCCTCAGTGTTGGCCAACGCGCTTCAAGCGAACTCGTCCACGTCCGCTTCCCCGTCTTCAGGCGGTACAGGCCAATCGCCGTTTGCTCAATTGCTCAGTAGTCTGCAGAGTTTGGAACAATCCAACCCGGCCCAATACCAGCAGGTCACCAAACAGATCGCGACGAAACTGCAAACCGCCGCGCAAACCGCTCAATCCACCGGTAACGCGAGTCAGGCGAGCGAACTCACTCAGCTCTCCAAAGACTTTTCAAGCGCTTCTTCGAGCAATCAACTTCCCAGCATTCAAGACCTTGCCGAAGCTGTCAACGGAGGCTCAGCGCACCATCATCATCACTCTGCTGCCCACTCGTCCGCTGGTTCCAGCACCACTTCCAGCGCTGGCGGTGACACGAATCCTATGGAGATCATCATGAACTCGCTTTCCAACGCCAGCATTTCTGTGGCGGCGAATAACGGCTAGCCTAACGCCCCGCGCTCGCCGCTCGCTTTCCGCCGTTCGCTTCGCCTAAACTCGTCGCCTCCGGCACTTCCACCAACTTGCCGCTCGAAACGTTGTAAATATATCCGCGAATCGAAATCCGCGCCGGCACCAGCGGATGCATCCGAATTCGCGTCACGTCGGCCACCACGCTCTTCGCCAAATCTTTGATCGTAAGCCACTCAATGTACTCACCGGCCGTCGACCCTCCACCCGACGCGGGGTCGCGCCATTGGCCATTATGAAAACTGGCGGTTTCTAAGCTCTTTGAAAGCAGATCCCGCATTGTTTCATTAGTGAACGTCAGCATGCCGCAGTCCGTATGGTGAATTACAAACCACTCCCGGGTACCTAGCAGCTTGTACGAGATCACAAGCGAGCGAATCGCATCATCGCTGGCACGACCGCCGGCGTTGCGAATCACGTGGGCATCGCCCTCGCTCAGCCCTGCAAATTTCGCCGGGTCCAGCCGGGCATCCATGCAGGTTAGAATGGCAAATTGCCGTGCCGGTGGCATCGGCAACTTTGACTTCGCCCCAAAACTGGCGGCGTAAGACTCATTGGCGTTCAGAACTTCTTCCAAAATCTGCGACAAAACTACTCCTCTCCCTCCCTCCGAGTTTCCTGTTAGACGCTGCCGCGCCCCGAACTATTTCGAGCTACTTTCACGCCTGAGCAAATTCGCTTCCTCGCAGTTTACAATCGTTTGTGGTCTAACGCCAGTGCAATCAGCCACGGCAGGTAGAATTATGAGGACGGGTTTTTGTTCTTCCCGGTTTTTCTAAACAATAAATCAATAAAGGAGTCTTTCCATGGAATGGACGCCAGATAACAGTAACCAGGATATTGACGATCGCAGAGATTCCACCGGCGGCGGCGGTTATTCCGGCTCCGGCCTGGGCGGTTTTGGATTCGGCCACTTGGGCATCGGCGGAATCCTCATCGTCGGCCTGCTGAGCCTGGTTTTTCATCAGAACTTTTTTTCACTTTTGTCCGGCGGCGGCGGCGCCGGCTCGAGCGCAGCCTATCAGGATCAATCTCAGTCTGCTCCCGCCCCCAATCCGCAATTGGATCAATCCGAATCGCGCGACCGCGCTCTCATCGGCACGGTCTATCACAACATTGAAGCGAACTGGGCCACCATGCTGCCGGCTCAAACGAACACCCAATATCGCAGCCCCACGCTCGTTCTTTACCGGAACGTGACCGATTCCGGTTGCGGCGCCGCCCAACAAGCCACCGGCCCTTTCTACTGTCCCGAGGACGAAAAAATCTACCTCGACCTCAGCTTCTTCGATGAACTCAAAACTCGCTTCGGCGGTTCGAACGGCGATTTCGCGCAATCCTATGTAATCGCGCATGAATTCGGCCATCACATCCAAAAACTTCTAGGCACCGAACAAAAAGTCACCCAAGCGGAGGAGAGCAATCCCAGCCAGAAGAATCAATACTCAGTCGCGCTGGAACTGCAGGCCGATTGTTATGCCGGCGTGTGGGGCTACTCAGCGAAAGACAAGTTCAAGCTCGTTCAGTCTGACGTGCAAGACGCGCTCAGCGCAGCTGCCGCCGTCGGCGATGATCACCTGCAGAAAATGGCAACCGGACGCGTGAGTCCCGAAAGCTGGACCCATGGCAGTTCCGCGCAGCGCGAACAGTGGTTCACAAAGGGCTTCAGCACCGGTCAAGTTTCGGCCTGCAACACCTTCGGCGGCCAATAAAAAGGGAGACGGAGGGGCCGAAATTTCCGGCCCTCACTCCACTACCGGCAAAATCAGCGCCGTGGGATGCTGGGCATCATGCAGCACCGCGTTCGTTGCCGTCACTATCCGCGCTCCACTTTGCCCCGTGTTTAAATTCCGATCAAAGCGCGGGAAATTACTGCTGCTGATCTCCAGGCGTATTTTGTGACCTTTCTTGAATACGTTGCTGGTCGCCCACAAATCCACCGCCAGATGGTAGACCTCTCCGGGCGTCATCAACTCCGGTTTCTCTTGCGAATTGCGGTATTTCACCCGCAAAATGCCTTCGGTCAAATTCTGAGCAAATCCGTCCGGCCAAACATCCACAAGCTTCGCCGTAAAATCCGTATCCACCGTCGACGACTTTGCCCACAGCTCCAGCTTCACCGGTCCCGTGACTTCCACGTCGCGCTCTAACTCTCGTGTCGAATAAACCAGAACATCATCGCGATTTTCCACTGCCCGTTGATCTCGCGGTCCGGCCGCCAGATGTTCGCCGTCACAGCACAACGGCCCGCCTGTGGTCGGCACCGGGTTGGCTGGATCATAAATGAACCGGTCGGGCGATTCCTCAGCCGCCTCTTCGCGAGTAAGCGCGCCATCGCCGCGCGCCGAAATTGCACCGTTTTTCGAATGCAGAAAATATTTCACTTCCTGCGCGCGCTTCAGCGGCCAATTGTCTTCGTCGCGCCACTCATTTTTTCCCATCACAAAAATACGCACTGGCTTCTTGGCAAATTCATTTTGCGCGCTTTTGAACAGATAGTCGTACCAGTCGAGTGTCGTTTGCATCTCGTTGAAATCCGCAGTCGCGCCGAAATCCACATCGCCGATTTTTCTGCCTCCGCCCGCATGCCCGCCAATAATCACCAGCAGGTGCTGCCCGCGCCGCGCTGTTTCGTTCGCCGCGTGCTCTTTCAAACCCTCATAATTCGCAAGTGATCCGCCCTGGAAAATGTCATACCAGGCCGCTATGTGCAGCGCCGGCACTTGAATGTCGCCATAGTGCTCAGCAATCGCCCACTTCTTCCAATATTCGTCGTAGTTCGGGTGCGCCAGCCAATCTAGAAAATATGGCGCCAGTTCTTCGGGCGAATCCGTTTTTATCGGCCCATTAAACAGCGGGTAATCGGTTAGCGGCAGCTTCCAAGCGCCCAGCATGGCGTTGGTCTCGGCTTGAATCTTCCGGTTCAACGTGTCTTGCGCCAATCCGGAAGTCCAAGATTCGTTAAACCACTGCTCAAACGCTCCGCCTTGATAAGTCCAATTGCTGTGATAATTACTCGCCGTCACAACCGGGCAGATGCCTGCTAAGTGGGGTGGATGCGCAATCGCCGTCAGCATTTGCGTTGCGCCAACATACGACCCGCCAAACATGCCCACCTTTCCGTTCGAATAGGGCAGGGAAGCAGCCCATTCCACGCTGTCATAGCCGTCTTGCGATTCCCATTTGAACGGATACCACTCGCCTTCTGATGTATACCGCCCGCGCACATCTTGAATGATCGCCACATAACCCATCCCCGCCGCATGCATTCCAAATTCTGCGCCACCGGCTTTGTTGTAAGGTGTTCGCTGCAACAGCACGGGGAATCGCCCCTCTTCCTTCGGCCTGTAAATATCGGCGCGTAAAACTACGCCATCGCGCATCGTCACCTTGACGCCGTGTTCCACCGTCACATCATTGTTCGTTGCCGCTTGCATGAAAGCGGTTGCTAATGGGATCAGAGTCAAATATTTTCTTAACATTCCGTTCGGTACCATATCACGCCTCGCCAATCTAACGGAAAAGTATCATTAGATTTTTATAACTCTGACCCTTCTTCAAGCGTCAAATGGGCTACAAGGGAGTTCTTAATTGCCTGTGCAGGTGTCCGAAATTGTACGAGCATGGAAAAAGATTCTTAACGGCGAAGCCCCGACTCTATCGATTGAAATCACGCGCGAATGTCCCCTGCGCTGTCCCGGCTGTTACGCCTATGACGATGCCCATCTGGGTGGCGGAGTAACCTTACGCCAATTAAGCGATTTCAAGGGCGAAGAACTTGTCAATAACATCTTAACGACTCTCGACCAATATCAGCCGCTCCACCTCTCAATTGTCGGTGGGGATCCGCTGGTTCGTTATCGTGAGCTTGAGCAACTCGTACCGCTCATCACCGGGCGCGGCATTCACCTGCAAATTGTCACCAGCGCTTTCCGTCCCTTCCCCGTCGCCTGGACCCAGAATCCGCTTGTCAACTTCGTCGTCTCCATTGACGGCCTTGAGCCCGAACACGACGTCCGCCGTTCTCCTGCTACATACAAACGCATCCTCTCTAACATTGCCGGCCATAGTAGAATCACTGTTCACTGCACAATCACAGCGCAAATGCTCAATCGGCCGGCTTACTTAAGGGAGTTTGTCGAATTCTGGAGCGCTAAGCACGAAATCTCTAAGATCTGGTTTAGTATCTTCACTCCCCAAATGGGCGATTCCCTGCCGGAGATACTTAGCCCGGCTCAGCGTGCTGAAGTGATATCGGAGTTGGTGGCTCTGCGCCAAATCTGTCCGAAACTCGACATGCCCGTCGAGATGATTCGCGAATTTGCTCATCCGCCGCAGTCCCCCAAAGATTGCATCTTCGCCCAAACCACCACAAGCATCTCCGCCGATCTCAAGAGCTCTATCACGCCGTGTCAGTTCGGCGGCAATCCCGATTGTTCGCAGTGCGGCTGTGCCGCTTCCATGGGTTTAGCCGCCATCGGATCGTACAAGCTGGCGGGCATTCTGCCGGTCAAGGTGCTTTTTGATGCCTCGCTGAAGATCGGTCGAAAACGGAAGCCGCAAGCGAAATCGGCGCCGCCTCAACTGCCGCCTGTTATTCTGATCCAAACCCGTGATTCTCTCGCGACGAAAGCTGCTAGCGTCGGCACTGGTCAGCAGGTTAGCGCTGCCGAACGCCACAACACCGCGTCTTAAGATCGTTGTCGCCGGCGGTCATCCTGGCGACCCCGAGTGCGGCTGCGCCGGCACCATCGCCCGCTATGTGGCGCTTGGCCATGATGTCACTTTGCTGTACCTCAATCGGGGCGAAGGCTATTGCAACGTCCCCAATCCCAGTCCGCAACGCTGCGCTTCCGTTCGCACATCCGAGGCCGAAAGCGCTTGCCAAATCCTGAAAGCGCATCCCGTCTTTGCCTCTCAAATTGACGGCCAAGCCATCATTGACAACGCGCACTATTCATCCTTCCACCAACTCCTCACCAGTCTCACTCCCGACATCATCTTCACTCAGTGGCCCATCGATCAACACCGCGATCATCGCGCCATCTCTCAACTGACGCTCGATTCCTGGCTCGCTTCCGGCCGAAAAGCTGCTCTCTATTATTACGAAGTCGCCGACGACACCATGATGTTCACGCCGGGCGACTACGTCGATATCTCCCAACCCGAAACCGAAGCCCTCCGCCACGCCGCCTGTTTCGCGCATGCCTCGCAACGGCCGGAGACCTGGTATCCTCACCAAGTCGAACTGACTCGCTTTCGCGGTTCGCAAAGCGGCCACGCGCAAGCCGAAGCCTTTCTCAAACACTGGCAAAGCAAACCCGCTTTGTTGCCCTGATCCAACCCAAAAGCATCGTCGCACCAGCTTGGTGAGAAAAACTTCATCCAGAAGTAAAACCTTTCGCCACCTGAATGCACTATTGAGGCAAGCAGTCGCATGATTGCGAAATTGAGGAGATCACTAAATGAACCGAATGTTTTTGAGAAATGGATTTCTAGGAGCCCTACTGCTGGCAATGCCCTTCACTACGGCGTTCGCCCAACGATTGGCGGAACCTGGAACGTTCGATGTCAATACCGAAAAAGCCCATCAGGGAACTGAGGCAAGTTCAGCCACCACCCCTGTTCAATCGCTAGACCAAGTGCTCGAAGCACAGCCTGCGATTGTCAAAACCCAGGGCCGCATCATCATTCCGGAAAGTAGCGTGGAACGCGCTGAGGATCTCGGCGTCCGTGTCCATACGAACTATCAGGTCTTCGCGCCAAGCGGAATGCCATTAGCGGCTGGCGCTAATTTGGCCAGCCCGAACGATGTTCGTTCTGCCGTAGCCGCCGCGGCGACGTACACGTATGCCGAAAACCCGGGCTCCATCGCCTGTGTTTACGGCCTGATTTCTTTTGCCGGCTGCACGCCGGCTGGCGGCTTCTCGCATCACGCAACAGGTGGATCGGGCGCAATCGTCGTTGTGGATGCTTTTCACAACCCCGATGCAGCCTCTGATCTTGCCTACTTCTCCAGTTATTGGGGCTTGCCGGCCGCAAACTTCACTCAAGTTTACTGCCAAGCTTATCCGGGTACGTGCTACACCACGAACACACCACCTGCGACGAACACTGGCTGGGCTCTCGAAGAGGCGCTCGATATTGAATACGCACATGCCATGGCCCCCTCCGCTAAGATCATCCTGGTCGAGGCCAACTCCAGTTCACTTACTGATCTGACTTGGGCAGAAGCGTGGGCTGGCTACTATGCCGAATACACCGGCGGTGGCGGTCAAGTGACCAACAGCTGGGGTGGCGGCGAATTCTCCGGCGAAACCAGCTACGATTACTTCTTTAACAACTACAGCGGCAACTACAAGCCCGTTGTCTACTTCGCCTCCGGCGGCGATAGCGGCACCATCTCTTATCCCAGCGCCTCGCCTTACGTGATCTCGGCTGGTGGGACCACCATCAATCGCGACGCCTCAGGCAATTATGTCTCGCAGACTTGCTGGACCGGAACCGGTCGCGGCGTCAGCGCCTACGAAACGATTCCTTCCTGGCAGGGAACCCTCGGCGCCGTCGCCGGAAGCAAGCGCTCCACTACCGATCTTTCGGCAGAAGCCGATCCCGCTAGCGGCGTTTGGGTCTATGAAGCGCTCAACGGCGGCTGGTTTATCGTCGGCGGTACCAGCGTGGCCTCTCCGGTTCTAGCAGGCGTCGTCAACAACGCCGGCAGTCTCGAACCAACTACATTCAACGAAGCCTCGCTTCTCTACTCCGAATACAGCAGCTCCCGGACGTTCGCATTCGAGTTCTACGATCCGGCGCCCGCCCGTTACGACACTTGCACTGGTATCGGTACGCCGTTTGCCAATCAAATTGGAAAGTAGTTCCGATTACACTCGCAATCCTAGAGGAGGCTCGCTTCACCGCGGGCCTCTCTGGCTTCCCGGGCACTAGAGCGTATGCGCCAAAGCACATCCAATCGCTCTTGCATCCCGGCGATGCGCAACGATAAAATCAGCCAATGTTCACGAAAATCTGCCTCATTGCCGCTTCCGCCCTTTTTTCGTCTCTCCCTCTAGCAGCCGCATCCGTAAGAGTGGATACGAGCTGTTCAGGAACACCCACCGTCGGCGACATCTTTACATTTACCGTTCCAGCGCCAATGATGAGCAGTACCACGGCAATCTTCTGCGCCAAGCCCGCCGATTCTTTTGAAACGCTGAGCCTGAGTTTTACCGCGCCCCCCGGAGCATCCGCTTTGAGCTGTAGTGCCGATTGGTTCGCCGCTTGCTCTATTAGCGAAAGCGCGGGCGTGGTGATGGTCGATTTTTTCGGCGGTGGCGGCATTCCGGCCGGTATGGATTTCAGCCTCGAATTTCAAGGCTTTACTACAGGGCAAAACATCGCTGCCGTAGCAAACGCACCAGAGCCCAGGGCATTGGGTCTGTTGTTGCTTTGCGCCTTGTCCGCCGCTATTGCCCGCTCTTGGGCCATCCGGCGCTGGCGGCGCGGTATCCGGCTGTCTGCCGCAGCTCGCTGAGGTCCGGTTCACTTTCAATTTGCTCCACTGAGTAACCTTTGTGCACTGCGTCGTTCAGATCGCGAAGCGCGGCCTTTTGATCTCCTTTGAAGAATTCAATCACGGCTTGCGTAAAAACTAACTCCAGGTCGCTTGTGTCGGCGTGCCGCGCTTTTTGAATGAATTCAGTCGCTTGGCTGAAGCGGCCCAGCTTGGCGTAACAAAGCGCCATCTGTCCCATGACGTTGGCGTCGCGGGGGTTGGCGCGCAAGGCGGCATATTCCAGTTGAATCGCCCGCGTGTATCCTTCGGCTGCTTTGTTCGGTTGGCCCGCCCGCCGGTAGGCATCAGCTAAATTGGAGACCGCCAAATCGTCATTGGGAGTCAGTTGAATCGACTTTTCTCCGGCCTCTATCGCCTTCGCATACTGTCCAAGGTTGTAATAGCAAGCAGAGAGATTGAGATAAACTTGCGCGCTCGGATTGTATTGAACGGCTTTCAGTAACTGGTCGATTGCGGCCTGGTATGCGCCTTGATGAAAATAGATCGCAGCCAGGTCGTCATACCCGTTCGCAATATCGGGCGCGATCTCGGTCACCCTGCGGAAATTCTCGAGCGCCTGGCCATAATCGCCCGACGTAAACAAGGTGAAGCCCAGTATTTCGTAATTGACCCAATAGAATGGGTTTGCCTCAATTGCCTTCCGGTAATAACGAATTGCTTCACTCTTGTTCCCGGCATCTGAATACGCCGAAGCCAATCGTCTAAGAGCTTCGTCCGAATTCGGAGATAGGTCCAGGGCATGCTTGAACTCCGCAATCGCTTGCCCGGTTTTGCCCGTTGCCCGGTAGGCGCTTCCCATTGCGACGTGGCTCTCCACCGCATTCCCATCCCAGCGCACCGCCTCCGCGCCTTCATGCAGCGCCTTCTCTAACCAAAAGTTGTCCTTTCGCAAGTCGTACATGAGCATGGCTGCGTCCGCTAGTCCAGCGTGTGCCCGCCCAAAGTGAGAATCTTTCGCCAGCGCGCTCGTGTAAAGGTCTATCGCCGCCTTCACCGTGGCTTCGTCGCGCTTTTGCTTCACCAGTTCGCGTCCTCGTAAGTACAGGTCATACGCTTCCAGATTCTCGGTTGGGTGTGGCGTCGCCGCCTGCCCCTTCGGCGTATGCAGAGCCCGAACCAATCCATCGGATAACTGGTCTTCCAGGCGTAACAAATCCCATGCCGAGCCGGAGACTTTATCCTGCCAGAGCACTTCTTGCTTTGGCGCGTCTTCCAAGCGCAGAGAGATTGAAATCGGCCCGTCTTCTCCAGCGCTTTCAAGCGTGCCAGTCACCAACAAATTTACCCCTAACCGTTGCGCCGCCTTGTTTGCCGGCTCGCTGCCGATCTTTTCCACCGCCGTGCGAGACGCCAAGTGAACCGCCGGCAGTTCGCCAAGGCGAGCGAGCAACGCGTCTGCCACGCCATCGGACCGATAGCGCAACTTCTCATCCGCGGGATTGGTTTGGAGGGGTAAGACCGCCAGATAAAGCGGCGAATTCGAGCGCGCCAGCCCATAATGCCGCCAAAGCAAAACAGCGCAAACTGTGGCAATCAGCAGCGCTGCCGCTGCCGCGCGCAGGAACGTTCGCCGTGCGCGTACATGCTGTCCGCAAATAGTCTTCCAAACCTCGGTCGCATTTCCAAATCGTTTGCTGGGGAAATATTCCAGGCAACCCAAAATAGCCGTATCCCAGGCGCGCGGCAGGCTTGGCAGCTTCTCGCTCGGACGTGGCGCTGGTGTGGATAATCGTTGCGCCGCCACTGCGAAAGCCGAATCGCCGGTGAAAGGCTGCGCCCCGGTCACCGTCTCAAACAACACCACGCCCAAAGCATAGATGTCTACCGCTTTTGAAATCGGCTGCCCGAGAAGTTGCTCCGGCGCCATATACGCGGGAGTGCCAATGATCTGACTTGTGCCGCTCGCCGCCCCTGACACAGATTCCTCTGCCGGCGGCCTGGCCAATCCGAAATCGGTTACCACGGTGCGCAGTTTGCCCTCTTTCGTGCGCGTCAGCATGACGTTGTCACTCTTGAAATCGCAGTGCACGACACCCGCTTCATGAGCCGCTTCAAGCGCACTGCACATCTGCTCTGCCACAGTCCGCGCATCATCCAGCGGTAAACCGCCCTGTTCTAGCCGTGCGCGCAAAGTCTCGCCTTCGAGCAACTCCATCGTCAGAAATGTGACTCCACCCTCTGTCCGCGAATCGTCACCGTGTAGATCGTGAATCCGACAGACATTCGGATGCGCAATTTTCTTTGCCGATTGCACTTCGCGTTTAAACCGCTTCATCGCCTCTTCGTGCGCCAGTATGCCGGGCCGAATCACCTTCAATGCCACGCGTCCACCCAGCGTGCTATCGGAAGCCTCATACACCTCGCCCATGCCGCCCGCGCCAAGAAGCCTTTCAATTCGGAATCGTCCGGCGAGCAGGCTTCCAGCTTGTAAGCTCGGATCGGAGCAGTCGCCCGTCTGCTTTAACGCAAGTCCTGGTTCCGGTTGGTCCGCGTAGCGAAGTAACGATTCCACTTCGGCCCGCAACTCAAGCTCGTCTGCGCACTCCTTCGCCAGGAACGCCGAACGCCGCCCGGGCTCGATGGCTTGGGCGGCGAGATACAGCCGTTCGATGGATTGCCATCGTTGGGCGTTTCTCTCTTTCACGGCGTCATTGTAACTTGAATACTCACGTCCGTTTCCTTGTGGCATAACCACCCCAACCCTCCGCTCTTCGCGCGGCGCGGCTGACACAATAGTGACCTCCCCTCAACGTTCGTTACAGTTCAGGAAGGCACGCCGCTCAGGCGGCTAACCTGAGCGGCGAGGATGTTGGCTCAATCATGCGGGCAAGCTAGTTTTCAGTTGACGATGATTGGCGTCCCCAATGCGATAGAAACATGCGTATTGCCCGCCAGATCGCCATACAGCATGCCGGTCGTCGCGTCGCAAGTCGCTGCAAAAGACTCCTTGCCGTTACCCCAAGATTGCAGCGTCAGCGTGACTGTGATGCTGGTGCTCGGTGGATTGGTGAACACCGAACTCGACTCGACGATGGAAACGCCGAGTTGATCCGCCTGATTGATGTCAAACGGTTGGGTAGCAAAGCAAAACTGCGAACCGCATGCTGGTGTTGCGTAACGGTTGCTGAACAGTTGTGGAATGCCGCTGTTCGCAAACGTCGTACTGTGGAAAAAGAACGAGCTCGAACTCGAAGCGATCAGCCCTCCGGTTACATAAGAAACATACGGGCTGCCGCCTGCATAATTTTGTTGCGTAACCATCGTAAACGGCACGGATGCGCCGTTCGCCGCGCTGGGGAGACAACTCGCCGCAAAGACCTGTGGACCAGTCATCCCCATAATCGTCAATAGGGACAACGTTAACTTGAATGTGTTGTTGCTTTTCATACTTCCTCTTTTGTTTGATTTAAAGCGGAGGGCCAACGAAATTGTTTGTCGTGCCCTCTCTGTTTCCATAGGCGCGTCCGCGGCAAAAAACTACTAACGTCCCCACAACTTTTTTCTGCTATGCTGCGGCCATGGAAAATTCGCCGCCAGAGGTAACGCAGCTGCTGCACGCCTGGATGGCCGGCGATCAGGACGCCCTTGAGCGGGTAGTCGAATTGGTCTACCCCCAGCTCCATCAAATTGCCCACCGCCAAATGAGCAAAGAGCGCGCCGGCCACGTTTTACAAACCACCGCGCTCGTCAATGAAGCCTATTTGCGCCTCATGAAGCTGCGCCATATGTCCTGGAATGACCGCGCTCACTTCCGGGCTGTCTCGGCCCGCATCATGCGCCGCATCTTGGTTGAAGCCAGCCGTCGTGATTTGAACAAACAGCAGGTGCCTCTTCCCGAAGATTTGCAATCTTCCGGCGCCGTGAACCTCGACGCCTTGATGCTCGATCAGGCTCTAACCAAACTCGCTGAGTTCGACCCGCGCAAAGCCCAAGTCGCCGAAATGAAGTACTTCGGTGACATGACCGCTGAAGAAATCGCCGCCGTGCTCGGCGTCAGCGTCCAAACCGTGAATAACGACCGTAGTTTGGCCAAAGCGTGGTTGCTCCGCGAACTTGGTGGACAGACTGGCGAAAAAGCTGCCGGCGGCTGACCGCCAAAGCCCAAGTGCGCCGTCTTTCAGAAGTTTTTGAACCGATGCGACAGTGCGAGCGCGGGCCTTTCACAAACCAAAGAGAATAAATACGCGCAGCCGACCACAACCGCGAGCACCAAAAAGAAGGGGGCGAGACTGGTTTGTTTCACCGAGTGAAACAGGACGGAAGAAATCAACACGACGATAGGAAAATGAACGATGTAAAGCGAAAAACTGAATGCTCCCATCGTACGGAACCACCGGCGCGTTAGAAAGTTTGCGGCCAATAGCCGGTAGCTCAGCAATGCGTCTGGGGATGCATCCATGCCACCGTGCGAGTGCCAGAACTCGCGAAAACCTACCAACATGATCAGGCGACCATGTTACGCATAGCGTCGTACTGAGAGCAATGTTCAGAAGTTCAAGTTTCCGCCAGATCATCAAGCCTGCGCGGCGTTGGCAAACGTCCCTCGTACAATATTGGTGAACTGCATTCGCAGATCTTTGGAACGGAGTTCAACATTCTGCCTAAGCCTTTGATGACAAGTCGCTGTTGGACCGGCGTGATCGTTCTGTGCGCCGGAATCTTCACGACGCAGGCGGCTCAAACCGCGCCGTCCCCGCAAACCGCCCCGCCACCCAGCGAACCGGTTCGCCGCGGCGGATTCGTACCGGGCCAGAGACGCCCACCGGAAGATCCGGTCCAAATCGCACGCGGGAAGACCCTCTTTGGCATCGACTGCCGCGGCTGCCACGGCGCCGATCTTCGCGGCGGAGATCTCGGCGGCCCCAATCTTCTGCGCTCGCAGGCCGCCTTGGCCGATCTGAATGGCGAACTGATCGTTCCCATCATTCACGGCAGCCGTCAGAACATGGGCATGCCGGCCGTCGGGTTGAATGATGCCGACGCCAATGCCGTGGCCGCCTATGTGCGCAGCGTGATCCAAACAATCAAGGGACAAGGCGCCCCGCCGTCCGCCGGACGTCCTGCGCCAAGCATCCTCATCGGCAACGCCGACGAAGGCAAAGCTTACTTCTCGGTGAAATGCGCCGGCTGCCATCCCGGGGGGAACGATCTCGCCAAGATTGCTACCCGCTTCAGCGACCTCAAACGATTGCAGAATGCCTGGCTCGCCGGTGGAACACGCGCGGAAGAAGCGGAAGCCGAAGACGGCGTGCCAAGTCCTCGCACCGTCACAGCCGCAGTCACCGTGGCCTCGGGTGAAGATGTAACCGGCCGTTTGATCCACATCGATGATTTCCTGGTCACCATTGCTCTGCCCGATGGCTCACAAAAGACCTTTCGCCGAACCGGAGATACGCCGAAGGTGGTGATCCATGATCCGATCGAGCCCCATCGCTCTCTACTCTCTGAATACAGCGACAAAGATATTCACGACGTCACTGCTTACCTGGCAACACTAAAATGAAATTTCACGTAATCCCTTTCGCCGCTCTCCTGTTAACCGCTCCATGGATCGCCGCTGCGCAAGGCAATGGCCTGAATCCGGCCGACATTCTCAAGCCGCTTGCCGATTCGTGGCCCACCTATAATGGCGACTATTCGGGCCAGCGCTACAGTGCACTCAAGTTGGTCAACACCTCCAACGTTCAGCACTTGACGCTCGCCTGGATGGCGCAAGTCACGCCGGGAAATGGCGACGGCAACGGCAGTCGCCGCATGCGTCAGCGCAGCGTGCCTACAATCGTCGGTGGCGAAGGTCCCGGCGATATCAATATTCGTAGCGGCACCATAAAAGCCTCGGTTCTCGAAGTCGATGGTACGCTTTACTTCACCATGCCGGACAATGCCTGGGCCGTCGATGCGCGCGACGGACGTGTTCTCTGGCATTACTTTTGGAAAACCAAAGGCGGTACGCATATTGGCAATCGCGGCCTCGGCATGTGGAACAACTATCTGTTCATGGAGACCCCCGATGACTATCTGGTTTCCCTGGACGCCAAAACCGGCAAGGAGCGCTGGCATAAACTCATCGCCAATGTAGACGACGGCTACTTCTCCACCCCGGCTCCTGTAGTGGTTGGCAATCACGTTCTGGTGGGAACAGGCAACGATATCGATTCTCCGGGCTTTCTCGATTCGTTCGATCCCGAATCGGGCGAGCTGCAATGGAAGCACTACACTGTGCCGATGGAGAAAGGCGACCGCGGCCTTGACACTTGGGCGAGCCTAGATGCCGCCAGACACGGCGGTGCGCAGACTTGGATTCCAGGCGCCTATGATCCGGAAACCAAGCTCTACATCTTCGGTACGGGCAATCCAACCCCGGCCTTTACGAATGGAACGCGTGGGCTTGGCGATAACCTCTTCACCTGTTCTTTGATCGCGGTCAATGTAGATACCGGCAAGATGGCGTGGTATTACCAAACGTCACCGCATGACATGCATGACTACGACTCCGCACAAACGCCCGTATTGGTGGACGCCATGTTCGGGGGCAAAATGCGAAAGCTCGCCCTTACCGCCACGCGCAACGGATATTTCTTCACTCTGGATCGCACCACCGGCGAGCATCTTGTCACCAGCAAATGGGGCAAATTGACCAATTGGGCCACGGGTCTCGCCTCGGCTGGTGGACCGAAAGTCAATCCCGAAAAAGACGCTACCGTGGGCGGATCGCTCGTCTCGCCGAATTCAGATGGCACAATCAACTGGGAGCCTCCTGCTTACTCGCCGGACACCGGTCTACTCTATGTCGCTGAGCATGACACTTTCTCCGAGTTCTACCTGACGGACCTCGATCCTCGCGGCTCGATGGGGCTCGGAGGTAAGGAAGAGTCGGAAATCGCGTCGGGTGGTACGTACCTAACCGCCATTGATTACCAAACCGGAAAGATCGCATGGCGGCATCCTTATTACAGCGACGGCGGCGGTGGTGGCGGCGTACTCGCTACGGCCGGTCGACTGATTTTCGCAGGCGACGGGGCCGGCAGCCTTGTCGCGCACGACGCCGCTACCGGCAAGCCTCTGTGGAATACGCGTATTGGCTACATCACGAATCCGCCGCAAACGTTCATGCTCGATGGCCGGCAGTATCTCATCGCCGCTACCGGCGATACTATCTGGGCCTTCGTGTTGTATTAACCACGGCGAATTTCGATCAGTGTCCGAGTCGAGCAGCGATTTTCGGATCAATACGCGCGGCGAGAGCAAGCGCATTGGCCGCTTCCGTTGCGTCGCCTTGTTCCTTCAGCGCCAGTCCCAAATCATAGTTGAGGATGGCCGAGAGGGGATCGATCCTGAGACCCGCGTGGAAAGTTTCGACTGCGGCAGCGCGTTGCCCAGCTGCATTGAGAGCATTGCCCAACTTCTCATATGCCGCGAGAACGTCGGGATCGAGATCTATGACGTGGCGGAGTTGCCCAATCTGACTTGGAGAGTCTTGCGCTAACGCCAAATTGAACTGAGTCGCCGCATCTTGCGGGTAAATCTGCGCCGCGAATCCCAGGAACGCCAACGCCTGTCGCACATCGCCCGCCTGCCGCATCATGATGCCCGCCAGATTCAAGCTTCTGAGTTGGTAAGGATAGACATCGAGTGCCTCTCGTGCCTTCCTGATTGCCAGCGCGCGATCACCTTGGTCGTTGAGACTCAGAGCTTCGCGGTACAGCCCATCCGCTTTCCATCTGAAATCGCGCGCCAAACGATGAAGCATCACGCGGGTATTGCCAACTAAAATCACGCCGCTGTCCGAATCTTGGTCAAGATGAGCGGCGGCAACAGCCAAGCCTGGGTCCATGTCCGCCAAAGCCACGTCTCCCATGAACCCGCCTGCCGCGGCGCTCCGATCCGTAGAGACGTCGTGCGCAACAGAGCTAAACGACTCGCCCTTGGCCAGCCGTTGGGTAGCAGCTTTCATATCTTCGTCGGTGGCCACCGCGATTAAACGCAGAAACTCGCGTTTCGGGATGACCTGCGATCGGTAATCTGGATTCCGCGTGTGTTGAACCGGAGTTGAATCAGGCTGAACCCTGATCCAATGGTCAGTCACGCGAAAGGAGTCTACCTGCACAGTGCGCATGTGGCAGCCAGTGCAGTCTTGTGTTTGATTGACCGGACAAATGGCTGCGTGTCCCGGTGCCGATAAAGAATGACAGCCAAGACAAACACGAACCGAGGTTTGCGAGACGGTTGCAGAATCTTGATGCGGGTTGTGACAGGCGGTACACGTCAACCGTTCGCCGCTTTGGATAAAGCACTCGGAGTGGCGCAGAGCGGAAACCTGACTCGATATCAGCAAGTCTTCCGGCACCGGGTCGGAGTGGCCGCGGGGCTTGAAGCCGCTGTGGCATTCCGCGCAGACCTCGATGGACGCGACGCCATGCAAGCTCTTGGGCTTGACTAGCTGCGGTTCATTCGGCCCTTCCCCCTTTGCCGATGCAACGTGGGCCGAGGCCGGTCCATGGCAGCTCTCACAACCAACGCCCCCATCTTTGCCCGCTCCGAGCGTACCCGGCTTGCCGTGACAGGTGAGACAGCGAAGTTCAAAACTCGGACTCAACACCCTGCCGAGCGCGTGTTCCCGCTCTTGCGGTTGTTCCTTGGGAAAACCGGGAGAAAGAACAAAGGCGCCGGTGTGCAAAAGAGCATATCGAGCTTCGATCATGGCCGGCCGCTCCAATGAAATGCCACCCAACTGGCTGACTTTGAGCAGAAGGCTAATGCCATGCCGCTTGCCGCCGATCATGCTTTCCACCGGCAGTGTCAAAGGTTCCGAGCCTGCGCTCGCCACAGAAAAGAGAACCTGGCCTCCATTGCGCCGCACATGGTAGTGAATTTGCTGGCTCGCCTCATCCCCTTCGTCAAACTTACTTTCGGCGAATGCCGCGTTCGTTCCGCGCCACGTCTGGGCCATGGCAGTCTGAGCTTGTGACTCCGCTATCGTCCGGTGGCACGCCCTACATGCCTCCGGACCCGCATAGCGGTCTTGTGCTTCAGCGCCGCCACAGAAGACCCAAAGGCCGCCGAGTAACAGTAGGACTTTCGGAGTCATCGCGGTTCAACTTCAGGCTGCGGCGCCCCCATGATGATGGCCTCATCGCGTTCTAGATAGCGCCGACGCAGATCCTCCGAAAGCGCCAGTTCTTTCTGTGCGAGTTCCGCCCGGCCCAGTTTCCGGTACGCCAAGTACAACTGATAATGAACGTTTCCGTAGTGGTCGGAAGAAGCAGCTTTCTCGAGTTTCGGGATGGCCTCGGCAAACTGTCCCAGTCGCACATAGGCTGTTCCTAACACGCTGTTGGCTTCGATGAAATCCGGCTTGAGGCGCACCGCTTTTTGTAGGTAGGGTAAAGCCTTTTCGTTGTCCTTGTCTGCGACGTACAAGCGGCCCAGCAAATAAAGTGCGCGGGTGCTCGATGGGTCGAAAGCCAACGCCTTCTCCAATTCACTTTGTGCCGCCGTGTCGTCCGAATGATGGTCGAGATATAGCTCGGCCAGCGCTTCGTGAAGTTCCGGTTCGTCTGGGCGCAGTTGAAGAGCAGTGTGAAACTCTTTAACCGCATCGTCAAAATCGCCACGCAATGAAAAGCCTTCGGCGCGGAGCTGGCAAGCGCGCCAGGAGTTCGGGAGCGACTCTTCGAGCCGTGCATACGCCTCACTACCAAGCGCCAGGTAGGTGCGCGCAAGCCAGTAGCTGGCCTCGACATTCTCTTTCGACACCCCCTGCACTTGAGCGAGTGAATCAGCCGCGGCAGCGTATCGCCGCAGTTTGAAATCGAGCTTGCCGAGATCAAGTGAGTCCAGTCCGGTTGGCTCCAAAGCAGACGGCAGGGCCTGCTGGAAGGACTTCCATTCCCGATCGGCACAAACACTCTCGTTTCGAGCGGCACACATCCGTGCCAACAGGAAGTGTTTGGCTGGGCTCTCCGCTTCGTCTTCCACCGCGCTGAAAGAGATTTTGATCTCGACGGAAGGGAAATCGCGCTGCGCCTCTAGAAACTGCGGCGAGATATCAAATATCTGTTGCAGTGAGTCGAGCGCATCTTTCGGCAGATTGGCCGCTAGTTGCGTGTTCGCCAGACCAAGCCAGGCCGGTTCATATTTTGAATCCAGCTGCAGTTCGGCGCGAAATTGTTTCTCCGCTTCCGGCAGGTTTTGCAAATGCAAGGATGTTAGCCCGAGAGATGCGTGCAAGCCCGATTGTTGCGGCTCAATGCCGAGCGCTTTTCGGTATTCCTTCAGCGCGTCTTCCCAACGCTCTCGCTGAAACAAAAGATCGCCCAGAAAGCGGTGACCCCAGGCGGAATCGCGGTAGCGATGCGCTCCGCGATAGGCCAAGCGCGCGGCTAAATCCAGATACTCGTGGCCTAATTTGTAATAGGCCTCTGATTTATCTGTCTCAAGCGACGCGATCTTGTTGTATTGCTCAGCCGCGGAACGGAAGTTCTCCTGGGCCAAATAGGCCGAAGCCAGCGCGTCAGTTGCCTCACGGTTGGCAGGATCGACTTTCAGAGCCTGCTGTAGATAGGGAATGGCTTTCTCAGGAGATCCCAGTTTCAGGTAATCCATTCCGATAATGACTGCCGGACCCAACAGAGTCGGTCTTTCGCTAAGACCTTTCGAAAGGTAACGAACGGCCAAATCGTACTCGAAAAGGCTTTGGTAGGCGAGCCCTAAGTTGACGTCAGCCTCAACCAGTTTTGGGTCAAGCGCAAGTACCTTTTTAAATTCTTCTACCGCGCGGGCGAAATTCCCACCTTGTAGATCCCTCTGGCCGGCATGAAAAGATTTTTCGATTTGCTCTTCCGTCGTCTGGCTGCTCGCTATTCTGGGAGATATCAGACAAAGAAGTAGCGCACCGAAGACCGCCGTTTTCACCACGTCATTATAAACTTTAAGCCGGGGCGGGAGAACCCCGACCCCGGCTCAAAGACTTTCATGGTGGATCAGAAAGTCGTTCTCAACGCAAACTGGATAATACGTGGCAGGTTGTACTGCCCTGTCACTTGTCCGAAAGAGGCGCCGCCACAGCAACTCGTATTGGGCGGACTGAATTGTACTCGATTAAACAGGTTAAAGAACTCGGCTCGGAACTCGACGCCAAACCGTTCATCGTGCCCGAACTTGGTGTTCTTGAAAAATGCGAAATCGAAGTTCTTGACTCCGTCGTCCCGTAAGTTCGGCTCCGTCCGCGAATCGTTACCGTAGTTGTAAATATTCGGATTGCCGGCGGTGAATACCGACGTATTAAACCAATGGGCCAGTTTTTGGTCGAGCGTTCCAGTGGTCATAGTTTCTGCACCCACTCTCGTGGGAAGCGAGCAGCCTACCTCGTTAATACCGGCGTTACTCAGTGCGCCTGGACACCCTCCGATGATCACGGGAAAGCCATTCTGGAACGTGATGATCGTATTCACTCCCCACCCGCCCACAATCTTGTTCGCAACCGGGCTCAGATTTTTGAGAAACTTCTTTCCGCGGCCCACTGGTAAGTCGAGAACCGAAGCCAGCACGAAGCGTTGCGGCACATCAAATCCATCCAGGCTGCGGGCAGCGCGGATGTTATAGGCATTGGCATCGCCCCAGGTCGGGGATGCCGCTTCGAGCCAGTTGATTTCGGAGTTAGTGTTGTCGATCAGCTTCGACAGCGTGTAAGTAGCCAGAATCTGCGCGCCGGCTGCGAAGCGCTCCTGGAATTTAACCTGCAAGGAATGGTAGACGGAATCGCGGTCGTCCACCTCCGCCATGGACACATCATCGAACTGAGGATACGGCAGAAGCAACTGGCCAGCCTTGACGGTCGGATTAGCCGCGATATTGCCCGATTGCATCACCCCATAGAACGGGTTGGGAACCAAATTGGTCAAAGCCGCCACTTGCGCCCCATTTGTCGGGACGTCCTGGGGTGGTAGCTGATCGAGGTCCTGGCTGTGCATAGGCAGGTGCGTACCCTTCGACCCGGCATAGGCGACGTCAAATAAAGCGTTAAAGGGGAGTTGGCGCTGGATGTCGAAGTTCCACTGTTGGACATAAGGCGCCTTATAGTTGCTGAGCGCTGCGGAATTGCCATTACCTTGCACGTTGATGAATGCCTGGTTGGCGCCCGGGGGCGGGGCGATTCCACCAGGGAAAGGATTATCGAGCGGATTCTTAGGTGTTACTCCGTCGGCTTGCGCCGTGATCCAAGTGTTGGTGATCGAGTTAATAAAGAGATTGTGCGGGGCGTCGTTCCAGCGGCCATCTACCGGCAGAAAGAACATGCCGTATCCCATCCGAACCAGCGTATTGTGATCCAGCTGATAAGAGAGACCCAGGCGCGGGCTCACATGGTTCCAGGAAGGGAAGGCGCTGCGGCTTGAATGTTCAGAAGTATTTACTAAATCATAAGCGCCCAAAAGACCCGGCATGCCCGCCGCGGCCGCAATCGGACTCGCTTGCGTCGGGTTAAAAACGACAATGCGGTTGTATCTCTCTGTCCAATCCCCTTGTAAATCGAGCCGAATTCCGGCATTAAGCGTCAGTTTCCGGTTGACCTGCCATGTATCTCCAGCGTAGAGCGCACCATAAAGATTCTGGTCGGCCGTTTTGGCGGGCTCGACGGCGTTGCCATCGTTGCCGTAGCCGAGCACAAACGAGGCCATGCCTATTCCCGATATAACTCCGGGAACCCCGGCGGTCAGAGGATTGCTAGACGTCATGTTTGCGTTGAAATTGTATTCGCCGGCTGGATCGTTGCTTTGATAATAGTTATTGCGGAGCATGCGATACTCGCCGCCGAATTTGAGCGTGTGAACGCCTTTCACCCAAGTGAACAGTGGTTCGATGCTGAGCGTATCGTCGTAGGCGCCAATTCCGCTGCCTGTGCCGCCACTGCACCAACTCCCGGCGCCCCACCGGCTGTCGCCCGATTGCTGTGAAACGCACGGATCTGGGACGTGGGTATACGTCATTTCGGGCGCTAACGCGGCCCAGTTCGAACCGAACTGGGACATATTTATGCCCTCGCTCAGCGGCGTCCGCACGTACACGTAGCGCGTGTAACCCAGGTGAAGGTCAAGCACCGCGGTCGGCGAAATCGCGTAGGTATCCCCAAGTCCCGCCTGGTTCGTCACCGTGTCTTCCGTACATCTATCGCCGCACACGTCCTTAAACGGGCTGTCTGGGAGCGACAACACATGCGAACGGGTATAGCGTCCGAAGAGTCTTTGTTTCGTACTGACATCGTAATCGCCACGCTCATTGATCTGATCTACGTTGCCGCCGGTGCTGTAATTTTCCACGAAGTTGCCCGAAGGGTTGCCGACTTGATTCGGCATCGGGTAATAATTCAACAGCGCCTGAGCCGTGGGATCAAGGCGTGTCGCCGGGATAATATTGCCTGCGAAACTCGTTCTGCACGCTCCCCCACCCGACACGCAGTTCGAACTGGTCATCGGATCGTAAATCGGAAGCACCGAGCTCGTGCCGGTGGAGCCGATTTGCGAGAAATTTCCCTGCCGCTCCAGACTGGTGGGCATCCACGTTGTCAGAGTGCTCCCTTTGCGTTGCCGGAATCCCTCATAGCTCGAAAAGAAGAATAGCTTGTCTTTAATAACCGGGCCACCGGCGTTTACGCCAAACTGGTTCTGAGTGAATGCGGGACGCGAAACACCGCCTTCGTTCGAGAAGAAGTCGTTGGCGTTGAGCAATTTATTCCGCAGAAAGTCATAGCCCGAACCGTGGAAAGCGTTGGTGCCCGATTTTGTCGATAAGTTGATCACTCCGCCGGCAAATCGCCCATACTCCGGGCCCAAATTGTTGGTCTGCACTTTGAATTCCTGAATCGCGTCTTGCGTCGGTATCACAGTGACCACATTCAGGTACGCTCCGTTAGTAGGCACTCCGTCTATCAGGATCTGGCTCTGACCGGCTTGCCCTCCGCCAACTTGAAAATCTCCCGCCGCGAATGGATTCGCCCCGACCGGATTTCCCATAGAGGAGTTGCCAGCGGATGGCTGACCCTGCGGCACCACGCCCGCCGCTAAGCCGACCATCGCCAGCGGATTGCGCCCGTTCAGCGGCAGATCAGTCACCGTTCGCGTTTCCACCACTTGTCCGAGCGAGCTGGTTTCAGGCTGCAGCAGCGGCGCTACCGAAGTGACCTCCACGGTCTGGGTAAGTTCTCCAACCTCTAAGGTGACGTCAATTTTCAACCCGCTTTCGATCTCTACCACAACAGGCTGCCGTACAAACTTTTTGAAGCCCGTCTTTTCCCCCTCTATCTTGTAGCGGGCGGGCAAGACGTTCACAAAGGTGTACGTGCCGGAGGCACTCGTTTGCATATTGCGCGCGTCTCCCGTATCCAAGTTCGTCAAGGTGATAGAGACGCCGGCGACTGCGGCGCCGCTGCTATCCGTCGCCGTTCCGGCAATAGTTCCATACACGTTCTGGCTCCAGCCCGCGGTCGGTCGGAACCATAAAATCACCGCAGCCAGCAGCAGAATAAATCGGGTCTTGCTGAAAATCGACATCTCTTTCCTCCCTGGGAAATCACGTGCAACTAGGACGCAGAAGCATTAAGCCGGCCACGCTACGAGGCCGGATACCGCTCGAGACTGCCAAACGGCGAAAGCAAGAGTAACGGGATGATACTATTCCAACTCGACCCGATTGTCAAATAAAAAAGAAATGGCGCGTTCCGACACGCTAAAGGTCTACTAATGAAGGGCCTAAACCAACCTCCGTCATCCTTTCTCCTCTGCCGCCCTCTTCCGGGCAGCTTCTTTCGGATCGGTTATGACGTCGACCCACTTCGGGTTCGGAGCGGCCTCGGCATCGTATGTGTCGTGCCAGTTCCACCATTTGTAAGGCGGTGTCTGGGGGTAACCCTCCGGCGAGTCCTCCCAAGTTTCCTGCCGGCCGAGCGGCGTGATGTCGAGATAACTCCACGTGCTTCCCATCGCCTCATCGCCGCGGCTGTTGATGAAGTAGGTTCGGAACACTCGTTCACCATCATGAAAGAACACGTTGTGGCCGTGCCACTCATCCACGCCGAAATCCTTGTCAAAGCTGTCTGTAATCGTGTACCAAGGCATTTCCCAACCCATCCGCGCCTTTACTCGCGAAATGTCCGCTTGCGATCCCCGTGAAGCGTAGACAAGCGTCGTGTCACGCGCGTTCAGATGCGCCAAATGTGCGACCTGATCCGCGAGGAAAGAGCAACCGCGGCAAGCGTGCTCCGGCCAGCCGAATACTCCTGGCTCGAAGAAGGCGCGATAGACGATCAACTGAGGACGGCCCTCGAACAAATCAAGCAGGCTTACCTTGCCGTTCGGTCCGTCGAATTCGTACTTCTTCTCCACTGCCATCCAAGGCATCCGCCGGCGTTCAGCGGCCAGTGCGTCGCGCGACCGTGTCAAGGCCTTCTCCTTCACCAGCATTTGTTGGCGCGCTGCGTCCCACTCCTGCTGCGACACGATCGTCGGTTTGTTTATCGCGGCTTGTTCTTTGTGTTTCTCTTTGTTTGCTGCCATCTTATTTCTCCTTTGTTATCTGAAGTAGTCCAAAGGGCGCGAAAGCGTGCCGCGAGCCAAGGAACGGAACCTCAGCCCTTGGCGCGGCACGGCTGTCATCGCACTTGTTTTGCGCAGTTCCCAAACGAGCCCCGCTCTTCGTTCTTAAGACTTTTCTGAATTTACTGACGCAGACCGCCAAAACGCCGCCCGTGGATGCGGCTTCGGCGATCAGCACTGCTGTGCTTGCGATACATACTGGGCACATATGCCTCTCCTTTCAGCGTAATTAAGATCTCTGTGATTACTGCTCACAAGATAAACATAGACCGGCAAGGCGCAATGCGGGGAGTGACAAATATGGCGGGATTTCAAAATCTGGCGGGTAAAAAGCTTCCAGTCGTTAACCGTCCAACAAAGACCCACTGCGATTGCGAATTCTCCTTCACTATGGTCGATTGGGCGTGCGAACGCAGGCCGATTCGCCTCTCACTCGGCCGGAAATGCGACTCGCCGGCGGTGCACCGGGCAACGCGCTACCGGCATTTTCCGTGAACGAAAACTGTTCGTGACGAAGTTGGGGTGGCCGTCGAACATCGTCGATGCGTCACCAGCTATAGGCCGAAACTAACTCCGATTGCGCTGGTGCATCGCCCACCACCGCCACATGCAACACAATCTCTAAATTGCGATTCGCCCAATTCTTCGGCGACGCGGCCAGAATCGGCAGCAACGAATCCGGATCCGAAATGATTCTCCCCGCCTCTTCCGTCCCATAACCATTCAGCCCGGCACAGACAACCGTAAAACCGTTTGTAGACGCGTGGGGTAAACGCGCAATCAATACATAATCTTCGGGCGATCGGCCGTCGTCCGCTTTGCTGGTCAGCGTCCAGCGGCAACCAGTTTTGGACTGCGCGATGCACGGCTTTCCGTTAGCGTCGTAGGCGAAGCGGTAGCGCATCTCTTTTGTGAGTTCAATAGTCCAGCGATTGGTGTAGGCTCCAATCAGAATCGTTCGCGCACCCCTAAGATCGTTAAAATCCATTCTGCTTGCCAGGCGCATGCGCGAAGCAATCCCACGCTGCGCAAACAGCCAAGACAGGCGCAAGGCTGCTTGCGCGTCGCCAAAACCGACAAATTGATCCTGCACCGGAACGAAATCCGATCCATTCAATAGATCCGGCGAAACGCTGATTGCGCGCTGCAAAGGCGGGTTGGGACGTCCGATTCGTTCGTCATCCAATTTCTGCGCTCGCAGCGATGGCTGATAGACAATGGGATGCGCCATGGCAATCATCAAGGGCGCTTTTGACTGAAACGCCGGCTGCCAAAACAGATCGAAAGAGCTGCGAGCGGGCCGGGAAGTCCATCTCCAGGCGACCCCAGCCAGGCAGAGAGCCAGGGCGATTCCACACAAAAGCGCCACCTTCCCAATATGCCCTCTGCGAGTTGCGGGCACTGGGGGCTCCGGCTTCAACGCTTCGACGCCGCGCTCGGCGGCTGCGGCCAGGTAGCTATGAAAAACTGGAATGTACGATCCGGCCGGAAGTTCGATCCTCACCGGGTCACGCGCGCCTTCATCGACGTAAAACTGAGCCAGCCGTTTACGGATCTCGCGCGCTCCTACGCGTACAATGCTGTCGTCGCTGAGGTCCCCGGTGGCTTCTCTTCCGAAGACTTGGACGGCGATCGTTCTTTCTTTAAGCGACTTGCTATCGCCTGCGAGTGTCTTGCCAACGACGTATTGCAGAAACGTCTGGCAGCGCTGGCTGCCTCGGAAAACACGGCTACTGGTGATGCGCTGCAGTTCGCTGCGAATCTGATGCTCGTCTGGTTCACCCGTTACGGAGGGTGAATTAACGGGTGTGACCTGCATCTTGTCTCCGGCTGAAATTATATCCCCAAGACCGCGAGGCGTCGCATTTCACGGGTGTATCACCGTGTTCTCCGTTGCAGGAGACAATCTTTGGGGCCTAGAATCCGAGACCAAGGGCCGATGCTGGCACTAACAGGAGTCAATTCGTCTATTAAGGAGAATTACTATGAGGGACAAAATCTTATTGTTTGCTATTCTTATGACCTGCTTAGTTGGGTGGGCTCCGCGTTCGAGCGCCCAGACGCCCACCGGGACGCTACAGGGAACCGTGACAGATCCGACGGGCGCTGCTGTTCCTGAGGCCACTGTCACTATTACTAACAGCGGCACAAACGAAACACGAACTCTTAAGAGCGATAGCACTGGCCGCTATGTGCAGCCCTTCTTGACGCCGGGTACTTATACGGTAGCCGTCCAAGCCTCCGGCTTTCGCACCGCCAAAGAGGACAACGTCAAAATCGACATTTCGCAAAACCGGTCGGTCGACTTTGCTCTGGTTGTCGGTCAGATTTCCGAGCAAGTTGAAGTGCACGGAACGCAAGCGCCACTCGACACAAATTCGGCAACCCTTGGTCAAGTTATTGCGCAGCGCACGGTTGTCGATTTGCCCCTGAACGGCCGGAATCCCTTGAGCCTGGCGGAATTAGTCCCAACCGTCAGCAACGTGGGGGGCGCTTCGACGCCGCATATCGGAGGCTCGCGAAACGCGATTAATGAAGAACAATTGGATGGAGTGAGCAACATCTTGCCTGAGAACAACGTGGGCAATACGACGGCAGCCTATACGCCGATTGTCGATTCTGTGCAGGAATTCAGCGTGCAGACTAACGCCTTAAACGCCGAATATGGGCGCTTTGGAGGCGGCGTGATCAACCTGGTGACAAAGTCCGGCAACAACGAATTTCATGGCTCGCTGTTTAACTTCACGCGCAACACAGTGTTGAATGCCAACGATTTCTTCAGCAACCGGGCCGGCGAACCGGAGTCCTCAACTGTGGACAACCAATATGGCGGCGTCATTGGCGGGCCGATCTGGATTCCGAAAGTCTATAACGGCCACAACAAATCGTTCTTCTTTTTCGGGTTTCAAGGTTACGATCAAACGAACGCGGCCAACGTTACCGATACTGTGCCCGTGGCTGCGTTTCGCACCGGCAATTTTTCGAGCCTGGGCACCACCATCTACGACCCGCTTACAGTTTCCTATAACGCAGGCACCGGGCAGTATGTTCGGCAACCGTTTGCCGGAAACATGGTTCCCTCAAGCCGCTTCAATCCTGTTGCCGTTAATGCGATGAGTTATTTTCCCCAACCGAACACCGGCGGGGCCGGCGCGCAAACGAATAACTTCATTGCGGTGGGCAGCACGTTCAACAACAGCTACCAATGGGACAGCCGGTTGGATCACGATTTCAGCGAGAAGTGGCGGATGTTTTTCCGTTTGTCGCATAGCTGGGGCTCGAACAATCAATTGGAAGACTACGGCAACGCGGCGTCGCAGGGCGGCGGCGGTCCCACTGCGGGCGGAGCCTGGAGCGCTTCGATGGACCACACCATCACGTTCAGCCCGACGCTGGTTGCCGATTTCCGCTATGGCTTGAGCCGCTCGTATGTCACGCGGACTCCGTACGACTCGGGTTTCAATCCCAGCACTCTTGGCTTCCCGTCTTATCTCTCACAAGAGGCTTCGGCGCGCGTGCTTGAATTTCCGCGCTTTAATTTCTCGAATGGCGCGGGCCTCGGCAATACAGGATGGGTGGATTTGATTGAGAATCCGATGTCGCATAACTTCACGGGCAATCTTACGAAGATTATTGGCAACCACTCCATCAAGTTCGGAGGCGAATTCCGCAAGCTGTTTATCAATTTCTCGCAGTACGGTTTTCCGGACGGCGATTTCAACTTTGACCAGACCTGGACACAGCAGATTTTAAGCGCCAGCAACGGCACTGGTTCTCCTTATGCTTCGTTCTTATTGGGGTTCGCCAGTTCGGGACAGATCACGCAAGAACCGACGGCGGCCGACGCCAGCGCTTACATGGGCTGGTATGTTCAGGACGATTGGAAAGTCACGTCGAAACTCACGTTGAATCTGGGTTTGCGGTGGGAAGTCGAGTTCCCTCGCACGGAGCGCTACAACCGGCTGTCGTATTGGGACCCAAACTTGCCCTCGCCGCTTGAGGGCAAAGTGCCCGCAAGCGCGTGTCTCTACTGCGGCGACCTGATGGGACAAATGGAGTTTGTCGGCCAGCCGAACAGCGAGTACGGGCGGGCGCAGGGGCCAACGCAGTGGAAAGGCATTGGGCCTCGCCTGGGAGTTGCTTATAATGCGACCCCCAAGACGGTTATTCGGAGCGGCTTTGGAATTGTCTATGCGCCATCGGCGCTGGAGGCCGCGGGTACTTCGGGCGCGCAAGGCATGGAGGGGTTCACTGTCAATACGCAGATGCTGACCACAACCAATAACCAGCAGTCGGCGTTTGCGACGCTCAGCAACCCGTTTCCCAGCGGGTTTGTGCAAGTGCAGGGGGCGGCGGGCGGGCCGGGCACCGACATCGGCAACGGCATTGGCGAATCGTTTTTCGACTCTTACCGGAATCCCTATTCGATCGAATGGAATTTCAATATTCAACAACAGTTACCGGGACAGATTACGGCCGAGATTGGCTATCTGGGCAACCGCGGGCTGTACCTGGTGAATGGCGATCCGGGCTCGCCTTATTCACAATTGCCGCCTGGCGATCTGGCACTCGGAAATCAGCTACTGGCTACTGTCAACAATCCCTTTTATGGCCTGATTACCACGCCGGGTTCGCCGTTGAGCGCGTCCACCATCACCTATAATCAATTGCTCAGCATGTATCCGCAATATAACGGTGTAATGAGCTTTCGGAAACCTACCGCCAACTCCATTTACCACGGCTTGACTGTGCGACTGGACAAGCGGTTTTCGCACGGCCTGCTGTTCACGGTAGCGTTTACGGGCAGTAAGACGATGGATAACTCAGCCGCCGCAGTTACCTATCTGGGACCTACCAGCGGAACCTATATCAACCAGTACAACGGCGCCTTGGAATGGTCGGTATCACCGCAAGACGTTTCGCGCAGCGTGGTATCGAGTTTTGTTTACGATTTGCCGTTTGGCAAGGGCAAGGCGCTTTTGAATTCCGCTCCACGCGTGGTCAATGCGCTGGTTTCCGGCTGGCAGGTGAATGGCATCCTGACTTTCCAGGACGGCACACCAATCGTGTTGCAACCGGCCATCAACCAGACGGGCATCTTTGCGCTGGGTCAGACGCCCGACAACACGGGCCACAGCGCTGCGATTTCGAACCCAAGCATCAATCAGTGGTTCAATACGGCGGTGTTTTATCAGCCGCCGCCCTTTACCTTCGGCAACACAAGTCGCAGCTTGCCCAACGTTCGCAACCCAGGGGTAGACGATGCCGACTTGTCGCTGTTCAAGAACAATTATTTGGGCAGCACGGAACGCTACAACCTGCAGTTGCGGATTGAAGCGTTCAATGCGATCAACCACCCGCAGTTCGGATTCTCCCAACACCAGCATTCAAGCGGGCAGCGGGTTCGGCACGATCAGCTACGATGCGAACCCGAATCGCCAGGTGCAATTGGCGGTGAAGTTCCTTTGGTGATTGCGGATTCAATTTCCCGTAGAGTGCGCGGAGCGCCGTCCCTATCGTTCGGCGCAATCAGAGACTCCGCGCCCGGCTGCGGGCCGAGTTCGCAAGCGCGGTGCCGAGCGTAGGGCTCATCGGGCGTATTATGAAAAGGGCCGGTGTTCCAATTTTCAGTGCCGGCTCAAGGCGGAAACGTTCGGAATGAGCGAGCTAGCCTTTATCCTTTCCAAGGGTGACGCTCTCGCAATCTTTGTGGGTGCGTGTACAGAGTTGCCCAATCCGGTGGAACATGCCCTGCAAATCGGCGTAAACGAAACGTCGCGGTCCATCACTTATTCGTTTTCTTGCGCTTTGTCGATTCTGAATTGTGTGGCTGGATGCGTTGCGGGAGGTGTCCTTCTTCAAGCGCGACGCGGTCGAGGTCGTTGCCTTGCGAATGGTCGATCGCCTGGCGGACGTCGATCTTAGCTGAGGCCGCAAGATTATTTTTTGAAGCCTGTCGTTAAACGTGTACCCGGCGGGTCTTTAGACCTGTGAACAAATTTATTGGATCGTTGATGCTCCTGTTCGCTCCTCTAGTTGCGGCCTATGGACAGGAAGCGAATGGCACAAGTACAGTCACGTTCGGCGTCGGGGCTACCTGGGTGCTGGTCCGGCCGCACGACCTGCCGGGCGGGCCTCAATTCGATGGCACCTACGAGTATAGGTTCCGAAATCATTGGGCGGTAGACGGAGGCGTCGCTACGACGGTTACCACCTTTTTATATCCGTCTTATTTTGGTTTTGCCGAAGCTTCTGAGACGATCGGGCACATTTCCGCCATTCCGTTTGGTGTCCGCTATATTCGCCCGTGGTCGCGGGGCCGGGCGGAATGGTTTATCGGGGCGCAAGGCGCGTACATCTGGGGTCCGAACAATTACAGTGAGTGGGCGGCGATGCCGAGTGTGGGCGTTCGGGTGGCGGTGGATAAACAGAGTCACTTTTGGTTGGGATCGACGGCGCGTTATGTTAACGACTTTGGATATCCTCAAGGACGGTGGTTCACGGTAACAGCCGACCTTGGATTCCGCTTCGGCCATTGAGTGAGATCCGGTGATTGCTCTGAACGAACAGCCGGCTGAGGGCGGATTCAGCCTGGATGCGGAGGTAGAGCAGATCTACCGCGAGACTCGCGGCGCGGTCTGTGCGTACCTTCTCTATTTAGGCGTGTCCGAAGACCGGGCGCAAGAGG
The DNA here is from genome assembly GCA_963771405.1 of Bryobacterales bacterium. GTDB lineage: Bacteria > Acidobacteriota > Terriglobia > Bryobacterales > Bryobacteraceae > Bog-105. The sequence goes on from CAVYUL010000104.1 coordinate 35,037, forward strand.
TGACGCAGGAAGTCTTTCTGCGCTTGTTTCAGGCGTTGCGCAAGGGAGTCTTCATTGAGAACGTGCGTGCCTGGTCGTTCCGCGTGGCTCACAATTTGGGATTGAAAGTGCGGTCGCGGGAACGGGCGTTCCGCCTGATGGAGCCGGATTGGGACCGATTCATTCATCCCTCGGACTCACCGGAGACTGCGCTACTCGACAGAGAAAGAAACACGCGCGTGGCAGCGGCCTTGGAAGAGCTTTCGCCGCAACAACGGAATTGCCTGTATTTGCGGTCGCAAGGGTTGCGTTACAGGGAGATAGCGGAGGTGATGGGCATTAGCGCATCGAGCGTGAACGAGTTTTTGCGGAGAGCGATTGCGCGTCTCGCGGAGGTAGCCGGTGAATAAGACAACGCATCTGACAGTAGACGATTTAATCCTATTTATGGATCGCGAGTTGGATGGCGGCGCGGCGGCCGCGGCGGAACAACATTTACTGCACTGCGGCGATTGCGTGAAGCGGCTGCGGAGTTTGAAGAACGGTAGCAATGCTTACGCCGAGTATCGCGAACAGGTGCTGGAGCCAGCTTTGGCGGTGCCCACTCGTGGTTGGGCAGACTTTCATCAAATCAGCAAAGAAAGACAGCGCCTTCGGCTATGGGGGTGGGGGGTGGCGTGTGCTTTTGCGTTGGCCTTGGTATTTGTGTTTTTGCGAGTGCCGAAGCAGCCGAACGCACAAGAAGTGCTGACGCGGGCCGCTGCGGCGCCGGAGCAGGCGACCGGAAGTCTTCTGTTGACTTCGGGTGGCGAACGCCTGTTCAGACCAGCCGTGTTGGAGTCGGGAAACTCGGAGGCCCGATTCCAGCATGTGCGGGCTCTTTTTGTGCAGGCCCACTACAACTGGGAGAAGCCGTTGAGCGCGCGGTCGTTTACCGCGTGGCGGCGTGGATTGGCAGAGAAAGAAGACTCAGTCACTTCGCTTTGGGACGAGCGAAATAGAAGATTCTATCGAGTGCAGACTCGGACATCGGCTGGGATTTTGCGCACAGCTTCCCTGACTCTGCAGGCTGACAGTTATCACGCGACGAAAGCGGATTTTGCCTTCCTGGGAGAGGAACCGATGGAATTAGCAGAGCAGACCGAACCTCCCAAGAACGGACTCGAAGAGGTGCGAACGATTCCGCCGGCGGCGACGAAGAGGATTGAGACACCGGCCACGCCCGAAGACGAATTACGGGTCTTTGCGGCTCTGGATGCCATGGGAGCAGAGGCGGAGGAACCCATTGACGTAAAGTTGGACGCTGAGCACAACTCCGTGCTGGTGACGGGGGTGGGCATAGCGCCGACGCGCCGTAAAGAAATAGAAACGGCGATGGCTGGGTTGCGTCATGCGGTGGTGCGTTTCAGTTCAGGCCGGCGGAAGGGCGACGATGCGGACTCAGTGAGCACTGCGAGCAGCGATGCCGCCGATGAGAGCCTTGCGTTTCGCCAGAGCCTACAGGATCGCTATGGCGGTGCGCGCCAGTTGCAAGCGGCCACCGATAAAGCTTTGGATGCCAGCAATGGACTGTTTGCGCGGACGCATCTACTGTTGTTGCTGGCGCGCGAATTTCCACCAACGGTGGAAGCCGAGCTGAATGCCAGTAGTGCGGCGAGCCTGCTGGGCTTGCGCCAGCGGCATGTGGGCGCCATGGGATATGCGTTGCGAGAACTGAAGGAAGAGTTGTCGCCGCTGCAGACGGAGGCCGTTGCGCCAGGCGAAGCAATTCCGAAGAGCTCCCACTGGCAAAGCGGAGCGGAGGATTTGTTTGCTGCGACACGAAACCTAGACCGGCTGGTGAGCCGTCTGTTGGCTGGAAGGTACAGCGAGCAAGAAGGGGGCAGCATGTTGAAAGAGCTGCCGAGTGACTTAGCGAATGTGGAAACGCTGCTGCGGGCCCAGACGGCGCTCGAGTAGATAGCAGATGAAACTGCTTTGGCTCATCGTGCTGCCGCAGTTGCTGGGAGCACAACAAGCGGGTTTTCTGTCAGGGGTGGTGCACGACCGCTCAGGCGGAAGCGTGGCGGCGGCGGAGGTACATGTACAGAGCCAGGAGACCGGCGCGCGGCAGACAGTATATAGCGACGCAGCCGGCCATTACAGCACAGCTGAACTTGCGCAAGGCAGTTACAAGATCACGGTTCGTCGGGACGGATTTCGCACTTTTGCTCAAGACGATGTGGGTGTGACTGCGGGAAAGGCGACACGGGTTGATTTCGTGATGGACGTTCTGCCGCTGCAGCAGGAAGTGAGTGTGTCGGCCGCGCGGAGCGACGTGGATCCGACGGCGAGCGGTTTGACACTGAGCCGGGAGGCGCCAACGGGGAGTTTACCGCAGAACGGCCGCGATGTGCACGCGTTGTTCGGCATCATGCCCGGAGCTACGGTTACGCCCGCGTCTATCAGTGCGGGCGGACAATTTACGGTGAGCGGACAGAGGCCGAACGCGAATTCGTTTTGGGTGGACGGCGTTAGCGGCAATGTGGGCATGGGGGTGCTTTCCGTTCCCGGCGCGCTTTCCGGGAGTAACTTGCCGGCCATGACGACGATTGGCGGGATGCAGACACTGGCATCACAAGAAGAAACTGAGAAGGTTGAGTTACTCGCGGCTGACTTCTCGGCCGAATTCGGCGACCGGCCCGGCGCGCAAATCAGTATCGAAACGCGCGCCGGTTCAAATAATTTTCATGGGAGCGTATTTGGCTATCTAAGACCACATGCGCTCGATAGCCAGGATTGGTTTGCGCGCGGCGCCGGCCTTGATCTGCCGAGCGCGTATTTGAATGGCTTTGGCGGCAGCGTTGGGGGTCCATTGCGGCGAAACCATACGTTCTTTTTCGCGTCATTCGAGAAAACCGGAGTTCGCGACAGCGCACTGCAAGTGATCGCTGTGCCATCGCTCGCTCTTCGGGAGCAGAGTGGACCGTATCAGGTTCTATTCGACGCCTTCCCCCTTCCGCAATCGCGCCTGTTGAACGCTAATGAGGCGCTGGGCTACTCGCCGCTTCAGAATGACGCCAGTGTGACCAATCGTAGTTTTCGGCTCGATCAAGCGATTGGAAACCATGGACAATTCTTTGCGCGCTATTCCGACGTGCCTTCCATATCTTCGAATTTTGACCTTGGAACAGCCTATTCGGCATTTCATTGGAGGAGTGGGACGGCAGGCGTGAATCTTGCGAGTGGGACAACCACTCAAGAATTCCGCTTCAACTATTCGAGCGTATCCGCAACCTCGCAACCTGGCCCGGCGGACACACCCGGCGGGAACACGATTGACCAAGCTTTGTTCAACATCACCCCGGACGTGACTCGGGTGGCAATCGAAGGTACAGGTCAAACTATCGTCGCAACGCCGGCCGCACGGACTCGGGAAGACCAGGTGGCGGGGAACTACGGAATAGCGAAACAGGGCGCAAGACATGAATTACGCGCCGGATTTGCGTATGAGGTTCTTGATTTAGAGGGCCCCTCGCCTGCGTCTGGGTCTTCGATATCAATTGTGTCGCCGGGAATTGAAGCATTGCTCGCGGGCAATCCCCTAGGGGTTACATCTTCGTCGGCCGCTATCCCGGCCACCACACTTCAGAGATGTTCGGCATTTGCTCAAGATACGGTACGAATCACAGATCGGTTCCATATGTTGTTAGGCGTGCGGTGGGACGTCACGGAGCCGGAATCTGAGTGGACCAGCCCAGCGTATTTTGTCGCCAGTTATTGGAATGGGGTCGGTTCGATGCCAGTTCCGGTGTGGGACCCGTTCCCGTATAACGGGTCGTCTTGGCCTTCGCACTACGGACAAGTATCGCCTCGGTTGGGGTTAGCGTATCACTTCAAATCTCCCGATGTTGTGTTACGTGCAGGGGCCGGATTGTTCTATGACACAGGACTCGGATCCATCATTTCAAATACAAACCCGCTGAACATCTGGCAATATTTGCCCAACAGCGCGACGCCGGTCGCCCCGAGTACCTCTATTTCTACGTCGCCCGGTCCGACACTCTACTTGCCGAGAGTTTGGGAGTGGAAGGCATCGCTTGAAAAAGCGCTGTGGGAGGAATCGCTTTTCTCGGTTTCGTATTCCGGCTCGACGGGCCGCAAATTGCTTCGCGACGAGGCGACTATCGATCCGGCAAGCGGCATTTTGGAATCAATCCAGTTCACCACGCGCGGCGTATCGAATTACAATGCGCTGCTGGCGAACTTCCGAGCCAACGTGACGCCGAATCTCTTCGCACTCGCGTCTTACACCTGGGGTCATTCGATTGATACTGGATCGAGCGATACAGCCCCGTTATTGGCAGACGGCCCATCGAACAAAGGGACGTCGAGTTTTGACGTGCGTCAGGTATTTACGGCCTCGCTCGGGTATCGGACGCCGTCGCATCTTGGACGCCTGCTGGGGGACTGGATGCTGAGCGGTACATCGTTCGCTCGCACAGGCTTCCCCTTTAATGTCACTACTGTTGACGAAAGTATCGGCCTAGGCTTTGACAACAGCGACCGTGCGAATCTAGTTGCAGGCCAACCGATTTGGATCAGCAACAGTTCCGTTCCGGGTGGACGCGAGTTAAACCCGGCTGCATTCCAGACGCCTGCGATCGGGGCACAAGGAACACTTGGCCGCAATGTTCTTACCGGCGCCGGACTCTTTCAGATTGATGCGAGTCTTCGCAGGCAGTTGCGGCTGTACCGGGGCATTTCCGCGGAAGCATCTGTTTCGGCGTTTAACGTGTTCAATCATCCGTCGTTTGCGAACCCGGTTAGTTACCTGGGAAGCGCGTTGTTCGGCCAGCCAACGAACATGACCAATCTCATGCTGGGAGCAGGTAGTCCGACAACCGGTTTGACACCTTTATTTCAGGCCGGGGGGGCCAGAACCGTAGAACTAAGTCTTCGATTCAGTTTCTGAGTGGGCGACGTTGGAGAGGCTTGTTGGCGCGCATGTCGCAGGTGCCAGTTATCCCGAATTATGAGTCGGCTAATTCGTGCAGCCTTCTTAGCAGAAACCGTCGTGCCGGTTCCTGGCGGGCGAGGTTCAGAGCCTTTTCATAAGACACGCGAGCCTCGGCGATTCTGCCTAGCCGACGGCATAAATCCGCGCGCGCGGCATGCGCGAGGTAGTAATCGTCCAAAGATCCGGAGTTCAGAATGGCGTCGATCAGCGTGAGGCCAGGTAAGGGGCCGTCGCGCATGGCGATGGCGACGGCACGATTCAGTTCCACAACGGGAGACGGGTCTTCGCGCAAGAGGGCATCGTAGAGTCCGACAATTTGAGGCCAATCGGTTGCCGCGGCTGCAGGCGACTCCGCATGTACAGCCGCAATGGCAGCCTGGAGTGTGTAGCGGCCGAACTTGCGGGACGCGAGTGAACGTTGCAATAATGCAGTGCCTTCCGCGATCAAGTCGCGATCCCAAAGAGAACGGTTCTGATCGCTCATCAGGACTAACTCACGCTCCGGCGAGGTGCGTGCACCGCGACGGGATTCCTGCAGTAACATCAGAGCAAGAAGTCCGAGCGCCTCGGGTTGAGGCAGTAGTTCCACCAATAGGCGGCCTAGACGGATGGCTTCCGCCGAGAGATCAGGGCGCGCCAGCGACTCACCCGATGTTGCGGAGTAGCCTTCATTGAACACCAGATAGACCACCTGGAGAGCACTGTCAAGCCGTTCGGGCAGATCCGGTTCGGTGGGTACTTCGTACGGAATGCGGGCAGAGCGAATCTTGGCTTTGGCGCGCACGATGCGCTTGGCGATTGTGGGCGGCGCGGTCAAGAACGCGCGGGCGATTTCCTCAGTAGTGAGGCCACACACTTCACGCAACGTTAGAGCAGTACGGGCCTCCGGCGGCAAAGCAGGGTGGCAACAAGTGAAGATTAAACGCAACCGGTCGTCTTCGATGTTCTGTTCCTCCCATGCCGAAGGGTCGCTGTCTTGGGCGGCAACATCCTGCTCGCGTTCGCCGAGCGGGGACTCGAACCTGGCGCGCCGCCGCATGGCATCGATGGCTTTGAACCGGGCTGCAGAGATGAGCCAGGCGCGCGGATTGGCGGGCACAGAGTCGATTGGCCATTGCTGTACTGCCGCGGCGAAGGCATCGTGCATGGCTTCTTCGGCGCGATCGAAATCGCCGAGCAGACGGATGAGCGTGGCCAGGATGCGGCGGGATTCGCAACGATAGAGGTTATTCACAATCTCGCGTACCCGCACCGCATCACTGTTATTTTTTTGCGCTAAGTCCATCGGGAACTACCGATTGGACTCCATGTTATCGGAACGTTCATTCGGCGCTGCTGGCGGTCAGTTCCTTGATAGGCCGTACTTCGATGCCGCCGAGCCGAATGGGGGGAACCTTCGAAGCCAGTTGGATGGCTTCATTCAGATCTTTGGCCTCGATGAGGAGAAAGCCTCCGATTTGTTCGTTCGTTTCGGCAAAAGGGCCATCCGTGAGTGAGACTTTGCCGCCACGCACGCGCACTGTTGTTGCGGATTGAACCGACTCGAGCGCCTGAGCGGCCAGAAGGTGGCCGCCTTTGCGAAGAACGGCGTCATAGGCCAGGCTTTCGTCATCCAGCGCTTGCAATTCGCTTTCAGACATCGCATTTAGCTTCTTTTCGTCAACGATCACCATGCATAGATACTTCATTGAGTCTCTCCTAAGTTGGGTATTATTGCTTGTTCGTGTCGGTTGTGCCGTCTGACCATCTTGCAACTGGAATTATGAAGACAGTGAGCCCGTCGAGTGCGTCGTCGGATGCCATAACCGGGGAGCTTGGCAGATTTGCGCCCCAGGTGAGAGCGTCCGAGCGGGCGGCGAAGAACATCAGGTGGGGATGCCAGCAGGGATCATGATCGCTTAAGTACTGGTGTTTCGACAGCATGTAGCTCATTGCGCCCGGTTCCGGCGCGGGCAGTTGGTTGTGACGAAAGGCGGCTTTGACTGAGGCGGCGATTTCATCTTTGGACTGCCCGGCGAGGACCCATTCGGTCTTTTTGATGGTGATGGGCAGGTAGGATCGAGCGGCCGCGGGGTTGAAGCAGATGGGGGCGCGCAATTTGGGATTCCAGAACTCCGGATCGTCGATTCCCGCGGTCCATGAACGCTCGACCATGCAGACGAAGCCGTTCTTGCCTTTGGCGGCGGTCTCATAACCGTGGCGTCCAAGGAACAGGATTTCCGCGTTGCCTGCGATGGATGGCGGGGCCGCACTCCGCGCCAGGGTCAGCTCGGCGTTTCGCTCCATAAGATACTCGTCGATCGCGGCCCTGTTGGGATACGAGACCGGCCGGTCTTGTGCGTTAACATTCCATGCCCAGACCAGTGTGATGGAGAGCATAGCCATTCGCATGTCAATTCCTCTCTTTCTCGCCGCCGAAGTGCTCGGGACGTAAAGTAGTCGTTCCAGAGAGGCGCAAATGGACAATTCTATTTTGGGTTTTTTCGGAGGGGGCTGATTATTCCCTGCGCAGGGCTTCGACCGGGTCAATCTTGGCGGCCCGCAGGGCGGGCAAGTAAGTGGCGGCGCCTGCGACGAATAGAAACGCGACTGCTCCCATGGCGAAGGCGGCCGGGTCGGATTGGCTGATTCCCGCAATGAGGCTTTGCATGAAGCGGGTGAGCGTGAAGGCGGCGGCCAATCCGATTGTTATGCCGATAAGAGCCAGCAGCAAGCCTTCACGCATGATCAGGCCGGCCACTTGCTTGGGTTCGGCGCCGATGGCGACGCGAATACCGATTTCCCGATTGCGGAGAGCTACAGTGTAGGCCAACACGCTGTAGAGTCCGAGACCGGCGAGGGTCAAGGCGATTCCGGCAAATGCGCCGAGAGCGGCAAGGATGAATTTTCTGGGCGCCAGCCACTCACTGAGGGCGTCGTCTTCCGTCATCACTTGCTCGACCGCTTGGTGCTTGTCGATGTTCCAAACCAACTGCTTCAAAGCATTCGCGCGCCGCGAGGGATCTGCCTTGGTACGCGCCACTAACAAAAATTGGGCGAATTGTTGCCCGGGGAGATACAGTTCCGGGCTTAGTTCGTTGTCGGGCCCCATTTGGTGCTCATCTGCGACGACGCCGACGATCCTGTATGTGACGTTGTCGCCTTTTTCATTCGCAAACTTCACTTGCTGGCCAAGGATCGGCGAGTTTGGGAAGAACTTCGCTTGAAAGGCTTTGTTCACGACGGCCACCGCCGGATCTGGTTGCGTTACATCATTGCGGCTGAATGATCGGCCTTGGAGCAAAGGGAGGCGGAGGGTCTCAAAATAACCGTCACTGACACGCGCCCAATCGGTAACTGGTAGCTTGTCTTTGTCTGCGGGCCGTCCCGGAATTTCGAAGCTTGACTGTGAAACTGATTTGAGCGGCAGGGCGGTTGTGAGCCCGACGGTCTCGACGCCGTTCAGGCTGCGGGCTGTATCGAGCAGGCGGCTGTCGAATGCGGCGACCTTCTCAGGTGTGTTATAGACCTTAGGGTCGGGCGCTAGACGCATTACCAATAGATGATCCAAACGAAATCCCAAGTCGGCGCTCAGAAGGGCCGACAAACTTCTCATCATGAGGCCGGCTCCCACCATAAGAACGAGTGAGAGAGCGATTTCGCCGACAACTAATAGCGCGCGCAAGCGGCGCGAGCCGCCTGCGACTCCCCTTGTGCTGCGATTCAGGGTTTCAGTTACGTCGGCCTTGCGTGTCTGCCACGCCGGAAGCAGGCTCAGTAATATGCCCAGAAGCGCGGCCGCCAAGAGATTGACTGTCAGAACGTTTCCATCGAGAGTAAGAGCGTGGAAGACGGTTTCATCTGCCGGCGCTGTGGCATCCATCAGCTTCAACGCGGCCCAAGCGAGCGGCAAGGCGAGGGTAGCCGCCATGGCGCTTAAGAACATGCTCTCGGTGAGCGTTTGCTGAAACAATTGCCAGCCGCTCGCTCCCAGCGCGGTGCGAACGGCAATCTCCTTGTCGCGGCTGACGGCGCGCCCGAGCAGTAAGTTGCCTGCGTTGGCGCAAGTAATTAAGAGCACAAAGCCTACGCCGGCTTGCAGGACCAAGGCGGCGAGGCGCAGATCTTGATCTGTGTTCGCCTGGCGCAAGGTCTGGAGGTTGATTCCAAAGCCGCCCTCCTCGAAGGGCGTTTTCTTCAACCGGGCTTCGATGGTTTTCATTTCCGCGCGGGCCTGATCCATGGCAACTCCGTCACGCAAGCGACCGAAAACCCGCAAACTCGTCCGCCCGTCATCCTTGTCGCCGGGGTTGATTTCGAGCGGCATCCAGAGCAGTGGTTTTTTCTCGTCACCTTCACCACCCCATGCGGAAGGGAAAGCCTGGCCGCCTGGCAGGACGCCGATCACCGTGTACGGTTCATGAGAAACGAGAATGGTTTTCCCGAGAATTCGCGGATCTTGGTTGAAGCGGCTCCGATAGAGCTCGTTGCTCAACACGAGCGTGCGCCGCTGGCCCTGCACAAAGGTATGGCCCAATATCGGTGCGACTCCAATCAACGAAAACAAGCCGGGCGTGGCGGAGGCGGCTTCTACCTCTGCCGGTTGCCGTGTGGACGCGGCGTCCTGGTCTGAAAGTGTTACTGTGTCATCCCTGAATGCTTCCAGGGCGGTAAAGGAGTGCTGTTGTTCACGCCACGCTCGGAGGTTTTGAGGGCGTACGGGCAACTGATATGCCAACGGGAGCGAGAGCGAGGTGTTTTTTTCCCCAGAGCATCGCCACTTGTTCCGGCGCACGCCACGCTCGGATACCCGGGGGATTCAGGAGGACCTCGTTGACGAGGCTGAAAATGGCGGTATTGGCTGCGATGCCCAGGGCGAGAGTCATCACGATGATGAGCGTGAATCCGGGCGATCTTAAGAAACTGCGTGCAGCGATGCGGACATCGCGGAAAAGCTGCTCGAGACGGGGGAACGAGCGTTCGTCACGGTACAGTTCCTTGGCGACTTCGAGGTTGCCGTAGCTGCGACGCGCGGCGAGCCGTGATTCTTCCGGGGAGAATCCGCGCCGCTCGAAATCTTCCTGCAAGAGAGCCAAGTGAGCGTTCATCTCGCGCTGCATTTCGCGTTCGGCGGCAGCGGGGCGAAGGAGATTGGCGAAACGTAGCCAGAACCTGCGCAGCATTGCGATTAGGCCCCCTCTGTCAACAGCCTTTCGACGAGGCCAGCCATGCGACGCCAACGGTCGGCTTCCTTGGCGAGAGCATTGACGCCGGTTTTCGTGAGGCTGTAATACTTCGCTTCGCGGTTAGTCTCGGTGCGGCCCCAAGCGCCTTTGATCCAGCCTTGCTGCTCCAGACGTACGAGTGCCGGATACAGGGTTCCCTGGTTGAGGGTCAACTGGTTCTCTGAAACTTGCTGCAGCCTGGTTGCGATCGCATAGGCGTGCAAGGGGCCCATCGTTTGAAGCGTTTGGAGAACAAGCAGGTCGAGCGTGCCTTGCAAAAGGCTGAGGCGCTCCTGCTCTTCACTTGGCATTCCAGTGGACTCCTTCCTCACGATTATGAAGCGCGGTCCACTTGAATGTCAAGTAGAACGGCGAGAATGCTTAGCGGGGCTGGCGAATTTACCTGGTGCGGCATTCAAGTTTCTTGAACTGTTTTTGCGCATCTATGAATCAAACACCCGGAGAAAGTGCCCAAAAATCTATGAAAGCAGTGTTATTGAACGGTTATGGCGGTGTGGAGCAGTTGACGTATGGAGATGTGCCGGACTCGAAGGCCGGCCCCGGTGAAGTGCTAATCAAGGTGGCGGCAACGAGTTTGAATCCGCTCGATTGGAAACTACGGGCGGGTTATTTGAAGGCTGTCATGCCGCTGCCGCTTCCTTTTATCCTTGGCTCCGATGTCTCGGGGACTGTGCTGGAAGTCGGTTCAGGAGTGACGCAGTTCAAGAAGGGCGACCGGGTGCTAGGTTTTGTCCAGCATGGCTATGCGGAATTGCTGGCGACGAAGCCGGAAACTCTGGCGCTCGTGCCGGAAGGGATGGATTTAGAAGATGCCGCGGCGATTCCAGTGGTGGGAACCACGGGCGCGGAGTTGATTGAAGAAGCCGTGAAGATCAAAGCAAGCCAGCGCGTTCTAGTAACCGGCGCATTAGGAAGTGTGGGGCGCGTGGCGGTGTACGTTGCCAAATTGCACAACGCGATTGTCATCGCGGGTGTTCGGCAAAAGCAGAAGGCTGAGGCGACTATGCTCGGCGCGGATCAGGTGATTGCGGTGGATGACGATCGCGAAATAGCGGGTTTACCCGACTTAGACGCCGTGGCGGATACCGTGGGCGGAGCGGTGATTGAGAAATTAGTGCCGAAGATTAAGAAAGGCGGCGCGGTGGGGAGCATTGTCGGTAAGGTTCCATCGGCGGAGAAGGCCGGTCTTCGGGTTGGCGAGCTTTACGCGCATCCGGATGCCAAGAGACTGGCGGCGCTGGCAGAGGACGTGCGCGCAGGGGACTTGGTGATTCCGATTAGCAAGAAGTTTAAGCTGAGCCAAGCGAGCGAAGCGCATGCCTTTGCAGAGAAGGGCGGAGTGGGGAAAGTCTTGCTCATTCCCTGATTTCATGACGGCGAGCGGCCTGGATGGCTCGGTATACTGACCGTGACGATGGCCGCTTCTTCGATAAACAACCGAACTTTTGACGCGGTGATTGCCGGCGCGGGCATTGTGGGCGCGGCGTGTGCGTGGGAGTTTGCGCGCAATGGGCTGAAGGTTGCGATAGTGGAGCCTGGCGAGATTGGCGGCGGCGCTACGGCTGCGGGGATGGGGCATCTGGCAGTGATGGATGATTCGCCGGCGCAATTCGCCTTAACGAGCTATTCGCAAGCACTGTGGAGGGAATTGGCCGCAACGCTGCCGGCGGATGTGGAGTATTTGCCGTGCGGATCACTCTGGGTAGCGGTGGACGAAATGGAGATGGAGGAAGTCCAGCGTAAATACCGTTATTACAGTGAGCGGAAGCTGCCGGTAGAGGTTCTGGACAGCCAAGACCTAGCGGAGGCGGAGCCGAATTTGCGAGCGGGTTTGGCGGGCGGATTGATTTTGAAACAAGATGCGGTGATTTATCCTCCCTGCGCGGCGCGTTATTTTGTTGCCGAAGTGAAGAGATTCGGCGGCGCGACGGTTTTGGGCCGGCGAGTTGTCAGCGCACGGCGAGGTGCGGCGCAATTGGACGATGGTACGGAGCTTTTGACTGAGCGAACGGTTTTTGCCAATGGAACGGCGGCGAGAAATCTGTTTCCGGGATTGAATGTGCAGCCCCGGAAGGGCCATCTGCTGATCACGGATCGGTATCCCGGTTTCGTTTTTCATCAGTTGATCGAGCTAGGGTATTTGAAGAGCGCGCATTCGATGCACGCCGATTCCGTGGCGTTTAATGCGCAGCCCAGAAAGACAGGGCAGCTACTGATTGGATCTTCCCGGCAGTTTGGAGTGGAAGATCCGACGGTGGAACGCGGGATGCTGGGACGGATGCTGAGGCGCGCATTTGAGTATATGCCGGGGTTGCGGGCGCTATCCGCGATTCGCACCTGGACCGGGTTCCGGGCGGCGACGCCGGATAAATTGCCGCTGATTGGCGAGATGCCAGACTTACCCGGAACTTACTTAGCAACCGGGCATGAAGGCTTGGGTATTTCTACTTCACTTGGCACGGCCAAGTTGCTTTGCGATGAAATTCTGGGACGTACTTCAGCCATTCCGCGCGAGCCCTATTCGCCGGTGAGGGATTTTTCGCATGCCTGAGATTGGGTTGACAGTTAACGGAGCGCCGGTCTCGGTGAGAGAAGGAACGACGGTCGCGGTGGCGGTATTGTTGGCGGGCGCGAGCGGATTTCGGAGATCGGTTTCAGGAGAAGCGCGGGGACCGCTGTGCGGGATGGGAATTTGCTATGAGTGCCGAGTGACGATTGATGGCGGGGCGCACGCGCGCAGCTGCCAGATTGTGTGCCGAGAGGGAATGCGGGTGCAGACGGAATGATTGTGGTTGTGGGGGCTGGCCCAGGAGGGATGGCAGCGGCGGTAACGGCGGCAAAGGCGGCACAATCGAAGGCGGAGGTGACGCTGCTGGATGACAATCCGGCGGTGGGTGGGCAAATTTGGCGGGGTGGGAACGAAAGCCCATGGTTTCGCCGGTTGTCAGAGAGCGGAGTGAAGGTGCTGACCGGGGCGCGGGTGGTGGATGCGTCCGCAGCGGAGCAAGTGGTCTGGGTGGACCAGGACGGAGTTTGCCGGGAGATTCGTTTTTCTAAACTGATTTTGGCAACGGGGGCTCGCGAGTTGTTTTTGCCGTTTCCCGGCTGGACACTGCCGAATGTAATGGGAGTGGGTGGGTTACAGGCGCTCGTGAAAAGTGGCCTACCGGTAAAGGGGAAGCGAGTGGTGGTGGCTGGGAGCGGGCCATTGCTGGCGGCGGTGGCGGCATATCTAAAGAAGGTTGGAGCTGTGGTCCCGCTGATTGCGGAGCAGGCACGAATGGGCTCGGTTGTGTCGTTTGGGTTGGGGTTGGTGCGGCATCCGGGTAAGTTGGGGCAAGCTTTTAGTTTGAATCCCTTGGCGGCGGGGATTCGCTATTTGACGGATTGTTGGGTGGAGGCGGCACTGGGTTCGACGAAAGTGGAACGGGTACGGCTGCGGAAAGGCAAAAGGGTTTGGGAAGACCCGTGCGATTTTGTTGCGAATGCTTACGGGTTCGAGGCGAATACGGAATTGGCGGCGCTGCTGGGTTGTGCGCTTGAGGGTGGCATTGTGAAGGTGGATGAAGTGCAGCGGACTTCGCTTACGAATGTTTTTTGCGCGGGGGAAGCGGCGGGCATTGGCGGTGTGGATAAATCGATTGTTGAGGGGCAAATTGCGGGATATGGAGCCGCGGGCGAGACCGTGAAGGCCGGCGAGTTGCGAAGCGAATGGCGCAAGGCTGATTCGTTCGCACAGCACTTAAATAAAGGGTTCGAACTGAGAGGTGAGTTGCGCAGTCTGGCTCAGCCGGATACGATTGTTTGCCGTTGTGAGGATGTGCCGCTGGGGCGTTTGCGCAGCTGCGATTCGTGGCGTTCGGCGAAGCTGCATGAACGTTGCGGGATGGGGCCATGCCAAGGGCGGGTGTGCGGACCGGCCGTTCGTTTTATCCTGGGCTGGGAGCCATCGTCGGTAAGACCGCCGGTGTTCCCTACGCGATTCGAGAATTTAGCCCAGGAGAAGTCTGTTTCATGAGTATGCGATGGCAAGGCGTGATCCCGGCGATGACCACGCCTTTGGACGAGAGTTTGCAGGTGGACCATGGCGCGCTGGCGCGGCACTGCCAGTGGATGATCGATTCCGGCTGCACGGGCGTGGTGGCGCTCGGTTCGCTGGGAGAAGGCGGGACGCTCACTGCGGAAGAAAAAGCGGAAGTGCTGAAGACCTGCGTAAGGGCGCTGGATAAACGCGCACCGGTGGTGGCGGGGATTTCGGCGTTAAGCACGGACGAAGCCGTGACGTTGGCCAAAACGGCGGAGCAAGTGGGCTGCAGCGGGCTAATGGTTTTGCCTCCCTATGTCTATTTAGGCGATTGGCGCGAGACCAAGGCGCATGTGGCAGCGATTCTCAAAGCGACGAAGCTTTCGTGCATGCTGTACAACAATCCGATCGCCTACACGGTGGATTTTATTCCTGAGCAGGTAAAAGAACTGGCGGCTGAGCACAAGAATCTGGAAGCGATTAAGGAATCGAGCGCAGATGTGCGGCGAGTAATGGCGCTACGCGCGATCATGGATCCGGATTTTAAAATCCTGGTGGGCGTGGACGATGCGATTGTGGAAAGCATTGAGATGGGCGCCGTGGGGTGGATTGCGGGTTTGGTGAATGCGTTTCCGGTGGAATCTGTAGCGCTGGTCAAGCTGGCGGAGTCGGGTGAAAAACAAAAAGCCTACGAATTGTATAAGTGGTTTTTGCCGTTGCTGCGCATGGATACGGTGCCGAAGTTTGTGCAGTTGATCAAGCTGGCGCAACAAGAGGCGGGGAAGGGCAGTGCGCGGGTGCGTCCGCCGCGCTTGCCATTGGAAGGCGCGGAATTGGCGGAAGCGCGCAAGACCATTACCGAGGCGCTGGCAACGCGACCCACGCTCTAAGATGAAACCTTTCCGAATGGCGGTGGCGGGAATTGGCCGCATGGGGATGATTCATGCGCTGCATGTGCACGAACTCGAACGCGATACGGGTACTTGTGAACTGGCGGCGATTGCGACTTTGGATAAGGCTCGCGCGGACCAGTTCTTGAGCGAGATCGGGCGTAAGGTGCCAGTATTCGCGTCGGTGGATGAGCTGGCAAAGGCGGGGGTCTGCGACGCGACAGTGGTGGTGACGCCGACGAACTGCCATCGTGAACATGCGACGAGATTGATAAAAACGGGGCAGAGAATCCTGCTGGAAAAGCCTCTGACAGGAACGCTTGAGGGCGATAGGGAGTTTGCCGCCGAGTTGGATGCGCAATATCCGAACGCAGTGATGCTGGCATTTCAACGGCGTTTTGATGAAGCGATGCAGTATGCGAAACAGTTGTTGGACGGCGGGATGATTGGACGCGTGATTAAGGTGTATTCCGCTTTGGAAGATTCCGGTCCCGCGCCTGACGGTTTCAAGAGCCCGGGCATTCTGCCGGATATGAGCATTCACAATGTGGATGAAGTTCTGTGGCTAACGGGCCGCGTGCCGACCGAAGCGCTGAGCATTGGTTCCCGCATCTACAGTCACAAACTGACAAAGTGCGAGGAAGACTTCGACGACGGGCTGCTCTGTATGTGGTTCGGCGATGATTTAATGGCGCAAGTGCAGGTGACGCGGAATCATGTGTCGGGGTACCGGGTGGAGACGATTATTTACGGCGACGCCGGGCAGGTGCATGTAGGACGCTTTGAGGGCAAGCCGTTTGAGGCGAGGGTGGAGGCATACGGCAAGCGCGGGCAGGCTGAACCGCTTGCCATGAAGACCTTCCGCGCACGCGACTACGCCATGCCGCTGCCGGAATTTGTCGATCGTTTTGGCGCGGCTTACAAAGCGGAACTGCAGACCTTTATCGAATGCTGCGCGCAGAACAAGCCGTTCCCCGTGACCCACCGCGACGGGCTGCAGGCACAGGAAGTAATTGCGGCGGGGATGCGAAATGTCTGCGGCCGGAACAATGCGGCGCGAGTGGGAGCGTAAGCGCGTGAAGACGAGACGGGGCTTTCTTTACGGTGGCGCGGTCGCGCTGCTCGCTGGGTGCGGACGATCGAACAAGAAGTTGATTGGAGTGATCCCCAAAGCCACGTCGCACATGTTCTTTGTTTCAGTGCATGCCGGGGTGGATCAGGCTGCGAAGGATCTTAAGGTAGATGTGCTGTGGAACGGGCCGCAAAATGAGACGGATTTCGCGCGCCAGATTGAGATTGTGGACAGCATGATTGCGCAGCAGGTATCGGCGATTGCGATTTCGGCGACGGATGAACGAGCACTGGTGACGCCGCTTGAACGCGCCATCAAGGCCGGTATTCCGGTGACGATTTTCGATTCGGGCGTGAATATTGACGATTACACGAGCTTTATCGCCACGGGTAACTTCGAAGCGGGCATTACGGCGGCGCGCACGCTGGCTGGTTTTCTGGGCGGCGGCGCACACGATGTGGCGATGGTAATGCAGAAGCCGGGCGGGACTTCGACTGAGTTGCGGGAACAGGCGTTCGAACAGACGATGCCGAAAGAATTTCCGAATGTGCGGATTGTGGCGAAGCAATACTGCATGGCGGACCCGGCGCGGTCGCGGGCGGTGGCTGAGGATATTCTCGCGGCCCACCCGGATTTGGGCGGGATTTTTGCATCGAGCGAGGCGGCGTCGCTTGGGAGTATTCAAGCGCTGCGCGGGCGGAACCTGGCCGGCAAGGTGAAGCTCATCACGTTCGATTTCAGCAAGACTCACGTGGAAGCGCTGCGTGACGGAACCGTGAGCGCGATGATGGTGCAGGATCCGTTCCGGCTGGGCTATGAATCGGTGAAGACGCTGTATCAAAAACTGAATGGGCAGACTCCGCCGAAGCGCATTGACTTGCCGGCGCGGGTGATTTTAAAAGCCGATTTAGATAAGCCCGAAGTGCAAAACTTAGTCTCGCCGAAGTGGCTTGACCAAGCGCAGTAGGCGCTACCAGTTTGTGATGGAGCCGTCCGGGCGGAAATAAGTTTGAGCGCGCGCGTTAACGGGTTCGGTGATCTCCGCAATCTGAGTCAACTGCTTCATGTCGAGCTCGACGCCAAGGCCGGGCCGTTCGTTTGGATAGAGCTTGCCGTTTTTGAAATCAAGGCACACGGGCAGATGGGGCAGAGTGTGGCCCTGAAAGTTGTACTCCATCAGCACCGGGCCTGAGAAGGTGCTCAATGTGTTGACAAGGGCCGCCGTGGCGATGGGACCAGTGAAATGCGGGATGATGCCGACGAAATGGGTTTCACAGATGGCGGCGATCTTCAGCATTTCGGTGATGCCGCCCACGTTGGGCAGCGTAGCGCGGACGTAATCGATATCGTGATTTTCGACGAGCTTGTTGAAATCCCAACGATTGCCCCATTCTTCGCCGGCTGCCAGGGGAACGCTGACTTTGCGGCGCAGCAGCGGGATGTCTTCCAAAAAAGCTTCGGTGCGCACGGGATCTTCGACGAAGTAAGGCGCAAGGTTTTGGATGAGTTCGCAACCGCGGACGGCTTCAGAAAGATCGAATCGCTGGTGAAAATCGACGGCCCAATCGCCGTTTTTGCCGACACCTTCGCGGGCTTGAACGCAATCGTCGTAAAGCTGATTTAAGCGTTCGTGGGTGTTGTAGGTGTTGTTGGCAGGCGCGTCGGCGGCGCCCATGCGGAAGGCGCGGTAACCGGCTTCGATGGTAAGGCGGGCGCGATCGCGAATGCTCATGCCGGGCTGGACGCCGGGAATGGAGCCGGCGGTGTTGTAGCATTCGCAATAATTTCGGACGGCGCCGCCTAGAATCTGGTGGACCGGGAGTTGCAAGACTTTGCCCTTGAGATCCCAAAGGGCGAGATCGAGCGCGCCAATAGTGTCTTCTTTTTCGCGGCCCGCGGGATAAAAGAAAGCGCGCGACATGTCTTGCCAGAGGCGCTCGATGTGTTGCGGATCGCGGCCAATCAGGCGGCCCGCGCTTTGTTCGAGCATCTGTTTGGAACCGCCCTCGCCGATGCCGGTGATGCCCGCGTCGGTTTCAATTGTGACGACGACGTCGCTTTGATTGAAGAGAGGATTGGGGTTCGGCGGCGAGTAAGCGCGCACGCGCGTTATTTTCATTTTCGGCAACGCGGCGTGGGCATATTTTGAAAAGGTGAGGGCGGCGGCGGACGCGCAGCCAAGGGAGCGGAGGAAGTTTCGGCGATGCAAGCAAATTCTCCTGTCATTGCGCGGCGTTCGGCCGCCGCGCAGGTTTGTTACAGACAGTGAGTATATAAGCTCGCTTTGCAGGCGGTTTCGCTAGCCGATGGGCGGCTGGCACTGGCCGACAACTTCGAAAACCAGGTTTTCTTTCAGAGCGCCGATATAGCCATCCCATTTGGGTTCGTCATTCAAACTGGCGCGTAGAGGTTTTTCGGCGTCGTGATCGAGCATCACAACGTCACCAGGTTCCAGATCCACAAGCGTTTGGGCCGAAATACGGCCGCCATCAATATAGGCTTTGAAGTTCAGGCCGACGTCCTGCAATAGGTCAGCCACCAAGACATGATCCGATTCGCTGGCGTGCGCTTTGCGAACGCGCTGTAGCTGCTCAAACTTGTTGCGCAGGCGTTTGATGAAGATAGACGGGATGGCGAGATTCATCAAGCCGGTCACATCGCCGACACGCACGTCCACCGCGATGACGATCACCGCTTCGGCAGGCGCGAGAACGTGCATCAACTGCGGTTCGCTTGCGAGCGATTGGACCGTGAAATCGATCTCGGCGACCGAGCGCCACGCTTCTCTCAAGTCAAGCAGCACGACGCGCAAAATCGTTTGCATGACCGACTTTTCGATATCGGTAATTTTGCGCTGCAAAGCGACGGCGTTTTTCCCCTTGCTGCCCATTAAGACGCTCATAAAGGTGAACATCAGCATCATGCTCATTTCGAGGACAGCTGTTCCGTCATAAGGGCTGAGGCCGATATATGCGATCCCGGTTGGGAAGGACAAGCCTTCCAGAAATTCGGCATAGGAGATTTGCTCGAGGCTCACCAGGTTCAAAGCCACATACGAACGCAGATAGGCTGAAAGACTGCTGGCCAAATTGCGTACGAAATTTTCATGGACCATGTGCAGCGCGCGCAATTGTGACTTGGGAATACGGTCGAGATGGCTGAGATCGAAGGGGGCGACATCGGGCTTGGGAGGTTCCTGTTGGGCCTCCACTTGGTTGCCCTGAAATACGGCATCGATTTCTTCTTGGGATAATTCCTTTTTCATCGCCACAGTTCACGACCTCGCAATACGCCAAAGGCGAGGATTTCTGTTTCGTTGCGCATTTTGGGTCTTGGCACCGCTAGGCGGCATCCTTTAAAGCGAAGCGATCTTTGCGGCTGATCACCTCTTTGATGCGAACTCCATAGTTTCCCTTCACCGCCACAATCTCGCCTTTGGCGACGACCGTTCCATGCACCAGAATTTCGACATAATCGCCCAACTGACGGTCAAGCTCAATTAGAGAGCCGGATGCAACTTTCAGCGCATCCCGAATCGGCATCACTGTTTGGCCTAACAACACGGAAACGGGCAACTGCAGGTCCATCAAGCGCTCAACCATGGAGGCATTTCCGGTGAGAACTTGTGGCTGTGAAGCCGGGGAAGTTGCGATGGCTGTCTCAGGACTGGGGGTAGGTTTAGCGGCTTCAGGTCCCGCGAGGATTTTGGCGGCAGCCGGATCGAGGATCAACAGAAGAGGGGGCAGCGCGGCGTTCTTAAAAGTGATGCTGACAACCGAGACGTGCAAAGTGGGGAGCGCCGGCGGGGGAGCGAGCGTCAGAGCGGCAAAGCGCAACGGCGTAGGGAATGTGGAGCTAAGAACGGCCGCCGCCCCTTGATTCGCTTGCGCGACCATTTCCTGGAAGAGGTCTTTCGGGTCACTTCCTTCGCCTTGATCGCCGAGCGGGGTCCAGCCGGTTTCCTGCGCGCCGATCCAGACCGTGAACTTCTGCGGCTCTTCGGATTCTTGCGCCCACCATTGAAAGTCGCTGCGTTTTGTCTCCCAATCCGCCAATTGGGCGGAATCGGCAGGTTTTTGTTCTACGGTTGGACGTTCGCCCGTGAACATCTCCACCGCTTGAGGAAATTCTTTAATCCACTGGGAAAAATAATCGAGGATGCTTTCTTCCATGTTTTCTCAGCCCGCCGCAATCCTCGCCAATTCTAAGGATTCTTCTTTCTTCACTCCGTTGCGGTGGAATAGATCGGCCACGCGGACAGCCAGATTCTGCTCGACCACAAGGATTTCGCCATTGCCCAACAAAACCTTGCCGGCGAAAATATCTACGTCTTTCCGCCCGTTGGGCGGTGTAACTCGAGGACACTGCCCGGCTCAAGCCGCATGAGTTCGGGGAAACCAATCATCCGCCGATCGAGTTCCGCGCTGATTACGATTTTTACGTTCTCCACGATTTGGAAATCTGGTATTTTCTGTTTCTCCATAGCAGACTATTCGATGACTTGATCGGCCTCCGATGCGCTCAAGCTGATCACGCCTTCTTTTTCAAGCTCGCGAGCGGTTGAAATAACCTGCTGCTGGGCCGCTTCCACATCTTTCAACTTCACAGGGCCCAAGGATTCGATATCTTCTTTGAGCATTTCGGCGCCGCGTTGCGATTGGGTTTTGAGAAACTTTGTGCGCAGCGTTTCGTTCGCTCCTTTTAACGCCACCACCAGCACTTTACGATCCACCTTGGTGATGATGGTTTTGATTGAGCCTTCGTCGAGCCCTTCCAGATCGCGAAAGACAAACATGAAGCGGCGGACATTTTCGAACAAGGCGGGATCGCCTGACTCGAGCGTTTCCATCATCTGCGAGCAAGTATTCGGATCGAGGCGGTTAAAGATGTTGGCCACCGCGCGAACGCCGCCGAATTGCTGCCGGCTTAGTTCGCCCAAATTACGCAGCTTTTGATCGATAACCAACGCAATGTTGCGCACGATGAGGGGCGAGATTTCATCCATATCAGCCATGCGAACGGCAATATCGGCGCGACTCTCGGCGGGCAGGGCGCTGATGAGTTTAGCGGCGTGGGCAGGGTCCAGGTGGGCGAGGATCAAGGCGATGGTCTGCGGGTGCTCGTCCTGGATGAACTTGGCGAGTTGCTGAGGGTCGACCTTGCGGAAATTGTCGAAAACTCCTAGATCGGTTTCGAGTGACTTGTTCAGACGAGCGATGAGTTTGCGCGCAACTTCTTCACCGTACGCCTCGACGAGTACTTTTTCCGCATACTCGACACCGCCGCGCACCATCAATTTCTGGGATGTGACGAACTGGTTGTATTCGGAGAGGCTTTCTTCGACGTTGACCTGAGCGACGTTTTCCAGTCGGGCAATCGCCTTTGCGATCCGGTCCGACTGATCTTCGGGAAGGTGCTTTACAATTTGGGCACTCTGCTTAGGACCGAGCGCAATGAGGAATATCGCGGCCTTTTGTAGGCCGTTCAGCTTCTTTTCGCCAGATTCTTGTTCTACAGCAGACATCTATTTATCCTTAGCGGCATTAACGGGTGAAAGCTTCAATAAAGGTGAGTTGCGGCATAACAGTGCAAATCGGTGGCCAATTTGAAGCGCGATTTTCAGTTGCGAGCTGAATTCACACTACATAGACAGAGGGAATCGGACGATATAGGTTCTGAGCCACGGCGACAACCAGCTTGTTTCCCTGCTGGGCAGCGTTCTGCGGCGATTTACGAAGGGCTACTAACGAGATGGACTTAAATGTTTTGATTGTCGACGATTCCTCCGCGATCCGGAAGATTCTGGTTCGAGTGTTGTCTCAGACCGATTTGCCGATTAAGCAAGTGCACGAGGCGAATGATGGCGCCGAAGCACTGCAAATTGTTGCAGCGAACGAGATTTCTTTGATTCTCTCTGATATCAACATGCCCAATATGGATGGTTTGGAACTCTTGAACCAGCTTCGATCCAGCCCGAAATGGAAGGATTTGTCAGTTGTGATGATCACAACCGAAGGCAGCCAAGCCAAGGTGATGGAGGCCGTTCAACTCGGCGCCAAGGGGTATGTGCGGAAGCCGTTTACAGCCGAGCAGATCAAAGAGAAAGTGCTGACCTGCCTTAAACCGGCAGCCTAAGCGTTCCTATGCGGAATCCGCGCGTGAGTCAGCGACCGTGCATTAAAGACTTGAGAGGGGATAGATGGAACAAGAGAAGGTAAACAGCCTCGTTCAAAAAGCCGCAAAAGATGTTTTCAGCACAATGCTTGGCTTGGAGATCGAAGCTGGTCAATGTTACACCGAGAAAGGCACTCCCGCCGAGAGTCAAAAAGTTGTCGCTCTGATTGGTTTGGCCGGGCAATGGATTGGCACAGGGGTTATTGGTTGCTCGCCTGAATTCGCTTGCCGAATGGCGTCTCTGATGCTCATGGCCGAATACCAAGCCGTGAATGAAGACGTGTTGGACGCAATGGCGGAGATGTCCAATATGATTTTCGGAAGCGTGAAAACGGAATTAGAAGAGCATTTAGGAGCGTTGGGCCTTAGCATTCCCACCGTCATATTCGGACGGAATTTCGCGACCCGTAGCGTGGGCCAGCAGGCCTGGACGGTTTTCCCGCTGAAGGCCGGTACAGACGAAGTGGAACTGAGATTTTGTCTGATGCCCAATCGTGACTTTCAGCGCTCCGCCTGGGGTCAACGCGTTCAACCGGTAGTAGTGGAGCACACATAAATCCCGCTTCAACGAGCACAGCCATGCAAACGAACGATCAGTCCCCGGCCGCAGGGGAAAAAAACGGTAATCAGAATTTTGATGACGACGTAGTTCGTGAGTTTTTGATCGAGAGCAACGAGAACTTAAATCGGCTGGACAGCGAGATTGTGGATTTAGAACGCAATCCGACGCCGGAGCGACTGGCAAGCATTTTCCGGACGATCCACACGATCAAGGGGACGTGCGGATTTCTTGGCTATGAAGGCCTTGAGAGCATCACTCACCATGCGGAGAATATTCTGAGTCAGCTCCGAAGCGGGCAGAAGGCCGTCGGTGGCTCGATTGTTTCATTGATTCTCGAAACAGTAGATGCGACCCGCAGAATTTTGGCGAATATCGAATCTTCCGGGGAAGAAGGTGCGGGCGATTATTCCGCGCTAAAAGCGCGTCTGGAAGTCGAGGCCGCGGAGGGAGATTCGCATAAGGGCGAGCTGACTGACAACAGTCAGCCGGCTGCTCCGCCAGAAGAAAAACCGTCAATAGAACTGATGGTCACTGCGGAACCAGTGAGCCCACCCACCCCAACGGTGCAGAGTTCCACGCCGCCCAAACCTGCGGCTGCTCCAACTCCGGAGCCTGAGAAGGGCTTGTCCGCGGCCGATACCACGATCCGCGTCGACGTGAGTCTCCTTGATCGGTTGATGAACCTGATCGGAGAGCTGGTACTCGCACGCAATCAGATTTTGCAGTTTACAACGCAGCGGCAGGATAGCGCACTAAATGGAGCTTCGCAGCGGCTGAACCTCATCACCTCCGAGCTGCAGGAGGGTTTCATGAAAACTCGCATGCAGCCGATTGGGGTGGTTTGGAATAAATTGCCGCGCGTGGTACGGGATGTGGCTCATTCCCTCGGCAAACAGATTGATCTGCGTATGGAAGGCGCGGACACCGAACTTGACCGGACGATCATTGAAGCGATCAAAGATCCGCTCACTCATTTAGTGAGGAATTCCTGCGATCATGGAATCGAAGATCCGGAACGGCGCAGGCTGCGGGGCAAGCCCGCAAAAGGCACGCTTACGTTGAAGGCATATCACGAGGGCGGCCAAGTCAACATTGAGATTTCCGACGATGGCGCCGGAGTGGACGTGGAACGCGTGCGCGCCAAAGCGGTCGAGCGCGGATTGATTCGACCCGATCAAGCGGCGCAACTTAACGAGCGGGAAGCGATGAACCTGCTTTTCCTGCCGGGCTTTTCGACTGCTGGCCAGGTGACCAACGTATCCGGCCGCGGCGTCGGCATGGATGTTGTGAAGTCCAATGTCGAGAAAATCGGCGGTGCGGTGGATATTATCAGCGCGCCTGGACAAGGCACCACCGTGAAATTGAAGATACCGTTGACACTGGCCATTATTCCTGGGCTGTTGATTACCAGCGGTGGCCAGCGGTTTGTGATTCCCCAAGTGAGTCTGGTGGAACTCATTCGCCTTGAAGACAATCCAGCCGCCAAGATTGATTTTGTTCATGACGCGCCCGTGTATAGACGGCGTGGCACTTTGCTGCCCATTGCCTACCTGAACGACGTTTTGGAGCTTGGGCCTGCCTATTCAGGGGACGTCTGCAATATTGTTGTCCTGCAAGCTGGGCACAAGCGGTTCGGCTTGGTGGTGGATGGTGTCAATGACACCCAGGAAATCGTTGTCAAACCGCTCGGTAAACAGCTGAAACGGTTGACTTGCTACTCCGGCTCGACGATTATGGGCGACGGAGATGTGGCCTTGATTCTCGATGTGCCCGGCATTGGGCAATTATCCGGAGTGTTGGTTGAAAGCCGGGCGGAAAGACGCGACGAGAAAGCGCAGCGAGCCGCGCCCACTTCGAATCGCCAGCGACTGCTCCTATTTAGAGCCGGCTCGTTCGAACGGCTGGCGGTGCCGCTGTCGCTCGTTTCGAGGCTTGAGGAATTTCCGGCCCAAGTACTGGAGTGGGCCGATGGCAAACGGGTCGTGCAATACCGCGAAAGAATTCTGCCGCTCGTCTGGTTGCAAGAAATTCTCGAACCAGGGGTAGGGCAGCCTGAAGAGACGAATCCGGTGCAGGTTGTGGTTTTTGGCACCGAAGAGCGCTGTGTCGGAATCGTAGTGGACCGGATTATCGACATTATCGAAGAGACGGTCAGTATGCGGCGTCGGAGCAGGCCGCGCAGAGGTCTGTTGGGGTCTTGCGTAGTTGGGAAGAAAGTAGCGGATTTTATCGATCTGCAGGCGATTCTGCGGATTGCGGAAGAAGATGTTTTGAACGAGGGTTCGGCGCAGCCAGCGACGCTTCTGCTGGCCGATTCGTCGGCATTCAACCGCGCTTTGCTGCGAAACCAATTGGAGATGGCTGGTTACCGGGTGCTGGAAGCGTGCACACCTTCAGAGCTGCTGCAGCAAATCGAGGCCGAGACAGTTAGTGTTCTGGTGGCCGGTGTTGATTTGCTGGCGGCCGATCCGACAACGCTCGACCGTGTCAGGCGTTCGCTCGCCACAACGGAAGTCCGCATGATTGGTTTGGTGAATAATGCCGGCGAGATTGAGCAGCGGCGCGCGCTTTATCCGGAATTCGACGATTACCAGGTGCGCTTTGAAAGCGAGGCAATGCTGCGATCGGTGGAACGGCTGGCCCAATCTCTCGACCGTAAAAGCCAAGCGGTTGTAAGTCCGAATTGAGAGGTTCGTAAATGGCGGTTGCAAATAAGAACGCGGGTGATAGTGAATCTGTGCAGCTTGCGACGTTCACGGTGGACAGATTTCTCTTTGGGATGGACGTTTTGAGCGTTCAAGAAGTGCTCCGGTTCCAAAGGATGACCCGGGTTCCGCTGGCTCCGCCGGTGATTGTTGGTCTGATCAACTTGCGCGGCCAGATCGTACCAGCGATAGACATGCGGCGGCGACTTTGCCTGGGTCCGCGTGCGGAGGGCGAGCTGCCCATGAACATGGTCGTAAGGAGCGAGGAGGGTGCCGTCAGTCTGCTTGTGGATGACATCGGCGATGTCCTCGAATTGAATTCCAGTCAATTTGAGTCAACGCCCGCCAATGTGGCGTCGAACGCGCGTGAGCTGATCCGCGGGGTCTACAAATTGAAGGACCGGTTGCTGTTCTTATTGGATACAGAAAAAGTAATCGACGTGGGGAACGCGATGCCGTTGGCGAAGAACTCGAGCCAGCCGGTCGAAGCGCACGTATAGCGTCGGCTTGGCAAGCACGATCGGCGGAGAAATCGGATATGGAAGAACTAACTATTGCAGAACCTGAATCGCCGGTCTCGGTTCAGTACAGGCTTGTTGATGAAGTCGCGCGGCTTTCTGACAGCGTGCGCAGAGGGGATCGGAGCGATCGAGCCAGGTGCGACCGTTTTAGTCAGCCGGACCGGGAAGTGCTGCGCGGCGTGGACACGCTGATGGAGGCACTCTCGGCCTCGGCGATCGAAGTGGAAAACGACTGTAAGCGCCTGGCGTCCGATCTCGGATTGGTTGTGCGCGCCGGGCTCGAAGGCCGTTTGTCCGAGCGCATCGACACCGCGGGCTATCGCGGCAATTTTCGCGTCATCGGTGACGCGATCAATACAGCGCTCGAATGCCGTGGTTGAGCCGGTTCAAGAGGTGTCGCATGTGCTTGCTCGGGTTGCGGCGGGCGATTTGCTGGCCAGGCTGGAAGGAAATTACCAGGGCGACCATGCCCGCCTCAAGAACGACATCAACGCTATGGTGGCGTCGCTGCACGACAACATCGAAAATTTCGCGCATAGCGCGAAGTCGATGGCGGCTGCCGCTGAAGAGTTGAACTACGTGAGCCAGCATATGAAATCGAATGCGGAGGGCACTGCGAGCCAGGCGAACGCCGTTTCGACGGCTAGCGAGCGAATTTCACAAAACGTCGTGCTGGTAGCGACCAGCGGCGAACAGATGCATTCCTGCATTCGGGACATTGCCAAAAGTGCCGGCGAAGCCGCTCAAATCGCCCGTAATGCTGTCACGTCCGCGAGTTCGACGAACCAAACCGTGGCTCAACTTGGGGTGTCCAGCCAGGAGATTGGGAAAGTAATTAAGGTCATCACGTCGATCGCTCAGCAAACGAACCTTTTAGCTTTGAATGCCACGATCGAGGCGGCGCGCGCGGGCGAGGCAGGCAAGGGATTCGCGGTGGTAGCGAACGAGGTGAAAGAACTCGCAAAGCAAACCGCGGCTGCGACCGAAGAGATTGGCCAAAAAATAGACGCGATCCAGGCCGATACCAAGAGCGCCGTGGAAGCGATCGCAAATATCACCAGCATTATTAACCAGGTCAATGATATTTCGAGCAGCATTGCGTCCGCCGTGGAGCAACAGACTGTTACGACCAACGAGATCAACCGCAGCATGGCTGCGGCCGCACAAGGAGTCGGCGAAATCACCAAGAATATATCTGGTGTTGCCACCGCCGCTCAAAATACCACAGGCGGAGCCACCGATGCGCAGCGGGCCGCGCAGGAACTGAGCAAGACCGCGGCTAACTTACAAAGAATCCTGGCCGATTACAAACTTTAACGGTTCGAAAGAGACTTGATGGAAGATCGACGTGTTTCGAGTGAGTGTGGGCTATAAACATGGCAAAGCCATACAGACGCCGATTGCTTGCCGGTCAGCGCCTGCGAGTGCTGGTAGTCGATGATTCCGCGGTTTTGCGGCTTTTGGTGGCCCGTGTGCTTGAGCAGGATCATGGCATTGAGGTTGTCGGGTCCGCCCCAAATGGATTGATCGCTCTTGAACAAATTGCCAAACTGACTCCCGATGTGGTGTCGCTCGATCTCGAAATGCCGCAGATGGACGGACTCGAAACGCTGCGGAGAATTCGCCGCGAGTTTCCCCAAGTACGGGTCGTAATCTTTAGCTCCCATACTGAGCGCGGCGCTTCTAAAACGTTTGAAGCTTTGTCTCTCGGCGCGGACGATTACGTGACGAAGGCTTGTTGCGACGATTCCGCTGCGAGTCTACGCGATTCGCTGTTACCCAAAATCAAACAATTTTTTGTTCTTGCCGATCAACCGATAGATACTGCAGCGAACCCAGTTCAAGAAGATTCGCCACTTCTACCGCCTGCCTTTAGCCGCCGCACCAGCCGTGAGCCGGTCTGGGCTCGTCCGCGGGTGATTCTCATCGGCATTTCGACGGGCGGCCCCGAAGCGCTTGCAGCGGTGTTGCCGCAAGTGCCGGCCGATTTTTGCCTGCCTGTTTTGATCGTTCAACACATGCCGCCCCTGTTTACACGGTTTCTCTGCGACCGTTTGCACGGGCTTTCGAAACTGCCTATTCGCGAAGCCGAGCAGCATGAAAAGTTGGACCAACCCAAAATCTTAATTGCTCCGGGTGATTTCCACATGCGCGTGCGCTTTTGTGGCCGAGGACAGCCGCCGGAAATCTCGCTGGATCAAGGACCGCTTGAGAATTCTTGCCGGCCCGCGGTAGACGCGCTTTTTATTTCGGCGGCGCAGACATTTGGCCCGGCCATCCTCGGAGTCGTAATGACGGGCATGGGACAAGACGGCTTGCGAGGGGCACAGGCCATCAAGTCGGCAGGCGGCCACGTTATCGCTCAGGATGAGGCAAGCAGCGTTGTGTGGGGTATGCCGCGAGCTGTGTCACAAGCCGGCTTCGCGGATCTTGTCTTGCCACTAAGCGAAATCGTCCCTGAAGTGATCCGTCGGTCGGCGCCCCCAGACCCTTCGAAACGAAGTCGGTCGAATCGTGAATTCGAACCAGTGGTGCAGTCGTGAGCAACATCCATCCCAGCAATTATCGTTTTCTACAGGAGCACATTCGCCGGCAGTCCGGCATCGTGCTCGATGAGGGTAAAGGCTATCTGGTCGAGGCCAGGCTGTTGCCGCTGGTGCAGTCGTATGGCTTGAACAACCTGGACGATCTTTGCAACCGCCTGCGCGTGCTCTCCGATTTGTCTCTGCAGCGGAAGTTCGTCGAAGCCATGACGACCAACGAAACGTTTTTCTTTCGCGAAGCGCACCATTTTGAAGCGCTTCGGACGAAAGTTTTGCCGGAACTCATCTCCGCCGGCGCAAGCGAGCGCAAGCTGCGCTTGTGGTCGGCCGCGGCTTCCTGTGGGCAAGAGGCCTACAGTTTGGCGATGTTGATCTGCGAGATGGGGCTCGACTCCTGGGAAATCACTATTCTTGGCACGGATATTTCGTCGGTTGTGCTCGAAAGGGCGTCCGCCGGTATTTACAGCCAGCTCGAAATCGATCGGGGATTATCGCGAGACTTAAGGAACAAGTATTTTACGCAGCGCGCTACCGATCGCTGGGAAGCAAAGCCCATGCTGCGCAAAATGGTCAAGTTTCAGCCTTTCGACTTGCGCTTCAACATTCGGAACCTAGAACCGGTGGATATCGCGTTTTGCCGCAACGTGCTGATTTACTTCGACAGCACCACGAAGACGCGCATCCTGGAAGATATCGGCCTCGTGATGAAGCCCGATCGGTACCTGTTTCTCGGCGGCAGCGAGGTTTCGATGCCAGTCGGCCCGCGGTTTCAGCCTATTGTGTTAGGCGAAACCACATTCTTCAAATCGCTACCACAGCGTTAGAGCCTTTTCGCTTCATGCGAAAATGACGTTTGCGAATCGTTTCCGATGGTATTTACTTCGCCTGCGGATTTACCATCCTCGGGCTTGGGCTCGCCTATTTCCTGAATCCTTGGGCGGGCGCGCCAGTATTTCTATTGGCACTCTTTTGCTTGTATTTCTTTCGCGATCCGGAGCGGCCTACCCCGCCCGCTGATGTGCTGGTGGCTCCGGCGGATGGAAAGATTGTTTCTATCCGCCAGTTAGGCCCGCATGAAACGCGGCTAAGTATCTTTCTCAACATCTTCAATGTGCACGTCAACCGTACGCCCATCCCAGGCTCGGTAACGGACATTCATTACCAGAAGGGAAAATTTCTGGTGGCGAGTCATGAAGCGGCCTCCACTGAAAACGAGCAGAATACGCTGGTAGTGGAAGGTGCGGGAACGCGAGTGGTTTGCCGGCAGATTGCGGGTTTGATTGCTCGGCGAATTATTTGTTACAAACAGCCGGGTGATACGCTGAGCCCGGGTGAGCGCATCGGCTACATCAAGTTCGGTTCGCGCGTGGACGTGATCTTCGGTCCGGAATGGACGTTGATGGCGAAGATGGGCAACAAGGTGGCTGCCGGTTTGACCGTCCTTGCCCGCCGGTCCGACACAGGAGAAACGATCTGAATCTAAAAGAGCGTCTTACCGGAACTCCTGCCAAAGAGGGCAAGCGGCCACGCCGTGCGGCCTATGCGTTGCCAACGCTCTTTACCAGCGCCAATATCTTCCTCGGTTTTGTGGCCATTCTGCAAGCCTTTGAAGGGGCGCTCCAGGCGGCGGGCGGAGATATCGGGGTGAATGCGCATTTCATCATGGCTGCTAAAGCAATCGGCTTTGCGGTGCTGTTTGACGGGCTGGATGGGCGTATTGCCCGCATGACAAACACGACGAGTGATTTTGGGCGCGAATTGGATTCGCTGGCAGACGTTATTACTTTCGGCATTGCTCCGGCGGTTTTGGTGTTTGTTTGGGGCGTACTTTTCGTGGCGACGCCGGCGGAGTGGCAAACACAACTGACACGCGCCGGCTACGGGGCCGCTTTTTTTTACCTGCTTTGCGGCGCGGTTCGGTTGGCGCGGTTTAATATTCAAACGAATCCAACAGCGAAATCCGCGGCGCGACCGGTTTTCAAGCACTTTGTGGGTGTTCCGATACCGGCCGGGGCCGGGTTTGTGGCCTCGGTGGTTTATATGAGTGCTTCGCCGGTGCGCTCGTTTGCCTTTTCGATTGCGTGGCTGGTGGTTGTCTTATTGGTGAGCGTCCTGATGGTGAGCACCTGGCGTTATCCGAGCTTTAAGCAGATCAGCGTGTCTAAGCCGCGGACTCCTTTGATCGTCTTATTGATCGGCGGGATTGCGTTCATGATTTGGGAATGGTCGCAGCCGGTGTTACTCGCTGTTTCGAGCGCGTATTTGATCAGCGGCGTTGTGATTCGATTCAGCAGTTTCTTAAAGCGGCAGCGCGGCCCGCGGCCTAGCAACTCGCTACCGGAGCATCAAGTTGGCTAAAACGCAACCAGACCTGTTTCAGATAGCACTGGTGGGCGGCGAAACGCTGCTCGGCGGTGAATTAAAAGAGGCCTTCGAGACCCATCTCAAAACCGCGTTCGTGAGCGGGTATGCCGCAAGCGGCGAAGGGGCGTTCGGCGAGAACGAGGGCGAAGCGATCTACCTCGACCCGCTGGATGAAAAGGCGGTGGAAGCTTCCGGCGCAATTGTGACGGCCGGGTCGGCGGTCGGGGCGCTGAAAGCTTATTCGTTAGTCAAAGATCTGCGCGGCAAAGTGCCGATTATCAATTGCGTGGGCCATCTGGAGCAAGAGCCGGAAGCGCTGATTGTCGCGCCGATTTCGGGCGAAGCCAATCCGGCGGATGGCTGGCTCTTTATCGTCGCTCAACCGGCAGCAGCAGCCATCGCGCAAACGTTATCGCGGCTGGCGCGTTGGCGGCCGATCACGCGGGCGATTGTTCATGTCTTTGAGCCGGCGAGTGAGCACGGTAAAGCGGGGGCCGGAGAACTGCATCAGCAGACTTCCAGCTTGCTCGCGTTTCGACCACTCGATAAGAACGTCTTTGATGCGCAAGTGGGATTCAACTTGTTGGCGGAATATGGGCCGGCTGCGCCGCTGAAACTGACGGCGATCGAGCGCCGGATTGAGCGCCACGTCGGGATCTTGTTAGGGAAAGCGGCGCCAGTGCCTTCCATCCGGCTGATTCAGGTGCCGGTGTTTCACGGATATAGCATCAGTTTTTGGGTTGAGTTCGAAACAGAGGTGGCGGCGGAAGATTTGGGCCACGCCCTCGCCTCCGCGCAAATCGAAGTGCGGGAAGCGGGGCAGGAAGCGCCGAACAGTATCGGTGCGGCCGGGCAAAGCGGTTTGATTACGGGCGATATCCACGTGGATCGAAGCAATCCCAAAGCGGCCTGGTTGTGGACGGTTTGCGACAATCTTCGGATGACGGCCGACTTTGCGGTAACCCTGGTGCGTTCGATCCGGTCCAAAAAGTAATGACGCGCGCCTTTGGTTTATGCTGCCTTCTATTGGTACTGGCTTCCTGCGGATATCATGTCGGCGGCAAAGCGGATGAGGTTCCGCAAAACATTCAGACGATCGCGATTCCGGCATTCGCAACCAGCTCTTCCCGTTATAAGTTGGTGGATGCTCTGCCGGATTCGATTGCGAGGGAGTTTCTGACGCGCACGCGGTTCAAGGTGACCACGGACCCACAACGAGCCGACGCCGTATTGACGGGAGCCATTGTTTCGGCTTTCGCGTACCCGAATGTGAATGACCCGAATACGGGCGTTTCGATCAGTGTTCGCGTGGTCATAGTGATTTCGGTCAGGCTGGTGGATCGTACGAGCGGCAAGGAGCTGTATTCAAACCCAAGGTGGGTGATGCATCAGGATTATGCGGCGGCGGCTGATCCGCATCAGCTGTTCGACGAAAGCGGGCCGGCGTTCGACCGGTTGTGCCGCGATGTGTCGCGCGATCTAGTGAGCGCTGTGGTGGAGAACTTTTGACACCCGAGCAATTCATTGCCAAGATTGCGAAACAGCCACCGGCGGCGGCGTATTTGTTTCTGGGGCAGGAAGGCTATCAGCGAAAGCTTTGCCGCGATGCGTTGGTGGATCGGATGCTACCCCGAGAAGCGCGAATCGAGGGATTCACACATATCGATTTGGACCAAGTTTCGCTGAGCGCAGTGCTGGACGATGCGCGCTCGCTTTCATTGTTTGCGACTGAGCGAGTGATCTGGATTGCGAGCGCGGAACTGGCATTGCCGAAGCGGTTGGAGGCAGAGGATGAAGATAAGCCCGAATCGCCACTGAAGAGTTACTTTAAGGCTCCTACTCCCGGGACAGTGCTGGTGTTTGAGTGCAGCCGATATGACTTTGTGGGGGATGACAAGGCGAGGATTGAGAGAGTGGAAAAGTTCTACTCCGACGTTGGTCCGAGTGGGACTGTGGAGTTCCGTCACTTCACTCCGGAGACGAGCCGGCACTTAGCGCAGGATTTGGCCCGCAAGGCGGGACTGAAGTTGGGGGGCATGGAACTGGCAACGCTGCTCGACGCGGTTGCCGGAGATGCGGGGCGGCTGGCTTCGGAGATTGAGAAGTTGAGTCTGTTTGTGGGACCGGGGCAGGCGGTCACGATGGAAGATATACGCTTGCTGGTGCCGAACGCGGCGCAGGCGACGATCTTTTCGTTAGTAGGTGCGCTGGGGAAGAAGGATCGGAAGACGGCTCTTCGGTCACTCGACATCCTGGTGCGAGACGGCGAGTATCTGCCGCTCGCATTGACGTTTCTGGGGACGCAGTTCCGGCTGGCGCTGGCGGCGAAAGAAGCGAAACTGACGAACGCGCAGCAGGCACAGACGTTCTTTCAACGCATGGGTGTGCGGATCTGGCGCGACCGGGCGGAACAGGTGATGGCGACGGCCAGCGCGTTTCCCAAAGATAGTCTTTCGCGGGCTGTGGAAATGCTCTACGACACGGACAAGAAGTTTCGCGATGGATACAAGGACGACCGCATCATCATGGAACTGCTGGTGATGGCGTTGACGGCTTAGTAGGGCCGAGGCGGCGGCGCAAGTCAAAGAGGACGACGCCGGCGGCGACGGAGACGTTGAGCGAAGAGACTTCGCCGGCCATGGGAATCTTGACCAGGACATCGCAGTGTTTCTGGACGCCTTGATGGACGCCTTTACCCTCGCCTCCCAACACGATCACTGTGGGGGTGGCGTACTTGATTTGCGAATAGATTTCCGCGCCGCGTTCGTCGAGGCCATAGATCCAGAAGCCTTGTCCCTTTAACTTCTCAAGAGTTTGAGAGATGTTGGTGACGCGAGCTACGGGCAGGTATTCCATAGCTCCGGCAGCGGCGCGTTCGACCGTTTCCGTGAGTGGGGCGGCGCGGCGTTCCGGGACGATGACGGCGTCGGCTCCGGCGGCATGTGCGGTGCGAATGATGGCACCGAGATTGTGGGGATCTTCGACTCCATCCAAGACCACGAGCAGTTGCGCATTCGAAGAGACATCGTTTAGTTCCACAAATCCGCGGACCGCACCGAAGGCGACGACGCCCTGATGATTCGCGCCATTGCTGAGGCGGTCGAGCATATCGCGCGGCTCAAAGCGAACCGGTATAGACTGAGTGCGGCACAGGTCAATAATTTCCTGCATGCGTGGGCCGCCGGCGCCTTTGGCAATGATGATCTTATCGAGCGGGCGGTGTGCGCGCAGCGCTTCGCGCACGGGATGGACACCCACAGTATGTCGCGGGGTCACAGTGTGAATGCCACCACGTAATCACCCAGTGGTTGTTCGCCGCCGGGTTGGTGAGAGCCGGCGGAAATGACGAGGTACTGTTTGCCGTCGGGACCCAGGTAGGTCATGGGTGTAGCGCGGGCACTGGTGGGTAGGTCGCCACGCCAGAGTTCCTTGCCGGTTTCGACGTCGAAGGCGTAGACACAAGGATCAAGAGTGCCAGCGACGAAGATCACGCCTCCGGCGGTGACAATAGGGCCTCCGAGCGAGAGTGAGCCCATGGCTTCGGGCAATTTAGTGGATAGGCGGCCGAGCGGAACGTCCCACTTTTTGTCGCCGGTGGATGCCTGAATGGCGACGAGAGTTCCCCACGGTGGAGGGGTGCAGGGCAGGCGTTTGGGGCTCAACAAAAAGCGGCGCATCATGCCGTATGGAGTGCCTGTTTGCGGGGCGAACTCCCAATCGCCATCGAGTTTGCGGCTGCTCGAGGTGCGCGTTTCCTCATATGAGTCGCGAGGGATGAGGCGCATCTCTGTGGCGAGGTGATTTTCCGGGAGGATCAATAGGTCGTGAGTGGGGTCATAGGCAAAGCCGCCCCAGTTCATGCCACCAATGTTTCCTGGTATCAGCAGAGATCCGGCGATGGACGGAGGGGTGAAGATGCCATCGGTACGGAGCTTGGAGATTTCCTCGTGGCACCATTTGCGGTCTGACTCGTCTATGCCCCATGCGTCGTCGACGGTCATCTTTTGAATGGTGACGGGTGCTGGTTTCAGGGGGAACGGCTGAGTGGGAGAAGTGACTTCGCCGGGCACATCTGTCTGAGGGACAGGGCGCTCTTCGACGCCAAAGACGGGCGTGCCGGTTTCACGGTTGAGGATGAATATATTGCCGGTTTTGGAGCCAATGGCAATGGCGGGGATGGTTTTACCGTCACGCTTGAGATCGAACAGGACGGGCGATGTGGCCACATCATAATCCCAGAGATTGTGATGGACGGTTTGGAAATGCCAGGCCATTTCGCCGGTATCGGCCTGCAAGGCGACAACGGAATCGGCGAAGAGATTGTTGCCAAGACGAAGACCACCGTAGAAATCAGGGCTGGGCGAGCCGGTGGGAATGAAGACCAGATTGCGCTGAGGATCGGCGGCGATGGTGGACCAAGCGTTGGCAGCGCCGGTGCGGGCCGCGGCACCGTTTTTCCAGGTGTCGGCACCTAAGGCATTGGGATTTTGCGGGATGGGGTCCCAAGTCCACTTGCGTTTGCCGGTTTGGGCGTCGTAGGCGCGGACTTCACCACTGGGCTGTGAGATGCTGCCGTTGTCGGCGACGGCTGAACCGATGACGATGGTGCGGCCGATGATTGCCGGCGCGGACGTTTCTTCATAATCGGCAAAATGAAGGGGCTTGACAGGTATGCGCAACCCCTCGCGAAGATGGATCACGCCGTTATCGCCGAAATCGGTAAAAGGCTTGCCGGTGGAGGCGTTTAGTGAAATGAGTCGCGCGTCGATGGTGGCGATGTAGATGCGGCGGGGACCATCGTGCGGTTCCCAGGTGGAGACGCCGCGGGTGGCGAAATCGCCGTAGCCGGCGTCTTTCACGACTTGCGAATCATAGGCCCAGAGTTGTTTGCCGCTGACCGGGTCAAGGGCGATGACACGGCCGAGGGGAGTTGCAACATACAGAGTGCCATCGACGTAGAGTGGCGTGTCCTCGAAAGCAGGTGGGCGGCCATGTTGCGGGACGTAGATATCGCCGGTTCGAAAGGTCCAGGCGATGTGAAGTTTGTCGACATTGGTGCGGTTGATTTTGTCGATTGGTGAAAAGCGTTGGCCGCCGGGATCGTGGCCGTAGGTGGTCCATTCGCCGTTCTGCGAGGCAACAGCGGGGAACAGGAGGGCGGAGAAGAGGGCGAAGAACGGCAGCATTGTTTCAGGGTAACGTGGCGCGAACGGCCAGCGTACGCTTCGAAGCGAAAACGAAATGAAGACACACTTCCAGTAGGCGGCAAGACGGTGAATTTTGCAGAACGACGAGTGCATGAGGAATTCCTTTGCGCTTTTGAACACACTTCGAGTGTGCAACTTGTGAGACCGATTTGTTTCGAGGGGGCCTAGGAAAGACGCGCAAGACGGCCGCAGTATCTAGCGCTCCGCTGAAAATCTAGTGTGTCTTGACCTTCCTTGGCGGTGCGAATCCGCGCCCTTTGCGCTTATGCCGGCTTGGCCACCCCCCAAGCGGAATTTTTGAAGCCGCGACGCCTGAGTTCCTCGGCATATTTCGCATCGAAGTTGGGATCTTCCTGTTTGGCGCGATATTGTTGGTCGATATTAACCCCCATTTGGTGGCAGAATTGGGCGTCTTTCAGCAAAACTTCATAAGTGTGTTTCTGTCTTTTCATCTCGATGCGCTCGATTTCGAGCGCCAACTGCTCCGCTTTGCGTTCTTGCGCTACGAAGCCATTTTCGACGGTGCGCTTTTCTTTTCTGAGCTTTAGGAGGTCGTTGAGGGATTTATGAAAGGACCGGGTGTGGGTGGTGGCGTAGCGCAGATAGAGGTTGAACATTGGCGGGTCGGTGATTTGGCCTGTGTTGGGATCGGAACAAGTTTCCTGGAGTTTGCCGGCGCGCTGGGAGAGCCAGAGGGATTCGACCATGGCGTTGACGAGAATGGCTTCGGTCTCGGTTTCGGGCAGGTGCTCCTGGGCGAGCGAATCTTTGAGTGCGGCGAACTTGGCCGGGTCTTCAGTGGGGAGAAGACGGAAATCGCCGTTATGGCGGGTGAGGCCATGGACGGTGCGATTTTGCGAAGAGATGGCGCGGCCGGTTTCGGTGGTCGGGCCGGTGGACTTTTGGGCGTTGGCGCGGTTGGCCGCCAGTTGCGCGTCGGAGACGGAGTGGCGCGGCGGTTCGTTGGTTTGGGTGGGCGCGGGTGCGGACGCCATGGGCACAGACTTGGATGCCTGGGCCTGCTTGGCTGCGGCAGCTTCTGCGGCGATGTCCTTTCTAATGGCAATGCGGGCTTCTTCGCGGGCGCGCTCGTGGCGGGCGAGGCGTTCTGCTCGTTCGGCGTCTTCGTCTTTGAAATATTCAAAGAGCTCCAACTGTGGGGGCAGAGGGATGGGTTGGCCATCGCGCGAATAGCCCAGTTTCCTTTCGGGGGCGGCTGGTGTTGCTGTTGCCGCGGATTGAGACTGCGCCAGCGGATGTTTGAGACTTGGATTGATCACAAAAAGGGTCCTACTTTCTTGTTTGTTGCTAGAGCGGATTTCAGCGGGCGAACGACGTGCATTTCCGCTGGACGCCGGCGGGTGAGCACACCACCGGGACAATTCAGAAATAGCGGGAGGATCGGGGTGTCAAGCGGAATTGAACGCGTTTGGGAGGCCGGAAAACGCTTGTAAGCGATTGAGAGGATTAGGGATAAAAAATAGTTGTGGAAAACTTTTGGATCTGTGACCCGATTTTTGGGATGCGCTCTTTTGTGGCGGCTCCCCCTGAATGCAGTCGCCGCCGGTGCGGTGAGGATAGGGAGGACACTGGCGCACGGGCCGCCGGTTGGACTGAGATCAGGCGGCAATGGACGTCCGAGCTTGCCGGGGGGCGGGGAGCTGACGTTTGGTCAGTTTCGTTCGCCGCTCCGCCGCGCGTAAACCTAGAGTTACGCGCGCGAGTTGTAACACTTCGTCATCCGGCTCAACGAGATTTTAAGCAGAATGCAGGCGGAATGCAGAAATGGTGAGGTCGAAGAAGAGAAAAAGAAATGAAAAATAGCGCGAGAGAGAAAAACCGGCCTCGAAAGCTGACTTATAAGGAAGGGTCACACTACAGGTGACGCCCCAGCGCTGCCTCAGCAGCAAGTGTTTCAATTGTCTCTATGGCGGGTACTCGCGGGGAGCGCCCCGTGGCTCGCCGGCGCCGCCGCTTGAAAACGTGATTCGGTTTGAAGTCCGTCAGCCGATTGAGTCGGCCATGTTCGCGTGGCGCGCTTTTAAGAAAGAGAAAACACCCAGATCCGAGAAAGATGTGACTATCAACATCCATGCTGCGGGCTCAGGTACATCCGGTACGGGAGTCGCCACATACACACTGAAAGGCCCTTCTCCGTTAACGGAGCCGATGCCGACTGTTTGACCTAAATCATTCACGGCGAAAATGTTTCCGGCATCATATAATGTTCCGTTCACGTCGTAAAAACTACCAAACGAACCCGTCCCTACGATCACCCCATTATTGTTGATGCCATACGCGGCTGAACTCGAACCAACAAGATCGGGAAAAAGCACGTTAAGCGTGCTGCCCGATTCTTCGAACG
This sequence comes from Bryobacterales bacterium, assembly GCA_963771405.1. Taxonomy (GTDB): domain Bacteria; phylum Acidobacteriota; class Terriglobia; order Bryobacterales; family Bryobacteraceae; genus Bog-105. The sequence goes on from CAVYUL010000104.1 coordinate 73,667, forward strand.
CAACCGGTGAACCATCAACGTCGTAAAATCCTACAATCTGGCCGGCATCGTTTATGCCCTTCGCAACCGTGTAGTTACCGCCAATGCTAATCGGCGTTAAGACACCACTTTGATAGGTAAACCCGGTACCAACAACTTCGCCAAGATCATTGATTCCGTTGAAAGCAACCACGTCTGGTATGTTCGGATAAGTAATGCCAGCGCTGGTCCCAATGAATGGCCCTCCGGGTCCATTGCCCACAAATTGACCGAGATTGTTGATTCCCCCCACGATCATGCCATTGAGCGTTTGGAGCACACCATTTTGCAAAGTAAATCCATGCTGGGTGCTCGTTGTGCCCGTTGTCGTCCAATAATTACCAACAATCTCACCAGAGTCGTTAATTCCAGAAGGGATAACTAAAGCGCCAGCGGGGAAGTACTGGCTCATATCGGTGATAACGAAAGTCGTCGCGCCAGCGGATAAGGCCACACTTAGGATGATTACGAGCCGGAGCAAAATAGGAACAACGTCAGCGCCGATCGTCAGGAAATGTGAACCACTGGACATCGTGAACTTTCGCTTCATTACTTCGCCTTTGTATGTTCCAGGAGAGAACGCCATCAATTGTGGGGGGTATTCTTTTCTATCTCTAGTTTGCTCCTGGACTAGCGCCTTTTCTGTGTTGAGCATCACGGAGGGCGGAAAAACAGCAACCGTTTCAAAACGCGCCTGTTACAGCGCGGCCAGTTCCGGAGCCTTTTTTTGATGGACATTCCGCGCTCGTTCGCCTCATCTTCGAACGCCCTTGCTGAGGTTGCGAATCCGCCCGGCTAGTCCGCGAAGATCTGGTACGACTCGTAGCGTGCAAACGTTAGATTTGCCGCTCGATTCTGCTTGGCAATTGATTCCCCGTGAACGATCAAAGGTAGGTTTTTACTTCCGTTTAGCAACCTGATCTCGACCGCCTTGGTGCAAGATGATTTGCGAAGCTTTACCGTCGGGCCCAAAGGAGAATTCGAGTTGTGCGTCGACAATCTTGAGGAACAACAGTGTGGGGCTTTCCGCGAAGACAGGTAGTTTCGGTTGGCCAGTGAGTTGGGTCATTAGCTTGCCATCGTCCACCATGACCGATAGGTCGGTGCCAGGCGCGAGAGAATAGGTTCCGGTGATGGCGTCGATTTGAGCGGGGGTAAGAGTAATCTCCTTGCGCTCGGGAGCGGGCTTGTAATCGCCTGTGCGTTTGGCAACTTGATCGTGTCCGCCTTGATGCAGCGTGACTTGTGTTGCCTTACTGTCGGGGCCAAGAGTGAACTCGAGTTGGGCCTCGACTACCTTTAGGAAGAGAAGTGTCGGGCGTTCGGCGAAGATCGGCAGTTTCGGCTGGCCGGTGAGTTGCGTCATGAGTTGGCCGGCTTCTGTAAAGACCGATAAATCCATACCAGGCGCAAGCGAGTACGTGCCCGCAATCGCATTGATCTGCTCGGGCGTCAAGGTGATCTCGGTGCGTTCCGAAGTGAGCTCAACCTTACCGCCGAATTCAAGTGTTGCGGCTTTCGTGGCGATTTCGCCGGGAGCGCTGCCATTCAGATTGGCGAGCGCAATCACGGCAAGCGCTCCCAGAAGAAGCGCCACCGCACCGAAGATCTCGAGGGCACACAAGTTTGGGACAATGGCGAGTTGGCATGAGGACTAGCGGACCTTCTTACCGCTGACGGAACCAAACGCATAAAGAGTGGGGTAAGGACGTGGGAGCGAGTGCGGCAGACAGGAAGACAATGCAAGCGTACCTCAAATCTGATGTGTTGCCGATATTACGCGCCCAAGGGTTTCACGGTTCTTTCCCTCACTTGCGCCGCCACAGCGGGGACCGTGTCGATTTGCTCACCTTCCAGTTCGACAAGAATGGGGGCGGCTTCGTTATCGAAATTGCGTGCGCTCCACCAAACGGGATCACAACATACTGGGGCGCAGCCATCGAACCGCAAAAGCTAACGGTTCGGAATATGCACCCCAATAAGCGGACGCGCATTCAAGCAAAACAAGGGTCAGGAACGGATTCGTGGTTTCGGTATGAGCACGGTGGCTTCGATACTTGCATTACTAAGGTTCTGGAAGCTCTGCCGTCTGCCGAAACATGGATTAGCCAAAACCTGCTCTCAATGTCTCGAAATAACTGACGGGATTCAGTGCAACCTCGCTTTGCCAGGGCAGCCATTCTCCAGCCTCTTAGACAATTGCGGTAGCTTGGCGAACCAAGGAACCCGCTGTGTTGGATCATTTTGCCCGAAAACAGCAGGCGTGGATGTTATCCAATTTCGATCTGATGCCCGCTACTGAAACAGTAGATGTGGATTTGCCAATGTTCAAAGTTGCGAGCATGCCATTGATCCTAAGGGCAAACGCTGGGGAGGATCATCCCGCCAAGCCTTGGCCACACTGGGCGCATACAGCGCAGAAATGCTGTGGCCCCGTGCGCTCTGGTTACTCTTGGCCGGCATCAGGACGAGCATGAACCCGAAATCTCCTATCAATTGTTACCCTGTTTCTGGGGGCAGGGATTGGCCTATGGGGCCATTACTGCTGTCGTGGATTTTGAGTCAAAGTTTGTGGGGTTGACTCAACTTCTCGCTGAAACCTAAACGGCTCATCTTTTATCCCGCCGGCTGCTCCAACGGCTTGGCATGACTCCTTCGCGAACTCTAAGGCGCTTCGGCGAGGAGCAAATCATTTACCGGCACTTATTTTGATAAGCGCCATGGACGCTTGTAAAGCGACGGGGCATTCACTCGGAGACTGCACTCATCCAGTGTTCTGGCAGCAGTGTCCGATGCGTGACAGCTCTGTTACGCAGAATCAGGCGCGTTTGGCCGTTGGCGTCATTGACTTGATCGATAAGTTCGCGGCAACGCCCGCACGGCGAAGGAGTATCCGCAGAATAGCCTGCAGCGTGGCACGAGCAAACAGTATACTGGTTCGATAAAGATGCGTCAGGTTCATCAGCTATAGCGACGCCAATTTGTTCGCAACCAGCTTCACGCCGCCCTATGAGGCTTGGGGTCTTACAAGGAATTTGCCATGGCCGAGAAGACGCAAGAGACGCTTGCCGAAGATGCCTCTCAATCTCAGTCGACAACTTCGATCATCAACGTGAGTAATACCAGAAGCGGCTTTGCCGTAAAGCTCCTCATCGTATTTGTCGTTCTGAGTCTTCTCTCGCTTTTTTACACCGCGACACGGCCCACCGCGCTCTTTCTGACTGTGGAAATGGCCGTTCCCCAAAACTCAGAAGCGCGGTTGTTTTATGACACGGGCAATGGTTTTAACGAAAACGAATCCTGCGTGATTGTAGTCAAATCGGGTTCCGTCAATGGTTTCCGTCGCGCCTACTTCCCACTCCCGAGGGTGAGCATTTTTCGTTTTAGGGTCGATCCGCCGTTGAGTGCAGAGCACGTGCTTGTCCGCAATGCCGCAGTGCTGAGCAATAAGATTGTGCTGGCGAGAATTCCGGACGACCAGATTGTCGCGTTTTCAGACCCAAACAACCACAGATTCATCATCAGCCCAACAACCCCGATACGCCTGCGATGGACCTTAGTGGATAAGAATCTGCGCCGCCTCGCGCTGATCAATTTGCTGCTTATCTTGTTGTGCGCGGCGGTTCCCGTGGTGAAGCAACCAATCTTAGCGGGCTGGAACAAGCTATCGAAATGGATTGACGCTGCGAACGGCCGGCTAGTCATAGTGGCCGGCAGGTGTGCGCCGAATTCTTTTCTGAGAATCGATGCGCTGGCGCTCTGGGTGTATGGCGGAATCCTGATGCTGTTTCTTTTGGCCTGCACGTTGGGTTTGAACGGTTCGTCCGCGGCAGCCTTGAACGGTAGTGGGCCATCGACAAAGCCATTGCTTGGATCTGCCAAAGGAACTCGTTCAGACGAATGGGGGTACTCGACGCCCGATATTCTGAACCAATATTATCGCAGCGACCGCTTTGCCGCCGCGGACTCGGTCTTGGGGAATCACCATATCGCGTTGACCGCTAATGTCCCGGTCAAAGATGTATCTACGCTGTTTCGCCCGCAATTTTGGGGCTTCTTCGTCTTACCGCTCACTTGCGCGTTCTCGATCTATTGGCAGGCCAAAGCCCTCATTCTCGTGGGAGGGGTGTTCACTTTCCTTCTTTGGATCATTCGCTCGAGCAAGTGGGCGCTTACGGGAACACTGTGGTATTTCTTTTCACCATATACGCAATGGTGCTACTCATGGCCCTCGGCGCTGCCGGAAATGATCGGTTCGGCGTGCTTGGGAACCATCTGCTTCTGTTACCTGACGGTAGGGCAACGTCGCAAGTGGCTGGCCGTAGCAGCCATCGGAACAGTTTATTGCGGGGTCAATTTTGCTATGTGCGCTTATCTGCCGCACCTGATTCCGCTGGTATGGCTGAGCCTTGGAACGATTGCTACCTGGTGCGTGGCCGAACGCAAGCAGATTGCAAATCGCCGATCTCTTGGCCCGCGCGCTGCCGCCATCGCTATTTCGCTTGGCGTCTTGCTGATGGTTGGCGGTGTTGTGTTTGGCGAACTGAAAACTGCTATTTGGGCCGTGGCCGACACTTCGTACCCGGGCCACCGGATCGAAGGCAGCGGAACAATGCCGGCTTGGGTGTTCGCTTCTCATTTTGCGCAATGGACCGAGACAGAGAGCCAGTTTCCCGCGATTCTCGGGAACATGTCCGAGGGCTCCGGCTACTTGTGGCTTGCGCCTCTCACGTTGTTCTTCCTCCCAAGGCTCCGTCTTTCTCCGTTTCAGAAGGGGGCCCTTGTTGTTTTTTGGTGCCTGCTGGCGGCGATTTTCGCGTGGAGCGCGTTTCCCCTTCCGCCCGTCTTCGGGAGGATCACGCTACTGGAACGCTCCGGCCCATCGCGCGCCTTGGATGTGCTGGGATTAGCCAACATTGCGATCGTCTGCTTGTGTGGCGCTCGTTTCGTAAACAGGGCTGCCCCCCAGCGACGCTGGCGTCGGGATATCGCTTGGTTGCTGGGCGCCAGCGCAATTTTCGGCGGGATTCTTGCGTACGGCAATGTTTATCTAAGCCACTACTTTTCAGCGCCGGAGTTAGCAATCGTTGCGCTATTTCTGGGAGTGCTTTCGATCCTGTGGATCAATGGCCGCTGGCGGGCCTTCTCATTGCTGCTCATCATTCCGCACGCCGTTGCCTACGGAACAGTGAATCCAGTTGAACGTGGTCTGCCTATGTTCACAGAATCGGCATTTCACCAATTCGTACAGAGCCATCGCGAACTATTAGACGGCAAGTGGTTAGTCTATTCAGGGACCGTGGTTCGATCCGGTTTTGTGGCGGCCGCAGGGTGTCAGGTCTATACAGGAACGCGCTATCTGCCGGACATAGATCACTTTTCACTATTGGCGGCTAGCGGACTTGATGTGAATCTCTTCAATCGCCTCGGATATTTGAATGCGAAGCCCACCCCGCCCGGAATACCCGCGCACTTCGAGCCGAACCCGACCATCGTTGTCACTTTGTCTGTCGCCCCGAACGATCCCTTATTGCGCCAATTGGGCATACGCTATGTAGCCTTTGATCAAGAGCCTACAGCAAACTTGCTGGAAGGTCTGACACCCCTGCACCCCGGCCCGTTGGATGGGCTGTGGCTCTATAGGCTGTAGCTCTTTGCGTTATCCGGCTGCCTTTCGCGCCGCCGCGCGCCGCGCTGAACGGGTTTCCGGAAGAGTGTGGAACGAGTCTTTGAGGCTGCAAAGAAAGTTGAACCGGAAGACGTACCACAACGCTGCGATGCCGTCTTTGATTCCGATCTTTTTGCCCTCCTCGTAGGTCCGCCCGTAGTAGGAAATCGGCACTTCGTAGATTGAGACTCCGAGCTTAGTCACTTTCGCCGTAACTTCAATTTCGAAGCCAAAACCGCTACTGGTGATTGTCATGTTGCGGATAATCTCGCCGCGAAAGGCTTTGTAACAGGTCTGGACATCCGTCATATTGACGTTCGTGCACAAATTCGAAAGAAACGTCAGCCCTTTGTTGGCCAGGTAGTGGTAGAAGTAAAGCACTCGCGACGCCTTGCGCACGAGAAAGCGCGAACCGTAAACGACGTCCGCATGGCCTTCCACGATCGGCGCAATCAGGGCGCCGATCTCGGCGGGGTCGTATTCGAGGTCGGCGTCCTGCACCATTACGATGCGGCCCGTGGTCAAACCAAATCCGGTCTTTAGCGCTTCGGTCTTGCCGGCGTTGACTGCGTGGTGGGCCACCGTGATTTTCGGGTTTTCCGCTGCCAACCGGTCGGCGATCGCTTTCGTTCCATCGGTGGAGCAATCGTCGACGATGACGATTTCTCCCGCTTCCGGAACCGCCAGCAAACGCGCTACGATCTCCGACAAGGTCGCCTCCTCGTTGTAGGCAGGAACAACGACGGAAAGCAACGGCTGGCTCTCGGCGGGCGTATTCATGCAGGTTCTTTATTCTAAAACGTGCAGGCTAAAGCTCCTGCACGACGCCGCGCGAGTCACTCAGTTTAGTTTGCCGCCGGAGCTCCCAGCTGTTTCCGTCGAAATCCGGCCGCCATCAGCAACCAGGAGGCGCCCAAGATTCCCAGCGTCCAACTCGCCGGTTCCGGCGCGCCGGCGACGTAGGCCTGCACCGGATTGCCATTCGCGTCGGTGAAGGAGAAATCGACTTCAAAAGCGCCAAGGGCGCTAGGGGAATCCACAAAGGGCCACGCGTCGTCGGCACCAGAGCCGAAAGTTTGGGAAACCATGAACGTCTGCCCGAGCGTGAACGGCGAGGTAATGGTAATGCCGGACGACCCGCTGGTATTGCCGCAGAACCCAGGGCCCAACCCGGCTGCCCCGCACTGCTCTGAAATCGCTCCAATTGTGAAAGACCCAGCGAATCCGGCGCCGTAACCGCCAAAATTTGGGTAGATGACAATCGTGATAAAACCGGGACGAACGGTTCCGGCGGTACCCAAAACTTCGCTGGCCGACGCCCCTATAGATGCCGCCGCAAGCGATGAAGTAAGGGCAAGATCGAAGCCACCGTAAGCGTGATCAGACCCACTTACGACGGAAGAACTACTTGTTTGGAGAACGGTGATTGAAGCGCCGGCGGAAACTGATCCTGTTCCGACCAGGTCGCATGCCGCGGAGTCCGTTCCACTGTTGTTTTGGGTTTCCTGAAGCGGCGCGCTGTTGCTAAATGTCGCGGCAACAGAGCAATCGGCATTCACGATAGCGGAAGCTTGACTCGACATCCCGCCCACAACCAGCAAACCGGCGAGCGTTGAAAGTTTAAGCGAGTGAGAGCGTAATCTGGTTAACACTTTGCGTGAGTTTTTGTATGTCATGAGGTTCCCATATACTAACAGGACCGACCTTTTCGAGTGCGGCTTGAATCGGACGCTACAATATACTGGCGATGGATAAAGAAGAAATCGCGTCCGGCCGCGACTTCTACGCGGAGAAATATGCAGCCAACCTGGATGGCGAGGCGCAGTGGCTTGAGTACGGTGCGAAAGAGAAAGCCGAAAGCGTTGAATTACTCATTCGGCGCTCTGGAATCAAGCCGACCAGTCTGCTGGAACTGGGCTGCGGTACAGGGGCTGTGATCAAAGAATGTGTTCGACGGACGTTGGCGGCCCGGTACGTCGCGGTGGATTACGCGCAAGACGCGGTGGCGCGGCTGCAACGCGAAGCGCCGGAAATTGAGTGCCTGGCGGCCGATATTACGGACGAGCACTTTCACCTTGACGACGAATTTGATGTTGTTTTCCTTTCGCATGTGCTGGAGCATCTGGAGGATCCGATCGGTTTTCTGCGGGCTATCAAAAGCCGCTTGCGCTTCCGGCGCCTGATCATAGAAGTACCGCTGGAGAACTTGTCTCTGCTCCGGATGAAAGCGGCAGTGGCGGGCCGAAATAACACGGCGGGTCACGTGCAATTTTATACGCGGAAGAGCTTTCAGGGCTTATTGGACGCCGCTGGACTAGCGGTTGCCGATGAGCGGTGGTTTGTTCCCGAAACATCTGCCGAATCCATTCGCTTTATGTGCAAGAAAGACGGTATTGGGAAAATCGGAATGCTGTATAAATTAATCACCAAATGTTATCTCGCCCGGATTTTGGAACCCGTGTGGAGACGTTATTGGTATTCCCACTTAGCCGTTCGCTGTTCCGTAAAAAGCTGAAACCTTTTGCCCGAGGATATACTGACATTATCTCTTGGAGGTTCGTAACTGTGCACTTGTGTCCGGCAAGTTTTCGACGGGCCTTGTTCCTTGTATTGCTTTGCGCGCTGGGTGCCTTTTCCGCCACCATTACGGTAACCGTTAGCGACCCTTCGGGCGCGGTTGTTCCGGCGGCGAAAGTGGAGATCGAAGGTCCGGTTGCCGGGCAAAAGGCCAATCTAAGTTCGAGTGCGCCGGGTCAATTTATCTCGACAGATCTCAAGGCGGGGACGTATACCGTTCGTGTGGCTGCGACCGGTTTTGAGCCGTTCGCCAAACTTGTCGAAGTGGGCGATGCGCCGCGCACCTTGGCGGTGAAACTGGAACTTGCGGCGGAGCGCGAAGAGATCACTGTCGGCGGCACGAATCAGTATGCGAACAGCGATCCCGTCTACCGCCAGCTGCGCGCGATCCCATTAGGCAAGACGTTCGCTCTCTCTAAGTTCACCGTGGAGGTGGATGCCGCCACTTTTCAATTCAATTCCGGTACGCTCACTTTTCTTGCGCCTGTGCAAGGGCACAGTTCCGGCGCGGTTTTTATCGGCTCGGGCCATTTCAGTCTAAAAGCGTGGGACTACATTGACAAAAATGAATTACAACGCCGCACGCACAACAACACGGTGGAAGAAGAGTTCAATGAAATTGTTTTTCGATTCACCAACAATGCCAATCAGCAGTTGTTGCATGGCGTTACGGGCGAGGCGATTGCCAATCCTCCGGAAGCGACGGCGGCGCTCGAACGCTGGGAACAACGAGTGCGCCATCGGAGAGAATTTCCCACTTCGCTTTCGGAGTATTTGCTGGCCGGCAGCGAGATGGATAACGTGGACGCGGAAATTTTGGCCTCGCTGTATAACCCTCACCACCCGGTGTTCTTCAGCGCGTATATTCACGGTACGAAACACAAAGACTTGCGCTTCTTTCTGCGCGAGCGCGGTGGCGCGCTGACGGAACTATTTTCCGCCGAGGAAGTGGCGCTGGTCAACTATGATCCGCTTAGTCTGGACGATGGGGTTTGGTATTCGTCGCATTTGGGCAGCGAATTCGCGAAGCATCAGGCTAGTTCCGATGAAGAGCGGCGCTATGTTGCGGCGCGTAAGTTTAAGATCGAAACCGTGATCGGCAACAACGATCACCTAACCAGTGTGGCGACGGTGACGTTTGTGCCGCTGGTGGCTGACGAACGGGTAATTCGCTTCAACCTGCTGCCGAATTTGCGAGTGAGCCGGGTTTCGGGGGCGGATGGCAAAGATCTGTATTTTATTCAAGAGAGCCGGAAGGCCGATGGTTCCTTCTACGTGATACTCAATTCGCCAGCGCAGAAGGATAGCGAGTCCTTTTTGACGATCGAATACTCGGGGGACAAGGTAATCACGAAGGCGGGCAACGGGAGCTTTTATATTGGCGCCCGCGAAGCCTGGTATCCCGCGCTGAATCCTTTTGCCGATCGAGCGTATTATGATCTGACCTTCAAAGTGCCCAAACACTACCGAGTGATTAGCGTGGGCGCGTTGGACAAAGAGTGGGTGGAAGACAAGTTTTCCGTGAGCCACTGGGTTAGCGCGCAACCGCTGGCCGTCGCCGGGTTTAACTACGGCGATTACAAAAAGACAGAGATCGCCGACCCGATTACCGGCTACAAAATTGAAGGCTATTATTTGCCCGATCCGCCGGATTTCTTGCGCGGCGTGGAAGGTTTCGCTCCTGGAGCGATGACCAAAGGCGTGCTGGAGCAGGCGCGGGCACAATTGGAGTTGTGCACGTTTTATTTCGGCAAAGGACCGTATGACCGGCTGTACATCACGGAACAGCCTAACTTCAACTTTGGCCAATCTTGGCCGAACTTGGTTTATCTGCCGGCGATGGCGTACTTAGACTCCACTCAGCGCTGGTTGCTTTTCCATCAGATCAGCAACAGCGCCCAAGCCTTTGTGGACGAAGTGACGCCGCACGAAGTGGCACATCAATGGTGGGGGCACGCGGTGAGTTGGGCGTCTTATCACGACCAATGGCTTTCGGAAGGGTTTGCCGAATTTTCCGCAGCGCTATTCACGCAACAGGCGGTGGCGGGCGACCAGCGTAAGGACTACCTGGAATTTTGGACCCGGCTGCGCAAGAAGATTCTAGATAAGAACAACTTCGGTGTTTCGCCGAACGATGCGGGCCCGCTGTGGCTGGGCGAACGTTTGAACACGCCGCGGAATGAGCAGGCTTATTTCAACATTACTTATCCGAAAGGTGCGTATGTGTTGGGGATGCTGCGCAGTTTGATGTACAGCAACCAGGACAAAGACAAAGCGTTCATCGATATGATGCATGATTTTGTCGACAGTCATAAAGAGCATCCGGCTTCCACGGAGTCGTTCAAGGTGGTGGCGGAAAAACACATGACCAATGCCATGGATCTCGAACGCAATCATCGCCTGGACTGGTTTTTTCGCGAATGGGTTTACGGAACTATGATTCCGCATTATGAGCTTGCCTATCAAACCAGTCCGGGCGAGGGTGGCAAAACGAAAGTGCACATCAGCATTACTGAAAGCGGCGTGGATGATACTTTCGCGATGATAGTGCCGCTATTCGGAGATTTTGGGAAGGGGATGGTTCGGTTGGGACAATTGGCGGCGGTTGGAAACTCAACCAGGACCTATGACATAGAGTTGCCAGCCGAACCGAAGAAGCTGGTGCTGAATGCTTATAAGGAGATTTTGGAGCGGTAGTCTCCTGCCTTAGGTGATTCTTCACCGGTGTAGGCAAGACGGACGGTTCTGTCATGCCAAGTGGACGGACAGCTCTGTCCACCGAAGCCGGATTGCGGACATTGGATGCTTTAGTCTGTTGGGACAGAGAAGTCCGTCCCCTTGGCTTCGCGTGACCGCCGAGTTGCGGCGGCTGGAGCCGCAGGAAGATTACAACTGAACGTTGCCGCCGGCGGTCCAGCGAGCGCTGCCGCCCCAATCCTGGGCGACCCAATCCAAAGAATAAATAGGATGCCCCACTGCTCCGCCGATGTGTTCGCCTACGGCTAGAATCTTTGCAACGCCGTTTCCGCCATCGGCAAAAAACACGCTGCAGCGCTGACCTGCGGCGCCCAGGTTGCGACTTTCATGATAGATGGCGTGGCCTTTATATTGAAACCCGTTGATTGCGCCGCCAGCAGCATTGCCGCCTGGATGGTTCAAAATTGCAGTGGCACAATGCATTGAGTTCGGGGAGAAAACAACTCGGCCTGCTTTCGCAGCAATATGCGCCTGAAGCTGAGCCGCAGTAAACACTGTGGCCTTTGCACCAACCATTCCAACAAAAGTCATTTGCCTTTGTCCTTCTTTCTAGCTTTTGATCGTCACCTTGGTGACTACGCCATCAGCTAATGCACTTTCCATGCCAGATGGAAGTTCGTTGAATTTGCAGGACAAAGGCCGGCGCCATTGAACATTTTTGTGAAAAGCGGAGGTTAACGGTTAGAGGAGTATGCCGGCGATGCAGGCGGACATGAAATTGGCGAGGGTGCCGACGATCATGGCTTTGAAACCCAAGCGGGCCAAATCCGATTTTCGACTGGGTGCTAAGGCGCCAATGCCGCCAATTTGAATAGCGATGGAACTCAGATTGGCGAAGCCACAGAGAGCGAACGTGGCGATGATGAAAGAGCGCGGCTGGAGCGTAGAACCGATTTTGCCCAGATCGACAAATGCCACGAATTCGTTGAGAACCATGCGAGTGCCAAGAAGATTTCCAACGGTGGCGCAATCGCTCCAGGCAACGCCAAGACACCAGGCGATGGGTGCGAAGAGGAGGGCGAGGATTTTCTGCAAGCTTTCGGGAATGAAGGGGATGTAGCCGTGAACAAAGCCGAGGCCGAGGTTGATCAGCGCGATAAGAGCCAGAAAAGCGATGAGCATGCCGCCGATGTTTAAGGCGAGATGAAGACCGTCGCCAGCGCCACGGGCGGCGGCATCGATCAGGTTCACGCCGGGTTTTTCGACTACGACTTTTACGTCGCCGCGGGTGGCGGGCTCGCCGGTTTCGGGCACAAACATTTTGGCGAGCATGATAGTGGCTGGCGCGGTCATGATCACGGCGGTGAGTAAGTGAGTGATGGAGACGTGGGCAATGGCGACGTAAGCGCCCATGACGGAGCCGGACACGTGCGCCATACCGCTGGTCATGATGGTGAAGAGTTCCGATTCCGTCATGCCTTCGAGGAAGGGGCGGACCGTAACCGGGGCCTCGGTTTGGCCCATGACGATGCTCGCGGCGACGCAGGTGGATTCAGCGCCGCTGGTGCCCATGAACTTTTGCATTACGATGGCCATGCCTTTGACGCAAAGCTGCATGATGCCGAAGTAATACAAAATGGCGAAGAGCGAACAAATGAAGATGACGATGGGCAAGATCTGGAAAGCCAGGATCACGCCGAAGCCGCCGGTGGCTAAGCCGAGCTTATCGCCGAAAACGAAGCTAGCGCCGGCGGCCGAACAGTTTAAGACCGCATTGACGAATTGACTGAAGGCTCCGAAGAGATAGGCGAACGGGGTTTTTAGAACAAGGAAGGCGAAGGAGAACTGAAGGACAACCCCCCAGAGGACGACCCGTTTTTGAATGGCGGATCGCTGGGTGGAGAAGAGGTAAGCGGCGAGAACGATTGCGAAGAGGCCGATGAGACCGCTGAATTTCGCCATCGCTCTTGAGTTAGCTGACGACTTCGAGAATCAAATCGCGTTCTTCGACGGGCTGGTTCGAGATTCGGAAAGCGTCTTCGAGCAGCTCAGCAGCTTCGGAGAGCTTGTCTTCGCGGGTGTGATAGATGCGGCAGAGAATGCCGCCCGCATCGATTTTCTGGCCGACTTTCACTTCGAGGATGACGCCGACCGCGGGATCGATGTTGTCTTCCTTGACGGCGCGGCCAGCGCCGATGATCGAAGAGGCTTGGCCGATGAGTTCGGCATCGATGGCGCTCACGTAGCCAGCGCGTTGAGTAGTGATTTCCTGCGCACCGGTGGCGTTCGGCAGGAGTTCGAAATTGTCGAGGACTTTTGGATTGCCACCCTGGGCGGCGATGACCTCTTTGAATTTGCGGTAGCCGGATCCATCGAGCAAGTGCGATTGGGCCAGTTCACGGGCTTCGTCGAGCGTTTTGGTGATCTTGCCGAGGTAGATCATGCGGGCGGCGAGTTCGAGCGAAAGGCGGGTCAAATCGGCCGGGCCGGCGTTTTGCAGTGTCTGGGACACTTCCATGATTTCGAGTGCGTTGCCGACGGCGTAACCTAGGGGCTGGCTCATATCGGTGATGAGCGCTTGGACGCGTTTATCGAGGCGGCGACCAATGCCGACCATCATCTGGGCGAGACGGCGCGCATCCACCTGCTTTTTCATGAAGGCGCCGGAACCGACTTTGACATCAAGAACGAGCGCGTCGAGGCCGACGGCCATCTTCTTCGACATGATGGAGGTGGCGATGAGGGGGATGGACTCGACTGTGGCGCTGGTATCGCGGAGGGAGTAAAGTTTGCCGTCAGCCGGAGCGACTTCCGGTGTTTGACCGATGAAGGCGAGCTTGTGCTGGGCGAGCAGGGCTTGAAATTCCGCGATGGTCAGGTCTGTGCGGAAGCCCGGAATAGACTCGAGTTTATCGAGCGTACCTCCGGTGTGTCCTAACGCACGGCCTGAGATCATGGGGACGACTACGCCTGCGGCGGCGGCAAGCGGGGCGGCAATGAGACTTGTTTTATCGCCTACGCCCCCGGTAGAATGTTTATCAACCTTGATGCCGGGAATGGCGGAAAGATCGACTTTAGAGCCGGAATTCACCATGCAATCGGTCATCGCGCTGACTTCCCGGTCAGACATGCCGGAGAAAAAGACAGCCATCAAAAAGGCCGACATTTGATAGTCGGGGATTTCGCCGCGAGTGTACCCATCAACGAGAAACTGGATCTCATTCGGGGCCAATTCCTCACCATCTCGCTTACGGTGAATTAAGTCAACTGTACGCATTTCCGAATACTAAGCGTACCATCCCCAATAATTTGAAAGTCCTAGGACGGCTGTATTCCCCGCATTTTGTGAGAAAGGCAGGTAGGCGGCTAATGGATTGAAGGGATTGAAGTTTCAGGGCAATTCGCCGGCTAAGAGCTGGCGAAGATCCTTGGCATGGACGCGCGTTCCGAGGTAAAAGGAACCGAAGGCCGCGTAAACGGCGCTTACTTCGTCGAAACGCATCTCATAAATAAGCCGCTTAAATACAAGCGGGTCATCGGCGAAGAGATCGACGCCCCATTCCCAGTCATCGAAAGCGATGGAGCCGGAGATAATTTGCTTTACGGAGTCGGCGTAGCGACGGCCGATCATGCCGTGTTCGTGCATCATGCGCTGGCGTTCAGCCAGAGAGACGGTATACCAGTTCTTGGTTTCGCCGCGCTTGCGATCCATAGGGTAGAAACAGACATACTTGCTCTGGGGAATCTCAGGATGGAGGCGGGTAGCCATGGCGGCGGATTGGCGGTCGAGAACTTCTTTGATGCCGGCGTCCCAGGCAGGCGTGTGCGGGGCAACACCTTTTTCAAGCAGTGAGCTATAGGTTTTGGCGGTAGATTCGTAGAGGCCGAGTTCGACTACGGATAGGTACGAATGGGTGGGTTCCAAGAAATCGGCGAATTCCATTTGTTCGATGGCCAGTTCGCTTCGGTGGATGTCTTCGAGTGAATTCCGGAAATGCACAAACATCAAATCGCCTTTGTGGCCGAGCAAAGAAAAAATGGCGGTTTGGTTGGGAAGGCCGTCTTTCGTAGCGGTTTCCATTGCGCCCAACGTTTGAGCGGCTTGTTGAACAAGGCGGTCACAGTGAAAGACTTCCTGTTGACGCCATTCGGAACGGGCAAAACGGAACATCTGGTGAAGGACATACGAGCCCTCCACGTTCAGCGGTACCTGGGGCATTGCATCAGCCATGTGTGACCTCCCATTCGGGTGCGGGTAACCCGGGCATTTCGTAACGGTATTGGCCTTTGAAAATTTCCGCGAAGAGAGCGAGGATTTCGGCGTGGATCAAGCCATTATCCACTAACAGATATTTGCCGTGAAGATCGAGCGGTTCGTTGCGCATGCCGCCGACTTTGCCGCCAGCTTCTTCGATGAGCAGGGTGCCGGCGGCCATGTCCCAGGGGTTCAGGCCAAATTCCCAGAAGCCTTCGATGCGGCCGCAAGCGGTGTAGGCTAAGTCAATGGCAGCCGAGCCGCTGCGACGGACGCCGTGAGTGACCATGGCGAGTTGATAGTAGAAGTGAATATTGATGTTCAGGTGGCGCTTACGACTGGGGAAACCGGTGGAAACCAGCGCTTCACTCAGAGTGGGCGCTTTGCTTACATGGATGGGCGCGCCATTGAGGCGAGCGCCGGCGCCACGCTCGGCGGCAAACAATTCCTGATTGAGCGGATCATACACAACGCCGGCGATGACCTCGCCGTTTTTGGCCAAGGCAAGGGTGACGTTCCACTGCGGGTAGCCATGAGCGTAATTAGTGGTTCCATCGAGCGGATCGATGTACCAACGGAGGGGCGAGTTGAGCGCGGCGCGGCCGCCTTCTTCGGCGTAAATGCCGTGATCGGGGAAGCGCTCCTGCAATCTTTGAATGACGAGTTTTTCGCTGGCGCGATCGGCGGCTGTGACCAGATCGTGTTCGCCTTTCAGTTCAAATGCGACGCCGCGGTGGGCCATGAGGACTTCACCAGCCTCGCGCGCGATTTCAATCGCAGCGTCCAGAAAATTTCCCATATACTTTCAGTTCAACATATGCCGGATTACTCTTGAATAAATTGTGATGAATTGCGACCGAATTGCCCGTTGGTACCGCATTTTTGAGTATTTGGCGTTTGGGCGGGCGTTGACGCGCGCGCGGTTGCGGTTTTTGGCGGAGGCGAGCCAAGGCAAGCGAATTCTGGTGCTGGGTGACGGCGATGGGCGCTTTACGGCGGAGCTGGTGAAGCGGAATCCGGGGGCGTTTGTAGACTTTGTCGATTTGAGCGCGCGCATGGTGGCGCTAGCCAAAGAGCGAGTGACGGGCGTTGCGAATGTGCGATTTCGCGTGAGCGATGCGCGTACGGTTGAGTTGGACCGGAGGTACGACCTGATTGTTACGCATTTTTTCGTGGATTGTTTTTCGCAGGAAGATTTGGACGTGCTGCTTAAGAGGATTGGCGGGTGTTGCGAAGATGGGGCGCGCTGGATTGTCACTGATTTTGCGCGGCCGGCGGGGTGGGTTAGTGGAATCCTGGGTGGTGCGCTGATCCGGTTTATGTATTTTTTCTTCCGACTGACAACGGGACTGGAAGTGAACAAGCTTCCCGATCATGCGATTGCGCTGGCCGCGGCTGGTTTTCGCATGACTCAGCAGCGCAGAGCGCTGGGCGGGTTACTTGTCTCTGAAGTTTGGTCGTGTTAGTCGGTCCGTAAGGCGACCATAGGATCGACACGCGAAGCACGGTGGGCCGGCAGCCAGGAGGCGA
This sequence comes from Bryobacterales bacterium, assembly GCA_963771405.1. GTDB lineage: Bacteria > Acidobacteriota > Terriglobia > Bryobacterales > Bryobacteraceae > Bog-105. Next base: position 90,412 of record CAVYUL010000104.1, read on the forward strand.
GGGCGGCGGCGGCGCAGATGATCGCGGATGCGGCTGCGATCGTGAGCGGATCAAAGGCGGCGACATCGTAGAGGCTGGCGGCGGTGAACTTGCCAACGGCGAACGCAAAGACGATGCCAACCACAAGACCGACGGCTGCCATGGTGAACGATTCGCGGAAGACCATTTGAATGACACTCCAACGAGAAGCGCCTAAAGCCATGCGAACTCCGACTTCGGTGGTGCGCCGGGCTGTGAGATAAGACATCACGCCGTAAAGGCCGACCGCAGCCAACAATAATGCGAGGACGCTGAAGAAACTGGAGAGCTTTGCGATCACGCGTTCCTGATCGAGTCCATCCTCAATCAACACTTGCGACCAAGTTAGGACAGGGGGCTGTAAGCCGCTGTCGACTTGCTGCACTGCTCGGCGGACAGCTGCGTCAATCGAGCCGCCGTGCGCGGCGGTGCGAACTTCAAAGCGCAACAAGCTAGGGATGTCATCGGCAGCCGATTGCAGATACGGCGTGTAGAGGCGACGCGCGGCGGGTTCGCGAACATCCAGTTGCTTGGCATTGCCAACAACGCCGACTATGGTCATTGGACGAGTGTTGTCCTGGTTTGAGACATGGAGACCGATTGGATTGCGATCATGAAAGTAGAAACGGGCGAGCGCTTCATTGACAACGGCCACAAGCTGGCCATTGGCGACATCTTGCGGGCCTATCTCACGGCCCGCGAGGACCGGAATACCGACAGTGGAGAAGTAGTTAGGTCCGACTTTGTCAGAGTTGACTTGATTGTCCTCGGAGGAGCGAGCTACGAAGCCTTCGAAGGTAGCGCCAGAAGCAGATTCGGTACCGTTGAAAAGCCCGTTTTCGGAAAAGGAGACCGCTGTTACGCCGGGGACGGCGCTCAGGGCCGAGCGCAAGTTTACTGAAAGCGGCGGAATTTGCGCGCTTTTGTAGCCCGAAGCCGGCGGATCGAACTCTGCAACCAGCAGATTCTCTCGATGGTAGCCGACGTTCGTGGTTTCGAGATTTTCGAGGGTTCGGATGAAGAGGCCGGAGGCGTAGAGCAGCGTCAGCGAAAGAACAATCTGCGAAGAGACTAAGGTTTTTTCGAAGCGATAGCCAACTCCGCGCGACCGGCCGGTTTTTGTTTCGCGTAAGCGAGAAGCGATATCGCCTTTGGTGGCAAGCAAAGCAGGGGCCAGGCCGAAGAGAAGTGCTGCGAAACAGGAGACACCAGCAGTGAAGAGAAGCGCCGTAGAACTCAACTGCGGTTCAAAGAGGAGGCGGTTTTGGCGAGCGGCGAATTGTAAGAGGATGCGGCTGATCCAAAAACCGGCGAACACTCCACCGATGCCGCCTGCTAAGGCAAGAACGGCGCTTTCCGTTAAGAACTGACGAAGTAAACGGCCACGGCCCGCGCCAATAGCGAGGCGAAGGCCTATCTCGCGGCTGCGGCTGACAGCCCGAGCCATCTGGAGGTTGGCGACGTTCGCGCAACAGATCAACAGGACAAGACCGACCAGCGCCATGAGGATATTGAGCATGGGTGAAAACGTCTTGCGGATACGCGAAAAGCCGGCCGCGCCGGACTGCAAAGCGATTTTGCCGGTCTGGAATTTGGAGATTGCGGATGGGGACGGGGACGCGGCCTTGGTGTTCAGTTCTTGCAGGATGGCGCGGCCGGTGGTGTTGAGGAAGGTTGCGGCCTGTGGCAATGTGACGCCGGGCTTCAGCCGTCCCATGAGTTGCAGCCAAGTCGCAGTAGGCTCATGCCGGTAATCGCGGCCCGGATGGGCGTCCGGCTGAATCTCGATCGGGAGCCAGAGATCGGTCTCATAGCCCACGACATCGCCAGAGAAGCCCCGTGGCGCTACGCCGAGGATGGTGAAATCGCGATTGTTGAGGTTCAACGTTTCGCCGGCGACAGGCCGGCCGTCCGCGAAGTGCCGCTGCCAGAAATCGTAGCTAATGACAACGCCTTCCTTGTCTTCCGGAAGGAAAAGACGGCCCTGTGAGGGAGCAACTCCGAGTACTGAGAAGAAGTTGTTGCTAACGAAGCGCGCATGCGGACGTTCGGCATCGTCCTTCAACGCGATTCGTTCGCTACGGCCGGTGGCGTAGATACCGGTGAAAACGTTGTTTGCTTGGCAAAGGCGCAAGTAGAACGGGTATGAGAATGATTCGAGGTTGACGCCGTTACCGATGGAAACGGACCCAACCGCTGAGGGATCGCCAATCGTAACCAATTCCTGGGGGTTCTTCACCGGGAGCGATTCGAGTATGACGGAATCAATCAGGCTGAAGATGGCGGTGTTTGCGCCGATACCGAGCGCCAGCGATAACACGGCAGTTAGAGTATAGCCCGGGTTCTTGCGCAGGACGCGCAAGGTGTAGCGAACGTCATGCCACAGGCGCTCCCAGAACGACCCGCCCCACATTTCGCGGGTCACTTCTTTGACCAAACCGATATTGCCAAAATCACGGCGGGCCGCATCTGCGTCTGAATCTTGTGCCGCCATGCGGAGATGGCTCGAAATCTCTTCGTTTAAGTCCTGATCTTTTTTTCTTCGGCTGAAAAGCATAGCATCACCCTTCGTTCCCGGCTGCGCTCAATACGCCGCTAATCGCCAGCACCATTTGCGACCAGCGATCGCGTTCTTCGGTGAGACGTTTCTTGCCATTGGCGGTTAGGGTGTAGAACTTGGCGCGTTGATTTGCCTCAGACTGACGCCAGTCGGATTTCACTAAACCTTGCTTTTCCAAGCGGTGCAGGGCAGGGTAGAGCGAACCAGTTTCCACTTGCAGCATTTCCTGTGAGTGGGCGCGAATAGCACTGCTGATGGCGTAGCCGTGCTGCGATCCCCATTGCAGAGTCTGGAGAATGAGCATGTCGAGCGTGCCCTGCAGAAGTTCAATACGGTTTTGATAACCCGCTTTGGGAGGCATGTAGGCATTCTACACCCAAAGATGTAGCGTGTCTACAGCCTGCTACGGTTCGTAATAACCGCTGCGGGCGCTAGTCTTCATGCCGGGCGGGCGAGCGGCGACCGAAACAGCGTGAAACCGGCGGGGCTCTTCCACAACTCCTTTAGGATAGAAGCCCAACATGTATTGAGTTCGAAGTTCTCGGATGATCGAGGCAAAGGAGTTGTCGAGTTCATCGAAACCGGCGGGACTCAAGATGCGGCCGCCGGTGGCGGCGGCGAGAGTGGCCAAAGCGTGCTCACCGCCCAGGTTACGGCCCGCATCACCAGCAACGGGCACCACGACAATCGGGTACAGAACGGCGTCGGAAATTTGCGTGGCGCGCAAGGCGTCGTTGTATTTTTTGTAGCTGGTGGTATCGCCCCCGTCGGTGACCACAACCATGACGTGACGGCCCTCGCGGCTTTGCAGGGTGTCGGCGGCGAGGTACATAGCGTCATAGAGGGACGTTCCGCCTTCGCCTTGGGCGGCGTTCAAAGCTTTGGCGGCGCGGGCGCGGTTGCGGGAATAATCGACTTCAAGATTGGTGTGCCAGTTAAAGGTGAACAGAGCGAAAGTGTCTTCGGGGTTGCCGGCATCGAGCAGGGCTGAGATGAAACGGAGAGTGGAACCCGTCTCGTAATGCAAGTCAATCCGGGTGCTGCCGCTGGTATCCATGAGAATGGCAACCGAAAGTGGGACGCTGGTATTGCGTTCGAAGACCGAGATCTGCTGCTCGACGCCGGTATCGAGGATGCGGAAATCCTCTTTGTTGAGGTTGGTAATGATGGCGCCGCTTTGATCGCGAACGGAAACCAGCAGGCGGACCAGATTGACTTTTTCGGTGAAAATCGGGCTTTCGGGCCCGTTGGGGGCCTGTGGCGGTTGCGGTTGCTGCGCGGGAGGCGGCGGAGGATTGGCCGGCTTGAACTGCGCGCCGAGTATGAAAGCAGCGCAAAGACCTAATCCCGCTAAGAAGAGTATTCTGCGACTAGTTCTCATGTTTGGATGAGGCGGCGGACAGCAGCCGTTCATCCCACTCCCCATCTACCCACACTGCGCCATCGGCAAAGAATTCTTTCTTCCAGATTGGCACTTCCCGCTTTAAGCGATTGATGCCTTCGAGTGCGGCATCAAAAGCGGGTTTGCGGTGCGGCGCCGTCGCTACCACCACCACGCTCGCTTCGCCGATTTCCAAGCGCCCCAAGCGATGGATCATACCGATGCGGCCGATGGCGAATTGTTTGGCAATCTCTTTACCGATGCGGGCCATTTGTTCCCTGGCCATGGATTCGTAGCATTCGTATTCCAAATGGGTAGTGGCGCGTCCTTTGGTGTTATTGCGCACGACACCTTCAAAAACCACCACCGCGCCATCTTCGGGGCGCTGTAGTTTTTCCACCAGAGCGCGCGAGTCGATCTTTTCGCGAACAATTTCGAAAATATGCCCATCGCCGCCACTCACCGGAGGCAGAAAAGCCACTTCGTCATTTTCGTTGAGAACGGTATCGGCGGCAGCGAATTCTCGATTCCTAGCAAATAAAATCGACGGACGCTTGCCTCCCAGGGTTTCGTAGCGTTGCGAATAACGGGAGAAAAGGGTTTCCACCGTGGTGCCGGGCGGCAGATCCACAGAATCTTCGGCCTTTCCGACCAAGTCTTTTAGTATGCCGAAGAACAGAACTTTCACCCGCATTACTCAAATGCTAACAAGGGGATAGCGGAGGGTCCGGGTATAGTCAACAAATGGGCTCAGGCAAGGTGTTGGCGCGCACTCTCGAAGCGAAAGATTATGCCGAATGGCTGCCGCTCTGGAAAGGCTATCAGGCGTTTTACAAAGCCGATCTGGCGGAGAAAGTCACACAAGAGAGTTTTCGGCGAATGCTGGATGAACGGGAACCCACGTTTGGAGCGCTGGCTTGGGTTGGTGGCCGGGCGATTGGAATGGTTCATTGGATATTTCATCGTTCTAACTGGAGTATTGGGGACTACTGCTATTTGCAAGATCTGTTTGTGGATGAGCGGAGCCGAGCCCTAGGCACCGGGCGAATGCTGATCGAGCATGTGTACGAACAGGCACGCGCGGCCGGTTGTTCGCGCGTGTATTGGCTGACCCACGAAAGCAATCAGACGGCGATGCATCTCTACGACCGGGTGGCGGAACGATCCGGGTTTGTGCAGTACAGGAAGATGCTATGAAAACTCATCAGGCGCGTTTACGCGTGCGCTATGCGGAAACGGACCAGATGGGGGTGGTCTATTACGCGAATTACTTGGTCTGGATGGAAGTGGGCCGAGTGGAATGCGTGCGCTCGTTGGGATTTGAGTATAAAGATCTGGAAGAGAAAGACGGGTTGTATCTTTCCGTCATCGATGCGCATTGCCGATACATTTACCCAGCCCGCTATGACCAGGAGATTGTGGTGGAAACGAGCATCGTGAAAGCAACCACGCGGACGGTAGAGTTCGGTTATAAGGTTCAATCGGTTGAACCGGAGCGATTGCTGGCCGAAGGCACGACCAAGCACATTTGGCTGAATCGGGAATGGAAGCCGGTGAAACTGCCCGAGCGGTATCGAAAAGCTTTGGGCGTTACGCCTACAGAGTAAGGTCCCAGGTCTGGCCGATAAGGTCTTGGCTGAAACTGTGGTGCGGTTCTTCTTTCACGAGGCGGAAGCCCGCTCGCTGATAAATGCTGTGCGCAGCGAGCAGGATGCTTTGGGTCCAGAGCGTGATTTTTTCGTATCCGGTGGTGCGCGCGAAATCTATACATTCTCGAACTAAAGCCTGGCCGAGGCCCAGTCCGCGGGCGCTTTGCTCGACAAGAAGCAAGCGAAGCTTAGCTGTTTTCGGTTCCTCCGGATGCTTCACCAGGAAGACGTGGCCGGCCGGCTCGCTCTTGATTTCCGCGATCCAGCAGCGCTCACACTTAGGGTCGAAGTTGAGGATGAAGTCGGAGACAATGCGGGCGACTAAGGCTTCGAAGGTTTCGTCGAAACCGTATTCCTGCGCATAGAGAGTGGCCTCGCGATAGACCACCCAACCCATGTCTCCGACTCGATGGGGACGAAGTGTGTAGGGTTTAGCGGACACTCTTCAACAATATCAGCGGTTAACGGCCAGGACTTGGAGCGAGACGGAAATTGCCGGTGCCATGCGTGTCGACGAAATAAAAGAAATTCATGCCTGTCGGATTGTCAGGATTTCGGTAGCCCCATTGTTCCCAAGGATGCGGAGCGCCCTTCGGATGCGAATCGATTTCGTCGGGCGGACCGTAGAGGATGTACATGTGGCCGCGGTCGGTTTTCCAGCCGGGAACGCCGGAGATGAAGTGGGCGTTCGCATAAGCGATACGGCGATAGTGTTCCTGTTTGAATTTGTTCTCACGCGAACCGGGTTCCGGGTTGCGGCGATCCCAGAATTGTTCGACGAAGTGACTGCGTTCTTCATCGGTAGTGAGTTTGAGGAAAGCGGTGCGTTCGGCATCATCAATGATGTAGACAACGTCTTCGTTGAGCCATTTGGTGTACGCGTCGGATTGAATTGTTGCTAGCGAAGTTTGGGTGTCGGCTTGTGCAGCCGGTTGCCAGGCACCAAGGGTGACGGTCGTTGCGAATAAAGCGAGTCCGACGGCGAGGAGCGGAGTCCAAGATGTGCTCGGGACGCTGGGATAAAGCAAACGATGAATACGTTTCATAAGGCTGCCTCCTTTGGCGGCCAATGCGGGCTGAGGATCAGACCAGCGGGTTTCTTCTAAGGCAGCAAGAGCGCGGGCATATTCGGGCGCGCTGCCGGTAAGCTGGACGGCGATGTCGTCGCAGCATTTTTCGCGTTCGCTGCGAATCAAGCGCGAGATCCACCAGACAGCGGGGTGATAAAAAAAGAGGCCGTCCAAGAGGTTTTGTACGGTGTTGACGAGAAAATCGTGACGGCGGATATGGGCGAGTTCGTGTAAGAGAATTGCTTCGATGTGTGCGGTGGGCAGAGAAGTGAGCAGACCGATCGGCATGAGGATGATGGGGCGCAAATGGCCGATCACCATGGGCGTCGTGGCGAGCGTCGATTCGATGAGTTGGACGGGTGCGCTGAGATGCAGTCTTGCGGATAAGGCCGCGAGCTTTCGCTGCCATTCTTCACTTGACGCGCAAACGCCTTTGTTGCGGAGCGTCGAAAGCGCGAAAAAGCCGGCGGCGTAGCGGAGGTAGAAAACAAACACACCGAAGAGCCAGAGAGCGGCGAGCCATGGGGCTACTGCGTTGAGGTCTAATCTTTCGGATGAGCCGGCAAACGGCAAAACGCGATTCCATCCGGTGAAATGGAGCGGCGCGACTACGCGTTCGCCGCTAGCGAAGCCCGGAGCGAGGTAGAGAAATGTGACAAGGGAGCTGACAAAGAGGGCCAGCACTAAAGCGCATCCGGCTAAATAGCGAACGCGCGGCGACCGGTTGGCCAACACCAGCAGTGCCAGCACGACTGCCGCAATAAGTCCTTGCCAAAGCGAATGAAGAATGGTCAGGCCCAGAGCGGCCAACCATGGATTCTCAATCAGGCTATTGAGGATTCTCATTTCATTTCCTCCTGGTATTGGTCCAACAGATTGCGTATTTCGGCCATTTCTTTCTTGGAAGCTCTGCGAGCCGACAGAGCGCCCACGAACAGCGCTTTCGCCGAACCGCTGAAGACGCGTTGCAATAAATCGCCGGCGAGTTGCCGCTGGGTGTATTCACGCGGGCGCGCGGGTTGATAAATGTGCGCGCGTTGCGACTGGTCAACCGTCACCAGTCCTTTTTCCGTCATGATCTGCATAAACTTCAAAAGAGTGCTGTATTCGGCGCGGCGGCGGCGATTGATGACAGCATGTACATCGCGCACCGTTCCCGAGCCAATGCTCCAAAGAGCGGTCAGAATTTCGAGTTCAGCATCGGTTGGTTTCGGCGGCTCGCTGGCCATATACGAAGAGATTACTAGTAAAGGCTTCGTATGTCAATCGATTTTTTTTGCGAACGGTACCATGAAGCAAGCGCATGATTCACGTCATCCTTCCTGTCGGCCAGTTGCGCTGCAACTGTTCCATCTTTGGCGACGAACAATCGCATGAGGCGATTGTCATCGATCCAGGCGACGAGCTTGATAAGATCACCGCGGCGCTGGATCAGCATCAGTTGAAGGTGAAGGCCATCATCGTGACTCATGGCCACATCGATCATGTCGCCGGAGCTGCCAAGCTACGAGCGCTGACCGGCGCGCCCGTCTATATGAACGACAAAGACGATGCGCTTTTGGCGTCGCTCGATGTGCAGGCGAACTGGCTAGGTATGGAAACGCCGGAGCGGCCGCAAATCGATACGCCCGCTACCGATGCCGTTTCACTGAAGTTGGGTCATGCCGATTTCCAGGTGATGCTGACGCCGGGGCATACGCAAGGCAGCCTCTCCGTTTGGATTCCGCAGGAGCAGAAACTCATAGCGGGGGATACGCTGTTTCGCGAAACCGTGGGACGAACAGACTTGCCGGGAGGCGACGGCCGCAAATTACTGAATTCCATAAAGACGAAGTTGCTGTCCTTGCCGGATGAGACGGTGGTTATACCCGGGCACGGCATGCCGACCACGATCGGCCACGAAAAGGAGTTCAACCCTTTTCTTCAGGGTCTTTAGCAACCTGTTGATTCGCCTTCATTTCGAGAACGCTGGCGATAAGTTCCTTGGCATCGGCCAAGCTCTTGGTGATGAGTTGAATGTCCATGGCGGGTTTGCCGATTTGCCGCGCGCTCTGGCAATAAACGCCATGCTGGCCAGCGAGTACGAGCGCATCGGTAATGCAATCGAGCGAAACGGCGAGCCGGCCGCGTTCGACACCCCACCTGAATTCATAGCGCTCAAGGTCATCCTTGCGTTCTTCGTAAACTGTCATTTTTCAATATCTTAGAAAGATTAGTTAATGCGATTCGGGAGCTGAAGGATTACTGGAAGTTTGGCCGTCGGTAGGATTGTTGATGCGCTGCCCGCCGACATTGAAATTGGTATCCCCTTGGCCCACGAAACCAAGCTTGCGCAGTTCAAGAACCTGGGTGGCCGGATCGCTTTGCAGGCGCTGAATGTGCTGTTTGCGCGACTCAACTTCACGAGTCAGATTAGCGTTCTCTTCCTGCAATGCGCGAATCTGTTTCTGCTTTTCCGAGAGAGCGCTCAGACCCTGAGGACCACGCAGCATGATCACCGCATACGCCGCAAGCGCGGTGAGCGTGGCCAAGGCAGCAATCGGACGCATGTAAGAACGCAACATCTCTATCTCTATTTATAAACTGGTTTTGCGGAAAGGTCTAGTAAAAACAATATTTTATGACGGATGCGTTAGTGGTGTTTTGTACCTGTTCGAGCCGGGAGGAAGCGCGCAAAGTGGCGCAAGCGGTGGTGGAAGCAGAGGCGGCGGCCTGCGTGAATATCGTTGCCGGGGTTGAGAGCATCTATCGCTGGGAAGGAAAAATTGAGAGCGCGGAAGAACTGCTGCTGGTCATGAAGACAACGCGCGAACGGTTTACCGCGCTGCGTGAATTGATTGTGAAGCTGCACAGCTATGACACGCCGGAGGTCATTGCGGTGCCGGTGGTAGCAGGCTTGGAAAAATACCTCCAATGGTTGGGTGCCACAATCGCTACATGAAGCTGATTGCCGTTTGCTTGCTAGGTTGTGCCGCTGCGATTTGGGCGCAGGACACGCCGCTCAAAGAACTTTCCTACACGCCGAGTTTAGAACCGAAGTTCATGGACAAAAGAGTGAACCCATGTGTGGACTTTTACAAATACGCCTGCGGCGAGTGGAACAAGCTCAACCCGATTCCGCCCGACCAGGCGCGCTGGGATGTTTACAGCAAGATGGGGCAAGATAACTGGCGTTATCTTTGGGGCATTTTGGAAGAGCTTTCCAAGGGCGGCGCCGAGAGGAGCGCGAATGAGCAGAAAATTGGGGATATGTTCGGCGCCTGCATGAACACCGCAGCCGTGGAGAAGGCGGGCTCACAACCGATTAAAGCGGAACTGAAACGCATTGCCGCACTGAAAAGCGTGCGTGACTTTGCAGATTATGTTGCGGCGGAACATCGAGGTGGAATCAACACAAACGTCTTATTTCAGTTCAACGCGGAACCCGATCTCGACCATTCGACGCAAATGTTCGCCTATGCTTACGCAGGCGGCCTCGGTTTGCCGGACCGGGATTATTACACCAAGACGGATGCGAAATCGGTAGAAATCCGGCAGCGATATCTGCAACACCTCGCGCGGAGTTTTGCCTTGATCGGCGAAAGCGCGGACGTCGCGCAAGCCGATGCTGAAGCGGTGATGAAGATAGAGACCGACCTAGCCACTGCTTCTTTAACGCGTGTGGAACAACGGGACCCGTACAAGCTGAAGAATCGTTACACGCGTGCGAAGCTGGCGGCGTTTACGCCGCAGTTCACTTGGAACGCCTATTGGGATGCTCGCCACTTGCCGGCTTTCGGAGAGCTGAATGTGACGGAACCGAAATTCTTTGGAGCGATGAATGAGGCGCTGGGCAAATACAAAATGGCGGATTGGAAAGCTTACTTTCGCTGGCATGTGGTGCATGCCTATGCGCGCTACCTTTCTTCTCCGTTTGAAAAGGCAGAGTACGACTTCTATTCAAGCTATTTGCGCGGGCTGAAGGCGCAGCCGCCGCGCTGGCGAACCTGCACGAATCTTGTGAACCGGCAGCTGGGCGAGGCGCTCGGACAAGTGTTTGTAACGCGTGTTTTTCCTCCCGAGATGAAACAGGCCACGCTCAAGATGGTGGAGCAGATTGAAGCCGAGATGAAAGCCGACATCGAAACTCTCAGCTGGATGAGCCCAGCGACAAAACAGCAAGCGCTGGTGAAGCTGACCGGCATTCTGAACAAAATCGGCTATCCGGACCGCTGGCGCGATTACAGTTCGGTGCAGGTCGCTGCGGGCGATTTTGCGGGCAATACGGAGCGGGCGGCGGTGTTCGAAGAAAACCGTGAACTCAGCCGTATCGGTAAGCCGGTGGATCGGAGCGAGTGGGAGATGACGCCCCCGACGGTGGATGCCTACTACGATCCGCAAACGAACCAGATCAACTTTCCGGCAGGTGTGTTGCTGCCGCCGCTTTACGATCCGAAGATGGATGCGGCGCCGAACTATGGCAACACGGCCGCCACCATTGGGCACGAGCTGACACATGGCTTTGACGATGAAGGCCGCCAGTTCGACGCCAAAGGCAATTTACGCGATTGGTGGACGCCCGAAGACGCCAAGGCGTTCGAACAGCGCATTTCCTGCGTGCGTGATCAATACGCAAAATACGTGGTGGTGGATGACATCCACATCAACAGTAAGCTGACTTCCGGCGAGGATGTGGCGGATTTGGGCGGCACGATGCTAGCGTATCTGGCTTGGAAACGCGCAACCGCGGACCAGAAATTGGAGCCGAGGGACGGTCTGACGCCCGATCAGCGGTTCTTTGTGGGCATGGCGCAATGGGCTTGCGGCGATGAACGGCCGGAGCAAAAGCGAATGAACGCGACAGTAAATCCTCACTCGCCGCTGGAATTCCGCATTGATGGCGTGGTTTCGAACATGCCGGAGTTCGGCAAGGCGTTCGGCTGTTCCGAAGGCCAGCCAATGATGCGAGTGGACGCTTGCCGCGTCTGGTAGCGCTCCCAAGATGCGTTCTCGCTACTCATAGAAATTCCGATACCAGGCGTGCTTTTTCACGATGGCGAGCGTTGCCGCATCGAGCGGCCCGGCCGCGGACGCTTTGCAACTGCTCTCCACGGTCGCGACGCGCCGCATGCCCGGGATTACCGTGCTTACGGCTTTGTTCGAAAGACAGAAGCGCAGGGCAATTTCGGGAAGCGTGCCGGGAAGGTTTTTAAGATCGCGCTTGAGCGCTTCCACATGCTGCACCACTTCGCGCTTGCGATCGCCGCGGAAATAAGATTCGCGGAACTCGCCGGGCTCGAACACGGTTTCTTCGGTGATGCTGCCGGTCAAGCCACCCTCATCTAGGGGCACCCGCGCCAATACACCCACTTTCATCTGCTGACACAGCGGAAAGAGGTTGGTTTCGGCCGTTTGATCGAAAATGTTGTAGATCACTTGCACCGCGCTCACCAAGCCGGTTCTCACCGCTTCAAGCGCCGAATCCGGTTCGTGCTCGCTGATGGAAATGCCGATGTAGCGCACTTTGCCGCTGCGGCGCAAATCCTCAATAGCTCGACGCCACTCTTCGGTAATCGTCCAGGCATCGGTCCAAACATGGAACTGCTGCAGGTAGATCTGTTCCATGCCCAGATTGCGCAGACTTTCCTCGGTGGAGCGAATGATGTAGTCGTATGGAAAGACCTGTTCGATAGGCGTGGCCGGAGCGGCGGGCCAGACGCGGTTCATGGGCGGAATTTTGGTGGCCACATTCACTTTGTGGAACGTGTTCTTGACCGCGCGGCCTACCAGTTGCTCGCTGTGGCCGTCGCCATAGGCGAGCGCAGTGTCGATGAGACTCACGCCCAACTCGAAAGCTCGGTTCAGAGCCTTCAGCGACTCATCATCGTGCCCGCCTTGCCATTGCTTACCGCCGATGCCCCACGCGCCAAAACCGATTTCGCTGACGCTGGCTTCGCTGCTGCCCAGATTCCTGTAATTCATGCCTCTCTAGATCCTACACAAGGCGTAAAAACAAGAAGACCGTCGACGCCATAAACGCCGACGGTCCCGATTGTTTGATCTGGTTGTTTCCTTACGGGCGGTTTACGTTCTCAGCTTGCAGACCCTTAGGGCCTCGCTTCACTTCGAACTCAACCTCCGCACCCTCCTCGAGTGTCCGGTACCCGTTCATCTGGATGGCAGAGAAGTGTACGAACACGTCGTCGCCGTTTGCGCGCTGGATAAATCCATAGCCCTTGGCGGCATTAAACCATTTGACAACACCTTTTTCTCTCACTACTGATCTCCTGTTACATGATGCGTGAGGAATGCCCGTTCGCCGGACTGGGAACTACAGGAGAGAGACCCTTGGAGCCCCCCTTTTTGGTTCCGAGGCTCGCGGAAGCACAACCAGAATGCATCGATTTCTGAAGGGAAGTTTAGCAGAAGGGCAAAAAACGGGCAAGGACATTTACCAGCAGAGAATGCCAATTTGTATCGTCAGATATCAAAATATAGTACTGTCTTATAACTTATTAGTATTATTTTTTGACAGTTTCTGGTCAAAATAGTACTGTTTACCCGTGAAAGCAATAGTACCTAAACATCAGCACTTCATTCCCCGGAAGCGGCAGCGGCGGATTGTTCCGGGAAAATCGTCAAGAGCCGACGCGAAAGTTTGACGAAACCTTTGCGCTCGAGCTGGTTCAGTGCTGTGGATATGGTCTCGCGCGTCGCTCCCACCAAGTCTGCGAGCTCCAGCTGCGTAATGGGCAAAGCGTGACCCTTATCCTCGGGGCTGGACTGCACAAGCTTTGCAAGTTCGGCCAGGTAGAACACAATGCGGGTCTCCACATCATGCAGGCATAGTACTTCCATCTTGCGCGCGAATGACAACCGGCTTGCCAGCATGTGCTTGAGGAGTTCCTCGCCTAAGCTCGCCTGCACGCCGATTTGCCGCTGCAACGCAGGCCAGGGAATCTTGTGGATCGTGCAAGCCGTTAAAGACTCCGCCTCGGCATAATACTGGCTCCCTTTGCCCAGGAATGACTCTTCGCCGAGCAAATCATTGGGTCCATAAAGAGACAAAATGAGACGTCCGCCAGACACGTTGGTGCGCGTCAGCTTGACCAAGCCATCTTCCAGAAAATAGAGCGCGTCTGCTTCGTCGCCTTGCGCAAACAAGGTTCCCCTGCGTCCAGCTGAAAGCTTGCTGACCTCAGGCAGTGGCAACAGGAAGTTCCTTATTAAGGACGCTAAGTCATCATGCACGGCAGGAAAGTCCCCACTCTGTAACTAAGAAGATTATACGGGTCGGGAGGGTTTCTTGCCTACTAGAAAATAGCGAATTAGATAACAGAATTCCAGCTATTTACCGCTCAGTGGGCGGCGTAAGCTTTCAGCGAAGTGGTTTGCAAGCTCAAAAGTGTTAGCTATTTCACGTTCACTGATGTCAGACTTTAGTTCCAGGAGTACTCTCACCAGCGCGTCGATAGCGTCCGAAACGTGGCTCTTATTGGTATCCAGAATGCTGTCCCAAAGCTCCGGTGAACTGCGCGCCAAGCGTGTCATGTCGAGTAGTCCAGTACCGAAGATTTCACTGAGCCGCGGATTCTGTTCCCGTGCCAATGTTGTTGCGAGCGCGGTAGATAGCAGTTGTGGCAAGTGAGAGGTGAAAGCCAACGTATGGTCGTGTTCGGAAGCGGACATATCAATCACTCTGGCGCCAATGGAAGTTAGCAGGGACCGAAAACTTCGAGTGAGTGGGGTATCAGTAACTATTCCGATGGGAGTTAGTACGTACGGGCGGTTCTGGAATAGTCCCGCTTCGGCGGCCTCGGGCCCGCGCTGTTCCTTGCCCGCGATCGGGTGACCTCCCAAAAAAGCTCCCGGCGGAAGATGGGCGACGGCGCAGGAAACGATCGCTTCTTTAGTACTACCCGCATCGGTAACGAGGGTGGAAGGCTTCAAAAGCGGCGAAAGCTCCGGAATGGTAGCAAGGATGCGTTCCACAGGCTGCGCCAAGTAGATAAGGTCGGCCTGGCTTGCTGCATCCTCAAGTGAGGCAGCGCTTGAAATCGCTCCGCGCTTCAACCCGGCAGCGATGGCGCCCTCAGAACTTACGCCTATGATTTCGCCGGCGAATCCCGTTTTGCGGAGCGCGAGCCCGAACGACGCGCCAATCAAGCCCACGCCGACAATGGCAACTGTCTCCATGACCTATGCTGAGCGGCCGATGGCTTGGGCGATTGCTCGCACCTGATTCACCATGTCTATAAATTGATCGGGCCGCAGAGTTTGCGCGCCATCGCTGACGGCGCGGTCGGGATTCGGATGCACTTCCACAATCAGTCCGTCTGCGCCGGCGGCCACAGCGGCGCGCGCCATGGGCAGAACGTAATCGCGTTTGCCGGTTCCATGGGACGGGTCTCCGATAACCGGCAAATGGGTGAGTTTCTTCAGCACGGGAATGGCGGAAATATCCATGGTGTTGCGGGTAGCGGTTTCAAACGTGCGGATGCCGCGTTCGCACAGCATCACTTCATAATTGCCGCCGGACATGATGTATTCGGCGGAGAGCAGCAATTCCTCAATCGTGGCCGCGATGCCGCGCTTCAACAAAATCGGCTTGCGTGTTTTTCCCAACTCACGCAGCAAGTTGAAGTTCTGCATGTTGCGCGCGCCCACCTGCAAAATATCCGAATATTGAACCAGCAGCGGAATCTGCGTTTGATCCATCACCTCGCTCACCACTTTCAGCCCATGGCGGTCTGCGGCATCGCGCAAAATGCGCAAGCCCTGTTCTCCCATGCCTTGGAAACTATAAGGCGAACTGCGCGGTTTGAAAGCACCGCCGCGAATGATTTGCGCACCCGCCGACGCCACAGTGGCAGCCGACGACTCAATTTGCTCTTCGCTTTCCACGCTGCAGGGGCCGGCCATGGTAACGACTTTCGGTCCGCCAATTTCCACCGCACCGATTTTGACGATCGTTCCGCCAGGCTTAAAACTGCGGTTCGCCAGTTTATAAGAAGAAACGATGCGGTGGCATTCCTTGACGCCCTCCATCGTCTCCAGCAACGCCGGATCAAAATCGTCGATTGGCCCCACCCCGCCCAAAAGCGTATGCTTCACACCGGTAGAACGGTGAACCGTAAAGCCCATCTCCACCAGGCGATTGATCACCGTTTCCACCTGGACTTCTGGCGCATCTTCCTGCATTACGACTAACACTATTTATCTCCCCCCGAATTCAAGTCACTGCGTTGCATGTTTCTCATCTCGTCAATAATGCGCTCAAAGATGCGTTTGAGCGCGTCCGCCGGCAGCGGGCCGCGATTGTGCTGCAAGATATTCGTGTAAACCTGTTCCTCGCGCTTCGGCTCATAGATCCCCATTTTGCGCTCTTGCTTGATGCGGCCGATCTTTTCAACTATGGCGGTGCGTTCGTTCAAAAGATCGAGCAGACGCCGGTCGAGAACGTCGATTCGGGAGCGGTGAATGTCGAGTTCATCCAGTTTTTGGTCACTCATGATGCGTGCAGGGGAGCAGTCAGTTCTCTGGTAAAAGCTTCCAGTTTGGACGCCAGGTCGGGCTCACTGCCATGCGTTTCAATGAACTTTACAATAGCGCTGCCCACCACCACGCCGTCCGCGAAGCGTGCCACTTCGGCCACCTGCGCGGGCGTGCTGATGCCGAAACCAAGCGCCAGCGGTAATGGCGTCAGTTGACGCATGCGCGCTGTGAGTTCTCCGGCCGAGGCCGCTAGTGTTTGTTGTTCACCCGTGACACCCGTACGGGAAACCAGGTAGACAAAGCCGGACGAGTGTTCGGCCACCAAGCGCAACCTTCTTTCGGAACTGGTTGGCGCGGCCAGAAACACGGTGTCCAGCGATTCTTTACGGAGACTCGCCACCGGTTGCTCGGCTTCTTCCACCGAAAGATCGGTAAGCAAGACGCCATCAATGCCCGCCGCCGCCGCATCCTTCGCCAGTTTTTCGAAACCGTAGCGCAGCAACGGGTTGAGATAGCTGAACAGCAGCAGCGGAATTTCAGATTTGCGGCGAAGGTCACGCACCGTTTCGAGCAGCTTTGCTAACGTGGTTCCGGCTTGCAGAGCTCGATCGGACGCGCGTTGAATCACGGGTCCGTCCGCGATGGGATCGGAGAACGGAACACCCAGCTCAATCAGGTCTGCTCCGCCTTTTTCAAGGGCAAGAACCAAATCAGGCGTGAGCGCCAGCGAGGGATCGCCGGCCGTAATATAGGCGATGAATGCTTTCGTTCCTTTCATCTTGTGCCGGGCGAAGAGATTCGCAATGCGCGTAGAAGTGTCCACCATTATGTTCGAACCGCGTCTTGATCGAGTTCGGGCATGTTTTCGCGGTAAATATCAATATCTTTATCGCCGCGGCCGGAGACATTGACGATGTACACCTTGCCGGGTTCGGAGGGCGCGCGGCGAATGGCTTCCGCTATCGCATGGGCGGATTCGAGCGCCGGGATAATGCCCTCTGTGCGCGCCAAAGTGCGTGCGGCTTGCAAAGCGTCGGCGTCGTCAATGGAGACGTACTCACAGCGATTTTGATCGTGCAGCCAAGCGTGCTCGGGCCCGATGGAGGGATAATCCAGCCCCGCCGAAACCGAATGCGTCAATCCAATCTGTCCGTCTTCATCCTGCAGCAAGTAACTGAAGGTGCCTTGCAGGACTCCGGGCGAACCACCGCTGAAGCGTGCCGCATGATCGCCCAGCGCCGGGCCGCGGCCACCGGCCTCCACGCCAACCAGCTTCACCTTCGAATCCGAAACGAATTCGTGGAAAATGCCGATGGCATTGCTGCCCCCGCCTACGCAGGCCACCACCGTATCTGGCAAGCGGCCGATTTGTTTGAGAGCCTGCGCCTTCGCTTCTTCGCCGATCACCTTGTGAAAATCGCGCACCATCATGGGGTAGGGATGCGCGCCCAAAACTGAGCCGAGCAAGTAATGCGTGGTGCCGATATTGGTCACCCAGTCGCGCATCGCTTCGCTAATGGCGTCTTTCAGCGTTCTGCTGCCGCACGTAACCGGCACTACTTGAGCGCCCAGAAGCCGCATGCGGAACACATTTAAGCGCTGCCGCCGCATATCTTCTTCGCCCATGTAAACCACGCACTCAATGCCGAACAATGCGCAGACAGTAGCAGTGGCGACGCCATGTTGCCCAGCGCCGGTTTCCGCAATGATGCGGCGCTTCCCCATGCGGCGCGCCAGCAAGATCTGGCCCAGGCAGTTGTTGATTTTGTGCGCTCCGGTGTGCAGCAAATCTTCGCGCTTGAGCCACATCTGCGCGCCTTGCAATTGCTCGCTCAAACGCTTTGCGAAATAGAGCGGCGTGGGCCGTCCGGCGTAGTTATTAAGCAGATCGCGCAACTCGGTGGCAAAGGCGGGATCGTTGCGCGCTGCCGCATAAGCCTGCTCGAGTTCTTCGAGCGGAGACATCAACACTTCTGGGACGTAACGGCCGCCGTAGGGCCCAAAATGGCCGCCGGCATCGGGCAGGGAAGCAATGGTGTTAGTGGTGCTCATGATTGGCTTTCCAAATCCGCTGGGGCGGCGATTTGCTGGAACGCGAGCAATGCCGCCTCAACGAAATGTCTCACACGTTCGGGATTTTTCTTGCCAGGTTCCGATTCCAGCCGCGAACAGGCATCCACGCCCCACGGCTTTGCCAAATCGATAGCCTTGGCAACGTTATCGCCATCCAGCCCGCCCGCTACGATGAACCGCTGTGGAAAATCGGCCGCGCGTGACCAATCGAAGGTCCTGCCGGTGCCGCCATGCTGTGCCGATGGCGTATCAAGCAGCCAGGCTTCGACTCTGGCGTCCAACAGGTTGCGGTCTACGTTCGCATGACTGCCGAGCCAAACCCGGAACGAACTGGCTAAATCGAGCGGCGCATTTTCGCCATGCAATTGCAGGACGTCGAGTGGAATGCTGGACGCGGCTTCGAGCGCTTCATCTTCGTTCGGATTTACAAACACCCCGACTTTGATGTAGTCCGCTCCCGGAAGCGAACGAGCGATTTGCTGGGCGCGATTCAAATCCAGGAAGCGCGGGCTCTTTTGATAGAAATTGAACCCGATGGCATTCGCGCCGGCCTCTATCGCGGTTTCCAAATCTTCCTCGGTTGTGATGCCGCAAACTTTGATGATGAACGGAATCTCACTCGCGGTCTTACTCCTTGACATGGTGGCCAGAACCTAACAGCGCGCGCAACGCTCCCGCGGGATCGTTTGATTTCATCAAAGATTCTCCGATCAAGAACGCGTGAAACCCGGCTGCACCCAGCGTCTCAATGTCGGCTCTTGTAAAAATACCGCTCTCCGTGACTCGAGTAACACCCGCAGGCATCAGATAGCTCAACCTTAGCGAGGTGTCCAGCGAAACCTCAAACGTGTCCAAATTGCGATTGTTCACGCCAATGATTTCGGCGCCCGAATCGATAGCTTTTTCGAGTTCGGGATGATTATGCACTTCCACCAGCGCGGCCAAACCCAACGATTGAGCGACTTCGCGAAGTTGCGTCAGTTCGTGAACATCCAGAACAGCCGCGATCAAGAGAATGGCGTCGGCTCCATGCGCGGCGGCTTCGAAAATCTGCACCCGGTCGATGGTGAAATCTTTCCGCAACACCGGCAACTGCGTGGCCGCGCGAGCAATTTCTAAATCATGAAGCGATCCTTGAAAGTATTGCTTGTCTGTCAATACCGAAAGGCAGGCCGCGCCGCCTTTTTCGTATTGATGAGCGATCAGCGCAGGATGGAAATCGGGTTGCAGGAGACCCTTACTTGGCGAGGCCTTTTTGATCTCAGCAATGATCGCAGGTCCGTGCTTGCGCAAAGCCGCGCCAAACGGGCGCGGCGGCACTTTGCGTGCGACCGCAGCCCGCTCCAGTTCGGCGAAATGCACATGTAAATCGGCAACTTCCTGTTGTTTTGTGGAAACAATTTCAGCCAGGATGCCGGATGAGGTCCGGAGCGTCATCGTGGTGGGCGAAGATTCATCGTAACAGGTTGCCGCTATCGAGTTTTGACAACCATCGCGCGCCGCTTAGAGGGCCAGTTGATCCTTGTACGTCATGTCCTTCAGCGGAAATTTAGCCTTGAGATTGATTCGGCCCAAGTGCAGCAGGAACAGAACTTCTTTATCCTCCGCCGAAATCGGATTGCCGCTGCGTGGAAAACGGTAAATCCAGATCGGACCACCGTCGCCATCTTCCTTGCGAATGTGGCTGGGCGCAATCGGGTCTTTTCCCTTAATCTCTAAAGAAGCGGCGCGCAACATGCGCCTCTCAGTTTCTTTCTCGCGATCGGACTCGTCGCTCTGCAGGAAATTCTGTTGATCTTGCTCATGCTCACGGACGCGCAAGCCGGTGACGCTGATGACGTAAGATTCGGCCACTTCTGCCGGGGCACTCTTCTTTTCGGCGGCGCTTACCGGTGAAGCGCTTTCCCAGCGCACCAGAGCATGCACGTCGGGCATTCGATTGCCACTGTCACCACCCATGTCGCCTCCGCGGGAGCGCCCCATGCCGCCGCCTCCGCCCATACCTCCACCACCGCCCATACCTCCACCACCACCCATACCTCCACCACCACCCATGCCGCCCCCGCCGCCCATACCGCCGCCACCCCCACGACCGCCTGGAATGGTCGAATGGCTGCTATCCGAAGTGGGCATCTCGGCAGAAGCTTGTTTGGCCCACGGCGAATGGGTCAACATGTCTTTGATTTCCTTGTCGCTCCATTGGGCCGGGTCCTTTGAATTCCAAAACTCGCCGTGTGATCGGGCGAAGGCGCGGCTCAATATGGGTAGAGTAGCCGCTAATTTAAGAACACTGCGTCGGGTAGTCATCGGTTTTTTCGTTCTGTGCTCCTCAGTTTGTCATGCCGCTCCCCGGTTACCCAACGCCCTAATCATTTTACTCGCAGTGCGCCGCAATGTCTTTTAGGAAGCCGAGCGCCTCCGGGTATCCGGGCTTCAACTGCAAAGCACGTTCGAACTCGATTCGCGCGCGTTCCGTCTCGTGCTGATAGACGAAATAGTACGTCCCGAGAAACAAATGTGCCCGCGCGTCCTTCGGCCGCAGATTCACAATCTGTTCCATTACGGCGGTCGCCTCGTTAAACATTTCGAGCTGGTGATATTCGGCCGCGAGAAAATCTAATCGCGACGTGTCGTTCGGATCTGCGACGATTTCTTCTTTCAGAATCGCAATGTACCAATGATTCTTGCGCCGCCTGGTTTCACGATCGGAAATGAAGTTGTGGCGAATGCGGATATCCGCCGGCTGCAGTTTTCCGCCATTCCCCAGGATGGAGGCATCAATCGTTTCGTGAACCCGGCCGCGATAGCGATACTGCTCCCGGTTTGGGAAGAGCCGCACCACCCAGTCGCAATTGGTTGTTGGGGAGTCGGAGGCGTGATTCAATCGCTCCAGAAAGTAGCCGGAGTTTTCGTTGCGTGCGAGTAACGCGGGAATCTTCAGAACGCTCTCCGGCTCTAATCGTTCATCGGCATCGAGCATCAAAATCCAACCGCCGCCGGCGCGCTCAATCGCGCGGTTCCGCGCCGCCGCAAAATCCACCCGCTCGAACTCAAACGGAAACACCTTTGCGCCATGCTCGGCGGCAACTTTAGGCGTGGCATCGGTCGACCCGGTATCCACAACAATCATTTCGGTGGCCAGGTGCCTGATCGAATCCAGGCACTCCGGCAGATCGCGCTCCGCATTCTTCACAATCATGCAGAAGCTGAGCGCACCCGCTTTACACGGCATTCCTGCTTTGATGATAACGGCTGCGAGGCTAGAAACGCGCGCGGATGAGCATCGCCAGTTTGACGCATTCGTCCTTGGAAGGAATCAGGCAAGCCCATACGCTGGTGCCGGTGGCACGCGCGAATACAAACGTTGAAAGCGCCGCAAGCAAAAGATAGGTCCAGGTTGTGACCCAAGCGGCGCCGACTCCGCCCCAGCGCGGCACGAACACGAAAAGCAAAACAACGGTGACGGCGGCGCCGATCAGTTGAATGATGGATCGCGACCACGTTCGGTTTGTCGTCATCAAGCCGGCGCCCATGATGGTTGTGACCGCACGGCCCGCCGTTGCGATAAAGAGAATTTCCGACATCGCAACTGCCGGTGCGAACGCTTTTCCATAGAGAAGCGGCACAGCCCACGGCGCCAGCGCTGCACCGGCAAGACAGATAGCGGAAATGGTCGCTAAAGTCAGACGGCAAAACCGGGCCGTAACGGCGGGATCGTTTTGCGCCGCTGCCTCTGTGAATGCGACATCGCGGACGGCCCCGACCAAGCCGAGCGGCAATTCCGCGAGCGAAACCGCGATTGCGTAGAAGGCGAGTTCTCTGGCTGAAGTGAGAGAAACCATAAGCGCTTGATCGAGCCGTATCACAATCAGACCTCCCAGAGTTCCCGCGGCGGCGGCGCCTGCGTAGCGCAGGACGATTTTGCTTTCGCTGGTCGAGAAATGAAACGGAGTAGCGTTACGCAAAGCCGGCAGCAGCCAGAGGCACGCGCCGACCTGCGTAGCGACTGAAATCCAAACCGAGTTCAGCGGAGTGAGCACTCCGAAAAAGAACAAACCGAGCAGGATGAGAAAGCGCGAGGCCGCCGCTGTCGCGCGCTCACGGTTGATAAGCGAGAAACCGCCGGGCGAACCCTGTACGATGCCTCGTATGGCCGCAAAGATCAGATAGGCTGGCAAGGAGAGCAAGAGCCATCGAAACTCCGGAACGTACTGTTCCTCCAACCGGAAAAGATATGGTGTGCTGAACCAAAGTACGGCCAGTGCTATACCACCGCTAAGCAAGCCGCCCAGTAATGCAATTGGCACGGCAATGCGCTTCGGCAGCTTGCCAGACGCGGTGAAAAACGTTAGTGCGTCCGGCAAGCCCAGCGGAAAGAGCAAATTGGCCAGTGCTAGTGGAGCAAGTAGCGCCGCGACGTGCCCACGTCCTTCAGGACCAAGCGCTCGCGCCAGAACCGGTCCGGTCATCAAACTCGCCAGCGGCCATGTGAAGCTCGCGAGGCTTGCGAACATCACCGTTCGAATTGATTCAGACGAGCGTCGACTTAGGAGACTCAAAAACAAAAGTACCAAGAGTAGGGGAGTGAGAAAAATTTCCTGGCAGGCCGAAAAGCTTACGTGTATATTTGTTTCATAACTTGCTCGTTAAAGAAGGTATGAGCTGCGGAATCGTCGTGCTGGGGATGCACCGCAGCGGGACCTCACTGGTCGCGGAAATGCTGCACCGCGCCGGGATATTCGGTCGCGTGCAAGAATGCCTGCCTGCAAATGAGTGGAACGAGCATGGCTACTGGGAACTCGCCGAATTAGTCGAGTTTAATGAACGGCTTTTGCGCGAAGTTGATTCTGATTGGATCTTGCCGCCTGGGGCCGATGAGAACAAACATCTCGCAGCGCTCGCTGATAAGCCATCGTATCGCGAGCAGGCTTTGCGCCTCCTGAGTGGCATGCGCAAGTTCGGCGCGCAGTCTTGGTTCTGGAAAGACCCAAGGCTCTCGCTTCTGCTGCCGTTCTGGCAACGAATCTGGGGTGATGTTCGCTATGTGATTTGTGTGCGTGATCCTCGTGAAGTGAGTGACTCGCTCGCTCGCCGCGATGGATTCAGCGCGCGATTATCGCTCAAACTGTGGCAGAGTTATCTGCTCACGATCTTGGATCAAACCCGCGATCGGACTCGATTGTTCGTCCACTACGAACGGATTCTGCAACATCCAAGGCAGGAATCTGGGCGTTTGGCTCAATTTCTTTTTGGGCGCGAGGGGAGTTTTCGCGAAGCATCCTCGATGGAACGTGCGGTGGATGGAGGCTTGCGCCATTCTTCGGAGTGGGTGCACCATGGCCGCTTGAGTCAAAAAAACCGCGAGCTCTACGAAAAGTTGAGCCTGATGGCCGCCGATTCCGAGCAGGACCTTTCTCATTTCAAATCAACCAAGGGGTGGCGAACAGCGTTAAAAGCGGATCTCTTGGCTCTTCGCTTTACCAAGCGCGGGCAAAGATTGTTGGGACTTCCTAACGGGCGTCACGGACTGGGGGCCGGTAACAGGCTCTTAGTCACTTATTCGAAAGGAGCCGCTGCCTCGGCCTATGAATTTGAGTGAGCACGAGGGGATGACGGTGTGGCTCACCGGATTGAGCGGCGCCGGCAAATCCACGATTAGTCACTTCGTGTACCGCCGTTTGCGCGAACGCGGCTATCGCGTAGAGTTATTGGACGGCGATGTCATTCGCCAACAGTTGAGCCGCGGCTTAGGATTTTCTCGCGAGGATCGTGATGAAAACATTCGCCGCATCGGCTTTGTGGCTCAGTTGCTGGCCAAGCATGGCGTGATCGTGATTGTCGCTGCTATTTCGCCATATCGCGACATTCGCGATGAAATGCGCCGTACTCTGGGCCAATTTGTGGAAGTGTATGTAAACGCACCACTGCGCACCTGCGAAGAGCGAGATCCCAAAGGCCTTTACGGCAGAGCCCGCCGTGGCGAACTGCATGGCTTTACCGGTGTTGATGATCCCTATGAGCCGCCTTTGACTCCCGAGGTCGAGTGCCGCACCGACATTGAAACAGTGGACGAAAGTGGAGATAAAGTGTTCGCCGCAGTGACGGATAGACTGCGAACCGCTGTGCTTAGTTAAGCGAGACTCTGAAGGTTTCGCCGGGCGCCAGATCGTATGATCGCTTCGGCTCGCCCGTGGCTTCCACATCCACTTGCAATCTTGGCCCATTTTTCGCCACTCGGATGTTGAAGTTGTGCCCAAACGCTTGCACCGCTTCGAGCTTCATCTCATTCCATTCTTCTGGTAGACGCGGCGTTAAATCGAAAGAACGCAGCCCGGTGGGCCGAATGCCGAACAGCCCTTCGGTGTAGATCCGGCAATACAACGCGCTTTCCGCCGCAAGATGCCGCTGGTTGCCTTCCGGCCATGCTTCTACCGGATATGGCACATGCTCGCCCAGCAGACGCCGTTTCGAGTAAGCCTCCAGAAACGACATCGCCTTTTGCGTCTCACCGGCCGCCAATGCGCCGCGCAAACCGTACAAGCTGGCTCGGTCCCAAAACGTTTTCTCGCCTTCTTGTGTCGCCAAGCCGTCCTGGGTCCACAGTTTGGGTGAAAACAATGCATCCACTGTTCCCTTAGCCCGATCAAAAATCCCAACTGTCAACGGCGTGCAGATCCAAGCTCGCAGCACTGTGTTCCCGTCGTAGTAGCGATAGGCATGAAATCCTTCGATATCGCTTCCGAAATAGCTTTCAATCGCGGCACGCATGGCCTGAGCGCGTTCACCGAAGCGCGTCAATTGCGCCGGGTCGATATTCCCCAAGCTCTTACCCAACATTTGCGCCGATCGCAGCGCATCATAGTAAAGCGATGAAGTGTTCAGATTCGCTTTGCCGGCAGGGAATCGCCCTTCGAGTTCGTCGCTATCGGACGCAATGACGCCCGCGCTGTTTTTCTTGCGTTCGCAATATTCGAGACACCACTCAATGAGCGGCCACAACTCTAACGCCGTTTGACGATCGCCATACGCCAGCGCAAAGCGGGACGCGCCGTACGCGATCATCGCCATATCGCCGCGATCTCCCGCGCCATTCCAATAACTGGTTCCTTCCGCGATGATCGAACTCGGAATTGGTTTGTAATCCGGGTTCATATATTTGGCGAATAGACGAAACGCATTGATGGCCGATTCGTTCGCGGTGGTATCACCCAGGAAAGGAAAAAACGGGTTCGCATATTCGGCTTGATCGTTTGCCCAAATCGCCGCATAATAGCTGCCGCCCCCCGGGCCGTGCATCAAGCCGCCCTTAGTCTCATACACACTTTCAGCCGTACGAATCTTGGCGAAGGCGAAGGCTCGATTCAAAACCGGATCCGGCGTTTCTAAAACGAGTTTTGATAGATAGCTCTCAACCAGCGATCGACGCGCTGATTCTTCGGCGGCTGCGTCGATCGGCGTATCATCCTCATCCGCCTTGCGACCGCTGAAGACGATCGTGTATGTTGCGCTCTCGCCCGGCGCTAGCGCTCGTTCGCCGCTATCAACTACCTGTTCCGACAAAACATACTCACCATAGACTCCATTTTTCGCATTCGTATGAACCGTCTTCTCAGTCCGCTCCACTTCGATGCGCCTTGGCGCTAGCGAATGGTTAGTGAGCGTAAGCCGTTCCAGAATCATCTGCCGCCGCGTGGACGGAAACAGCGTGCGAGTGAGCGAGATATCCCGTTTCGGACCAACCTCGCTATGAACTGTGATCATTCCCTTCAGTGAAATACTCTGAACGGTCTCATTAAGCAGCACGCGTCCGTCGATCAAAACTCGCGGCTCCGCATCCTCGCCGAATGTATAGCTGAGGCTGGCATGCGTGTCGTTCGGTATTGTGCGCAATAGCGGGAAGACAATTTGGCGCTTCAAGAAGAAGTGCGCTTGGGCATCCACTCCATAGGTCGCAATCAAAGAAA
Organism: Bryobacterales bacterium; assembly: GCA_963771405.1. GTDB lineage: Bacteria > Acidobacteriota > Terriglobia > Bryobacterales > Bryobacteraceae > Bog-105. The sequence goes on from CAVYUL010000104.1 coordinate 116,601, forward strand.
CTTTTCGGCCACTCATTTCGATCTGGTCTTGATGCGCTTCGCCCGGCTGTACGTTCCAAATAATCCCACCGTCGGAATCAAGCGCCCAGCGGGTATTGGCCGCGCACGCGGGCAGCGTAAGAAGCAAGAAGAGAATACTCCGCAACATCGGCTCAGTGAATCTCGGGTTCTGCGGTCGCGAGATGTTCGCTCAAGAAATCGAAATCGCACCCCTGATCGGCTTGCGTGACGCGTTCCAGATACAACGCGCCATATCCGCGGCCGAAGGTGGCTTTCGGCTTGGTCCACTGCGCGCGCCGTGTCGCCAATTCGGCTTCGGGAACCAGTAAATCCAGTTTCCGATTTGCGACATCGAGCGTAATCTTGTCGCCATCGCGTACCAGCGCCAATGGCCCGCCCACGTGGCTCTCCGGCGAAACATGCAGCACGCAAGTCCCGTACGCGGTGCCACTCATGCGCGCGTCCGAAATCCGCACCAAATCCCGCACGCCTTTGTCCAAAAGCTTTTTCGGAATCGGCAGCATCCCCCATTCCGGCATTCCCGGTCCACCCAGCGGCCCCGCGCTCTGCAAAACCAAAACCGAATCTTCCGTCGCCGGCAAATTGGGATCGTTAATACGCGCCTCTAGATCGTTGTAATTCTTGAAGACGACAGCGATGCCGGTGTGTTGCAACAACCGCGGCGTAGCGGCCGAAATTTTCAGCACAGCGCCGTCGGGCGCCAGACTTCCGCGCAAGATCACGGTTCCGCCGGTATCCGCCAAAGCGTTCTCACGCGGCCGGATCACCTCTTTATTGATGATCGAAGCCCCCGCCAAATTTTCACCCATCGTGTGGCCGTTTACCGTGATGCACTTCAAATGCAAAAGATCTGCAATCTGCGCCATCAGCGCCCGCAGTCCGCCGGCATAATAAAAATCTTCCATCAAATATTCACCCGACGGCCGAATATTCGCCAGCACCGGCACGCGATGCGAAATTTTGTCGAACAATTCCAGGTCCAAGGGAATACCGCAGCGCCGTGCTAAAGCCACCAAGTGGATAATCGCGTTCGTCGATCCCGCGATCGCCATATCCACAGTAATCGCATTCTCAAACGCTTCGCGCGTCAAAATATCCTGCGGCTTGAGATCTTCCCAAACCATGTCCACAATTCGATTTCCGCAGCCCATGGCCATGCGCGGATGGTTTGAATCCGCCGCGGGAATCGACGCAGCGCCGGGAAGGGTCATGCCCAACGCTTCCGCCATCGAAGTCATAGTGGAGGCAGTGCCCATGGTCATGCAGAACCCGGGCGAGCGCGCAATGCCATCTTCCACCCCCAGCCATTCCTCTTCCGTGATGTTTCCGGCGCAGCGCTCAGTGTATATTTTGCGTGCGTCTGTGCCGCTGCCGAGTACCTTGCCGTTCCAGTTTCCCCGCAGCATCGGGCCCGCCGGCATATAAATTGCCGGAATGTTCATGCTGATGGCGCCCATCAATAACCCCGGTGTCGTCTTATCGCAGCCGCCCATCAGCACAGCGCCGTCAATCGGCATCGACCGCAACAGTTCTTCCGTCTCCATTGCGAGCAAATTGCGATACAGCATCGGGCTCGGCCGCATGTACACTTCCGTGATCGGCAGCGCCGGAATCTCCACCGGAAAGCCGCCCGCTTGCCAAACTCCACGCTTCACAAATTCCGCCCGCTCGCGCAAGTGGTAATGACAAGGGTTGATTTCGCTCCAGGTGTTAATCACCGCAATCACCGGTTTGCCCGTGAAATCTTCGCGGCGATACCCAATTTGCTTCATTCGGGAGCGATGGCTGAAGCCAGGGGCGTTTTCGGGAACGAACCAACGCTGGCTGCGTAGATCTTCGGGCTTACGTTCTGTCATGCTCAACCTGAAGTGTACTCCTGACGCGAATAGCCAGCGCGAGCAGTCCGGCCACTAGCGAAAACACGCTCGATGTGAGTAATCCCCAACTCCATCCGCCGGTGGTTGTGCGCAAATAGCCGAAAAGATATGGCCCGGCAAAGCCGCCCAAACTGCCAAACGAATTGATCAAGCCAACCGCGGTGGCCGCCGCGCTCTTGCCCAGATAGCTCGATGGAATCGTCCAAAACGCCGGCAAGTAGGCTTGCGACGTGCCGATCGCCAAAATGAAGAACAGCAGCACCCCGGTGATATTCGTACCTGCCGCCATTGCGCCTAACAGCATCACTCCGCCAAAGAGCATGGGCGCGGCAATATGCCAGCGCCGTTCGCCCGTGCGTTGCGCCGAAAAACCGGCAAACAAGATTGTGAAAAAGCCCAAGACATAAGGCAAACTGGTCATCACCGTGCGCATCGTTACGGAGAGCTGCTTCATCTCGTTCACCACCGATGGCAGAAAGAAAATCAACCCTTGATTACTCGCGGCGATGAAAAAATAAATCAGAATCAACAGCAGCGTATAAGGGTGGCGTAGCGCCGCGCTCATTTTCACTCGCCCTGCCGCCTCGCGAGCCCGCACTTCTTCCGTCAAAGCATCGGTAAGCCAAATCTTCTGCTCGTCCGCCAGCCAGTGCGCATCTTTTGGACGATCCGTCAAGTAGAAAAAGCTGATGACACCCAGCACAACCGGCGGTAGCCCTTCGAGCGCAAAAACCCACCGCCAGCTCGCGACGCCATACCAGTGAACCGTCTCCAAAATCCAGCGCGACAGCGCGTAACCAGTGATAATCGCCAACGGCTGCGTCATCATGATATAGGTTTTCGCGCGCGCTCTGTCTTCGCTCCGGAACCAGTGCGAAAGGTACACGATCACTCCGGGAAAAAATCCTGATTCCGCCGCTCCCAAAAAAAAGCGCAAAACGCAGAACTGTGTTCTTGTTTGAATAAAAGCGCCGCTCGCCGCCACGATTCCCCACGCAATCATGATCAACGACAACAGTTTGCGCGCGCTCCAACGCTCCACCAGCAGTGTCGCCGGTACTTCTAAAAGGAAATAGCCGACAAAAAAGATTCCCGCGCCGAAGCCAATAAGCTGATCGTCGAACCCCAGATCTCCTTGCATTTTGATCTTGGCAATGCTGATGTTCGCCCTGTCGACATAGGCGAACAAATACACCAGCATGAGATACGGCATCAGCCTTGCCGTAACCCGTCTGCGTGTCTGCTCGCCCACCGGGAACAAGCAAAGATGGTATCGCGTTGCAAAAATCCGGGAACTATTTTCCCCTTAGCGTCAATACTGGTTGAAAGAGCCGGATTTTGAGCACAACCGATAGTGAGCTACTCAAACTCGCAACTAAGGGCAGGGAAGACGCGTTCCTGGCCCTTTACCGGCGTCACCAGGGTCCCGTCTTTCGCTTCGCTCTGCATATGTCCGGCCGTCTTGAAACCGCTGAAGAAGTGGTGCAAGATGTTTTTCTCCGCTTGCTCTCGCGTTCTCATCAATACGCTGAATCCAGCGGGAATCTGCAGGCCTATCTCATCGGCATGGCTCGCAACATGATCCGCGCACACCTGCGCGACGTCCGCCGGTTCGTCGCGAATAGCAGCGAACTCGCCATCGAAGCCACAGATTCGGTCGCAAAAGATCAGGAACTCCGCGAACTCCAATCCGCCATCCTCAGCTTGCCTCCCAACTACCGCGAAGTGGTGGTGCTGTGTGATTTGGAAGGGCTGGATTACACGCAGGTAGCCCATCAGCTGGATTGTCCGGTAGGCACGGTTCGTTCCCGCCTCCATCGCGCCCGCGCATTGCTCACAGCCAAACTCAAAAAACGCCTGGGGTGCACCGCATGAATGACGATATCGATCTAACCAACAATCTTCGCCGCCTGGCTGGCGCACTTCCGCGCGAAGCCTCACCGCGCATTGAGCAGAAATTGACCGCTGCCTTCCGAGCACGCAACCGCCCCTGGACGAGGTCGATTTGGCTCGTGGCCACGGCGGCTGCTTGTCTATGCCTCGCTATCTTCATGCACTCTCGCCAAACGTCATTTGATTCCGCATCTACAATGGACATCGCTCCCGGCTTCATTGCTCTGCCCTATTCCCAAAGCGGCGTACCAATCGAATCGATCGTCATCCTGCGCGTCCGTTTGCGTCCCGCGGATTTAGTTCCCATGGGAGTGGCAGTGCCCGCTGCAGCGTCGCCTGCCGAAATCACCGCCGACCTCTTGGTCGGTCAGGATGGAGTCCCCCGCGCCATCCGCTTTGTTCAATAAAGGAGAAATTGAAATGATCAATCGCCTATTGATTTCGAGCCTGCTTGCCATCGCTGCTGCATCCGCTCAAACCGACAACGAAAAAATCGCTCTCGACAAGAAAATGTCCGCCGAGCGTTCCGGGCCCATGGGTATCACCGCGGTACTGGCCGGCCCGCCCGCGATGATCCCCGGCGCGCCGTATTCCGCCGAAGCCGTCACTCAGCGGATACAGCTTCTCGCCGATGGCAATCGCATCAGCCAGACCACCACCAACCGGGTCGCACGCGATAGTAAGGGGCGGGTGTATCACGAGGAATCGCTGAAAGGTTACACCAATGGCGATGCCGATCCGCCGCACACCATTCTGCTCGAAGATCCGGTGGCCGGGGTTCACTACACCATCGATTCGTCCGCTAAAGTTGCCTATAAAACGAGCGCCGTGGACCGCAAGAAGATCGACGAAAATTCCTTTCAGCTGATGCATCCAAACACCGACGACGCTTCGACCACCGATCTCGGTATGCAGACTATCGAAGGCTTGCCCGCCAAAGGCACGCGTGTGACTCGCACTATTCCTGCCGGCGCGATTGGCAATGATCTCCCGATTGTGATCACCACCGAAACCTGGTTCTCGCCCGATCTCAAAGTGTTGGTGATGAGCAAGAGTAGCGATCCGCGCATGGGCGAAACAATTTACAAATTGTCAAGCCTGAGCCGCGGCGAGCCGGATCCCGCCCTCTTTCAGGTTCCTCCCGGTTTCACGATAAAAGACCGCCCCGCCGGCAATCTCCTTCTTCAAATCAACTGATAAGTAAGCAGTTACAAAAACCGAAGGTATAGCGGTCCGTCGCCATGAGATTTTTCCCCAGCCTCAAGCACATTCCTTGCGTATGGTTGGCGTTCAAAATCGTGACCGGCGGGCCGCTGTTCGGCGCTTTCGCGCGCCAGTTGTGGATGAGCAAACGTTCGAGCTTGACGTCCCCTCCGAGCCCGCTCCCTCCATTCAACATGCCTTGCGTGAAAACATCCAAGTTCTAGCCTGTCCCCGTTGCGGCGGCCAGCTTGAATTCTTTCTTAATGCCTTGGAATGCAAATGGTGCGGCAGCGAATACCGCTCCGACTCCGGTGTTCCGCAATTGTTCTTCCCGCACGATGTTCTGTTCGGTCCCCACGACGTGACCCAAAAAGTGAAAAGCTTCTACGAAGCAAATCCTTTTCCGAAATATGACGCTCATGCTTCTCATGAAACCTTGCAAGAGCAATCGCAGCGTTCTCGGCTCGCCCGCTTGCTCGACGATCAGATTCCTTCCCGCGCCTTGATTCTCGACGCCGGTTGTGGCACCGGTCATTTGGCCAATTTCCTTGCCCTGCGCAAAGATCGGCGCGTCCTAGGCGGAGACCTCTCCATCTCGGCCTTGCAGCACGCAAAACAATTTAAAGATCGTTGCGGCATTCCGAACTCCGGTTTTGTGCAAATGAATCTCTTTCGCCCGCCGTTTTGCAAGGCGACCTTCGATGTCGTCATCGCGAACGGTGTTCTGCATCACACTAGTGATCCCCTTCGCGGCTTCGCCTCGCTCGCCTCACTGCTTAAACCCGAAGGCCTGTTTATCTTCAGCCTATTCAGTCCATTCGGACGCACCGGCAATGATCTTCGCCGACTCTTTTTCCGGCTCTCAAAAGACAAACTTGCCTTCCTGCGCTGGCGTAAAGAAACCCAGCGCGGCCGTTTTGTTCAGCGCTACAAACAGCCGCATGAAAGCCGCCACCGAATCTCCAAAATCGTGGAAGACTGGTTTACCGCCAACCAATTCGAGTATGTTTACAGCTCGCCGCGTATCGGTTCACGGCTGATTGCGGGTGGCGAAGACCTTCGATATGGACGTTGGCCTGGCGATCGCTCCATGCAGTGGCAAACCGAACTCGGCATGCTCTTCCGCGGTCTTGTGAACGACGGCCTTTTCACCGTCATCGGCCGCAACAAACGTCAGCCTAAACAGATTGAGGCGCCTGAGCACGTCGCCGAAGCGGCCTTCGCTTAGAAGTGCAGAACCGTCGGCGCCGCCGGGTGCAATTTGACAAGCTGCGCCGTAGGACTTCCATTCGCCATCACCTGTACTTCACCCGCTTGAGTGGAATGCAGCGTAGCTTCGGCCAACTTGCCGTCCTTCCAACTCATGTCCACCGTGATCCCGCCCCGTGCGCGCAATCCAGTCACGTGTCCTTCTTTCCATGCGGAAGGCAGCGCGGGCAACAATCGCAGCGGCCCGTTGCTCGCGCGGTCAATCAGGAGTCTTGCAATTCCCGCTGTCGCCCCAAGATTCCCGTCAATCTGAAAAATCTCAGGCGGGTGCAAATCGAACAAATTCGGCCAGGTCGATTTCGCGTAGAGCACGCGCAAACTCTCATCCGCTTTGTCGGCTTCGCCAAACACCGCCCACAAACACACCACCCAGGCGCGGCTCCAACCGGTCCCACCGCCGCCATTCGCTAAACGCCGCTCCAGCGAAACGCGCGCGGCTCTGAACAGATCGGGCGTTCTCGCATTGATCTCACCGCTCGGGTATACCGCGAACAAATGTGAAAGATGCCTGTGTCCAGGCTCAGGCTCATCGTAATCGTTGCGCCATTCCTGCAGTTGCCCATACTTTCCAACTTTGTACGGCTGCAATTTCTTAAGCGCTGCTTGCAACTCGTCTACCAGCGGCTCGTCCACATGCTGCTTGGTGGCGCCTTCAATCACTCGCTTGAACAGCGCCGTTGTGATTTCCACATCCATCGTCGGCGAAACATCCAGCGATGCCTTCTGATGATCGGCCGTAAAATACTGGTTCTCCGGTGAAAGCGAAGGACCGCTCACCAGATGTCCGTGGCCATCGTCGAACAAATTGTCCAGCAGAAACTCCGCTGCATTGCGAAGTATTGGATAGGCTCGCTCGCGCAGATAGAGCAAATCGCCCGTGTATTCATAGTGGTCCCAGAGGCTCAACGCCAGCCACGCCCCGCCCATGGGCCAAATCCCGTAAGGCACTCCGTCAATCGGTTCGGTGTCCGCCCAAATTTCGGTATTGTGGTGCGCTACGAAGCCATTCGTGCCGTACATCTTGTGCGCGGTCTCCTGGCCGTTGTCCTGCATGCGCATCAGCAAATGGTAGAGCGCGTCCACGCTCTCGCCGAGATTGCACACCTCGGCCGGCCAGTAATTCATTTCCGTATTGATGTTGATGGTGTATTTGCTGCCCCAGGGCGGATCGAACTTGTCGTTCCACTTGCCCTGCAAATTCGCGGGCATGGAATCTTCCCGGCTGCTCGATTGCAGTAAATAACGTCCGTACGCAAAATACAACGCCGTCAAAGCGCGATCGTCTCCGCCCTCCGCCGTGCGTTTCAGCAATTCATCCGTCGGCACGGTATTCGCCGAATCGTCACCCATCCAGAGTGAGACCCTCACAGCCAGATTCCGAAAATCCGTTTTGTGCCGTTCGAGCAACTCAGCGTACGGATGCCCCGTCGCCGCATGCAGCAACTGCCGGCAGCGCTGGTCCGGATCAAGCCCCCAAACATTCGTTGCCGCCGTCACAATCAGCGTTGCTTCTTTCGAATCGCGCACGTGATAAGTCGTGCTCTCCGGCAGAATCTTTCCGTCCGCGTAAATTCGCACGGCTCCCACAAACTGCGCCCCGTCTTTCGGCTCACCCACGTAGCTCTTCGGAGACATCGCAGTGCCGCTCAGCAGAATCGTGTTCGCCAGATCCTTATCTAGCGATGCAGTTGCATCTTGCGCCCGCGTCAGCGAAACCGTAAAATTCAGCGCTCCCGGTTGACTCGCCTCTAAATGGACCACAATCGCGTGATCCGGATACGACGCAAACGCAGTGCGGATATAGTGAACCCCGCCCGCATCATAGGCCGCCGAAACCGTTCCATCGAACAAATCGAGCGACCGCTCATATCCGGTCACCGCCTTCGCGTCAATGCCTTCAAACTGCAAACGTAAATTCCCCAGCGGCTCATACGGAGGTTGCCGGAGCGGAATAGCGAGCATGTTTTTCGCCGCCAGTTGCTCGGCCTCTTTCACCTTGCCGTCAAGAAGCAGCCTTCGGATCGTAGGAATAGCCTGCCGCGCCCCCGGATTAACGCGGTTCATCCGTTTGCCCGCGAAAATGCTCTCTTCGTTGAGTTGAATTAGCTCATCGGCCGTGCCGCCGAACACCATGCCCGCCAATCGTCCATTGCCGATCGGCAGCGCTTGGCTCCATTCAGCTGCAGGCGCTCGATACCAAAGCCTGGGAGATGTTGTAAGTTGCTGTTGTTGTTGGGCCCAGCAAACGCAGCCGCTAAGAAAGAGAACAAGAGCGCAAGTCTTCACACTGGAATACAGTGTAGCTAGTTGTTGTCTTCGTATTCTTCAAGCCACACCATCTGAATCGCCTCCAGCTTGCCTTCCGTAGACGCCATTGGGTCGTCCTTAAAATTCGGCAATTCCGTGATCCACTTGTGCAAATCCGTAAAACGGATGTTCGTGGGGTCGATTTCCGGGTGCGCTTCGTACAAACTCAATGCGATGTCGTCGATCTGATTCCATGTCAATGCAGCCATACTAATCGATCTTCGTTCCTTTCAATGCGCCGCGCACGGCGGTATTCATCATGTTCTCGGCAAGCTTGTGCGTAACGCGGTTTAACTCTTCGATCTTGGCGTTGATGGCATGGTAGTCCGGCTGATGGTAGACGGCTTCCAGCGCCCGTTTGGCGCCTTCAATCTCAGCGCGTTCTTGATCGGTAAGCGCAAGCCAGGCTTCATTCTTCTGCGCTTTTTCTGTCGCCGCCAAAATGTTGTCGGCCTCCACGCGCGCTTCCCTCACCTGCCGTTCGCGCATGTCGTCCTCAGCGTGCTCGAAGCTCTCTTCGATCATGCTCTCCACTTGCTCTTCGGTCAAGCCGTAGGAAGGTTTTACTTCCACCGTCTGCTCTTTACCCGTTCGAGCATCGCGCGCCGTAACGTTCAAAATTCCGTTGGCATCAATCAGGAAGCGCACTTCGATGCGCGCAAACCCCGCCATCATCGGGTCGATATCTTTCAAATCAAAGCGCGCCAAACTGCGGCAATCCTTCACCAGTTCGCGCTCGCCCTGCAGCACATGAATCAAAACGTTCCGCTGCCCATCCACTGCCGTCGTAAACGTCTCCGTCGCGCTCGCCGGAATCGTGGAATTGCGGTGAATCAACTTCGAAACCACGCCGCCCATCGTCTCAATTCCCAACGAAAGCGGCGTCACATCCAGCAGCAGCTTGTCTTCCACCTCGCCGGCCAAAATGCCCGCTTGCACCGACGCGCCCAGCGCTACCACTTCATCCGGATTCAACTCAGTATGCGGCTTCGCTTTGAACAACCGTTCCACTGCGGCGCGAACCAGCGGAATCCTTGTTGACCCGCCCACCATCACCACTTCGTCAATCTGTTCGGGCTTCAATTTCGCGTCCGCTAAACAGGCGCGGCACGGTTCCAGAGTCCGCTCCACAATCGGCGCAATCAGCCGTTCCAGAATCTCGCGGCTGATCGCCCGCTGATACGTCTTCCCGCCGTACGTCAACTCAATCTTCGTATCCGGCACAAAGGAAAGTTCTTCTTTCGCCTTGATCACCGCGCGCCGCAAGCGCTGAACGCCTTCCGAATCCTGCGGGATCTCCGATTCTTCCAGTGCAATCCGCAACAGTAGGTTGTCTATGTCATCGCCGCCCAGGTGCGTATCGCCGTTCGTCGCCAGCACTTCGAATATGCCGTCATGCAGCCGCAAGATCGAAATATCGAATGTACCGCCGCCGAAATCGTAAACTGCGATAACGCCGTCTTTGCGCTTATCCAGCCCATAGGCGAGTGATGCCGCCGTCGGCTCATTCACAAGGCGCAGCACTTCCAATCCGGCCAGCCTTCCCGCATCCTTTGTTGCCTGCCGTTGCGCGTCGTTGAAATAAGCGGGCACCGTGATCACTGCTTCCGTTACCGGCGCGCCCAATGCCACCTCGGCATTGTCTTTCAACTGCTTCAAGATGGCTGCTGAAATCTCAGGCGGCGTAAACGTCCGCTCGCCTAGCTTCAATTGAATGGCCGTATCGCCTTCGCTCGTAATCCGGAACGGAAATAGCTTCAGCTCTTCCCGCACATCCGCGGCCGAGCGCCCCATCAGCCGCTTCACCGAATAGATACTGCGCTCCGGCTTCGTCAGCAACAATTCCCGCGCCGGTTCGCCTGCAATCAGCCGCCCGTTGTCCGTCAGCGACACAATGCTCGGCACAATCTTGCGCCCTTCGGAGTCTTCCACAATCTTCGGCGCGCCCGTTGTGTCCAGATAGGCCACCAAACTATTCGTGGTGCCTAAATCAATTCCGACAATTTTCGATTTTCGGCTCTCGCCGAAGTCAATTTGAAAAGTCCCCATGCTTGCTATAAACGGTCTTCTACCGGCACGGCCGCTGTCGCAGGATTCAGCGCCCGGTCCACATCGCGCAGCAAATTATCGATATACCTTCGCCGGTTTAGTAGCCCGCGAATTTCCTGCAAAGCCTGCTTCGCTGTGTCCGATTCCGGCGTCGCCTCATCGTACTTCGCGAACATCGCTTCCAGCTGATGGTCGACATCCTCCTGCATTTTGGCGAAATTCGCCCGCGCTTCCGCCAACTGCTCACGCGCTTCTTCGTCGCCGCTCTTCAGTTCTTCGAGCATCATATTCAACTCGAAAACTTCCTCAAGCAGCTCAGGCGGCACGTCTTTCGAACGCTGTTCCCCGATGGGAAAGCCTTCTTCTTTCAAAAGGTATTCAGCCCGCTTTACCGGGTCTTTTAACGTCCGGTATCCGTCGTTCAAAATCGACGTCGCTTCCAGCGCTTCCGCTTGCTCGGCGGCGCCTTTCCGGCCAAACCGGTCGGGATGCCACTGCCGGCTCAGTTCATAGAACCGCTTCTGCAGCGTCTCCGCATCCACCTGGAGCTTGCGCTCCAGCCCAAAAAACTCAAAAAAATTTCTGGAAAGGATAGGCATCTAAGCCGAAAATGATGTACCGCAGCCGCAACTTTTGGACGCGTGCGGATTCTCAAACACAAAACCCGATTGCAAAAGTGCGTCTTTCCAATCGAGCGTCATGCCGTCCAAAAACAGCATGCTCTTTGGGTCTACAAACACTTTCACGTCGTCGAAGGTAAAGACAAAGTCCTTGGGCTTTGGCTCGGGCGCAAATTTGAATTGGTAGCTTAAGCCGGAGCATCCGCCGCCCAGCACGCCCAGGCGCAACCCGCCGGTTACATTCTCCCGCGCAAACGCGGCTCGAATCTTCTCTACCGCCTTCGGCGTAACGTGAACGATTTTTTGGTTTTGGGGTGCGCCTTCAGCCGGGGCATTCCCCGTTTGAATTTCCGGCGCACCCGGAAGCTGAGTCAACTCAGCCATAACAACAGTATCCTCCCACGCAAGCCAAGGCGCAAAGGGCCTTCGCTTTATTGGACTGCAACCGCTTCCGCCTTGGTCGAGCCGTTGGCCGCCTGCTTGTGCTTGTAATCGCCAATGGCCGCTTTGATGGCGTCTTCCGCTAACACCGAGCAGTGAATCTTCACCGGCGGCAGCGCCAGTTCGTTCACGATATCGGTGTTCTTGATCTCGAGCGCTTGATCGACAGTTTTGCCCTTCAGCCACTCCGTCGCGAGCGAGGAACTCGCAATCGCGCTGCCGCAGCCGAACGTCTTGAACTTCGCGTCTTCAATCACGCCCGTATCCGGATTCACCTTCACTTGCAGCTTCATTACGTCGCCGCATTCCGGAGCGCCGACCATTCCTGTCCCAACATGGGGGCTGGTTTTGTCCATCGATCCCACATTGCGCGGGTTGTTGTAGTGATCCAAAACTTTGTCAGAATAAGCCATTTGTGTTGTGTTCCTTTTACTTAACTAAACTAATCAATGAGCCGTCCAAGACACCTTCGAAAGGTCGACGCCTTCCTTTGCCATCTCATACAACGGCGATAACTCTCTCAATTTCTTCACCACGTCGGCTACTTTGTTGCCGACGTAGTCAACTTCTTCTTCCGTGTTGAACCGTCCGATTCCAAATCGAATCGAAGAGTGCGCTAAATCGTCGCCTGCGCCCAATGCCTTCAGCACATACGAAGGCTCAAGCGTTGCCGATGTGCAAGCCGATCCCGATGAAACCGCTATATCGTTAATGCCCATCAGCAAGCTCTCGCCTTCTACATAGGCAAAGCTGATGTTCAAATTGTGCGGTAGCCGGTGCTCCCATGAACCGTTGATGTAGGTTTCATCCAACTCATTCATCAAGCGGTCTTTCAACTTGTCGCGCAAGAAACGTAAGCGCTTCGATTCTTCCGGCATCTCTTTTCTGGCAATCTCGCAAGCCGCGCCTAAACCGACGATGCCCGGCACGTTCAACGTTCCCGACCGCATACCGCGTTCGTGGCCGCCGCCATCCATCTGCGCCGTAATCTGCACCCGTGGATTGCGCCGGCGCACATAAAGCGCGCCCACACCTTTCGGCCCATAAAGTTTGTGCGCTGTCAACGAAAGCACATCAATTCCGTCTTTAATCACGTCCACCGGAATTTTCCCGATGGCTTGCACCCCGTCGCTATGGAACAGAACGCCCTTCTCTTTGGCGATCTTCGCAATCTCCGCCATCGGCTGAACCACGCCGATTTCGTTGTTCGCGTACATAATCGTAATCAGAACGGTTTTGTCCGTAATCGCCGCGCGCAATTGATCCAAATCAATCAGCCCGTCCGTCCGCACCGGCAGATACGTCACCCGCACGCCCTCTTTTTCCAGGTGCTTGCAAGTGTCCAGCACCGCCTTATGTTCGGTGGCCTGGGTAATAATATGGTTCCCCCGCTCGGCGTACATCTGCGCGATCCCTTTGATCGCCAGATTGTTCGATTCCGTCGCGCCGCTCGTAAAAATGATTTCCTTCGGCGTCGCTCCGATCAGGTCTGCAATCTGCTTGCGCGATTTCTCTACCGCTTCTTCTGCTTCCCAGCCAAAGCTGTGGTTCCGCGAGGCGGCGTTGCCGAAAATCTCCGTGAAGTACGGCTTCATCGCTTCAAACACCCGCGGGTCCATCTTCGTGGTCGCGTGATTGTCCATGTAAATTGGCAGCTTCATATCGTAGTCAATTTCCTCGTTCGTTCCCGTGCCGGCGCTGTCGCCCCTTCAAGCGCCACCAGCGCGCCCGCCGGTACGGCGTCATCCATTCCGTCCGGCTCCGAATCCTGCAACATATTTTCGATGCTCACGCTCTGTAACAGCCGCAGAATTCCTTCGTGAATTCGCCGCAGCGGCTTCTTGATCGTGCATCGGTCTGAATGTCCGCATGCCGACGAAGACGTAAAACAATTCGCCAGCACAATCGGCCCATCAATCGCTCGAATCACTTCCAGCGCCGTAATCTCGGCCGGATCGCGCGCCAAACGGTATCCGCCATTGGTGCCGTATTCGGAAACCAAAAAACCCGTCTTGCCCAACTTCTGCAGCAACTTTGAAAGCAGCGGCAGCGGAATCCCGCTCAACTCCGCCAATTCCTTCGCGCTCAACGCCGGCCCTTCCACCGAACCTGTCACCGCACGCACCGCCGCGAAATGCTTCAGGGCGATCAGGCTATAGTCCGCTTTTTTGGTTAACCGCAGCATCGAGGTTTGATTTAGGACCGAAAGTATCCTATATAGTTATAGCACGGTTCCTCCAGGTTTGGTCAACGAATAATGTTCTTTTAAAATCAAGCGCTTGGCCGTGCTACGATAACAACCCAGGAGGCTCATTCTGCTCCCGTTCACCCTTCCCTTAGCCTTGCTCAGCATCGGCTTCCTAACCACGGAGCCGCCCATCGAGTACGGCCACGCTTGCAAGCTCCAACTGCCCAGCGAATTCGCCAAGCGCGAAGGCCGCTATATCTTTATCGCCAACTCAGAAAGCCAGGCGCTCGTCAACGTGGACGGTTCCGATCTCGAACTCAAGTTCGTCAGCTCGAAAGGACCGGATATACGGCAGCCGAGGCAGCTTGGCGATCGCTCAACATATATCTACTCGGGGCAAGACGGCCTCGCGGTAGAGGTCACGTACGAAGCCACGCTCACCGTCCGCCGTGGCAAAGCCCACAAAACTGTGGCCGCCAAGGCCGCTTGCGCCTTCCGCTAACGATGCGAGTTGTTTCCTTGCTCGCCGGCGCAACCGAAATCGTTTGCGCGCTCGATGCCGGCCACCTCTTAGTCGGTCGCTCGCACGAATGTGACAACCCCAGCTGGGTTCGATCCCTGCCGCAATTGAGCGAGCCTACCTTCGACGTTTCGGTTTCAAGCGGCGAAATCGACCGCGAAGTCAGACGCCGCCTCCGTGCCGGCGAACCACTCTATCGCATCCACACGCAAGCCATTCGCGACCTCAAACCCGACATCCTCTTCGCTCAAACTCACTGCGAAGTCTGCGCCGTCACTCCCGCCGCCATCGAACGCAATGATGCCCGCATCGTTGCCCTGTCGGCTTCATCTATTCAAGAAATTTTCTCTTCCATCCTGCAAATCGCCGAAGCTCTCGGCCTCACCTCTCGCGGCCACGAATTAGTCGCCGCCGAGCAACAGCGTCTCGACCGCCTTCGCGCCGCCACAGCACGCTTTGAACCCCCTTCCATCGCCATGCTCGAATGGACCGATCCTATTTTCCCCATGGGTAATTGGGGGCCTGAATTAGTCGAAGCCGCTCACGGCAAGTTGGTTCTCGGCAATCGCGGCGAGCACTCCCGCGCCATCGCTTCCGAATCGCTGTCTGCCGCCGATCCCGAATATCTCCTCATCGCTCCCTGTGGCTTCACTCTCGAACGAACCATCCAGGAACTGCCCGTGCTCGAACGTTACCCCTGGTGGTGCGATTTGCGCGCCGTTCGCAACGGCAAGCTTGCGCTGGCCGATGGCAACCTCTTCTTTAATCGCTCCGGTATGACCATTGTTCGCAGCGCCGAAATTTTAGCCGAGATCATGCATGGAATCGTGACCGGCGCGCCGAGCCAGGGAACTCATTGGCTCTGGGTGAGCCGCTGAGCCAAAAGGCTTCATTGGCGGGCGATCGGAAATAACAAAATTTTTTACACATTACCCACCTCCCAGAACGACTTCTCGCGGCGGTGGTAGCATAAAAATGACCGCCGAAGGGAATATCAATGCCGCCGGCCGCTCCTGCATCGAACCCGCCGCTCCTCGAAGGCGATACTCTTACGACCGACGAGTTTCTGCGCCGCTGGGAACAAATCCCCGACCTTAAGCACGCCGAACTGATCAATGGTGTCGTGTACGTGCCTTCGCCTGTAAGCCTCAGCCATCAGGAATGCCAGTCCTTCCTTAACGGCTGGCTTGACCACTATGCTTCCTCGACGCCCGGTTGTCGCCCAGCCGTCGAGGGCACTTGGCTGATGGGCGAGGGCCAAGTGCCCCAGCCCGATACAACAATGCGAATCCTGCCGGAATTTGGAGGCCAAGCGGGGGTAACTGGAACCTACCCATCCGGCGCTCCCAAACTGGTGGTTGAAGTAGCCATTTCCAGCCGGTCGCGCGATTTCGGAGTGAAAAAACGGCTCTACGAGCGCATGGGAGTTCGCGAATACCTGATTGCGATCCCTCGCAACAAAGAGTTGGTGGCCTTCACGCTCACTCCCCACGGCTTCCAGTCGGTCGAATCGGGACTGGACCGCGTATTTCGATCCCGCTGCTTTCCTGGACTCTGGCTCGACACAATGGCGCTGTGGGATCTCGACATGCCTCGCAGGAACTCCGTTCTTCAGCAGGGATTGGCCACCGGCGAGCACGCGGATTTCGTTGCTCAACTCACCGCGCGAAAGCCGAAAATCCTTCAATCAATCGCTCCATAAGCCAGTGTCCAAGAATCTGTAAACACCTTTGGCGGCTCTGGTGATTCCATCATCCGTTGTGTAAACAAAATCCCAACCGCCTCATTTGCCGGGTCTACATACGCCGTCGTCCCAAACCCGCCAGTCCATCCAAAGCGCCCCGGGTTATGGTAGATCTCGCTGCGTCCAATATCCACCGCCATTCCCAAACCCCAACTGGAATGTGTTCCAAAGAAAATCGTCGCATCCGCCCGTTGTTCCGGCGTCAGTTGATCCGCCGTCATCAACTCCACGCTGGCCCGCGAAAGCACCCGCGCCTTGGCCAATTTCCCTTTGTTCAGCATCATCCGGCAAAAAGCGGAATAATCGTCAATCGTCGAAACCAGCCCTCCACCAGCCGATTCAAACGGCGGCGGCGCGCTCCAGTGGCTATGCGCCACGCTTTCAAATTCTGCAAGCTTGTTGGTCTTCAGATTCCTCAAATAAACTCCCGCCAACCGCCCCATCTTCTCCCCTGGAATCCAAAACCCGGTGTCCTTCATTCCCAGCGGCTCAAAAATGCGCTCTTGCAAAAACGTTCCCAGCGTCTGGCCCGTCACCCGCGCAATCAGCACTCCCAATACATCGCAGCTCACGTGGTACATCCACTTTTCCCCAGGCTGCGCCATCCATGGCAGCGATCCTAACCTCTTCAGCCACTCGTCTGTCTCTGGTGCCTCCGTCGGCCGCGGTGGCCCATCTCCCCCAATTTTCAGCTCGCGAATTGCTTTTTTTTGAATCGGATAAGTGTCCGGCATCGCCATCACACTCCCAAACCCCATCCGGTATGTCAACAAATCCCGAACCGTAATCGCCCGCCTCGCTGGCACCGTATCGTCCAAATCGGAAGCAATCGATTTCAACACTCGCCGCTTCGCCAATTCCGGCAACCAGGGCTCGATCGAATCCTCCAGCCGCAGCTTGCAATCTTCCACCAAAATCATCGCCGCCGCTGCCACTATCAGCTTGCTCAGCGAAGCAATTCGAAAAATCGTCTCGCGCCCCATCGGTGCTGGGTTGTCGAATGCCAAACTCCCGATCGTCTCGACATGTACTTCATCCCGCTGGCTCACCAGCGTGACCAATCCTGGCATCTCACGTCGATCTACGTACCCTCCCAGAACATCCCGCATCCGTTCCAAACGTTCGCGCTCCATCTCAGATGCGAACCCCGTTTGGCGCAGTAAACGTCTCATCTACCACGTTCCCCGTATTCCGCGTCGCGGCCGGTTCGAAAATCAGCACCGCCGCTTCTTCATCGGCGCACGTCCGATGTTCGGTGCCGCGTCGCACCACGCAAAATTCACCGGCATTCAAAGTTACAGTGTGATCGCGGAACTCAATCCGCATCCGTCCGCGCCAAACCAGGAACATCTCGTCTTCATTCTCGTGTTGGTGCCATGGAAATTCGCCCGCAAATTTGACTTCCTGCCCATTCAGTTCCGCAACCACCTTGGGACGCCAATGTTCCCGAATCAGCGCAAGCTTTTCCTCGATAGACGCGGATGTCATGCGGACATCGTAGCGTTTTTTAACCAAGCCGAGGCAGAGCGGGCCAATTTTTTGGATCGCTCTGCCCCGATTGCTATGCCACCGCCCCGGCGGCTATTGGAACAGGACCCCAGGCAAAATTGCCCGGTCCGTTATCGCCGATTGCGGCGAATTTCCTCATTCCACCAAGCACGATGACATCAAACACCAGACCGGAACCCGCCGCAAACCGAATCTCCACTATTCCATTCGCCGCTTGAATGGACAACTGGCTGGATTGGAACGCAGTCTGAACCTCGATCACATTGCTTTGAATCCCCGGATTGCCGGCAGCTGCCTGCGCGGCTTTGTACCAAACGTTGATAGGCATATGCGATCCAAGTACGATCGTGTCGCCGTTTTGGAATCCCGACGGCAGAGGCTGCGTCAAGGTCCCGTTTGCATTAATGTTAACTGGGTAGTTAGCCATAGTTTCTTCTCCTCAATTCATTGAATGTGATTGTTGGTCAACAACTCTATATAGCGAGAATCGCGGCGTAATCCCGCCAATTCCGGAAAAAATCCCATCTGTTTCAGGATGGCTGGGGACTTAGCCAGTAAATCCAACGTCTGATCTCGTTGGTTCAGTGCTTCATAAGCCAAAACCGCGACGCTGATTGTATCGTCGTCCGGGTGACCCTGCATAGCCTGCGCAATGTCGGAAGCGGCGCGGTTCTCATCCCCCAGCCGCGCCTCAAAATAGGCCAGATTCACGCGCTCCCGCCCTTGCCGAAAATCCTTGCCAAGACTCCTCTCGGCCAGAGCTTGCCCTTGGCCGAACGCCGCCCGTGCCTCGCTTTCACGGCCCTGGTTGCTGTAACAGCGCCCCAGATCCAGCCACAACAATGAGGTTTGCGGCCCCAAAGAGATGGCCCGTGTGTAGTGCCCTACCGCTTCGTCGTACTTCTGCTCGCATGCCAATACATTGGCGAGTATGTGTTCCGCCTCTGATGTGGCTTGGATGCGCAATGAAAGTCTCAGTTCTTCCTCTGCTTCGGGCCACCTTCCCAATTGGTAAAAGGCCGCGCCGAGTAAACGGTGAGTGTCAGCGCGTTTTGGCTTAAGCGTCACCAGCTTCTGGAATTCAGCCAGCGCTTCCACGTATTGGCTCCGGTTGTTGTAGAAACTAGCGAGCTGCCAGTGGTTACGGTAGTCGTCCGGTCTCACCTGTGTCGCCATTCTGAGTGCGGCCAGTGCCTCACTGTCTTGCCCACTATGATCCAAAACATTCCCGAGCCGCCGGTAGGCGTCGCCATTGTTCGGTTCGAGTTCAATCACCCGCTTGTATTCCTGTTCCGCTTGTTCGTAAGCATCACTCACTAACCCGCGAATCAAATGCACTTCCGGCAGATCGGGATTGCGAAGCTCCGCGTTTCGGGCCGACAGCTTAGCCTTTTCCTTCCAAGTCGAATCGTTAGTGTGCCTGAACTCCGACCATTCTGCCTCCGCCAGGCCTGCATAGGTCAGCGGCGAATCCGGATCAGCAGCCACGGCTCGTTCCATCAAATGCACCGCTTCCTCCGGCTGAACGTTGTTTCGTGCGTCCTCTAACCCAGCCTCATAATCCTTCCGCGCCGCTTCATTCACCGTTGCCTTCTTCACCAATGGCGGTAACCGCAATGCGTTCGTCACCATCCCCGCCAAAGCCACCGGCGCATAGCGCAACTCCGTCTGCTGGTACGGCATCACCCAGTCCTCCACCTTCACCCCAATTCGCGCATCAGTCAGCGAAACATGCAACACATCCTGTTGGCCTTTCTGCTCTATCGATCCTTGCAGCACATGCGTCGCCCCCAGTAAGTTGTGTGCCCCTTCTATGCTTTCTGCTTTGCCGTTCTGCACTTCCCGCTCGGGAATGAAAACAAACTTAGTCTGCGCATTACTCTGCAGCCGATCTAATACTGCCTCCGTATCTCGCACAAGAGCCGTCGCTACCGGTCCACCGGCAAACGGCAACATCGCCAATTTCACTGTCTGCTTCGGTGCCGTCGCGCGCTCAAAGGTAATCCATCCCGAAAGCGCTGCCAACACGGCCGCCGCCGCTGATACCAGTAGCCACCGCATTCGCCGCTCTGGAGATAGCGCCTGGGCCAACTCCTGCGCGTCTTGATATCGCTCCTCGGGGTTAACTGCCAGGCATCGGCCCAAAATCAGCTTCTCTCGGGCGTGGCTCCGCTTTGTTCCCTCTTTGATCCTAAGTAAGTCAACTAAGATCACGCCCAACGCATACACGTCGGAAGCCTTGCTCGGTTTCGCTCCCTTTGCCAACTCAGGAGCCATAAAGGCCGCCGCGCCGCCCACCGGTCCCGATTGCATCAACTGCGCCGGCGCGCCCGGTTCCACCACAGCCGAAGGCTGCCGCGCCAAACCAAAATCCGTGATCACGGCCCGCACTCCCCCATCCATGTCTGCGGTCAGAATCACGTTGTTGGTTTTCAAATCGCCATGAATCACGCCATGCCGGTGCGCTTCCGCCAACCCCGCGCAAAGCTGTTCCGCAATCGATCGCGCCGTCTTTTCCTCAATAGGGCCCGCTCGCAATCGATCCGCCAGCGTTTCTCCCTCCAGGAACTCCATCGTCAGGAAATCCACGTCGCCGTGCTGGGTTACCGCTGTGTGAATGTCGAACACTTTGCATACGTTTGGGTGATTCACTTCGCTCGCGTGCCGCGCTTCCGGCGGTAATCTAGACCCAAATCCCGCCTTCGCGCATTTCACCGCCACATGCCGCAGCAGACGCTTGTCCAGCGCTTCGTAAACAATCCCCATGCCGCCTTCCGCCACCAGGCGAATAATCTCGAAACGCCCCAGCAGTAACTCGCCTGGCTGGAACGGTAACGTCGCCTCGCCTGGAGCCTCCGCAAAGAGCGGCGACAGATTTCCTACCATCGGCTGCCGCAGAAAGCCCTTCATGCGCTCCTCGGCGCGCACATAATCCCAAACTTGTTCGAATAATTCGTCGCTCTCCGAGCACGCTTTGCGCACAAAGCCTTCCCGCTTTTCCGCCGGCTGCTGGAGCGCCTGCTCCACCAGGCTCATCACGGTTTCATCGTCAGGCGCGCTAGGCATCGCGCGGCTCCATGCGCGCGTGCAGCCATTTCCGGGCATCGAGCCACATTCTTTGCAAACTACGCAGCGCCAGCCCTGTCTCGCGGGCCGCTTCTTCGTCGGTGAAGCCGAGGAAATATTTCATCTCCACCACCGTGCACCACTCCGGCTTCTCATGCGAAAGTTCGTCTAACAGCTGATCGAGCAGGATCGCATCCTCAGGCGGCAGCGCCCCGGGGTCGCTCTGGTCCGGATCAATTGGCACGAACGCCGCTTTACCCTTTCTCGCTTGATCGATCAAATAGCGGCGCATCACGCGCGCTGCAATCGCAAAAAAGTGCTTCCGGTCCTGCCAATCCCGATCCTTCGCCGTAATCAGACGAAGATATGCCTCATTTACCAGTTCCGTCGCCTGCAGCGAACGGTCGTTCCGCTCTTTGCTCATTAAGTAATGAGCCAACTTCCTCAGATTGGGAGTGACTAATTCAAAAAGTTGGTTCTCAGCAGCCGCACTCCCATTCCTCCACTCATGTAAGAGTAGAGTGATCTCGCGCACAGGGTCGACAGGCTCAGCCACGGAGCACGAAGTATAGCATAGAATTGGCGAATTCTACCGGTCGCCGTGAAGCAGAGCAGCGCGCGCAAAAGAACTTAAGTTCTATACGTACTCACCTAAATAGGCGACGCGCGGCCCTATGCGCTTTCCCTAAACTCAAAGCAAATTGCCTTACGGAATTCGGCAATAGCGGGCCGCCTTGCGCCGTCACCCCTCGCGGCCCGCCTCTCAGATCAATCAAAACAGAACTTTCAGCGAAAGCTGAATGACGCGCGGGAAGTTTTGCTGGTACAGGTTTACGGTTCCGAACCCGGTGTACGTCCCATTTGACTGAAGGGTGGGCGGCCCGTCGCCCGGATTATTATCGGGTCCAGGGAATAGAACCGAATTTGTCAGGTTCAACGCCTCACCGCGAACCTGCAGTTTCAACGACTCGCGCAACGCGAAATCTTTGTGAACCGCAAAGTCTAAATTCACGATGCTCGGTTGCCGAAGAGTAGAAATCTGGTTCGGCAAGTTCATCAAGCCATACTGCGGAATCGTCGACCAGCATCCCAGTGGATTGCCGTTGCTGTAGTTGTTGTAGATATAGTTAGTAAGTGTCGGGCCGCCGTTCGGCGTGAAGCTGTGGTTGCAATCGTAATAATAGCCGGTATTGAGCCCCACGGGAAAGCCCGTTTCGGCGGAAAGAATGAAATCCGTGCTCCAGCCGTTGATGAAAGCGCCCAGAACCCCACTGGCATTCGGCGCTATATATTTCGATCCACGGCCGATAGGAAGCGCCCATTCGGTTGTCAATGTGAATACGTGCGTGCGGTCGCTGCCCGCTATCTGATACTTCAACTGCGGGTCTTGATAAGGCCATCCATTCTGATAGCCTGTTGCCTGCATTGTCTTCGAATAAGTGTAGGACATCTGAAAACTCAGACCCTGGGTGAACCGCTTACTCAGTTTCACTTCCAAGCCGTTATAGTTTTGTTTCCCGAGCGGATCATTGTACTGTCCGATCAGGCCGCAGTATTGCGAGAGCGGCAGCAACAACGTGATTCGCGAAACCGTGGGACTCGAACCGCACGTCGATCCAGCCGGTATGCCCGGTACGTTGTAGTAGGGATTCGGAACCTGTGCGTTGAAAAGGCTGGGATTCGCGATACCTTGCTGCAACTGCGCGTAAGTCAGCGTACCGTTGTCCCAGACAAAGGTGCGCAGCCGGTCTGTATAGTTCCCGGCGTAACGAGCATCCAGCACGATTTGGTCGGGCAATTCCCGTTGAATGCCAAAAGAGAATTCCTGCGAGCGCGGAATTCGCCTGCCGGGGAAATCGATTGACGTGCCGTTCCCCAACGCCGTCTCTAATCCCAGCGAGTTTCCGGGAGGAACTTCAACACCGCTTGGAAATGGGTTGCCGCTGGCAAAGTAATTCGTTGGAGTCACATTGCCGTTGATCGAACTGATGTACGGCGTGCTCACGCTGAATCCGGTATTCGTTCCGCCTTCCAAGCCCACGGCATAGAAAATTCCGTATCCGCCCCGAATCACCGTCTTCGGATTCACTTGATAGGCGAAACCGAATCTCGGCTGCAGGTTGGTATAGTCGGTGTCGTACGCGTCGCGCGTATTTCCATTCACCCCGGGAAACTCGATACCTCCGTAAACGTTCGCGAGCGATGCCGGATTAATGCCTGCCGCCGTCAGCGCCGGGCCGTCGGCAACCAGATTTGCTTGGTACGCGGGACTCGACGTGATGGGATTTAGACAGGTGAAACAGAGCCCGCGATTCAGCCGGTTATACCGCTCACGCAAGCCAACTTGAACGTCGTAACGCAAGCCTATATTAAGCGTCAGATGTTTCGTAACCTTCCAGTCGTCCTGAACGTATAACGCCCAAGTCGGAAATCCTTCGAAAATCGTGTCATTGTAATCCACTCCGCCGCTGTCTGGATCGCCGAGCAGCATATCCGCAACAATGAATCCGTCGTTGATTCCGCTCAGCGTGTTGCGCTGCAGTGGATTGTATTGCGTGTACTGGCTGCCAAAGCCGAACGTTCCATTCGGATGGCCGACCGAGCCTGGATTTCCATATTGCAGCTCGCCCAATTCACCTCCGACGTGAATGGTGTGATTGGCCAGCGTTTTCGTCCAGTCGTTGTCGAACGTAGTGCTGTTGTAAGTGTCATTTCCCACACTGTTGCCCACCACTTGCGGATAGAAAGCTCCATTATTGAATTCGGGCAGGAGTTTCAGCGTGGTGTTCGGAACGTCCGGCATGTTCAATCCAATGGAAGCGGGCGTTTGTGTCGCCCCCAGGTCGCCGTCCGGAAAACTATCTAGGAAACGCGAGAAGGAGAACTTAAAATCCGCCAGCAGCGTTGGTGAGAAAATGTGGGTCACATCCTGGCTCGCAACTAAAACTTGCCGCATCGTGTGAATGTTCCCGTTCTCCGCTGGCGGCTGAAATCCGCTCACATCTCGAAACTCAGTGCCATGCTGAAAAGCGAACATGCTGTACCAGCGTGTTTTGTCGCTCGTGTCGTAATCCACCCGCGCCATGGGCTGCCAGTAGAAATATTTGTCGGGAACGTTCGCCGTGAAATTGTTCTGCAGCCCGTTGCTGCCGGTGTTCGGTAATGGATACAAATTTAAAACAGCCGCGCCAATTGGGTTGATCCGGCTGGCCGGGATCGTGTCGTTTGGAAACGGTGTTCTCGCGTAGGCATTGCCCGGACAGTTGCCGATAACGCCTCCCGGAACCGTGCAAACAGTCGTGCTTGGATCGTAAATCGTGTAGCCCGTTTGCGTGAAATTAACCGCGCCTCCATTCGCGCTGGAGGGACGCAGGTACGCCGGCGGAACACTGGTAATCGTCGTAAACGGAATGCCTTCAATGTATTGCTCGTAGCTGCCGAAGAAGAAAATCTTGTCCTTCTTGATCGGCCCGCCAATCGTGCCGCCGAACTGATTCTGGTGCGTATTCTGCCGCCCAATGCCGTTGAGATTGTTTTCGAAATTATTGGCGTTCAAGTCGCCGTTTTCAAGATAGTCATAAGCGCTGCCCGTGAACCGGTTTGTGCCCGATTTGGTCACCATGTTCACTGTTCCGCCTCCGGTCCGGCCGTAGCGCGCGTCGTAGGTGGTGGTCATGATATTCACCTCCTGCAGCGCGTCCAGATTCGGGGCAATCTGCCATTGTCCCTGGGCGCCATTGTTTTGCAGCGTGACATTGGTTCCATCCAGCGTGAATTGCTGGTACCCCTGCACACCTCCGCCCAGCGTATAATTATTCGATACATCCCAGCCGCGCGTGCCCGAATACCCTTGCGCCCCGAATTGCGTTTGCAAAAACTGCGATCCGGGCGTGGTTCCTACCAACGTGTACACTTGGCGGCCGTTCAGCGGCAAATTCTCCAGTGCTTCTAGCGTCAGCACTGTACCGCCCGAACCGTTCGCCGCCTCAATCAGAGGAGCCTCCCCTGTGACCTCAACTTTTTCTGTCTCTGTGCCCAATTGAAGAGCGAAATTCAAGGCAAGCGACTGGCTCGCTTGCAGCACAACGCTCTGCTGCTCTGCAGTCTTAAATCCTTGCAGAGAAACGCTCACTGTGTAAGTCCCAGGAAGAATGTACGGGATGAAATACACGCCCTTATCCGTAGTTTTTGTTGTGTAGGATTGCTGGGTCGCGTTATTGACCGCCAGCACGCTGGCTCCCGAGACAATCGCCCCGCTTGGATCTGTAACGCTCCCAGTCAAAGTCGCGCGGAATTCCTGTGCCCGCAATAGATACGGAGTCATTACCAGGAAAAATAACACTGCAGATTTACTCGCTACAGCCTGCGTAATTGTTTTGTAAGACATGAGCCTAGATAGACCTTTCGGAAAAATCACTAAGTTTCATCCCTCTAATCAAATCCCATTGCGGACTGTAGCATCGATTCGCTACCTTGAGAAGGTGAATTGACGGTGAAACCTAAGGCACATCGAAAAAGTCTTAATGCTAAGCAGGGTTTTTCACGGTCAAACCTATGATCGCAACTGAGGTGGAAGAGCGATCGCTCCTCGTGGAGCGCGTTGTCGGAAGTGAGCTGTTTCGGAAATCGCCGCGACTGCGAGATCTGCTCTTATATGTAGCGGATTGTACGTTGCATGATCGCCTGGCGGACGTTCGCGAACAGGTGATCGCCACGCGCGTATTTGGTCGAGCATCCGACTTCGATGGCGGCCAGGACAGCATCGTTCGTGCTGAGGCTCGTAATCTCCGTAGGCGTCTCGAAGCCTACTTCGCCCAGGAAGGCAAAGATGAGCCAATCACCATCTCCATGCCGAAGGGTGCTTATTTATTGATCTTTGAGCGGCGGCAAACGGGTGTTTCAACGCCCAAACTGGCGAATCGCGCCGAAGTCGATTTCGTCGATTCTGGTGCGGTGAATCCGCCTGTCACGATCTCGTTGCCGCATTCGCGGCTTCGCAATCTCTGCATTTTTCTCTCGTTGTTCACCGTTTTCGCCCTCGCCTTTGCTCTCCATTGGCGCTCCGTTGCGGCAGGTCTTCGCGAATCCTTGCACATTCAAACCCCGCTTCTACCCTTTTCGGCGTTATTCGGCGGCGGCAGAAATTGCTTAATCGTCACTTCCGACACCGGTTTCCTGCAAATATCCTCCCTCGCTCATCAGCAAATCACCTTGGATGATTACATCGCTCGGACCTATCCTAACTTAGCGACCACCAATCCTCCCGATTTGATTCGCAACTGGAATATCTACGAATTTACGGACGGGCGTGAAATGGCAATCGCTGGCCAGATCATGCGCACTTACCCGCAATTTGCGCAACATATAGATATGCGGTCTGGTCGCGAAGTACGGCTTGATGAATTCAAAAGTCATAGTGTGATCCTCATCGGAAGCACAATTAGTAACCCCTGGGGTCAGATGTACGAAGGCGACTTGAATTTCAAAACCGATCTGGCCTCCGACGGCCGTATTGTTTTTGTGAATAAGAGCCCGAAAGCGAATGAGCCCGTGCGCTTTCCCACGCCCGATGACATTAGCTGTCACCGGACCTATGCGCGCGTGGCATTTCTTCCGGCAACCGCCTCCGCCGGCCCGGTTCTCAGCATCGCGGGAACCACCGCGCAGGCCACCCAGGCTGCCGGAGAATTCGTTCTGGATTCGAACGGCTTGGCGCGCGTCTTGCACACGCTGGGCGTCAACGCCAACGGCCAGCCTCAGTTCTTTGAAGTACTGTTGCGGATGAACAATTTTGTAGCGGGAGCAATGTCGCCCGAACTGGCCGTTTGGCGAACAAAGCGGTTCTCAAGTTGACGAAAGCCGGGTTTGTCATCGTTACCTTCCCAAAAACCGCGAACGAACTCGACAAGCGTCCGAAAGAAAAAGAAGGGACACGCCGGGCTCCCCGCACTTACTCGAATGAGCAGTAAAGCAGGCGTGTCCCTTCTTTTTCGCTCCCCCGTGTCGGATCTCGCTATTCAGTGAGTGTCCAGCCGATTCCTGGACATGACGCCGGCCCTACTTCGAGCACGCGGCAACCAGTTCTTGGCCCTCCGGTGTATCTTGTGTGAGATGAAAGATGATCGGAGCCTTCTGCAAGCCGTCCTGGGCGATGGCCGCTTTCTCGTTGCCTTAACCGGATTTTCCGTTGCACTCAGCGGCCTCTTCGCCGTCATGCAATCCGTCAGCGGACACCTCCTCCCCCATGACAGCCACGCCATCGGCATGGATGCCGCCGCTCTCTCACACATTGCGAATCCCCAGCTCGTTGGATTCATGTTCCATGATCGCGTTGCTTACGGCGGCTCCTTGTTGGCAATAGGTTTCGGCTACCTCTGGCTCGCCGGTTTTCCCATGGCGGCCAGAGCAGTGTGGGCCTGGCGGGCGCTCGTCGTCTCAGGCAGCTTGGGCTTTCTGGCTTTTCTCACGTACCTCGGCAAAGGCTATCTCGATACCTGGCACGGCGTCGCAACGCTTTTCCTTCTGCCTGTTTTTGCCGCTGCCGTCTGGCGCGCCCGGCCGCGAGAAACTGACATCCCAACCTCGCCTATCAAAAACGAGAACCGTTTCGCCCAATGGGGAAGAATCCTCTTGGCCGCCTGCGCCCTGGGCTTGATAGCGGCTGGATTCACCATCGCCGTCTTCGGTATGACCACCGTCTTCGTCCCCTCCGACCTAGCTTTCATCGGACTCTCTCCCGCCAGTCTTCAAAAAATCTCGCCCCTACTCATTCCCTTGATCTCTCATGACCGCGCTGGCTTCGGCGGGGGACTCTGCTCCATCGGCGCTTTTCTCTGGTTCGTCGCGCGCTACGCCGATCTGACTCGCAGCCTCGTCGAAATCGTCACGCTCATGGGCTGCGCGGGTTTCGGCTGCGCGATCGGTGTTCATTTCGCGGTAGGCTACACAAACTTTCTTCACTTGTTGCCTGCCTTCGTCGGATTCGCCTGGTTTCTCGCTGCCGCCGCGCTTCTGTGGGTCGCTCAACGACGGCCTTGCGCGACTCCTTCCGCTCCTCTATATTGAAGCGGTGACAGGCTTCCTCCGCTCCGCCTTCCTGTTGGCAACTTGGGCCGCCCCTCCTTCTATCTCCGACACCGCCTGTGCCTCCTGCCATCAAGACAAAGTCTCCACTTATCAAACGACCGCTCATCATCGCACTTCTAATCTCCCTACCGCCAACTCCATCGCCGGCAGCTTCGCAAAGGGCCATGACGTGATGCAAACCTTCAATCCCGAAATCACGTTCCTCATGGACGCTCGCAACGGCGGCTTCTATGAAACAGCCATCCACCGGAGAAATGGTCGCGTAACGAAGCACTCCGAGCGCATCGACTTAGTCATTGGCTCCGCAACCAAAGGGCAAACCTATCTTTTTTGGAAGCAGAACGCCTTGTTCGAACTGCCCGTGTCCTATTGGGCGCAATTGAAGCGTTGGGTGAACAGCCCCGGCTATGTGGATGGCTCGGCTGATTTCGATCGCCCCGTCGAACCACGCTGTCTCGAATGCCACGCTACGTACGTCCAGCCCCTAACTGCCGCTCTCACTGAGAATCGCTACAACCGCGAAACGTTTGTCCTGGGTATTTCGTGTGAACGCTGCCACGGCCCCGGCAACCAGCACGTCGCCTCGACTCAGAGCAAACTGCCGCCACTCACACTCAGCCGCGATCGTCAGATTGATATCTGCGCCCAATGCCACGGCGGCGCCGGCGAACCGATCGCACCCGCCTTCTCATTCACTCCCGGCGAACCGCTCTCTAACTACGTGAAGCTCCAGCAAGCCTTCGCCACTGACCGCATTGACGTCCACGGCAATCAAGTCAATCTCCTCGAACGCAGCCGCTGTTTTCAAGCCTCCCCGCAAATGACTTGTTCTACCTGCCATGACGTACACAAGCCTGAGCGCCCTGCCGCCGATTACTCATCGCGCTGTCTCACTTGTCACCAAGCCTCACAATGCGGAATGTTCCCCAAGCTCGGCAACGCCATAACCGCCAACTGCGTTGATTGCCACATGCCTATCCAGCGCTCCAACACACTCGTCCTGGATACAGACGACCAGCGCCTCCAGGCCAATGTCCGCACGCATTGGATCCGCATTTACTCGCAGTAACAGCCCAGTGGTTCTGTGTATCTCCTTCCAAGAAGCCCTCGACGGAACCGCGACCGAAGGAAGCGCAACGTAAATCCGATCCGGCGGAGACCTCCCTCAATCAACTAAAAACTAAAATGCAACCCAAACTGCACATATCTTGGAAAGTTCTGCGCCGTCGCCTGTCCAAATTGACTACTCGACAAATCACTCACCACCGAGGAATCCAGTAAATTCACCCGGTTGAAAATATTGAACACATCCGCCCGGAACTGCAAACTGTACCGCTCCCAGGTAAACGCTTTTGAAAACTGCACGTTCACATTCGCCAGCCCCGGCCCGAAATAACTATTACGCGCCAAATTCCCTTCACTCCCCAACGCCGGAATCGGGAACGCCGAAGCCAAAGCGAAGCCTTTTGTAAAATCGCTTCGGTTCCCGGTCTGAACCGCCCCCGCCGCCGGTGCGTTCGGAACGTCATAGTTATATCCGTCGGCGTTGAAATCCCCGCTGCCGGGCTTCAGTCCCGTTACCACGCCATTCGTAATAATTGGTGCGAACGGTGCGCTCGTGTACACCGTGAACGGTGTCCCGCCCTGCAGCACCATAATTCCCGACATTTGCCATCCGCCCAAAATCGTTTTTGCAATTCCATGCTGAAACGGGGTCGGCAGCGCCCAGACACTGTCCAGCGCAAACCGTTGCGCCACATCGAAATCTGCTAAGCCATGCTGCGCCGGTACATTCAGCGAATTGATCACAGACTCCGCGTTACCCGTCCCGTTGTCGTTGCTACTCAAGTCGTCGGTCGCTTTCCCGAAAGTATAGATCGCTCTCATTTGCCAGTCGTGGCTCATCTGTTTACTCAGCATGAGCGTGGCGTAATGGCCGTCGGCAATCCCAATCGTCCGGCCAAAATCGATTTCTCCGAAATTCGGATTTAGCCGCGTCTGTACCCCGGCATTTTGAATCAGATCGCCCGGGAAGCGGTTCACATCCGTTTGCACATAAAGGTGATCGCTGTGCGTTCCGTTATAGTCTGCTTCGAAAATCAAATTGTGCCCCAAGTCCTGTTGCAGTGCGAACATCCACACATGCGTGCGCGGTTGGTCTAAGGGGCTGTTCACTCCCGATGTCAGCACCGGCAGTCCCACAATCCCTCCGGCTGCAGTGGTCTGGAACGTAATCCCCGGAGGAATCGGCCAGATCGATCCATTCGCGCTTCCCAATGCATAAGTGAACGGATGAACCGTATTAGTCACACTAAACGACGGAACCGCCCACACCGGCGGGTTGGCCCGCGAGTCAAATGACCACGATCCATCGGCAACAATGTTGTAGTAAAGACCATATCCGCCTCTCAGCGCCGTCTTCCCGTTACCGAACACATCCCATCCGAAACCCAGCCGCGGGCTTGCGTACATTGGCCTGTTGCCGATCACATACGCGCTACTGCCGCCTCGCACCTGCATAGTTCCATCGGCGATTTGATCTGCAAAAGTGCTTCCTTGCCCCGGAACAAAAAGCGGAAACGGCGTCGTTGAATTGTGAAAGTTCCCCCAGTGTCCGAAATCGTCATATCTCAGTCCTAAGTTCACCGTCAGACGCGGAGTTACTTTCCAATCGTCTTTAACGAACCCTCCGATATAAATCCACCGCAGCACTTGATACAGATTGGAAGCCAATCCGCTGTCCGCCACTGTTAAAGCGGGTCCACTCTGCGAGTACGGCGTGTCTTGGGCGAAATCCAGCAAATTGGCGAATTGGAAGCTGGGGCGCAAAAGCGCATCGGTGAAATTATCGTCGTCATGATGCCGGTCCACATCAACTCCCGCGGAAATCGAGTGTTTCCCGTGGTTCCAGCTCAGCACGTCATGCCAGTTGAAATTTTCATGCACCCATCCAGCCGGGCCCCACTGATTGTTGAACGCGTCGCCAATACCCGTTATACTCACGCTCGGAAGATCGCGGTTGCTGTTCGTCGCCGGGTTAGAGCCCACCGCTCTCGCCAGCGTAAACCCCGCTTCATTCAGAAGCGTCGGCGTGAAGAGATGCGTCCAGTCCAATTTCGCGTAGAACCCTGCATTCGGAAGCACAACCTGGAAAAGAGGGCGCGCGTCTTGCTGCAATTGATTGACGTTGGTGCGGAACAAATCGAAAAATAAGCGGTTGTTTTGGTCAATCTCATAGTCCGTCCGCACGTGCCATTGCCGCGCATTGTGAGTTAAGCTTTCGGGAACAATCGCTGTCCCAATCGCAGGCAGTGAAGAGTTCTGCAGCAACACCCCGGACAAAGGCAAAAGCCCGGGGTTCGCCACCGCCACCTGGCCGATGGTCAAGAAGTTCGACGTGGGATACGAAACCGGCGGCGCTTGCTTGAAAAAAACGCTGGCGATGCTATTCGGGAATGCCTGCTCCACTAACTGTGCGAACTGCTGCGTCTCTACCGGAGCCACCGTCGTCGCCGCCGTGGAAGAGAGCAATCCGAACGCTCCAACAAAGAAAAACAATTTGTCTTTGATAATCGGGCCGCCCAGAGTTCCGCCAAACTCGTTCCGGCGGAATGCGGTGCAATCTCCCGCCGCGCAGTTTTGGAAAATCGTGTGTCCGGTGAGGTCGTTGTCCGTATGGTATTCGGAAAGGGTAGCGTGCAGTTGATTAGTGCCCGACTTGGTGAACACTTGCACCCACGCTCCACTATACCGGCCCTTCGCGGCATCGAAGGTCGCTCCCGAAATGCGCATGGCTTGCACGAAATCCGGCTCCGGTGCCAGATTCACCACCCCATCGCGCGATGCGCTGTTTACCGTCGAACCGTCAACATCATACTCGTTGCTCTCTTGCCGCTGCCCGGCCGCGTTGAGTTGATATCCTTGCTCCTGCTCGAAACTGTCGTTGTTATTCGAGCCTGATCCCAGCGCGCCCCCGCTCGGCAACCCCGAACCAGTCACACCGGGAGCTAGCTCAATCATGCTCGTGTAAACATTCCGCCCCAGCAGTGGCGCATTGTCTATCAGCTTGGAAGATATTTCCCGCGAAGTTTCACTGCGGTCGGTTTCCACCGCGGCCACTGCCCCCGAAACCGATACCACCACTCGTTGAGTAGCCAGAGACAGTGACGGGTGCAGCGTCAGCACTTGGTTCGATTCAAGCGTTACATCTTTCTGCACCCACGGCCGAAACCCCGCGGCATCCACTTCAATCGTATAGACTCCGCCCGGGAGCGAGGGAACTCGAAAATCGCCGCTCGCCGCAGTAGTCGATGACTGAGTGACTTGCGTGCCCTGATTCGTCACAGTCACTTTGGCGCCCACAACCACGGCGCCCGTCTGCTCCACCACCACACCGGTAAAACCGCTGTTGAACTGACCGAAACAGGGAACCACAATTGCCAGCGTGATTAACGCAAGCTTCTTAATCGTTTTCTTCATCGCTCCCCCTTGTCCATCCGCCGCGATCGGCTAATTTCGCGCTAACTCAATCCTGGGTTTCTCAGTCTCTTTCACTTTTTCGGCCTTTCGCTGCCGCTCAAACCGGTCAATCAACGCCTGTCCTTCCGCCCGCCTCCCGGTGCTCAAGTAGAGTCGGGCCAGCGCATATTCCGCCGGGGCGTGATTTGGATCCAACCGCAAACACTTGACCAGATTTTGCTCCGCCTGTCTCGGAGACTCCCGCATATAAAGCTTCGAAAGTTGGAAATAGGAATCGGCGAAAGACGGATTCGACCGGATCGCCTGCTCAAAAGCCTCCTTCGCCCGCGTCGCGTTTCCTCCTTCCCCCTCCAGCAGAAGCTTGCCTAGGTGATAGTGCATGTAATAGTTGTCCGGGAAACTCTTCAGCGCCGATACCAGCGTCTCTTCGGCGTCCAGAATCTGTCCCGCGTGCGTTTGAACAATGGCCAGACTCAGTAACGCCACACTGTTGTCTTTTTCGAGTGCAGCCGCCCCGCGTAGCGTGGTCTCCGCTTCCTCAAACCGTCCCAGATTTTCTAAAACCACGCCCTTCTGAACGAACAACCGATACGAGTTCGGAATATGCTCGAGACCAATCTCCGCCGCCTCCAACGCAAGTGGGTAATTTCCGTAATCGCTGCACAGCGTGCTGAAATCCAGATAATTGTCCTCGCGCTTGGGCTCGAGTTTTGCAGCCTTTCGAAGGCTGTCCATCGCCAGCGCCAGATTGCCCGCTTTCTCTGCGACATGCGCCAGCAGATTCAACTCGCTGCTATCCAGCGTTTTCCTCGCAACCTCCATCAGAAGCGGTTGTGCTTTCTGGCTTTTCCCAAGCTGAATGTCGGCTTGCGCCAGGTACAACATCGCTTCCGGATAACGAACCAGCAATTCTCCCTCACCCTCCAACAGCTTCGTTGCCTGTTCATTGTTTCCCTTTTTCCCGGCAATCATCCCCAGGAAAAGATTGGCTATCGGTGTCGAAGCAGGAGAAAGCTCGCTCAGTTTTTGAAATTGCGGAGCCGCCAGATCGTACTGGCCATGATTGAAATACGTGATCGCCAGGTTCTTGCGCGCCGGCGCGAATTGCGGGTCGATCGCTAAGCACTTTAGAAAATATCCCTCCGCCTTTTCAAGATCTCCGCGTAGGCTGTACACTGCGCCCGTGGCATCGAGCAGTGCGGAATTCCGTCCGTCCGTCTCTAAAGCCTTCTCGAATGTAACAAGGGCTTGGTCCAGTTTCCCCTCTTTGGCTAGTTCAACCCCCGCGTTGTAACCCGAGTTGGCCGCCTCGGCGCATACTTTCGGCGCAACTAGCATCCCCGCACCCAGCGTGAGAAGCGGCAGCCAACCCAGCGAACTAAGGAAGGAGTAACGGATACTCAAGCAGCACCACTCTACATGAACCGGTTCAATCCCAAGATCTGAACTCTCTGCCTCAGGTTTATATCAGCACTCAATCGCCCTTGTCAAGAACTTTGTCACTTGCCGCCGGCTGTTAAAGTCAATCGCGCAACTTAGGCGCTTTCCTAAGTTACTGTACTTCGTAGTGGTGGCTCGCGTCTGACCTTTTCCCTGGGAGTGTTACCTGCCAACTTTTAGCGCGCCTGCTTTACTCGGTCATTCCGAAACGTTTTCTCGCTGCTCTCCCGAAACCTCAGTGTCGACTCCTTAAGCCGTAACTCGGTTGGCAGTTCGATATGCACTGGGGCGCCCATGCTTTCACCCTTTACCCGCTGGATCAGGATTTCCGCCCCGCGCACACCCATCTCATACGTCGGCTGGACAACCGTTGTCAAAGTAGGATGAAACACATCCGGAAACACAAAGCCGTCAAAGGCGACCAGGGCGAAGTCCTCCGGGCAGCGGAACCCCATTCGGCTCAGTCCCTCAAGCGCGCCAATTGCCATTAAGTTGTTCGAAATGAACAGCGCCGACGGTAGTCGCTTGCCGGAGGAAAACATTTCCTGGCAAATTCGCTCACCTGTCTCACGTCGAAAGTCCCCCTCCTGAACGCGTCGCGCCGTCACGGGAAATCCCGCCTCTGCAAAAGCCGCCTTGTAACCCCTAAGCCGGTCCAGCGCATTCTTCAAAGTGAGCGGACCTGTCACAATCGCAATGTCGCGGTGGCCAGTCGCTATCAGATGCCGCACCGCTTCTCTCGATCCGCTGAAATTGTCAGCCGATACGCAATCTAGCCCCAGCCGTCCATTCGGTAAACGGTCGAGGCACACCACCGGAATTCCAGCGTCCATCACCCGCGCGATATGCGCGTTATCTCTCCGTCCCGGTGAAATAACCAGCAGAATGCCATCCACCCGTCGCGACCTCAGCACCGCCAGCGTATCTTTCTCCCGCTGCAATTGGTCGTCGGTGTTGAATGTGATGAGCGAAAACCCGAACTTCGTCACAACCGATTCCACCCCTCGAATCATCTGTGGAAAAAACGGATTCGCGATGTCCGGAATGACCATACCCAGGGTATGGGTCCGGCGAATAGAAAGGCTGCGGGCTACTTGACTGGGATGATAGTCCAGTTCGGCAATCGCCGCCTCCACTCTCTTTCTTAGCTCTTTACTGACAGGTACCCTGCCATTAAGCACGTGGGAGGCCGTTCCAACCGATACCCCTGCTCGCCTTGCAAGTTCTTTGATCGTAGGCATTTGGCCCAGAGGAAACGAAAGAAACTAGCATAAAACACAAACTCTGCCAAATCCAGAATTTTCTTGAACCGGTTCAGCGCTTCATGCTAATTTCCAGAAAGAGATGCCTCGACCCGTCACCCTTGCCGCCCTTCTTCCATGCATCACCGCGTTTTGTTGCCTCGTTCAAGCCCAAGACTCACACTCCCGTCCGAAAAACCAACTCATCCCCGCGCCCGACTGTCTAACTATGAAGGGTGCCTGGGAAGGCGGTTACACGCCATGCACGAATGAGACCCACAACGCCTGGCTCAAAGACATCCAACACTGGCGCTCCGAGCGCGCCATCCGCACCGGCCTCAATCTGGACGATGAGCGCTACCGCGACCCTGCCCTCCAGTGGACTCAGCGCAGTTTCTTTCAACCCCAAATGATGGTGCATGATCGTTACTTCTACGATCCGGTTGCCGGCAAGTACACAGTTGATCGTTACCTCGACGATTTGAAACAGCGCTACGGGGGTATCGATGCCGTTCTCATTTGGTCCACTTACCCGAATATGGGCATCGATACCCGGAACCAGCTCGACATGGTCGCCAGCATGCCCGGCGGCATCGAGGGCGTCAAACAAATGGTTGCCGATTTTCACCGCCGCCATGTCCGCGTCTTGTTTCCTATGATGATGTGGGATCAAGGCACGCGCAATCCCGACAAGACTTGGCCGCAAGCCATCGCGGAGTTAATGAAAGCAATAGATGCCGATGGCGTTAATGGCGATACCCAGGATGGCGTCCCGGCAGTCTTCCCTGAAGCCGCCGAAAAGATCGGCCATCCTCTCGCTTTCGAACCCGAAGGCGGCCCCTCCGATGAAGCCCTTGCCTGGAACGTGCTCACTTGGGGCCAATACGGCGGCCAATTCTCTTTCATTCCCGGAGTCGATAAGTATCGCTGGCTGGAAACCCGCCACATGGTCAACATCTCCGACCGTTGGGCGCGCACAAAAACCGATGATCTTCAGTACGCATTCTTCAATGGCGAAGGCTGGGAATGTTGGGAAAACATTTGGGGCATCTGGAACGGCATCACCCCGAGAGACGCCGAAGCTACCCGCCGCGTCGCCACCATCGAGCGCGCCATCGCGCCATTCCTCGTCAGCCAAGATTGGGAGCCGTTCTACCCAATGAATCTCTACGGAGTCTACGCCAGCCGCTGGCCTCTCACCGATCAAACCGTTTGGACCATCGTCAACCGCAACGAATACGACATCGCGGCGCGCCAAATGTCTGTGCCTGCCGAGACGGGCGCCCGCTATTTCGATCTCTATCACGGCATCGAACTGAAACCGGATATCGAGGGCACCCGCGCCGTCTTGTCATTCCCGCTCGAAGCCCACGGCTATGGCGCCATCCTGTCCACGCGCGGCGAGCCCAGCGCTCAAATCGCCGAACTGATGAACGCCATGAAGACCATGACATCCACTCTTTTGTCCACTTACTCAGCGGAATGGCATACGCTCCCTCAGCACTTAGTCGAAATCGCGTCAACACCGGCGCCCACCACCTCGCCCGAAGGAATGGTCAAAATCCCCGGCGGCCCTTACGTCTTCAAAGTGGAGGGCATCGAAATCGAGGGTTTCGACGACATCGGAGTCGACGTCCAGTACCCGTGGGAAGATATGCCGCGCCGCTTTCACGAACACAAGATGGAAGTCAAACCCTTCTTCATTGACAAATATCCGGTCACCAACAGTCAGTTCAAGAAATTCCTCGACGCCACCGGCTACCATCCGTCCGACAGCGGCAATTTCTTGCGCGATTGGAAAAACGGCACATTCCCTGAGTCATGGGCGAACAAGCCAGTGACTTGGGTGTCTTTCGAAGATGCGCGCGCTTATGCAAAATGGGCCGGCAAGCGCTTGCCGCACGAGTGGGAGTGGCAATTCGCCGCCCAAGGCAGCGATGGCCGTAAATATCCCTGGGGCAACGAATGGAATGCCTCCGCTGTCCCCGTCCCCGATACCGGCCGCACTCTCCGCCCTCCCGACGACGTCGACGCGCATCCTAATGGAGCAAGCCCCTTCGCTGTTACGGATATGGTGGGCAACGTCTGGCAATGGACCGACGAATTCATCGACGACCACACCCGCGGCGGCATCCTTCGAGGCGGCAACTACTATCGCCCTCAAGGCTCCATTTGGTATTTCCCAGAAGCTTACCGCAACGACCAACACGGTAAGTTACTCCTCATGGCGCCCAGTTACGACCGCTCCGCCACCATCGGCTTCCGCTGTGTCGCGGACGCGCAATAGCTTAGCTGCCCGCACTTTGACCGCTTTCGGTCGCCGTGCCTGGTCTCAACAATCAAGGTAGTGTTTTTATACTAATAAACAGTTCGTTTGGTAATACACTGATTTCAATGGTCTTATCCTATTCCTAAAGCCAGCCCACCCTCTTGCCGATCAGTCCTTAGATCGCCCCAGCGATCCGGAGATTGATCAAATGAAGGTCCTAGCTTTACTTGGGTTTACAGCCGTTGTGATGCATGCCCAGAACCTCTTCAACGTGGCGCCATCGAACCACGTCACCATCGCCAATGTCGCCGAAACCTCGCATGAGACTCGGGTTCGTCACATTTGGCTTGCCTCCATCGCCGCTATGGCCGCCGGCACCGCTGCCGATGCCGCCACCTCCTGGCACAAGCACGAAAGCAACAGCATCCTGGCGTCGTCGAACGGGACTTTCGGTGCCAAGGGTGTCGCTGTCAAAGCCAGCATTGCCAGCGCGGTTTTGATCCCGCAGGTTATCTTCCGCCACCATACTGACTGGCATTCGGCCTTTGCGATCAGCAACTTCCTAGAAGCCGGCGTCTTCACAGGCGCTGCTATCCACAACGTCGAAGTGAAGTAGGATCAGTTCTTTCGGACGAGTGTCGCTTCGCCGGAAGTAAGCGCCGGGCCATGCCCTTTGCTGGTGTCGTGCCACTCGATCCGCATCGTATCCTGCTCCAGATTGCGGATGACTGCCCACCCGTGCGCTCCGTTTGAAGCAGTCCAACTGTACTTCAAAGCCGTCGGATCTGTCGCTTTCAGGACGAAATTCACGTCCGGACTAACCTGTCGGTCCACGCTGTAACGGGCGTTGTATTCGCCGCGCATTCCATCGGTGTCCTTCACGAGCTTCAGCCTTATAAACTCAGGGGGATAAAAGCCTGGGCGGCGCTTCTCCGGTTCCAGCGGCGCGTACACCCATTCCCCTTCAAGTGGGTCCCTACGGCCAATGGGCGGGGGTCCGGGAACCGAATCCTCCCTCCAATAATCCGCCTCACTCCCCTGGGGCACCGATCCAACGCCCGGTGCCGGCGCAGCACCGCCGATCTCAGTTGACCCTATCTTTGGACGCACTTCTGGCTGCCTGTAATCGCTGAACGGCTTAACTGGCGGAGGCGTGCTTTGCCGCGCCTGGACGATGGCCGTCTTTGGCGGCGCGGCTGGTTTGACCGTGGGAGGCGGTGCTGGAACCGGCCGTGGCACGAGTACCGGCGTTACCTCCGGCGGCGGTTGTTTGATTACCTGTGCAGTCTGTTGCTGCGGTTGTTGTTGTTGCGGCACGGGCACAGGAGGCGTCTGACTCGGTGTCACATTCGGAACCTGCTGTGCCGTTGTCTTCTCGTCAAGAGCAGGCGCCGGCTTTTGATCCGGAACAACAGGGGCGGGTTCTGTAACCGGCTGCGTATCAGTCGCAGGGGGCGTAATTTCCGTTACATGCAATGAACTGCTGGGTTGTTGAAAATGACTGCCAAATCGATCCGCTAAAAGCCATACCGTTCCAACCGTCAATATAATTGCCCCAAGCGTACTCGCAATCCACCAAGGTACGGATTTCCAGGAACTCTGCGGAACAGGCGCACCACTACCGTCTCCGTTGACGCCACCGTTCCGCAACTGGTCGTCATAATCACGGCGCTCTTCGGGGTCGAGCAAAACGGCGACTATGGAATTCAATCGCCGCATCTGCGTTTCGGCCAGTTGCTTCAGCCCCTGATCCCGATGTTGATCGGGATGCATGAGCTTTACCAGTCGACGATGCGCTTTGCGGATTTCCTCTTCATCCGCGTCAGATCTAATTCCGAGTTCCTCGTAATAGTTCATCGCAAATTCTTCTGTTTGATCATCATAATCGATTTCGATATAATCGAAAAGTTGTAACCCTGTACGGGCTACTACTTGGCGATCCCGATAATGACGCTACATAAACTTCCCAAGCTCCTTGTGGTTGCGGCAGTAACGATAACACAACTGACAGCTGCGTCACCAACAATTGGCGTCGCGTCTGCCGTCGGAACATTCACGCTCAACAGTTCAGAGGTGGAGGGCAATGCCAACTTGTTTGATGGTTCGCGCATCAGGACTGATAAGGCCTCTAGTAAAGTGTATCTGATGAGCGGCGCCGCTCTCGTACTAGGGGTTGATTCCGCAGGTACTATCTATAGAGACCATTTTACGCTGAACCAAGGCGCAACCAAAGTCGACAATTTAACGAACTACGCGATTAAGGCGGATCGTTACGAAATACGGCAGAGCAAGCCGTCATCGCAGGCAGTTGTCCGATTAGCCCACGGGGCCGTGGAAGTAGCGGCCGTGACTGGCTCGCTCAACGTTTTCGATGAGAACGGCACCCTTTTAACTCGGATCGCCGCAGGCACCGCATCCTCTTTTCAATCTGGGCTGAGTACCTTACCCTCAGGGGCCAGCGTTGACACCAACAACAACCATAAGCGGAGACTTGCCTACCTCTATTTAATGACCGGCGCTGCTCTGGCCGGATTGGGGCTGGCGACGGACGCGATTCTGAATACTTCATCAACCAGTCCGTAAGAGATTTTCTTTTCCCGCTAATACCTCCCCTGCCGGAAGCGGCTATTGCACGTTTATTAAGTTGAGTGTTCTCCCCGCAGGTTTTCTCTCGCCGATCCGGGTTTGATATTTTTGGAGCGAACATAAATGCGCCAAGCACTCGTTTGCCTTCTGTTTGGGACAGGCCTCTCGTTGGCTGGCCCTACCGTCGATTTCCAGCGCCAAGTGCGGCCGATCCTGTCGGACAACTGCTTTCTCTGCCACGGCCCCGACAGCGGCCGGCGAATGGTGGGCTTGCGTCTCGATACCAAAGAAGGCGCGATGGGCGCGCGCAAGAACGGTACACCCATCGTCCCGGGCAAACCGCAAGACAGCCTGCTGATCAAACGGATATTCTCCGATGACCCCGGCTTTCGCATGCCG
Source organism: Bryobacterales bacterium (assembly GCA_963771405.1). GTDB lineage: Bacteria > Acidobacteriota > Terriglobia > Bryobacterales > Bryobacteraceae > Bog-105. The sequence goes on from CAVYUL010000104.1 coordinate 156,808, forward strand.
CCGGTCATGACTCACAAGATCCTAACCGCGGAACAGAAGGAGATCTTGCGTAAATGGATCGAAGAAGGTGCGCAGTGGAAGCAACACTGGTCGTTCATCCCTCCCGCAAGCCAGACTCCGCCGGAAGTGAAAGACGCAGCGTGGGCCAAAACGCCGATTGATCATTTTGTCCTCGCGCGGCTCGAAGCGGAAGGGCTGAAGCCGAATGAGGAAGCGGACCGCCGATCGCTGATCCGCCGTGTCACGTTTGACCTCACCGGCTTGCCACCGACACCCGAAGAGGTGCAGGCCTTTGTGGACGATAACGCGCCCAACGCCTATGAGAAGGTCGTGGACCGGTTGCTGGCCTCACCGCGCTATGGCGAGCACCGCGCCCGCTATTGGCTGGATGCGGCGCGCTATGCGGACAGCCAAGGCCTCCACATCGATAATTACCGTGAAATGTGGGCTTATCGCGATTGGGTAATCAACGCCTTCAATCGAAACATGCCATTCAATGAGTTCACTGTCGACCAATTGGCAGGCGATTTGATTCCGAATGCGACGCTCGATCAAAAGATCGCGTCCGGCTTCCATCGCTGTAACGTCACAACGAACGAAGGCGGATCGATTCCAGCCGAAGTTGAAGCGATGTACGCCAAAGACCGCGCCGACACGACTGGGATCGTCTGGCTAGGCCTGACCGTTGGCTGCGCCACTTGCCACAACCACAAATTCGATCCGATCGCGCAGAAAGAATACTATTCGCTCACAGCCTTTTTCCGCAACACAACCCAACTCGCGCTAGACGGCAATGTGCCGGATACGCCGCCCACGGTGGTAGTCCCGCGCCAGGAAGATTGGCAGCGCTGGACCGACCTCAGCCAGGAGCGGGCCGAACTGCGGGCCAAGATCGACAAACGGATGGCAGCGAAGTGGACTCCGCCAAAGAAACCGTTGCCTCCGCTTTATGATTCGACCGCGCTCCAGACCGGGCCGCTCGAAGCCGATAAGCCCTTCACGATTGTCACTTCTGTCTGGATACCAAACAAGAAGGGAAACTTCACTCTCGCGAGCCAAATGGCCGAGCATGGCTGGAGCCTCAGCCTGAACGGCGGCGAACTCGGCGTCAACGGCCGAGCGCCGGAATTGCGCCTCAAAGCAACCGATGGCAAATACATCTCAGCGCGGCCAAGCGCCGGCTACGAACTAAAGCCCGAGACCTGGTACCACTTACAATTCACCTACGACGGCAGCAAGAGCCGAAAAGGCTTGAGCCTTTATATCAACGGCACGTTTATTCCAACGTACGGGACGGGCGAAGACAACAACCCGCTCACCGAAAAGATCGCCGCTCCGGCGCAACTCAAACGGTCCGATGCGCCGGTTGCGCAATTCCGCATTTTGAACTTCCACGAAGACGAAGTGCAAGCCGAACTGCTCTACGCCTGGGATCGCAACGACATGCACAAGGTCGATTGCTATCGAAAGTCAGGCAAGACCGCTGCCCGCTTGCATCAAGTCGATTCCGAGCGAGAACAAATCGCGCGCCGCGGCGCGGTCACGTTCGTGATGCAAGAGCGGACCGATACGCAACCCACCGCTCACGTCCTCTACCGGGGACTGTATGACCAGATGCGCGACGAAGTGCATCCGGGAGTGCCGGCGATCCTGCCGCCGATGGCCGAATCGCTGCCGCGCAATCGGCTCGGCTTGGCGGAATGGATCGTCGATCCAGCAAATCCGCTGACCGCTCGTGTGACCGTCAATCGATTCTGGCAAGAAGTTTTCGGAACCGGCATTGTCAAGACATCCGAAGACTTTGGCGCACAGGGCGAACCGCCGTCCCATCCTCAACTGCTCGACTGGCTGGCCATCGAGTTTCGCGACTCGGGCTGGGACGTAAAAAACCTGTTCAAGCTCATGGTTACGTCGGCGGCATACCGGCAATCGGCCATAGCCAGCGAGGACAAACTCGCCAAAGACCCAGACAACCGGCTGCTCTCGCGCGGACCGAGATTTCGGATGGACGCCGAAATGGTGCGCGATACCGCGCTAGCCGCTAGCGGCTTGCTGCGGCCCGAAATAGGGGGGCCAAGCGTGAAGCCATATCAGCCGATCAACATTTGGGAAACGGTGGCGATGGAACAAAGCAACACGCGTTTCTACAAACAAGATCATGGCGATGCGCTGTATCGGCGGAGCATGTACACCTTCTGGAAGCGCAGCGCGCCGCCGCCGAGTATGGACATTTTCAACGCGCCTTCGCGCGAGGTCTGCATGGTAAGGCGTGAGCGAACGAACACGCCGCTGCAGGCATTGGTGACGATGAACGACCCGCAATTTGTCGAAGCGGCGCGCGTACTGGCGCAACACTCCCTTGAACAAACCGACGCTAAGCCGGAAAACGAAGTCAACTACATGGCCGAGCGTTTGATCAGCCGCAATTTGGAGGCGAAGGAGATGACGATTGTTCTCCACTCCTACCACGATTACCTTTCTTACTACGACGGCAAGCCCGACGACGCCAAGAAGCTTTTGGGCGTGGGCGAAGCCAAGGCAGATGAACAACTGCCTAAGCCGGAGTTCGCGGCCATGACCATGGTGGCGAACGAACTGATGAATCTCGACGAGGTGCTGGCGAAATGACGACCGATCCGACTGACAACGCAGTCCTGCAGGAAACCAGGCGGCAGTTTTTTGGCCGCGGCGCGAAAGGGCTTGGTTCCCTCGCGCTGATGTCCCTCTTGGCGGAGGGCGATACACTGCCGGGCTTGCCGCATTTCGCTCCGAAAGCGAAGCGGGCCATCTACCTCCACATGCTCGGCGCGCCGCCGCAGATGGAGACATTCGACTATAAGCCTACGATGGCCCAATGGTTCGACAAAGACCTGCCGGACTCGATCCGGCAAGGGCAGCGGCTGACGACCATGACATCGGGCCAGACACGCTTTCCCATCGCGCCGTGCATTTTCAAGTTCGCGCAACACGGGCAAAGCGGCGCGTGGGTATCGGAACTATTGCCGAATACCGCGAAAATGGTGGACGATATAGCGATCATCCGATCGATGTACACCGAAGCGATCAACCATGAGCCGGCGGTGACATTTTTGCAAACCGGCTTTATGATTCCGGGCAAGCCTTGCATCGGTTCGTGGCTGGCTTACGGGCTCGGCAGCTTGAATCAAGATCTGCCCACGTTCGTTGTGCTCAATGCGACGCACTCCAATCCGAAGGCGAACGTACAAGCAATTTCGGCGCGCCTGTGGAGTTCGGGTTTTCTCTCCGGCCAATATTCCGGCGTCGCGCTGCGCTCGAGCGGTGACCCGGTGTTATACATTTCCAACCCCGAGGGCGTGCCGGGTGCGATTCGCCGTCGGATGCTGGATGCGCTGGGCGAACTGAACGAGATCACGGCGCAAAAAATTGCCGACCCGGAAACAAGGGTCCGTATTTCTCAATACGAAATGGCTTTCCGCATGCAGTCATCGGTACCCGATTTGACGGACATCAGGAAAGAGCCGGCCAGCACATTTCAACTTTATGGCGACGACGCTAAAAAGGGCGGCACGTTCGCCAACTGCTGTCTAATGGCGCGGCGCATGATGGAGCGCAACGTGCGCTTTGTGCAGGTTTACCATCGCGGCTGGGACGTACATAGCGATCTTCCCGCAGTTCTGCCCAGCCAGTGCAAAGACGTCGATCAAGGCGGCTGGGCGCTGGTGCAAGACCTTAAGCAACGAGGCATGTTGGACGACACGCTCGTGATCTGGGGCGGGGAATTCGGCCGCACCATCTATTCACAAGGCAAACTGACGGCCACGGATTACGGCCGCGATCATCATCCGCGCTGCTATTCGATTTGGATGGCCGGCGGTGGCATCAAGGGCGGCGTGGTGCATGGAGAAAGCGACGAATTCTCATACAACATTGTGAAAGATCCGGTGCATATTCGCGACTTCCAATCGACGCTCTTACACTGCTTCGGTATCGACAGCCAGCGGTTCCGTTACAAATATCAAGGCTTAGATCAACGGCTTACAGGTGTTGAAAAAGAGGCGCACCCGGTGAAAGAAATCCTAGCTTAAAACCGGCGACACCACCTTTCCGGCGACATCGGTGAGGCGGAAATGGCGGCCTTGAAATTGGAATGTGAGTTTGGTGTGATCGACCCCAAGGCACTTTAAAATGGTTGCTTGCAGATCGTGCACATGCACCGGGTCTTGCGTGATGTTGTAGCCGTAATCGTCGCTCGCGCCTAGCGTGACACCGGGTTTGATGCCGCCGCCGGCAAGCCACATGGTGAAGCAGCGGCCGTGATGATCGCGGCCGTAGTCGGTTGCGGTGAGGCGGCCTTGGCAATAGACAGTGCGGCCGAATTCGCCGCCCCAAATCACGAGGGTGTCATCCAGCATGCCGCGCTGTTTGAGATCTTGCACCAAAGCTGCGCCTGCTTGATCGACATCTTTGCAACGCTTCGGCAGTTCGATGGGAAGATTGCCATGATGATCCCAATCGCGATGGTAAAGCTGAATGAAGCGCACACCGCGCTCGGCCAGGCGGCGAGCCAGCAGGCAATTGGAGGCGAAGGTGCCGGGTTTCTTGGCGTCGTCGCCATAAAGTTCGAAAGTGCTGGCGGGTTCTTTTGAGAGATCGGTCAGTTCGGGTACGGACGTCTGCATCCGGAACGCCATCTCGTATTGGGCGATGCGGGTGTTGGTCTCGGGATCGCCAAATTCGTCGTATTCGAGTTTGTTGAGCTGGCCCAACGAATCGAGATACTCGCGCCGGCTTTCGGCGGTGAAGCCTTTGGGGTCGGAGATATAGAGAACGGGATCGCCGACAGAGCGAAACTTTACGCCTTGATAACGGCTGGGCAAGAAGCCGTTGCCCCACAGGCGGTCATAAAGAGGTTGGCCGCCGCCGCTGGATGAAATCATGACCACGAACGCAGGTAAGTCTTCGGTTTCGCAGCCGATGCCGTAGGAGATCCAAGCGCCCATGCTGGGACGGCCGCCGAGGCGGAAACCTGTTTGCGCCAAAGTTACTGCGGGATCGTGATTGATCTCTTCGGTGTTCATCGATTTGATGAACGTGAGCTGATCGGCAATGGCCGCGGTATGGGGAAGCAATTCGCTGAGCCACGCGCCCGATTGCCCATGCTGCGCAAACTTGAATTTGGAAGGCACAATGGGAAACGAAGATTGCGTGGCCGACATGCCGGTGAGGCGTTGACCGCCGCGAATGGAATCGGGTAGATCGGTGCCTTGAAATTCGACCAGGCGCGGCTTGTAATCGAACAGTTCCATTTGCGAGGGGCCGCCCGATTGAAACAGATAGATGACGCGCTTGGCTGTGGGTGGGAAATTGGGGAAGCCTTCGAGGCCACCGTGGCCGACGCCAGCGGCGAGACTTTCGCGCTGAAACAAACCTGCCAGCGCGGCAAGCCCAACGCCAGTGGAGGTCTTGCCGAAAAAATGACGGCGTGTGATGGCTAATTCATCCATGATTATTCCTTTGTGACGGCGGCGTCGGTATTCAAAATCAGGCTGGCGACGCCGGTATAGGCAGCTAGTTCGGTTACTGGGATTTCCGGTTTGCGCGAAGACTCGCCATAACTTACGAATTCTTCGGCGGATTTGCTGTTGTTCGAATAACTGGCTTCGAATTTTGCGAGCGCGGCGAGAACGATGCGTTGTTCCGCAAGCTTGGGCGGACGGGAAAGCAGAAGTTCGTAGGCGCGGTCGATTCTGCCTTCGGGTGTTGCGCCGCCTTCAGTGATCATGCGCTCGGCAAGTTTACGCGAAGCTTCGAGAAATGCCACATCGTTCATCAGGTTGAGGGCCTGCAGCGGGGTGTTGGTGCGATTCTCATAGACGGTGCAGACTTCGCGATTGGGCGAATCGAAGTTTCCCATGAAGGGCGGCTCGACCGTGCGCTTCCAATAGGTGTACAAGCTGCGGCGATAGAGGCTTTCGCCATGATCTTGCACATAACCGCCGCCGCTGGATAGCTCCTGCCAAAGGCCGGGCGGCTGATACGGTTTCACCGACGGACCGCCGACTTTTTCGACCAGCAACCCTGATACAGCGAGCGCCTGATCGCGAATGATCTCCGGCCCCAAGCGCAGACGCGGGCCGTGCGCGAGCAAGCGGTTATCGGGATCTTTTTCGCGCAGCTCGGGAGTTGTTTTGGAGGATTGGCGATAGGTTTCGCTGGTGACGATCAGGCGCTGCATATGCTTTACATCCCAGCCGCTATCCATGAATTCCACCGCCAGCCAATCGAGCAGCGGAGGATTGGTGGGCCATTCGCCTTGGGAGCCGAAATCGTCAACCGTTTTGACGATGCCGAACCCGAAGAAGGATTGCCAGAAGCGATTGACAGTGACGCGGGCCGTTAGGGGATTGCGGCGATCGACGATCCAACGCGCGAGACCGAGACGATTATCGGGCAGAGTGGGATCGATTTGCGGAAGAATGGCGGGAATGCCCGGCGTTACCTTTTCGCCGTGAGCATCGTAGGCGCCGCGTTTGAGGAGGAAACTTTCGCGCGCATCGCGGTCATCGGCCATGATCATGACGGTGGGGATCTGGTCGTAATACTTTTGGCGCTCTTCGCGCGCGGCGAGTAGATTCGCACGTAGCGCTTTGAGATTGGGCGGCGCGCCTTCTGCGAAGTACGCCAGCAAGAGTTTGGCGGATTGCGCGGGTGTGCGTTGTGATGCAGGGATAGCGGAGATTTGTGCCGGAGTTTCGCGCGCAGCCATGGCGGCGCATTCTTCCGGCAATAGAGCGTGTTTATAAACGCGCACGTCTTCGATGGAACCTTTGAAATTCATGCCGCCGGCTGCGCCGATGCGAAATGGAATTTTGGTGGGATCGACTTTGAACGGTTCGTCATTCTGATCGAAAAGAACCTTGGTCTCTTGCGGAACGCCGTCGATATAAAGATGCGCGCCAGCCGCTTTGCGTTTGCCGTCATATGTAGCGGTAACGTGATGCCATTCATTCAACGGGACCGGGTTGACGGTTTCGATGCGAAGAGCGAGATCGGTCCATCGGAGAACAATGTGCAGGCGGAGTTTGCCTTCGATCAAGTAAAGCGTGTGGCCTTGCCCTTCCATATAATCTTCGGCTTGCGAAAGAATGCCGCCGTTGGCAGATTCGGGCTTGATCCAGGCCGAGAAGGTGAACGGTTCCATGTAGCCGAAATTGGCGATGGGCTTGTTGAGAGAAACGGGAGGGTCGGGCGAATGCCAGGGGGCAGGGAAGTCGGAATCGGCGGGAATGGTGAAGTTGGCGCTGGCGGCCGGCTTCCAGGAGCGCTCGAGTTTGGCGATGTGCGGCTGCTCGTTTTCGTATTCCGCGTTGAGAGTGGAAACTTTTTGATCGAGCTCCGCGAGATGCTTCTCTTGATCGGGCAACGGAGCTTTGATGGTAGGTTCTTCGTTGCCGTAGTTATAAGAGAAGCCGCGTTCGTGCGGAATGCGGTTGAAATAGGCGAACAGGCGGTAGAAATCTTTTTGCAGGAACGGGTCGTATTTATGATCGTGACAACGCGCGCAGCCTAACGTGACGCCCATAAAAACGGTGGCGGTGGTTTGGGCGCGGTCGGCAACATATTCAACGCGGTACTCCTCCGGAATGATGCCGCCTTCGCCGTTGGTGCGGTGATTCCGGTTGAAACCGGTGGCGATGATCTGCGGACGCGTTGCATTGGGCAGCAAGTCGCCGGCGAGTTGGTCCACAGTGAATTCGTCATAGGGCATGTTGTGGTTGAACGCGTCGATGACCCAATCGCGCCAGCGCCACATTTCGCGAGGACCGTCCGTTTGATAGCCGTTGGTATCGCCATAGCGGGCATTTTCCATCCAGCGGAAGGCCATGCGCTCGCCATAACGCGGCGATTGCAAAAGGCGATCGACGACTTTTTCATACGCGTTGGGCGAAGCGTCATTCAGAAACGCGCTGACTTCTTCCGGCGTGGGCGGGATGCCGGTGAGATCGAGCGATACCCGGCGAATGAGGGTGCGTTTATCGGCTTCGGGCGACGGAGCGAGTCCTTCTTGGGCGAGTTTGGCGAAAACAAAATTATCGATGGGATTTTTCGGCCAGTGGGGATTGGCGATGTCCGGCACGGCTGGGCGTTTGGGAGGAATGAATGACCAGAACGGTTCGTATTTCGCGCCCTGGACGATCCATTCGCGAATGAGATTGATGTCTTTATCGCTCAGTTTGTCGCGGCCCATGTAGGCGGGCGGCATGCGAACGGCTTTATCGGTGGACGAAATGCGGCGCATGACTTCGCTGTGATCGGGATCGCCGGGCACAAACGCGTGGCGGCCTTCGCGCAGTTCGATCATGGCGCCGGATTCAATATCGAGCCGCATTTTGGTTTTGCGGTTGGCGGCATCCGGGCCGTGGCAGGTGAAGCATTTATCGGAGAAGATAGGGCGGATGTCGCGGTTGAACTCGACGGTTTGGGCGTGGAGGAGGGTGGCGAAGGCGAGCGAAGACAGAACGAGCGTTGACAAACATCTCACGTCGAAATTATATTGTCTCGCGTTTGAGCGGCTGGCGGGCTTCATTGCGGCGGGTCCTTTTGGGCTAGTCTGGCCGGGTGCTTTCGCCAGTTGGAGGGATGGTGTTCGTCATAAACGCCGGGAATGATGGGTTTGGCGACGTAATCGGGCGGCGGAGGAGTGTAGCGGCCTTCGCTATCGATGGATTCGCCGGTTTCGTTGTTGATGACGATGAGCCCGGGCATTTTGCGATCCGCGGCGGGGTTTGACTCCGGGACTTCGGCTTCCGGTTCGGGTTTTGGATCGGGAGGAGGCTGCGAAGGTTGGTCTTTTTTGGGGTGAAGGTGTTTGCAGTGGGTGTGCCAGTGGTGTTCGAGCATGCGGTATTCGCGCTGGACGGTGCGCTCGGCGGAAGTTTTGTAACGCATGCAGAGATCGTGCTCTTTGACTTGGTCGGCGTGCCAGGTGAAGAAGGGGCGGCCTTCTTGAAAGGCGTAGAAGAAATCGTATTCGCGTTCGGCGCGCAGGCGTTTCCATTCAGCGGCGGCGGTTTTGTGGATGAAGGTGTAGAGGACGGAGGATTCGGCGGGGCTGGCGTATTGGGCGCGCCAGGCGGCGAGGAGTTCGAGCCAATCGGCTTCATTCTCATTGGGGAGGATGAGCGTGTGGGCGCAGAGGCCGTGACGAGTGGCGTTGCGGGCGGCGATGGCCTTGCCGATGGGCGTGGTGGGTCCGGTGCGGCCGCAGTTGCGTTTTTTGAGGAGCTCTTCGGGGGTGCCGAAGTTTTCGGCGTCGGGGGACACGTAGGGCTCGGGGGCTTGGTCTGCTGGGGCCGCTGGTTCCTCCGGCGACGGCGGCGCGGAGGTTGTGATTTTTTCGTTGTCGCCGGTGGGGTCGACGGGTTCTGTTAGTTCGGGTTCGATGGACATACCGGTTGCTTACTTTTTTGATTGAGTTGTTCTTAGTGGGCGAGGACGGCAATCCTCCCCCCGATTTGATTTTGCGAGACCGACGTTCGGCGAAATCAAGAAAATCGCTGTAAGTTGAGGGAAAGAAGGGAGAAAATTTCTTTCGACGATCTGTGACTGAAAAATATAGTGGGGAGGCGAGGGAGTTTGGGGGTGATGGGATCGGTTTGTTTGATTGGGGTAAGGGGTTGAGGAATGAGTGATTTGCGGATCGGACTTGGGTTTGGAGGGCGGAGGGGTAGGGCTTTTCTGTAGTACTTACTAACGAGTCGGAGCGAGGGCTCCCTGACGTGTATCCTTCCCTTTGCGGTGAACGCGAAACGCCGGCCCGGATGCTTCCGTTGGGAGGTGATTGTGAATAAGGCCCGGCAAGCCGGCTGGCCGCAAATCCGAAAGCGGAGAGTAGCGTTGCCGGCGAAGAGGGTGTAAAAAAGATTGTGTAAACGCAGGTGGAAAAAGAAAGGACCTGTGGCAATGGCAATTAGTGAAGAAGTATTAGACAAACTGTTAGCCCGGATATCTCACAGGAGATGGGAAGTGGGACGCGGAGCGAAAACGAGCGAAGTTTTCCACAGGGTAAATGGGTTATCGTTCCCAGGGGTGCGATTCTTGGGCTGAATCCATAATCAGATTGGCCTAAGAGAACTGAAAAAGCATTTTTCGTTCACTCGAATTTCGATTCAACGCACGGCTCCGCTTCGCCGCCGGCGAAGTTTGCCCCTTAAAGTTTGACTTGAGGTTGAAACCCTCGTCTTCAGCTAGTCAAGTTCGTCCACACCTGCCGGTAGAGATCCTGCCACGGGTAGCTGGACGCCATCGACACCCAGACCTTGCGCACAGTGACCCGGATCTGGGCGCCAATCTTCAGCAGCTTCGTGCGGATGGTAGACACTTGTGCCGTCGCCAGTTCGGTCGCTTTCAAGCCCAACCGCCGCAGCCCACTCATCAAAACGTAGGCCATGGCGGACAGATACAAGCGCAGTTGATTGGCGCGCATCGTTTCCGTACTCACCCGATCAGCAAACAAACTGAATTGTTCTTTGATGCGATTCTCCATGTCGCCGCGCGCGCAATACAGTTCTTCGTACAAAGGCTGCGCCTCCCATTCCTGGCTCGTCAAAGAGGTCACCACAAAACGCGGATTCTCTTTCCCATCGAGATGTTCCGCTTTCGCCACCACGCGCCGCGCTCGATCCCAGCCACCCTTCTTCGTCTTCTTGGTCTGATATGCAAACTCGCTGAACACTCGCGCTGGTCTGCCGGTCTTTTGCCACTGCTCGGTGGCTTCGTGCATCTGCGCCCCAATGATCTTGCGCAAGCGCTGATTGCGCGCCATCCCGAACACATAGTCCACTTGGTTGTTTTCGCACCAACTCATCAGTTCATGGCGGCAGAAACCGGAATCGCCGCGCAGCACAATCTTCACCGTCGGCCAAGCCAGCCGTATCTGGGCAATGATTCTTTTCAGTTCCGCCAGGCAGCCAAACGAAGCGTCGTGATTGGCTTCCCGCAAACGCGCGCATAACACTTGCTCTCCACAGAAGACATACAGCGGCAGATAACAATAGCTGTCGTAGTAGCCGTGGAAGAACCGGCCCTCTTGCTTGCCGTGTAGCGGCAGGTCGGTGGTATCCACGTCCAAAACGATTTGTTCCGGCGCCGTCTGATAAGACTCGATGAACAGACTCACCAGCAGCTCATCGACGGACTCCTTCCAATACGTGATCTTCTTGTACCTGTTATTGATGCCTGTTCCTAACTCCATCCGGTTCAGCGTGCTCTTGCCGGCCAGCGGCTCGGCCAGTTCCTTGCTCCCCGCCAGCACCCCGAACACTGGATCTTTGCGCAGTTGCTCGTGATCGTTGATGTCTTCGTATCCCAGCGCCACTCCGTACACGCGCTGCGACAACATCTCCAGAATGGAGTGCTCCACCCGTTCCTGCTTCCGGCCGTCCAAGAAACAGGCCGCCAGTCGCGGCAATAGATTCAGTTTCTTGTCGGTTTGGCGCAGCAGAAACGCTCCACCGTCAGAACTGATCGTCCCACCGTCAAAACTCCCCACCACTTCCCGTCTCCCGCAGGCTTCAAATCCGAATCTCGATTGGTTACACTCTGTCATAGCGAAGGCCTTCCTCTCTTGGCTCTAACTGTTGTCTGGAAACTCAGTTATGCCATATTGGACGGCCTTTTGCCAATTTTCGGTGAGAAATAGCTGTTAGAGAATTATCAAAAGCCGGAAGACGTTTTGGGCGAGAACGGACTCCTGAAGCAGCTGACGAAGGGGCTGCTGGAGAGGATGTTAGGAGCGGAGCTGACGTCACATCTGGGCTATGCGAAGCACGACCCAATGGGCTACCGGAGCGGGAACAGCCGGAATGGAACGAGCAAGAAAAAGGTGAAGGCGGATGTGGGTGAGATCGAGCTAAACATACCGCGGGACCGGGAGTCGACGTTCGAACCGAAAATTGTGCCCAAAGGGCAAACGCGTTTCCCTGGCTTCGACGAAAAGATTTTGTCGATGTATGCGCGCGGCATGACGACGCGGGATATCCAGGCGCACTTGCAAGAGATGTATCAAGTGGAAGTGAGTCCAGCGTTGATCTCGGAGGTGACCGATGCGGTACTGGAAGAGGTGCACGCTTGGCAGGGCCGGCCGCTGGAGCAGTTGTATCCGATTGTCTACCTGGATGCGTTGTATGTGAAGATGCGCGACAACGGGCATGTGCAGAATCGCGCGGTCTACACAGCGATTGCGATTACGCTGGAAGGCAAGAAGGAAGTGTTGGGCTTATGGAGCAGCGCTCATGAGGGCGCCAAGTTCTGGCTGCAAGTGCTGACGGAGCTGAAAACACGGGGAGTGAAGGATATTCTGATTGCCTGCGTGGACGGGTTGAAAGGCTTCCCGGAAGCGATTGAGACGGAGTTTCCGCATACGCAAGTGCAGTTATGCATTGTGCACCTGGTGCGCGCCAGCTTGAACTATGTGAACTGGAAAGAGCGCAAGAGCGTAGCGGCGGATCTGCGCGAAGTGTACCGCGCCACAACGGCGCTGGAAGCGGAGCATCGGTTGGAAAAGTTTGAGGCGCAGTGGGGCGCGAAATATCCGACGATTGGTCCGCTTTGGCGGCGTCATTGGGAGCGGGTGATTCCGTTCTTCGCTTTCCCGATGGAGATCCGCCGCGTGATCTACACGACGAATGCCATCGAGTCATTGCACATGACGCTACGCAAGGTGATCAAGACACGCGGCTCGTTTCCCAACGAAGACGCAGCCCGTAAACTGCTCTATCTGGCACTCCGGAATGTGTCGAAAGAAGTGGCAGACAATTCAGAACTGGAAGGAGGCGTTGAACCGATTTGCGATCCTGTGGCCGGGCCGGATTCCGCTGGCCGGCGCAGAGTCCGCTTCGCCCTCCTGATCGTAGATAGGGCAGGGTGGGGAGCCCTGTCAAGGCAACCCTGGCGGGCTCGCTCCGCTCGACCTTGACAGAACTCCCCACCCTGCCCAAAAGACCCTTATAGGAGGGCGAAGCGGAAAACTAAGTGGAATTTTTTTGAGGGCGTTTACACAAAAGACTTGACACTACCCGGCGACGATGTTCACATCCGCCACAAAGCGATTATGCCGCCGTACACAGGTTGAATTGCCTTTGTCGGCGCGAGCTAAAGGCGCGGGCTTGGCCGTCCTAACTTCCGGTTACGCCGGCATCCGCCCACAGACTTCGCGGACAGCTCTACCCTTGGTGACTACACAAAACCTTTGGCTTCTTAACGGCTTTCTTCGGCGGCTGCCGTGAAATTACGATGATCAAACCCGTCACAGATTCGTTTTTATCGTTATTCCCTACGCAAAGCTTCAGTCGGATTGACCGAGGCTGCGCGGCGCGCTCTTCGTGCAGCCGCAAGAGGTTTCTATGGGCGTAGTTCAGCTGAATTGACAACAGAGGACCCTTTCCCGAATAAATCGTGAGAAAAGGCCGATTCAAATCTACCCTGTTCGACGAGAGTCGAGGTAATCAGCGCGCCCGAATATCTCCTCAGTCATCGAACGCCCTCCATCAACATAATGTCGCCGATTTCTGTATCCAGCGAAGTGTAGAGCAGAGTAGAGCCATCGGGCGAAACCGCCAACCCACGCCTGTTGGTAATCGGTTTTCCCGGAAGTGTAGCCACTTGGGTGACATGGCCCGTTGAAAAGTCGAGCAGACGAAGCATCGGTGACGCGAAGCCTTCAACGAAATAAATTCCATTCAAGCCCAATGCCCAATTGCGGTAAACCGCATGCTCCGTGCCGGCAACCACCGTTTCCGTTGAAGACCCAAGATCCAGCCGCCGGATTCCACCTTTCGGGCTTTCTCCCATATAGTAAAGATATCTGCCGTCCTTCGCCAAGCGCGCATCCGTTCTGGCGCCGGTATTTGCGACCGGCACCGACTTGCCGCCTTTCGAAGGAATTTTCCAGAAACTGACCCGGCCTCGCGAATAATAGATCCATTGCCCATCGCGAGACCAAGCCGCGTCCATGGCCGGATCTGCATCATCAGTGAGGCGTCGCGGGGCAGGAGTACCCCCACCCGCCGCAATCAGGTAAATGTTGGCGTGTTGGGTGCTCTCTGTCAGGCCCGTGAACGCGATCCACTTTCCATCAGGCGACCATTGCGGAGAACCCACAAAACCGCTTAGTGAAGTGAGTTGTTTAACACCCGAGCCGTCCTTGTGGCTCGCATAAAGCTCCGAGTGCCCGAACCGCGTGGAAGTAAAAGCGATGTCACTTCCATCAGGCGAGTAGTCGGCATTCGTATCTTCCGCGCTCGATGCGATCAATCTTGTAGATTGGCCGCTGCGCGCTACTATCTTCCAAATGTTCGAATCTGAATACGATCTAGTAAAGGCAAAGCGCTTGCCGTCGCGATCACCCGTCAGATCGGGAAAGGCTCCGTCTAAAATGCGGGCCGGCTTGCCCAAACGATTTCCGCTGAGGGGAACTCGCCAGATGGCTGTTTCCGCGGCGTACAGCAGACTCTTGCGATCAGGTGCTAAAACCAGACCGTTGATAGGTTCCGCGGGTTCCAGGCACTGCGTCTCTTTGCCCACAAGCGCCAGGCACACCGAACATCTCCTGCCTGCCTCATAGCGAACGAACGCCAGCCGCTTTTCATCAATGGGAAGTGGCTGGCTATCGGTATGCAGAGAACCCGGCGAAGTGAGCTGTTCTTGCATGCCCGTATCGAGGAACCAGCGATATAAGCCGAGTCCTTGCTGGGCGTTCCCGCTGCGATAGATCAACGACTTTCCGTCCGGCCACCACGCGATGGGGTGTGTAAGCAGCTGGATGAACGGCGCAGTGTGTGTCACTTCCTGCGCTGGTCCGCCTGCCGCCGGCACAATCAAGATCAAGGGCGCTCGGTCGGCCGCCGTCTTTCGCAAGAACGCAATCCGCTGCCCGTCGGGAGACCACACCGGGTTGAAATCCTCCGCCGGGTCACTTGTTAAGCGCGCCGGTGTGTCGTCGCCAACAGATTTGACGTAGATATCCCAATTCGTTTGATCTAAACCGTTCCAAGCAAACGCGATTCGACTGCCATCCGGCGAAAAGGTAGGGTTTTTTTCCAGACCTTCATAGGAAGTAAAAGGCGTGATCTTCAGGGTCAGAGGGTCAGTTCCGTTGTCCCTCCACAGCAATGCCGCAAGTGCCAGGCAACTTGGAACCGCAACCAGCGCCGGAAGATTCCGTCGCCACCAAGTGCCAGCGGGCTCGTGAGCAATGGAGGCGAGGCGTTTGGCTACGAGCGCCGCAGAAGGCCTTTGTTCCGGGGCCTTGGCCAGCATTGCGTTCAGCAGTGAGCCGAGCGGCTCGGCAATTTTCGGTGGCCCGCCGTCAGAATAGGCGCCTGGCGACAGGGTTGTGATCGCCTTGTGCGTGAGATCGGCGGTTTCCAGCAGAAAGGGATGGCGCGCGCTGAGCAGCTCAGTCAGTACAACGCCTAGAGAGAAGACATCGCTTGCACCGCTCAGCGCTCCGCCTCCGAATTGCTCCGGGGACATGTATCCGAGAGTTCCCATGGGGATTCCCGCCCAATCGTCTTCAGCCACAACCTGAGCCAGACCGAAGTCCAGTACCTTCACATAGCCATCGGGCCGAAGGATGAGATTTTCTGGCTTGACGTCTCGATGCACTACGCCCGCGGCGTGAGCCGCCGCAAGCGCCTCGGCAATCTGGCTGCCCCATTCGGCAACCTGCCGCACGGACGTTGGTTTTCCGCACAATTTTCGAAACGCGACGCCTTCCAAGCGCTCCATCACAATGGCCACCGAATCGTTCGAACGCATCACCTCGTACACGGTGACGATTCCAGGATGGTTCAGCGCGGAAGCGGCCCGTGCTTCACCAATAACCCGCTCGGTCAGCCGCGGACCACCAAGGCTCTGCTCAGAAGCGAACTTAATGGCAACCGTGCGATTCAGCTCAGTGTCGCGCGCGGCATATACCTCGCCCATTCCGCCGCGCCCAAGCAAGTCGCCTATGACAAAGCGCCCAAAAGAATCCCCGGACTGTAGCTTTGGAGAGGCGGCATCCGGAGGGGCTTCGTTCTGACCTTCAAGGAGTTCGAGAACCAGTTGCAACACGTCAGGGTCTTGCGTTGATTGACGCGAAAAGGCATAACGCTCAGCGGCAGGAAGCTCCATCGCGCGCTCCAACAGCGCGTACGCGCCCTTCCATTTCTCGTCCTCCAGTCGGTTTACTCTTCTCAATGGCATTGTGGACCTTTGTGATATATTATCCAGGCAAGCCACACAATGTCTGCCGCAACCGGAACGTCTATAACTCCCAATGCGCGGGTCTGACGATTTGAGCAGAATCTCCGAACTGATGGAAAAGTTCCGGAACGGTAGCAGTGAAGCGGCCGGACAACTGGTGGAGGCGTTTTATGCCGAACTCCGACGGATGGCGGTGCGCCGGATGCGAAGTGAGCAGACGCCGCATACATGGCAGCCCACTGTTCTGGTCAATGAGTTATACCTCGAACTGTTAAAGATCAGATCCCTGAACGCAGTTGACGATAAAACGGACCGTGAAGCCTTCCTGGGGCTTGCGGCGCAGATCATGCGGCGTCTGCTGATTCATCACGCGCGCCCACTGTCCCGTCAGGTTGAGCGAGAGGAATTGTCGGACGACCTCGATCTCTGCATGGACGGCGCGCTCAAGATAGCAGAGACGGAAGATCTGCTGGGACGTCTGGCCGCCATCGATCCTCAACTCCGCGCTATCGTCGAACTGCGCGTTTTCGAGGGATTGTCCGTTTCGGAGATCTCCTCAAGGCTCAATTGCAGCACACGAACCGTTGACCGGCGTTGGTCCTTCGCCCGCAAATGGCTACAGAACCAACTTTCAGAATAGGACTGAAAAAAAATTCAAAGTTGTGGCGTAAACCGGGCGCATCCTCGCCCATTCTTCGGTATCAAAGCTTAAATCATTTTGCTGCCAGACCTTGGCCGCATCCAGGAGCCAAACCTATGAGACCGAAAACTGTGCACTCACAAAAAGCGAAACCCCGAGTGTTCGCGGTAGGCCGCTTGCCGCGGTGGATTATCTATAAGCCATTAGTTATCCTCATGGTGATTTTGCTCTTGCCGGTGCTGTCCTGGCTCGAAGCTGCCGGTGCAGGCGCCCCGCCGTTCCAGGCTCAGGCACAAATCAATCTCGGCAGTTGCGCGTCGCAAAATAACAGTATCATCCAAACCTATTGCCTGAACGGAGTCGTGTATTACAACGATCTGGTGCAGTTCGAAAACGATGCGGTCAGTGCGTATTTGAGCTTGCACGGCCTACCGGCGTCGGACGCTCACCTGATCTATGACACGGTTCGGGAAGACGTGCGTAATGAGATTCGCGGATTTATGATGGACATTCTCAAAGCCATCATCTTGAAGCCTGCCTCGAACCGGACCGCCCATGAGCAGACGTTGTACACGTGGCTTCAAACCATGGTTCAACAGAACGAGATCTCTGAATACACCTTGGCGCTGAGCCACTTCAACCACTTTTTCGTTGATCCTTGCACCTTCGAGCTCGATCAAGATATAGCTTCGCAGTTCAGTTTGAAGTTTAACGGCATTCCTTGGTGCTACGGGAACCTGCCGTCCGCCATCTTTGCACCACCCATTCCCGCTGCAGATTACTTCATTGCGTACGGCATACAGCATTCCTATAACGACCCAGTTCGCGACTATCCTAACTTCGGCCAGCTTGTCGCGGGCACGGCTAGTGGCGAAGTAACGACTGTGGTAGCACAGCAGACCTTGGCAGGTATCGCGGCATTGTCGCAAGTCGTCGGTCTGGTCTCTCAATATTTCACTATCGAATCAATTATTGAGGTGTCTGATCTAGTCTCGGGAGCCGATTTTGTACTGACCACTCTCGACGCTGTGGCTCTTTATTCGGGACCGGTGGGGATTCTCTTGGCCTGCGTCCTTGCGGCTATCCAAGCGAGCCTTGAGATCTATACTAATCAAGCGGCGTTGGACACGCTGAACAACGTTAAACAATCTTTGGCCCTGGTTCAGGCCGCTCCCCCGGACCTGGCAGCTTTCTTGAAAAGCGCGACAGGCCAGTACAAACTTAGGGCGACGTTCGTAAGTCAGACACTTCCAGATCAACCATCCCGATCCGCCTTACCGGCTCATCAGGCTGCCGACCTTAACTTTTTCATTGCGCCTGCAGGCGGCGGCCCGGCAACCGTTTCCAGTTCGCTCAAGTATCAAGACTGGAGCCAAAACACCTGGACCGCACAGACGACAGGAGGTTGGTTCGATCAGACATGCAAATTAGGGGCGGCCTCTACCCTTCCGTGCGCGATAGCCGGCAGCCCGCAGCCGGACGCACTGAACACCAGCTTCCACTACGTGGACTGGTCAGGGGCCAACTGGATCGCTACGCGAATCGGTATGGGTTTCGTGAATGTAAAAGCAGATCCCGCTTCCGGAGGGGTTGTGTGCCCTGCCGATCCGGCCACGGGCGTTACTCTCAGCCCGGATTTAAGCAAGTGCTTATCGTATGTGTCCGCAAAAATCCCGCTCACGACCGATACGGGAAGCCATGTGAGCGTCTCGTTCTCGACTTTGTCGAGTCCGGCCTTTACCAGCAATGCCTATGCGGCATTTGGCCCTGATGTTCCGTCTACCCTGGAAATTACAGCAACCGGCAATCCGCTTCCTTCCATCTGTGTTGTCAGCAATAACTTACCCGCCAATTTCAACCTCAACGGCGGCAATTGTGCAACAGGAACCTTCAACTTGGCTTTCAACGGCGCTGCTAATGCGGCGGTGGGAAGCTACACATTGGTCCTCAAGGCATCGAGTTCCGCGGGATCGGTCACGCAGAATTTTGTCGTCGACGTTAGTCCCCAACTTGCGATCATCTCGCCCAATTCGATGAATGTGACGAACGGCATTCCGGCGAGTTTCACAGTTGTGGCCACGGGCAATCCGACGCCGGCGCTCTCCATGGATCCGAACTTCTTTCTCGGAGGCCTTAGCTTCAAAGACAATGGCAACGGCACTGGAATCATCAGCGGCATCTACAACTCTAATGTGCTCCTCACCTGCGGCGGCTTCGGTGCCGGCGCTTGCGGAGTCATCGCAAAGAACTCGCAGGGAACGGTGGAACAACAGTTCACTATCAACGTGAGCTACCCGCCAGCGCCTTCCGTGGGGTGGTGTGCCACTGCGCTCCCTACAGGTAGCTGCCCTGGAACAACCTTTTATGCGGGCGCTCCGAACCAAACATTGCTGACTAGCTCTGGTGCGCTCACACCAGTTTCGTGGAACCTGACGAGTTATGACTTACCTGTGCCGCAATGGGTGAAATTACTTGACAATGGTGACGGGACCGCGGTACTGCAAGGAACACCGCCCGCTGGGACGACGGGAACGTTCAACGTGCTGGTTCAAGCAATCGCCGTCTATGCTGCTTTTCCCGCGCAATATGTGTATCCAATCACCGTGCTTAACGCGCCGGTATTCACCACGGGATCCACGGCTACCTTCACCGTAGGCACGAATTCCGTATTCGGTCTTGGCGTTAATCTGGGCACCATCAGTCTAAATAACACTTTGCCGCCGGGACTCTCTTTCTCCAACGATCCCGCTTCGCTTGGATGCGTAGGTTGCGAGGCGGGCATCCACGGAACAGCCGACCCTGGGAGCGGTGGGCAATATACGATCAGGCTGACCGACGACGGCGGAGCGTCTGGGCAGGCGACTGAGACTCTGACGCTCAACGTGAACGAAGCGCCAACAATCACCAGCCCGAATATCGCGACGGTATTTGCCGGGGTTCCAGCAGCATTGGCAGTCACCACAGTTGGTTTCCCAACCGCCTCCGCCCACGCGATTCCGGCAAACGCGACAACTCCCACCGACCCCGCGCAAGGAAATGGCACGTTCTTCACCGTGACTGGTCTTCCGTCAACACTGCATGCCACCAACCTGAACCCGCAAGGCTTCGCTGGCGGAACGCTGACCATTCAAGGAACGCCCACCAATCAGGACGTGGGTGTCTACCCAGTGCAGATTACGGCGGCTAACGGAGTAGGCACTCCCGCCACTCAGACTCTGAAACTCACGGTGCTCAACTACAACCCGACATCTCAGGTGAATCTGCTCAGCAATTGGACCCTGTCGCGTGACAGCTCCAACGACGTGATCGCCACTGTCGTGTTTTCTAACAACAGCACCTCGGCCGCGCAAACCGTAACCATTAACTCAGCGAAGATTGGTACTGTCTCTGGAACGGCTTCCCCAGGGACAATCCCCACCATCGCACCCGGCTCCACCGGCACCTTCCAAATCGTGTTTCCCGCGGCGTCTCTTGGTAAATCAGGAACGGCGGGTGTTCTCAGTATCTCTGGCTCATCCTCAGGAGGCACGATCAGCAGCGCGGGGCGAATCGTCCTGCCGTAAACTTTAGGAGCAAAAAAAAAGGAAAACTTATGAAGACACCTAAGCTCATACTTGCAGCTGTTTTGGCTCTGGCCGGAGGTCCCGTTTGGGCCGCTGATATCACGATTACCCTGGACGCGACCACCTTAACGGCTGCAACCGGCCAAACGGTCGGCTTTAGCGGCGTCATCACCAACAATGGCCCCAGCACTGTCGACCTTAACGACATCGACGTCAACATCAGTTCCACAGCCTTCATGTTGGACCTGACGGATTTCTTTACTGGCCCCGCTACCCTCGCAGGAAACTCCTCCACATCGAGCTTCGCATTTTTCACCGCGACACCGGACAACGACCCGTCCGGCATCTATGACGGACTGATCACGATCCTTGGAGGAACCGAGGTGGGTAATGTTTACGACCCAACCACGCAAAACATTCTGGGTACTGCGGTGTTTCACATAGACGTGCAAGCTGCATCCCAAAGCGCGCCCGAACCATCGACCCTAGCACTCATGGCCATTGGGATATTGGCTGGCTACAGCGTTCATCACAGGCGAGAAGCACAGCGGTTGATGCCCCCAACACTCCCGCAACGTCTCCGTGCCTCGCGTCACTATTACGCTGACTAATGGTCAGAAGGGCAAGTGGACTCATTTACCAGGTGAGGCGTCGCGCGTACAGTTTTTGCGGCGGGCACTGCCCCAACGATGGGCGTCTTTTGCGCAAGACAATTGTCCGTCGCCCGATGGCCCATCGGTGGATTTTGTCCTCACACGGATAGACACGAATAAGAAAGATTACGAAAATGTCTCTTCTGCGTTCGAGGGCGCAGCTCCTGACACTTGGCGAATTCGCTGGGCAATAGCCCATCCGTGCATCGATTCCAAGGCGATCGCCTTCAAAATGAGAAGGTCAAGTGTGCCCTGAACGAGATCGGTTGGTTTGCTCAATGACACCTCAGTAACTGACAACAGCGTAGCCCATTCCTCGTGCAGCCGCAAGAAATGTCTATGGCGTAGTTCAGCTGAATTGACAACAGGCGACCTTTCCCGAATAAACCGTAAATAACCGAGAAGGGTAGAGCGAACGCTTCAACTTCCGGTCAATCGGCTATCCTTCCAATACTTTCTGTCGACGGAACGTCCGAATGCGCCGTCATTCGCTCACAACTTCGCGGATAGCTCTACCCTTGATGACAAAGCCGGCCTATCGGCGCCGTTCGAGCGATGCAACAATCAAAAGGGTCGCCCGCATGAGCTGGAACCACAATGTCCACTACCATGACTTCGTACTGGGTGAAGTCCCCCAGAGGTGCCACTTGGCCCTTGACGTAGGCTGCGGTCGAGGGGAACTCACGCGGAAGTTAGCGACACTATCCGACGAAGTCATCGGTATCGACACTGATCACGGATGCTTGGCCGCGCGATTAAGCGATTTCGTGACTTGCTTCAGCCAGGAGGCGTTCTCGTCATCGTGGGCCTTTACAAGGCCGCCACTTCAATTGACTACGCTTACTCGGCTGCGGCCGTGCCGCTCAGTATGGCGATTCGCTTTCTGCGGGGCCAGGACGACGTTGGAGCGCCACTGCGGGACCCTCCTGAGACGCTCTCGACCATCCGACTACAGAGCGCTGAATTACTGCCAAGTTCGGTTCTGCATAGACGGCTATTCTTCCGTTACAGCCTTGTGTGGCGCAGACCCATCAGCCCTTAAAAACCTGGCTACTGCGCAGGGTAGAGAAAAGCACGCCAACTTCCGTATTGTCGGCCATCCTTCCACTACTTTCTGCTGACGGAAACTTCCGAATGCCCCGTGATCCGGGAGTTATTCGATTTCCACTCGCCAAGGATCGGTAAACACTGGCAAACTACCCGCGATCTATCACTAATCTAGTGTTTCACAAATAGCTTTACCTTTTCGAGGATGAGCCTCATACTGGAGGAGTCATGCCTCGACCGCCAGCCGCCAACCTGAAGTTAAGCGAGGGCGAGCGCAAAGAACTACTTCGATTGCGCCGCCACCGTAGTATGCCGCAAAGCGTAGTTCTGCGAATGAATATTGTTTTAGGAGCAGCGAATGGAATTCCCAACAAAGCGTTAGCTCGCCAGCTTTCGACATCTTTGCCGACCGTCTTGCTGTGGCGGCGACGTTACGAAGTGAAGCGTCTGCAGGGAATCCTGGAGGACCAGCCTCGCTCGGGCCGACCCCGGGAGATCTCGGATGAGACTATCGCTTCGATTGTGGAGGCGACTATGAAGACCAAGCCCAAGGATGCCACTCATTGGAGTGTGCGAACCATGGCGCAAAGCCAACCTGTGAGCGCCGCAACGGTGTATCGAATTTGGCAGAAACACAAGCTACAGCCTCATCGCGTCGAGTCCTTCAAGTTCAGTACCGATCCAGACTTCGTCCTGAAGCTACGCGATATCGTTGGGCTGTATGTAAACCCGCCCGACAAGGCGCTGGTGCTCAGCGTCGATGAAAAAAGCCAGATCCAGGCTTTGGATCGCACCCAGCCGATTCTCCCTCTTCGCCCGGGTCTGCCGGAACGCCGCACCCACGACTACGAGCGGCACGGGACCACCACACTGTTTGCCGCTTTGAACGTCCTTGAAGGAACAGTCATCGGTCAATGCCAATCGCGGCATCGCCATCAAGAGTTCCTGCTATTCCTCAACAAAATTGAAGCTTCGACTGATCCCAGCCTGGATATTCATCTCATCTTGGACAACTATGGCACGCACAAACATCCGCTTGTGAAGCAGTGGTTTAAAGAGCATTCCCGCTATCATGTCCATTTCACTCCCACCAGCAGTTCTTGGCTCAATCAAGTGGAACGCTGGTTCGCTGAGATCACCAGAAAACAGATCCGTCGCGGCTCCTTCCGTTCGGTCCGTGACTTAGTCAAAACTATTCAAAACTATATCCGCCAGAACAACAAAACGCCCCGACCCTTCCTCTGGCTTGCCTCCGCCAACGTCATCCTCCGGAAGATCAGGAAATATAAAGACATTTCAGAAACAGCAGACTAGGAGCCGAAGCCGTTCAGGTGATGACTGAGATGGATCGGCGCGG
The DNA here is from genome assembly GCA_963771405.1 of Bryobacterales bacterium. Classification (GTDB taxonomy): domain Bacteria; phylum Acidobacteriota; class Terriglobia; order Bryobacterales; family Bryobacteraceae; genus Bog-105. The sequence goes on from CAVYUL010000104.1 coordinate 180,298, forward strand.
TTGTCAAAATTCTGAGGCCGGCTTGGACTACTCACAGCTCAACGCCACCACCGGATCAACGGCGCTCGCTCTGTTGCACATCACTGGATCGGGAAGGGTTAATTGCCACCTAACAATTTCTTCCGGAGAGAACTACTGTCTGCGTTAGGGCCCAGCCAGACCGAGAAGAGAGCTTCCGCGAAATCCCTTCCCGGGATTTTCAGCTCTCGATTTGGCCCGCGTACCACGGTGCCGGCGCCCGGTACATACGTGAAATCGAGCATGTCTGCTTTCTGCAAGGCTGGCAGCGCACGTTCTAAGAGATCGAGTCGCGAACGGAGGTTGGCTATCGGCACACCGGAGTTGCGAACCATGCCTTTTTCCACCGCTTCAACAAACTGATGACGGCTGACGTTTCGCAGCATGACAATTTCAATTCGTTTGGCTTCGTTGCTTGTAATCGCGGTTTGAGCATCTCTCGTTTTGCTCTCGAGATACAACCCTATATCGTAGACGCGGGCAAAAAACTTCATGCCTACGCCCGTGCCATTCAGGATGAGGACCTTACCGTTGTCGTTGATGATTTCCGGCATTGGCCCGGCAGTCGGATCGCGCGCATAAACCGAACATGCGCTGATTATCAGCGCGCACAAGATCACGGCAACGGGGACGGTAGACCTTACTGCCGCTCGAGCCAGATAGGATTGCGCGATCACGTATTCCAGCGGGGGGCTCCCTTTACCAATATTCCAACATGTATTTTCGGCACCAATTTGCCAGTTGTCTCACTGGGAGCTTGGCGGGTGTGCTCGCTTCAGCCGGCCTTCGGGAATGTGGCAGGCTCAACGTCGAACGTACTTAAAAGCAGTAGTGGCCGATACGAGAAATCTGGAGTACCCATCTGTCTCAAGGTTCCTTCTAAACCGACGGGCTAGCGCATAGATTGTGAGTAACGGCGCAGTGTGGAGCGACCGGGTCAACTCCCGGATGGTCGGCCAACCGGAAGTTGGGCGACCGTCGGGGGCCGGCGGCAGATTCAGACGAGCGTGGCCATAGTTTGGAGTGAGGTTGTGGGCAGTCGTCACGCTCACGGAGAATCGGGCGGATGATTGCGCCTTCGGCGGGGATGATGTTGCCCTATCCAGCGACGGTTCAAAAAAGACGCTTTTGGATGATCGCTGACACCCAGGACCTCTCTGAACAGCCGTCCACACTTGGGGCGGCGTTTCTCACCGCGATGGGCTTGAGAAGTTGCAGGATATGAGGCGCGCGTTTCGTTTTGCGATAGCGACCCTTCTGAGTGTCCTTGGTCGCATCGGCAAGGCAATTCCGCCCGTCTTCTTTCGGAATCTCTTCGACCTTGGGGTTGCGCTTGAGCGCCGACGTTCTGAAGTGGTTTTTGTAGTAGCCTTGGAGCGCCTGTGGGTCGGCGAGAAATCAGGACTCGCCGGAGGATTGCGGGACGCCCGCCCAATACGGTTTTTTCTGTTGCGGTGATTTCCTTCGCCGTGCTGGGCCCGGCGGCAGATTGGCAGGAACTGGCGGGAGTCGGGAGATCTCGTATGATGATGCTACATGGCCGATTTAGTGTTTGAAGCTGTCCAGGGCGCTGATGGTGGCTACTGCGCGGAGTGCCTAACGGAAAACATTTTCACGCAGGCGGATGACTGGGATCAACTGCGCAGTAATGTGATCGACGCAACCGAGGGGTTCTTTTTCGACCGGCCGCGACCGAAACAGGTTCGTCTACACGTTGTGCGGGGTGAAGTGTTGTCCCTCGCATGAAACTGCCTCGCGGCATTTCGGGCGAGCGCCTTGCTGGACGCTTTGCCGCCAAGCGCGCTATCAGAGGTTCATTAATCTGGCAGTCACATCATCATCGAAACGGGGGAACCTTCGTATCAGCGCATTGCGGTTCCGGATCTCGACGATTCGAGTGGGTACGCTTTAGTTCGATTCTCCGGTCCGTCGCTGCTCACAAGGGCGTTACGCGCGAAGCGATCATCGCGACACTCCTTTGGATGCTTGCGGCTGACTCCGACCTATTGACGGACTGCGCAAACCGGGCGCGACGTCGGCCGAGCGGTGCCGAGTCTCGCGGACAGATGGGGAATTTCGGAGTTTTGGTGACTGTCCCGGAAATGCCGGAAATGCGGAAATGCCCCCGAGCGGCGGGTAAACTGCATACATCATGATGCTATGATGTTGTGATGCGGACGACTGTCGATCTCGATGAAGACGTGCTCCGGGTCGCCAAGCACTTAGCGCAGCAACGCGGACAGAGCTTGGGCCGAGTGCTTTCCGATCTTGCTCGTCAAGGCTTACAGCCGGTGGTTCGTCCCAAAGCTCGTATGGGCGCGATCCCTACTCTCGCGCGGAAGCCCGGGGCTCGCCCTGTCACCCTTGCGGACGTCAAAGATCTTGAAGCCTCCGAGGTGTAATTTTGTCTGCGCTTCTCGATGTAAACGCGCTCATTGCTCTGGTGGACTCGGACCATGTCGATCACGCCGCAATCACGCGATGGTTCCGGAGACATCATGGTAAGGGATGGGCCACCTGCCCGGTCACAGAAAACGGCATGGTTCGCGTGCTTTCGCAGCCCTCATATCCGAGCGGCCGGCGGACGCCGGCGGAAGTTATCGAAGTCTTGAAGGCTCTCAAAACCGCATTCGAGAAGTCGCATGAGTTTTGGAGTGACGATCTCTCTCTTGCGGATGCGACGATTTTCAAAGCGCCGCTGATTGCCGGACCACGCAACGTCACAGACGCCTATCTTCTTGGCCTAGCTGCTCAGCGTGAGGGGACGCTTGTTAGCTTTGACCGGTCTTTGCCTTGGCAGGCAATTCAGGGAGGGTCGGAGAAATTGATTCGGGTACCGGCATAGGTTTTGAGGAAAACGCGCAGGAAAGTAGGACGCTAAAGCAGAGTTGGATACTACTCCAATAAGACTTGATGGCTCCGCCCGCCAAGCAGTTTGAAACGTTTTCGCGCCATTTGTCACTTACACCAGCAGGAGCAGCGCAAATGATGATCCAATACGGGGCAACCGCAAATTTTGTAGTGTCGTATGACAGTTCGTTCACGGGCGCCGCGGGCGTCCCCAACGGGCCGGCACTGGCACAGGGCGTCATCGATTATTGCGAATACGATTTGGTTCGAACGAGCATGCTATTCGGCAATATCCTTCCGCCGGCGGCATCGCTTCCGATCAACATTAACCTGGTGCCTGGGCCCGGCGGAGCCAATAACAACGGCACGAACGTGATCAATTGCTTTTGCAATGTGAACACCGATCCGTTGGGATTGCCCGGACTGATTGTCGCGGAGGAAGCCGAGATCTTCATGAACCTGCAGGGCAAGGGGTGGATTGCCGGTTGGAGCAACGGTGAAGCGCTCTCACGCGTGTGTGGCCAGATTCTTTACCCACGCCGGAGCTGGCTTTTTTCCACTGGCAATTCTTGGCTTAACGGTCTGGCGTCTTCGCCGAACGCGGCGCGTTCCAACTGGGTGGATCATGTTTACCCAAGCGATCAAGATGTAGTGAGTGTCGGCTGCGGATCGCTTTTTCTGAACTATCTGGCTTACCAGTTGAATTTCAGTTGGCCGGCCATTATCGCGGCGGGTGCGCCGACCACGAACACCCTGGCAGAGACAGCGCAGACTCTTGGAGTGAGCAACGCGTGGCTCAATTTTTCCAATCTAATCACTACCTATTTGCCGCCGGGCACGAGCCTTCCGGCCGAACCGACGAGCATTGGCCAGCCGCCCGAACCGACCGATGATCCTTACCAGCTGGGACCGCTTTCATCGCCAGTGCCCGCTTTGTACATGCGTCACAATCTGGCCGACGATGGGACGTCGCATACAGGGTCGCTGTCGGACAGTCCGGACATTATTCTCAAAAACGATCCCGTGGTCAACCCGCAGGCGACGTATTCCACCGCAGCTTCTATTGCGAGCGATACAGAAAGTGACGCGGACGTGGTGACGGGTCAAGCCAATTACGTCTACACCCGCGTATGGAACCGGGGCGCGGATGCCGCCAACGTTTTTGCCTCCGTCTATTGGTCTCCAGCGGCGACGCTGGTCACGCCCAACATGTGGACTCTGATTGGGAGTGCCTATTACCCAGACGTACCTGCGGGAAGTGTTGTCGAAGTCGGAAATCCGGGCATCACGTGGCCTGCGGAGCGGCTGCCAGGCCCTGGTCACTACTGCTTCGTAGCTACCGTGGGAAACGCCGACGATCCAGCGGCCAATCCCGCCAGCTTCGCCACCTTCGACGACTTTGTGAACTACATTTACGCCAATAACAACATCACGTGGCGCAACTTCAATGTGGTGACGCCAGGGCCGCACCCCATCAAGTGGCCTTTCGGTGAGTTCCTCCCTTTGCCGTTTCTGATTACGGGAGCTTGGGACAGGCCGGTGGTTTTTGGCTTGGAGACCCAAGCGGATCTTCCGGAGGGCAGCGGTTTGGCGGTGCAGGTTCCCGACTGGCTGGGACGAGGTCTGAAGTCGCCGGGAGTGGAATTCGAGCAGTTGGAGGGGCAGCAGACTGACGCAAAAGATGTACCACAGCGAGCCTCTCTGCGGCCGCAAGGCGTCCACAACCTGGGGCAGATTGAGCTACCGGCCAAGACGGCAGCGGCGAGTCATTTGCTCGTGCACATTCCCGATGAGGTCCACGTTCTGCCTCACAAAGTTATTGTGCGGCAAGTGTATCAAGACCGTGAGGTTGGCAGGGTCACGTGGGTGATTTTGCCAAAGCGGCGGTGATCAATTTCCGCTGTCCGCGCTTTCGCATCGTCCGCTTTGAGATCACGTTAATTCGCCTTGATCTTTGTAATTGCTGAAATCCCGGGTGATTAAGAAACTGCTCCACTGTACCTCGTCAGTCCCGAACGGATCTGAACTCCTCTTTTGGCCCATCTCGTGCATGCTGATGTGACCTAAAGGAAGAGGCGCTTTGGCAAAAAGATTATGACGAGGATCGAACAGGAGAAATTCCGGGCCGTTCTGAAGAAGAAACAGTCCGACCTGGAGCACGAGGGCAGCAGCGGCCGGGAAGCGCTTGCCATTGAAGAGAGTGCCGACGAGTTGGACCGCATTCAGCACGCACAGGCGCGTGATTTTGCATTGGACGGTCTGGATCGTAACGCCAAGCTATTGCGTGAAGTGCGAGCCGCTCTCACACGCGTAGCTGTGGGAACATTTGGAATTTGTGTCGACTGTGAAAAGCACATTAGCGTGAAGCGGCTCGCGGCAGTGCCGTGGACAGCATCGTGTATTGGCTGCCAGGAAGCAACCGAAACGGCGTGCCAGCCGCGGGGCTTGGCTGAGGAAACCTCACTAGCCACTGCTGATTGAAGCAAGGGGTCTGCTCCCAGCCCTTAGTCCAAGCGGCTGGGGCCGTGCCTAGAGCAGCTTCTTTTGAAACGCCCTGGACAAGAGGAATCTCACCGTCCGATGCAAGCCCTTCTGATAGCCTTTACTGAAATACGCGTCGCTTACAGTAGGGGCTGCATCCGGCGGCTGTTTCGCGCCGTACCTGCTTCGTTTGCGTTGTCTAGCCGCGCTGGTGAACAGCGGTGTGATCCCATTTGGTCAAGTGGCGCAATAGGGTCATCCTATCTTTCTTCTTTGGGTGACCCGCAGGATGTAAAGGCCAACTTTCTGCCGCCGCGCGGAGTCAGTAGTCCAAAGAGAACCCCGGCGATTGCGCCGACGCCGAACGCCACGGCGACTACGGCGCCTGGATTACGCTTCAGCTGGTAGGTCGCGCTGTCGATGTAATCTTCGGCGACATCGCGGCCCAGTTTCACCAAGCGCTCTGCCGAGACCCTACCTTCTTCGAGCGTGTCGGAGAGTGCGGTTTTTGAGGCAGCGAGGCTCTTGTCCATTCGCCGCAGGGCCTCATTGATCTCCTTGCGAATCAGTGCCGGATCGGAAACGTGCTGTGCTTCCTCTCGTTCGTCAATCTTTGAATCGTGCAGAGTGGTACTCATAAGAATTTGGTTCTTCCTTTTTTCGATGAAAGCGGCTGCGATTCGAGGGGCAATCGATATGCCGCGCATTCCCAACTGGGTGAGGAGCACGTATGCACCCAAAGATGAACTCTAGGCTACATGCCGTTTAGCTTCGACCGTTTCCACCTCAGCAATCCAGAAGAAAAGAGCCAAGCACTCAAAGCGCAAATCGGCGTTTTGGAAGCAGCCAGCCCTACAGCCGCCGTGACCGTACTGCTGAGCGCATCCGGCGCAGGGCGAGGGGATGTCGGGATGGCCTTGGTGCGGTTGATGTGCCAATAGTTCATGGCCGCATTCGCAAAATGTCATTTGCCGCATTTCGGCAGGGCTATTCGGGAACGCCCGGCGATTAGATTAGATTTTCTTCGGAATGGCGATTGGCGAAGGTACGAAGGATTGTCAGGTTTCATCGAGAATGATATTCCTTACGCAACTCTGACCGAGAGAGCACGTAATGGGCCATTTGGTTTGGAGCGATCGGCGGGTCGATTGCGTTTACCGCTCCGGCCTGAGTCGCTGTTTCAACTAGAATCCGGACATCCTCCCGGCTGGTCACAAAAGTTGGAAAAATATTTTCGTTGTCTTTTCAGGGGGATAGCGGGAATCTTTCGTTTTGGCGCTTGACGGCATTGCGTAGGCTCGGAGTGAAGGCGATAGCCATGTCAAGTGACCCTTTGAATTTCGAACTCCGATTGCAGCCGCGGCAGTGGGAGGTATTTTTCGCGCCGGCTCGGTTTCGAGTGGTGGTAGCGGGGCGGCGGTTTGGCAAAACCGAATTAGCGCTGGCGGAGATTGTGAGAGCTGCCTGCTTAAGCGAGAATCGGACGGTTTGGTATATCGGTCCGACGCGGCGGCAAACGAAACGTGTGATTTGGCGGCGGTTGAAGAAAGCCACGCAGCCGTATTGGGAGGGTAAGCCGAAAGAGAGCGAGTTGCAGATCGATTTGCGGAACGGCTCGACAATTTCTGTAGGCGGCGCATTCGATCCGGACGGGCTGCGGGGCGATGGGGTGGACTTTGTGGTGTTGGATGAAGTGGCGACGATGAAGCCAGCGGCGTGGGAAGAGGCGATCCGGCCGACGCTGTCGGACCGGCTGGGGCGCGCGCTGTTTATCGGAACGCCGAAAGGGCGAAATCATTTGCACCGCTATTTTGAGCTGGCCAAGACGGATGAGCAGTGGCAGGGGTTTCAGTTCACGACCGAGCAGGGCGGGATTGTTTTGAAAGAAGAGCTGGAGAGCGCGGGCCGGCAAATGGATGAGAATTGTTTCCGGCAGGAATATGAAGCGGAGTTTACGAGCGTGGGGCGCTACCGCGCATATTCGTCGTTTAGCCGGACGCTGAATGTGAAAGAACTGCAGTTTGAGGTTTCGGAACCGTTGGCGTGGTCGATTGATTTCAATGTAGAGCCGCTGTGCTCGTTGATGATGCAGAAGGTGGGGGATGACATTCATGTGCTGGCGGAAATGGCGATTCGACCGAGTGCGACGACGCGGCGGGCGTGCGAAGAATTTGTGCGGCTGGGGCAGCCGTTGGGAAAGATTGTGCCCTGGACTTATCAGCCACTGCGCGTGAAAGTGTATGGAGACGCGAGCGGGAACCAGCGGCGGACGGCGGGAATGGGCACGGACTTTGTGCAAATACGGGAATTTTTCAAGGGCTGGGTGGGGACGTTTCAGCCGAGCATGCATTATGCAACCGCGAACCCGCTGGTACGGGACCGGGTGAATTGCGTGAATGCCCGGCTATGCAACCGGCTGGGAGAGCCGCGGTTATTTATCGATCCCAAATGCAAGGGATTGATTCGGGATTTGGAAGAAGTGTCTTGGGCGGTGGATTCGAGCGGTGCGGCGATTTACGAATTGGACAAGCGCGATAAAGAGCGGACGCACTTGAGCGATGCGCTGGGTTACTTTGTGTCGCAAGTGTTTCCGCTGAAGACGCCGGAGAGGTAGGCCCGAGTCTTTGCATTTTAAGGGACGGGTGGGGACGTCGTTGTTCGGCAAATTCGCTCTTTCTTCGCCTAAAGCGTCGATTTCCCGCCCTCGCTTATGTAATTCTTGTTCCATTCCGGAATTTCAACCGTCACATCGCCCTTTATAACTGCTTGACATCCCAGGCGTGAGCGCAGGGTCAATCCAGGAGCCATATCCAACCGGTCCAATTCGTCATCTTCGGCAGGTGATAAATTCCCTTCGCCTTCCTTCACAATCACATGGCAAGTCGTGCACGCGCAGCTCCCTCCGCACGCATGCTCCAAATCCACACCGAGGTTAAGCGCAACATCCAAAAGGGATTCCCGCTTCCCGTGATTGCTGTAAGGAAGCTTTCCCGACTCAAATTCCACCGTCTTGTTTTCCGGCAGAAACGTTACTTTAGGCACAACCCATTGTATGATCCGGCATACTGGAGATCAGTGTTTGAGGAGATTGAAAATAAACTAATCGCCGCCCTGGAGCGGCAGCTTTCCGATAAGTTCGAGTTGAAGCTGAGCAAGATTCAGCTCGAACAGCCGAAACAGGCAGCGTTCGGTGAATTGGCCATCCCTGTGGCCTTTCAACTCGCCCGCCAGCTCAAGCGTCCTCCTCGCCAAATCGCCGAAGATCTGGCCGCCGGGCTAAAAGATATCCCGGGCATAGCCGGTTTTGAAATCGCCGGCAACGGTTATATAAATGTCCGCCTCAACCGCGCCCAATACGCCGCCGGCCTCTTAACCGAACGGGGCGGGGAAGTCGCCCAACCCGGCAAGATTGTGGTTGAGCACACCAACATCAACCCCAACAAAGCCGCTCACATCGGCCACCTGCGCAATGCCATCCTGGGTGACACCTTTGTCCGCATGCTCCGCTCGCGCGGCCGTCAAGTTGAGGTCCAGAACTATATTGATAACACCGGCGTCCAAGTCGCCGACGTTGTCGTCGGCTTCCACCATCTCGAAGAGAAAACCCCCGCCGATGTGCGAGCGCTCATGAGCGATCCCAAAGTCCGTTTCGATTACCTCTGCTGGGATCTGTACGCCCGGACCTCCGCCTATTATCAGGACCACCCCGAAGCCAAAGAGTGGCGAGCCGGCACGCTGCACGCCATCGAAGCCGGCCAGGGAGATCTTGCCGAACTCGGTCACATCGTCTCCGACGCCATCGTCAAGGCGCACTTGCAAACCATGCTTCGGCTCGAAATCGAGTACGACGTCCTGCCGCGCGAAAGTGAAATCCTGCACCTCCAGTTTTGGGCCACCGCCTTCGAATTGCTCAAGCAACGCAAAGCCATCTTTCTCGAAGAACAAGGCAAAAATAAAGGCTGCTGGGTGATGCCTTCATCCGCCTTCCGCGAAACGGCGAGCGCTGAAACCGAGGAAGCCGACGATAGCAAAGTCATCGTCCGCTCCAACGGCACCGTCACCTACGTCGGCAAAGACATCGCCTATCAGCTCTGGAAGTTCGGTCTTCTCGGCAAGGACTTTTATTACCAGCCTTGGTCAAAGTACCCCGATGGCCATGAAGTCTGGGTCACCACCGATCAACCCACCGGCCAAACGCCTGCCTTCGGCCGCGCCGCCCAAGTCTTTAACGTCATCGATTCGCGTCAATCCTATTTACAAGACGTCGTTGTCGCCGGTCTCCGCGCTCTCGATTTCCAGGAGCAAGCCGATGCCTCCGTCCACTTCTCGTACGAAATGGTCGCCCTCACGCCGCGCACCAGCCTTGAACTCGGCATCGAGCTTTCCGAAGAAGACAAGAAGAAAGCCTATGTCGAAATGTCGGGCCGGAAAGGCCTGGGCGTCAAAGCCGACGACCTCATCGATAAGCTCATTGAAACCGCGCTGGCCGAAGTCGTTCACCGCCATCCCGAAGCCGCGCCCGCCGATCGCCAAAAAGTCGCGCAGATGATCGCCGTCGGTGCACTTCGCTATTTCATCCTCAAGTTCACGCGCAATTCGGTGATCGCCTTCGATTTTCACGAAGCCCTCGCTTTTGAAGGCGAAACCGGCCCCTACGTCCAATACGCCGCGGTTCGCGCCGCCAATATTTTGAAGAAGTTCAGCGATAAAGGCGAAGCCCTGCCGGATTTCAGCCGGGCTCTAAACGCTGAAGTCTTCGCCCGCGCCCTCGAAACCGAAGATCTCTGGCAGCTTCTGCTGCTTGCTTCGAAATCGGCAAGCGCGGTCGAACGCGCCATCTCCTCGGGTGAGCCTGCTCACGTTGCCAAATACGCGTTTCAACTGGCCCAAAGCTTTAACAACTTCTATCACGAGCATTCCGTCATCGCCGAAGCGGACCCCGGCCGGCGCGCTTTCCTCCTTTGGCTCACAACTTACGTACGCCAACAATTGCTGAAGACCCTTGCCATTTTGGGCATTGAGCAGCCAGCTTACATGTGAAGAGAATAAACTAAAAATACATGCCTAGTAAGAATTCGTTTGGCGCGGCCTCGCTGCTGCGCGTCAATAACACTGACTATCAGATCTTCCGGCTCGATTCCATCGAACGCTCCATCTCTGGCGCTAAAATCTCGCGCCTGCCCTATTCCATCCGCGTCCTACTGGAGAACCTCCTCCGCTCTGAAGACGACCGCACTGTGAAGAAAAGCGACATCGAATACGTCGCCAAATGGGATACCTCTGCTGCCCCAAAGGAAATTCAGTTCCGCCCCGCGCGAATCCTGCTCCAGGATTTTACCGGCGTCCCCTGCGTGGTCGACCTCGCCGCCATGCGTGATGCGCTCAAGAAGCTCGGCTCCAAACCCGAACTTGCGAATCCGCTGATTCCGGCCGATCTTGTGATCGATCACTCTGTCCAAGTGGATGCCTTCGGTTCGGCCCAAGCCTTCCAGCAAAACGCGATCCTCGAGTTCAGCCGCAACCAGGAGCGCTACGCATTCTTGCGCTGGGGCCAAAAAGCCTTCAATAATTTCCGCGTGGTCCCGCCTGATACTGGCATCGTTCATCAAGTCAACCTTGAATACCTTGCAAGTGTCGTCTTCAGTAACAAAGTCGAGGGAAAACTACAAGCCTATCCGGATAGCTTGATGGGTACCGATTCCCACACAACCATGATCAACGGCGTTGGCGTTGTTGGTTGGGGCGTAGGGGGTATCGAAGCCGAGGCCTGCATGTTGGGCCAGCCCATCTCCATGCTTTTGCCAGAGGTGGTTGGCTTCAAGTTAAGCGGCAAAATTCCGGAAGGCGCCACTGCGACAGACTTGGTTCTCACCGTTACGCAGATGCTGCGTAAAAAGGGAGTCGTCGGCAAGTTTGTCGAGTTCTATGGCCCTGGAATGAGTTCGCTCCCGTTGGCCGACCGCGCCACCATCAGCAACATGGCGCCGGAGTATGGCGCGACGATCGGGTTCTTCCCGGTGGACGCCGTTACTCTCGGCTATCTCCGTCTCACTAATCGAAGCCCTGAGTTAGTCAACTTAGTTGAGTTCTACTCGAAGGCTCAGTCTCTGTTCCTGTCGCCCGATTCCCCCGACCCCGTTTACAACGATACGCTCGCGCTCGATCTTGGTAGTGTCGTGCCTTCCATGGCCGGCCCGAAGCGTCCGCAAGATCGAATCAATCTGCCCGATGTGAAGCAGAACTTCCTCGCTTCTTTGGGCGCAGCGCCGAAGTCCGCCAACCTTGACGTGAACAGCCACTATGAGCGGATGAGCGAAGGCGCCGTTGTCATCGCCGCCATCACAAGCTGCACTAATACTTCGAATCCATCGGTCATGATCGCGGCCGGGCTCGTCGCGAAAAAGGCGGTCGAGAAGGGCCTCACCGTTAAGCCCTGGGTGAAACCTTCGCTTGCTCCTGGATCGAAAGTGGTTTCCGATTACCTCGCCAATGCCGGCCTGACCCCCTACCTTGATCAGCTCAAATTCAATCTCGTGGGCTATGGCTGCACTACCTGTATCGGCAACAGCGGGCCGTTGCCCGAAAATGTTGCCGCGCTTGTATCTTCATCGAAGCTGAACGTTGCCGCCGTTCTCAGTGGCAATCGCAATTTCGAGGGCCGCGTGAATCCGCTTGTCCGCTCAAACTATCTCGCCTCTCCGCCGCTCGTGGTTGCATACGCGATCGCCGGTACCGTCGATATCGATTTGACCAAAGAACCTTTAGGCAAAGGAAAAGACGGCAAAGACGTTTTCCTCCGCGACATTTGGCCCACCAACCAGGAAATCGAAACCGCCGTCCGCGCCTCTGTCAAGTCGGATTCGTTTCGCAAAGAATACGCCGAAGTCTTTACCGGTGACACCAGTTGGCAATCGATCAAGATCCCCACGGGCAGCAACTACGAATGGACCGACGATTCCACCTATATCAAGCGCCCGCCGTATTTCGACAAGATGGTCGACCCCGCGACCTTCGCGCAAGACATGCACGATCTGCGTCCGCTCGCCATCCTTGGCGATTCTATTACGACTGATCACATTTCTCCAGCGGGTTCGATCGCCGCCGATAGTCCCGCCGGCAAATATCTGGTCAGCCTCGGCGTCAAGCCTGCTGATTTCAACAGCTATGGCTCGCGGCGCGGCAATCACGAAGTGATGGTGCGCGGCACCTTCGCCAATATCCGCTTGAAGAATCTGATGGTGCCTGGAGTGGAGGGTGGTTGGACTCGCCATATGCCCGGCGGCGATCAAATGTTCATCTACGACGCGGCGCAAGTCTATCATGCCGAAGATGTCGGCCTCATCATCATCGCCGGCAAGGAATACGGCTCCGGTTCCTCGCGCGATTGGGCAGCCAAAGGAACACTGCTGCTGGGAGTCCGCGCTGTGATTGCGGAAAGCTTTGAGCGCATCCACCGCTCCAACCTTGTTCAGATGGGCGTCCTGCCCCTGCAATTCATGGATGGTCAAAACCGCGAATCACTTGGCTTAACTGGCGAGGAAAGCTTCGATCTCACCGGCGTTCCCGCCGTGATTGCGGGGACAGCCTCCACCGTTAAGGTCACCACGAAAGGCAGCGACGGAGGCAGGCGCGAATTCACAGTGAAGGCACGGATCGATACGCCACAAGAGGCCGAATACTACCGCAACGGCGGCATTTTGCCCTATGTCTTGCGCCAACTTGTTTCCGGAAGCGTGAACGCCTAAACAATGGCCAAGACGCGGTCGCCGTTGCTCGTTTCAGCGGCAATCATTATTAAAGGTGGCAAGGTGCTGCTCGGCCAGCGCCGCAAAGGGGACCGGCATCCCTTTAAATGGGAGTTTCCCGGGGGCAAGGTGGAGCACGGCGAATCGCCCCGTCAAGCTCTCATTCGCGAACTGCGTGAAGAACTGCAGATCGAGGCTACTATAGGCGTGGAACTGGCACGCTATGAACACGACTACCCGAGCGGTAGCCGTGTTCACCTGCTGTTCTTTGTCGTGAAAACGTACACCGGCGAACCGCAAGCCCGCGTCTTCGAACAGATTTCCTGGGTGGAACTATCAACTCTACCGGACATCGATTTTCTGGAAGGCGATATCGATTTCGTGAAGCGCCTCGCACGCGGCGACTTCAACCAGCAGATCAACGCCTAGTCAAGATCGAACGGCCGTTTCGGCGGTGCGCCGGTTTTGTCTTCTTTCGCTTGTTTGAGTAGTTCCTCGAACTTCCTCTCGCGAACCTTGTCAGCCGATAAATGCGAAGCGAAGCTTTTCTCGAAGATGTCGTTGCGTCGTGCGGCTTCGCCCTTGAGCTGTTGCACGGCCACACTCAAGTCTTCTATCGCCGGCTTCTTCTCCACTGCTTGGTGATTCAGCACGATTTGCAATTCAGGGTCGATTTGCAGCGTGGCCTCGCAACAGGGGCACTTCACTTCGAACGTTAGACTCTTTGACTTCGCCATAACCGAATCGTAGCGCAATCCTGTTATCCTGCGACTACCGCCTGCATGCACCTTATTCTGGACTGGCTTTCTCAGCACGGTTATCCGGGCCTGTTTTTCCTCCTGATGCTGGGCATCCTGGGCCTTCCGATTCCAGACGAAACGCTGCTCGTTTTCTGCGGATATTTGATCTATAAAGGCCGTCTCCATCCGCTTCCCGCCTTCGCTTTCGGTTGGACCGGCAGTATTTGTGGCATTTCCCTCAGCTATTTTCTGGGTTTCAAGTTCAGCCGCGCCGTCATCTTTCGTTACGGCAAGTTCGTTCGCATCACTCCTCGGCACGTCGAAGACGTCACGCGAATGTTTTACCGCTTCGGCCTTTGGCTTTTGAGCGCCGGCTATTTCATTCCGGGAGTGCGCCATTTCACCGCGCTCGTTGCGGGTATGTCCCAACTCAAGCTTCGCCGTTTCGCTGTCTTCGCTTATTCGGGCGGAGCTGTTTGGGTCGCTACGTTTCTCTCGCTGGGTTACGCCTTTGGCGACGGATGGGAGCACACATCCGAACAGATCCACCGCTATTCGCTGATCGCCACTGGAATCGGGGTTGTGATCGCGCTAATCTTATGGCTTCGGTCTGCACTCAAGCGGCGCGCTCACCGCCAGCCACTCGGCTGGTAATACGCCGATGCTGTTTCCCACAAACCTCAACCGCTTTACGCTTGGGTCGAATTTGACCCTCCAAACCGACCAGAATAAATCCCAATCTCGAAAGGGCACATCCCCCAGCACCCGGCCGGTATCGGCGTCTATCAGTTGAGCCGCCTCGCGCGAAGCCGCCACGCCATGCATGATCGGCAAAATCACGCATCCGTTACTTGGCGCGGCAAAGTCGGCCGTAATCTGACCGGCTTTTTCCCCATGGAGTAGCCAAGTTCCGTAGGGAGGTACTGACGGCACCCAACTATAACGCGGCGAATACTCCAGTCGGCCTGGTGCCCACGCGTCGTTCATATGCCAAACGATGTCTTTGATTGGCGGGCCCACTTCGTCAGCCGCGGCAGCCTCTATGGCGGGCACGGGAACATCGCCTTCGATCGCCTCCAATCCATGCCGCGTCACTGCATAGGCCGTCAGCCGGTTGCTCGGCACGCGCAGATTGGCAAACGCCACCCACGATTCGTTTTCCGGCGTTTTCAGTGTGTGCAGTTCTTGCGGAAAAGCTGCGTTGGGTCGCCGTCCGAAACCGGCAATAACGCCCTGTTCATTACCGATAATGATACGCGGATATGGATCGCGCCCATCATCCGCATTGACCCAGCCAACCACTTGCACGCCGCCCTCCACCGGGTACGTGTAAGCAATCCCGCCGGCGATCTTGTTTGGCCGAATTTTGCTGAAGTCGCGCAATTTGTGCCCAATCCACTTCTCCGGATCATCGTGAAAGGTGGATAAGCGCTGTCGCTTGTACTCCGGCAAATATTGATGCAAGAATTCAGGCGACGGGAAGATCCTGCCAATGATTTCGGAATCGAGCAATCCGTTTTCAATGCTGAGCGCTGCCCATTGATCGTCGGCAAACTCGCGGCTATAGACTTCTTGCCAGGCGCGCAGCTTGCGGAAGGACAGCGCAAAAAAAAGCGCTAAAAGAACAACCAGCCGCCGTGTCGAAAGCCCGCGCCACTTGAGCCGCGCGCTCAACCAAACCAAGAACAAAAAGACCGCAACCCACGTCAGGGTGGGGACCGTAAGATATCGGATTGCGCGCGCTTGTTCCAGATACGGATCTTTTGCGAGATTCATTCGTCCCGCAGCGGTGATGGTGAGAGTGAGAAGCGTGAAAGCGTAGTATCCCGAAAGCACGACTCCCGGCAAAGTCGAGAGTAACAGTTGTTTGCGCCACGCGACGGAGATCAAGAACATCATCCCGGCCAATCCCGTCAACCCGAGAATGATGCCGAAGCCAACCGATTTCATCGGACCTAGCGGCATGCTCAAGTAGCTGCCCGCGAATTGAAGAAAATCGATCGGATGCTTCACAAGCCGAAGGAAATTCGCGTCCTGTGAAAACTGGTAACCGACAAAAAACAGCCCCTCGAAAACGAGCGCCGAGATTAGCAAAATCGCAAAGAGCTTCTTTTGTAGCCGGATTGCCAGCGCAATCAGCAGCAAAAGCGGCCAAAGGAGCAGCGCATTTGCCGATGAATAGGTGGCAACCGCCGCCGCCGTGATCCCGACGACGAGATGCGCGATCCGGCCCGAATCAGCGGATTTTTTGAGATATACAAGCGATACCGCAACACCAAACTCCATGATTGGCCACTGCAACAAGAACGGTTGAGCAAGCGAGAGTGCGCAGCCTTGCCAAAAAGCGAACACACCCGTCAGCAAGGTGGCAGTCAACTTATGGAAGAACTGGATTTGGTCATCCCGCCAAATCGTGAACGACAGCACACCCCAGGTCGCCGCATAGAAAAGGAAGCTGGCAATCAAGGGCAGAATTTCTTTTCCTGAAGCGACCAAAACATCTGTGGCAAAAAACAGCTCCGGAAAGATAATGCGATGTTCGTTGTGCTGCTGCCAAAGTCTGGCAATGTGGAATGTCTGATAGTCGTGCAAAAATTGCGGAATTCGAAAATAGTCACCGACCGGAACCGTCACGTATAGCTGGGTGATTCGATGCAGCGTTCCGTAGACGTTATAGGCAAGCCAAGCGCCGAGAACGCAAACAATCGTGAATGAAATTTCCTGGGAAAAGCGGCAGAGAAATCTCTGCAGACCTTCCAAGACACGCCCGCGCATTCCTATACATTAGCCCAACCGTATTGCTAAAATACAAATGTCGATTCGCCAAGCGGGAGTAACTCAATGGTAGAGTCACAGCCTTCCAAGCTGTTGGTTGCGGGTCCGATTCCCGTCTCCCGCTCCATCTTTTCAACAACTTTGCAAAGATTTTGATTCCCCCGTTACCGCCTTTACTGCACTTTCGTTTTTTGCCCGTTTTGGACCGG
This sequence comes from Bryobacterales bacterium, assembly GCA_963771405.1. Classification (GTDB taxonomy): domain Bacteria; phylum Acidobacteriota; class Terriglobia; order Bryobacterales; family Bryobacteraceae; genus Bog-105. The sequence continues at coordinate 197,116 of CAVYUL010000104.1, forward strand.
ATGTTTGGATTCACCCAAACGAGCGTGTGTGCAGGCGCCTTGGCAGATGAAATCGCGGAACTGGATCGGAAGCGCTCGCCTGGAGATCCTCGACCATGTCATCGCGCTAATCAGGCCAGCTTACACTCAAACTAGATGCTCAACCGGGGCTATGCCTACACCACAATCATCAGCAGTAAATACCACGGACAAACCCTGCTCTCCCACTTGGCAAGCCTTTACCCCCATTCACCCTCACAATCCTGGCAACAAAAACTGAACAACGGCGAAGTCACTCTCAACGGCGTCACCGCCACCGGAAGCGAATCGGTCTCTTTAGGCCAAACCCTTGTCTGGAACCGTCCACCCTGGATCGAACCAGATTGTCCTCAGCACTTCGAAGTGCTGTTTGAAGACCCGCATCTGTTAGCCGTAAACAAACCGAGCGGGCTCCCCACTCTCCCGGGCGGCGGCTTCATGGAAAACACCCTCCTGCGCTGCGTGCAAAGGCGAACCCCCAGCGCAAACCCCGTCCACCGGTTGGGCCGAGCCACCACCGGCATCGTGCTCTTCGCCAAAACAGCGCAGGCGGCCTCTACTCTGTTCGCGAACTGGAACACACCCAAAATCCAAAAGATCTACCGGGCGCTGGGTCAAAACGTTGCACAGCACGACGCCTACGAAATCCTCACACCCATCGGCCTCGTACCGCACCCGCTCATCGGTTCCGTGTGGGCCGCCAACACAAGTGGTAAACCATCAAAGTCATTGGCAAAAGCGATCTCACGCACCACCAGCACCACAACATTTGAGGTAAGCCTAAATTCGGGCCGCCCTCATCAAATCAGAATCCATCTGGCATCCATCGGCCATCCCCTGGTAGGCGATCCTGTGTACGGTCTAACCGGCCAGCCTCTTGAAAATCCGGGCCTCCCAGGTGATGGAGGATATTTCCTGCACGCCCAATATCTAAAATTCCAGCACCCCATCACCGGAGTACAAATCAATCTTGAGGCAGCTTTCCCGTCTGGATTTCCTGAGAGCGTGGTGGCACTCAATGGATTTGCGCTGGAAGGACAACGAGATGCGAAAAGGGTTTACGAGAAACCGAAAGCGGAGCAGCCCGCGACGCCAGGCAAGAACTAGATCACTCCGAGCGGGCTTCAGCGCCTGCAAGATGAGCACCGGTTTCTGCTCACCAGGGAACGCCCGGCCGTGCTCGCGTTGTTGAAGGCGAGAGCGTTGTGCTCCACGCCCCTGGCGGTGCAGAATACCTGGATCTGCTGGAAGTGTGTTACGAGCGCATTTCAGTGGAACCGTTCCGTGAGCCGCTTGGATCCGTGTCCTCGTTAAAGGCGCCCTCTCGCCGACCTATTCCCACTGACGAAGGTTAACGAGGCGGCACACGAAAATTCCACGTCGAGAATAAGGACGAATTGCGATCCGACTGCTCCGATTCATGCCTTCTGCTCTATGTTTTCAATAAGTTGCAACGAGTTCTAATCCGACGCTTTCAGTTCTCTCTGAAGCATCAGACCGAAGTGAATGCCATGCCTGCTGACGCTGTTTATCCGCAATGGCTGTTCCACATCCGCCTGAAACAAGCGCCGTTGTGGCTGTTCTTCGGGAATTCGAGTTCCGTGCGCGTCACATGCGGGCGCGCATCTAACTCTAACCAGTGGGGCGTTTTCACCACACGAATGATCAATCCAAGCCATATTAAGGAAGGCTCGCCTTTCCCGATGGGCGCGGCATGGGACGGCAACGGAACGAACTTCGCTGTTTTCTCAGCCAATGCGACCAAAATAGAAGTTTGCATTTTCGATTTCTCCGGCGAGAACGAACTGGAACGGATCGCGCTGCCGGAATACACCGACCAAATTTGGCACGGCTATTTGACGGACATTGCGCCGGGCACTGTTTATGGCTTGCGCGTTCACGGACCATATGAGCCGGAGAATGGACATCGCTTTAATCCGAATAAGCTTTTGCTTGATCCATATGCCTGCGCGCACGTGGGACAGCTGAAGTGGGATCCGGCGGTCTTCGGCTACACGATGGAGACGGGCGACGATCAAACTTTCGATGAACGTGACAGCGCGCCCTTTATGCCGAAGTGCAGTGTGGTGGACCCAAACTTCGATTGGACCGGCTCGCGTGGCCGCGGTCTCGCTCGCTGGAACGACACGGTTTTCTACGAACTGCACGTAAAGGGTTTCACGAAACTGCATCCCGACATTCCCGAGAAGTTGCGCGGCACGTATGCAGGATTGGCTTCTAAGCCGGTGATCGATTACTTGAAATCGTTGGGCATCACGAGCGTGGAACTGCTCCCGATTCACACGTTCGTAGACGACGATTCACTCTTAAAGAAAGGGTTGCGGAACTATTGGGGCTATAACAGTATTGGCTTCTTCGCGCCTGATCCTCGCTATGCGTTTGCAAAGACAGACAGCTTGCGCGAGTTCAAGGAAATGGTGGCGCAGCTGCATAACGCCGGGATTGAGGTGATTCTCGATGTGGTTTACAACCACACCGCCGAAGGCAATGAGCTGGGCCCGACGCTTTCCTTCAAGGGCATAGACAATTGCAGCTACTACCGTTTGTTACACGACCAGAGGCGCTACTACATTAACGACACAGGCACCGGCAACACGTTGAACGTGAGTCACCCGCGAGTGTTGCAAATGGTGACGGACAGCTTGCGCTACTGGGTACAACTGGCAAATATCGACGGCTTCCGCTTTGACTTGGGCACGATTTTGGCCCGCGAACCGAATGGCTTTGATAACCGTAGCGGCTTCCTGAAAGCGTGTTGCCAGGATCCGGTTCTGGGGACGGTGAAGCTGATCGCAGAGCCCTGGGACTGCGGCCCGGGCGGCTATCAGGTGGGTGCGTTTCCACCGGGGTGGGGTGAATGGAACGACAAATTTCGGGATACTGTTCGCGATTTCTGGCGCGGCGAGGCACCCGCTTCTGAGATGACGAGGAGGCTGTGCGCTTCCGGAGATATTTTCAACTACCAAGGCCGGCGCCCCTGGTCAAGTGTTAATTTCATTACGGCGCATGATGGTTTCACGCTCAACGATGTGATGAGCTACAACGAGAAGCACAACGAAGCTAACGGCGAAGACAACCGCGACGGTAACAACAACAACCGGTCGTGGAATTGCGGAGCGGAGGGGCCGACAGACGATCCCGCGGTCTTTAGACTGCGCGAGCGCCAAATACGAAATTTGTTCGCGACCTTGTTGTTATCGCAAGGGACGCCGATGATCGTGGCGGGCGACGAATTCGGGCGCACCCAGAATGGCAACAACAATGCTTATTGCCAGGACAACGAAATCAGTTGGGTGAATTGGGATGTCAAAGAGAAGGGCAAATGCTTGTTAGCTTTTGCCCGCAAGGTGATCGGCATGCGGCGGCAATACCCGATTTTGCGGCGCGACCGTTTCCTGGATGGCCAATTTGTAGAAGATTTGGGCGTCCGGGACGTGACCTGGATCAACGCGAATGGCCAGGAAATGGAAGATGAGCATTGGGGTGATTCGGGAATGCGCTGTTTCGCCATGCTGCTGGACGGGCGCGCGCAGACAAGCGGCATCCGGCAGCAAGGCCGTGAGATCACGCTCTTGCTCGTGTTCAACGTTTATTCGGATTTGGTGAAGTTTTGCCTTCCCACAGCGGTGGGCAGCGATGAATGGACGCTGCTTTTGGATACCAATGAGCCTTGTAAACAGGTTGACGGCAAATTTAAGGCGGGCGAAGAATATGGAGTGACGGCCTATTCGCTGCTGCTGTTTGAACTAACGGCCCAACGAACGCAAGGAAAGTGAGCGCAACTGCGGGTTCCGAATTTCTACCGTTGAAACATCCGGCCAACATAAAGTCCTCTAATGCGCAGGAGGCTCTTGCCCATATGTGTGATTACTCTCTTTTCACAGCAAGAACAAGGTTGGCGGTTGAACCGGAAGATTTGGTTCTGCATCGTTTCAATGGCGGCTCTCTAGGGTTTTGCGCCACCGGAGGAGCTCGAGCAGCAGCTCAAGCGAAGCGCGTTTGCTCGCGGCTGGTCGGACCTGATGCAATGGATGTTTCCTCGAAAGGGTTGCGCTCTAACGGCAGTGTGCATACCGCCTGGAGCGCGGCTTCGAATCACCGCGATTCCCTCTCACGCCCGATCACTTTGGGGCGCTTTGGACGGACAGCTGGTGCATTTTGAGCAACTGTCTGCGAAAGCGTATACCCACCGGGACGCTCTTCGCCTGCCCAGCGGAAGTGCGGTTTTGCTGCAGAGGCTCCCCGCTGGATTGCGCGCGACAATCTTGGCTTTATCTCCCATTGAAAACGTGGCCGAAGGGTCGAACATCGAAGCTGCGGCTATTGAGGCACGGGCCGCTTTGGAATCTAGCTATTCTTAGCCTTCGCCTGTTTCCTGACAGAACTACTGTTTCCAGGTTTGGACCGGACAGCGTCTAGCTACATAGAGGTAACAACAATGGCTGAACCAAAAAAATGTGAACATCCTTCCTGCAAATGCATGGCAAAAGAAGGCACTAAATTCTGCGGAGCCTATTGCGAAGGGCAGAAAGGAATCAACGACGTGGGCTGCGGCTGCGGCCATCCTTCTTGTAAGCCGAAGCCGTAACTGGCGGAAAACGGAAGTGCGAATTGTTAATCGCACTTCCGCGACCAGTGATTGTCCGGGGCTACTCGCTGTGACCGATCTAGTCAAAAGGAGGGCGAAGGCTGCAAATGAAACAAACAAAGAAGTCGAGCGTCAAGACGGACCAAGCGGACGTCGGAAGTGGTGGAGAAATCCTTCAAACAGCGTGTGCGTTCCGCTTTGACCACACAGGTGGGCAACAACCTTCCGGTATGACCGATCCCCAGTTCGTTATCAATTGGGATTTGGCGGGAAGCATCGCTGCATAACGGCAGGGTAGCCCTGTGCACCGTGCAATAGAACGAGAACTGGGAGAATAGCCTGCGCGCTGTCAAACACTCTGCGAATGACTCGAATCTGTTGGTGAGTACGCTCGCTTTTCTTAACATCGCGGGGCTTCGCATCCCCCAAGGGGATTTGTGGAACATTCGGAGGCATGCGTCGGCGACTCCGGTCTGAAGCGCCTCGCATCGATTCAACAAGTGCCTCCGCGCGCATCCTGGCTGCAACCGATTCGCGCCGCAATTTGACGGCTTGATCCCTTAGCTCTCGCGAAGTAGCGATAACATCGGCGCCCTTATAGCGCTTAAGAAATGGACGCATTTCTCTCCTTCCATTGTCCGTTTCCCCCGAAGAAACTGCCCGCGGATTGATGACGCAGCAACGCCAATAACCGTAGGCTACCGAATTTTGCCGATTAATACCACCCGTCAGAGTTTCGAGGATTAACGGAACGGACGGTGCAACGGGCTAGACAAGTCATTCCATTGATTCGCGTTGGCTGGGCAGAACAGATCCTCGAGCGCGCCGGCGCGCAGCCGCCTGTTTAGCTTGTCTTGATAAGGCGGATTTGGCCGCAGCTGAGCGGGATTCCCGTTTCAGCGCCGCGAGCGCCGAAACTGCCCGTTTTTGAGATGTTTTCCGCCCAGCTTGATGGCCTTTCGCCAAGTCGCGCTCAGCGCTCTTGCGAGTCGCTTCAGAAGTCGTGCCTTTTCTCGGAACGGCTAGCGCAACACCTGCGCGCCTGGCCTTGGAAAGTCCAATTGCAATCGCTTGCTTGGTAGACCGAGATCCATGCTTTCCACCACGGATGTGCTCTATCTCCTCGCGAACGAACTCGCCAGCCTGCGTGGAAGGAGCTTTCCCTTCCGCCTTGTCTCGCTTGGCCCGATTAATAACAGTTTCTTCCGGCATGAACCACTTCAAGTTGTAGACTCCACCACGCCAACGCCGTTACTGCCAACGCGTCATATTGGCCGATAATAGCCGCGATTGAAAAGCAGGAATAATTACGCGTTGCATCGCAACGTCGCGTCCGGGTCGCATTCCTGAGACTAGATACGCGAGCTGGTTTGATAGCAGAGCGAAAAAGGGCCGTAACGGAATTGCAATGCGGATTTCATACCATGTTAGATGCTTATGCGACTAGATGGAAAAGTAGCAATCGTAACCGGAGCAGCCACCGGTATCGGCCAGGGAATTGCAGTGCGGTTCGCCAAAGAGGGTGCTTCCGTTGTTATAGACTTCGTCGGCAAACCGGACGCGGCGAATCAAACCGAGGATCAGATCAAGAGTGCGGGCGGCAAGACGATCGCAATCGCAGCCGACGTTTCAAAGCCCGATCAAGTGAAGAATCTGATCGCACAGACTGTTGCAGCCTTCGGCAAGCTTGACATCGTAGTGAACAACGCGGGAATTGAAAAGAAGGCGCCGTTTGTCGATTTCGCCTTCGAAGACGCACAGAAAATTATTGCGATTAACCTCATGGGGCCTTACTTGGTCGCGCAGGAAGCGGCCAAGCAGATGATCAAGCAGGGGCAGGGGGGAAGAATCATCAACATCTCTTCGATTCACGAAGATCTGCCGATGCCGACCAACGCGCCCTATTGCGCCAGCAAAGGCGGATTGCGAATGCTAATGCGAACCATCGCCGTAGAGTTAGCCAAGGACAAGATCACCGTGAACAATATCGGCCCGGGCGCTATCTACACACCGATTGATGCCGATATTAGGAGTACGTAGCCGAACCAAGTAGGCTACATAACATTAC
>CAVYUL010000105.1:0-222051 GCA_963771405.1 Bryobacterales bacterium
TAGCAAGACGCACGTTGCGTTCGCTGCCCCGTCCCAAAAAGCTGTTCATGCTTTTCGACCATGCTGCTCTGTGAGTTCTCCTCGTTGCTAAATCTTGGAAGAGAGTGAGGGACTGATCATGAATAGGAAAGCAGGAGGGAAGGATAATGGGAAGCCGGGGGAGAGGAAATACACGAAGGGGTATTATGCCGCTTATATCTTGGATTTAGAGGGGAATAATGTTGAGTGTCTTTACTATCAGCCTTGGTGGTTGAGTGAGATTTTTCTCTTTTCTTCTTCATTCTATTGTTTTGGGTAAGGAAAAGCTGATGTTGTTGTAGGTGCTTTGCAGTATGGACCAGCTGCTCTTGGAGCGACCGCTATTGCTGGAATTGCATGGTGGGGTGGTAGGGCCGGCTGGGGATTGTAGGATGTTAGCTGAGTTGTATTGAGATCTTGCTCAGAGTGGGAAATGAGATGAGGAATGAATTGGAGTTTGAGTTTATGATTGGAGTTGTGCTTTTGTGTCTGCCACTGCTTGTGGAGGAGGCTTGCGTTTGCTGGTAATACTTCTCAGCGGGAAGAGTTCATAGCAATTGACAGTCGTTCCGGTTCTCTTTGAAATAACGTAGATTTTCGAGGCGAGAGGTGTTGAACAATGGCCATTGCCGTTTCGAAATTGCATAATGGGTATCATATCTCCCTGCCCTCTCCTAACATCGGGCTGCCTGCTTTCCGCCAAGGTGGCGGACGTGCTGTACGCCGACAAAAGCAGCAGCGCCCTGTTCGCCCACGGGTTCACCTGGTCCGGGCACCCGGTCGGTGCCGCGGTCGCACACGCAAATTTGGACATCATGGAGCAGGAAAATTTGCCCGGCAACGCGGCGTCGGTGGGTGCCTATCTGATCGAGCGAATGCGGGCGCAGCTCGGCAGCCATCCGCTCACGGGCGAGATCCGAGGACGGGGGTTGCTCATCGGACTGGAACTCGACGCGGACAAAGCGGGCCGCCTGCCATTTGCGGACACCCAGCGGGTCGGTGGCTTTCTCAGTCGGGCCTGCCTGGAGCAGCGACTCCTGGTCCGTGGCGGACATGGCCGGACCCTGGCTGCGCTTGCACCGCCGCTGCTCGCGACGACCGCCGACGCCGACGAGATCGTGGCCCGCCTGGGGCGAGCGCTCGATCGCGTCGCGGAGGATGTCAAAGCGGCAGGATTGTGCGTCTAAGCAGCCGCCCAGTGGCCGCGCCGCGAAGATGCACCAGCGGCGTGTCGGCGGGAAGTGGTATGAATGCCCACAACGGATAGGTCGTGGACCGGCGGGTCCTGCAAACTTCGCGGTTGGCGGGCGTTGCGCAGTCGTGTTACTGGAGAGGGGTATGAACATCAGACAGTCGGTGGTGCGCGCCGTGGCATGGGTCGCGACACTGTTTGCGCTACCGGCAGTCGCCGGTAAGGAACTCAATATCCTGAGCTGGGAAGGCTACGCAGACGCGAGCTTCGTCAAGCCGTTCGAGAAAGCCACCGGGTGCAGTGTGGCGGCCACTTATGTGGGCTCCAATGACGAGTTCGTCGCCAAGATCATTGCCGGGGGCGGCGTCTATGACCTGGTCACTCCGTCGAACGACACCACGATGCGCTTGATCGATGCGGGCGCCGTCGAGCCGGTCGACCGCAGCCGCGTGCCCGAGATGAAGGGTTTTTTCCCGATTTTCAGCTCGCCGCCCTGGCTCATGAAGGGCGGTGCGATCTACGGCGTTCCGTATGGCTGGGGTATCGTGCGGCTGTTGCTCGACGCGGACTCCGGCCTCGGCAAGCCCGACAGCCTCGCCTACCTTTGGCAGCCCAAGCTCAGGGGCAAGGTCGCGATCTGGGACGACATCGAGGCGATCTACATGGCGGCCCGTTATCTGGGCTACAAGAACACCTACGAACTCAGCGATGAGCAGCTGCAGCATGTCAAGGCTGCGCTGATTGCGCTCAAGCCCAATATTCGAAAATTCTGGGCGACGACCGGCGAGATGGGGACGCTGATGCAAACCGGGGAGGTACTCGCCGGAAACGCATGGGAACCCACGCTGGTCAGCCTGCGTAAGGCGGGCCGGCACATCATCGATGTGGTGCCCAAGGAGGGTCGCAGTGCCTATTCCGACAGCTGGATGATCGTGCGCGGTGCCGCGAGCAATCCGTGCGTCTACCCTTGGCTCAACTGGGTGTCGACACCGAAGGCGCAGGCTCTGGCCCACGCCGTGACCGGGTTCGGCTACTCCAACGCGAAGATGCCGGAGGAGCTCGCGCCGCCGGATCGGCTACAGTACGAGCAGCTCGGCATGACCGATCCGAACGTCATCAAGACGCTCGACTGGTGGCAACTCGTGCGCAACCGGGCCAAATACCTCGAGATTTGGGACCAGGTCAAGGCCGAATAACTGCCTCACGACAAGCGCCACCGAGAACGTGTCATGACCGCAATCATAGAAGCCAGGGGGCTGCAGAAGCACTACGCGGGTTCGGTGGCCGTGAAGAACCTCTCCCTCGATGTAAGGGAGGGCGAATTTCTGTCGCTGCTCGGTGCGAGCGGCAGTGGCAAGACAACGACGCTTCGGATGATCGCGGGTCTCGAGTACCCGACCGGCGGTCAGGTCCTCTTCCAGGGCCAGGACATCACCCATGTCCCGGCCGCCGGGCGCAAGATGCGCATGGTGTTCCAGGACTTCGCGCTGTTCCCGAACCTCATCGTTTGGGACAACGTCGCATTTGGCCTCCGCCTGCGCATTAACCGCCCGCGCGTGAGCGCCGCAGAGATCAAGTCGCGCGTCGGCCGCTACCTGGAAATCGTGCAGCTTTCAGAACACGCCGATAAGCTGCCACACCAGCTGTCGGGCGGCCAGCGGCAGCGGGTGGCGCTCGCCCGGGCACTCGTGACCGACCCGCCGATCGTGCTGTTCGACGAGCCGCTCGGTTCGCTCGATGCGAGCATGCGCAAGGTCATGCAGATCGAGCTCAAGCGCCTGCATCGCGAACTGCGCAAGACGTTCATCTACGTGACCCATGACCAGGAAGAGGCGATGGGACTGTCCGATCGCGTCGCCGTCCTTCAGGGCGGAGAACTGCTGCAGCTCGCGACACCGGAGGAAATCTACGCCCATCCCGAGAGCGAGGCCGTTGCACGGTTCATAGGCACCGCGAACGTGCTCACGGGTACCGTGCGGGAAGCCGACGGCGGCTTGGCGCTGCAATTGCACGGTGGGGGACGGATTTCGCTCGGTACCCGTGCCGGCCTGTCAGCCAACCAGACCGTGACCGTCATGGTACGCGCCGAACAGCTGCGCATCAGATCGGGAGGCCCAGCGGGTGAGGGCGGTCTGGCGGCGCGCGTCGACGAGCGCCTCTTTCTTGGCGACAAGGTGCGCTACGAGCTCGAGATCGCGGGCAGTGGAACACGCCTGACGGCGCTTGACGCCAGCGGCACCGCCCGGCTCGGCATCGGCGACCCGGTGCAAGTTGACATCGAGCCATCCCAGGTCTGCGTGATAGGCCCCCGGGCGGGAGCGTCACCATGAGCGCCGCCGCGCCAACCCCGTGGCACGAGCGGCGCCAGCTGCTGATCTGGCTGATCCCGCCGCTGCTGTGGTTCACCGTGTTCATGGTGATTCCGTACTGCTTGCTCTTTTACTACAGCCTCGGCTCGACGCAGTACATGACGTTCAAGCCAGGCTTCTCGCCCGCGAATCTTATCCGCGTGTTCCACACCGAGCCCTACCTGTCGGTCCTCCTGAAATCCGCCCGCATCGGCGCGCTGACTGCGCTCGGCGCCACGGTACTCGGCTATCCGGTCGCCTTTTGCCTGGCCTTTCATACACGCACGCCGCGCGCCAAGTTCCTGATCTATCTGCTGGTGATCGTGCCGTGGTGGGCCGCCTACCTGGTCAAGGCCTATGCCTGGAAGACGATCCTCGGCACCAACGGGCTGCTGAACGCGCTGCTCCTCAAGCTGCACCTCATCCATGAGCCGCTGACTCTATTTCTATACAACCAATTCAGTGTCGTGCTGACCCTCATCTACATCTTCACACCGTTCGCAATCTTATCGATCTATGCCCAGCTCGAGCGCATTCCCACCTCGATCATCGAGGCCGCGAGCAACCTCGGGGCATCGACGTTCGAGACGCTCACCCGGATCATCATCCCGCTCAGTCTCCCCGGCGTGCTCGCCGGCGCGATCATCACGTTCGCACTCGCGACCGGCGACTTCATCGCGCCCGCGCTCCTCGGCGGATCGAACGCGATCATGATCAGCAACGTCGTCATCAATTTGCTGGGCGTCGCATTCGATTGGCCAATGGCGGCCTCGATCGGCATTGTGGTGATTGGCGTCGGGACGGCACTGATATCGGTCGCCCACTACCTCGAACACCGTTCGCAAGCCCGGTTCTAACAGCCCCGATGCGCGAACTTGGCAGCCGCCGCAAAGCATGGGCACTCGGATGGGGGGTGCTGGCATTTCTCTACGCGCCGCTCATTGTCATGGCGGTGTTCTCCTTCAACGACAGCGAATTCACGAGCCTGCCTTTCCAGGGCTTCACCTTGCGCTGGTACAGGATGCTGCTCGATGACGACCGGCTGCTCGAGTCGGTCTGGAACAGCGTTTACGTGGCGCTCGGCGTTGTGGCGCTGAGCACTCTGTTCGGCGTGCCGGCGGCCATCGCGCTCGACCGCTACGAGTTCCCCGGCAAGGCGTGGTTTGCACGCATCGTGCTGTTGCCAATCGTGCTGCCTGGCGTCATAACGGGCGTCGCGCTGCTGCTTTTTTACATGGCGATGCACCTCAAGCTTTCGCTGTACACGATCATGCTCGGTCAAGGGACCGGCCTGATGTGCGTGACGATCACCGAGGTCGCGGCGCGTTTGCGGCGCATGAAAAAGAGCACGGAGGAGGCGGCACGCACGCTGGGGGCCACCGAGTGGGAGGTCCTCGTCAAGGTGACCCTGCCCGGGGTGATGCCGGCGCTTTTTGGCGCCATGCTGATCGCCTTTTCCATCTCCTTCGACGAGATCGCCGTGACCTACCTGCTGACGGGGCGTCAGAACACACTTCCCATGACGCTGTGGTCCATTCTGAGGCGACAGGCAACCCCCGAGGTGAATGCCGTCTCGACGCTCGTGATTGCGGCGTCAATTCTCCTGATTTGTTTGGGTACCTGGCTCTCGCGCCGCGGCAGCGGTGAACCTGTGGAGGCACCGGGTTGAGGGCGCGGTTGGCGGGGCCTTTCGGTCGAGCGCCTGTTGCCGGTAATCACAGGGCGGCGACCGCCTTCGGAAGGTCGGCGAGCTGACCCGCATCGATGCGCTGGACGATCCGGCCTTGCGCATCGGCCAATACAATCGTCGGCGTATCCTTCACTCCGAACCGTCGGAACAGGGTGCCTGACTCGTCCAGCGTCAATGGAATGTTGATCTGCTGCTTCATCTGGTATTCGCGAAGATCGTCCGGCGTCGCCCAGAGCCCGGAGGCGATACCCAACCAGCGCACGTTGCCGCTTTGCTGGAGCATCGCGACCTGTTCGCGCGCCGCGCGGCAATGGGCGGAGACCGTGGGCCGGGTTTTCGCGAGGTACGACTCGCACCAGGGCGAGAGAAACAGAAATGCGGTGGGCTTCCCGTGGCCGTTCGGATGGTGTTGGAAACTATGCCCGTCGAGCGTTCGAACGCTCTGTGCCGGCAGAGGCTCACCGACGCGAAGTGCGTGGCTCGGGGTCGGCGGCGTCATCGCGCCCTCAGCGACGACCGTGGGGACGACCGCGGGATTGGCGCGGGCGGCGCTGAGCGCGGCATCGAGGTGCGCATCGGCGAGGTGGCCGACATATTGGATCCGGCCATCTCGGCCGATGACGATATGTTGGGGCGTCACGCGCAAGTGGAATGCCGCCGCCAGTCGCCCGTCGTCCAGTACGATGGGCATGGTAATGCCCAGCCGTTGTCGATATTTTAGGATCTCCTCGAGCGAGTCGTTGAAACCCACGTTAATGGCTATCACGGCGAGGTCGGAGCCGGCGGTTTCATAAACGTGTTGAAAGTGGGGCATCTGCTCTCGGCAGGGCGTGCACCACGTCGCCCAAAACTTCAAATACACGGCTTTCTTGCCATAGAGAGAGCCAAGGTCGATGATCTGCCCGTCGATGGTCTTTACCGTCATGCGCGGTGCCGGTGTGCCGATGAGACTGCTACCCGCCGCGATCGCACGCTCCTGACCGGACAACTCCTTGGCTTGCGCGACGATCGCGAACGCGGCGCAGAGCAAAATCCAACCAACCGATTTGAGTGACGTGTGCATGCCGCCTCCTTATGGGGCCGCGGGTCGGGACGCTGATCGGTTCTTGTCCTTGATCATGAAGACCAGAAATTTCGCGGGAAGTTTATCGCTGGCATTGGCTGAGACGACATGGATATCGCTCGGCGACTCATAGAAGGTTTCGCCGGGGTGCAGTGTCACCGCCGGCTGTCCTTTTACCTGCATGTTGAGAGTCCCTGCAAGCACGTACACGAAGACCTGGGCATCGTGTCGATGCGGCGGTGAAGAGCCGCCGGGTGGATAGGTGACGGTCAGCATCACGACTTCCTGGGTGGAATCCGCCATCAAATCGCGGCGCAGAAGCTGCGCGACGGCGGTCGGCGGCTCGCCCGACTTCGTCGGCGGGGCGTCGGCCGGCTCGGCCGCTCCCATCGCTAGCGACATCATCCACAGGGCGATGCAACCGGTAACAGACAGGCGATTCATGCGGCACGCTCCTCCCTTCGAGAGTCGGGCGAGACGGCGGCCATGTAGCGCGCGATGGAGCGCTCGGCGGCCGCTTTACCGCCGCCGATGATATTGCGCCCCCAGGTGAAACCGTACACATCATCGAAATCGAGGTCCGCGATGCTCTCGGCAATGTGCTGCACCGCGTTCGGTGACAGCGGGATGAGGTTGGGGTAACTGTACATGAAGCTCAGGTGCCGCCGGTCCAAGGTCACTTGCAGCGCATCGCCGGGAAAGAGAGCGCCCCCGCCCCGCGGTCCCCCGCGCCAGTGCAAGATGCTGCTACCCGGGAAATGCCCTCCGCATCGAATGAGCTGCACGCCGTCAGCCAGCGGCAGGCGCTCTGCGTTCCATAGCTCGATGCGAGGAGAGCGACGCGCAATCCACTCCGAGTCGGCTGCATGTAGCAGAATCGGTACGCCGCCCAAGGAGTCGCTCCATTCCACCATCGCCGCATAGAAATGGGGATGCGAAATGGCGATCAGATCGATCCGGCCGCCGGCGAGGATCGCGCTCACCGCGGCAGGTGTCACCAGACTCGTTGTCTCCCACATCATGCGCAGATGAGGCGTGGTCAACACCAAGGCGCGCTGGTCAATCGCAAACGTCGGCGTGATGCCGATGCCCAGGAGACCTGCGTCCATCTCGATCCGGGGTGCGTGCGATCGGGCGAGTTGTTCCAGGGTGAGCCACCGCTGGCCATTCCGTCCCACATACTGGCGCTCATCGGTGCAAATGGGGCAATGAGCAGGGGGTTCGTGACTCTTCTCGAACTGCAGGCCACAGGTTTCACATAGGTAGTTGTCCATGGGACCTCCGATATCTTGGCGTCAAGATAATAGAATAATATCTTGGTGTCAAGATATGTTTGCTACCATTCGAGTATGCGTAATAGAAAGCCAACCTCCGGCACTACCAAGAGCCAGCCCGTCTGCGATCACGTGGATCGAATTCATGGCCAGTGGCAACGGGAGATGCCGGGAATCGATTTGGATGGTAATCGCATCATGGCGCGTGCCCGACGCATCACCTTGCTGTCGCGGCCCAAAATCGAAGCGGTGTTTTCACGTCACGGCATTGATGCCGGAGAATTCGACGTACTCGCCACTTTACGGCGGAGCGGCGCCCCTTATGCATTGCGCCCGACGGAGCTCTATCGATCGCTGATGATCTCCTCGGGCGGCTTGACCGATCGGCTGATGCGCCTGGAAGAACGCGGGTTGGTGCGACGAAGGGCATCTGCCGAGGATGGACGAAGCCTGCTCGTCGAACTCACGGTGGCAGGGTGCAGTTGTGTCGAGGCGGCTTTCCGGGAGGATATGGCCGTCGAAAGCGCGTTTGTGGCGAGGCTGTCGGCGGATGAGCGGGACGAGTTGGCGCGGTTACTTCGTAAGTTGGCCCATCAGATCGAGGAGGGGATGTGACAGAACACGGAATGCGTGATGCGGCAGCACCCTCAGCCCGATCCGTAGGGTCGCGTGATCACCTCGAGATAATGTCCGTCGGGGTCGGGGAAGTACACACCGCGGCCCCCATGATTGTGATTGATTTCGCCGGGGCGGCTATGCCGAGGATCGGCCCAGTACTCGAGCCCCTGCGCGCGGATACGGCTGAAGACCGCATCGAAATCGGGCTCACTGATCAAGAAGGCGTAATGCTGCGGCTGGATCGGGCCATCCGCCGTCGCGAAGTCCAACGACACTCCGTTGTCGAGTTGGACCACGTCGAACGGACCGAAGCGAACCGGCGCCGGTAGTCCCAGCATGTCGGCGAGGAAGCGGGCAGAGCGGGTGCGGTCGGAAGAATAGACGATGGTGTGGTTGAGCTGGGCGGCCATGAGCATTCACCTCCGCGGGGACATGTTCAGATGTCCCTGCCGAACTGCTCGGCATAGTCGGCGTTCAGCCGCTGCCAGCCCTCGAACTTCATGGTCTCCGGACCGACGATTCGGCCGAGGGGAGTGCCGCTGAGCGCGTGATCCAGCACGTCCAGGCAAATGTGCCAGCCGGCGGCGCCCATGGCGATGTAACGGCGATCGATTTGGTGCCAGAGCGTGAGGCGTGTGCCTCCGCCGAAGTCTTCGAGCTCCCAGCGCAAATCTCCGCCGCCCCAGCTGTATTCCAGGATGCGGGGCTCATCGGCCCGCTTGATGCGGGTTTCGGAAATCATCGGAGCGGGTGTGCCCACGGTGTTCAGCTTCACCGTGTTGCCCGCGATGCCCATGTTCCCATCGGCATCGAATGGAGCCCACTCGCGCAGCTGGGCGGGGTCGGTGAGCGCGCGCCAAACCGTTGTGGGCGGGTGGCGCAGTTGTCTGACCAAGACCAGCGTCCATTTCTCGCCGTCCTTTTGGATCCGCGCCAGGTTGGCCGGGCCCGGGGTGTATCGCTCTCGAGGGGTCATCGGGGTTTCCTTGATTTACTCGTGGTACGTGTGGGGGTCGCCGTGCGGTCGAGATGGCGCTCGAGGGCATCGAGGTGCGCCGACCAATACCGGCGAAACGGGGCCATCCAGGCGTCCACCCGCTGCAGCGGCTCGGGGCGGAGCCGATACACACGGCGTTGCGCGTCGATCGTGGCCTCGACGAAGCCGGCGTCTCTCAATACACGTAGATGCTTGGACACGGAGGGCTGCGAGAGCTTGAGCGCGGATTCGAGATCTCCCACGGACCGCTCCCCATCGGCGAGCAGAGTGAGGATGGCGCGCCGATGCGGCTCGGCGAGGATGGCGAATGTGGATTGCATGGACGCGAATATACCTAACTAAGTATATACGTGGCAAGGCACATGCAAGAACTCGTGCAGACTCTAGCAGGAGAAATCCGCGTGAGTTTCGAGGAGAATTCAGCCAAACTCCGCCCCGATGTATTTTTGCTCCGGGCGAGGTCCTCGACGATGAACATTCGGTCCATGAGATAACGCGCATCGTCGCCTCTATTCCAATTCGCGCTGTCAGTTACGTCGGCCTTCAGCGGGTCAAGCTCGCCGCGGATATCGGCGGTGATCCGGCATCATCGGCGGTCATCCTGTTGCATGGAGGCGGTCAGACCCGCCATTCCTGGAGCGGTGCCATGCGCGAGATGCTGGCGCGGGGCTACCATACGATCAATCTGGACGCGCGCGGCCACGGTGATAGCGATTGGGCGACGGATGGCAACTATTCGCTCGATACCTTAGCCGGTGATTTGGAGTGCGTGATCAGGACGCTCCAGACTCCGCCGGCGCTGGTCGGTGCATCGCTCGGTGGCGCCACGTCGCTGTTGTTGGCGGGTATGCAACCGACGCTGATTGCTGCGTTGGTGCTGGTCGACATCGTTCCGCAAATCGACATTGAAGGGGCGAACAGAATTCGCGGTTTCATGCGCAGTGGCTTGGGTGGTTTCGCAACCTTGGCGGAAGCGGCGGATGCGGTTGCCGCCTACAACCCATTGCGAGCGCGCCCCAAAGGCCACTCCGGTTTGATGAAGAACCTGCGGCGCGGCGCGGATGGACGGCTTTACTGGCATTGGGACCCCCGTCTCCTGGACGGAGTGCAGGCCGCTGAACCGCCGATGTTCACGGAACGGCTCAATTCGGCCGCGCAACGAGTGCGTGTACCCACGCTGCTGGTACGCGGGATGAAAAGCGATATCGTGACGGAGGCGGGCGTGGCCGATTTTCGTCAGCATTTGGCGCAAGTCGAGGTGCTGGATGTGAAGGATGCGGGCCATATGGTGGCGGGGGATAAGAACGACGCATTCAATGCGGGCGTGCTGGAGTTTTTGGGGCGGCACATGCGGACGATGGCTTAGGGGGAATGATCTTGATCATCAAGAAAAATGCGCTCACGCTACCCAACACTAACGCCCGCCCTTGCTGCTCGGCGAAGGGCGCCGTGGCAGCCGTCCCCTGCGAAGCTTTGCGAACTCGGAGAACTCCCACAACCTCAACCCCATAATGGCGGCACACCGCTTGCGCTTATCGAGCGGCAGGCGCGCATCCTGTTGCGCCAGATGCTCGAATTCCGCGGCAAGCCTTTGAAGTGATACCTGCAGCCGCAGCATCGAAGCCGGCGACAAGGTGCCGCCGACGAACCGTAGCTCATCGCCACTGCCGTCGAAGCGGGCCGCAAAAAATTCTGGCACAACGCGCCGCAGGAAATACTCCTGAACGGGGCCGTCTTTGCGCCAACCAAAGTTGCGGGAGACCAGTTTTCGGATCCGGGTCGGCGGCCGAAAATCGATAATCCTTAGTTTGTCGATCTTCAGAAGAACATCCACCAGTTCACTCGGCCCAAGCTCGAAAGTGTTGACGATCTCCGAGAATCTCCAATCGTTCGTCACCAGATAGCTGACCAGTAACACGCGAGGATCACTGACCAACGCGTGTTCCTGCTGTTCCGTGAGCTGGGTGAGTGGGGCTGATTCGGGAGGTTGAGCGAGCTCGGCCACGCCGACGCCCAAAACCTGGCAGATTGCATCGAGCCTTCGCAGTGAGAAGTTGCCGCTCGCCAAATCGCGCTTGATTGTCGGCTCACTGACGCCGATTCGCGCCGCCAGCTCTCGATACCTTATTCCCTGAGAGCGCAGTCTCGCTTTGATACCAGCCACGAGAACCGAGGTTCCAATCATACTTTGATATCCGTATTAGTATTACCTAATGATACCATGAAGGTTGCGAGGTACTCCCTGCGCACAAGAATTTGCCAGACCACGGCTCACACCTCATTCTAAGTTCGCGTCAATGGATCTTGGCAAGGAGCGGCAAGTGCAGGGAGAAGGAATTGCGTTGCAGATTCTCGGCACCGGCGAGTATGCCCCCCGGCACCGCGTCGAATCCACGGAGCTCGACCGGCGTTGGGATAAGGCAGAAGGCTGGACGGCACATCAGACAGGAGTCTCATCGCGGGCCTATGCAGCGGATGATGAAAGCGTCATCGTCATGGGGGCAAGCGCCGCGCGTCAGGCGCTCGCGGCGGCCGAGCTCGAAGCGGCGCAGATTGACGCGATAATCGCGGTCGGCAGCGTTCCCTATCAGGCGATACCTTGCACAGCCGTGTTCATCCAGCGCGAGCTGGGCCTGGGCATGAGCGGCATCGCGGCATTTGACGTGAATTCGACCTGCCTGGGGTTTCTCGTCGCGCTGGATTTGATCTCGCACGCAATCGCCACCGGCCGCTACCGCCACGTCCTGATCGTCGCCAGCGAACGTGCGTCGCAAGGGCTTAATTGGGATGACAGTTCGACGGCGGGACTTTTCGGAGACGGAGCAGGCGCGGTACTCATCGGCGCGCCCCGGCGCACAGGGCCGCAACTACGCGCGGCCTACGTGCAATCCTACGGCGACGGCGTAGAGTGCTGTCAGATCCGCGCGGGCGGGTCGCGGCTGCCACCGCGAACGTCCATGAGTGAGTTCATGTCGGGGACGCACTTTGAAATGCGCGGACGCCAGACCTACAAGCGGGCGGCGGAACTTCTGCCTGGCTTTCTGCAGTCCCTTTGGCAGCGTGCCGCGACGCGCGTCGAGGAGATCGATGTTTGGGTGCCTCATCAGGCGAGTGGCCGCGCCATTACGCACCTGCAGTGTGCCCTCGAGCTGCCCTCGGAGCGCTTTGTCCTGACGCTCCCAACCCATGGCAATCAGGTTTCAGCCTCGATCCCCGTGGCTCTCCACCGCGGCATCACCGCGCAACGAATCCAACCTGGGGACACGATCGCTCTGATCGGTACGGGCGCCGGTATCTCGATCGGCGGTGCGGTGCTCGATTTCTAGCATGCGCGTGCTGATCAGCGGTGCAAGCGGATTCATCGGTTCACATGTGGCCGCGCACCTAGCTGCGGGAGGATACGATGTCTTGGCGATGGGTCGGGACCGAGCGCGGCTGGCCGCGGCGCGAGACGCCGGGTGCCGGACTCGCGAGTTGGACCTGGCAACCGACGATCTGAGAGATGCTGTGCACGGGCATTCGGCCATCATCCATTGCGCTGCGCGAGCCTCACCCTGGGGCCGCCCGGAGGAGTTTCATCGCGACAATGTGCAGGCGACCGAGCGCTTGCTGGCCGCCGCCGCGGATTCAGGCGGCGTCCGGCGTTTCGTCCACCTGTCATCACCCAGCATCTACTTCCGCTTCTGCGATCAACGGGACCTGAGTGAGGATTTCGTCCCGCCGGAGCGGTGGCCGACGAGCTATGCCAAAACCAAATGGCATTCGGAATGCAGCGTGCGCAGCTTCAAGGCATTGAGCCCGATCATCCTGCGCCCCCGCGCGGTGTTTGGTCCGGGTGATAGGGCGATTGTGCCCCGGCTGATCGCGGTCGCCGAACGAGGATATTTCCCGCTCCCTTCGGGCGGCCGCGCTTGGACCGATGTAACGTATATCGAGAACGTGGTGCGTGCCGTGGCGGCAGCTCTTGAAGCTCCCGAGAGCCTCGGCGGCCGCGCCTTCAACATCACCAACGATGAACCGGTGCAAATTCGGGATTTGCTGGCGCGGCTGTTTGGCGCGCTGCAGATCAGGCCGCGCATGCTGCCGATACCGCGCGCCGCCCTGTTGGCGGTGGCCAGGTGCAGCGAGTCCTTCAGCCGACATTTTGGCGCAGGCGAAGAGCCACGGATCACGCTGTACGGCGCTGGGCTGCTTTCGTTTTCTCAGACCCTGTCGATCGAGGCGGCGCGTCGGGACCTCGCCTATACGCCCGCGATCTCGCTCGATGAGGGCCTCCAGCGTTATGCAAGCTGGTGGAGAACCCGTTGATCCCCATTGAATGGCGCCTGTTTGAAACGGGATTTTGCTCGCACCCCGAGGCCTCCTCACGAGCGGGTGCGAGCTGGAAGGCCT
Organism: Bryobacterales bacterium; assembly: GCA_963771405.1. GTDB lineage: Bacteria > Acidobacteriota > Terriglobia > Bryobacterales > Bryobacteraceae > Bog-105. The sequence goes on from CAVYUL010000105.1 coordinate 13,593, forward strand.
GCGAGTTTCCGGCGATGGTCGCCTTGTTGCGTCATCCGGTCAGGGGCTGGATGCTATTTGATACCGGTTACGGGCAGGCATTTATGGACGCGACCCGACACCTGCCCGAGCGCGCCTATCAGTGGATCACGCCTGTTACTTGGGCGCCCACACAATCCGCGCTCGCGAGGATCCACGCCCTAGGGATCGATCCCGCGGACGTGAAGTCCGTCCTGATTTCCCACTTTCATGGCGACCATGTGGGCGCGCTCGGCGACTTTCCGCAGGCTGCACCCTGGTGCGCACATGCCGCCTGGGTGGACCTGTATGCACGATCGCGGTTGTCGGCGCTCGCTCATGGCTTACTGCCGGCATTGGCGCCGCGCAGCCTGCAAGAACGGCTGCGATTCTACGAGGATCAAGCCACCCTGCGGCTGCCGCCGGCGCTGGCCCCGTTCGCCACAGGCTTCGATCTGTTCAAGGACGGGTCCATCCTGGCGGTGCCGCTGCCGGGGCATGCGCCGGGACACTTCGGAGTGTGCTTTCACGATGGACACCGGTGGATATTCCTGGTCGCGGATGCGGCCTGGTCGATCCGGGCCATCACCGAGAACACTCCGCCGCCGCGCTGGGCAACCTATTTTCTCGGCGACACCCGCTCTTACCGGCGTACCCTCTCCGATTTGCATGCCCTGGCGGCCCGCGACAGCGGAGTATCGCTAGTGCCTGCCCATTGCCGGTCATTGAGATCGTGAGCATGCTCAGCGCGCTCCGGTTCGTTGCGGCCTACGCCGATGCGAAGCGGCTCGACAGAATCCGCCGCCGGGCGCGGATCGAGCGACAGCAGCAGCGCTGGCTTGTGAGCCTGCTCCGGGACATTGGACGACGTTCCCGCTTCTATGGTGAGTATGCGACCCGGCCGTTCGCCGACTGGCCGATCATCGATAAGCAGATCTGGATGGATAGGTTTGACGACATCAACACCGTGGGCGCCAGGCGCGCCGAGGTTCTCGAGATCGCATCGCGCGCCGAAACCACGCGGAATTTCGCATCCACGTGGAAGGGTTTCACCGTCGGCCTGTCATCGGGCACGTCGGGCGCGCGCGGGCTGTTCATGGCGAGTCCCGGTGAAAGAGCCCAATGGGCGGGCACCTTACTGGCCAAGTTGATGGACGGAAACCTTCTACGGCGCGAAACAATAGCGTTGGTGCTGCGCGCGGGGAGCAGTCTCTACGATTCGGTTCAAGCGCTGCGCCTTCGTTTCGTGTTTATCGACCAAACATGGCCCTGGTCGCGTATCGTCGAGTCCTTGTTGGACAACAATCCAACCATCCTCGCCGCACCCGCCCGCGTGCTGCGGCTGCTCGCCGATGAATGCGTGCCTTTGCGGCTTCGGCGCGTGATCTCGGTCGCCGAAGTCCTGGACGAGTTGGATCGTAGGCGGATCGAGGACCGCTACGGATTGAAAGTCGAACAGATCTATCAGGCGACCGAGGGCCTGCTGGGGGTCTCGTGCGAGTATGGGCTCATCCATCTCAATGAACCATTCATCCTGGTCGAGCCGGAATGGCAGGACGCCGAACGCACGCGCATGATTCCGGTCGTCACGGACTTGAAGCGCCGCAGTCAGCCGGTCATCCGATATCGACTGAATGATGTACTGCGAGTGACGGAAAGCCCATGCGCCTGCGGACGCGCCTCGCTGGCGCTGGCGGCCGTCGATGGTCGGCGCGATGATGTGTTGTGGCTCCACGGCGCGCATACACTCATCCCTGTTTTCCCGGATGTGCTGGCACGAACGGTCCTGCGGGCGGTGGACGACCTGCGTGACTTCGAGGTACAGGAACTCGCTCCAGGTCACTGGCGGCTGGGGCTTGCGCCGACACCGGCGGAACCGGTCGGCGCGCGGTTGATGGAGGCGTGTGCGGCCATGGTGCGTGCCCTGGGTGCGGAGCCGCCTCGGATGGACGTGACCGAGATCCGGCCGCTTCCCTTTGCACAGAAGCAGCGCCGTATCCGGGGCTGCGGCGCATTCCCATGCGAGTCCTGATTCTCGGCGGCCGAGCACCCGCGGCCCTGGATCTCGCGAGACGCTTTGCGTCGAGAGGCGCGACGGTTCACATTGCCGACAGTGTACCTTGCCGGGTCAGTTCCTGGTCGGGCGCGGTCAGCGGTGCGCACACGATCGCGCCGCCGCGCCACGCGCTTCCGCAATTCGCGCAGGACATTGGCCGGCTGATCCGCGCGCACGGCATCGACATGGTGGTGCCCACCTGCGAGGAGGTCTTCTTTCTCAGCCGCATCCGACGGCAACTGCCCGCTGCCTGCAACGTGTTCAGTGCGCCCTTTGAGCAGTTGCGGGAACTCCACAGCAAGTGGCGGTTCCTGGCACTCGCTCGAGGCGGCGGGGCGGTCATTCCGGCATCCACCTGCGTCGACAGCCTGGAAGCCGCCCGCGAGTGGGCGGCCGGACGGGCGGTGGTGCTCAAGCCCGAATATTCGCGATTCGGGGTGCACGTTCGCCTCTATCCGAACGGGATTCCCGCCGATGCGCCGCCACTTCCGCGACTGGGTCGCTGGATAGCGCAGGAGTTTCAGAGCGGGCGGGAGCTGTGTTCCTACAGCCTGGCGGTGGCCGGCAGGCTCACCGCTCACGTCGCCTATGAGCCACGGTATCGACTGGGAAATAGCAGCAGCTACTACTTTGAGCCAGCGCAGGACGCCGCCATTCAACGATTTGTCAGAGAGTTCGTGGCGAAAATTCAGTTCACGGGACAAATATCCTTCGACTGGATCTGCGGCGACGCGGGCGAGGTTAGCGTCCTTGAATGCAACCCGAGGACGATCAGCGGCGTACATCTGTTCTCCGACTGGGACGCCGTGCCGGATGCGATGACCGGAAACAATAGCTCGCTCGTAGCGTCCACGTCGGCAATTCCTCGCATGCTGGCACCCGTCATGCTCGCGGCAGGGCTGCCGCTCGCCCTACGAGCGGGGATGCTTGCCCGCTGGCTCAAGGATTGGCGCCGTGCGAAAAACGTCTTGACCGTCGCAGGCGATCGCAAGCCGTTACTGGGCGCCGCCTGGGACCTGGCCTCATTTGCCGCAATCGCAGCAAGTCGTCGCTCATCCATGCGCGAGGCCTCCACTCGCGACATCGAATGGGACGGGGAGGACCTGACGGAATGATCACCGAATCCGCGTCCGCGTTCGATCAGGATTTTCCGGCTCAGGTCCAGGCGTATCTCCGAATCGCGGGGGGGCAGCCCGTGGGGGTACGCAACCTCGCAACCCAGGTCGATGTGATCGGAACCGGCGCGGGCTCGGTGCCGGTCACGGTCAACCACGGCGAGGCAGCCAATTGCTGGGTGTGCTCGCCTCATACGGCCTACGTGCGGTATTCGCGCGAGGAACTCAGGCGGATGGCTCACCCATTGCTCGCAGCGCCGATCGGAGCCCTCTGCGGCACGCTCGGAGGCTATCTTTGGAAGGCGGGAATCGATACAGCGGTCGCGATCAACAACTGGACCCTCAGCACCAACCTATACCCGGATTTGAATAGCCGATTATTGGGGGAGTGGATCGACGAAGCTCGCGAGCGATGGCCTTTGCATGCCGTCTGGTTCCGGTCGCTCAACGATCGATACACGCCCGCTTGGCTCGCGACACTCGCGAAACTCGGGTGCGAACTGGTCCCAAGCCGGCAGGTTTACCTGTACGATCGAATCGATCTCAGCACGCGGGCACCCACGAATCTGCGTCGCGATCTGCGGTTATGGCACGGCCGCCGGCATGAGGTCATCGAGGCCGAATCCTGGAGCCCTGGGGACTTCGTGCGCGCCGCCGCGCTTTATGAATTGCTGTACATGGAGAAGTATTCGCGGCTGAATCCCCACTACGACGCCGCGTTCCTCCAAGCCTGGCACGCTGCCGGGCTGCTGCGCCTGATGGGTTGGCGCAGCGAATCGGGGGATCTGGAAGCTGTGGTGGGACTTTTCGGATCCGGCAGTACGCTCACCGCGCCGATCGTCGGATACGACACCAAGTCACCGCCTCGCCGAGGGTTGTATCGATTGCTGATGGCCGCTGTGTTCGAATTGGCCGCGAGGTCCGGCCGGCGGATCAACCTCAGCGCGGGCGCCGCGCAATTCAAGCGATTACGCGGCGGCATCGCCTCGATCGAATACAGCGCAGTGTACGCGCGACACCTGCCGCGGAAGCGACAGCGGGCTATCCGTCTTTTGTCACGCATGACTACATCAATCGGTGAACCCCTCATGAGGCGTTTCCAATGGTAGGCATCTTTGCGGAGCATTTTCGCGAGCGCTGGTTCGTGATCGCCCGGTCCGCCAAAGTGGGGGCCACGCCAATTGCGGCGTTCGCACTTGGCCGACCCTTCGCGCTGGTGCGCGACCCAGCATTGGGCGTGCTGGCGTTCGAGGATCGTTGCCCACACCGGGGTGCACCGTTGTCTCTGGGGCGGCTGGGTCCACAGGGACTGACCTGTCGTTATCATGGGTGGACATTTGGCGCTGATGGACGGTGCCGATCCATGAGCGGCGCCAGCTCGCCGCAGCCGGACATGGACATCAGAGTCCCGGTTTTCCCGGTGCGCGAACGGGACGGGTTGATTTGGATCTCGGCCAAGGATTCCAATCCGCTGCCACTGCGTGCGCTCGAGCTGGATCCGGCGGCGCGGCGATACATAGGCCAATTCAACTGGCGCGCGCCCGTACTGGAGGCGCAGGAAAACTTCCTTGACGCCCTGCATACTCCTTTTATCCATCCGGGAATCGTGCGCAACGATTCGCAGCGAACAACCGTAAAGGTGGTCTTGGAGCGAACCGCTGATGGATTCGTCGTCGATTACTCCGGCCAGCCGAGGCAAACCGGTTGGTTGTACCGGCTATTCGAATCCCCCCGCGAGAGTGAGCGCGCCTACTTCTCCGGGTTGAGCATGGCCCAGCTCGAATACCGGTATCAGAGCGGCTGGACTCTCTGGATCAGCTTGTACTTTACGCCCGAGACCGCGACCTCGACCCACGTATTCGCGACGTTGCATGTGACAGGACGATTCGCGCCGACGTGGCTCATGCGGCTGCTGGTTTCGCCGCTTCTGCGGCGCGTCGGACGCCAGGACCAGGCTATTCTGGAGCGTCAGGAGCTAAATAGATGTCATTTCCCAGAGCGGCGTCATGTGATTACGGAACTGGATGTCGTCCGTCCGTACTTGGAAGCCGCATGGAACGGACGCGAAGGGGAAATGCCAGCTCGGTGCGAGAGCACGCTGAGGTTGTAGCGCCTCGCAAACGCGTCGAGGGGCCGAATGCATGGATGCGTGGGTTGCCGCGGGGTCTAACCGATGGTTAGAGATTTACCATCGCGCCGTTGCCCCGCGCTGTATTTTATCTTTGTTACGGTCCTCCTCGACATGCTGGCATTTGGCATGGTCATGCCGGTGCTGCCCATGTTGGTGCAGAGCTTCGCGGGAGGAAGCGCCGAGCGCGCCGCGGAACTCTTCGGGCTGTTCGGCACTGCTTGGGCAATGATGCAGTTCATCTTCTCGCCCGTGCTGGGGTCGATCTCGGATAGTTTCGGCCGTCGCAGGGTGGTACTCATCTCGTGCACGGGACTGGGGGTGGATTTCGCCTTGATGGCATTGGCACCGACAGTTTGGTGGCTGCTCGTCGGGCGTGTCATATCAGGCATCGCTGCGGCGAACATCAGCACTGCGGGTGCCTATATCGCAGATGTAACGCCGTCGGATAAGCGCGCCGCACCCTTCGGCTTGATAGGCGCCGCCTTCGGTATCGGTTTCATACTGGGTCCGGCTCTGGGCGGCCTTCTTGGCGCTATTTCCCCGCGCCTGCCTTTTTGGGCGGCGGCCGGCTTGGCCTCGATAAATGTGTGTTGGGGCCTTTTCGTGCTACCGGAGTCGCTTCCCGTTGAGCGACGGGTATCGTTTTCACTTAAAAATGCCAGCCCGCTTTCCTCCTTGAAGCTCCTTCGCTCCCACCCCGGGCTCGCGGGCCTGTCTATCAGTTACCTGCTGATAAGCCTCGCACATGCCGTGCTGCCCAGTACGGCGGTGTTGTATATGCATTATCGGTATGGATGGGGTCTTCGCACGGTGGGCCTCGTAATTGCAGGCGTCGGTCTTTCGTCGTTGATCGTTCAGGGCATTCTGGTAGGGCCGATCGTGAGGCTGCTCAGGGAACGACTTGCGCTGGTGATGGGCCTGAGTTGTGGCATCGCCGGGCTGCTGATCTATGGGCTTGCGCCCCGCGGAATCCTTTTCTTGGCCGGAATCCCGATTTTCGCGCTTTGGGACATCGCGATGCCTTCGCTGCAATCGATGATGACGCCCCTCGTGGGCGCATCGGAGCAAGGTCGGCTGCAAGGTGCTCTGGCGAGCCTCATGGGTATCGCGAACTGCATCGGTCCCGCGGTCTATACGCAGGTATTCACTGCTTTTATCGGCCGGCTCGCCGCCATGGCTCTTCCGGGGGCGGCTTTTTTACTAGCGGCACTGGTTGTTTTTGTCGCCTTGATGATCGCTTGGCGCGCCTCGCGGTCATCCGCGCAGGTTATATGAGAATCCGTTCAACCTCATTCACCGCGATTTCGTCGTCCCGCCGATCATACAACGCCGTCGTCCGCGGCGATTCATGCGCCGCCATTTTTGTATCTTGATAATATATTTTATCAAGATAGGATAGGGCGGTCGGACGGCTCTCTATTTGTCCTGGGGCGGCAGCACCTGACACGTGCTTCATAAGTATGATTTAATATGCAGACTGCATTCATGATCTGGAACGCCCCATGTCCAACATCGAACGTATGACCGTTACCATGCCCGCCGACATGGCAGCACTCGTAAAGTCGGCGGTCGAAGCCGGCGACTACGCATCCACCAGCGAGGTGGTTCGCGATGCGCTGCGGCAATGGAAAATGAGGCGCGCCATCCAGATACAGGAGATTGCAGCGCTCAAACACGACATCGATAAGGGACTTGCCGATGTGGCCGCCGGCAGGGTCAAAGATTTCGATAAAAAGAAGATCGTTGAGCGCGGGAGAAAACTATTAGCAAGCCGCTCATCCTCCGATTAACCGATACGGCGGAAGACGACCTGGCCGAGATCTGGGCCTACCTCGCCGAGGAGGCCTCGGACACGGTAGCGACGCGTTTCGTGGCTTCGGTGGAGGCCAAGTTCGCGCCGCTCCTGCTGTCGCCGTTGAGCGGATCAGCTCGCGATCAGTTTGTCGCCGGTTTACGGGCTATTTTCAGGACGCCCTACGTCATTTACTACCTCCCGACCGCGCACGAGTTGATCATCGTGCGCGTGCTTCACAGTGCCCGCGACGCGACGGCGATCGCTAACCAAGGGGGGGTTATCGTATGAATCCAGGCAAGCGGCTGACACCCAAGCCCGCGACGCTTCCCCGCAGGGCCTTGACCTCCGCAGAATTCTCCCAGCTTGAGGATGTGCCACCCGAGACCGAGTGGTTTGCGAACATCGACAATCCGCATACCCGGCGGGCATATCGGAACGACCTGAAGGAGTTCATGTCCTTTGCCGGCATCCGCACGCCGACGGAGCTCAGGCTGATCACCCGAGCCCACGTCATTGCTTGGCGGAAGGACTTGGACGCCCGGGAGCTCGCCCCTGGGTCCATCCGGCGCAAGATGTCGGCACTGTCGTCGTTGTACGAGTTCCTGACCGACAAGAACGCCGTGGCGACTAACCCGGTCAAGGGCGTGAAGCGCCCCAAGGTCGACAGCTACGAGGGTAAAACGCCTGCGATCGCCGACAAGGAGGCCCGCCAGCTCATGAACCTGCCCAACGATAAGAGCCTCAAGGGCCTTCGGGACCGGGCGATGCTGGCCACCCTGCTTTACCATGGCCTACGTCGCGAGGAACTCTGCCGCTTGAAGGTCAAGGATATTCACTCCCGCCGCGGGGTGCCGCATCTCCGCGTCCACGGTAAGGGCAGCAAGACTCGGTATTTGCCGCTCCATGCAGGCGCGCAGGAGCTCCTCAATGACTACCTCGACGAGGCCCATCACGCGGCCGACACCGAGGGTGCCCTCTTCCGGCCAGTCAGCAATAACCGCACCGGGCGGTTGGACAACGCCATCACCCCGGATGGGGTCTACAAGCTCGTCAGGCGGTACGCGTTGGGGCTTGGATTAAAGATCGGCGCTCATGCGCTTCGCGCCACCGCGGCGACTAACGCACTCGATCACGACGCAGATATCGCCAAGGTGCAGGAATGGTTGGGGCATGCGAATATTGCGACGACTCGGATATATGACCGCCGGCGGTCTAAGCCGGAGGATTCGCCGACCTTTAAGGTAAGTTATTAAACCTATGACCGTCGCGCGGTCCAGGCGGCATTAGATTCGCGGCGAAGTGATGTTTAACGGATACCGTCTTCAAGCCGCTGAACAAGGTTTCAAAGTCGTAGTTTGAGTTCCAATAATTTAGGAGCGCTCCCGTGCCGAGGATCGTGCATCCCTCTGCAATCGTCGAGTCAGGTGCAGTAATTGGTGATGACTGCCGAATTGGTCCGTATTGCCACATCGGCCCAAACGTGGTTCTCGGTGCCGCAAACGTGCTTCGTGCCCATGTTGTGATCGGCGGCCACACAACCATCGGAAGTGGGAATGAAATCTACCCTTTTGCATGCCTTGGTACAGAGCCCGAAGACAAAAAATATGTGCGTGATTCGGTGACCTTCACCCGCATCGGTAACGGTAACATATTCCGCGAGTACTCGACTGTTAACGCCTCGGCAAAGCCGGGCGAATCCACGGTGGTCGGCAGCAATGGGGTATTTCTTTCTTATAGCCATATTGCTCACGATTGCATCATCGGGGACGACGTGGTGATCAGCTGCGATGCAAAGCTATCGGGGCATGTCCAAGTTGGCGACCATGCGGTCATCAATGGCAAAACGGGTGTCGTCCAATTCGTCCGGATAGGTCAGTTCGCATTTATCGGCGGAATGAACAAGGTCACGAAGGACGTGCTTCCATTCTGTATCGCCGATGGTCACCCGTCCGTAATGCGAGGAATCAACAAAGTTGGATTGGAAAGAAATGGTGTAGAAGCTGACCGAATCCAAGCCGTTCGCGCTGCCTACCGTACGTTGCTCCGGCGAAACATCCCGTTGCGCGACGCCATTGAACTGTTGAAAAAGGTAGGTGAAAACCAATCGGAGGTGGGCGAGATGATTTCATTCGCCGCAGCCAGCGTATTGGGACTGGCTAGACCGCGCACCAAGGAATTGGCCTGACGTGAGGGTACGGAAACCAAACGAGGTGTCTGCCCTGCATACGGTCTGATAACGTCCTTTATCATACGCGTACGCCGTGAGGCGGGAGGAGAACCGACGAGCATCGGACTCGGGACTCGTCACGTTCCGCAGTCGTCCCCAGATATGTGCCGTCTCTTCGTCAAAGGGCAAAATCGACTCGGCATATATTGTCGTCACCTGTTTGAGCCAGCGGACGAGACGCTTTGCCTGCGCGTCATCCCCTCGATGCCGGACGCGCTCCACGCCCTGCCGTAGCTCTCCGATCGTGACGACCGACAGATAAAGATCGGCTGACCGAGGATATGGATCAACCTCCCTCCTGAACCTCACGAGGATCGTGCCGCCGCGCGGGTGGCGCCAGAGATCGGTGGAACCGATCGATGAAGGTGGGGCCACGCAATGATGAAGGTGGGTACGACCCATGCGATGATGTTGCACAGCCAGACGATGTTCGGGCTCGCATCTGTATCCAAATCGGTGACTTTGGGAATGGCGTCAAGGACTCGATCGGTCAGAAAGATAAGGGTGATGGCATAGCTGCGAATCATCCAATGCCGATGCTGCTCGAAGTTGCGATGACGTATGCAGTAGAACGCGACCGCTGTGGTCAACATCCAGAGCAATGCCTGGGTGGTCACGGCGACTCGCAAGGGCAGCTCGTTGCGAAGAATCGTAACCCAGATGCCCAGCGGGGCCGAGATCGCTACCGCGATGACGTATGAGCGTCCCAGGGTTCGATGAACGCGGGCATGGCGCCTTCGCAATCCCGACGAGAACTGAGTCGCTCCCAAGCACAAAGCGGCGGCGCCTGTGAGGCCATGCGCGAGAAGCAGCCAGCGTACTGGAAAGTAATAAGCCCATTGCGGATCTGAATGATCGACGATGAAGCGCTCGTTGTTGTAGATCACAAAGAGTGCCATCAAGCCGAGCGCGGTGAACAGTACATGTTTGGGGCCGAGATGCCAGCCGGCGGGGGGCTGAACAGACGGGTCAGACGACATGAGATCTCCTCACTGGTTCTTGTTGGTATGGTTTACGAACTATACCCGTGCACACGCATCTTCCGGCAAGGGGTTCGCGGTGCGCTGCGACAATGGGAAATGAGGTGCTATTCCAAATGCAGCAGATTCCCGCGCTTAAAGGAGCCGTCGCCTAGCCCGGCGCTATTTGGCCCTCCTCGATGCGGTACGCGCAAAGGAAGGCAATCCCCAAGGCGGCCAGGGGGATGAGCAAGGCGCCTGCCAAATGAGTTTTCAAGGTAATTCCTGCGATCACTGCCCCGAGAACATAGGCGGCGACGACCGAGGTTTCGCGATTAAGGGGCTTGCCCTTTTCCTCGTCGGGGGTGGCTCCGAAGGTGGCGGCAACGAGTTTTATCACCGTGATGGTAAACACAACGTTGGTCTGCTTCAGTCGATTGCCGACGATGCTCTGCAGGCCCATGGCAAAGCCGAGCATGAGAATCTCGACCTCCATGAAATCAGCGCGTGCCGACAGGAGCGCTTGCAAGCTGCCAAAGGCGCATAGGGCGAGAATCAATATTTCAACGCGCAGGATGCTTTTCACCGCCGTGCGCGTCGCCTTCGCGCGGGCCTGAAGGGTGCCCACGCTGCAGCCGGCCACGAAACCCGCGAGCGCGCTGAGGGATTTGATCGCCGAATGCACTGCCCCGGTTGCGGTGTAAAAGCCCAGTAACGCTAGATTGCCGGTCATGGCAGACGTGAAAATCCCGCCCAGGCGCGCAAAGCTGACGACATCGACCACCCCCGAGCTGAGCGCGGTCAGCACGAGAATGGCGGTGGCGGCGTCCACGCGGGCTCGAGGGTGATTCATGATGGATGGGAGATTGGAGGCTGTGGAAGTTTTCGTAGCCTATTGCGTCCGCCGAGGCGCCCGGTGTAGCCGGGTGGCGTGATCTCTCGTCGGAAAATCGGAGCACTCCGGCGACGGTACGCTGCGCTGGCCGCCTGAAAGATATATCTAATAAGGCATCGCTCTGCGATCTGATGTTCATGTGACGCGCCCCGCAATTGGGCGTAAAACGTAAAAGGATCTTCACGGCAGTCGAGTTTTCCCATCGCTGCGCTCACTAGGCTTAGTGTCTTGGCGCAACGGAGGTGACATCCATGCGTAGTGAACCGGTGGTCGAGTGCGCGCTGATGCGATTCGGAGGGCGCCATGCCCATGGATCATAGATGGGGCCGAAGGGAGGCGGTTGATATTGCGGTGCATCTCATCGCGCAGCTGTCGGTGGTCGGGAGGGGGCGGATGTCGAACTTGAGCTTGACGGGAGCGTACCTCGAGACCGATGTTCGATTGCGCCCGCTGTCCATCGTGTTCCTGGAACCAGCCTGGTCGTCGGCAAGTCCCGGGTTTGACTGCAGCGTTGCGGCCAGCGTGATCCGAATCGATGCGGGCGGACTCGGGCTGGAATGGCTCGATGACTCGGCTTATGCGCGCATCCAGCAGCTATTTCGAGCGAGGACGGAGCTGGTCGGGGTGGCGGCAAAGAACCGGACGGGATCAGGGCGGGCGGGGGAAGGCGCGCTATCCGCAAAGTAGCATTGGCGCTATATTCGGATTCGATCTAAGAATAATCCGCGGGGCCTGGGGATGGATGGCGACGATGAGGCGGTGCGGCCTTTCTCGGTGAGCGTGGGACAGGCTCCCCTGGAGGGAGCCGGGGACGTGCAGTCGGGTAATTTGACCTGGCGCACCTTGATTTCCGGCGATCGAACGCCCTCGGACCAGCTCACGCTCGGGGTGGCGGACTTTCCGCCGCATGGAACGCTCAACGTGCATCGGCACGAGCCGGCGGAATTCTACTTCGGCCTGGCGGGTGAAGGGACGGTCCTGGTCAACGGGGAGTCTTTCCGGATCGCGCAAGGCATCGCGGTTTTCATCCCCGGACATGCGGACCATGGCATCGTCGCGGGCGATCAGGGATTGTCCATCGCTTACGGGTTCGCGCGATGCGCGTTCGACGGCGTCATCTATGAATTCAAGGACGGGACTGCGCCGCGGAGCCTTACCGCGGTCAATGCGCCGTTGCAGAAGAAGTGATGGGGATGGGGAGTGTCGCTCGGCGATGGAGGGAAGAGTTCGTGGCTGATTTCTTTATTAGGTTGGGGTTCATCGCATTGCTATTGGTGTCCTCGGCGGTCATCGCCGAGGACGAGTTGCCGGCGTCGCGGGCGCAGGCGCTCGCCATGGAGGCGAAGGATTCGCTGCCGCTCGTGCCGTTCTACGATCCTCCGCGGCCGCTGGTGGCGGCGTCGCCTGGGACTTTGATCCGATCCGAGCCGTTCGCGGGCTACACCCTTCCGAAGGGCGCGAGTGCGGTTCGTATCCTTTATCACTCGCGCGCGTTGAACGGGGGGGACATCGCGGCGTCGGGCGTGGTGTTGATCCCGGCCGGCCAGCCGCCGGCGGGCGGATGGCCGGTCATCGCCTGGGCGCACGGAACGAGCGGCGTTGCGCGCCGGTGCGCTCCTTCGTTGATGAAAGACGTGGAATATGGCGATGAGGGCTTGATGCCGATGGTGGCGGCGGGATTTGCGGTGGTGGCGACGGACTATGCGGGACTGGGCACGCCGGGGCCGCATCAGTACGACAACAAGATTCCGCAGGCGAACGATGTGGTTTATTCGGTACCGGCGGCGCATGCGGCGGTACCATCGCTCGGCAGGAAATGGGTGGCGATCGGGCACTCGCAAGGCGGAGTAGCGGTGTGGGGCGTTGCCGAGCTCGAGCTTCGCCGCAACGATCCGGATTATGCGGGGGCGATCTCCGTGGCGGGCGACATGAATTACGAGGCTTACGAGAGCCACGATGCCGAGACCTTCGATCCGGTCACTGACCTGTACTGGCCGTTCACGGCGTTCGGCATCAAGGCGAGTTATCCGAGCTTCGATATCACGCGGATGCTGACGCCGCCCGTGCTGGCCCGCTACCACGACGTGACCACGCAGGGCTGCTGGTACTACGCCTACGCGGCGCTCAAGGAAATCGGTTCGCAGCGGGCCGTGAAGCCGGGCTGGGATCGGGCGCCCGAGGTGCACCGCTACAATCGGGACAGCCGAAGCGCGAACAAGCCGATCCGCGGTCCGTTGCTGGTGCTCGCGGGCGACGATGACAAGTCGGTGGCGATCGCGAATATCGAGGCCGGGGTCAAGGAGGCGTGCAGCCGCGCCCTGCCGATCGAATACGTGCATCGTGCGGGGCTCGATCACGATCCGCTGATGCAGGAGACGACGCCGGAGCAGCTCGCCTGGGTGCGGGAGCGGCTGGCCGGAAAAGCGTGGGTTAGCAACTGCGGAGGGATTTGATCGCGGGTACCCCTCCGTGACGGGCTAGGAGTTACCGTGCCCGGTCGCCTCGAGGTTCTTCGCCTGCTGCATCGCGCGACCCACCGCACCGTTGATGCACTGCCGGTTGTCCGTGTCCCACATGTCGAGGGGATACAGAGTTTTCAGCTGATTGCACGCTTCCTTCGCGGTTGCCTCAATGCGCCTGTCCAGCTCGGCAGTACCGGCTGGCGTATGGAGATTGAGGTCTCGATACGATACATGCCGCGTCAGTGTGACCTGCTCGATCGGTATTCCCGTATAGGTCATTCCGACTTGCTTCTTGTGCACTTGATGCGATGCTTCGATGGTGATCTGCGTCAGCGAAGCGTCCGAAGTATTAGCAGGCATATTGGAGTCCGCGGCTTGCGCAATTGCGGCGCCGCTCAGGATGCCCAGGCCAATTCCAGCGAGGCGTAGTAAAGAGGTTCGATAGTGAGATTGGAACATTTTAATCTCCTGTGGTTTTGCCGACTAAGGAATGAGCGCGGGGGAAACTGACGCCGGCAAAATCATGCCGCCGCGTGGCCGGACCGTGAATCGGTCGCTCGCCTAAATTGTTTGTCGGCGTTCGATTACGCGACGCAGGTCGGCCCTCGAGGCCGACGCGTGCATGCGTCTTGATGCGGCGCTTCCGCGCTTCATGCGCCGCGGGACCGTTGAGTTCGTCGTCTCCCTGAAGGTGTACCGCGGCGGAGGGCTTTCAAGCTCCCGGCCAGTGACAGCTCCCGCGATGCTTCTTCAACTTGGCCAACCGCTTCGCATCGCCCCACTCGCTTCCGTCCGTAAAGATCGCAGCCCCCACATACGCCTGCATCTGCCTCACCGTCACCAACATTCCAAAATCTCGTCGCCACTGCTGATTCGGTTGCCATGCTGCCTGATGATCCAGGCACGCATCGACAAATGCGTCGTGCCATACCCCAGCCGTCACGCTATTGCGATACACCACCATAAATGCACTGAGCGGCAAGCGATTCAGATTCGTTACCACCACTGAAATTTCAGCGGCCGCATCTCGTCCCATAGTGACCACATCCGCCTTGACCGGGGCAGGTCCGTTCGAGGCGGGGCCGCTCGGCGGCGGGGCGCCTAGAGTCTGGGCGCTCGCAGTCTGGGCGCTCGCCGCTGCCGGTGCGGGATCGAAATCTGTGGCCGCTCCTTGGTAGGGCTCGCCATTCCAGGACCGAAACAACTCATGCAGTTCGCCTGGATTGTTCGCCAGTCCACCGCTCAGAATCAGGTCATTTGTCCGAAATCCCGCTCTATTCCCCAGGGATATGGCGCAACTTCCCGTAAACAAGATTCGATCCCCACGCTTGACCACGAGCCGCGCACCCGCACCCAATGAATAGCTCCGATCCTTGGGATCGTTGCGCAAGATCTTTTCGATCAGCGCCGGGTCGGGCGGCAGTCGATTCATCGAGTGCTCCACCCAAATTCCGGGCGGCGTCAATTTAAGGAAATGATATCGGAAATGCCCCGCCAAACGGCTGAAGCCCTGGCCGCCAATCTCCTTGTATTGAGCCAGCACATACGTCCCGTTCAGGTCGGCACTGTTGCAGGGTCGCGTCAAGGGTGCGTCCGCCAACGCCTCGCCAGAAAGCGCAAACAGAGGGAGCAGGCAAAGGGCAATGTTGCTCATCATTGGTTTTATTGGACCTCTGCGGAACATTAGTGCAATCGGTGCCCATAGTCACGGCAGATCGAACACCAGCACCTCGGCCCCTCGCCCGCCATCGAGGTGCACGGCGGCGGATTCGGTGACCTTGAGTGCGTCACCCGTCTCGAGCTCGATGCCGTTCGCTCGCACCTTGCCGCGTACGACATGCACGTAGCTGCGCCGTCCGGGCTGCAACGCGAGCGTCGCGTGCTCGTTCCCGTCGAATCGACCCACGTAGAGTGAGGCGTCCTGATGAATCAATAGCGAGCCGTCGCGGCGGTCGGGCGAGGCGATGAGCCTCAGGCGGCCCCGCTTGTCGTCCTCGTCGAAGTGCTTCTGTTCGTAACTCGGCTCGATTCCGACCACGGCGGGCTTGATCCAGATCTGCAGGAAATGCACCGGCTCGGTGCTGGATGCATTGAACTCGCTGTGCATCACCCCCGAGCCCGCGCTCATGCGCTGTACGTCGCCGGGGCGGATCACGGAACCGGTTCCGAGGGAATCCTTGTGCGCGAGCTCCCCCGAGATCACGTAGCTGATGATCTCCATGTCGCGATGGGGGTGAGTGCCGAAGCCGGTGCCGGGGGCGACCCGATCCTCGTTGATCACCCGCAACGGCCCGAATTCGACGTGCCGGGCGTCGAAATAATCGGCGAACGAGAAGCTGTGATAGGAGTCGAGCCAGCCGTGTTCGGCGTGGCCGCGCTCGTTGCTGTGTCTGATGGTGTTCATGTTGACCTCCAATGGGAGCCACTATAAGGTTCGATAATCGAATTGAAAAGCGCGATTATTGAATCCAACCGATCGACTAATCGAATGAATGGAGGGGTGGCGCGTGGTGAGAACGACGCTCGAGCAATGGGCGGTGCTGGCGTCGGTGGTGGATGAGGACGGCTTCGGTGCGGCGGCCGAAGCGCTCCACAAAAGCCAATCGGCGGTGAGCTATGCGATCGCGCGACTGCAGGAGGCGCTCGGTGTCGATGTGTTGGCGATCGACGGGCGAAAGGCGGTGTTGACGGCGCATGGCAAGACGCTGCTCAAGCGGGCCCGGCCGTTGCTGCGCGACCTCGAGGGGATCGAGGCGCTCGCCCGATCGCTGCAGCAGGGCTGGGAGCCGGAGCTGAAACTCGTGGTGGACGTGGCCTTTCCCCGGCCGCGATTGCTCGCCATCGTCGCGGAGCTGCAGCAGCTTTGTCCGAACACGGAGATGCAGGTATCGGACGCGGTGTTGTCGGGCGCCGAGGAGGCGATCACGGAACAGCGGGCTGACGTAGTGGTGAGCGCGCATCTGCCCGTGGATCAACTCGGCGAATTGCTGCTCACGGTGACCTTCGTGGCGGTCGCCCAACCGGGGCATCCGCTCTTCGCGCTCGATCGGCCGCTGACGGCCAATGATCTCAGCAAGCACATCCAGGTGGTGGTTCGAGATTCGGGTCTGAAGCATCCCCGGGATGAGGGCTGGCTGGGAGCGGAACGTCGCTGCACGGTCGGCAGCATGGAAGCGTCGCTCGCGATGGTGACGGCGGGTTTGGGCTACGCGTGGCTGCCGGAGCATCTCACTTCGGAGGCGATGCTCAAGGGGGAGTTGCAGGCGCTGCCGCTCGAGATGGGGGGCTCGCGCCCGGTGCCGCTGCATTTGGTTTTGGTGCGGCCGGAGACTGCGGGGCCGGCGGCGCGGGCGGCGGTGGAGCTGTTCCAGCGTCATCGGCCGTTCCATGGGTGAGCGGGGCTGGCGGCGCTCAGCGCATCTCGCCTGCGTTGCCGGGCGCCCTGCTTTTAGCTCTGATCTCGAAACGATCCGGCTCGGTCCAGGCGGTTGCCGCGGGCCGATCGGGGTCGAAGCGCACCATGGTTGCTTGCAGATCGTCGCCCTCGAGCCGAAAGCGCAGGTAGTGGTAGTTCACGGAGGTATCGAGCTTGGAAAGCTCTCCGAACAGTCTAAGCACGGGGACGGGCTTGGCCCCTCCTCCGCCGCTGACCAAATAGGTGACATCGTCACGAATAAATCTTTCGTAGTTGTGCACGTGGCTGCCGATCACGACAACCCGGGCTGGTAGCGCTCGGGCGTGATTGGACAAATAACGCTCGATTTCCTTCTCGTCTTTGGTCCTAGGAAAGATCGGGTCGCGCACGGGGGGATAGTGCAGCACCACGAGAACGAATTGGATCGGATAAGAGGCATGGGTGATCTGCTGTTCGAACCAGGTCCGTTGTGCACTGCCGGGCTTGAGGGATGAATCGGAATCGAGCAGCAGCACCAGAACCCTCGTTCCGAGAGCCACCGAGTACCAGCGGAAAGAGCGCACTGCAGCCGGGGCGGCGCCCTTCCACCAATCCTCGAGACATGGGGTCGTGTCTGCGGCGCACCCGTGAAACTCATGGTTGCCCAGCGCCGGAAAAACTGGAATGTTCGATTGGGACCAGGCGGCGGTTTCCGTGCGGTACGTCGCGTAGTCGTCGGGGTTGTTTCCGTCATAGACGAGATCTCCGCCGATGAACAGGGCTGCGGGCTTTTCGTCGGCGATTCTGGCGACCAGCGCCTGGCGGGCTTCGGGGCTTGCTACGCCCTCCTGTTGAGTAAAGCGGGTGTCGCCGTAGGCGATGAAGGTCAGTGGCGCATCGGGATCTGCGACGGGGACCGTGAGTCGAGGCGGGGCTGCGGCGAATGCGGTGAGGGCTAGCAGCGGGAGGACGGCGAGGCTGAGGAGCTTGATCGGTAGGTGCATGGATTCAGTTTAACCGTGAGGGACCGCGGGATCGTCGAGGCCTGCGTCTTTGACGGCGATGATCTTCAGTTCGGTCTCGAGGTCCAGCGAGCGGCATGCCAGCAGATAGAGAATGGCGGAGACGGGTAGCCCGACGAGCATGGCCAGATCCGCGCCGCCCATCAGTTTGGCGACAGGGCCGGTGTATATGCCGGTGCTGAAGAAGGGGATCATGGCCGCGAATCCGACGAAGTAGGCGACGAGGCCGCGCCAGCACCATCGGCCGTACATGCCACGCGGATTGAAGATTTCCCTCACGGAGTAATGGCCGCGACGCACCCAGTAGAAATCGACCAGATTGATCGCGGTCCAGGGGGTGAACAGGTAGAGCAGAATGGCCAGGAAATTGCCGAACTCCTCCGCGAAGTGGGTCGATGAGAGCAGCGCGATGAGATAGCACACGGCCAGAACCAAGCCGATCGTTGCGAGGCGCTGCGCTACCGTCGGCTGCTGCGGGCGAATGGAGTCGGCAATGCTCAACAGGGTCAGGGAGGCGCTGTAGATCAAGATGGTGGTGATGGTCGCGAGGCTGAGCAGGGAAACGATGAGAAATGGCGCACCCGAGCCGGTGATCGTCATGTCGGCGGCTTGTTGGATGGCGGCCGTGAGCTCGAGGGTGGGGAAAAGTGCGGCGGCGACCGTGCCTATCAGCATCGGCCAGGCTCCCCCCGCCAGGGCACCGATGTAGGTCCACCAGAAGGAGGCCGCGACGGTCACATCACGCGGCAAGTAGCGCGAATAATCGGAGACCGATATCGACCAGGTGATTTGGTAGGCCGCTGCGGCAAAGAATTGGGTCGCGAACGGGATCATCTTGTAGGTGGAGAGATCGAGCTGCCCGGGTGCAAAGTGAAGGTGCGTGGCGGCGACGGTCATCACGATGAACACACTGATCAGCACGTAAGCGAGCGCGCGTTGCGCGACGTGAATCAGGTCATAACCCACCACGGCCAGGAGAGCGGCCAGCGCCCCGAAGGCGACCATGGTCACGGGCCGGCTCGTGCCGGAGAGCGTTTGGAGGGTATCCGCGGCCAGCACCAGATTGAAGGCGGAGTAGCCGACGCCGGTGACGAGCGCGACACACCAGACGAGGAGTGCCCCGAGATAGCCGAATTGGGGTCGCGACTGGATCATCTGGGGGAGGCCCAACTGCGGACCCTGAGTGGCGTGGAAGGCCATGAAAAACGTGCCGAAGGCGCAGCCGAGGATGACGGCGATCGACATCCAGATCAGGTTTCCGCCAAGCGCCACGCCGACGAAGCCGGTGGCAATGGTGGCGAGGTGAGCGCCTCCCGTGAACCAGACCGGCCACAAATGCCAGAGCTTGCCGTGGCGCGCGGAGAGAGGGACGTACTCGATCGTTCGCTGCTCGATCAGGCTCATGCGGGTGGCGAGCGGGTCGGACGTTAAAAATTATTCTTGTACTGAAGCAGTACGGTGAATGGCTGCAAGGTGGCGACCTGCGGCTCGACGATCCCGGCGGGGTTGAATTGCGCGTAGCCGATGTAGCCGATGTCGCCGAGATTGGGTTTGGCATTGGTGAGGTTGTGAAAGTTGAGCGACAGCTCCTGCTTCTCGTGCTTCACGCCGAGACGAAGGTTGACCAGGGAAAATGGGGGACGCTCGCCGATCAAGCCGCTGCCGCCGTTCAGCAACGAGACGCTGTTGCCGGTATAGCTGTAGTCGGCGGAAACGAATCCGTCGTACTCCGGGGTGAGCGGTTGCGTATAGACGGCGCCCGCGGTCGCTGTCCAGGCCGGTGTTTCCAGAATGGGGCTTCCGGTGTTCACCCCGGCGACGCTCAGAATCCCTGGATCATTGATATAGGAATGCTCGAAGCCAAGCCCCAGACGAACTTGCAGCGCCTGTGTCACGCGCCCATCGAGCTCGATCTCGCCGCCGTTGATCTGCGCTTCTCCGCCGTTCAATTGCAGATAGAAGCCGCACGGCAAGGCCACCTGCTGTTGCAGATTCTTCCAATCGATGTGGAACGCGGCAGCCGAAATCACCACGCCCGATTGTGGGAGCTGCGTCTTGGTGCCGACTTCGTAGCTCCACAGGGTGTCGGATTTGAGATGCAGGATGTCCCCGAGCGGAAGTCCCGTGAGCTGACACGCCGGCAGATTGGCTTGTGCGCCTCCCGCGCGGAAGCCTTTCGAGGCGGACGCGTACACCATGGTCGCGTCGGTCACTTGATACGACAGGCCGAACTTCGGATCGGTGCCTGACTGCGTGCTCTGCTGAGGGCTGCTCGGCGTCGGTCCGTAGTTCAGGTAGCCGTTGGCGGTGTAGTCGATGGTTTGCTTCAACCAGTACTGCCGGGCACCGAGAGTGAGGGTGAACCGATCGAGAAACTTGTAGTAGAGCTCTCCGAAGATCGAGGAATCCTGCTCGGTACCCGGATTATTTTGCGTCCAGATCAGATCGTTGGCGGCGGGTCCGCCGACGGTATTGCCCACCGTGGCCGCTACCAATCCGTTGGCAAAGGTGTCCGGGATGCTGAAGAGCGTGCGGGTCTTGGACCAGAATGCGCCCACCGTGCCGCTGATGTTGTAGATCGGATCGAACGACAGGCGCAGCTCCTCGGTCAGCTGATTGTGGTAGTGCTCGCCGTCCCACAGGAAGGGTTGATTCGGCAGATTCTTCACTTCGTAGTACGGGCCGGCCAGCACGGCCTGCGTTCCGTAGGAAGAGTCCTCCAGATCGTGATTGTGGCGGTAAAAATAGCTCGACGAGGACACGATATTGAAGCCGTTGCCTTGATAGTTGAGCTCGAGCGAGGGCAGTGCCCAGCGGTCCATGGCGTCCGGTTGTATGTCGAACGCGCGCGGAATGAGATAGTCGGGCTCGAAGGAGGGAAGCGGTGCGAAGGCTGCGTCGAAGCCGTGATAATCCGTATCCTGATACATGACGCGCAGCCGCGCTTCGAAATTGCCGCTGACCTTGAGAAGGGCCGAGACGGATCCCCCGTAGGTGGTATCGGCACCTTGGTTGCCGACGCTGGTCCGCGGCACGATCAGTTGAGGATTGCCGGTGGCCGGGCTCGAGGGGTCGGTGGGGAAGGTGCGGGTCAGATAGCCGGCATCGTGATTGCCGAAGAGCACCACGCGCACGGCGAGCAAGTCGGGGCTCAGCACGAGATTGCCGATGACCCCGGCTCCGCCATCGGGGCTGCCGCCGCCCGAGGTCGCGCCCGCTTCGACCATGTAGCCGATGCTATCCTCGGTCAGATTGGGCTTTTTGGTGATCAAGCGGACATTGCCGCCGAGCGAGCTCTCGCCGAACAGGGTGCCCTGCGGGCCCTTCAATACCTCGATGTTGTCGATATCGAGCACCCGCGGATCGACGGAGCCGGGGATCGGCGTGTCGTCGATGTAGAATCCTGTCGCGCCCGCGGTGCCGAAAAGATTCTGGCCGGTGATGCCCCGAATTGCCACGGTTCGGGCGTCTGAAAAGCCGGTCGGACCCCCGCCGTAGGCGAAGGAGACATTGGGAGTCTTGGTGGCGTAGTCATCGAAGGACTGAATGTTGAAGGCCTCCAATGACTGCGAGGTGAAGGCGGTGATGCTGATGGGCACCTGGGCGAGCGATTCCTCGCGCTTGCGTGCCGTAACGACCACGGTATCGAGCGTGTCGGTATCGCTGGCTTGAGTGGTGGCGGTCCCATCCGCCGCACCGGCGCCGCCGCCGTATAGCAAGGCGATCGCGGCTGCGGCAATCCGCGGTAATCCCCATCCGATAACACGGTTATTCACCCGTCATCCCCTTTCAAGCTGTTCTTATGAATACCGACAGGCCGTCGCCGGCCGGTCATGTGCCGTACGGAAGCCTATGCGCGCTCCAGTTCAGATGCGACCCATTGGTGGAACTTGTAAACGATGTGCTCCTCGGGCATGAGCACCCCGCTCACGTGCGGCGCGGCGCGGAGCCCCCGTTGGTTGAGCTCACAGACCTCGACATCCTCGGACATCACCTTGTCGGCGAATTGCACGATTTTTTGCAGGTCGAATTGCGGGCTCGCGAGCGTTTCAGCGGAAAAAAGGTATTGCACGTCGAGCTCGGTGAGCTCGGGGCCGAGCGGCCGCACCCTGACCACGCGCACGTAGTCCGGATGCGCGACGATGAAGGCCGACGGCATATGGATCACATACACCGCACCGCGGCGACGGTCTTCGTCGGAGAGCCGGGAGAACGGGATGCCGGCCAATTGGCCGTCCAGGGACCAGGTGCTCGCGCCACCCCGCAGGCCTCCCTTGTATTTGGGATCGGGATCGTCCGCGGTCATGCGCCAGTTGGGGTCATCTCCCTCCATGATGAGTCCACGCCCATAGATCGGGACGAGCTGTGAGAGGCTTGGATGCACGCCGGGGCAATGCAGGCATTCGTTGAAGTTCTCCCAGAAGAGCTTCCAATTGGCCGCGATGGTCTTGACCGCCGCATGGCCCACGATCAGATCCTCGAGCGGCCATGCGTCCAACCGGCTCAAGGCCGGCTCGAACGTGGTGTCGAATGCCGGGGCCGCATCGGTCAGAGCGATGAAAATGAATCCGCGTTGCTCGCGGACGCTGATTCGGTAGAGCGGAAAATTGGCGGGATCGAACCCATCGGGTAGCCGCTTGGAGGAGGTTCGCTGAAGATCGCCCTTCAGGCTGTAGCTCCACGCGTGGTAGGGACAGATGATGGCGCCCGAAGGCAGGATGCCGTGGGTCTCCCGGCAGAGCGCGGCGCCCCGATGCCGACAAGTGTTGTAGAAGCCTCGAAGCGTGCCGCCCTCATCCCTCACCAGCAAAATGCGCTGGTCGCCGAGCTCGAAGGTGCGGAAGGAGCGCGGGGTGGCCACGCTGCTGGACCTTCCGACGTAGATCCAATTTCTGTGCCAGATCCTCTGCAGGTCCCTCTCATAGGATGGAGGGTCGAAATAGGCCTCGGCCGGTAGCCCGGCGGTGTGCCGCGTCAGGCCGTTGTACTGATTCGGGATCGGGACTCGAGTGAATCGCATGTCGCCCCTCGGGAAGAAACTCGGTGCTGCCGCAGTGGTGTCGGGTCTGGTGCCGATGATGGAGCAAAGGTACGGGACAGGGCAAGCGGCTGCGGAGGGGGCTTCTCGCGGTGCCAGCTGCGCGCGGCGACCGAATAGCAAGAGGTTCCCCTACGGGGGGCTGGCGGGGGCCGCGGCGGACTTGGCGCGCTGATCGGCTCGCATCCGACGGTAATCGATTTTGCGGATTTCGCTGATGGGGCAACTCATGTGTCCCGTGTCGGGTGAGTTCTCGATGATGGAATCGAGTCCCGAGCTCACCGTGCCGCTGGTCGATGTGACGCCGATATCCTGACCACCGCTCCGGTTCATGACAAAGCGCAGATCGCACTCCGGCCACACCTTGAGATAGTAGGCATCGCTTGGCGTGGTGAAGACCACGAGCTGATCCCGGCCGAGTGCCTCCCAGCTGTAGAAGTGCCCCAGCCAGGTGAACTGACTGATGGGCGGCCCTTCGTATCGCGCGTAGTGGGCGGCACGCTGGGCATCGCTCTGGTGGAGCGCGGTCCCGGTGGCGCAGCCGGTCAGGACCGCTACGCCGGTCGCCAGCGCGAGATTGAAGTACGAGCGTCCCATGCGCATGTCGCTACACCTCGTTTCCACCCGATTTCACTGTGTTTGAGTCGATGACCCGTGCCCGGGTTCCCTGGGATTGGGGGCGATGAACGGCCGGGCCGCCTCATCGGTGGCCATCGAGCCTAAAGGCACTTTAGCGGCGAACCGGGCGGCCGCCGCGCGTTCCGCGGCGGCGATCGTGTTCTCGAGCAGCATCGTGACGGTCATGGGACCGATGCCGCCCGGCACGGGGGTGATGTATGAGGCCTTTCGGCGCACGCCTTCGAAATCCACGTCTCCGGTGATGGTGCCGTTGCTCAGGCGATTGATCCCGACATCGATGACGACGGCGCCGGTCTTGACCATCTGCGGCAGGATCAGCGACGGGACGCCTGCGGCGACTATCAAGATGTCGGCGAGGATCGTGAACTGGGCGAGGTCGCGCGTTTTGGCATGGCAGACGCAGACGGTTGCGTCACGCTGCATCAACATCAAGGCCATCGGCTTGCCGACGATATTGCTTGCCCCCACCACGACGATGTTCTGGCCGGATACATCGATGTGCTCATGCTCGAGCACTTTCACGACGCCATAAGGCGTGCAGGGCGGAAAGATGGTGTTCCCGGCTATCAAGCCCCCGACGTTGTAGAGATGGAATCCGTCAACGTCCTTGTCGGCGGCGATGGTCTCGAGGACGCGCCGCATATCGATGTGCGGGGGCAATGGCAATTGGACCAGAAGGCCGTGTACCGCATCGTCTTCGTTGCATCGTGAGATCAGATCGATCAGTGCATCCGTGCCGATGCTCGCGGGCAGTCGATGACTGAAGGACTTCACTCCCACGGAGGCGCAGGCGCGGACCTTGTTGTTGACATAAACCGCGGAGGCCGGATTGTCGCCGACGAGTATGACCGCAAGTCCCGGCTCAACGCCGGTTTTGGCGCGAAGTTCCCCCACCCGCCCGACATAGGTGGCCCGCAACGCATGGGCGATCGCGTTTCCGTCGATAATCTTCGCAGTCATGGATTTCCCGCAAAAGGGTGAATCATAATCGGAAGGCCGCGGGCCAGGTCGACTATCGAGGTCTCAAACCATCAAACCGGCTTCTCGGCCCACCGTAACGGCGCAATTTTTGGCAGCACCACGACCCATCCGAAGAAGCCGATCACCTGCAGGGCGGCCGCGAGGCCGAAGGCGGCGCCGAAGTGTCCGGTGTAATCGATGAGCACCCCGGTGATCGCCGGTGCCATTAGGCCTGCCATGCCGCCCACCGTATTCTGGATACCGACCCAGCGGCCTGCCGCCTGCGGACCCGCGATGATTTGAGGGATGGCGAAGATCGCGGGGGAGGAAAGTCCCGCCAGCACCTCGTAGACGAAAAGAGCCGCGATGGATGCCGTAGTCGGGAGCAGAACCATCGCGACCATGCACCCGATGCCCCCCACGTTGAATAGTCCCATGACGCTCTTGTAGACGACGGTCGGGCTGCGTCCGCCGCATATCCAGCGGTCGGTGAACCAGCCCATGACGAGGGCGCTCACGGCGTTCAATAGATAGGCCCACGAGGCGGTCCATGCCATCGCTTCCATGGAAAATCCCCGCGTCTTCACCAGATAGAACGGCAGCCAAGCAAGGATGAAGTAAAAGCCATAGTTACCCGAGAATAGACCGATCGCGGCCCCCCAAAGCGCGCGCTGCTTCAGGATGTGGATGAGACTTGGCGTGTGCCCCTGCGCTTGCACGACAGCTGCGGGCTCGAGGACGACCTTGCGCCAAGGCAGGAGCCAGACGAGCGAGCAGGCGCCGAACAGGATGAACACCGGTCGCCATCCGAATCGCGTCATCAGCAACCCCCCCAGCAGCGTTCCGACGGCAGGTCCGAGAAGGTAGCCGAAACTGAGAGCGCCATTCGCGAAGCCGAGGCGCTTGATTGGGACCGTCTGTGCGAGAAGCTTGGAAGCGCACGGAAAAGCAGCGCTCTCCCCCAGTCCGAGCAGCAGGCGAAACAGCAGCAGGCCCACGAAGCTCGACGCGACGCCGGTGAGCAGGGTCGCCAGGGACCAGACGAGGGCGCCGATGGCAAGAACTCGATGCGCGCCGTACTTCTCGGCCAGCCAGCCCACCGGCGCCATCGCGAGGACGTAGCCGTAGTAGAAAGCGGAGAGCAGGACGCCGAGCTCACTCGCGCTAAGGTTGAGCTCTCCTTGCATGAGCGGCGCGGCTGTCGCCAGATTGCCGCGGTCGACGTAGTTGATGAATACGCCCACCGACAAGAGCGCCACCAGCCGCGCGGGCGACGTAAGCCGAGTCGTTCGCACGCCTTGCGTCACGCAGTACCCCGTTGGCCGCCCACAAAACGCCTACTCCCCCTCCCACCAGGGGATGCACCACTCTTCGCCGCGCGCGGTGGTCACATACTCGGGCCATCGAAATCGATGGGGAACCTCGAAGTCGCGCGCCAGCAAGGGCGCCTGCCAGCGCTCGCCCCCGATGCCGCCCCCCGTCCGCTCCACAAACTCCGCCCGGGCCCGGGCCAGCAGATCCGCATCCGTCAACAAATCGATGAGCGTGGCGCCGATCGCCTTGGCGGCCGTTTGAATGGTGGGATCGATCGTGGCGGGAATGCCCCCCAGCGCGTTGTGCACCCAGGCTGGGTAGCTGACGCCCGGGGGGGCAGCCAGCGCCGGACGGGCGACGATCATGCGCACCGTGGGGCAGTGCCAGGTGTATTCCGTGTAGTCATCGGAGCTCAAATGCTCCTGCGATTCCGGCAGGAACTTGCGCACGGCGGCCTCGGCCGCCTCGGGGTCTATCAACGACTCCGTCGCCCGAGCGAACGGGCGCTCCTGGGGCTCCATGCCGAGATTTCTCTGAATCTCTTGGGCCGTTCGGATCGCCTCGGCCCCCCAGATGGGGGCCCCCGCCAATTCCAGATTTCGATAGCCGGCGCGCGCCAGCACGTGATTCGCCAGTCCCGCGCGCGATTTCGACACCCAGGTTTTTCGCCATTGACAGAACGCGGCTTTCGCTGCCGCTTCCGCGTTGTTGTCCATGACGGCGCTGATGGCCTCCGCCTGTGCGATCGATCCCGTTCGCACCATGTAGTCGATTTGCGCGAACTGCGGCACCAGGTTATCGGCCGTTGCCTGTCCTGCGGTGAGGATCGCTTCGTTGAAGCTCCACAGTCCGCTCGCCGGCAGCATGGAGCGGCGAGTGCTTTCGTTGAGCTGATGGAAAAACACCAGGGCATCCGTGGCGCCCGGCGCGCGCGCGGCGTAGTGCACGTTGCTTCGACGCATCCCCGTCCGATCATTGGCAAGCCAGGTCTCGGGCGCGGTGCAACGGAAGGTGTACACGTAGTTGTAGCCCACGCCGCAATGCGTGTTCCAGACGGTCGTATTGCACACGGGCATGGACCAGTGGGGGTGAAAGCTCACCGCCGCATCGAGGTCATCGTAATAGCCCTTTGCGGCATGCACCGGTTTCGAGGCGCGCAACTTCTCGGCGGGCTCACCGAACACCTTGAGGGTGCCGCGAATGTCGAGCTTCTCCATCGCCGCCTTGGCGGCGAGCGCCCCGCCCAGCGCACCCATTCCGAGCGCACTGTGGGGATCGGTGTGACCTGCCGCATGCCGCGAAAGCCCCTCTCTCGGCTGCTCGCGCGTCGCGGCGGCCTGGCATTGACCGGGCACGGCGTCGTACTCGGCGTAGGTCGCGATGGTGGGGCCATCGCCGTGGCGATAGGTCGCGACGAAGGCGGTGGGCATGCCGCCACTACCCGGCTCGACCGTGAACCCCGACTCCTCGAGGGTCTTCACGTACCACGCCGCCGATCGATATTCGCGCAACGCGGGCTCGGCGTAATTCCAGATGACCCGGTGCCAGGATGACAGCGTCGCGGCGTGGCTATCGACCCAGCCGAATACAAGGCGTTTACCCGTCGTCATCATGATGTAGTTCTCGGACCTAATGGCCCTTGAATGAATAGTTGAATTCCGCGCCGACGGTTCGCGGCCGAGCGACGAAATAGGCACGATCGTGCTGCGGCCCCGGCACCGTCGATACCGACGTCGCCGCCTCCTGGTTGGTGAGGTTATCGATGAAGGCATCGAGGCGCCAGGCCTTCCCGAAGCCGAACCCGACACGTGCATTCACGAGCGCAAAGCCCGGCAGATCCGTCGCAAAGGCCGAGTTCGGCAGCGCGGTCCAAAAATCGCTGCGATAGGAGGCGTCGAGGCGGACATGGAATTCGCGGTTATTGCTGAGCGGCTGCGAATGATCGATCGCGATCGTCACCTGTTGCTTCGAGACGTTCGGCAGGCGGTCGCCTGCGCTGCCCACCAGGTCGGGGACGACCCCCGCCGTGAATCCAGCGGTCAGGATCGCATCGGTATAGCTATACCCCAATTCGAGCTTCGTGGTCGCCGACAGCGGCATCGTCAGCTCCGCTTCGGCACCCCGCGAACGCGCTGAGATTCCATTGGTCACAAAACCGAAGCCGCCGACGACCGTATTGGCTTCGATTTGCGGATTGGCCCAGTTGATGTTGTAGAGCGTGAAAGTGTAACTCGAGCCCGCCCCGAATGAGCCCTTGACGCCAATTTCGGTGTTGCGCGCCTCGTCCGGTTTGTAGGTCAGCAGTGCCGGTATTTCGCAGAAAAAGCACGCGCCGATCGGCAACGCATTGACACCGCCGCGCCGGAACCCTTCCGACCACGTGAGATACAGCAACGTGTGGTCCGCCACTTCGTAGGAGGTGTTGAGTTTGAATATTTCGTTGTGAAATCCCTTGGCGTTATCCGCACTGAGCACGCCCGTCGACGTGGGCAGATCCTGTACCAAGTCCTGGGCGTAATGCTGCCAGAAGAAGCGGCCGCCGGCAGTCGCCTGCCACTTGTCGGTGAAGTGGTACGAGGTCTCGTTGAACACCGCCGCGTCGGTGAAGCTCACGTGCCGGTCGAAGGTGAAATTCAAGTCGGGGTTCGGCAATTGAGACGGGTTTATGCCCCCATTGACGTATTGGATCACATCGCCAAACGTCGGGTAGGGACACGTCGGACTTTGGACCGTGCATCCGGCCGGCTCGCCGGACCCGGGCAGCTGGCTCCAGCTCCCGAATCCCTCGAGTGTCTCGAGTTGCTCGAGCGTTTGCCGCCGATCGCTGTAGTAGGCTCCCGCCACCCAATCCCACGGTCCCGAATTCTTCGAAACCATCCGCACTTCCTCGGTGAAGTCCTTGTCCGACGAGTGGATGTAGATCGGCGAGAGATTGCGGGGATAGTTGCCGTAGTATTGGGCGACCGACTCAAACAGACCGGTGAGATCGTATTCGCTCGCCGAGGTCTGGCTGGTGAACGATGAGTTGGAGGAGGCGGTCGCGAAACCCACGTCCTTCGAGACATCAAGGGACCCCAGGTCCGTCTGGAACGCCCCGGGCTGATCGACATAGAGCGTCTGGTCGTAGCGATAGGCGGGATTGGTCTGCGAATAGCCCCCCGATTGATCGGTCTGGTGCTGATACGTCAGCATGAATTTCCAGTCGTCACCCGGCTTCCACATCAGCGCGGTGCGCGCATACCAGGTATTGGACCAATCGATACCGTGCTGCTGCATGAATGTCAGACCGCTGTGCAGCGGATCGGCAGGATCCGCCAACACGGGTTGTGCATCCGCCGTGATCCGCGCCACTGACAGCGCATTGGTGAACCCGGCGAGCTTCTCGTAGCCGGCGGATGCGCGCACGGCCAAGGTATCGCTCAGGGGCAGGTTGCCAATCAAGTCCACCGCCTCTGACGGATTGGCTGCATTCTGGGTGTGGGACCCGCGGGTCGACACGTCGAATTCCGTGCTCGAGAGGTCGGGTTCGTTGTGAATCAGACGCACCGTTCCGCCCAGGGATCCGGAACCGTAGAGGGTTCCCTGCGGCCCACGCAAAATTTCCACCCGTGCAATATCGGTCATTTTCAGGTTCGCGAACAACGGAGTCTCGTCCACGTAAGTCGACACCACAGGTACGGACAGGCTCTGATCCTGGGCATTGACGCTGCTCGCGTTGAGTCCGCGGATGGTCAGGGTGCCATTGGTATTGCTCGCCCGCGGGCCGAGGTCCGGCGTGACGAGGCCGGGCACCATATGCGCCAGATCGACCAAATCCGTGACGCCGGAATCGACGATATCCGCGCCGGTCACTGCGGAAATGTTATACGGAACGTCAGACACGGATTCGCTTCGCCGGGTCGCGGTGACGATGATCTCCCCTATTTCGTCGGCCGAGGACGCGGATGAAAGCAGCGGCGATGCACCGAGAATGGCAGAGATCGCTGCCGCGAGACGCACCCTGCCGTTCGAGGCGGCCGATCTCGAGAGCCGACGTTTTAGGGTCATCCCAGAGCTCCGATTTATTGTACTCAGCCGATTATCGGGCTGGTGCGGCGCAGCGGGTGTGATATGTTTGCAGTCACTAGGTGAAAATCCTGCACCAATGAAAATTCGTATTCCGCCCATGCACACCCTGGTCGCACTCGACGCGCTGGCGCGCCTCGGCACGGTATGGGAGGCGGCCGAGGAACTCGGGATCTCTCGCAGCGGCGTGAGCCACCGGCTCGCGATGCTGGAGGAGATACTCGGTTTTGACCTCGCCACACGCGCCGGCACCGGCATCGTCCTCACGCCGCGGGGGAAGACCTATGCCGCCGAGGTCCGCAAATCCTTGGCGTTGCTCTCCAGCGCACAGCAAGACCGCGCCAGCCGCGACATCGAGGGAGTGTTGCGGGTCTCCTGCACGGCGGGATTCTGTTCCATGTGGCTGTGCAAGCACATTGCCCTGTTCCACGCCGAACATCCGAATATTTGGCTCCAGGTCGTCGGCGCGCCGGAACTTGACGAGGTAACCGATCTGAACGTCGATTTATTCATCGCCTTTGGCGATGGCAAGTGGCCGAAGCAATGGGTGCACCATCTCTACGATGTGGAATTCATGCCGATGTGCAGCCCCACCCTGTTGAACGTTTCCGGGGGCCTGCACGAGCCTGCGGACGTGCTGCGATTTCCGCTGTTGATGCGCCGCTGGGATGACTGGGAACAGTGGCTTGCCGTCAGCCACGTGAAGATCCCAAAGCGCAGCGCCGGCATTGGGTTCTCCGACATGATTCAGGTACAAACCGCGGCGATTGCGGGGCAGGGAATCATGCTGGGCGATGAAACCACCTGCGCCACCGCGCTGGCGAGCGGACAGTTGGTGTCGCCCTTCTCGAGGACGATCAATTCACAGCGGGGCTATTACCTGGTCCGGCACCGGCAAAAGCGAGCGACGCCGGCGACGCTGGCCTTCATCCGTTGGCTGACGGCGCTCGTCGCACGTGCGGACAGGCCCAGCGTGACCGCTCTATAGGGCCGCCCGAAAGATGCAAACGCAGCCTTCTGACAGCAAATTGGAATTGGACTACGTAAATTCGCGGCCCGCAGGATTTCCGCACCCGTTGTCCGCTCTCGCTTACGGGGACAGCGAGCGCTTGCAGGCCATCAACGGTGCCTGTTGCATCGCGGGTTTTTGTGGAAAGCAGCAGTGGAGAGCAATTTGAAACAGCTGGTTGTCGCGGCGGGATTGGCCTCAATCACCGAAAAGCCCTGCCGGGTATGGTGATGTCGCTCGCTGGGAGGGTGAACTGCAAGGTTGCGCCGCGTCCGGCGGAAGCCGATGCCCACAGGCGCCCACCGTGCGACTCAATGATGGAGCGGCTGATGCGAAGCCCCATTCCGGTGCCATGGAGTTTCGTTGTAAAGAATGGGTCGAATATTTGTTCCGCCAGTTGTGGCGGAAACCCTATGCCGGTATCACTCACCGAAACAAGGATGTGATTGTTTTCGGCTCGTTGCGACTTGATGATCAATTCTCGCTTTCCATCAACGTCTTTCATTGCTTCGATACTGTTGATGACCAAATTCATCACTACCTGCTGCAATTCGACGCGATCGCCGAGGATCCGCGGAAGATCGGCCGCGAGGTCCGTGCGGACCAAAATGTTGTGTCGCACTGCCTCGCCGCGCAGGAGGGCGATGGTTTCTCGATGGATCTCGTTTACGTTGATGACCTCCGGAGGTTGAGCGCGCCTTTGGAATTGTAGACGAATCCTGCCGATAATCTCTCCAGCACGTTTTGAATCTCTTACGATCCTGGTGACAGCAACGTGCACCGCATCGAGGTTGGGGTCGTCGCGCGCAAGCCATCGCAGGCAGGCGTTGGCGTTGGTCATCGCGCCGCCGATCGGCTGAGCGAGTTCATGAGCCAGGGAAGCCGCCAACTCCCCCATGGTTGTCACCCGGTTGATGCGCGCGAGATCGCCTTGCGCCCGGCGTAGCGCATCTTCGATACGCTTCTGGTCGTCGATGTCGGTGGTCGTACCTACGAATTGAATGACTTTTCCCTCTGGATCGCGCAGGGGCACGGCTTGCTGGAGATGCCAGCGGTAGGTTCCGTCCTTGGCGCTGAAAGACCTGGTTTCGAACGCAAAGCCCTCCCCCGAGCGCACTCCGTCCCAAAACATCTCCGATGCTCTCTCCCGATCCTCTGGATGGACTGCGGTCATCCAGGCCTCCGGATGCGACCGGACAAAATCGAGCGTCTGACCAGCGAATTCAAGCCAGACTTTATTCACGAAATCCGCTGTCCCATCGGGCTTAAGCGTCCAGGCGGAGACAGGGAGATGCTGCAGCAGGCCAGCTTGGAGTCGCAGTTCCTTGTTGGCTTCGACAAGCTCGCGTACACGTTCCGAGACCCGCCGTTCAACTTCATATTCAATCAGCTTTCGCTCATCCAAGCGCCTGCCGCGGCTTCCATCGTACTGACTGTGGGTGGAATTTTGCACGGTTCGCTGAAATTCGGATTGCTTATTTGCAATTACCAGATCGAATTTCGCCGCCATAACTTGCTCGGAGGGACCGATTGGACTCGAATCAAGCATATTGACCTCTGGATGACGGCTGGGAGCCAAGCTGCCCCTCGCGTGATATGGTTGGATGCACGCCATGTCATTGGGCTCTCATTCGAATGCGGACCGCAGCGCGGCGACTGTCTGCCCAAGCGCACCGCGCGTGGCCGGAGTGTCAGCCAGCGCGTTGAGCAGTACAAAATCGTGTGTCGTTCCAACGTAACGAGTGCACGTCGTGCGCACGTACGCGTCCTGAAGCTTTCGCGCATAAGATTCGCCCTCGTCCCGAAGCACATCGAACTCGGCCGTTATAAGCAGCGCATCAGGCAGTCCTCGCAGCTGGTCGATGGTGGCGTTGAGCGGGGTGGCCAGCACGTCCTCCCGCTCGCTTCGGGACGGAAGATACATATCCCAGAACCATTCCATGTCTTGTTGGGTCAGCCAGGGACCGTTACGCCACTCTTGGTATGACCGCGTCTTGAAGCCCGCTGCAGTCGGCGGATAGAGCAGGATCTGAAGGAGGATCTTGGGTCCCCGCCGTTGTTTGCAAATGAGCGTTAGAGCCGCGGCGATGTTGCCGCCGGTTCCATCACCTACGACGGCGAGACGCGTGCCGTCGAGACTCAAGCGGTTGGCGTTGTTTACCACGTATGTGGTCGCTGCGTAGGCCTCTTCGATTGGGATTGGAAACCGCACCTCGGGCGCACAGTGAAAACCCACGAAGACCACCGCTGCTTGCACCGCCACGGCGATTTCGCGTACGAGACGATCATGCGTATCCGTGTCTCCGGCGACCCAGCCGCCGCCGTGAAAATACATCACCACGGGTATGATCCCAACCGTATTCATGGGTCGAACTATGCGCACGGCAATGGCGCCCAACGGCCCCACCGGCCACGTCACGTCCTCGACGCTCGCGTTCGGTTTTCCTATGGGCTTGGTTTGGAGAGCCACGAGTGCGGCGCGGATGTGAGCGACCGATCGACCGGATAGAGGCAAAGCACCGGATGAGCCGAGCTCATCGAGGAAATGCTGCGTGGTCGGCTCCAGGCTCGGTAGGTTGAATTCGTGGCGGAGCATCCGACCCTCGTCGCGTGCCTTCTGGTGAGGCAATTGTGCCCAGGCCCGCGGCGAGAACCCTAATCATTCGTTATCAATAGTTGTCATTAGACATACGGGCCGAGGCTTGCGGCGCCGCATTATCACCCTTTTTTGCAGGCTCCAGATGGCGG
The DNA here is from genome assembly GCA_963771405.1 of Bryobacterales bacterium. GTDB lineage: Bacteria > Acidobacteriota > Terriglobia > Bryobacterales > Bryobacteraceae > Bog-105. Next base: position 47,419 of record CAVYUL010000105.1, read on the forward strand.
AAAGATCAAGATAGCTGGTTGACAAACTGCCTTGCCGTCACAAGATCGGAGGTCTCGAAGCCTTCGCGAAATCGCGCCAGTGTGGAGGCTACCAGATCAAGTGCCTCTGCGGTGCGCCGTTGATCCACGCGCAAGCGCCCGAGACTCATCGCGGCTCGCAGTTCCCATGACAGTACGCGCTGCCCTCGGGCCCACTCGAGTGACTGATGGAAGCTATCCTCGGCCGCCTCGATCGCGGAGGGGCCGCGCTGAAGCAAAAAAAGCTCGCCTCGTATCCGAAGGAACTCGGCAATGTGCCAACGCTCCTCGTCTTGTTCGCTCCGCCCGATTGCTTCCTGGATAACCGACAGGCCGGATGAAATCTGCCCCGTCGCACCCAGCGCCTCCGCCAGATAAGCGTAGGAGCCGCCGTAACGCATGTTGTGTTGGGGTATCGCATTTATCCCTGCTCGAAGAAGGCGCAAGCCGGGATGATGCTCGCGACGTGCGATCAGCAGCATGCCCTCGAAACAATGGCCCCAGGCCTTCCAGAGGTCCAAGGAGTGCCTCGCGGCATGCTCCAGCAAAAATGTAATAAATGACTCTGCGGCGGCATGATCCCCCCGCCACAGCGTGATGGGGCAAGCGGCCTGAGCCAGTCCCAGGGAAAGCGACATTGCGTGACCGGCGATCTTCGCCTCAGCGACCAATTCATTGACCTTGTTCATGGCTTGATCAGGCTCTCCCAGGGCCCAAAGAATTCTCGCCAATATTGTTTTTGCCACGATCACTTGCTGAAATTGGAAACGGACGAGGTGAGTGCTCTCAGTCAAGCTATTGTAGCCATTCAGCATCAACTCGATGGACCGCCGCCCGCTGATGTGGTCTCCCAGGTAAAAATGGGCCAGTCCGATGAGGCGATCTCCCAGAAGTAAATCCCCGGGATCCTTTGAGTTCCCCGCAAGAAGCCGCAATCGGTTGGCGACATCCAGCGCGTGCCGAAACTCGCCAGTGTTGAATCGAACCTGGTATAGGCCCCACAGTGCCCGCAATTGATAATCGATGTCGCCCAAGTGCTCTGCGTACTTAAGACAATTCGCGAACGCCGATTTCGCCTTGGATCCCGGACCTTCGGTGTAAATCAAAGTGGTGCCCAACGCGGCGAAAAGCCTCATCTCGCGATCTACGTTCGTCAGGCCGCCGGTTCGTTCAGGCGGCAGCGCGAGCTCAGCGTACTTGCGACATTCCGAGTTCAGCGAAAGATGTGTCCAAAGAGGAATGGCTGCGGTGGTGAGTTCCGCCGCGATGTCGAAGGTCGTGTCGGAGGAGAAGGCCCAGTTCAATGCGGCACGGAGATCGTCGATCAGAGGCGCGGCCTTGGTCAGGAAGTTTGTGATTTGCGAGGTTTCCGTGCCAGTTTCGGAATTCAAAAAAGCCAAACAATACCTGGCGTGTCGTTGAGCAATCCGTTCTGCTTCATCGCTTTCGACCAGTTTCTTGCGTGCATACGCGCGCGTCGTGTCAAGCAGGCGATACACCAATTCTGCGCCTCGACCCGCAGCGGCGCTGATCAGGGACTTCGACACGAGTTCGTCAACGACATCCAGCGCCTCGTCCGAGTCGTCATCGCTGTCTGCTCCGACCGCGCGCGCGCCCTGCAGCGAAAAATTGCCGGGAAAAATCGCAAGGCGCCTCAAGGTCGCTCGCTCACGTTCCGACAACAGGTCGTAACTCCAATCGAGCGCGGCCTCCAAGGTCTGGTGCCGTGGTAGCGCCGTTCGCCTGCCGCGCGTCAAAAGTCGCAAGCGATCCTTCAGATGGGCGGCGATACCCATCACCCCTAGAGTGCTGACGCGGACCGCCGCCAGCTCGATTGCGAGTGCGATCCCGTCCAATTGACGGCAGATATCCGCAACGACAGGCGCGTTCTCCTCGACAAGTGTGAATGCATCGACATTGGAGGCGCGCTCGACGAATAGCGCGATGGCCGAAAAGGTAATCGCCTCCTTGGCGCTCAATCGATCGGACGTGTCGGGCGTCGATAAGGGAGATAAACGATAGATGGCTTCACCCTCGGCCCGGAGCGGTTCGCGACTGGTGGCCAAGATATGCAAGGCGGGCGCTTCCTTGAGAAGCTTCTCTGCCATTACAGCGGCTGCTTCGACAAATTTCTCGCAGCTATCCAACACCAATAGCAGGTGCTTATCGCGCAAATAAGCGGCCAATTCCGGTATGACATCTGGCGAGGCGATTGAGAGACCGAGCTTCGAGGCGAGCGTGCCCGGCAGGGTTAGGGGATCGATCAGAGAGGCAACATCAATAAAGCAAATCCCGTGCTCGTACGAGCAGGATTGCTGTTCCGCCACCGCCAAGGCAACGGTGGTTTTACCGATACCGCCGGGCCCAACGACCGTCGTAAAGCGCTGCCGCGACAGTCGATTTTTAATATCGTTGATGTTCTCTTCGCGTCCGATCACCGGTGTCAGTCGTAAGGGCATTTGAGTGGCGGGCCGCGACCCGAATGCGCTTACGCTGGACGGTGCCAGTCCGGCTGAACGAAAGACTGGCGCGACAAAGCGATAACCTCTGCCGGGAACAGTGACGATGTAGCGAGCCCCCGACTCGCCGTCGCGGAGGGCCTTTCGAATAATCCCCATTTGCGTGCGGAGGCTGCCTTCTTCGACGAAAACTGTCGGCCAAGCACGATGGATCAACTCGTCTTTGGAGACCACCTCTCCCGCACGTTCGACCAGTGCATTCAGAATGTCGAGTGCCCGAGCTCCGATCGCAACCGGTTTTTCGCCCTCAAGCAGAAGCTGTCGCGTTGCCGCTAAGCGGAACGGGCCAAAGGAGACTTCGCTGTCCGCCGGTGCACTCACGTTGGTCCGTTAAGATATCGACTGGCAAACCGGCGCCAACAGATCGCTGCGGCGCGTCACTCCGAGAGCAGAATGCCGGAACCGCCAAGCTCGGTCGGAAAATCTCTTTGCTTTGGCAGTCCATCCTTCATTGGCAAGACCGTTTCTTGATAGTGAACGTGAACGGCGGGAATGAATGCCAACGTCGGCAAAAGGGAAGCGTAAACATCCACCAATTTCAAGGAATGGATGTCGGTGAGAAGATGGCCCCCACAAACCGTACACCATTTACGTTCGATTACAGGCGTCTTGCGATAGCCGTCGACATATTCGGCGCCTTTGGAAATTCGAACTTTATCGCGGTGCCAAAGAGTGAATGCGTTTACCGGAGCGGCTCCCCACTCGCGGCACGAGCTGCAATGGCAATAGCCCATGACCTCGGGAGCTCCGTTCACATTGAACTCGACCGCGCCACAGAAGCATCTTCCGGTGTGAGTTGGATGGTCGGTCACGACACTCTCCATTCGATCGGTAGTTTCCTGGCGCTCCACCCGGGGGCGTGATTTTTGTGCTTGGGTATCGTAACCGCTTACATTCTCTAAGAAAAGCAAAGATTTGACAGCGCCGGGGGCCACCGCGGCCGGCGCGGCGAGTGTCGATAGAGCGCAAAGGATCAAAAAAAACGATCAACCAACTCACACGGTGCCGCGGTATTCCCACCGCTGCACCAGTGGATGGCTCATAGTGCATCCTGTGCTGCACCCAACGCACGGTGCGTCGCCGCTAGAATCCCGATGTCCCTCGGCGGGGGAGTGGGAAAATGCTTTGCGTAGGAATCCGCCTACCCGCCCTCTTCGTCAATTCAGCGACATCGATTGCGCGTGCTCCGACAGAAAGTCAGGGTGGGACTACGTACGCTCCCGCTCGCAGGATTCCCGCACCCGTTGTCCGCTCTCGTTTCCGCGGAGAGAAAGCGCTTGCAGGCCATCAACGCAGAGACCACTGCCTTGCATGGGCGTTTTGCCGGCATCGATCTCGATGAGCTGGTCGATTGGCGTGTGGTTCGAACCTGGCTTTATTGGGGCATGTTCTGGCTCATGGCCGCACCCTCGGTCGGCGCGGCACTCTCGAGCATGTTCAATTACCCGGACTACCTCGCCCCGGCCCTGGGCCTGACCTTTGGCAGGCTGCGCCCGGTCCATGTCAATGGCGTGATCTTCGGCGCGTTTTCAGGGCTTTTCATCGGTGAATGCTATTACCTCGTGCCGCGCCTGTGCGGCGTGAAGGTCGTCTGGGGCGAACTGGGCGTGGCGGCCGCCTGGGTTTGGAACCTCGCCTTGATCGCCGGGCTGGTGTCGATCCCGCTACTCGGGGCCAATCACGGACTCGAGGCGGGCGAGCTTCCGCTGCTCGCGGAGATTCCCATCCTGCTGGTCGTGGTGCTCGCAACCACACAGTTCATCACCACCATCGGCCGCCGGCTCGAGCCGCAGCTCTACGTCTCGCTGTGGTATCTGATCGGCGCGTTCGTCTGGACCACGATGAACCTCATTCTCGGCAGTTTCATCCTTCCCTATACGATCAGCGGCATCAACAGCGCGGCGTTCCACGGCCTCTACATCCATTATATCGTCGGCTTATGGATCACGCCCGCTGGCTACGTGCTCATTTACTATTTTCTGCCGGTGACCGTGCGCAATCCGATCTACGCCCACAAGCTGTCCCTGGTCGGCTTCTGGTCGCTCGCGCTCTTCTATCCTTTCGTGGGCATCCACCACTATCTCTTCAGCCCGATTGCCGATTGGGCCGAGACCTTGGCGATCATCACCTCGATGCTGCTGATCATCCCGGTGTGGACGGTGCTGGTGAACTTCTTCGGGACCGTGAAGGGCCGGTGGGATGCATTCGGCAAGAACCTGCCGGCGAAATTCTTCATCATGGGCGCCCTCATGTACCTGTTGGGGTGCTTCCAGGGATCGACCGAAGCGCTGCGCTCGATCCAGCAGCCGACGCACTTCACGGATTTTGTGATCTCGCATTCGCACCTGACGGTGTTCGGCACCTTCGTCGTGTGGGCGATGGGCGGGTTGATCTACGTCTGGCCGCGCGTCTGGCGACAGGAGCAGCTTTGGTCGTGGACGCTCGGCAATTGGTCGTTCTGGCTCATCACCGTCGGGATCAGCATCATGGGATTGGTGCTGACGGCCGGGGGCCTGCAACAAGGCTTCGAGTGGATGAACGGCACCGAATGGGTCGATACCATCACACGGATGCGTCCCTACTGGCTGGTGAGGACGGTCTCGGGACTCCTCATGGATACCGGGATGACGCTGCTGGTGCTCAACTGCATGATGACCGCGATTGGGCGGCCGGTTCGCGAGGTGCGCACCGCGCCGGGTAGCGTCCCGGCTCCGGTCGGAGCCGTGCAATGAGCGCACGCCTCGTCGCGCTCCTGGCCGGGGTCGGCTTCTTCTTCCTTGCATTGATCACCCAGGGCATTCTCCCCTTCCTCGAGCCCTCGGCGCGCAACGATCTGGTCACCGCGGTCGTGCGCAACGACCTGGGTGAGCTCGATTGGATGGTGAAGCAGGCGACCGACTACACGCCGCTCGAGGAGCGTGGACGCCGTGTCTATCTGCGCGAGGGGTGCTGGTACTGCCATAGCCAGTACGTGCGGCCGGTGACGGGCGAGACTCGCCGCTGGGGGCCGGTCAGCGAGGCGGGTGAGTATGCCTTCGATGTGCCGCATCTGTGGGGCACGCGCCGCATCGGCCCGGATCTGACGCGGGTCGGATTGAAGTATGGCGACGAATGGCATCTGGCGCATTTCTGGAACCCGCGCATGCTCACGCCGGATTCGGTCATGGCCTCGTACCGCGGGCTCTTCGATACGCCGTCGGCGGCCGTGAAGATCGTCACGACGGCCGGCAACCGCATACTGGAAAAAGACGCCACCACGGAGCGTTATTTCAATTTTGCGAGCAAAGACCAGGTGACTCTCACGCCCAATACGGAGGGACTGCTGTTCGTGCCCATGACCGCGCGCGGCAAACTGCCCATCATCCTTACACCGAACAAGGAGTTTACCGGCGATGCGGTGCATCTTGCGGTCGAGACCCCGGATCTGCAGGCGCTCATTGCCTATGTGCAAAAGCTCGGCACGAATCGCGGCAAGTGGCGGGACGTCTTCGAGCCGGAGGCGCTCGCCGTCGGCGATATGAGCCTGCCGCGTTCAGCGGAATGGATTGCCTACGGCAAGACCGTCTACGAGCGCCGCTGCCAGGGGTGTCACGGTGTCAAGGGCGACGGTAATGGACTCGCGGCGACTTTTATGTACCTTCAGCGGCCGCGCAACTTCACGATGGGGGAATTCAAATTCAGGCTGACCACGGGGCCGCTGCCCACGGACGGCGATCTCCTGCGTACCATCACCCGTGGAGTGCGCGGGACGGCGATGCCCCCCTGGTACCAGCTGCCGCTCACCGATCGCCTGGCCGTCATCCAGTACATCAAGTACGACCTGGCCATAGACCGGTTGCACCACCCCAAGCCCTATGCCTGGTTCGTCGAGCAGCCGCCCGGCGCACCTTTGTATATCGGGGCACCGCCCGCCCCGACCCGCGATCTCATCGCGCACGGCCACGACGTGTGGCAGAAGAACGGCTGTTGGGTGTGTCATGGCACGAGTGCCAACGGTCACGGCATAACCACGGACTTGACGGACGATGCGGGGTTTCCGATTCACCCCGCTAATCTTGCGGGTGGCCGGCTGAAATCCGGTCCGCGAGTGGAGGACATTTTCCGCACCGTGAGCACGGGGCTCAGCGGGACACCGATGCCCCCCTTCGCGGATGTCATACCCGAGCCGGACCGCTGGGCGCTGGCCTATTACGTGCTGTCGCTGTCGGCCTTCAAAGACCCTGTCACTTTGACGCCGCTCAAAGTCTCGGACGTGGATCGTGCGGCGCTCGACGATCCGAAGGAAGGGGTCCTGGCAGAACAAGAGAGCACCGCTTACGTTCCACAAGCACTCAAGCCCCTGGCGGGCCTTGAAGCAGTCAACGATTGACCGAGCGCCTCGCCGGCGAAGGGGCAATGACATGCAAGACTTCGATGTGCTGGGCCCCTACATCATCGCGGTGATGATGAGCTTGGGCGCGCTGTCGGTGTTCATCTGGGGCGTGCTGGCGGGCGCCTTCCACAATGCGGATGAAGCCTCGCGTCGGTTCTTCGAGCTGGAGATGAATCATGAGCGAACACGGCAAAGTCACCGATCCGACGACTAACGAGCCTCTGGAGGAGTATGCCGGCGGGTACATCCGCGAGCGCGTGGGTCGCATTCCCGTTTGGCTGCTGGTGGTCTACGGGGTTCTTTTCCTGTGGGCGCTCTATTACGTCGTCGTGTACTGGGGCGGGCTCGGTCCGGGGCGCCTTCATCATTAGCCGCGTCAGCGGCATTCGCACCCGGGCACCCAAACGACAACGGAGGCAGGCATGCTGGTTCCCAGAATCATTATCGGTTTCGTGGTCATCAACCTGATCTTCCTGCTCAGCGAGCTGGTGATGAACGTCGTGCGCCTCTACACCGGCTGAGTGAGGGAGGGCGCATGCTGCAACATACGAGCTTTTCGTTCGCCACCGCGAGCCCTGAACAAGTCGCGGCCTTCCTCGGCGTGGTGGCGGTCACCATCGCCTTTTTCGTGTGGGTGGCCTATCTTGCGAGGCGCAAGTAGCGACGTTCCTGGTTGCTACCATGGCCTATCTTCCCTTGTTCGCCGCGGGCTTTCTCGGCAGCTTTCACTGCATCGGGATGTGCGGCGGGTTTGCCTGCGCACTGGGCCGCGATGGCCGGGGCCGCGGCGCGACGGTCCTGCGACACCTGCTGTACAACTGCGGCCGCCTCACGACCTACTGTTTTCTCGGGGGACTCGCGGGCGCCTTGGGACAGGCGATCTGCACTCCGGGGGGCATCAGCGTCACCCTGCCGCACAACCCGATCGGGCTGCCACAACGGCTGCTCGCGGTCGTTTCGGGCATGCTCATGATCGTCATGGCGATGCAGTTTTTCGGTTGGTTCAAGAGTTCCCGACGAGTCGCCGCCGGCTTTGGCGGCAGCACGCTCGCGATGTCGCTGCGCAGCCTCCTGGGCGCCCACGGTGCCGCGGCGCCGCTGGCCTTCGGCGTGCTCAATGGCTTTCTGCCGTGTCCACTCGTCTATGCCATCGTGGCCAAGGCGGCGAGCACGGCCGCTCCCCTCCCCGGCATGTTGTCGATGGCGGCATTCGGCCTGGGCACCTTTCCCGCGATGCTGTTGATGGGTCGCATCGGCCAGCTGTTGCGCCCTGCGTGGCGGCTGCGCGGCGTGCGGCTCGCCGGGAGTTGTTTGTTGCTGCTCGGCATGATCACGCTGGCGCGCGGTTTCGTCCCGGCCATGGGTCACATGCATCAGGCCATATGAGGGTGCGCGACCCGACGTGCGCCGAGGGGCCGGGGCTCACGCTTTGTGACCATTGCCATATTTCGGTCGGGCGGCGGCCGCTGCAGCGTTCCGTCAAGGGGGAGGGCCGTACGTTTTGCTGCTACGGCTGTTGCATCGCCTATCTGGTGAAGGGCGGCAGTCACGAGGAATCGGAGGCGACCTGGCTTCTGGTGCGGCTCGGCGTGGGCGCTTTTCTCTCCATGAACATCATGCTGTTCAGCCTCGTGCTTTATTCGGGCGCGTTCGCGAGCGATGACGTGCGGCTCGCGCTGATCGAGCGGCTGCTCGGCCTGCTGGCGACCCCGGCCGTGATCATCCTGGGCGGACCGTTTCTACGCGAAGCCTGGGTCTATGCGCGGCGGGGGCAGGTCAATTCCTCCGGGCTCGTGGTGCTCGGCGTGGGAGCGGCCTATCTATATTCGGTGGTCGCGGCGATCGAGGGTAGCGCACACGTCTATTTCGATACCGCCACCATGGTGCTGCTGCTGTTCACCCTGGGGCGCTATCTCGAGGCAGCCGTACGCGCACGCGCGGTGCGGGATCTCGAACCGCTGCTCGCGGCGGAAAGCGAATTCGCGACCGTGGTGGAAGGCGGCACCGAGAGCCGCCGTGCGGTACGGGAGGTGGCGGCGGGTATGCTGGTGCGCGTCCGGCCGGGCGAGCGGATCCCGGTCGACGGAGTCGTGATGGAGGGAGCCGCCGCGACCGACGAAGCCATGATCACGGGCGAAAGCCGGCCGGTGCCGAAGGAGGTGGGATCCTTTACGCTGGCGGGCAGCATCAACCTCGATGGGATTCTGTTGATCCGAAGCGGCGGCGCGGCGAGCTCGACCCGCTGGGCACAGATCTGCCGATCGGTGCGGGATACCTTGGCGCACCGCAGTCCCACGCAGGAGCTGGCCGATCGGGCCGCCGGGATCTTCGTCCCCGCGGTGACATGCCTGGGCGTGCTGACCACGCTGTATTGGGCGCAGCGGCTGACCTTCGATCATGCCCTGATGAACGGGCTGGCGGTGCTGGTGGTGGCCTGTCCGTGCGCGGTGGGGCTGGCGGCGCCGCTTGCCATCTCGCTCGGCATCGGGCGACTCGCGCGCCACGGCTGTCTCGTGCGTGATCCGGCCGCGTTCGAGGCGCTCGCGCGCGTGCAGATTTTGGCCTTTGACAAGACGGGGACACTGACCTCGGGCAAGCCGCGTCTCGTCGGCATCGAGGGGATGATCCCGGGCGACGAGATGCTGGCCTGGGTGGCGGGCCTCGAACGTCACTCCGAGCACGCGTTTGCACGCGGTATCGTGGATGCGGCGGCCGCGCGCCAGATCGCGCCCGCGGTGGTGGATGAGGTACGGGCGATTCCGGGCCGCGGCGTTCAGGGTTGCGCGGCGGGTCAGGCCGTGGCGGCGGGAAGTTTGAGCTTCATGCGGGATCTGGCGTGGACCTTGCCCGAGGCACTCGCCGAGCGTTCCGATGTGCTGGAGGCGAGCGGTCATTCGCTCGTGTACGTGGGATGCGGTGCGCGGGTGCAGGCGGTGCTGGCGCTGGATGATGCGCCGCTGGCGGAGGCGCGGTCGACGCTCGACGCGCTTCGTGGCCTGGGCCTGCGCCTGGTGCTTCTGACGGGCGATGGGCCTGCGCCGGCTGAGCGTGTCGCCGGCGGGCTCGGTATCGATCATGTGGAGGCCGGCCTGTCGCCCGAGTCGAAACGCGCCGCGCTCGAGCGACTGCGGGGGCACGGTACGCGGGTCGGCATGGTGGGGGATGGTCTCAACGATGGGCCGGTGCTGGCCGCGGCGGATGTCGGTATCGCGGTGGGCTCGGCGACCGATCTCGCCCGTGAGACCGCCAGCATCGTCCTGCCACGGAATGGACTTTCGCTTCTTCCCTGGGTCATCGGCGTGGCCCGTGTGGTGCGCGCGACCATCGTCATGAATCTGCTATGGGCGTTCGGCTACAATCTGGTCGCGCTCTGTCTTGCCGCGTGTGGCCTGTTGGCGCCCATCGGGGCGGCGGCGATCATGGCCGGCTCGAGCGTGCTGGTGGTGATGAATTCGCTGCGGCTGGGGAGCAGCGATCGGCCGCCGCGCCCGGACTTGACCCCGACTGTCTTACCGTAGGCGACGATGACACTTGATTGGCGCTCAAAGCTGATACACCCGGCGGCGGCCGCGCCGACCGGGTTTCGCTCGCTTGCCACACCGACCTTTCGTGGATCCACGACGATTCTGGGTTCTGCGGCGAGGGCGGTCAGCATTGTTTCATCACCCCCGGAGGGCAAGCCGCGATCGCGCTGATTTATCTGAGCTTTGTGAGCGCAGGGAGTCATGTGCTTGTGCCGGATAGCGTGTATGGACCGAGTCGGGATTTTGCCAACCGACTTTTAGCCCGCCTGAATGTCCAAACCGAGTTTTACGACGCATCGATAGGCGCCCATATCGAACAGTTGTGCCGATCCAATACTCAACTGATTTGGTGTGAAAGTCCGGGGTCCATCACCATGGAGATCCAGGACGTTCCGGCCATTACCCAAGTGGCTCGTAGTCGGCGGATCGTGACTGCGTTGGACAACACCGACGGCGCGGGAGTCCTGTTCGACGCCTTCCATCACGGGATAGATGTGACGATGCAAGCGATCACCAAGTACATCGGAGGGCACAGTGATTTGTTGCTGGGCTCGGTGACGGTTCGCGACAACGATCTTTATTCGCAACTGGGTGATGTGCACCAGCTGTTGGGCATGAGCGCCTCACCCGATGACTGCGCTCTCGCGCTTCGAGGCCTTCAGACTTTGGCCGTCCGCCTCGAGAAATTGGAGAGCGGCGCGCTCGAAGTCGCTCGCTTTTTGTCCGCCCGGCCCGAAATCGAAGCGGTCATGCATCCGGCGCTGCCGTCCTTTCCCGGACACGAGCTTTGGAAGCGCGATTTTACCGGCTCCGCAAGCGTGTTCTCGGTGCTGTTCAAAGAGAAGGTAAGCCGCGCGGCCATCATTGAATTCATCGACGCGTTGGAGCTTTTTCAACTGGGATACAGCTGGGGTGGCGTGACGAGCCTCGTCATGCGCTACGAGGCTATTGAGCGCGCCACCCCGGTGGCCGCGGGACGGATCGTTCGGTTCAACGTCGGGCTCGAAGCGACCAGCGATTTGATCGCAGACCTGACGAAAGCCTGGGCGGCATTTCGATAGGCACGCGGCATCTCGGTTCGGCCCGCTCAGGAGGTGCTCGACGCGGACGAGAAGATTCTCCCGAGCTCATAAGGCTTCGCGACTTCGAGCTGGTCGAAACCACAGTCTTGCGGGCGCTTATCGGACCGCCAGCGCAGAAAAAAGGCGGCGTGGCGGAAGCGGTCTCCTTGCATGTGGTCGTACTTCACCTCGCAGACGCGCTCGATCCTGAGCGGTTCCCATGACAGATCCTTCCCCGCACTCCAGCGACTCTGTGCGCCCGGCATGCGGCTCGATTCCGCCGCGGCGCCCGCCCATCCATGCCAGGGGTGATCGATCATTGCATTTTTTCGCAGGGGCGCGAGTTCCGCGAGGAGCTGCCGCCGCGCCGCCATCGTGAACGATGAGGCAATCCCGACATGCTGCAAAACCCCGGTTGAATCGTACAGCCCGAGCAATAGGGAACCGATGGCGCCTTCGGCGCCTTTGTACCAACGGAAGCCGGCCACGACGCATTCGGCCGACCGCACGTGCTTCACCTTGATCATCGCGCGCTTACCCGGAAGATACGGAGCCGACTCCGATTTCGCGACCACGCCGTCGAGGCCCGCGCCTTCGAAGCGCGTCAACCAATCGAGCGCGAGGGCCCGATCACGCGTCGCCGGCGTGAGATACACCGGCCGCTTTGCCTTGCGGAGCAGCTTCTCGAGCGCCGCTCGCCGCGACGCTTGCGATGAGTTCATGAGCGAGCGGCCCTCAATGGCAAGCACATCGAACGCGACGAAGGACGAGGGAGTCTCCTTGGCAAGTTTTGCTGCGCGCGATGCAGACGGGTGTAACCTTAGCTGCAGCGCGTCGAAGTCAAGCCCCCGATCGGTCGCGATCACGATTTCCCCGTCCAAGACGCAGTTCTTGGGTAACCCCTTCAGCAGCGCCTCATGCAGTTCCGGGAAATAGCGGTCCAGCGGCCTCGCGTCGCGGCTCTGAATATAGACTTCATCGCCACGCCTGAAAATGAGGGCCCTGAATCCGTCCCACTTCGGTTCGTAGAGATAACTGCCGGCGGGTATCTCGTTCGCGAGCTTGGCCAGCATGGGCGCGATGGGCGGTGCGGCGGCCACGGACCCTTAGAGCGAGGGAGGGGCGTTGGCGCCGCCCTCATTGGCCCACTGAGCTTCCGCATCGTGGTCGGCACCTGCCGCCTGCCTGCGTGCTTGACTGCGCTTGAATGCAAAATAGACCGCCGCCAGCGCGACGACCAAAATCGTCCTTCGAATCATGGATCTCTCCGGCCTTGTTAGGATGGGGGTCAAGACGACGGTGCATTAATCCATCGCCCTTCGATATCGGCCGATCTCCCCTCCGAGGCGAGGTAACGTCTGACGACGTCGCCCGGCGTCCGGGTCGGAGTGCGAATAGCTGACCTCCGCTCTACAGCACAGAGGGGTTCAGAAGGACCTGGACTGGCAGACGATCGAGCGCCTCAAGCGGCGGTTGGGGCGCTGCGACATCCACCGTAATCGATCGAATGCCGCCAGAACACTTCCTGCACGGCGTGCGATTCGTTTTTGCGCAAGATCACCGACGCGCGCTCCCGGGTGGGTTGGATATTGCGAAGCAGGTTCGGTAGATTGATTGACCGCCATATGTCCTGCCCTGTCTTTCGGACTTCTGCCGGCTGCAGATCCTTGAAGTGATGAAAGTACGAGGTGGGCCGTTGGAATACGGTTCTTTGCAGGATCGTGAAACGCTCGATGTACCATTGCTCGACATCATTTTGATCCGCATCCAGGTAGATGCTGAAGTCAAAGTGGTCGGCAGCCACGGCGGCGCCCTCTCGTGAGGTGTCCTGCAGGACATTGAGCCCTTCGAGAATCAGGACCTGGGGTTGGTTTATGGTCTGAAACTGTCCGGGGACAATGTCGTACAACTCGTGCGAGTAGACCGGTACCCGAAGCGCTGCCTTGCCGGCTTTGAGCTGCGCCAAAAACGTGAGCATTCTGTCGAGATCATAGCTTTCCGGGAAGCCCTTGCGCCGCATCAGGTTGCGTTCTTCAAGCGTTGCGGTGGGCCACAGGAAGCCATCTGTCGCGACCAAGTCCACCGTTTGGCCGGCTTGAGCGAGCAAGGCGCGGAGAACCCGGGCGAAGGTGCTCTTTCCAACCGCGACGCTACCGGCCACGGCAATCACGAAGGGACGGAGGTTATCGAACTGCATTTCCAGGAGTCGGCAAAGAGGTCCAATCACCTCCTCCACTTCCGATAGGGGCATGGGCTCATTGATGCCTTTGAGCACCGCCAGCGCATCCGGGTCGAGCCGGTATTTACCCGCATCGAATCGGGCCCACTGTCGGCGGGTGAATAGATCGTAAAAGTATCGCGACGTGTCTCGTCTCACGGGATCGGATCCTGCACGATGAGCACTCCGGGTAAGGACGGGCGCAGCATGGGCGAGCTAGCCCGGACAGGGCGGATAATGCGCCTGCAGTTGAGCGCGCAGCTTGGGGTCCGCGTAGTCGGACTCGCCGGAGCGGTTGCGAGTGAAACGGCATCCGGCGGTGGGTGCGGCGAGCGCCGCGGGCGCGAGGACATCGTCACCCGGCGGTCGCGGTCCGCCAGCCACCCATGCGGTGAGGTCGTCAAAGGCTTCTTCCGCCTCGGCCGCCGTGAACGCGCAATGTCCAATGTCGCGAATGACTCGCTGTACCAGCAACCCCTCGTGGTGGTGAGTCCGGGCCCTTTCCCGATAGATCTGCTCCATCACAAGGGGTACATAGATGTCGCCCAAGGTGTGCAGCGTCAGGACCGGGACCTCGAAGTCTCCCTGCACCTGCGGCACCCAGCGCAAACCATCGCGCCGCCGCCGATTGACCTCCGGCTGAGGGACGGCGCGGACGATACCGGCATTGAAGGCCATCTCCTCGTCGGAGAGCGGTCCGGGCTCTGCCCCGAACCGATAGACAATCCGCCGCGTGTCGACCGCGCTGCCGTTCAAGACGCCATCGAACGTTCCATCTCGTCCACCGACCGACCAGAGATGCGCCTGCAGCGACGGATCCGCATAGCCTTCGGCAAAGAACGGTCGTGCTCCGCCACTCAGATTCATCGCGATGCCTTCCAGGCGCTCGCCCCGCTCGGTGGGCTGTGCAGGGAAATCAGACCAGAGCGTCGCCTGAATCATTGGCTTGAGCGCATTCCAATCGTCGATGGGAAAGGCCCGAGCGGGTCTGCCGGCCAGCTGCATCGCGGCGAGATGGTAAGCCGCGAAGTAATTCTGTAGCTCGGTATCGCCCAGCACGCCGCACATGGGTAATGAGCCGGCGTAATGGACCTTGTGGCGCGCGTCCGCAAGCGTCTCGGCCTCGACGGCCGCAGCGGCAATGTGCCCGCCCATGGAATAACCGACGATGAGATACTGCTTGGGGGCGGGCAAGATCACCTTTCGCTCACGGGCGAGTTGCGTGAATGCCAGCGCAAGCTCGTTGGTGTCCTCGATGCCGGCCCGCACGTCGTAGCCATTCTTGCTGTAACTCGACGCCGCCCAGGCATAGCCTCGCTCGATCAGATGCTGCCGCAGCAAGGGATCGCCGACCCGCAGATTCGGCACATTGCCCAAGTAGCCGTGCGTCCACATCACGAGCGAACCATTCCAGCCGCTTTGGGGCACTTCGATCCGATAGGCCGCCCCGTCGAGTACGCCAACCCAGCGATAGGTCGGCCTGCTCCCCGGGAGTTGACTGAATTCGGATTCGGTCGGCGCGATGTAGTGACGGCTGTCCTGCGGTCGGGCGGGTTCCGTGCTCGCAAGCGCGGAGCAATCGGGCAAGAGCATCGCCGCGCACGATACGAGCACGGCAATTCCCGCGAGGGTTCTCCACTTGGCCCCCATCATGCATAAACTCCCTGGCCCGGTTCGGGTAATCAGTCTACGCTGAGTTCGCTCTGACGCTCAACCGCATGAGGTCATGCCGATTGCAGCAAGGGCGGAAGCCGTCGGTGTTCGGCATCCAGTATGCTCTCGTAGGCATAAGCCAACTGCAGCAGGCTAAATTCCTGGCGATCGGGGCCCACGAGCTGGATGCCGATGGGGAGTCCTTGATCACTGAATCCGGCCGGCACTGCGAGGGCCGGGGCGCCGCACAGGGTGACGAGCAGCACCGCCTTCATCCACTCGTGATAGGTCTCCATCTTCCGGCCCGCAATTTCTTGGGGCCAGTGCTGGGCAACGTCGAAGGGAAATACCTGCGCGGTCGGGGCGATGAAGTAGTCGTAGCGCTCGAAGAAGCGCCGCACCGCCTGAGTCCACTCGTTACGGACTATCGATGCGGCAGTGATGTCGTAGGCGGATTGCTTGAGCCCCGTTTCTATTTCGTACACCGCCTCGGGCTTGAGCAGTGCCCGTTTCGCCGGGTCTTGGTAGAAGGCCAGCAGCGGGCTGCCGCTTTGCCAGGAGCGGAGTCGGATCACCGCCTGCCATGCGGCGTCCAGATCGAAATCCGGAATCGCCTCCTCGACCGTGCAACCCAAGGACTCGAAGCTGCGCGCGGCCTTGCGGCACACCTCGATCACCCTCGGATCGCAGGGCGTATGGCCCTTGAAGTCGCCGACCCAGGCGATGCGCGTACCCTTGAAGCCGCGGTCCAAACGGTGCTGAAAGGCGCTGCCATCGCCCTCCAGCGAGAGGGGCACGCGGGCGTCGTAGCCCGCTTGGACGGACAGCAGCATGGCAAGGTCGGTGACGTTTCTCGCCATCGGACCGGTGACGCCCATGGTGGGCAGCCAGGGATCACGCGAGTCGTAGGGAATGCGCCCGATGCTGGTGCGAAACCCCAGGACATTGTTCCAGCCTGCTGGATTGCGCAGGCTGCCGCCATAGTCCGAGCCGTCCGCGACCGGCAGCATGCGCAGAGCCAAGCACACGGCGGCGCCGCCGCTCGAGCCGCCGGCGGATTTTGTAAGGTCATAGGCATTGCGCGTGATGCCATAGACCGGATTGTAGGTATGCGATCCCAAGCCAAATTCCGGCGTGTTGGTTTTACCGATGAAAATCACACCGGCCTTCCGTAGCCGCTCGACCATCAGGGAGTCTGCAGCGGGCACAAAGTCCTTCAGAATGGGAGACCCCTGGGTGGTGCGGATGCCCTTGACCGCTTGCAGATCTTTCACGGCATGGGGGAAGCCGTGCAAACACCCCATCGATTCTCCACGCGCCAGTTGATCGTCGCGCTCGCGCGCCTGTGCCAGCAAGGCGTCACGATCTTGGAGCGCAACGATGGCGTTGACCTGTGGATTGATAGCGGCGATATGATCCAGATAGGCAGTCAGCACCTCGACGCAGGAGAGCCTGCGCGTATGGATCGCCACAGCAAGGGCCGTGGCGTCGAGCGTGACGATGTCGTCGATAGGCGCCACAGCCCGCGCCGGCCGGGGCGTTGCATGGATGGCTGTCGCCGCGGTGGCGCCGGCCGCCAAACCCAAGGCTGCGCGGCGGCTCAATGAACCGTCCTGGGAGTCGTTGTCAGAGCCCACTCAGCACCTCCTCGTTACCCAAGGTTCAAAAAAGCGATCGTGGCTGCGAACGGCGCCGATATTTTATTGCATTGCACGACCTGCGGGCGGAGAAAGCCCACGAGTCTGTCGGAATTTGGCACTATTTCTTGCCTCGACGCCGCGCGCCCGCGGCAGGTTACGCATAGCGCGCCTACAATGCTTGAGGCTGCTTCGCAAGGCCGCGGGTGCGGTGCGACATGCGCGGCAAATCGACCGTTCCCAGGTAGAACATATGACTGAACCGGTTACTGACGACGGCCATCACACAAACGAATTGGGCCTCGGGTATGGACCGACTTTTCCGGACTTGGTAAGCAAGATGAACTTGATTGCTATCATCTTGAACAGCAGCGCAAAGCTAAGCTTTTGCAATGACTACTTCCTGAAGCTCACTGGATGGAGTCGCCCGGAGATTTTGGGGTGCGATTGGTTTCAGCGTTTCGTACCCTCCGGAATTGACGATTTACGAGACGTGTTTTCCGACCTTCTGAATAATTCCCCGAATGCCTGGCACCATGAAAATGCCATATTGTGTAAATCAAGGGAGAGCGTCCACATTCGCTGGCATAATTCGGTAATTCGAAACTCATCGGATCACATCGTCGGGATAGCGAGCATCGGCGAGGACGTTACGGAGCATCGACTGCTGGAACGCGAGCTGCTCGAAAGCTGCGCTCGGGAGCGTCGACACCTCGCCGCCGAGCTCCACGATGGCCTCGGGCAAAACCTCTACGCCGCGAGCCTGTTGGCGCACAGTCTCGAGATGGCGGCGCACAAGTCCATGCCGCCGTTCATAGAGGACCTTGCTCAACTCGCATCGATGATCGGCTCGTCCATGGAAACCTGTCATCAAATCGCTCACGGCCTCTCTCCTCTGTCGGAGATTCGAGGCGGTTTCATTGGAGGCTTACAAGATCTTACGAGGATGCCGTCCAAAAGCGGAGCCAAAGTCACGCTGTCGATTGTTGGCGGCGGCCCACTGCAAATCGACGCCGTGAACTTGGACCACTTATTTCGGCTTGCCCAGGAAGCCGTGACAAATGCCTTGAAGCACGCCGAGGCCACCTTGATTCAGGTCAAGTTGGATATTCAGGCAGCGCTTGTGACGTTAACGGTCGTCGATGACGGTATTGGCTTGCCTTTACAGCCCATCATCTCCAATCGATTGGGCCTAAGGCTAATGCGCTATCGGGCCGATATGATTCACGGGAAATTGACGATAACGCGAGTAGAGCCGCACGGGACTCGGATCACCTGTGAGTGTCCGCAAGGCAGCGTACCGCTCGATTAGGTGGACCTCTCTTTTTCCAGCAGCGCGCTCATGTGCTCGAAGGGTACCGGGCGACCGATGAGGTATCCCTGCATCTCGTCGCAGCCCAGCTGCCGCAGCAGCTCGGCCTGCTCCTCCGACTCCACTCCCTCCGCGATGACCTTTCGCTTGAGCGAATGCGCAAGTGAGATAATCGTCTGCACGAGCATCACGGTATCGCGGTCATCGAGGATCGCGGCGAGGAACGACCGGTCAATCTTGAGTGTCTGCACGGGAAGCCTCGTCAAATAGCTCAGCGAGGAGTAACCGACGCCGAAGTCGTCAATCGCGATCTCGATGCCGAGCTCTCGCAGCTGCTGCAACTTACGGATGTTTCCGTCGATGTCCTCCATCAACAGGCTCTCAGTGATCTCCAGGTCGATTCCCGGGGGCATTGCGCCGCGTCCAATCGCCGTTGCGATCGTGTGCACGAAATCACGGCTACGCATCTGGATGGCCGATACATTGACGGCCACGCGCGGCGCTTTCAGGCCCTGCCGACGCCACAAGTCGTGATCGGCCACAGCCTTGCGCAGCGCCCACGTACCGGCCTCCAGGATCAACCCCGTCTCCTCCATAAGCGGAATGAATTGCATTGGCGGAACGAGCCCTTCCGGGCTCTGCCAGCGAATCAGCGCTTCTGCACCTACGATCTGCCGCGTTATCAACTTCACCTTCGGCTGGTAGTGCAGCACGAACTCATCTCTCTCGATTGCTCGCCGCAGCTTCATTTCCATGGTGAGCTTCTCTACACTTCGCGCCGTGATCTCCGGGACATGAAGGACGTACTTGTCTCCGGATTCTTTCGCTCTTCTGAGTGCCGCTTCCGCACTTCTCAGCAACGCTTCCGCATCCTCGCCATCAATGGGAAATGAGGCCGCCCCCACCTTTGCGGAGATTCGGATCTCGGAAGTGCCAATCTCGAAAGGCTGCGAGAATGTCTCACGCAGCAGGGCCTCTATCTTCAGCTCCAGGGCGGATCCGCCATTCAGTGCGTGAAGCACTATGGCAAAGGCAGAGCCGCTGATGCGTGCAAGCCGAGCCCGGTCCTCGCTTCGCACCAGCCGTTCCGTTATCCGTTTGAGCAATTCGTCTCCCACCGACCGGCCCAGAGAATCATTCACTGCGCGCAGACGCTCCACGTCGGCAAGAGCAACTGAGAACTCATCACCCACGATCCGCGCCGTGTTGACGTACTGATTCAACCGCTCCAGAAACAAGGTGCGATTGGCGAGGCCCGAGAGCTGATCGTAGTAGGCCAAATAATCGACCTGGGTGGCTTTCTCTAGGTGATCTAGTGCAAAAGCGATATCGCCCGCGAGTTCCCGCAACAGCTTCATCTCGTCGTTATCGAAGAAGCCGGCTTGCCCCGTGTACAGCGCGAGCACCCCCATGAGCTCGTCATTGATGAGAAGTGGCAGACGAACGGAAGCTCGCAGTCCCCGCTGCCGGGATTCTTCGTGCAGCGGCGCGTCCGGCGGATCCGCCATGTCGTTGTTGATCACCACCTCGCGGTCTATCGGCTCGCAGACGCCAGCGTCCACATCGTGCAATTCCAGTGGCAGCATGCGGACATAGTCCTCATCATGACCGCTCCAGGCGACCACTTTGAATCGACGTGAGGACGGCTCGATGATTCCGATCCACGCGAGTTTGAAAAGCCCCACCTCGACGGCAATGCGACAGGCCTCCCAGAACAGCTCGTCTCGTTCTCGGACCCTGACTATAAGAGCGTTGATGCTGCTCAAGACGGCGTATACCCGGTTGAGGTCCCGGATTCTCTGCTCCGCTCGCTTGCGCTCCGTGATGTCGCGCGCGATCTTGGATGCACCCACGATCTGCCCATTCGCGTCATGGATCGGGGATATCGTCAGTGATACGTCGATCAGGCTTCCATCCTTTCGCCGGCGCACGGTCTCGAAGTGGGCGATCCGTCGTCCCTGTTGCAGCTGCTCGAGGATCTGCGGCTCCTCGGCAGCGCGATCGTCCGGAACGATCATCGCGACCGGTTGAGCGATTGCCTCTGCCGCGCGGTAGCCAAACAGTTCCTCGGCACCGCTGTTCCAGCTCGTGATGATGCCCTCCAGGGTTTTGCCGACTATCGCATCATCGCTGGACTCCACGATTGCCGCGAGCCTGGCGTGAAGCTCCTCCGCCCGCTTGCGCTCGGTGATGTCCTCCCCGATGCTCGCGGTGCCGATCACCTCCCCCTCCAGGGAGCGAAGCGCGATGTTGTTCCAATGGACGAGCCTTCGCTCCCCGGCACGGGTAACGATCTCATTCTCGTTATGCCAGGCAGAGGGCAGGTTCGCCAGGAGCGACGTGAACACCTTTTTCACCTCGGCTGAGATCTCGGCAGGTATGCAGAGCTCGAACCAGTCCTTGCCGTGCACTTCCTCATAGCTCCATCCGCTCAACGTCAGCAGGTATTCATTGCAATAGACAATCCGGCCGTCACGGTCGAGTACCAATGAGACCAGCTGCACCTTACCCAGGATTTCACTGAAGCGGCGCTCGCTTTCCTTCAGCTCATCGGTCGCGCGCTTGCGTTCGGTGATGTCCTCGGCGACTCCAGCGATACGTATGATCTCTCCGTCATCGCCTCGTACTGGAAACGCGCGGTCTCGGATCCAGCGGACCGTTCCGTCTGGACGGACGATTCGGTACTCCTCGTCATAACGTTCAGTGATCTGCTTCGTCTGCACGGCCGCGAGCACCCGCGGCCGATCGTCCGGGTGGATCGCGTCGATCCAGCTGCGCGGCGTGACCGACATCGCAGCCGGGCTCAGTCCCCAGATCGCTTCGCAGCCCGGGCTCACATACAGAACCTCGGTCCTGAGTGCATCAGTCAACCAGAAGGTCTCGCGGATGTTGTCCGTCACCTGACGAAAGCGCAGGTTGGCCTCGCGTCTTTCCCCTTCTGCCTCCTTTTGGAGCGAGATATCCTGAAACAGCGAGACGAATTGCCCTGGGTCGCCGCGGCGAACGAGCGAGGTCGTCACCCGCGTCCAAATGGCTGCGCCCCCTTTTCGAATCAACCGCACTTCGCGCTCATAGGCCGAGCCGGCTCCTGCCAGCATGCGCGCTCTGGCTGCGAGGCTCTTGGTGATGTCTTCGGGATGAGTCAGCCGGCGTATGTCGAGCGTCAACATCTCTGCGCGGGTGTAGCCAGAAAGCTCGCAGAACCGCCGGTTGGCGTTGAGCAGCCTCCCTTCCGCATCGGTGTGCGCAACACCCACCGCGAGATCCTCAAAGAGCCCCCGGTACCATTCCTCGCTATGGCTGATGTCGCGGACGATGCAAAGAACGAAATTTCCCTCATCCGTTGCGAGGGGTCCAAGGCTGATCTCTACCGGGAATTCGGAGTGATCCTTGCGCAGTGCGCGTAGATCCAAGCCTACTCCCATCGCACGGTGCCGCGCTTGCACGAGATAGGCGGTGGAGTGGACTGCATGGGCCGCCCGGAACCGTTCGGGTATCAAGCTGCGAACAGACCTTCCCTGCAACTCCCCACGGTCGAACCCGAACATGCGCTCTGCGGCCGCATTCACGGCGATAATACGACCGTCTGGGTTCACGAGCAGGCTCGCGTCCGGCATGAAATCCACTGACTGGCGAACCAGTGCCTCGAGAGTTCTTGCGTGGAACGTCACGCGACGCTCGTGTGCATTCGCGGCCCGTGTTGATCAGAGACCGGGTGGGGAAGGATCGAGCGCACGGCTGAATCCTAGGCCAACCTGCGCGGCCGGAACATCGGGGATACTCTGCACGGCCATCTTTCGCCACGCCGCGTGTGCGCTGCAGTAACCTCGGCAGCAGGCTACACTAGGAACGGCGTGCAGGCCGCGCCGTCGAGCTAGTTTTGGGGAGACGACCTGATGAATACATGGAGCTGGAAATTGGCTGTCCTGGTGGCCTGCATCGCCGCCTCGAATGCGCTGGCGGCGCAGCCGGAGGCCGCCCACGCCATCCCGGATTGGCATGTCACCGTGCGCCAATTTGCCCGCAATCATTTCAGGAACCCCGCCTGGGGCTTCTCGCACTGCGAGCGGGATTACGCGTTGGCACGCTCACTCGCTGCGGCGGATCATGTCACGCTGGACGACGATGTCCTGTTTGCCGCGGCCTACTTGCACGACATGGCGGCATTCAAGCCTTGGGGCAGCGGCGATGAGCCGCCGGACCACTCGGACCTGGGCGCAGAAGTCGTGGGATCCGTCTTGAAGGACACGGGATTTCCGATGCAGAAACTGGACGCAGTGCGGGCTGCCATCCGCACCCACATGTACTACCGTGACCCGGTGGCTCCGGAAGCCGTTTATCTTCACGATGCCGACGCGCTCGATTGGCTCGGTGCGATCGGCGTGGAGCGAGTCATAGCGCTGGCCGATCCGAACGGCGGCGACCCAGACGGGCCGAAGGTGGTGAAAATGCTCGAGGAAAATCTGGAGAAGGTGCCCGCGCGCGTGGTGTCGCCCGCCGGCCGTGCGCTCGTCGGGTCACGTCAAAAGGAGTTGAATGTATTTCTCGAGGAATTGAAACGCGAGTCGGCCAATTATCGGAACCTGTAGATTCGAAAGCCTGGCTCACGGGCCGCCTCGTGTGAGCGTCGGTCCCGACAGGGAAAGCGCCGTGTTGACCACGGCAAGATGGGTGAGCGCCTGCGGAAAATTACCCGCCAGGCATTGGCCGGGGACATCGTATTCCTCGGAGAAAAGGCCCACGTCATTACGAAGGGCCAGTACCCGCTCGAATTGCTCGCGCGCGTCCTCCGTCCGGCCCTCGAGCATCAGACAGTCTGCCATCCAGCAAGAACACGCAATAAAGGCCCCCTCCGCAGGCTTACCCGGCCTAGCCTTCTTTCGCCGCACGAGGCCGCCCTGCATCAGCTCACGTCGAATGGTCTCGACGGTACGGTGCATCCGAGAATCATTCGCCGGCAGGAATCCGACCAGCGGCATCAACAGGAGGCTCGCATCGACCTCATGCCCTCCGTAGTACTCCGTGAACGTGCCAAGTCCTGGATTCCACCCTTCGCGGCACACTTGTGCGTGAATCGTGCTCTTAAGCGCCTCGAGGTGTTCGAGCCGGGCCACCTTGACGCGGGGCTGCTCCGACTTGAGATAGCGAAGCATTCGATCGACGCCCACCCAGGCCATGACTTTCGAATAGGTGTACTGGCGCGGCTCCGCCCGCGATTCCCATACACCCGAGCCCGGGGTATTCCACAAGGTCTCCAAATGCTCGAGGAGTTTCAGTTGCGTCACGGCCTCTTGCGCGGAAACCGGAATACCGCCCTTGCGCGCAAGACTCAAGCAGTCGAGCACTTCACCGTAGACATCGATCTGATGTTGGGTGGACGCTGCATTGCCAATACGGACCGGACTCGAGTACCGATAGCCAGGGAGCGTGTCCGCCTGCCATTCCGACAAATGTCTCGACCCGTCCACCCGGTACATGATGCGCATACGATCGGGGTTGCCGGCAATTGCCCGGAGCAGCCAATCCCGCCAGCGCCCCGCCTCGGTGTGGAAGCCCGCATTGAGCAGAGCGCCCATCGTGAAGGTCGCATCGCGCAACCAGCAGTAGCGATAGTCCCAGTTCATTTGACCGCCGGGGGCCTCTGGAAGTGAGGTCGTGGGGGCCGCGACCAGACCACCGCTCGGCTCGTAAATCATGGCCCGAAGCGTGATCAGCGATCGCCTCACCGGCTCCGCCCACTCCGTCTTGGCGTCATCAAAGCAGCCAATCCAGTCTCGCCAATAACTTTGCGTTGCCGTCAGCGCCTGTTCCGGGTCCACTGGCGCCGTGGGCGGATGCTGCAATGAGTGACTTAACACGAAGGCGAGGCGCTGGCCGGCCTTGACCTCGAATGCTGCACTCTGACACTCGCCCTCGAGGCGCTGGGGGACCGGCGCCTGCAGCACCACGACGTCGGGTCCGACCCGAAAGGTCGCGCCGTCTTGGGTCTTCTCACACCAGGGCGGCAGCGAGCCGTAATCAAAGCGCAACCGCAATTCGCTTTGCATGGCGACGCGACCCGTGAGGCCCGCGACGATCCGCACCACCGAAGAGGTGGCGCGCCGCTGCGGCATGAAGTCGATCAGCCGAACGCTTCCGCTCTCCGTCTCGAAATCGGTTTCGACGATCAGCGTATCGCGCTGATAGCGCCGCGTGGTGTTGACAACCACGCCTTGCGGCGCGAGCTGCCAGCAGCCATGCGCTTCCGACCCGAGTAGCGCCGCAAAGCAGGCGTCGCTGTCGAAACGCGGCCAGCACAACCAGTCTATCGAGCCGTTGCGTGCCACGAGTGCCGCGGTTTCGCCGTCGCCGATGAGCGCATAGTCCTCGAGAGGGCGGCTCATGATGGCGCGGCCGCGTCAAACGTCCAAGCGCTTCGCAATTCTGTGCACGCACACCGCGAGGGCGATGCCCGCAAGGGCCCAGCAGCCGGCCTTGTGCCGATCCGTAAACATTTCCCAGCTGCGCCGCTTCGAGCGGGCATCGAACCGGCCGTGAGCACCATAGTCGCCGGGGACCGGCTCATACAGATTGGCCGGTGCATCTTCGCCGAGTGGCTCATCGGAAAGCTGCCCCGAATAGCCCGCTCTGGCGAGATACCGATCGATGAGGCCGGGAGCGATGCGGTTGGCCAAGATCGCCTTGACCGTCGGCAGTCCCACCCAAACCTCGCGGCGGCGATGCGTGGCGGCGAAGAAAATGGCCCGGGCCGCGACTTCCGGCTGGTAGATGGGCGCGACGGGCTTGGCCTTCTTCCCCATCTTGTTGAGCGCCCAGTCGAATTGAGGGGTGTTGACGGCCGGCAGATCCACCATGGTCAGGTGCACATCGAGCTGATCATGGATCAGTTCCGAGCGCAGAGCATCCGTGAAGCCCCGAATGGCGAACTTGGCTCCACAATAAATCGACTGCAAGGGCACCGACCGATAGCCGAGCGCCGAACCCACGTTGACGATCGTGCCCCGGTTGCGATGACGCATACGACTTAGCGCGGACATGGTGCCATGCACCTGGCCCAAATAAGTAACCCGGGTGCCGCGCTCGAATTCCTCCGGGGTAAGCTTGCTCACCGGCGCGAACACCGTAGCCATGGCTACGTTCACCCGAACGTCGATCGGGCCCAATTCAGCCTCGACGCGGGCGGCCGCGGTCTCCACGGCCCGCGCGTCCGCGACGTCGGTTGGGATCGGTAGAGCGCATACCCCGTGGCTGCGTGCCGCGACGGCGGCACGTTCGAGCCGGTCTCCGTCGCGAGATAAGAGGCCGACATCGTAGCCCTGGCGAGCGAACTCCTCGACCGTGGCTCGTCCGACTCCGGCGCCCGCTCCCGTGATGACTACCACCTTGGACATGTGCATTCCTTACTCGTAAGGGCTTAACGATGCAGTGTGGTGACGCTCATGCGGCGTACCGCTCCGCGTCTTGTTGCTTGAACTCAAGACCCAGGCCGGGACGGGACCAATCAGGCCGGATCACGCCCTCGTGGGCGTGGGGGGCGCCGTCGAACAGCCACTGCTCGATGCGCACGTGATCGTGAAACCATTCGAGGTGGCGAAAGCGGGGCGCGGCGCACGCCGCATGCAGGTGCATCGAGGGCGCACAGTGTCCGGACAAATCGATATGCTGGGCCTCGCAGAGGGCCGCCACCTGCAAAAAGCCGGTGTAGCCGCCGCATCGCGTCACGTCCGCTTGTTGCACATCGACCGCCTGCGCCGTCAGCATTCGCCGAAAATAGTCGGTGGTGTAACCATACTCACCGGCCGCAACCTCCATGCAGGACGGAGCGAGCTCGCGCACCTTTCGCAGCCCGCCCAAATCATCGGCCGACACCGGCTCTTCGAACCATCCGACCTGCGCCTCCTGCGCAAAGCGCCGCGCCAGGGAGAGCGCCTCCTTGACCGAGTAGGCTCCGTTCGCGTCGACGAATAGCGTGCGGTCGCCGATGGCCGCTTTGGTCGCGGCCACGCGCTGGGGGTCCGCCGCCGGAACGCTCCCCACTTTCATCTTGACCCAGCGGCATCCTTCACGCTCGACCCAGCCGGTGAGCTGAGCGATCAACTGCCCCTCCGTATAGCTGGTGAAGCCGCCGCTGCCATACACCGGGACTTCCTCGCGGAAAGTGCCGAGCAAGCGAGCGAGCGGCAATTCAAGGAGCTTGGCTTTCAGATCCCACAGCGCCGTATCGAGTGCCGAGATGGCGGTAGCCGCCAGTCCCTCCCGACCGAGATTGCGCACCGCGCGTTGCATCGCTCGCCAGGCGCCAGGCGGGTCCATCGCATCAAGGCCGCCGACGCTCTGCGCAAGCTTCTCTTGCAGGAGCGATACTATGCAGCGATCGGCATAGGTGTAGCCGAGACCCTGGCGCCCGCCGCCCTCGACATTCACGACCACCATCGTCGTGGAGTTCCAACTCAAGGTGCCGTCCGCCTCCGGTGAGTCGGTGGGAACTGTGTAGGCACGCGCCTGCACGCGCTCGATGGGCGTATCGCATTGGCGGGCCGCATCCGAATTGTCTTGAAGGCGAAGCAAGCCGATCACCGAAAAGTGGAAACCTCCATCTGCACAGTATGGGCGCCGAGCGAAGCGCCGTAGCGTCATCCCTTTGCCGAAGGAGATGTCAGACTTCGCCGTCGTACGGACCCTCCATTCGACTCGCCGCTCGATCGCACCCGTTGCGTTAGGATGCGCCGAGTCGCGCGAGCTTGTTCGCGGCGCGGCCCACCGATCGCCTTGCATTCTTTGGACCAAAGCAGGTGAGGAATTGAAGCGCCCCCGAGCCCGACGATGGTGGGCTGTCGCACGCCCGATACTCTATGCCGCGTTCGCCCTGCTTAGCGGCTGCGATGTGTGGCGGCGCGGATTCTTGAACGCGCAGGGACCGGTGGCCGCGGGCGAGCGGCACTTGTTCTGGGTCGTCGTGATCGTGATGCTGTTCGTCATTGGGCCGGTGTTGCTGCTCACGCCCTTGTTCGCCTGGCACTATCGGCTGCGCAACAGCCGAAGCGCCTATCGCCCGAAATGGGATTTCTCGTGGCCGCTCGAGGCTCTGATTTGGATTCCCCCCTCGCTGATCGTCGCCGGTCTCGCGGTTCTGCTCTGGCGGGGCGCCCGCCAATTCGACCCGTATACGCCGGTTCCACCAGCGTCCGCATCGCTCGAGGTTCAAGCGGTCGCGTTCGACTGGAAATGGCTCTTCATCTATCCGGAGTCGGGCGTTGCCGCGGTGAACGAACTCGTCATCCCGGTGGGGCGCGCGGTGCATATGACCCTCACGAGCGCGACCGTCATGCAATCTCTCTACATTCCAGCGCTCGCCGGGCAGATCTATGCGATGGGAGGTATGGCGACGCAGCTCAATCTCCTGGCCGATCGTACCGGCACGTTCCTGGGCGAGAATACCCAGTTCAACGGCGCCGGCTACCCGCTCGAGAAATTTAATGTCTCCTCCGTGCCGGCGGTCAACTTCGATCGTTGGATCGCGCGCCTGCAAAAATCGGGCGCTAAGCTCGATGACGCTGCCGTTCAAAAGCTTTGCGAGAAGGCTGTGGCACCGAAGGCCGTTTTCTTTGGCCGCGCCTCCGCCCATCTATTCGATCACATCTTAGCCGGGGTTCGGGCAGGCACTCTCCCGGACGGAGAGCCGCGATGAGCGGCGTCATCTGGCATGCGCTGTTCGGAAATCTCGATGCACAGTCATTGCCATTCGTGCGAGCCTGGGCGCATCCGACGGTCAGCGAAACCATTGCTGCGGGAGCGGGCTCTATCGTGGTACTCGCGGGCGTCGCCCTCGCCGTGCTGATCACGGCATTCGGCAAGTGGCGCTATCTTTGGAAAGAGTGGCTCACCAGTCTCGATCCAAAGAAAATCGGCATCATGTACGTCATCATCGCGTTCGTGATGCTGTCGCGCGCCCTGATCGAAGGGGTGCTGATGCGCGCGCAACAGGCGGCGGCGATTCAGACGCCCGGGTTTCTCGCGCCCGAGCATTTTGCGCAGCTCTTTACCACGCACGGCAGCATCATGGTCTTTTTTATGGCCATGCCGTTTATCGCCGGCTTGATCAACTACATCGTGCCGCTGCAGATCGGCGCGCGCGATGTCGCCTTTCCGCTGCTCAACTCCGTGAGTCTGTATCTGACGGGTGGCGCGGCAGGACTGATGATGATCTCTCTCGTCATCGGGGAATTCTCAACGGGCGGCTGGAGCGGCTATCCACCCTATACCGAGCTCGCTTTCAGCCCCGGTGTCGGTACCGACTACTGGATCTGGGCGGTTACATTGGGGTCGATTGCCTCGACCTTGAGCGGCATCAACTTCCTCGTGACAATTCTCAAGATGCGTGCGCCCGGCATGCACCTGATGCGCATGCCGCTTTTCTGCTGGACGTCGCTGTGCACCGCCATCCTCATGATTTTCGCCATGCCTCCGCTCACCGTCGTGACGGCCCTGTTGGCGCTCGATCGCTATCTGGGCTACCACTTCTTCACCAATGATCTCGGCGGGAACATGATGAACTACGCCAATCTGTTTTGGCTCTTTGGACACCCTGAGGTGTATATCCTGATCCTGCCCTCGTTCGGCGTGTATTCGGAAGTGGTCTCCACCTTCTCCACCAAGGAGCTTTACGGCTACACCTCGCTCACGCTCGCCACGGCGGCTATCGGCGTGCTCTCCTTCACCGTCTGGGTACACCACTTTTTCACCATGGGTCAGAGCTCGGACATCAACGGCGTCTTTGGCATAGCGACGATGGCAATCGGTGTTCCGACCGGAGTCAAGATCTATGACTGGATATGGACCATGTTCCGAGGCGAGGTGCGTTTCACGGTGCCGATGCTGTATTCGCTCGCGTTCATGATCACCTTCGTCTTCGGCGGCTTCAGCGGCATCATCCTTGCGATTCCACCGCTCGATTTTCAGGTGCACAACACGGTGTTCCTGGTCGCGCATTTTCACAACATGCTGATTCCCGGCGTGCTGTATGGATTGCTCGCGGGCTATCACTACTGGTTTCCCAAGGCTTTCGGGTTTCGCCTGAGCGAGCGCTGGGGTCGGGTCGCCTTCGGCTGCTGGGTTGCCGGCTTCTACCTCGCCTTCATGCCTCTCTACGTTCTCGGTCTATCTGGAATGGTTCGGCGTACCCAGGAGATCCTCGAACCGAGCTTTCGTCCGTGGCTGCTCGTTGCGCTTTGCGGCGCCCTGCTCCTCCTGTGCGCTCTTTGCTGCCTCGTCGTTCAGCTTTGGGTGAGCGTCCGCGATCGGGCGGCAAACCAGGTATTCGCGGGCGACCCCTGGGACGGCCGGGGACTCGAGTGGTCGCTCTCGGCACCGCCGCCTGAGTACGCCTATGCCGTGATTCCGCAAGTCGGGAGCCGTGATCCATTCTTCGACGCCAAACGAAGCCATAAAGCCTACGTCCGGCCGAGCCGCTATGAAGACATCGAACTGTCCCGCAACAGCTCGACCGGCCTCATCATCGGCGCTGCTGCCGCGCTTGCCGGCTTCGGAATGGTGTGGCATATCTGGTGGCTCGTCATCGTCGGGGTGTCGAGTGTCTGGGCGGCCGTCATCGTGCGCAGCTTTGCCCGTAACAATTACCGTGTGGTTCCCGCGGCCGAGGTCGGGCGGATCGAGGCTCGCTGGCTGCGGGCTGTTGCGGAGGCGCGGCCGGTCTCGCGCGAGATCGAAACGACCAGCGTCAACCAAGGGCTGGCCAAGGTGAGCTCATGAGCGCGGAGGAGCTGCGACACGCCGGCATCACTCCCGGCGCGGCCGCCGAAATCCCGCACGCTGACGCCGAGCGGGCCGTATTCGGCTTTTGGGTGTTCTTGATGAGCGACGCGGTGATTTTCGCACTGCTTTTTGCGACCTACGGCAGCATGCTGAGCGCCACCGCCGGCGGCCCCACGCCAGCCGGTGAATTCAAAGTCGGGAGCGCCCTCACCGAGACACTGGCTCTTCTCACCAGCAGCTTCACATTCGGCATGGCGTCGATATCGATGAAGTATCGTCAAAAGGGGCAAACCCTCGCACCGCTTCTCGCTTGGTTGGCGGTGACGCTCGTCCTGGGTCTTTCTTTCATCGGGATGGAGTTGCACGATTTTGTCGGGCTCTTTCAAGACGGGGCCTATCCCAGCCGCAGCGGCTTTCTCTCGGCCTTCTTTGCCTTGGTACCGCTTCACGGGCTACACGTGCTCGCGGGCTGCCTCTGGCTCATCGTCATGATGGCGCAGCTGCGGGTCTTCGGTTGTGATGCCCGGGTCAAGCTCGACCTCTTGCGCCTCGGGCTCTTCTGGCATTTCCTTGACATCGTCTGGATAGCGATCTTCTCCGTTGTCTACCTACAAGGACTGATCCGTTGAGCATCGAGCGTCGCTCCGAGATACGCCGCTATGTCGTTGGCTACGGCCTCTCGCTGTTGCTGACGGCTGCCGCATTCGCGTGCGTCTATTGGCGAAAGCTTGACGCGACGACGAGTCTCGGCATCATTTTCATGGTCGGGCTTGCACAAGTCATTGTGCATTTCCGCTGCTTTTTGCATATCAGCTTGAAGAGATCCGCGCGCGAGCAACTACAGCTCATTCTTTTCTCGGCAGTCATCATTGCGCTCATGGTGTCGGGGACCCTGGTGATCCTGCTGAATCTGCGCGCAAGGATGATGTAGGGCGCAAAGATCCCGCGGCGGCTCCGAGGAGCCTGCGCGCACCGCAGCGACGGTGGCGTCTGACAGGAAGTGTCGGTCGCTCCTTGCATAACCGCGCGCCGCTGGGCGCCATCATTCCCGGGTGGACAAAATCTTGCGGGTCGTTGCGATCGCCGCCGCGGTCCTGCTCGTCCTTTGGGCACTGGCCGACGTGTTGCTGCTGGTGTTCCTCGCCGTATTGATCGGCGCCATTCTGCGCGCGCTCGCGCGCTGGACAGCCCGACGCACCCATCTTCCGCAGTCTGCCGCGCTCGCGTGCGTGCTCGTGGTGATTATCGGGGCGCTCGGCGTGCTCGTCTATTACCTGGGACCGGTTCTCAGCGTGCAAGGAGAAGCCCTGTGGAAGACCGTTCTGCATCAGATTGATGTGATTCGCACGGCCGACGGCCATGCGGACTGGGCTCGGTGGCTCCTGCAACGGCTATCGGCGTGGTCTGCAGTCGGCGGCCCCCTCGCCACCTCCGCGCGCTCTTTTATCACCTTGACTGCGAGTGGCCTGACAGAATTCCTAGTGATGTGCGTAACCGCTCTCTATTTCGCAATCGACCCCGAACTGTACTTGGGCGGCGTGGTTCGACTGCTGCCGTTGAGCTACCGCGGCCGCGGCCGAGAGATTTTGCTCGATGCAGGACGGGCATTGGTCCTCTGGTCGGCCGGACAGTTCGTCGACATGTTGGTGGTCGGCACGATGACGGCAATCGGGTTCACCGTGCTCCACTTACCCCTCGCGTTCGGTCTGGCGGTTCTTGCGGGGCTTTTGACCTTCGTGCCCGTTTTGGGCGCGCTCGCCGCGGCCATCCCCGCATTGATGGTGGGCTTCGCGGCGGGCTGGCATACGGCGATTTGGGTCGTCGCGGTATTTGTCTGTTGCCACATCGTCGAGGCTTATATCGTCGGGCCCTTTGTGCAGCGGCGCACCGTGCGCCTGCCTCCCGCGCTCACCATTCTGGCGATGACGTGCTTGGGGAGCATCTTCGGGCTCTTGGGCGTCGTGCTCGGCGCGCCGCTCGCCGCGGTACTCTTGGTCGTCATCCGCGAGGCGTACGTACACGACGTATTGGACAGCAGAGGCCTGACATGCGGCACTTCTGTCTGACATTCAAGGGGCTGGAGCTCGCGCGCTCGACCAGGTTCTTGACGCGGCGAGGGTTTGAGCCATTTGGGCGGCGAGCTCATCGAGAGCACGGCTCATGGCGGCGACCTGATCGGCCGTGTCGCCGGGCGCGGCGCGTGCCGAAAGTCGCGCCAGTCGACTCTGTGGTGCTTCTGCAGCATTTGCCGCAACGAGGGACCAGCTCGCGGTGAGCTGAATCGTGCCAGAGGCGTCCGGGGCGAACTCTAAAATATCGACCACGATCTTGTCCGTGCTCGAGCTAGCAGGCTCTTGCGGCAAGACGACACTCGCTGCGGGCAGTCTTCGGATCAGATCTTCGGTGAGAACTCGTCGAACCATCTGATCGAGCGGTGCGCTCCAACGGTGTTGATCGCTGATATCGAGCGTGTAGCGCCCCTCGTGTTGGACCAACTGCTCGCGATCGAGGCTGGATGGCACATGCACTCGGACGATTTGGACTCTTCCCGAGAAGGGGCTGATCGTTTGGGCGGGAGCCGTACCCGGCGCCAAGGTGAAGTACTCCACCTTCGGGCTCGAGGCGCACGCGCACATCATGCAAAGCATCACCCCGCCCGGCAGCCACAGCCGGGAGCGAACCCGCGCGCCGGGGCGCGTCATTTCAACCGTCCCTTGAGCAAACTTTCCGGATGCTCATCCAAATAGTCCGCCAGCCCACGCACGGCACGGGCGGCCTCGCTCACATGGACCAGGGTTGGTTCAAGGCTTCCGTCCGGGGCGGCGGGGCCGGTGCCGATCAATGCCCGGGCAGCCTCGACGGTGGCATCCAGCTCGCCCGCGGTATGCCGCAGCTGCTCGACCGTATCATGGACCGCCTGGAGGGTCGGGGCGACTTTGGGACCGGCCTGGCGCAGCGTCTTGTCGAGCTGCACCAAATCATCGTCGACATGCACCAGACTATCCTTGAGCTGCGGGGCGGCCGAAAGCGTCTTGATGTGTCCGGTGATCGCCTGCACGTTATCGCCGATCTCCCGCAGCGGGAACTGTCCGGCGGCTTGCAGCAAGTGCTCGATGCCGCTGCTTTCAGCGGCCGGGATTTGCGCAGAGCCCTCCGATACCAGAAGCGCCGCGGGCGGCGCGTCGGCCACTCTCGCAAGCTCCACTTCGCGACTGCCGATGAGGGGCGGTGACTGCGACAAGCGGGCGCGCCACTGATGCGCGATGAGCGCTTTCAAAGTGTCATTCATGAGCGGTGTCCAGTTGCCGTCGGCGATCCGGGCTCCCTTGATATGAAACCGCAGGGGGTCGAGCGCCAGGGAGACCTGGGTGGCTATCGCGCCGGCCCCGGGATCGGTCTCTAGCTCGACGGCGGTCACCTCGCCCACCGTGAAGCCGCGCAGGGTCACGGACGCTCCCGCCTTCAGATCCCCCACCGCACCCTCAAAGATCACGCGATAGGGGACCGCCACGGCGAGGCGTTCCGGCGCCTTTCCGGACAGTCCGGTGAATGAGCGCGCGGGCGGCCCCTCCCCCGGCAACATTTCGATCGTGGGTCCTGCAATCAGAGCCTTGAGCGAAGCGGGGTTTGAAAGGCTCGGACTGGCGCCCTCGAGAGCAATACGTAGTCCTGAACGGTGCACGCAACAGCAGCGCCAATTGCCGCTCCGCGCTCGATGGTAAGTGCCTCCGCAAGAAATGTGAAGAAAACCACGACCTTGGCTACGAAATGTTAAAGCGCTTCTCCAAGATCATTGAGCAGCGCTTGGAAGCCGCCTGTCTCCAATTGGTGGATGTTTATGCAGTTCACTGAGCAGGTCCAAATCACCGGCCTCATGACGCCTCTCGCTTACGGCGTCCGGAGTGTGTCGCGCGAAACATACGACACGTTTACCTTGGTGATCGAGCCGCAAAACGGCGCGCGCTCTGCGCCCGTTGTACCGGGCCAGTTCAGCATGCTGTGGGCGTTCGGCGTCGGTGAGATCCCGGTTTCTATTAGTGGAGATTGCGCTGATCGCAGCCGGCTGACTTACACCATTCGCTCGGTGGGTAAGGTGAGCAAAGCCCTGGTAAGTGCTGCGCCCGGATCGTCGGTGGGGGTGCGCGGACCGTTTGGCAACGGCTGGCCTGTTGAACAGGCGCGTGGACGCGATGTCATCATGGTCGCCGGCGGAATCGGCCTGGCGCCCCTGCGTCCTGCCATCTACAGCATTTTGAAAAATCGCTCCGATTACGGCAGGCTGCTCATCCTGCATGGCTCCCGAACGCCGCGCGATTTGCTGTTCAGCAAGGAGTTGATGGCCTGGGCGAAAGTGCCGCAGACGCAGGTGCTAACAACCGTTGATTCTGGTGGCCTGAAGTGGCGCGGCCATGTGGGTGTGGTCACCAAGCTATTTCGATACACCCAATTACACGCTTCGCGCTCTATTGCCATGATGTGTGGCCCTGAAGTGATGATGCGCTTTGCCGCCCGCGAACTCGAAACGCTCGGTATGCCTTCTTCCGATCTCTATTTATCCATGGAACGCAACATGAAGTGCGCCGTGGGGTTCTGCGGCCACTGCCAATGGGGTCCGAATTTTATTTGCAAAGACGGCCCTGTATTTACTTACAACAGGATTAAGCCTCTGATTGATCGTTATGAGCTCTAAACCAAAGCGCAAACCCAAAATCGGTGTATTCAAATTTGCCTCCTGCGACGGATGCCAATTGACCCTGCTCGATGCTGAGGACGAATTGCTCGCGGTCGCCGCTGCCGTGGATCTCGCCTATTTCCCTGAGGCGAGCCGCGCCATGTCTCGGGGGCCTTATGACATCGGGCTTGTGGAAGGTTCCATCACCACCTTGCATGACGCAAAGCGGATTCAAGACGTGCGTCGGGCCTGTAAAACGCTGGTTGTTATGGGAGCGTGCGCCACTGCGGGCGGCATTCAGGCTTTGCGCAATTGGGGCGATAGCGACGAATTCGTTCGCGCCGTCTATGCGAATCCGTCTTACATCTCCACTCTCAAACTCTCGACGCCTATTTCGGAACATGTCGCCGTCGATTTTGAGCTGCGTGGCTGTCCAATTAATAAATATCAGCTCATAGAATTACTGACTGCGCTGCTTGCCGGCCGCAAGCCCAATATTCCCGGCTACGATGTGTGCGTTGAATGCAAGCGTAAAGGAAACGTGTGTGTTCTGGTGGCTCATGGCGCCCCGTGCCTCGGACCCGTTACTCAAGCCGGCTGTCACGCTCTTTGCCCCAGTTATGCGCGCGGCTGTTATGGCTGTTACGGCCCCATGGAAACGCCCAACGCGAAATCACTGTCGGGCCAATTGCGTATCTTAGGGCAAGGCTCACTGCAAGTGAGTCATCTGTTTCGCGGTCTCAATGGCTGGGCCTCTCAATTTCGCAAAGCGAGTGAGGACGCTGATCGCCTATGACTTCGGCAAAAACCAAGAACATCAAAGTTTCCACCCTCGCCCGAGTGGAAGGCGAAGGCGCTTTGGAGATCAAGCTGAAGGGCGAGAAGGTCACCGACGTAAAGCTCAAGATTTACGAGCCGCCCAGGCTGTTTGAAGCTTTCCTGCGCGGTCGTCACTCGTCCGAATCGATCGATATTACCTCGCGTATCTGTGGCATTTGCCCCGTGGCGTACCAAATGACCGCGACCCAAGCCGTCGAGCGAGTTCTGGGAATCAAGATTGATCCCGCCATTCGCCTGCTGCGCCGCTTGCTCTATTGCGGCGAATGGATTGAAAGCCACACGCTACATGTCTATATGCTGCACGCCCCGGATTTCCTCGGCTACCAGGATTCCATAGTCATGGCTCGGCATCATCCGGCAGTGGTCGAAAAAGCTCTCCGCTTGAAGAAAATTGGAAACCGTATCGTCAGTCTTTTGGGTGGTCGCGAGATTCATCCTGTGTCGGTTGCCGTCGGGGGCTTCTACAAGATCTTTGCACCCCAGGAACTCCGTGAACTTGAGGATGATCTGCAGTGGGCGATTGACGCTTCGCATGAAACCGTAAGACTCGTAGCCGGCTTTGAATTCCCGGACTTCGAACAAGACTACGAATTCGTCGCCCTGCGCCATCCAGATGAGTATCCGTTGAACGAAGGCCGATTAGTCTCAAACACAGGGCTCGACATCGATGCCGCCGAATACGAAGACCATTTTGCCGAGGTCCATGTAGAGTACTCCAATGCGTTGCATTCCATCCACAAAGGGAAGGGAAGTTATCTTGTCGGCCCCATGGCTCGCTTCAACTTGAATTTTGATCTTCTTCCCGAAGAGGCGAAGGCCGCGGCCCGGGAGGTTGGCCTATTGCCGCCGGTCAAAAATCCGTTTCGCAGCATCACTGTGCGCGCAGTGGAAATACTCTTTGCTTGTATCGAAGCGCTCCGCATTGTCCGAACGTATGAACCGCCGAGTCACGCTCGCGTCGAATCCGTTGATCGCGCCGGTGTTGGGCAAGCCATCACCGAGGCCCCGCGAGGCATTCTCTATCAACGCTATGAAATCGATCCGCACGGGATGATCGTCAACGCGAAAATCGTGCCGCCCACGTCACAAAATCAAGGCCGTATCGAAGATGATCTCCGTTCGTTTGCCGCCCAAGTGGCAACCAAGCCCTTGGCCGAAGCCACCTGGAAGTGTGAGCAGGCGGTGCGCAATTACGACCCTTGCATTTCCTGCGCTACTCACGCACTTCAGGTGAAGATAATCCCCTCGTAGTTGAAAGAGAATTCTTTCTATTGCGTAAACGCGCTCCGTGTCGGTGCCGGCGGATCGGTGTGCTTCAACATCCGCCACAAAACGCCGTTTAGTTCATCGTCATCGGCCTTGTCCGCATCGCTAAAATCCATCCGCGCCGATTCCGCTGCCGCTTTAGTGTTCCCCGGATTCCGGTCCGTTAACGGCGTCTTCGGTTGAATCACAGAATAAGGTCGCGCATCGGCAGTCTGCGCAAAACTTCCGAACATCGGTCTCGCTCCTGCATCGAAGTGTGTCATGGGCCGCATGCCTAAAACCAACTCCATCGTCCGCAGCACACTCATCTGGTTGTACATCGTGCTGTCCACCATGCCCCGATGCGTGAAGGGCGAAATAACCCAAGCCGGTGCCCGATGCGAATCCACGTGGTCCGGTCCATTTTGCGCATCGTCTTCAATGATGAAAATGGCTGTGGATTCCCACGCCTTCGAATGCGAAACCGCATCTACCAGCGTTCCCACTGCATAATCGTTATCCGCGTTATAGGCAAGCGGCGTCAGCTTCCCGGCCGCAGCCCCTTGCGTATGGTCGTTCCCCATGCGAACGACGGATAGCTGAGGAACTTTGCCCGCGGCATCGAAATCTTTCCATTCACGGATGAATTCTTTCGCTCGCTCCACATCGGAGTAATCCAGGTCGAAGCTTCGATAGTTCACGTCCACGTAAGGCGTGAGTGCCATGTCCTTCACCGCTCCAATTTGCTTTCCGCCAGTCACCTCTTTCAGCGGAATATTCGTCACCCACTGCCCGTAATCGCGTATCGTGACGCCTGCTTGCAATGCGTTGTCCCAAAGATAGCCGGCCGGCGGCGTGTTTGCCGGTTCGCCGCCTTCGAAGTTGTAAAGCTTGCTGCGGTGCCCGTATTCGCTGGGCCAAATCTTCGTCGTGTAATCCGGCGCAATCGCCGCCGAGGCCCAGTTATGCCCATCCGCGCTTACATCGCTGTTCTCGTAAAAGTTGTCGTACAGAATAAAATCGCGCGCCAATTGATGCAGATTGGGAGTGACTTGTTCACCGAACAGATTCAGTGATTTGTCGCCATTGCCCTCGCTCATATCGCCCAACACCTGGTCGTACGTCCGATTTTCTTTGATGATGTAAATCACATGCTGAATTGGCGAAGCGTGTTCATTGTGTTTCGCGAAAAATGCGGTTTGCTCGTTCGTAATGGGTTGGTCCAATAGCTCGTCGCGATAAGGCGAATTATCCAAAACCGCTTGGGTATACTCCGCCAGCTTGTCATCGCCGGGCGCAGAAATAAACTGCACCGACCCTTTCTGAATGTGGCCCACATACTCAACTGGCGAACTGCCTTGCGCGTGTACCTGCGCCGCTGTTTTCGTTGGATTCGGCCCGTTCGGATTCGGATGGCTTCCGAAACCTTTACCGTTCACAACTGCCAAGTCGCCGCTTCTTAACATAGTGATCGCCGTCGGATACCAGCCTGTCGGAATGAAGCCTTCCACCCGGCTGCGCGCTTCGGTAATGTCCACTTGGGCCACGGCATTGGCGTCGGAGCACACCACAAACAGCTTCGTTCCTTTTTCGTCGGTCGCTAAAGCGGAAGGCGTCATTCCCAGCGGGTGCATCGGCGTCGTGGCAACGTTGAGCGTCTCCAGATCCGACAACTGCCCGTCCGCTCCCACTCCAAGCACAAATGTGCTGTTCGTGTTCGAGGCCGTTACAAAAATGCGTCCTTTGTAGGTGCCGCTGGGCTGTCCATCGTCGCCCACTGGCGGATGATCCACCCACAGCATGTCGGTCGGGTGGGCTCCCACGCGAATCTTACTTACTAATTTGCCGTCTTTGTCTGAATGTTCATAAATCGCACTATCGCCCCACGCAGTCACCAGCAACTCATGCCCGCTCGGTGCAATCATGATCCGATAAGGTCGCCGGCCCGTTTTCCAACTCCCCATGAATTTGCCTTCGTGCCGGTCGATGACCTCAATTTCATCGCCGTAGAGATTGCCGGCATAAAGATAATCGCCATTGTTCGAAAGCGCCACGTCTCCAATCAGAGCGTCCCCTTTGCTGTTCAGATCTCCCACCGCTGGAATCTCGCGGTTCGCAGTCAACCCGCCCGTATTCGGGTCGATGGCAAACTCAAGCACTTTCCCAGTTGTTCCGCCGCCCACGTAAAAAATATCTGCTGCCGGATCCATCCGCAGCCCGAGCCAGGCGTCTGCCACGTGCGTTCGGCTCAGTTCCTTTTTCGACGCAACGTCAATCACGCTGATCGTCGGCGGATCATAACCCGCATTCAGAGTCAGAAGGTATTTGCCGTTTCGCGAAAGAGCAGAACTCATCGGAAACGTTCCCACCTCTACCTGTTCGCCGGCTGGTCGAATCGTCCAGCCGCTGTTCAAAAGAAACCCTCCGTTCGGGAGTGGTCCCACTTTTTCTTGTGCGGCGCGCTGCGAAGTCGCGAAGCGAAGGGCCAGCGTCCCGGCGGCGAAGACAAACAAGACTACGAAGAGTTTTTTCATTCAGTGAACCTATGGGCTATCGGGAAGCGCCGGCCTACGCCGAACGCCTTTCTGGTAATCCGCAAGCCCGGTGCGGCCTGCTGGCGTTTATATTCGTTGCGGTCGACTTTGCGTACAATATCGCGCGCCAGTTCTTCCGAAACGTTAAGCTGCGCCGCAATCTCCGGCACTGAGCGGTAATGCTCAATATATTCCTCTAAAATCGCATCCAAAACCGGATACTCCGGCAAGCTGTCGGTATCTTTTTGATCGGGCCGCAATTCAGCCGACGGCGGCTTCACAAACGTATTCTCCGGAATCGCTGGCTTCCGTCCTTGATCCAGCGCGCGCCTGTTCGCAATCCGCGAAAGCCGGTAAACCATTGTCTTCGGCACATCGTTAATCACAGCCAGTCCACCGCACATATCGCCATAGAGTGTGCAGTAGCCCACCGCAATCTCGCTCTTGTTTCCCGTTGTCAACACCAGTGAGCCGAACTTATTCGATAGCGCCATCAGCGTCAACCCGCGCAGCCGCGATTGCAGATTCTCTTCCGTTGTATCCATCTTCAATCCAGCGAACAGAGGATTCAGCGTCTCAAGCATTGCGCCATACCCCCCGTTGATGGAAACCACTTCAAACCGGATGCCAAGATTTTCCGCCAACCCGCGTGCGTCCGTCAGACTGTGGTCTGAAGAAAACGGCCCCGGCATCCCCACGCCGATAACGTTCTCCTTCCCCACTGCCTCCACCGCGATCGCCGCCACCAACGCCGAATCAATGCCGCCGCTCAACCCTACCAGCACACTGCGAAAGCCACACTTCCGTATGTAATCGCGCGTGCCAAGCACTAACGCCTGAAAAGCGGCTTCGTCGTCCACCAGATGGTTACTGTGGTCGTCGCCTGTGCTCGTCGCTGTATCGAATAAAATCAGGTCCTCTTCAAACGACTTCGCCCGCGCCACCGTTTCGCCCTCCGCCGACATCGCGAAACTCGTGCCGTCGAAGATCAATTGGTCGTTTCCGCCCACCATGTGTACATACACCAGCGGCAAACCAAACCGCTTTGCCGTCGCGCGGAAGATCTCTTCCCGCTCGTGCCGCTTGCCAATGTTCCAAGGCGAGGCGTTAATCGAAACAATCAGCTCCGCTCCTTTGTTCGCCAATTCCTCAATCGGGTCGCGCGTGTAACGCAGCTGATGCCAGAACTGTTTGTCGTTCCATGCGTCTTCACAGATCGCAATCGCCACTTTCGTCCCCGCTATCGTGCACAGCTCTTGCGACGTGCCCGGCAGAAAATAGCGCGCTTCGTCGAACACATCGTAGTTCGGCAACAGCATTTTGATCTGGGTGAAAACGATTCGCCCGGTCTGAATCACAGCTGCGGCGTTCTGGGCGCGGATCGCGGCATCCTTCGGTGCCCGCGCCACATAACCGACAATCAGTGCCGTTTTAAGGTCGGCCGTCTGCTGAGCGAGTGAGCAGAGTGCCGCCGCCGTACGATCCAAGAACGAGTGCTTTTCCACTAGATCGCGGGGCGGGTACCCGGTTAAGGCTAATTCCGGGAAAACCACAACATCCGCTGCGGATTTGTCGGCTTTTCTCGCAAACTCGACGATTTTCGCAGCGTTCCCATCCAAATCACCCACCGTGTTGTTGATTTGAGCCAAGGCCAAACGCATGTATGAACAACCATTGTAACGGCGCGCTAGTACCTATGAGTCCTTATCGTAACGTCAAAAAAGCGTTAGGCTGGAGGTAGGAGGTGTGGAGGCGATGCGCATGCTATTAAGGTTCACACTCACGGCGATGCTTGGGGCCGGTTTGATTTTGGCGCAGCACGGTGGCGGCGGCGGACATTCCGGTGGTGGTGGTGGCGGCGGTTTTCACGGCGGCGGTGGCTTCTCTGGCGGCAGTAGCTTCCACTCTTCCAGTGGCGCATCCAGTCGCATGAGCTACAGCGGCAGCAGTGCTCGCAGCAACATTGACGGCTACAACATCAACGTCCAACCGGGCGCGCGCAGCTACTACTCCTACTATCCTTCCTACCGGCCGCATCCTCCCATTGCCGGCCCCGGCAGGAATTATGGGTCCTATGGCTACGGATCGCCCTACCGTCGCTACGGCTATTACGGAGTCGGTTTGTATCCAGTCTTTCCACTCGGCTACGGCTACTACGACAATTCTTACGACGACTCAGGCTACTACGCTCCTGGCCCCGACTACTATCAGCAGCAGCCTGATTATCAGCCCGAATACCAGCCGTATATGAACGAACCGCAGATGGCCCCCATGCCTGGACCCGATCCCGGTTACTATTACGGCGGCGGCTACCCTCCCATCCCTTATCAGATGCAGCAGCAGCCCCCGGCGCCAGGATCTGAACAAGCGCCCGAGCCTCCCAGCAGCCCTATCACGGTCGTCTTGAAGAACGGACAGAGAATCCAAGTGCGAAGCTATGCCATTACCAACGGCATGTTTTGGGACTTCTCCACTCCCACCACCAAGCGCATTCCGGTGGGTGAGATCGACCTTCCCGCCAGCGTGAAAGCTACCGAGGCGGCTGGGGGTGTTTTCCCAGCAGAGTCTTTCGCAGCAAATCCAAACTAGATTGTGTTGCTAACGTTCGGTTGCGATACCGGTCTGCTCCGTATCGCAGCCGTACGCAGCGAACTGGATTTCCGTCTGGCCCCGCAACGGCAATATAAATCGTTCCCACCGGTTCCGCTTCCGTTCCGCCCGTTGGTCCTGCGTAGCCCGTTGTGCTAATCCCGTAAGTCGCCCCGCTCAATCTCCGCGCCGCTTCCGCCATCGCGATCGCCACCGGTTCACTCACCGCCGTGTGCTGGTCGAGCACATCCTGCGGAATCCCCAAAATCTTGTTCTTCTGCTGAACGGTGTACGTCACATAGCCAGCGATGAAGTAGTCCGAGCTACCCGCTACATCCGTGAGTCGCGTGGCAATCGTACCGCCCGTGCAACTCTCGGCTGTTGCCACCGTCGCGCCGCGCTCGCGCAGCAGCCGGCCCAATGTCCGCTCCAGCGTGTCTTCGCCATCCGTGCTGTAAACACGGTCGCCCAACAACTCCGCGATGGGGTCGCCCACTTCCTTGAGCAGCGCATCCACTTCGGCTTCACTGTTCC
The DNA here is from genome assembly GCA_963771405.1 of Bryobacterales bacterium. GTDB lineage: Bacteria > Acidobacteriota > Terriglobia > Bryobacterales > Bryobacteraceae > Bog-105. The sequence goes on from CAVYUL010000105.1 coordinate 89,919, forward strand.
CCTGTGCCCGCAAGTGAACCCACAAATCTCCGATAGCTGAAAGCACCGTCGTCACCGGGTTGGTGTACTTCGTATACACCGGCGCAATCAACGTATCCAAATCCGATTCGCCAATTCCGGTAATGCGAAAGCTTCGCACCTTGATCACCTGCGGCGGCAATAGCGGCTTCAACCGAGGGACCAGTTCGCGCTCCACCATCGGCTTCAGTTCGCGCGGCGGTCCGGGCAGGAGCGCCATCGCTCCGCGCGCCGTCAACACAAACTGGCCAGGCGCCGTCCCATTCGGATTCGGAATCGCCTCCGCGCCTTCAATCAAATAGGTCTGGCGCAAATTGTTCTGCGCCATCGGCCGGTTGAATTGCCGAAACCGCGCCGCGAGTATCGCTTCCTGCTCAGGCGAATGCAAGAGCTTGCGTCCCAGCGCGGTTGCGGCCGCATCGCGGGTCAAATCGTCTTCGGTCGGCCCTAACCCGCCAATCAGAATCACAATGTCCGCGCGCGCAATCGCTCGCTGAATCGCATCCACCAGCCTCTCCCGGTCGTCACCCACCACGCTCTTCGTGACAACTTCCACGCCGAGCAGATTCAGCTTTTCCGTAACCGTCAGCGAATTCGTGTCCAGCCGTTGAGGCGTCAGCAGTTCGCTGCCGATCGCAATAATTTCAGCGAGCTTCATTGATCTTCTTGATTAGATCAAAGGCCAGCCTGCGATGCCAACATCCACTCGAAACAGAGCGTTCTGCGTCGTCGCCACCAACGCCTTCGACGGTGTGAACGCCAAACCCACAATGCCCGGCCCAGAGAGAAACTGTTCCGGGTTCCGGTCTTGATCGAAGCGAAGGATGCCGCGCCGTCCGCGGATAGAGCCGGCTACATACAGCCGCCCTTCGGCATCGAACGCGACGCCCTGCGGTCGCCCCACGCCGCGATAATAATTCTCCACTTCGCCCGCTTTCGAAATGCGGTGAATCGAGTCATAACTCGAAGTCGTCGGCCCGGTCACGTACAAATAATCTTCCGGCCCAAACGCCAAATGATAAGCCGCGATCGAAGGCTCTAACGTCGCAAACACATAAATCTGCCGCGCGCGGCTGATCTTAAATACGGTTCCACTGCGATCGCCGACATAGAGATTGTGATCTTTGTCGAACGCAATGCCCGTCGCAATCCCCATACCTTCCGCATACACACTCATGTTCCCGCCCGGCGTCACTTGATAAATGATGCCGTCGTGCCGGCTCGAAACATAAAGCATTCCTTCGCGGTCGAAAGCAAGGCCGGTCGCATTCATCAAATCGGTCACAAAAGGCCGCGTGTTGTAACTCGTGTCGGTTTTGTAAATCGAAACAGGCGCTTTATGTCCGCGCGAGCCGCTGAAGGTTGTGAAGACGTTCCCGTCGCTATCCACCGCCGGGTTCGCCACCGGATGCAAACTATCCGCAATCTGAATTCCCAGGTGCGTCTCATGCATGGCGCTCGCCACTCCAGCCGCCGTGACTTGCACTTCGCCCACAATCGCCGAGTCGGGAACCCGCGCGACAATATACGAATCCGCCGCCACAACCAGGTGCGCCTTTTGATTCCCCAGCCGGACCAGTGGCAGACTTCCGTTGCTTGTGAGATGTTCGCCGCGAATGTGCAATTCGCCGCCCGTGATTGCAGCCGTTGGCTCTACCGTGGCAATCACCGGGCGCGTCCCCTGTTGTTTTGTCGCCATACTCGTTAAAATCCCAAACTACCACTTATCGCTAGAACAACCGCCCCGTATACGCCCGCGCCTAAATCGTCCACCACAATGCCGACTCCTTCGGGCAGCCCTTCCAGCTTTCGAATCGGCCACGGCTTCCAGATATCGAACAATCGGAATAAAACAAAGGCGGCGAGAAATGTCTTCCAGTTGAAAGCCGCCGCGCCCAGCAGCGTCAACCACTGCCCAAGCACTTCATCAATCACCACTAAGCCGGGGTCTTCTTTATTTAGGATGCGCGCGGTTCGCGTGGCCGACCAAATTCCCGGCCACAGAAACACAATCACGAGCAACAAAATGGTGATGCGCCCGGCGCCGAACCAGGTGTGCAGCCCGACGGCAATCAACACCGCCGCCAGCGACCCAGCCGTCCCCGGTCCCCATGGAAAATATCCGCAGCCAAACCAAGTCGCAAGCGCAATCGCCAGCCGGTTCACCGCCCCGGACCTTCGTCGGAATCATCGGCGTCCGTAAATTCACTTGGCTGCTCGAGCGTCGCGATTCGATAGCTTTCATCCGCCCAATTCCCCAAGTCCAGCAGCCGGCAACGCTTGCTGCAGAACGGCATCTCAGGTCCATCGAACGGCACTTGTTTCTTGCAAATTGGACAGCGCACTCTACTTCTTATTTTAGAGGACAGGGTGGTTGAGCCAGTGGCGGGCGACCTTCTCTTCTACTTTCATTATACCGTTCTAAATTATTGAAAACAAGACTGGATTTGGGCCAATTATTGATGTAGGATCAAATCTCTTTATGCCAATTCCTCAAGAAAAACTTGAAGCTGTAAATCGCGCTCTGAATTCCACCTTCGGTCGCGACGACTTCGAAGACATTCGCATACTCACTCGAGGCCTCAGTGGGGCGTTGGTGTTCCGCATCGTCGTTACCGGAACGCCTTATCTGCTCCGCATCATCTCCCGCAAAATCGATACCACCCGTGCCGATCACTTTGCTTGTATGAACGCCGCCGCGGAAGCCGGTCTCGCGCCACGCGTTCACTACACCAGCGTGGAAGACGGGATCGCGATTACTGATTTCGTGGCAACCGTTCCGTTTCCACAGAACGAAGCTCTTGCTCGGTTGCCCGGCGTTCTCCGGAAGCTCCACGCGCTGCCTCCGTTCCCACCCCGCGACAACTCCATCAACACATCCTGTACGTTCCTTTTGAATCAACACAATGCGACGGACGAATTCAACCATCGCTTCCGCTCGATGAACATCCTGCCGAATGACGAAACCGAGCAACTCATCGGTTGGCAAACGCAACTCGCTGCCGCGTACGCGCGCCGTGAGCCGGAACCGGTTTCCAGTCACAACGATCTGTTCCGCCCCGACAATATCTTGTTCGACGGCAACCAAGTCTGGCTGGTCGATTGGGAAGCCGCCTTCCTCAACGACCGTTATGCCGACTTGGCCACCGCCGCCGACTTCGTGATCGTGGACGACGACGCCGCCGACGAACCTCTTTTCCTCGCGAGCTACTTCGGCAAGGCGCCTAGCGGAGAACAACTTGCCCGCTTCGCTCACATGCGCTCCGCCGTTCATCTTTTCTACACCATGGTCTTCACCCTTCTCGGCTCAGCAGGCCAACCCGTCAACCTCCACGAAGACGTTCCCGACTTTGCGGACTTTCATCGCCGCCTCTGGGCCGGCGAACTCACCATCGCCGACAAAGATGTGAAACTCGCGTACGCCAAAGTCCACTTCCACCGCCTCCTAAACGACTTCAGGTAGGGCGGCCATTCTTGGCAGCGGGCCGCTTTTCCAAGCGGCCCTCGACTACCGGCTACATCCCCGTCTTCGTCTTATTCCCCCCGCCGCCGTGTTCTATCTTTTGAATGCTCTTAACCATATCCAAATGTTCCTTCACCGTCGGCAATGTATTAGCCGCGAACGTCTTCACTCCGTTGTCACTCCCATTGTTCGCTTCGGCTTGAAATTTCTGGACGTCGGTTTCGTGATCTTTGACTTGATCCTTCACGTACGCTTTGTCAAACTGCTCGCCCGACAACTTTTGCAGCTTGTCGATCTCCGCTTGATGTTTGCTATCAAGCGAACTGGGTACCTCGATGTTCTCGCGGGCCGCAATCATCTTTAGCTGCTCGTTGGCCTTCGAGTGATCGTCCACCATCTTTTGCGCGAATTGCTTCACGTCGTCACTGGACGCTTTTTGAGCCGCCAGTTTCCCTAACTCCACTTCGGTCATTCCGCCCAAAGCGGCTTCCTTCACAAACTTCTTGTCGTCCACCTTTTGCGAACTCATAGTGGAATCCATCGAGTTCGCCGAATTCTGCTCGGCCAGTGTCGGAGGAGTCGCTTGGCTCGGCGCGCTGGGCGTTCGTTGTCCAAATGCGCCGCCGGGGGCCAAAGCTAACCCGATTCCGCATACCAAACCCGGATAGAGTGTTTTCAGACTCATGTTGCTTACTCTCCTCGCCGGTTAGACTCACGCGCGAGAGGAGCGTGTTGCCCGAGGAAATTACCGCCGTACTTTTCGCTGATCCAGAAGTCGGCTACTTGCAAAGCCGATCATTTTCCAACATCGGCATGTAGTCGGGGCTGATCCAAGTGTCCTTCTTTAAGCTGCCAGTCCTGCCCATGTTGGGCGCCTGAGTCTGTGACGGCGATCTGTGCGGGGTTTGGGCGCAGTTCGGCTAAACGACGTATGCGCAGGTCGAACAGGGACGCCACCTATGGGCTAGATCTACGCGGCTTCGGCCTCCTTCTTGAATGCAGGACTGGGAGCGCCGGCGTTTTGGGAGTTGCGGAACTGAAGAATGACAGTTTTGTAGTCGGGTTCAGGTTGGCCGGCGGTTTGAGACGCTTCGAAGGCTTCGACGCAGGCGTTGATTTCCTGCATTGAAAAATCTAAGCCAAGTTCGCGCGGGGTCAAGCGGAATCGGCTGCCGCGGTGCTTCAGAAGGCTGTTCACGGCCTGGCGCATGCCGGGTTGAATTTTGTCGAGGGCTTTGTCCTTTTCTTTGCGTTCTTTTTGAAGGGCTTCCAGTTTTTCGAGATCGGAGGCTTGCTGGTTGCGGAGGCGGCGCTCTTGGAGAGCGATGTTGTTCAATTCGCGACGGTAGAGCAAGAAAAGCTTGGTGCGGATAAGGGCTTCGCGGGCTGCAGGATCGGTTTCCTCAGGGAAGAGGTCAGGGTTTTCGATGCGGCCGAGGGCGTAGACGCCGGCTTCGAGCGGAGCGATACGGAGCAGACGCCATTCGGTGTCGGCAAGGAATTGGACGAGCGTTTGTTCTTGCTCGCCTTCGGGGGAGTAGCGCTTGAAGTGACGATCGATATGGGCTTGGTAGGCGACGGCATCGTCTGTAGGGAGGAGAACGGTTTGACCTGTGAGGCCGGTTTTGACGGCGTTCAGGCGGGTTTTCGCCTTTCCTGCCTCTGACGTGGGTCCGGTGGATTTTTGGGCGTTGGCTCGGTTGGCAGCGAGTTGGGCGTCGGAGATGGGACGGGGTTCGGATTGCTCGGCGAAAGAGACGTTCGGAGCAGGAGCTGCGCCAGCAGCAGCGGTCATGGCGGCGGGTTGCGGTTGTTGGGATTGCATAGCAGCTTTCATGGCCAAGCGCGCGGCGGCGCGGCGTTCAGCACGGTTCGGCGGTAGTTGCATTTTCGAACTCCTAAATAGAGATAGAAAAGCCCAGCGTGCGAGGGAAAGGTCCCTCGGGCTGGGCTTATTTTTTCTGGTTTGAGAGTAGCAGAGGCACCCCCTGGTTCCGAAGCTAGGTAACCAAGGGGAGCGCTGAAAATCGCCGGAAGTGATAGAGAGGATTGGGGAAATAAGTTCGATTAAATCACGTTAATGTTGTGACTGGGGTTTGTGGTGGGCGCTCGTCTCCCATACTTCGGGTCTGAAAGATGAGGCTGTCATGAACGGCCGCCACGGCGTCATTCGCTTCGTAGAACTCATACGCTTGCCTGAGATCATCCTCGGCCAAACTCGTAAATATCGCTGTCAAGGCTTAGGCGTTTGCAGAATTCGCCGGAATACTTCATCCGCTGGGCGCGCCGTTTTCCGATCCCGTCCCAGCGTCTTGAGTCGTTCGGCGAGAATAGCTTTTGTGTTCTCATCCAATTCGAGCCTTTCGCCGGGGCGCGTTGGTTGCGTGGACATATCTGTTCCTCTCCCTTATCTTCTATCTTCGCGCACACATCGGGAGTCGAGCGGTCAGAACCGGGGCTCCCGCAGGCGGTTCACGTACGTAACGCCGTCGGGGATGTCCTCGCGGTCGGCCCACATTCCGAAAGCGGCAAATTCGCGGACCGACCTGGGGCGGCGGTGCGATTGCTCGCCAGGGACAAGTATTTCAACCCTGGTGCCCTCAGTGAGCTTCACTTCTTCCAGTGGCTTGAAGACTCCGTCCTCGAATTTAGCGGCGATGGTCGTGATGTTCGTCTTCGCTATTCCAAAGATACCAGGATGGCCAACCGCAAAGGAACCGGCGGCTCCCCGAGACTCTTACGCGGGCAAAATTCTCTATCGTCCCTCGCTCCGATTCAGAACCCCAACCGTGAGGTTGGGGACCGGCGCTAAACGTTCCTCAGCCGGGCACGAAGACCTCGTGGACAAAGATCGACTCACGCCTTCGAGGCTCAGTCGGCCGGAGGAACTCAAAGACGCAAAAGGGGGTGGAGCCTTCATTTGGAGTCGCCTGCGAGATAACGGCGGTAGTCGAGGTTGACCTCGCAATAATCGCCCCGGGAGTAGAAAAGATCAATCGTTGAAAGCCGGGTAATGTGATAGACCAGCAACTTTATCTGAAGCACAAGCGTAGTGGGACCGGTTGGAATTAAGTAGACCTTTCGCCACGTTCTTTCGCGAAGCTTTGCCGCGAGCGAGGTAAGGACATCTGCGTAAGTGCTCTCGACGGCGCTGCATGAGGAAAGGTCGAGGTTTCCGCGTGAAGCTATGTAGTGCTCACCATGCAGGAACTTTTCGGGTACATTGTGCATGCCCTCGTTACCCACTATCGTCAAATCGGCGAGATCCGGGATGTCCGCATGCAGGAGAGCACTTACGGCTTCAAGCACACGCTGCTCACCTTCTCTGTGCACTGCAAGCTCGATCAAATCCGTCAAGTCCCTAGATACTGCCATCTTCTCCCTGCTCCAGTAGCCGTGTGATATCCGTGACGAAAAAGTCGTAGAGCGGCGTGGCCTTGCCAACGCAAAACGCGGGAACTAGGCTAAACCCCTCGCTGTTGGTAAAGAAGCGCACCCAGACAGCATCGTCTGACAACACGAACGAGTAACGTAACACGCGGCTGTGCCACTTCACCTGGAGTTGCGTTCCCAAAACAGCGCCCGGTCCTCGCCCAGTATCAGCCACCAGGTCTCGTATCTTATTCAAATTGTCCTTGATCGCCCCATGACCCGATCCGCTTGCTCTCAAATATTGTGCAGCGTCCGAATCGGGCCTAAGCAGAAGGGCCGTCGTTTCGAGGCCATGTTGGAGTCGTTCTCGAATCTGCGGTGCGTAATCCTCGAAGAATCGAGAAGAGTAGTGCTCCCCTATGATGAGCCGACGTGTTGACGTAACCATGGCCGTATAATCCACGCTGCGCGAGTTATGGCAGAAGTCAGTGATTCCAGACGTGCTAACTCGGCCAGCACCGACGACTGAGTCAAACAGCTCCCGGATCAGCTGTTGACGCATGCTTGTCTCGAAGATCCAATGAAGCAGACCGACGATGAGCAAGAGCGCACCAACATGCGCAAGGAGTTCTGCCACGTTGACCTTTAGCAGCCGGTAATCAAAGGTATTTCCCAGTACTATAAGTGCGAGGCCCAATGACACAAGGATCAATCTTGCCCGTGTTTCAAGGATGTCGGAAATCTTTGTCATCGAATACATTAGGTTTATGGGTGTAAAGCCTCTTCGCCGAGATCGGCGCTCGAACAAAGTCGCAAATTGGGATCCTAGCCGCCGACGAATGCCTGAAGCTGAACCGAGGGATCCGCATGCTCCCCCGGATACGAGTACGACTGTAGCCCGACCGAGCGCCTCTGTGCCCTGCAATAAGAAAAGATCGCGCTCGTACCGAAGATATAATCCCCGATCGTACCTCTTGCGTCGGCAGGCAGGACGCCACTGTGGGCGACGCTGTTGCGGAGCTTGTACACGTACTCCACAGTCTCCTTCCACTTGGCTGGGAGGTAAGGCCTGGTGAACTCTTCAGGCCTTACCAACCCGGTTTCCACAGTCCACTTGTTAAGCTTCTTGGAGAATCTCAGTTGGTCCCAATCACCCTCCTGCAAGTGTGCTTGCCTCCCGGGCGACTGCGGAGCCAACTGCGAAACGTCGCTAAGAAGCTGTGTAAGCTCTACCTCTGCGGCAACCCCCAATTCCAGAACCGTCTTGCCATAGTCGCCAGCGACCGCGCTGGCAAACGCGTCGCAGAGCATCGACTCCGAGACCGGCGGCTGCAATCCCGCCGCGAGTTCATTGGCAAGGGTATCCCATACCTCCTTTGTGAGCGGACGAACTATCAAATTTCTTCCGTAGGTACCGAAATTCTCTTGTCTTACGCCTTCTAGACTTTGAAAGAAGGAGGAGCCCCTGAAAAGCGCCCCGAACCCTGCGCTCCCGCTAAGCAGCCAGAAGTGCCGGCATTTTACTCGAACCCACATTAGGAGCAGGTGCATCAGCGGCCAGATGTCAGCCGCCGACGTGTCCCGGCTGTTTCTCTGCTCCGGCAGAAAAGCACGCAGAATTGAACAGAACGCGTCGGGTGCCTCGTTTCCATAGCGACCCTTAGGCTGGTAAGGCTCCATTATGAATACCGGTTTCAGTAGCTGAATGACCAGACCTTGCCAGCCGACCTCCAAGGGCGTCCAGCTAACGGAATCCACGACGTGCATCGGAAATGGTAATAAGAACTCAAATAACTTTCCATTCTCGCCGAATTTTATGTTGGACGCCGTGGGCGCGGTTGTCGCCCGAAGTGGACCGTTAGATAGCGGAGTCCTTGACGGATCTGACCAGCGATCATCCATGGGGGACTTCTCCTATTCTGGGGTCCGCAGTCGCCACCAGAGGAGATCCCCCTGACAGCTCGGAGAACATTTGCGAGATGTATCGCGCATATTCGAAACCTAGCGCTGCCGCGCTCAACGCGTCTGCCGCATCCTCCGGCTTGACACTCGCCCGGCTCGCGCCTTCATGGACCAGGAGATTTCGCATCTTCCTCAACCTGTTCAGCGCGCGGCGTTCCGGGTCAGGCATCTTGGGAACTCCAAGGCTACCGCATACATTCGGAAGAAGAACGTTCAAGACACCAGAAAATGTTGCCGAATCGCGCATAAAGCTGTCGACCTCATTCGCCGCAGCGTGGCTACGGAGCTGAGCCGCGACTACCGGCGTCAAAGAGATTTCGACGGCAGAATGGGCGAATATGAGTGCAGAGGCGTAATCACCGTCAGTGGAGGATTCAAACGCGTTCAGCAGATACGTCCACCCGTCTGATTCCTCCTGGCGAACCCACATCGCGGAGACCGCGACGTCGCCTTTGCGGGACATGGACCCCTCACCGAGCGGTACGCCGATCACAAGCAGGGATGTTCCAAGGACACGACGCGGAACCGTATTTCCGTGCCAGATCAGGGCAGTGACGCCACCGTTCTCCCCTCCACCGCCCGTAAAGTTGATGGCTAGGACTTTACATCGGGCTGGCGCCCCATAGTCTTCCAGATTGACCTTATATATGCGGCCAGACTCGAGCGTAAGGGTGAAGAAACTTGTGCCCGCCCCGATAGACGTTAGCGCCCAAGGGCCGAGAGGCCGCCTGGCCCACTCGGAGACCGCCTGCCAAAGATCAACCTGATATCCGCAAGCCTGACATAGCACATGGCCTTGTTTGAAATAGATTGGTGCCGACTCCGCCAGTCGTGGAAGTCTCGTATGGCATGAACTGCACGACCCACCCGTCTCTAGCGTAAGACTTTCCGTCTCGTCGAAACCTGAGCTCACGGTATCAGCAGACATCAATTCCGAATTTTACAGTACCGATCTGGTACCGCTAACAGGAGTCCGGCGCCACACGCATCTTGACCCGCGTGTTCTTAGGTAACCAATCTCCCTCTCTGCCGAACAAACAGCACCCCTGCCGCCAACGCCGAAGCTCCACTCAAATACGCCAAAACCGCAAAAACTTCCTGCCAGCCAAAGCTCACCGCCAGCCTCGCAACACTGTCACCGGCCAGCACACCGCCCAAATAGCCCACTCCATCAATGATTCCCGACGAAGTCGCTCCGCCTTCCTTGCCGCCAAAATCCAGCGCCAGCGCGCCGGCCAAATAGGAATAGGGACCCAACAAACCGAATCCCACCGACCCAATCAAAACCAAAGGCAGAACGCCGGGTGTCGTTCCGCTGGGCGTCAATCGCATAGCCAGAAGCCCTGCCGCTGTCACAACCATGCCCACGCAAAACGTCAAGTAACGTCCCGCCGGACCCAATCGATCGCCCGCCCAACCCGCCACCAAAACGGAGACCGCGCCCAGCGCCGGAAACACCGCGCTGATGCTCGCCGCCGCCGCATCGCTGTAGCCGAAGAACTTATGCAGGTACGTCGGCGTCCACGTATTGAACGTCTCGCGCACAATGGTTGTTCCTAAGGAAAGGAAGCAGACCATCCAAAAGGCGCCGCTGCTCAACAACGGTTTTAAGAACGACGCCTTTCCGCTCGCACCTTTCGATCTGTACACATTCAGCGGATTGACCTCCGGCTCCGAAAAACCCAACTCCGTCCGCGATTCGCGCAACAAAAGCAGATTCGCCATCAACGCGCCAGCGCACACGGCCGCTGCGAAATAGAAGACCGTGCGCCAACTCGCGCCATGCGCAATCAGCACGCCCATTAACTCACGGGCGGACGCATCGCCTACCAGAAAGCTCAAACTCACAATCCCGACAATCAAACCGTAGGATTCATACGAGAACCACTTGGAACAGATCTTCATCGCGCCGGCCCATCCCATCGATTGCGTAAGCCGGTTTCCAATCCACGCCAAAGTGAACAGCGGAAGGCTGCCGCTGAGCGCGAACAGCAGAGTAAAGAGAACCGCTCCCGCCATGCCGCCCAGGAACGAGCGCCGGCCGCCCCACACGTCGCCCAAACTTCCCAAGAGGAATTTACCGATCGCATAAGCCAGCACGCCGAACGAAGCAATCGACCCGAAGCGAATGGTCGCCGTGTCGCGGCTGATGCCGTGCTTGCTCAATTCATCGATCAACAGCGGCAGCGAAACCGAGAGATCGGAACGGCAGAAGTAGTACGCCGCATATCCGACAAACAGCAGCGCGACCGTCAGAACTTGCCGGGAACCAAGAGATTTCATTCGGGATTGAACATATGTTCTCTCGCCTATGTTTACACTGCATGAAGATGCTACACTGGCTCGGTTCCCATGACACCGGCTGACCAGATCATCTCCCTTTTCGAAACGCGCGGACAGGGTGCGTATTTCGGTGAACGCGTTTCCCAACTGGAGCACGCTTTGCAAAGCGCTCATTTCGCCCAAAAGGACGGCGCTGGAAACCAACTCATCGTCGCCGCGTTGTTGCATGACGTCGGCCACCTGCTGCATGACCAAGGCGAGACCATCGCCGACGAAGGCGTGGATACGCGGCATGAAGAACTCGGCGAAGCCTGGCTGAAGAAGCACTTTCCAGCTTCGGTCTATGAGCCGGTTCACCTGCACGTCGCGGCCAAACGTTATCTGTGCGCTACTGACAAAAACTACTTCCGCGAACTCTCGCCCGCTTCGGTGCAAAGCCTTCAGCTGCAAGGCGGCCCGATGTCTGAAAGCGAAGTGGCTACATTTGAATCCAATCCTTTCTTTAAAGACGCAGTGCGCCTGCGGCACTGGGACGACCTGGCAAAGATCGTCGGCCTCGAAGTTGCGCCGCTCAAAGACTATCGAGAGATGATCTCCTCCGTCGCGATTTCCTAGCCGCCATGTTCGATGTCGCTATCATCGGCGCCGGCATCATCGGTCTCGCTCATGCCTATGTCGCCGCAAAGAGCGGCAAGCGCGTTGCCGTCTTCGAACGTAATCCCGCTGCCAGCGGCGCTTCCATCCGCAACTTCGGAATGGTTTGGCCCATCGGCCAACCGCCCGGCGAACTCTATCAACTGGCTCTGCGTAGCCGCGAACTCTGGCTCGAAGTTCTGCAACAGGCTGGGCTGCCATACTTGCCCACCGGTTCGCTGCATGCGGCTTATGCCGAAGACGAAGCCCAAGTGGGCCGAGAGTTCGCCGAACGCGCGCCGGCGCTCGGTTATGACTGCGCCTGGCTTTCGCCCGAAGAGACACTCCGCAGCCCAGCGCTCGCGCCCGAGAACCTTCACGGCGCGCTTTGGAGCCCCACCGAACTCACGGTCGATCCGCGGCAAGTCATTCGCGAATTACCTCATTTTCTCTCCAAGAAATATAACGTTGAATTTCAGTTCAATACAGCTGTCGTCGATGCGCGGCAGCTCCAGGCGAAGCAGATCATCATCGCTGCCGGCGATGACTTTCAAACGCTCTATCCTGAACACTTTGCGACCTTGGGTCTCACGCGCTGCAAACTGCAGATGCTGCGAACAGTGGCACAGCCAGTCGGCTGGCAACTCGGTCCGTCACTCGCCTTCGGTCTCACGTTCCGGCATTATCCAACCTTCGAACTTTGCCCATCGCTGGCCGCGCTGAAACAACGCGTCGCGAAAGAGACGCCGGAGTTCGACCAATTCGGCATTCATGTCATGGCGTCACAAACGGCGCAAGGCGAAATCACGCTGGGTGATAGCCACGAATACGGGCTCGCGGTTGAGATTTTCGACAAGCCGCAAATCAACGCCTTGATTCTCAAATACGCTTCCGAACGCATGCGTGTGCCGACTCTGGCGATCGGCCAAGCCTGGCATGGCGTTTACGCCAAACATCCCACGCTGCCTTATGTTCGCGTGACACCCGAGCCGAATGTCCAAGCCATCGTCGTCACCAGCGGCATCGGCATGACGCTTTCTTTCGGCTTGGCGGAACAAACTTTATGGCTGTAAAACCAGCGGCGGTGATCTTCGATTGGGCCGGCACAACGGTCGACCACGGCAGTCTGGCGCCGGTGCGAACACTGCAGCGAGTGTTCGCCGAATTCGGCATGAACATTACCGAAGCGCAGGCACGGCGCGATATGGGGATCGCGAAGCGCGATCACATCGCGCGCCTCCTGGCGCCGAACGATGAGCAAGTCGATCAGATCTATCAAAGGTTCATCCCAGTACAAGCGGCATGTCTCGCCGAATATTCAACGGTCATCGACGGCGTTCCCGAAGCAGTGGCAAAGCTTCGAGCGCGCGGGTTAAAGATCGCTTCTAATACCGGCTACACCCGCGACATGCTCGCGATCATTTTAGAAATCGCGCGCGCGGCCGGCTACGATCCCGATGTCAGCTTGACGCCGGAAGACGTGGGCGCCGGTAGGCCGTTTCCGTTCATGATCTATGAAGCGGCCATTCGCCTCAAAGTGTATCCACTTTCGGCCATCATCAAAGTCGGCGATACGGTGGCCGACATCGAAGAGGCGCTCAACGCCGGCTGCGTGGCGGTGGGCGTGGCACAGACGGGAAATCTGATCGGGCTGAGCGCCGCTGATTTTGCAGCGCTACCGGCCGCTGAAAAAGAAACTCGACTCATAGCCGCGCGCGAAAAGCTGACGGCCGCCGGCGCGCACTACGTGGTCAATACGTTAGCGGAACTCAATGCGGTGGTGAGTGAGCTGTTCTGAAGAATGCGAAACGGATTTTCCGCCGCTTTAGGCATGCCGGCAAACGCTTGCTCACTGCCATCCACAAGATGGCCCACCAGATCGTAATCATGCGCTTCGGTGATTTTGATAGTCCGCATTTCACCAATGCGCGGTTCGCCGAGTTCGGCATCATTGACATAACAGACGCCGTCGATTTCAGGAGCTTGCGTGCTCAGGCGCGCTTCGAAGAGAAGATCGCTTTCTTTCGATGGGCCTTCCACCAGCACCGCGAACTCTTTACCGATTAACTGCCGATTGCGCTTGAGCGAAATCTTGCGCTGCAGCGCCATCAGCTTGCGTTTGCGTTGATAGATGGCGCGCTTATCCACCTTGGCATCGAGCGCGAAACTCTTGCTGGTTTCTTCGTCGCTATAAGAGAAGACACCAAGACGATCGAACTGAGCGGCTGCAACGAACTGGCAGAGCTCTTCAAAATCGGATTCGGTCTCGCCGGGAAAGCCGACAATCATGCTGGTGCGAATCGCGACGCCGGGGATGGTTTTACGAATACGCTCTAGAAGCTTTAAAAAAATATCGGCGTTGGCCCCGCGCTTCATGCGTTTCAAAACGTTGCCGCTGGCGTGTTGCAGCGGCATATCAATGTACTTCACCAGCGCCTCATGCGCGGCAATAGTATCAAGCAGTTTCTGCGTGACCTTGTTCGGATATGCGTAAAGGAAGCGAACCCATTTCGGCAAATCAGTCGGAATTTCGGCCAGGCGCGCCAGCAGTTCAGACAAGCCGTCTTTGCGGCCGAGATCTTCGCCGTAACAAGTGGTGTCCTGGCCAATCAAATTGATTTCGCGCACGCCCATGGCGAACATACGGGTGGCTTCGTTGATGACGCTTTCGAAACGGCGGCTGCGGAACTGGCCGCGGAATTGCGGAATGATGCAGAACGAACAGGGATGATCGCAACCTTCAGCGATTTTGATGTAAGCCGAGTGGCGTGGCGTGGTGAAAACGCGTTCGGTGAGATCGTGATAGAGATACGGTGCGGGCGGCAACTGTTTGGGTTCGAGGCCCTCGCATAGCGCGGTGATGGCATCGAGCTCGTTGGTGCCGAGAACGGCATCCACTTCGGGCATATTCTTTTGAATATCGCCGCGAAAGCGTTCCACCAGGCAGCCGGCGACAACCAGACGCTGCGCTTTGCCGGTTTTTTTGTATTCGGCCATTTCCAGAATCGTGTCGACCGATTCTTGTTTCGCGGGGTCGATGAAGCTGCAGGTGTTGACGACGATCACGTCCGCATCGGCAGGCTGCGGCGTGAGTTCGTGGCCATCCGCGACAAGGCGACCCATCATCACTTCCGTGTCAACTAGGTTTTTTGGGCAGCCGAGACTTACAAATCCGATTTTCAAGGGGAGCAGTAATCAGGATAGCGCAGATCATGTGAGCCCGTTCACTGCTAGGCGAGCCCAAAATATCGATCACAGCTCTTGCAACAAAATTTTTCCCACTTAACCAACTGAAAACACAGCTCATAGCCAAATTCGTCCATGCAACTTGGTTCGCCGGGTAAGCTATCCTGGCCTAAGGTAGGGGAGTTATTCCGATCCGCGCCACGCCAGCGCCGGAGTGATCGATCGTCCGCTAGAAAGCGCTTGCAGGAATCGGGCGCGTGTCTGTTGGTTAAACGTTTGACAAAAACGGGAAAAATTGAGGCAATCTGACTTATTTTTTCCCGTCGATTTTTACTTATATTTATAGGCGGGAAAAAATAGCCCGTTTTGACTTACTTTTTCCCGTTTTTTGCAAGGGCCAAAAGCCTTGCAGAGAGGCCGAAAGTCTATCGTACTTGTTCCGCAAAAATCGCCTTCTCTTCGCCTTTACCGGGCGATAGCGGCTTGGCCCAAGGCAATGCCGCCGTCGTTGGGCGGAACGGTCCGGTGAGTGAGAACACGAAAACCGGAGTTAGCCAGTAACTCGCAGGCCAGTTGCAGAAGAAAGATGTTTTGAAAAACGCCGCCGGTCAGAGCGACGGTCTGGCAATCGTGAAGTTGGGAATAGTGCAGAATCACTTCCGCGATGGTGCGGTGGAAACGCGCAGCCATCAGCGAAAGGCTTACATGCGCACGCTGATCTTCGATAAGCGCGTGCCAGAGCGGAGCGGTGTCGAACTCGTTATCGGTGTAGGCCATCGGGTACGCGGGAACTGGGTCGCGCGAGCAGAGAGCTTCCAGCTCAATCGCAGCTTGGCCTTCGTAGCTAACGTTTTGCCGAATGCCGATGAACGCGGCAACCGCATCGAAGAATCGGCCCATGCTGCTGGTGGGAACAGAATGCGTTCCGGTCTGCAACTGTTGCCGGAGAACGCGCAACTCCGCCGCACTGCTGGCTTGGACGCACGGAAAGTCCTCGCTCCATTCGATGCCGGCAGCAAAGAGGTGAGCGAGCGCGGCGCGGGCGGGACGGCGGATGGCTGCGTCGCCGCCGGGCAGCGGAACATATTTGAGATGAGCGAGCCGCTCGAATTTGTCATAGCGCGCAAGTAGAATTTCGCCGCCCCAAATGGCGCCGTCGGTGCCGTAACCGGTGCCGTCGAAGGCGAAAGCGAGAACCGATGCGTCCTCGGGCAAGCCGTGTTCCGCCATAATGGCAAGGGCATGGGCGTGGTGGTGCTGGACTTGAATCACGGGCAGGTTGTGTTCCTGTCCGTATGTCCGAGCCCAGCGACTGGAAAGATAGCCGGGGTGGGCATCACAGGCAACGCGTTCCGGCTTGCAGCGGAACAGAGCCTGCATGTGAGTGTTGGCGCGCTCGAAAGCTTCAATGGTTTCCAGGTTTTCCATATCGCCAATGTGCTGGCTCATGTAGGCGTAGTGATCGCGCGTCAGGCAAAAGCAGGCTTTGAGTTCAGCACCCACGGCCAAAGTGGCGGGGCAAGTAACCGGAAGCTTCACAGGCATGGGGCTATAGCCGCGTGATCTTCGGATCGGCAGTTCGTGATTTTGAAAGACTGTCACGACAGAGTCATCGCAAGGGACGTGGATGTCGCGATCATGCAGCAGGAAGGCGTCGGCAATCTTGCCCAGCCGTTCGCGGGCGTCGTTGTTACGCCAGACAATGGGCTCTTCGCTCAGATTGCCGGAGGTCATTACGAGCGGGTGTTCATCGAGAAGTAAATAATGCAGCGGAGCATAGGGCAGCATGAACCCGATCAGAGGATTGCCGGGAGCGACGGAAGGCGCAAGCGTCTCGCTGCTGGTACGACTGAGTAAGACGATCGGCCGTTGGCGGCTGAGCAGAATTTGGCGTTCCTGATCGTTGATCCGAGCGTAGCGGGCGATGATATCGATATCGCGCGCCATCAGAGCGAATGGCTTGTCGCGGCGGCCCTTTCGCTCGCGGAGCCGGGAGACCGCGTCCTCATTGCGCGCATCGGCAGCAAGATGAAAACCGCCGATGCCTTTGATGGCCACGATTTCGCCGCGTGCGAGTGCCGCGCGAGCAGTGCTGATGGCCTCTTCTTCGGCCCGAATCGGTTCGTCTGCTCTTTCGAACCACACTTTCGGGCCGCATCGGGGACAAGCATTCGGCTGAGCGTGAAACCGTCGGTTTTCGGGTGAGTGGTATTCAGCATCACAGGCAGGGCACATGCGGAAAGCCGCCATGGTGGTGTTATGGCGGTCATAGGGAATGTCGCGAATGATGGTGAAGCGAGGCCCGCAATTGGTGCAGTTGATGAACGGGTAGCGAAAACGGCGATCGGCTGGGTCGAACAGTTCGCGCAGGCAATCGTCACAGATGGCGATGTCTGGCGAGATAGGAGTGCTTCGGTTAGCTTGAGCTGAGCTTTCGATGATGTGAAAGCCGGTCTCATCGAGAGGGGCGATGTCCTCTGTCTGGATCTCATCAATCACAGCGAGCGGTGGACCGTGGTGAAGATCACGGAGGAATGCTGCGACAGAGTTGGGTGCGCCTTGCACTTCAAGGGCCACGCCATCACTTTGGTTCGAAACGAAACCGGTGAGAGTGTACCGGGTGGCGAGTGAGTATAGAAACGGGCGGAAGCCTACACCCTGGACAATCCCGCGTACCCAGATTCGCTTCCGCTGCCGCATGTCAATGAGTGTAGCCTCCGCATAGCATGTTGATGCCATAGTAAATCGGCATGGCTCACTGTACGCTCTCGGAAGGAGCGAAGCCATGACCGCAACGACCGAAAACGCCTTGACGCCGCAGGAACAGCTACAAGCCAGGTTGTCTGATCCAAAGATACTGGACGCCTTAAACCGGTTGTTAGACCGTGCTGAGTTGCTGGCTTTCAGCGCCGATGCGCTGGATGGGTTTGTGCGGCGCGGCGATGAGATCACCGATAACGTGGGCGGTATGGTGACGGAAGCTCGGAAGGCTGGCACGCCGCCGGAACTGATGGAAGTTGCCGGTAAGCTGCCACAATTAGCGCGCGCGGGCTTGCACGTTGCGGATACGGTGGACAAGCCGGAAGTAGCGGCGCTGCTGAATTCGGGGATTCTGGAGCAGTTAGGCAAGCCCGAGACGATTGAATGTCTCAAGTTGATTTTGGGAAAGATTGAGCTCTTAGCGTTTTCGGTGCAGGCGGTGGATGGCTTCTTGCAACGCAGCGACGTGATTACCGATAATATCGGGCAAAACGTTGACGATCTACGGAAGCTTGCCTCCTCCGTTGATCTGACCAAACTGCGCCAGGCGGGCGAGCAACTGCCGGCACTGGTGGATGCGGGTAACGAGATTATCAGTTCCGGAGTTTTGACGAAGCTCAAACAGATGGCCGATGCCAGCGCCATTGTGGTGGATTCGGGCATGTTAGACCCGCAAACGGTGAAGCTGCTGGCGCAAGCTGGAAAGATTGCGGCTGCAAGTTATATTGAGACGCAAGCCGGTCCGAAGCCAAGTATCAGTGGGCCGATGGATCTGTGGAAGGCGCTGAAAGATCCGCGCATCAAACATGCCATGGGCTTCTTCCTCGAGTTCATGAAGCGCTATTCGGAGAAAATGAAGTAGTAGCCCTACTTGCACGAACTTTCAATCGTCCACGGCATTATTGAGATGGTCTCCGAATCGGCGGAGGCTTCGAACGCCACGAAGGTGGTGACCACCTATTTGCGTGTAGGAGCGCTTGCCGGCGTGGTGAAGGATGCCCTGCTCTTCAGCTTCGATCTAGCCAGCGAGGGAACGCTGCTGGAGGGATCGAAACTAATCGTTGAAGAAGTGCCGGTCACGATCTTCTGCGCGAAGTGTGGCGAACTGCGGGAGCTCCCGGGTATGCAGAGTTTTCGCTGTCCCGTTTGCAACACCCCGAGTGCGGATATCCGCCACGGCCGCGAATTGGAAATCCGTTCCATTGAAGTTGAAATGTGAAATTATGACGGTTATGAACACCCGAGTGCTGGAAGTTCGCAAAAACGTTCTGAACAAGAATGACGAACTCGCGCGTGCCATGCGGCAAACGTTCGAAACGGCGGGTGTGTTCGTTCTGAATCTGGTTTCGAGTCCCGGCACGGGCAAGACAATGTTGCTCGAGAAAACGCTCGCGGAATTGCGAAGCAGAGGGCATCGGGTAGCGGCCCTTGTGGGCGATCTGGAAACCGATAACGATGCGAAGCGTTTGGCGCAAAGCGGCGCGCCGGTTCGGCAAATCAAAACAGATGGGCGCTGTCATCTGGAGGCGACCATGATTCGGACGCATTTGGAAGGCTGGTCGTTAGAAGATCTCGATTTTCTGTTCATTGAGAACGTGGGAAACCTGGTTTGCCCGGCTAGCTACGATTTGGGCGAGGCGGTGAGGATTGCTCTTCTGTCAGTGACAGAGGGCGAAGACAAGCCGTTGAAATATCCGACCATGTTTAACAGTGCGGACGTGGCGGTGATCACCAAAATGGACTTGGCGGAGGCTTGCGAATACGATCGCGACACTGCGTTGCGCAACATTCGTGAGATTCGGCCCAACATAGAAATCCTGGAACTTTCGGCGAAGCGGGGAACCGGAATGGACGCGTGGCTGAGCTTTCTGGAGCAAAAAAGACGGGCCTCCGGCTTGCGATAAACTCGAAGCAATGAGTCATGGATCGGCCCTGCCGGATCGGATCGATCTGGCTGCCACTCCTCTGGCCGGTTCGAGCGGCGACCTGACGCGTTTGCGTGCTGAAAACGCTGAACTGCGCCGCGAAAATCTGCGTTTGACCGGCGAATCGGAGTTGCTGCGCGCGGCGGCGCGAATCGTTGTCGAAGAACTGGATACACGCCCGCTGATTCACGAGATCTCACGGCTAGCCGCGTCGGTGCTGGTGGCGGATCAAGTGGTGATCGGGCTAGCCGATGAAGAAGTGATCTACCAGGAAGCTAGTTATTCGCATGGCGTGGGCAGCACGAAGGATGCGGAACTGGCCTCCGATGCCGCCGCGAAATGGGTGCTGACGCATCGGGCGGCTTTTCTTTCGAATAATCCGGCCGAGGATTCGCGGCTGGCGCGGGCCGCGCTGCCGCCGGGGTATCACAATGTGCTGGCGGTACCGATTTTGAATCATCAACGGTTGGCGATTGGTGTGTTGCATGCGCGCAACCGGCGGACCGGCGTGTTTACCGAACGTGATCGCAACGCGGCCGAGACGCTGGCGCTGCTTGCTTCGACTGGGCTCTCGCGGTCCAAGCTGTATGACCGGATGCAGGAGTGGTCGCGTTCACTTGAGATGTTGCTGGCGTTTAATGCGGCAGTGAATCAGCATCTTGACCCGGAAGCGCTGGTGGAGAAACTGGTGGAGAATGCGGCCCAGTTCTTAGAAGCGCAAGGCGGCATGGCGGGGTTGGCGATTTCGTCGAAAGAAGGCGAAACGGAAATGGTGTCGGAGAGCTATTGGCATCGCAGCGCATGGCACAAACGGCCAAGGCGCTGGGCTCGATTTGAGGGTCTGCCGGGGACCTTGCTTGAGAACGAATTTTCGTATCTGTCGAACGATTATGTGAGTGACCGGCTCGCCGATGATGAGTTGAAGACGAAGTTTGACGTGCGGCGGGCGCTGTGTGTGCCAATCAAAGACGTGGACGACCGCCTTGTGGGCTTCTTTGAATTACATAAGAGCGGCAGTGCGGCGCCCTTTACGTGGCAGGATACGGCGTTTCTTGAATCGCTCGGCAACACGACGGCAGTGGCGCTGCAAAATGCCCAATTGCTGAAGACGCTCGAAATTCGAGGCCGTGAGATTGAGAGCTTGTCGAAGCGCCATGTGACGCGGCTCGAAGAAGAGCGGGCACGCATCGCGCGTGAGTTGCACGATGAAGCCGGGCAATTGCTGATTGGCATCAAGCTGAGTTTGCAGGTTCTGGCTTGTCAGATGCCCGACGACAGTCCCGATGTGCGGCAGGAACTGGATCAGTTGCGCGACCAGGTGAATCAGGCTACTTCGCGTTTTAAGGGATTAGCGAAGCGATTGCGGCCCCCGACGCTTGATCAATTGGGTTTGAACGCGACTATCCGTCAATTGGCGGCAGATCACGAAAAAAGGACCGGCGTGCCGGTTCGACTCGAACTGAGTAGTCAGATGCCGAGGTTGAATGAGGCGGCGGAGATTGCTCTTTACCGCATTGTGCAGGAATCTTTGACGAATGCCGCCAAATATGCGAATGCGACCGAGATCTCAGTGACTCTGGAAAAGACTGGCGACGGAGTTGACCTGGACATTCGCGACAACGGCGCTGGTTTTGATCCAACTGATGTGAGTTTGGGGCTCGGCTTGCTCGGCATGCGCGAACGCGCCAGCATGCTGGGGGCGCGCTTTTATGTAAAAAGCATGCCCAATCAGGGCACCGAGATTCAAGTGCGGGTACCGAACCTATGATGCCGCGTTGGAAGATCATGCTTGTGGACGATCACAAGCTCGTGAGGCGCGGCCTGGCGGCACTGCTGCGGCTGGACGGGCGTTATGAGGTGGTCGCCGAAGCGGACGATGGCGAAGAAGCGCTGCAGCAGTTGGAAAAGGTCCAGGTGGATGTTGTGATTCTGGATCTTTCTATGCCGCGGTTGAATGGGCTCGAAACGATTAAACGTATCGTCAAGAAGTTTCCCCGGACTAAAACGATGGTACTGTCGATGCACGAAGACGAGCAATTCGTGGCTCGTGCTTTGCAGGATGGCGCTCGCGGCTACGTTTTAAAACACGCCATGGACGACGAATTGTTCAAGGCTCTGGATGCCATTCTGCGCGGCCAGCAATTTGTAAGTTCCGCCATAGATGTGGCGAGTGTCGAAGCGCACGCACTGATCTCCGACGAACTCACAGCGCGTGAGCGCGAGGTGCTGCAACTCATTGTGGACGGGCACACTACGCAAGCGGTGGCCGACATTCTCTCCATTAGCCCACACACGGCTACGCGGCATCGAGCCAACTTGATGCAGAAGCTGGATGCCCACAGCCAAGTGGAGCTTGTACGAAATGCGGCCCAGCGCGGCTTGATTATTATGCCTAAGGCGTCGCTCGAAGGCTGAAAACAGACCACGCTACATACTTCTTGCTATTGAGTTATCTCAAAAGCCCCATAGAATCACCTATGGAGCCTCAGTAGGCTTTTCTTTCCAAAGGAGCCAAAGAAACCATGGCATCAGTTTTGTGGCTACAGGGTGGAGCGTGCAGCGGGAACACCATGTCGTTCCTCAACGCCGAAGAACCCAGCGCGTGCGACCTAGTAACCGATTTCGGCATCGATCTACTCTGGCACCCCTCGCTTGGGATGGAGATGGGCGATAGCGCCAAAAAAATCTTTGAGGATTTGGCTTCGGGACGCAAGCCGCTGGACATCTTCGTGTTTGAAGGCACAGTAATACTGGGGCCCAATGGAAGCGGCCGCTTTAACATGTTTGCCGGCCGCCCAATGAAAGATTGGGTGAAGGAATTGGCCGCGCAGGCCAACGCCGTGGTAGCGCTTGGCGATTGCGCCTGCTGGGGCGGCATTCCAGCCACTGAGCCAAACCCCGTGAACAACGTAGGCTTGCAGTTCCTCAAGCGCCAGCAGGGCGGGTTTTTGGGAATTGACTTCAAATCGAAGTGGGGCCTGCCGGTGGTGAATATCCCCGGTTGCCCCGCGCATCCGGATTGGGTGACTCAGATTCTGGTGGCGATCGCTTCGGGCCGCGCGAAAGACATCGCGTTGGACGACCTGCAACGTCCGCAGACCTTCTTCAAGACGTTTACGCAGACCGGCTGCACCCGAGTTCAGTTCTTTGAGTACAAACAGTCACCCACTGAGTTCGGACAAGGCACGCGTACCGGATGCCTGTTCTATGAGTTTGGCTGCCGTGGCCCGATGACTCACTCTCCCTGCAATCGGATTTTGTGGAATCGCCAATCGTCGAAGACGCGCGCCGGCATGCCTTGCACGGGTTGTACGGAGCCGGAGTTCCCGTTCCATGATTTGAAACCGGGCACTGTGTTCAAGACTCAGAAGATCAGCGGCACGATTCCCAAGGAAGTACCCGCCGGCACCGACCACGTGACCTACATGGCGCACGCGGCGGCCGCGCGCATCGCGGCTCCCAAGTGGGCCAAAGAAGACATGTTCGTCGTGTAAAGACCCCTCGTTTAGAGAAACTGGAGCATCGCAATGTCGACTACGTTAGTCTCTCCCTCGAAAATGCATATCAGCCCGCTGGGCCGAGTTGAAGGTGACCTCGATCTCACTATCACCGTTAATGATGGTGTTGTCACGGATGCTTGGACCACGGCCAGCATGTTTCGGGGCTTTGAAATCATTTTGAAGGGCAAAGATCCCCAAGCGGGTTTGATTGTGACACCGCGCATTTGCGGTATATGCGGCGGAAGCCATTTATACAAAGCCGTTTATGCTCTCGATACGGCCTGGAAGACGCACGTTCCACAGAACGGCACGCTGGTGCGCAATATTGCCCAAGCTTGCGAGACCTTGCAGTCGATTCCACGCTGGTTCTACGCGCTGTTTGCCATTGACCTGACGAACAAGAATTACGCCAAGCTTCCGGAATACGACGAAGTGGTCCGGAGATTTGCGCCGTTTGTGGGTACCAGCTACGAGAAAGGTGTGACTCTCTCTGGGAAGCCGGTTGAGGTGTATGCGCTGTTTGGCGGTCAGTGGCCGCACTCAAGCTTCATGATTCCCGGTGGTGTGATGTGCGCACCCACTCTTTCCGATGTGACGCGCGCCATCGCCATTCTGGATTACTGGAAGCGCGAGTGGCTGGAAGGAGCATGGCTGGGTTGCTCGATTGACCGTTGGCTTGAGAACAAGACTTGGGCCGATGTTCTTAAGTGGGCCGATGAGAATGACAGCCAGCGTAATTCGGATTGCGGCTTGTTTATTCGCTTTGCGCTGAAAGCCGGCCTGGATAAGTTCGGAAAGGGATGCGGGGCTTACTTGGCAACGGGAACCTACTTCCAGCCGGAACTTTACGAGAATCCCACGATTGATGGCCGCAATGATGCGCTGATTAATCGATCCGGCGTCTACGATGGTTCAGGCTATCACGATTTCGATCACCTGCGAGTGCGGGAAGACATTACGAATTCGTTCTACCGTGGCTCGTCTCTGTTGCATCCCTGGGATGGTGTGACGGAGCCGATTGATCCTGCCGATGGCGAGAAACAGGGCAAGTATAGCTGGGCGAAATCGCCGCGCTATGAAGTGCCCAATAAGGGTCTGATTCCACTAGAGGCCGGGCCGCTTTCGCGCCAAGTGATCGCGGGCAAACCAAATGCGGCGTCTCATCAGGATTTCGATGGCTTGTTCCTGGATGCGATTCGAACCGTTGGCCCGAGCGTGCTGGTACGCGTGATGGCACGCATGCATGAAGCGGCCAAGTACTACAAGCTCTCGCGCAAATGGCTCGATGAGCTCGATCTGCACGGCAAGTTCTATACCAAGCCGGCCGAATTAGCCGAAGGCAAGGGCTTTGGGTCGACCGAGGCTGCGCGTGGCTCACTATCCGACTGGATTGTGCTGAAAAACGGCCGGATCGAAAACTACCAAGTGGTGACTCCCACCGCGTGGAATATTGGTCCGCGTGACAGTCAGAAGGTGAACGGACCGATGGAGAAAGCTTTCATTGGTGCGCGCATCACTGATCCCTCCGACCCGGTGGAGATGGGCCATGTGGCCCGCTCGTTTGACTCGTGCCTGGTCTGCACGGTTCACACCTACGACGGCAAGACCGGCAAAGAACTCGCACGTTTCCGTATGGGAGAGGGCTCTTAAGAGCTCTCCTTCCCGTTGTCTTGACAGCAGTGCCGCATGCAGAACGCCGCGGTAAACACACTTATTATCGGTTGTGGCAACCTTCTGCGAGGGGATGACGCCGCCGGTCCGGTCCTGATTCGACGCCTGTGGGAAATTGGTCTCCCGGCAGGCGTTCATTGCGCTGACGGCGGTACGGGCGGTATGGACGTAGCCTTTCAAATGCGCGGAGTGCCGAATGTGATCCTGGTAGACGCGTCGAACACCGGCGCGGAACCCGGAACGATTTACTGCGTACCGGGAGAAGAGGTGGAACAAACTCCGCCGCTTACCGGTATCAACTTGCACTGTTTCCGTTGGGATCATGCTTTGGCTTTTGGCCGCTGGTTGCTCAAGGAAGAATATCCGAAAAATATTACGGTATACCTAATTGAAGCGGCGAATCTGGAATTTGGAGCTGAACTATCCACACCGGTGAAAGCAGCGATTGAACGCCTGGCGGAAAAGCTTCTCGAAGGATGTAGAGCACGTGCCTGTATCGAGGTATGAAGTGGAAATAACAAGTACAGGCTATCTTTATCTGAGTGCCGACGTGGCAGAAAAGTGCTTTCCGCATGATGCTGTTCTAGCGACGGTCGAATCCGATCAACTGATGCTCTGGCCCACGAGCGGCGCCTTTGCGGGTGGTTTATTGCTGAAACGGAGAAATCCGGCAGGAGATCGCTGTGTGCTGCTCACCGAAGTGATTCCTCCTGAGACAGTGCCTGGGAAGAAAGAAGCCGTTTGGGATGAGGAACGTTTTCGCATGGCGGTGACGCTTCGCGAAAGCGTTGCGGAGCCAGCGGTGGGTTCGCGGGCAGTGATCGAAGAAGAGAGAGGCCGCTGGGTGGTGTATCTCGAAGTTGGCTTTTGGGATGCGGCGGGTGCGGAGCCGGTCAAGATAACTCGGCGGAGGATCAAAGATTATCCAACGCGGCGCGACGCAGAAGTGGCTGCTTCCTGGATGGAGCGTTCGAGTGACCGGCATGTGAACCGTTCGGTGGAGGGAGGGCAATGAGTGCCTTACAGCGTCCGCAACCGGTCGGTATCTTCCCGCCGCCTGCCGCGTTGCTTGTGCTTCCGCCTGCTGAGAACTCGGCGCGGGCGCTTGCCGGGTTGATGAGCGGAAATATCAACGTTGATCTGCCTAGCGCCTGGACGTTTTTTGCAGCGGCAGTGCGGAATGACATTGAGCATGCGCAAAGTTTGCTTGCTGGTGACTCATCGGTCATTGCTCAATACAACCTCTTCGTGCTTAACGCTGGGAGCAACTTCGAGGAATATCAAAAACTGCGCCAGGCTTTACCGCGAGAGTTGGCTGCTCTGCTTGCGATTGCGGCTTATCAGTTTGGTTTGGTAGATGAACTGCCAGCGGTAGATTCTTTAGATGGCGAACTGAGGGCCGCGTTGCTGCTGGCGCGCGCATCGCGCTGTTTGGAACACCAAGATCCTACTTCGGCCATCGCAGATTTGGAAACGGCTGTAGAATCCACGCGAGCGGCTTCGCCGATCTTCGCAGCGCAACTACTCGGGCAGATGGCCGGTCTCCGTTCCGGTACGCTGGGCCAGGATATGTCGCACATCATCGAGAATTACCGCGAAGCGACTCAGTTGGCGAGTGACTGCCAGTTGGACGGATTGCGCTCCGAGCTATGGCTCAACTTAGGCAGTTGTTATCAAGAGCAATCGAGCGGCCGGCGCGATTTGCTCACCCAGGCGATTCAGGCCTATCAGCAGGCGGTGCAATCGGGGCTTTCGCTTGATAACTATCCCGAAATGTATGCGCTGGCGCAGAACAATTTAGGCTTGGCCTATCTAACAATGCCCATGGTGGAAGCGAGCGACGGGCTGAGGAAAGCAGTGGCGATTCAATCTTTTCGGGAGGCGCTCAAGGTTTATCGGCCGGAGACACACCGACTGGAGTGGGTGAGCGCGAAACTGAATTTGGCGAACGCGCTGCAACATCTCCAGAGTTCTCATCCGGAAGAGAATCTTATGCAAGCTGTGGATATCTATGAAGAGTTACTGCAAACGCGAAGCCGCGCGGAAGATCCAGTAGGTTATGCGCGTTTGCTGGCCAATCAGGCGAACGCACTGGCGCATCTCGGAATGTTTTCCCAATCGCTTGAGAAAGCCAACGAAGCCTACAAGCTTTTCCAATGGCATAACGAGACCGATGCGGCCGCAAGCGTGTTACAGTTGGTTGCCTCCGTGCATGAGAGTTTAGGAAACAAGCAGGTTACTGCCTAAATGGACCTCCACGAAAAGCAGCAGTTCGATTTCTTGCTCAATACCGCCGTGGAGCGTTATGTGGAGCGTTTGGAGCAACGCAACGAGGGGGCAGAAAATGCGCTTCGCTTGCTGAGGAAAGATCCCGAGGCGGAAGGCGTGTGGCTGAGCCGTTTTACCGCGGCTGTTTTTGACGATTTTCTTTTAAATAATGTGGATGGCGCCTGCTTCGTGCTTAGGGCGCTCGCAAAACGCTCTGCTCCCGCGTTAAAGGCGGGCAAAATCGAATCTACACTGATGGTGCTGGCTCAGCGTGCTTTCGCCGATTTGCTTTGTCAAAAAACGGGAGAGGCCCTTGAACAGCGCACGAGCTTCGAATCTGTTCCGGCAAGCGTGGAGTCTCGATGAGCGAACAAGTCATGGAACGGCCCGATGTCCAGTCTCTCGCCAAGCGTGTAGATGACGCAGTCCAGGCGGTGCGCGATTTAAAAGGCGATGCCCGGGAAAAAGCCCTGGCGATGAAGACCGCGATTGAGGAGTTTCACAAGAGCGCGCTGACTCAAGTGATTCAAATACTCAAAGCCGACCCGCGGGGGAAAGAACTGCTTTTTGAGATGGTGGATCAGCCGGACATTTACGCCCTGCTTTCGATGCACGGGCTCATCCGGCCGGATCTCGGCTCTCGCGTCCGCAAAGTGATTGAGAATGTACGCCCCTACATGCAGTCTCACGGGGGCGATGTGGAACTCTTGGAAGTGACAAGTGATACGGTGCGCCTCCGCTTGGCGGGAGCTTGCAACGGTTGCTCAATGTCGGCAGTGACTCTGCGCAATGGAGTCGAAGAAGCGCTGCGCGAGAATGTTCCGGAGATCACTCAAATTGAAGTGGTCCCTAATGAGCCGACGCCCGCACTCATCTCCGTTGAGAGCATTGTCAATGCGCAGCAGAAAGGCTGGATTACCGGCCCGCACGCGGAGGCGCTGGAAGATGGCAAGCCGCTCAGAATGGAAGGTGAGAATGGCGGCATTCTGCTGATTCGGATGGGCAATCAGATTCAGGCGTTTCGCAATGCTTGTGCGCATATGGGCTTGCCGCTCGAAGGTGGAATGGTTGATAAGGAAGCCGGCACGATTACCTGTCCGTGGCACGGATTTCGCTTTGATTGCCGCACGGGCGAATGTCTGACCGCGCCACATGCGCAGTTAGAGAGTGTACCGTTGCGGATTGAAGAGGGGATCATTCACGTGAGGCCTGCGTGAAGGCGCACTTGTGGTTGGGCGCGCCCGCGCCGGGAAGGCTCGCTTTGCCTCCAGCAAATCCAACGCCCGGGCAAATGTATGGTCCGCGCGGCGTGTTTTTGAACGACCAGGTTCTGGTTGTGGCGGATTCCGGCAATCACAGAGTCTTGATTTGGACTCAGCCTCCCACAGCGAATCATCAGCCCGCGGATGTCGTTCTAGGTCAGCCGGATTTCTTCTCCGAAGGCCCAAACAGAAACCGCACCAATGTTCGCAACGGCCTGTTTCTTCCCACCGGAGTGATCGTCGTGGACAACAAGCTGGTTGTGGCGGACGCATGGAACCACCGCATTCTGATTTGGAATTCTGTTCCGACTGAAAGTGACGTTGAGCCTGACTGTGTTCTGGGACAGGCCGACTTCTCTTCGAACGAACCGAATCAAGGCAAAGATATAAGTAGCACGAGTCTTTACTGGCCTTACGGAATCGCGTTTATTGAAGACCACTTCTATGTGGCCGATACCGGCAATCGAAGGGTGCTGGCTTGGCATGGCTTGCCGGAAAGAAACCAGCCAGCCGATTTAGTTTTGGGGCAGGATGATTTCGAGCACAATGGCGAGAATCGAGATATAGGGGTGGGGCCCGATTCTTTCCGTTGGCCGCACGCGATTGCAGGAAACGCCGAAACGCTTTTGATTGCGGATGCGGGAAATCATCGCGTATTGGGCTGGCGGCCTGTTCCGGAACGCGATCGCGCCGCCGATTTCGTTCTAGGGCAGGCTGATTTCAAGTCTGCCGTGGAATTTCCGTACGCAAAACAATCAGCCCAGAAACTACGTTTTCCGTATGATATTTGCTGCCATAATGACCTTGTGGCTGTTTCCGACACCGCCAATAACCGCATCCTGCTTTGGACTTCGCCTTTTGCGGAAGCTTGCGGTGCTCCGGCGGACGCCGTTCTTGCACAACCTGACTTTGCGGCGAACGGCGAGAATCATTGGAAGGCCGTTAGTGACGAAACGCTTTGTTGGCCGTATGGCATCTGTATCCACGGCACGACGCTGGCTGTTGCCGATTCGGGCAACAATCGCGTGATGCTTTGGGATGTGAGCGAATGCCTAAGTCGCCGCGCTGAATCTACCGAACAAGGGAACCTTATATGTGCTTAGCTGTGCCTGGACAGGTAAAAGAGATTTTTGAAAGTTCCGGCACTCGCATGGGGCGGGTGAATTTCGGAGGGATTACAAAAGAAGTGTGCCTGGCATATTTGCCTGACATCGCAGTGGGAGACTACACAATCGTCCATGTTGGCTTCGCGATCAGTAAGATCGATGAGGCTTCAGCGCAGGAAACCCTTCGGATGTTCAACGATCTGGGCATCCTTGAAGAAGAACTAGGTGGCGAGCCTTCCGCTCACGCCTCTAAAGTGAGCGACGCATGAAATATCTCAACGAATTTCGAGATGGCGAAACCTCCCAAAAGTTATTTCGCGAAATTACACATGTAACTACCAAGCCTTGGGCAATGATGGAGGTGTGCGGCGGACAAACACATTCCATCATTCGCAACGGCATTGACCAACTGTTACCCCCGGAAGTGGAACTGATCCATGGTCCGGGCTGCCCCGTTTGCGTGACGCCGCTGGAAATGATTGATAAAGCGCTCGCCATTGCCTCTAAGCCGGGTATGATTTTTTGTTCCTTTGGGGATATGTTGCGTGTTCCCGGGAGTGAGAAGGATTTATTCCGCATCAAGAGTGAGGGTGGCGATGTGCGCATTGTGTATTCGCCGCTGGATGCACTGAAGATCGCGCGCGAAAACCGCGACAGGCAAGTGGTTTTTTTCGGTATTGGCTTTGAAACGACCGCTCCCGCCAACGCCATGGCGATTAATTTGGCAGCGAAAGAAAAGCTGGATAATTTTTCAGTTCTGATTTCGCACGTATTGGTGCCGCCAGCGATGGAAGCGATCATGAGTTCGCCGATCAACCGGGTGCAGGCGTTCCTGGCAGCGGGACATGTGTGCAGCGTGATGGGCTATTGGCAATATCCGGCACTCGCGGAGCGCTTCCGTGTCCCGATTGTGATTACAGGCTTCGAGCCGCTGGATGTATTGGAAGGTATTCGCCGCGCGGTTCTGCAACTCGAATCCGGCAGGTATGAAGTAGAAAATGCTTATGGCCGCGTAGTGACTTACGAAGGCAATAAGCCGGCGCAGGCGATGTTAGAAGACGTGTTTGAAGTGACTGACCGAACCTGGCGCGGCATTGGAATGATTCCTAAAAGCGGCTGGCGTTTGCGGCCTGCCTTCCGGCCTTGGGATGCCGAATATAAGTTTGAGGTTCAGGACATCACCGCGCACGAATCGCCACTGTGCCGCGCCGGCGAAGTGCTGCAAGGCGCGATCAAGCCCACGGAGTGTTCCGCGTTTGGGAATGCCTGCACACCGCGAACGCCGTTGGGCGCAACCATGGTTTCGAGCGAAGGCGCATGCGCGGCTTACTATAACTACGGCCGCTTCGTTAAAGTAGAGGAACTCGCTCAGGCATGTCCGGCGAAGTAGATTTTTCGTCGTGGTCATGCCCGCTTTCATTGCGCGATTATCCCAACATTGTTCTGGGACACGGAGGCGGCGGTAAACTTTCAGCCGAGTTAGTAGAGAATCTCTTTCTGCCGGCATTTCGCAACCCGGCGATTGAGTGTCTGGGGGATTCCGCGATCCTTCGTCTGCCCGAAGGACGGCTCGCCTTTTCGACTGACTCCTATGTGGTTAGGCCGTTGTTTTTTCCGGGCGGCAGCATTGGTGAGTTAGGCATCAATGGCACTGTGAACGACTTGGCTATGAGTGGCGCACGACCGCTTTATCTCAGCGTTGCATTCATTCTTGAAGAAGGTCTGCCCATGGCCACTCTCGGGCAAATTGTGGATCGCATGAGTAAGGCGGCACAGACGGCGGGGATACAAGTGGTCACTGGCGATACCAAGGTAGTGGAGAAAGGTCACGGAGACGGCTGCTATGTCAATACAGCAGGCGTGGGTGTGATTCCGGAGGGGAGGGAAGTGGGGCCGGGCCGGGCAAAGCCTGGAGATGCCGTCATTGTGAGCGGCACGATCGGCGACCATGGCATGGCCGTGATGAGTGTGCGCGAGGGGTTAGAGTTCGATAGTGTGATTCGATCGGACTCCGCAGCATTAAATGGTTTAGTGGAATCGATCTTCGCGGCTTCGAAAGATATTCACGTCCTGCGCGATCCGACTCGCGGCGGCGTTGCTTCTTCCTTGAATGAGATTGCCGGTCAGTCGAAAGTGGGCATCACACTGATTGAAGAAAATCTGCCCGTGAAGACAGATGTGCAGTCGGCTTGTGAGCTACTGGGAATGGATCCCATTTATGTGGCCAACGAGGGGAAACTGCTTGCGATTGTTGCTTCTTCGGCGGCGGATGCGGTTCTCTCCGCGATGCGGGCTCATCCTCTGGGCCGCGATGCCACTGTGATTGGTAGCGTGGTGGCGGAGCGCCCGGGCATGCTCGCGGCCAAAACCAAAATCGGCGGCACGCGAGTAATCCCAATGCAAATTGGCGAGCAATTACCGCGCATCTGCTAACATTACGAACGCCCACAGCGTATCGCCCGCTCCAACCACCAGATATTGCTTGCCATCTAATTCATAAGTGATGGGTCCGTTCGATGGGCCCTGTCCGAGATTCGCATGCCAAAGCGGTTCACCGGTAGAAGCGTTTAATGCGACTAAGTTGTTTAATGGGTCGCCCGCAAATACCAGGTTTCCGGCGGTGCTGAGGACGCCACTACGGACACCTGGTGACTCCCATTTGTGGCTCCACGCGATTTTGCCGGTTTTGTAGTCGATCGCTTGCAGCATGGATTCGCCCCAGCCGCCTTGATCGTTGCCGCCCCAGCCTTCGGGCTTATCGGAATCATCGTAAATGTAGTAGACACTGAACGCGCGCGTGGCATTCACATAGAACAAGCCAGTGGCCGGGCTGAAACTCGGAGGAGGCCAATTGGCCGCGCCCCCCTGATTGGGAGACACGAGCGCTCCATCAAGCTGCGGTTGTTTCGCCGGATTGGGGATCGGCTGACCTTTCGAATCGACACCTTTCGCCCAATTCGTTTTTACATATTCAGAGGTGACAATGTTCTTGCCGTTAGTCCGATCAAGCACGAAAAAGTAGCCATTGCGGCTCGCTTGCGCCAGGAGCTTGCGGGGTTTGCCGTCAATGGTTCCATCAAACAAAACCGGGGTCTGTACGGCGTCCCAATCATGCGTGTCATGGGGTGAAGGCTGAAAATGCCAGACAAGTTTGCCTGTATCGAGATTCAAGGCAACGATGGATTCAGTAAAAAGATTGTCACCCTTGCGTCCCTTGCCTGCAATCACCGGCTGAGGGTTGCCCGTACCGACATAAACCAGGCTCAGGTCCGGATCATAAGTGGAAGGCACCCATGTCATGCCGCCGCCATGCTCCATGGCTTCCGCGCTGGGCCAGGTTTCTGACCCCGGCTCGCCCGGTTTAGGCACGCTGGACCAATGCCACTGCAAATCGCCGGTCTCCGGATCTCTGGATTCAAGATAGCCGGGAATGTCCAGATCGTCGCCACTAACACCGACGATCACGTGATTCTTGATCACCACCGGCGCCACGGATGAGTAGTAAAACTGGTCAACATCGCAGATTTGTTGGTGCCACCGTTCCTTACCGTCTTTGATATTAAGAGAGACTAGGTTGCAATCGGGAGTTTCAAAGTAGAGCCAGTTGCCGTAAATGCCCACGCCGCGATTGCCTAAGTGGATGCCGCCCTTCGTTTGCCAAGTGTAGTGCCAGATTTCTTCGCCGGAACGGGCGTCCACAGCCCAGACATGATCCGGAACCGTGAAGTACAGAACGCCGTTCAGCATAATAGGCGTTGATTTGATTGACCCGGCGGAACCTGGATTGGTAGTCCTCATCCGGTAAACCCAAGCCAAACTCAGGGAAGTAATGTTGTGATCGTTGATCTGGGTCAGTGGGCTGAAGCGTCGGCCGGAATAATCTCCGTTGTAAGTGGGCCAGGCGTCTGTCGGCAGCTTAGAGAGTTTCTCAGGTGTGAGCGCTTGCGGAAAACTGAGAGCGGCGCTCATTACGAAAGCGAGCGAATGTTTCCAATACTTCACTTCAAGGTCTCCAGGTAAGCCACAACGTCATGCATGTTTTTGTCGGTGTATTGGTCCAAAAGGGCGATGTGGGCGGCGTAGGGATCTTTCTTGGTGATTTTGAGATCTGGTGTGCGCGTCCAAGAGCGGTAGTTGCCGTCGCTATCGCGGAGCGCCACAGTGAAATCGTCCATCCGCACCAGGTCTCCCGTTACGGACTGGCCGTCGGGCTGAGTGACGGTGACAGTCACTAGCGGTGCACCGGCGTTGAAGCGGCCACCGTTAGGGAATAGAAATTTCAGTTGCAGCGCCGGCGGTTCGTACTTGCTTGCGATATGTGCTAAATCGCCAGTGGCCGAGTGGCACGTGTTGCATTTTCCTGCGCCATTGAAATACGCTTCGCCGGCTTTCGGGTCACCTGTCAGCACGTTGAGCGGTTGTAGAAACGGGGTGCGGTGCAACGTGTCTTCGAAACGCTGGTGCAGGAAATTGGCGAGATCTTGCACCTGGGCAGGATTCAAGCTGCTGGAGGCGGCGCCGCTCTGCATTGGATGGCCTTTCTTCAGGAACGGCCCGAGTTGGTTGCCGTAACGATCGTGCAGCACAACCAAGGAGCGAACCAGATCGCTGCCGTGCTGATTTTCGGGCGCATTGTCACTTGGGCCGCGCGCATTCGGGCCGTGGCAATTGATGCACTCCCGATAATAGATGGCTTTGCCGAGTTTCGCGGAAGCGGGATCTGAAATCTGGCGATCCTGCGGGCCGGCCGACAATCCGCCTCCGCGACGTTGTGGCGCAGACTTCGCACCAGCGGCGCCGCCGATGGGGAAGGCGGTTGAAAGATAATCGACCACTTGATTGAATTCGTCCGGCGTGCCTTTCGCCCCTTTGGAAATCATGTCGGAAACCACTTCGCCCCATTGTTCTTTATTCAAACCGCGGCCTAAAACAATGGTGGCGGCATGGCACGTGCCACAGAGCTTGAGAGCGGTTTCGCGGTGGGGGCCATCAGGCAATTGTTGAGCGTAGGTTATTCCGCTGCCGAGAATTACGCCCAGCAGCCACACGAATCGCGGTGTGTGCATAGATAAATCGATACTGTTTAGCTTATCGCGCTCGAATGAGCAGACGATTCCCTCTTCCTGATACTGTATGACAAGAGACCCATGAGTGTTCCTCCATTTCGCGCCAACCAAGTGGGAAGCCTGCTTCGGCCCAAAGAATTGAAAGAGGCGCGTGCTGCGAAGGAGGCGGGTAAAATCGACGCCACCGAATTGAATGCGGTCGAAGATCGTGAAATTAAGAAGTTGATTGCGCGGCAGGAAGAAATCGGTATGCGCGCGGCCACCGATGGTGAATTCCGCCGCTCCATGTGGCACTACGATTTCCTGGAGAAGCTGGATGGCGTTGAAGCTTTTGTTTCCGAACAGGGAATTGCGTTCAAAGGCGGGATCGCGACCAAGGCCAAAGGTTTGCGGGTGACCGGCAAGCTGGGCTTCTCAGGGCATCCGATGATCGAACATTTCCGCTTCCTGAAAGAGAACACGCATGTTGTGCCGAAAATGACGATTCCTTCGCCCAGCGTGCTGCATTTTCGCGGCGGACGCAAAGCGGTGAGTGAAAGTGTTTATCCGGATATGGCGGAATTCTTTTACGATCTCGGACTCGCCTATCAGAAAGCAGTGCAAGCGTTCGCCGATGCCGGTTGCCGTTATCTGCAGTTGGATGAAACGAATCTCGCGTATCTATGCGATCCGGAGCAATGCGAGATGCTGCGCGCGCGTGGCGACGATCCGAATCAGCTTCCGCTGGCTTACGCGGGCATGATCAACACAGCCATTGGCAAGCGCCCGGCCGATATGCGTATCAGCATGCATTTGTGCCGTGGAAATTTTCGTTCGAGCTTTATTGCTTCGGGCGGCTACGAGCCGGTGGCCGATGTCCTTTTCAATCGAATCAATGTTAACGGCTACTTTATGGAATGGGATACCGACCGTGCCGGCGGCTTCGAACCCTTGCGTCTGCTGCCGAAAGGCAAACTGGTTGTTTTAGGTCTTGTCACTTCGAAGACCGGCGTGCTCGAATCGAAAGACGATTTGAAGCGCCGCATTCAAGAGGCGGCGCAGTATACGGATATGAGTCAGCTTTGCCTCAGCCCGCAGTGCGGCTTTGCGAGTACGGAAGAGGGTAACATCTTAGCCGAAGAAGAACAATGGGCAAAGCTTTCACGAATTGTGGAACTAGCGCGCGAAATGTGGGGCGGTGCTTAAGGCGTTTCTTTTTGTAAGCCTCACGGCTGTGCTTGCCAGAGCCCAGCAGCTTGATCCGAAGACGTGTGCAAACAACATCTGTAAGATCATTGCCTACGGCCGCGCTCCGGATTTGCATTTTCCGGATTTTGTGGATTTCCGTTCGCGGCTCATTGCGTTTTATGGCGAAAGTTTCTCACCCGCGTGGCTGACTGACGAGGGGCCTACCTCCCGGGCGCTGACGATGATCGGTCTTCTGAAGGCGGCTGATCGCAAGGGGCTGAAAGCGGAGGACTACAACTCAGATCTTTGGGATGACCAGATTGCGCATCTTGACCGTTCGCAATTTGATGTCTGTCTGACGGTTTCGCTGATGCGTTATTTGGCAGATTTGCATTTCGGTAAGGCGAATCCTGGATTTTATCACTTAGAACCGCAATACAAAGACTTCGATATTCCGGGGTTTTTGCGCGAGAAACTGATGGGATCGAGTGATCCGGAAGCGCTGGTATCGGCTGAGGTAGAGCCTCCGTATTCGGCATATAAGCGCGCCGAAAAGGCCTTGGCCGATTACCTTGTTCTAGCGGGCGAGCCGGAGGTGAAGCTTGCTGACTTAACGGCCACAGTTGAGCCGGGCAAGCGCTATGCAGAGGTAGCTTTGGTTGCGCAACGTCTTCATCAGCTAGGAGATCTTCCAAAGGACAAAGTCATTGGCGAAAATCAGCGTCTCTATAAAGGTGCGCTAGTCCAAGCGGTGAAACGCTTTCAAGCTCGACATGGCCTTGAACCAGACGGCCGGCTGGGTCGAGCGACGATTGAGCAATTGAACGTGCCGCTTGCTCACAGAGTGGAACAGTTGCGGCTGACACTCGAGCGCTGGCGCTGGGTGCCGCACACTTTTCCTCACCCGCCGATCGTGGTCAATATTCCCGAATTCGCGTTGCGCACACTGACAAGTGACTACGAAACGGACTTGGAGATGAAAGTGGTGGTGGGATCGTCTTATGAGAATCAAACGCCGGTCTTCTCAGCGCCACTCAATTACATCACGTTTCGTCCTTATTGGAATATGCCGCGCAGCATCCTGGAAAATGAAATGCTGGTAAAGCTCGATAAAGACAGGCGATACCTCGCTGAACATCGTTACGAACTAATCAACGCTGCCGAGAAGGTGATTCCCACGCCGGACGGTCTCACCGATGCGATGTTGCGCGGGCTCAGTAATGGGCGTTACCGTTTGCGCCAGATGCCTGGCCCGAATTGCGCGCTTGGGTTGCTCCGCTTTGGCATCGTCAACGAACACAATGTCTATTTGCACGACACGCCCTCTCGCGAGCTTTTTGCCCGTGCGCGGCGTGACTTCAGCCACGGCTGCGTGCGAGTTGAGCGGCCGGTGCAACTGGCGGAGTGGAGCCTGCGCGGTACGGATTCCTGGACAACGGCAAAAATACGCGCTGCCATGCACGGCAGACGGACGTTCCAGGTTGATCTTAAGAATCCGATTCCCGTTTTGATGGCTTACGCCACGGCTATTGTGATGAAGAACGGTGAAGTGCATTTTACTCCCGATATCTACCGCCAGGACGCGATTCTCGAAGACCGGTTATCACAGGGGTATCCGACTCGCACGACCGACTAAATCAGATGCCAAGCCACTGGGCGGCCTTGTTCGAGCCAGCGGGGCAGGAATGCAGCATAGTGACTTTCGAGCGGTGTGCGCCTGAGCTTGAGTGTGGGAGTCATGAATCCTCGATCAAGAGTCCAACGCTCGTTGCTGAGGACGATCACCGCCAAGCGCTCATGAGTCTCGAGGCGCGAGTTCACTCTCCTAAGCAGTTCCTCAAACGAGTGTTCCAAGCCCTTCCGGCTCTCTTCACTTGCCGCCTCGCGCATCGCGGCTTGGGTGAGAATTACTATTGCGCACGGGGCCGGCAAATTATTGCCAAGGACCAGACAGTTCTCGACGGCCGGATGCTCGCCTATCAGCAGTTCCACTTTTGCCGGAGCAATGTATTTACCTTTTGTCGTCTTAAA
Organism: Bryobacterales bacterium; assembly: GCA_963771405.1. Lineage (GTDB taxonomy): Bacteria > Acidobacteriota > Terriglobia > Bryobacterales > Bryobacteraceae > Bog-105. Next base: position 127,592 of record CAVYUL010000105.1, read on the forward strand.
CTGCTCTTTCAACCTGCCGGTGATTTTCAACCAGCCATCGGGAGTGATCTCTCCTAGGTCGCCGGTTCGGATGAACCCGTCTTGGGTAAGCGCCAAGGCAGAATCATTGGGATTCTTGTAATAGCCCAGCATGTTCATCGGACTGCGCAAGAGAAGTTCACTACCTTCCGAAAGCTTAGCTTCTACGCCGGGAGTGTTCTTGCCGACATAGCCCGGACGGCTCTCCCCACTTGGAGGAGTATGGGTGATGCCTGTCTCCGTGGTGCCGTAGCCTTCAGTGAGCGGCAACCCGAGTTTGAGAAACCAAGTCAAGACATCAGGCGGTAAAGCGGCCGAGCCGGAAGCCGCGAACTTTACATGGCCGAAACCCATGCTGTGCAAGATGTAGCGGCCAACCAGAGTCTTTATCGCGGGAGTTGAAAGGAGCGAATCCAGAGTTTTTCGCGAGATTCGTTCAAACACTTTCTGTTGAAACCTGGCATAAAGACGGGGCACAGAGAAAAAGACAGTGGATTCGGCACGCTTCAAATCGGCAAGAAACGTTTCGATGCCCTCACTGAAATACAGATGCCAAGAGTAATAGATGGCTGAGGCCTCCGTCAAGCCGCGTTCGGCGATGTGAGCCAGCGGGAGGTAGGAGAGTTGATTCTGCCGGCCTTCGCCCGCTACTTGTGCGATGGCTTGCACCAGGTAGGGAAACGCCAGGAAACGGTGCATGGTCCCTTTCGGGGAACCAGTGGTTCCGGAGGTGTAAATGATCGTTGCAAGCTCGTCGGCCGTGCGCAGCGGATTGGTTTTTAGAGCTTCGGTCGTTTTGACAATTTGATCCCAGGCGATGCCATCGGAGCCGTTTGCATTCGGAAAGCGAATGGCGTGAATTGAGTCAGGAATACCGCGATGGGCCGGATCGTTGGAGTCGATCGGGCCGATGAAGCACGCGACCGGATCGCAATGTTCGAAAAGTTGCGCCGCGGATTCAGCTGTTAGGGAGGGATAGATAGGAACCGTGACATGACCCGCCATCCAAATCGCAAACTCAGCCATGATCCACCAGGAACAATTCTTTGAGTAGATAACGATGTGTGACCCAGGGGGCCAGCTTTGCTCGATGAGGTGACTGGCGACGCGCCGAGCCTCATCCATGGTCTGCGCCCAAGTCCAATTCCGAGCCTCTCCGTTTATGGGTTGCGTCAAAAAGACTTCTTGCGGACGAGTCTGCTCCCAGTGATAAATGCGCTCAAGCGGTAGCTCGATCATGCTGGCCGAGTTGTTTCTTGGGCATTAGGGGGAAGCGATTTGGCGGCGATTTGGGCGATGTCCAGAAGTTGCGGCGGATTGTCGGACGTCGCGGCCAGGGCATCGCGCAGCATTGTGTTACAGAAAGGGCAAGCTGCTCCCACTACTGTCGCGCCGGTGGCTGCCAGTTCCTTGGCGCGATTGTGGCTGACTCTCTCTCCCTTTTCTTCACCCAGAAACGCCAATCCTCCGCCGGCACCGCAACAGAAACTGCGCTCTTTGTGGCGCGGGGGTTCAACCACAGTGCCACTGAGAGAGATCACTTCGCGCGGCGCATCGTAAATGTCCTGATAACGGCCCAGGTAGCACGGGTCATGGAACACAACCTCGCCGCCTTTGGTTTGGGTGGGGAGCTTGTCTTTGTGCCGGGCCATGAATTCGCTGTGATGCTCGATTTGCGGGGGAGTTCCGAAGTCTTTCCAGTCGGTGGCAATCGTGCGCACACAGTGCGGGCAAATTGAAACGATCTTGGTGACTTTGTTCTGCTTGAGGGTCTCCAGATTCTCTTCCGCAAGCGTTTGGAACACCAGATCATTTCCCAAGCGTCGCGCCGGATCCCCAGTACATTTCTCTTTTTTCAAAACTCCAAACGTTGTTCCCAGATGATTCATTACCTGCGCGAACGAAGCAACGATTTCCCGCCCTTGCGGATCGTACCCACCCATGCAACCTAGCCACAGACAATACTCTTGCGTGCCGTCGAATGTTGGGAATTGTTGTTTTTGAATAAACTTCGTGCGTTCGTTGCTGGAAAGGCCCAGCGAGTTGCCGTGCTTTTCCATGGCAAGGAAGAGTTTGGTGCCGTAGTCATCTTCCCAGGCGCCGGTGTTCACACTGCCGCGCCGCAGGCCAATAATCACTGGCAAATGCTCAATTCCTACTGGACATTGAAATTCGCAAGCGCCGCAAGTGGTGCATTGAAACACGGCTTCTTGGGAATTGTATTTGCCGAGAAGCGGCTCCTCAGATTTTGGTCCAAAATCGTTCAAATATCCGCGCACGCCGAGGATGATTTCCTTTGGGTTTAGTTCCTTGCCGGTGTTCGCGGCGGGACAATGTTCGGTGCAGCGTCCGCACTCAACGCACGAGTAGGCCTGCAGCGAAACCAGTTGTGTGAGATCACCGCCCTTTACTAGCCCAAAATCTTCATCGCCCTCCAACTTTGGAATCGCACTAAACGATCCGCGTGAAAGGAAGATTGTCACAGGGCTAAGCAGCAAATGTAAATGCTTAGTATGTGGAATGAGCGGCAGGAAGACGAGGATTGAGAGGGAGTGCAGCCACCAAAAGACCTTCGCGGTGACGCTCGTATCCGGCACAAAAAAAGCGCCGAGATAGGTCACCATCAAAAGGAAAATCAGAAACGCGATGAACCCGGATTCATAAGAAAGTTTCTGGCCCAGCCAGACTGGCCGAGCAAAAAAACGGCGCAGGAACAGGCCAAGAATTGAAACAGCGACGAATAGCGCGAAGATCGCGACGAAATCGAAATAGATGCGGCCGAAAAAGCCCTCCGGCGAAAGAAAGCCAAACCCAAAACAAGACGCAAAATGATTCAGCGAAACAAGAGCGAAAACGCAAAAGCCCCAGAATACGAACGCATGGGCCAAGCCTGGCAGCGGTCGCTGCTCAATCACTTTGGCTTGGCAAATGACTTCCCAAAAGAAATCCCATACACGTTTGCCGACGTTCCCCAGGGAAAAGTTCGAGTCCTTCTTCGATTCGCGAATGCGTTTGACAACTTGGCCAAAGCGCGCCCAAAAGCCCCAGAGCGAAGCAATGACGAAGATGGCCGTCAGCGCCATCTCAAGCGCGGAGAAATGGGTGGGCTCCGCGTAGGCGAACACTAGTAGTAGCGCTTGCACGTGATCAGCCGGCATTCCTCTCACTGTAACGGCTTCAAAAAACAAACCACTTGCGTTTTTCTTACCGATGAGTAAGATATCAAGAGGGGACCGACTCTGTCAATAGCTGAAGCCAAGCCTGCCAAAAAGCGGACCCGGGAGTCGTCGACTTACCGGGCGGCTTTTGCTGATCGTCGTCGCGACCCTGATGGGAAGAAAGAAGCCGTTCTGCAAACTGCCGTTCAGATGTTTATTGAAAAAGGTTACTGGCAAACTTCCCTGGATGATGTAGCCAAGAAACTCAAGATTACGAAGCCGGCAATTTACCACTATTTCCTGAATAAAGAGGAAATCTACCTGGAATGCTATCGCCGAGGAATTGCAGTAGCCCAGCAGAGTCTTGAAAAGATCCGCTCGCACAATGGAAACGGCCTCGAAAAAGGTGGCGGCCTTTGTGCAAACCTATACCGTGATCATTGCTCGCGATTTCGGGCGCTTTCTGGTGCGACAAGATGATCGCGAACTTTCGAACAAGGCTCAGATCGAAGTCCGCGCTGAGAAACGGAAGATTGACCAGATGTTGCGCTCTTTTTTAGAGCAGGGCGTTACTGACGGTTCCATTCGCCCGTGCAATGTGCGGCTCGCGGCTTTTGCGCTGGCAGGTGCCATTCACTCGCTTGCCAACTGGTTCGAACCGGGTGGTCCGCTTACCGCGGAGCAAGTGGCTGTCGAGTTCACGCAAACACTCACGCAAGGCCTAGCCAGGGGCCGCACCGCGAAACTCAAGCTGCCGGATTTTGAGACAACCTCAAACCCAACACGACTTATAAATGGAGAAATGCGGAGCTAGCGCTCCAGATACAAACTTTCAGCCATGATCGCCGAAACTTTAGAAAAAGCCGTTACTCCGAGAGCCGCCGGAAACGCTTATTTGATCCGCAAAGTGGCTGTCTTAGGGGCAGGGCATATGGGGTCGCGAATTGCAGCCCACGTGGCAAATGCCGGGCTCCCTGTTGTTCTGCTTGACATTGTTCCTCCGAATGCCCCGGCTGCGAACGCCGCGGCGCGCAACGGCGTGGTGAATGCCGCGCTCGAAGGCTTGAAGAAATCGAAGCCGGCTGCCTTCTTTGATCCTGCGAACGCTCGCCTGATTCGGATCGGAAATTTTGAAGACCACTTGGAACTGCTGCGTGACTGCGATTGGATTATCGAAGTGGTTGCGGAGAATCTGGAGATCAAGCGCGCTCTTCTCACCAAAGTGAATCAGTTCCGCCGGCCCGATGCCATCATCACAACCAACACCAGCGGCCTTCCCGTTTCACAAATCGCCGAAGGCATGGACGCAGGTTTTAAGAAGCATTGGTTTGGCACGCACTTTTTCAACCCTCCGCGCTACATGCGGCTGCTGGAAATTATCCCCACTTCTGAAGCCGATCCGCAAGCCATTGAAGCCATCGAACAGTTTGTCGACCGCCGTCTAGGGAAAGCGGTTGTCACGGCCAAGGACACGCCGAACTTCATTGGTAATCGCATTGGGACTTTCGCCATGATGGATGCGGTTCGCATCATGGTGGCGATGGACATGACTATCGAAGAGGTTGACGCCCTGGCCGGTGCCACCATTGGATGGCCCAAATCCGGAACATTTCGCTTGAGTGACATGGTGGGCATTGATGTGTTGGCGCACGTCGCTGAAAATTTCTTCGCGCGTGTGAAAGATGAGCGTGCCGACGTCGCTCCGCCTCCGTTCCTCGCTCAGATGTTGGAGCGCAAGTGGCTTGGCGATAAAACCGGGCAAGGCTTCTACAAGAAAGTGAAAAACGCATCCGGCCCGGAAGAGCGCTTGGGTCTGGATTGGAAGACGCTCGAATACCGGCCGTCCGCTCGCGCCAAATTCCCCTCGCTCGAATTGACCAAGAATACAGACTCGGCGGCCGAACGGATCCGTATGGTTCTCGCTAACGATCCAAAGAAAGATCGCGCCGCCGGTTTCTACTGGCAACTTCTTCCTGAGCTATGGAATTACGCGGTGTATCGAGTGCCTGAAATATCTGACGATATTGTCGGCATTGATGAAGCGATGAAAAATGGCTTCAATTGGGAGCTCGGCCCATTCGAAATGTGGGATGCCGCCGGTGTGGCTGCCACTGCGGAGAAGATGAAGGCGGCGGGAATGAAGCTTGCGCCCGCAGTGGAGAAACTCCTTTCAAGCGGCAAAACAACCTGGTATCAAGATGACGCGACGGTGCCATCAGGCCGCCGCTTCTTCGATATCAAAACCGGCACCTATCAGCCAGTGCCAATGTTCGAAGGGACAGGCTCAGTCGAGATCTTGAAGAAAGCCAACGGCGTTGTCAAGAAGAACGCGGGAGCTTCTTTGATTGATGTGGGCGATGGCGTTGGCTGCATTGAGTTCCACAGCAAGATGAACGCCATTGGCGGCGATATCGTTTCCTTCATCACTCAAACGTTGAAGCCGGGAAGCGACACCTTGTCGAAGTTCGATGCCTTCGTCATTACGAGCGACGGCGACAACTTCTCCGTCGGCGCGAATGTGATGCAACTACTTCTCGGCATTCAAGAGCAGGAGTGGGACGAAATTGACATGGCCATCAAGGCGTTCCAGAAAATGACCCAAGCGATCAAGTTCTGTCCGAAGCCCGTGGTGACGGCTCCTTTCGGTATGTGCTTGGGCGGCGGCTGCGAAATTTCTCTACACTCGGCCGCGCGCCAGCCTCACGCCGAGCTATACATGGGCTTGGTCGAAACCGGGGTTGGCTTGGTCCCAGGTGGCGGCGGTTGCAAAGAGGTCGCGCTTCGGGCGATCGATGCCGCGGCGGCCGTTCGCGATAGCGTCCGCAACGAATCGGTTGAGCTGATCGAAACCATCCGCCGCGGCTTTGAGAATATTGCCATGTCCAAAGTTTCCACCTCAACCGTCGAAGCTCGAACACTCGGATACCTGTTCCCTGGCGACGTCGTTACGATGAATCGTGAGCGCGTGTTGACAGACGCGAGAGCTCGCGCCCGTGAACTGGCGGACTCTGGTTACTCCACGCCGATTCCGCGCACCGACCTTCCCGCCCCAGGCGCCAACATTCTGGCGACTCTCCGCATGGGCATCCGCTTGCTGCGCGAGGGCGAATATGTCAGCGACCACGACGTCAAGGTTGCCAACCATGTCGCGAACATCTTGTGCGGCGGCAAAGTAACTCCCGGCACTCCGGTGAGTGAGCAATACTTCCTTGATCTCGAACGGCAAGCTTTTCTCTCTCTTTGTGGCGAGAAGAAAACAGCTGAGCGCATTGCGCACACCCTGAAAACCGGGAAACCCTTGAGGAATTAAACAGACATGAAGAATGCCGTTATTGTCAGCACTGTTCGGACCGCCGTGGGCAAAGCTCCCAAAGGCGCGCTACGCTCGACCCGCCCCGACGATTTGGCCGCATTCGCAATCAAAGGAGCGCTCGAACGTGTTCCGCAGTTGGATTCAAAAGAAGTAGAAGACGTCATCATCGGTTGTGCCATGCCCGAAGGGGAACAGGGCATGAACGTCGCAAGAATTGCAGCCTTGCGCGCCGGGCTGCCCATTGAATCCGCGGCCTTCACAGTAAACCGCTTCTGCGCGTCCGGTCTGCAATCCATTGCCTTAGCCGGCGACCGGATTCGCGCGGGTGGAGCAGACGTCATTGTGGCCGGCGGAGCAGAATCAATGTCGATGATCCCGATGGCCGGTAACAAGCCTTCCCTGAACCCCTGGCTCGAAGAGAATCATCCGACAGCCTACACCTCCATGGGCCTCACCGCAGAACGCGTTGCCAAGCATTACGGAATCTCGCGTGAAGAATCAGACGAGTTCGCCCATGCGAGCCACCAGAAAGCGTTGGCCGCGCAATCGGCCGGCAAATTCGACGACGAAATTGTCGCGGTGCCCGTGAGTGTCACTGTCCCCGATGAGAAGTCAAAACTCAAAACAACCGAAACTCCCTTCAACGTGGATGAAGGCCCACGCGCCGATACCTCACTCGAAGCCCTAGCTAAACTCAGGCCAGTGTTTCACGCGAAAGGTGTAGTCACTGCTGGCAATGCGTCCCAAACCTCCGATGGCGCGGCCGCTTCCATCCTGATGTCTGAAGAACGTGCGGCCGCTCTGGGAATCAAGCCCATTCTGCGCTACCTTTCGTTTGCCTACGCCGGTTGTATGCCAGAAGAAATGGGCATCGGTCCGATTTACGCTATCCCGAAAGCCCTCAAAATGGCGGGCTTGACTCTCGATCAAATCGACCTGATCGAACTGAACGAAGCCTTTGCCGCACAGGCGCTGGCAGTGATCAAAAGGCTGAGCATCGACAAAGACAAAGTGAATGTCAACGGCGGGGCGATTGCGTTGGGTCATCCGCTTGGATGTACCGGCGCAAAACTCACCGCCACACTGGCGCGCGAAATGCAGCGCCGCAAGGCGCGCTACGGCATGGTGACCATGTGCGTGGGCGGCGGCATGGGCGCGGCTGGGATTTTTGAACGTGTGAATTAAAGAAGCGAGGAAGAAATGGCTACAACCACTGTTGCAACAAATGTCAAAGCGGCCAAGGGTGGCAGCTTCCTGATTGAATCCATTCCGGCCGATGCCGTTTTCACGCCGGAGGATTTCACCCAAGAGCAAATCAGCACGGCGAAAACAGCCGCTGAATTTGCCACCAACGAAGTCCTGCCCGCTGCGGCCGAAATCGAAGAAAAGAATTTCAAAGTCACCAAAGGCCTCATGCGAAAAGCCGGTGATCTCGGCCTGTTGGCCGTTGATATTCCCGAAGCCTATGGCGGCCTGGAACTGGACAAAACCACCTCGGCTCTCGTGGCTGAGTCACTCAGTAAGAACGGAAGTTTCTCCGTCGCCTTTTCGGCGCATACCGGCATTGGCACTCTGCCGCTCGTCTGGTACGGTACGGAGGCACAGAAGAAGAAATACCTTCCGAAACTGGCCACCGGCGAATGGGTGGCGGCTTACGCTCTCTCGGAAGCAACGTCCGGTTCCGACGCCATGAACATCCGCACGAAAGCCGTGCTTTCTCCCGACGGGAAAGAGTATATCCTCAACGGCGAGAAAATGTGGATCAGCAATTGTGGTTTCGCCGACCTCTATACCGTCTTTGCCAAAATCGATGGCGACAAATTCTCGGCCTTCCTCATTGAGCGCAACACGCCCGGCCTCTCTGTCGGTAAAGAAGAGCACAAACTCGGCATCCGCGGCTCTTCCACCTGCCCGTTGATCTTGAACGATTGTCGCGTTCCCACCGAAAATCTTCTCGGCGAAATCGGCAAAGGCCATCACATCGCGTTTAACATCCTCAATATCGGCCGTTTCAAACTCGGCGCAGCGGCGGTGGGCGGCGCGCGTACGTCTTTCCAACACGGCTTGCAATACGCGAAAGAACGGAAAGCTTTCGGCAAACCCATCGCGGAATTTGGCCTCATTCAAGAAAAACTTGCCGATTGCGCAACCGGAATCTATGTTGGTGAATCGCTCAGCTATCGCACCATCGGCATGATTGACGCTGCTCTGCAGGATGTGGATCACCACGCCGCCGGCGCCTCTCGCGAAATTCAGAAACGTATTGAAGAATACGCCGTCGAATGTTCGATTCTCAAAGTTTGGGGATCGGAAATGCTCGACATGGTTGTCGATCACGTCGTTCAGATCTACGGTGGATTCGGCTACGTAGAAGAGTATCCTGCCACTCCGGCCTATCGCGACGCGCGTATCAACAGAATTTTCGAAGGCACCAACGAAATCAACCGGCTCATCATCACCGGCTGGTTGATGAAGCGCGCCATGGCCGGCCAACTTGCCCTTCTGCCCGCGATCAAACGCATCATGGATGAAGTGATGGAAGGGCCAACGCCAAGCGAAGATCTCGAAGGCCCACTCGCGGCGCAGCGCAAAATGCTCGAAAGCGCCAAAAAACTCAGTCTCTTTGCAGCCGGAGCCGCTTCACAAAAACACATGACCGATTTGCAAGATCAGCAAGAAATCATGGGTGCCTTGGCGGATACCATCATCGAAGTATATGCTCTCGAATCTTCCCTGCTGCGTGCGGAAAAGTTAGTGGCGCGCAACGGAGAAAACAGCGCCAAGAATGCCATTGCCATGACCGCCTACTATGCCGCGAAGGCGCTGCAAACCATCGAAAACGCCACCAAGAAGGTCATCGCTGCGGTGGCCGAAGGCGACATGCTCCGGACCCAAACTGCAATTCTTCGGCGACTCGCCAAATACGAACCTATCAACACAGTCGCCCTGAGCCGCCAAATTGCAAAACAAGTGCTAAACGCCGGGCGCTACGTTGTGTAAACAGCGCAAAAAAAGAGCCGACCGGTCAACGCCGGTCGGCCCATGCCAACTCAATTAATGGTGTGTCGCCGCAGCTTTTGCGGCTGTCGGATCGTGTTGAGCCTTGTAAAACTCGTCCAATTGCTTTTGTGCTTCTTCTTTCTTGATTCCGTAACGCTCCTGAATTTTGCCGAGAAGCTGATCCCGCTTCCCCGCCACCTGCGTCAGATCGTCATCTGTGAGTTTGCCCCACTTCTCTTTGACTTTGCCTGAAAACTGTTTCCAGTTGCCTTCAATTTGGTCTGAGTTCATTCTTGAACCTCCGTCGTTCAACAATGCATTTCGCGCGCCACACCCATCTAACGCGCAAATTCAAGCAGTTAGACGCTAAGCGCGAGCGTCGTACCCATTCAAAATCACACGCCCGGAACATTTCGTACCGAAAAAAAGGCTGGCTCAACAGTGGGAGACGAACGGTTGGCCAGCCAGGAGGAATTTTTTCGGGTGAGCAAATTCCACAACCCGAATCATCAAACCTGCCGCTTGACAGTGCATGTTTGAGACCATATGGATGGTCATCAGGATGCAACTAGTGGGCAAGGGCTATGTCTAGAAATGCAAAACGTTTAGCGGTTATTGTGCTGTGTGCGCTGGGTGGGATGCTGGTGTTACTTTTCGTAATAGCTCGCACCTTTGCGGGAAGATTTGAACCACAAATCAATACGCTCGTCGTCCAATACCTGCAGGAGCACTTCGACAGCCAAGTCGAATTGGGAGATCTACATATCAGCATCCCGGCCGTTTCTCCCCTCGGGTTGCTCTTTCGCGGCGGCTCCGGCACCCTCGCTCACGTAGAAGGACACAAACTTTCTCTGCGCCATCAGGGCCACGAAAGTCTTCCGCCGCTCTTCGCCGTCGATACCTTTTCCTTCGATCTCGATTTGGGAATGCTGCGTCAGCTTCACCCGCACGTAACCGCAGTCACTCTGAACGGCATGACTCTAACCATCCCACCGAAGAGCGAGCAGGCTCAACAAACGCCCGACAAACCGCGGGACCCGAATGAGCTGGCGAGCCGCCTGATTGTTGACCACGTGGATATTTCCCAGGCGCGGCTCATCATCCTCCCAAACAATGCGCAAGCGCAGCCACTCGATTTCGCCTTAACCGAAATCCACGTAACCTCCGCCGGCGAACAAAACCAGCTTCAGTATCGCGCCGTCCTTACCAATCCCCGCCCCCCTGGATTGATTCGCTCCACTGGCGCTTTCGGCCCATGGAACGCCGCGAACCCCGGCGACACTCCGATGAATGGCATTTACGATTTCTCCAATGCCGATCTCGGCATCTTCACCGGCATTGCCGGCATTCTTCATTCAAGCGGTCACTTCAACGGAACGCTTTCGGCTATCCGGGCGCAAGGCGAAGCTACTGTGCCCGACTTCCGTCTGAAAACCAGCGGCAATCCCGTACCGCTGCAAACGCAGTATGACGTGCTGGTGGATGGCACAAACGGCAACACGATTTTACAACCGGTTCACGCCCGCCTCAGAAACACGTATTTCGTCACCAGCGGTGGCATCATTAAGCACGAAGGCGCCCGCCGCCGCGCCATTGATCTCGACTTGGTCATGACGCGCGGCCACATTGAAGATCTTCTCCTGCTCGCTGCAAAAGGCAAACCATTCATGTCCGGCTTGATCAATATGAACGCGAAAATCTCAATCCCGCCACTGGGCGGCACCATGCAACAGAAGCTGATTCTGTCCGGTAGCTTCAACATTTCTCGCGGCGAATTTTTGCATGGTACCGTGCAGGATAAAGTGGACGAACTCAGCCGCCGCGGACAGGGAAAACCGAAAGACCTGGACATCGACAACGTCTTCTCCAGCATGGTGGGAACGTTTCATATGGAAAATCAAGTGCTGACCTTCACCCGATTGAGTTTTGGCGTGCCCGGCGCCACTGTTGGTTTGCACGGCGATTACAGCATGGCGCAGGATACGGTTGATTTTCATGGCGATCTCAAACTCGAAGCGAAAGTTTCGCAAATGCTGTCCGGCTGGAAGCGCTGGCTGGCGAAACCTGTTGATCCCTTCTTCGCGAAACACGGCGCCGGTACATATTTGAAAATTCAAGTGGTGGGCAGCGCCGAAAAGCCATCGTTCGGGCTTGATCGCGGCCCACACGCTGGCTCCAACTAAAATTCTCTAAGCCTTCACCAAAGCGGCGCAAACATGAAATATTTGAAGGGACATGAATCGCCGCGAATTCGTTCAATCCACTGTTGCCGCCTCTCTTCTGCCGTCTTTGCCCGCCGCCCCGCCAACGCCCTGGTATGACCGCCCGATGCGCTGGGCACAACTCGCGTTCGTTGAAGACGACCCGGGAAACTATGATCCCTCCTTTTGGCTGGCCTATTTTCAGCGCATTCACGCCGACGCAGCCTGCCTCAGCGCCGGCGGCTGTGTAGCCTTCTATCCAACCGCAGTTCCTTTTCACTACCGCAGCAAGTGGCTGGCTAATGGTGATGCCTTTGGCGATTTGCTCAAAGGCTGTCGCGCGCTCGGCATGAACGTCATCGCCCGAACCGACCCGCATGCGGCGCATCAAGATGTCTACGAAGCGCATCCGGATTGGATCGCTGTCGATGCAGCTGGCAACAAACGCAAGCATTGGGCCGACCCCGAACTATGGGTTACCTGCGCGCTCGGCCCTTACAATTTCGAGTTCATGACCGCTGTCACCGAAGAGATTGTCCGGCTCTATCAGGTAGACGGCATCTTCTCTAATCGTTGGGCCGGCTCCGGCATGTGCTACTGCGAACACTGTCGTCAAAACTTTCAAGACTTCGCCCATATCGATCTGCCGCGTACCCTCGACCCGCAAAACCCCGCGCGCCGCGCTTACCTGATTTGGCATCAGCAGCGTTTGTTCGAGTTGTGGCGGCTGTGGGATTCAAAAATTAAAGCCATCAACCCAAACGCCGCCTTTCTCGCCAACGCGGGCGGCGGCGCTCTTAGCGAGCTTGATATGTCGGTCATTGGTCAACTGGCGCCCACCCTGTTCGCCGATCGTCAGGCGCGCCGTGGTCTCAATCCGCCCTGGACAAACGGGAAGAACGGCAAGGAATATCGAGCGACTCTCGGCCACAAACCGATCGCGGGCATTTTCAGTGTCGGCCTCGAAGAAGAATATCGCTGGAAAGATTCAGTGCAGAGTGCCGACGAAATTCGCTTGTGGGTCGCCGATGGAATCGCGCAGGGCTTGCGGCCCTGGTTCGTAAAGTTCAACGCCAAGCCGATTGACAAACGCTGGCTGCCGGTAGTCGCCGAGTTGTATCAATGGCATTTCGAAAACCAGCGCTACTTGCGCAACGAACGGTCGCTCGCGAACATCGCCATGGTCTACTCCCAGCAAACGGCCTCATTCTATGGCGGTGAAAGAGCGCGCAACAAAGTGGAGAATGCCGCCCTCGGTTTCTATCAAGCTTTGGTCGAGGCGCGTGTTCCGTTTGAGATGGTGCATGACCGCTGTTTGACCGAAACGCAACTCGCTCCGTATCAAACTTTGATCTTGCCCAACATCGCCGCATTATCCGATCGGCAATGCGCGCAATTGACCGGCTTCGTGAAGCGCGGCGGCAGCCTCATCGCAACGTTCGAAACTTCGCTCTATGACGAATGGGGTGTCGCCCGCAAAGATTTCGGCCTCGCCGATCTTTTCGGCGTCTCGTTCGCCGGCCGTCGCGAAGGCCCAATGCACAACTCGTATCTCACCTTGCAGCGCGAATCCGCAACCGGCTCATTCCATCCGCTGCTCTCGGGATTGGAAGATGCAACGCGCATTGTGAACGGCGTCAATCGAGTGATCGTCAAACCGATGGCTTCTGACCTAGCGACTCCCGTATTAATAGTCGTGCCTTCCTATCCAGATCTCCCGATGGAGGAAGTCTATGTGCGTCCGGTTGAACAAAAACAGAGCGGTGTCTTCATGCGCGAGTTCGGCCGCGGCCGCGTCATCTTTTTCCCTTGGGATATAGGCCGCACATTTTGGGATGTCCTCGCAGTGGATCACGGCCGGCTTTTACGCAATACCATTCTCTGGGCGTCGCGCGGCAGCATTCCCATTTCTGTTCACGGCCCGGGTGTTTTGGATGTTGCGATTTGGGAGCAGCGCCATTCGATGACTCTTCACCTGGTGAACCTCACCAATCCGATGATGATGAAAGGCCCAGTGCGCGAGATCATTCCCATGCCCGGCCAAACCGTTCGCATCAAAATCCCGCCCGGCAGAGCCGTCAAGGATGTGCACTTGTTGGTTGCCAAATCGAAGGTCGAATATGCCCTTCGCGATAGCTTGGTTGAGCTGAATCTGCCCAGCATCGGCCTCCACGAAGTGGTTGCCGTCGATTACGCCAGGGGCTCGTGAATAAGCTGCTTATTATTCAATCAGATACGGGCAGTATCTGCTTAAGTGCTTCATCCCGAAATTACTCCCTGTAAACCTGAAGAATTGCTTGAGGTTTTGCCGCGCTACAGAACATTGTTCCGGCTGGTGTGTTACTTTAGCAAAGTCCGCTAAATGTCTAAAAAGAAAGCGCCAGCCTTACTGAACGAAGCCCATCTTCTTGAGGTCCGGCCCGGGTAGCGGCGCATTGAATTGCGCTTGCGTGAAAGTCTCTTTCACCTGCCCATCCACTAGCGCCACCCCATAGGGCGGATCAACAAAAGGAAAGGCCTTCTTCATCTTGTCCAGCTCAAGACTGGTCGAGGCTTGCTTGAACCCGGTGTCGTGAAGGAACGATTCCGCCCACTGCGGATTCACCGTCGGAATCGAAACGATTTTCGTATCGCCCCAGTTCAGCGTCTTCATGAACTTCGCCGCCGCATCGCAATGCATACACGAAGGATCGTAGAAAAACACGAAGACCTTCCCCTCCGCCAAATTCTGCGGCTTGCCATCCACAATCACCGGCGTCGGCACTTGTACGTTGCTGTGTCTCCAACTATTGAAACCAAAACTTCCAGCCGCTAGAACCGCGATTGCGCCCAGTGCCATCGCCGGCAGTTTGAGGCTCACCACTTTGGCTGACCAAACAAGTGCCGCGAGGCCAAATAGAAGCATCACACCATCGCTAATAAAAAACCCTGGACCAATGGTCCGTTTGATAATCGGAAAGCAACTGCACTCTTTGCCGGCCAAGGCGCTGTAGTAATAACCCACCCAGCCCAGGAAGAAAACCATCAATCCCGAACCAAGCAGGCCGCCCAAGCGCCGCAATTTTGGATAGAAAAGCAGGAACGCCGCAAGCAGTTCGATGCTGCCCAACGTGGATGCGCCTAAGCGCCCGAATCCTGCCGGCACTTTCGCCTGTTCTAACAGTTCGCCTGTCTTAAACGGATCGAGCACTTTCCAAGCTCCCGACACCAGGAAAATGATGCCCAACAAAATGGCGCCAACCGCCGCCGCTGTTCGCTGCCAACCCGCCACGTTGACCGGTTGCTCGCTGATATCCGTTTCCGCCACGCTCCGCATACCCTCATTGTATTCTTGTTTCCAATGTCATGAGAAACCCTTCGGCGCTTTTTGCCTTATGGGCGCCTTGCGTTTCTGCGGCCGGAGCCGCCGATAAAGCTGTTTATTCTGTGCTCGAAATCACTGAGAAGTCAGATTGCTCCCGCCGTTCCATCTTCAGCAGGCCCCGCAAAATATGATTAGTTTTTCCAACGTACCTATAAAATGGCGAAGAAGGAGAAACATGCATGAGTAGTTTCTGTTCGAGCTGCGGCACGGCTACCGGCGGGGGAAAGTTTTGCCCGAAATGCGGTGCTCCGCAAAACGACGCGTCTCCTCCCGCGGGTCCTTCCATTTCTCAATCGCCCTATGTCTCGCCTCGCAAGAAGTCCCCGCTTCTAAAGATCCTTCTCACGGTGCTTGCCGTGTTTGTCGTGCTGGTTGCGGTGGTTGGTGTGAAAGCTTATTTCTTCTTGAAAGACGTAGTGCATGAAGCCAAACAGGAAATGACGCAGGCGAAAACGCAACCAGCTCAGCCCACGCAAGCCGGCTGCGATCTTCTCAGTAAGGAAAAAGTTTCCGAAAATTGTGGGCGCAACCATCGTTAGTTCCCGCGGCAACGAAGCCGGAGCCTTGCGCGAGTATTGCAACTATCTCAGCGCCGCAAACGTCGCCGCCGGCATGGACAAGCCCGAGGTGAATGATAATCCAAAAGACTTCAGCGCCATCATCAACAAAATCTCCCAAGAGGCGAACAATAAACCGTTTGTGGGCACTCAGATCTACCGGGGCAACGCCGGCGTAGCGCTGATCAGCATTAAGACTGCCGCGCGTATGGCGGGTGGAAATGTTCAGAAAGTGCCCGGCCCATGGGACGAAGCGTATTTCGGCCCGAGTGATGCGGTCTTCGTGGCGCGCAAAGGTTCCAACGGAGTCTTGGTGAATATCAGCCAGCTTGCAAACAAACACGAAACGGGTGTGGCGATCGCGAAAGAACTGATAGCGGGCCTTTAGTCTACCTTTGGACTCGGCTCATTTCTCTAATGCAAGACAAAGTCATTGTTGTCTCGGGCGGCGCCGGTGGAATCGGCGCTGAAGTCTCGGCCCGTTTGGTGCGTGAGGGCGCGCGTGTTGTGATTGCGGATTTGAATGCGGCGCAAGCCGAGCAGACCGCCGTGCTTATCGAACCGCAGGCGAACCGGGTCATCGGCCTCGCGTGCGACATCACCAATCCCGCTCAGTGCGAAGCGCTCGCCGCCGCAGCCATCGCGAAGTTTGGGCAAATTGACGGAATGGTGAACTGTGCCGGAGTGAGTAAGCCGCACGATAGCCTGACCCTCCCGCCCGCCGATTGGTCTCGCATGATCGATATTCAACTCAACGGCGCTTTCTATTTTTCCCAAGCTTGCGCCAAACGCATGTTGGATCGCGGCGGCGCCATCGTTTTCATAAGCAGCACGAACGCCGAAGCTGCCTTCCCGCGCCGTGCGGCATACTGTTGCGCCAAGGCAGGCATCGCCATGCTCACCAAGGTGCTTGCCATCGAGTGGGCAGCGCGGCAAATTCGTGTGAATGCCGTGGGGCCCGCTTATGTCGCCACCGAAATGACCAAGCGGAACATCGCTGCCGGCAATGTGAATGAAGAACAAATCAAGGCTCGCATTCCGCTCGGCCGCTTGGCGCAACCCGCCGATGTTGCCGATGCCGTTTCTTTCTTGCTCAGCGACAAAGCGAGCTTCATCACCGGACATTCTTTATATGTGGATGGCGGTTGGCTCGCCTACGGCTACTTCTGAAAGCCGCTGATTTTCCTTGTCAGTGCGCAGCGGAAGTTCCGCCGTCACTCGACACCGGACCGCCGACCGATGGATATTCACGGCGTAGCGTGGATTCAGTGTTGTGCGACCAGGAACAAAGCGTCTTCCGTTCTTGCAAACTTAGCTGTGCGTTGGTGTGCAAAGACAAGTAACGCCGTGGAGGCATGTTCTCCATTTCCACCTCTTCGCAGACTGCTATCACGCGGCCGATTTCTTCGTCCGCTCCTTCTCCCACGAGCGCTGGCCAATCCGATACATTCAAACGTGTTCTCGCTTTTCGGACATCGCTCTGAAGTTTGTGAGCAACAAAAGGCAAATAGCTATACCACGGCCACACGGTATCGTTTGAATGGCAATCGCTACAAGATTTTTGAAAAATCTGACGAGCCTCAGTTGGCATTGTCAAAAAATGTTTCAAGTCGCGGCTCTCATCTTTCGCCGGATGCCGCAATGCGTCGTCGTTTTGAGCAATCGCCAGTCCAAAAGCGATTGAACAGACTGTGGCAAATATGGGAGTCAAACTTGGCAGCGTCACAATCCTTTCCCGAATTACTTGTCGACTTTCACTGTCAGCTTCATTGATGGATGTATCGAACAGCGCACCTCAACCATCCCCTCCTTGTCAAAGGAAACAGTTGACGATCCACCCGGTGCCTGCCGTTTGATATCAAACTCATGCCCCGGTGTCGCCGAGTAGACATTGTGGGTCACCTCGTCGGAGTTCGTAAATGTGATTTTGTCTCCCACATGGATCGAGATCTCATTCTGCGAAAACTTCCGATCCTTTTGTTCAATCGTATGATCAGGCGGGGCGGCGCCCGCCAGCAGCGCAGCGGCGGCCAATAGTCTTAGCACTTTCATTAAACATCTCCACGACTTATCGGTATTGATTCTTCACAGGCAGTGTCGGAATTTCCGACTTTGGCTCGTCGCTTGTCAAAGTCAGCATGAAGTTCAGTAGGTCTTGTTTCTCGGTCACAGTCAGATGAAGGGGATGAACCTCCACGGCCAAGCTGGGCCGTTGGCACATGCCACCCTGATCGTAGAAGTCGATCACCGATTCCAAAGTTTTCTCTGAACCATCGTGCAGGAAAGCCGAGCGCCGCGAGGCATTTCTAAGGCTGGGCGTCTTGAATGCATGTTGCATGCTTTCAAGTTTCAAGTATTTCCCGCGCCCAATATCGTTATCGGCAGCGCCAATGTCATGAAATCCCTGGTCGGTAAATGCCCATCCGCTGTGACATTGCGCGCAATCCGCTTTCCCGTTGAAAACCGAAAATCCCCTCTTGGCCGATTCCGAAATAGCTGTTTCGTCGCCTTTGATCCACCTGTCAAACGGCGCCTCGCTCGACACAATCGTCCTTTCGAAGGTTGCAATGGCCTTAGCAATCGTCTTCTCATCGATCGGTTCGTCAGGATAAGCGCGCTGAAACTTTGTTTGGTAGCCCGGAATGGCCTTCACCAGCCCCAGCATCTCTTTCAAGGGCATGTTCATCTCCGCCTGGCTCGCGATCGGTCCAAGCGCCTGGTCTTCCAGCGACTCCGCCCTGCCGTCCCAAAAAAACAACTCTCCCCATGCCGCATTCACAATGGTCGGGGTCTTCCGCCCCAGTTGCTTCGCGCCCGCGCCAACTCCCTTGGCAAGCCCGTCGTCCCAATCAAAAGCCGGATTATGACAAGTGGCGCAGGAGGTAGCTCCCGAACTCGACAGCCGCGGATCGAAGAATAGTGTCCGGCCTAGGTCTTCCCGGTCCTTAGTCCAGGTATTTTCCGAAGGGAACGGGATCGCCGCTGGGCGAACATATTTATTCTTCATTGACTCCGTGCTGTTTTGATTTGTGCCTGCCGTCCCGTCCGCTCCACGCAGCATTAGAGAGCACAACACCCCTGTCATTGTCAGAGCGATGTGACGCATTTTAAAACTCATAGGCTAAAAGCTGTTTCTGATCCTCTATTCCCTTATCGGGTCGCCACTTTTGTCGCTTTAGGCCAAACTGGCCCTGTTGCCCTTCGCAATAAAGTCCGATATCTACAACGGCGAGACGCGGCCAGTTCGACCATCTCTATGCATCAAGCGCTGACCTATCTGCGAAAGTCCAAAGCCACCCATAAGCTCGTGGCCTCTTACGTCCTGTTCATCCTGATTGCCGTTGTGCTGGGCTACGTCGGTGTCTCACAATCCGTTATTCTTGGTCGCGTCAACCGTCAGCTCTTCGACCGCAACCTTACTGGCATCTCCAATATCAAAGAAGCCGCAATTTTCGAGGCGAAATGTAGCCGCGTTCTGCGCGATGCGGTTTTAGCCATAGGGGACAAAGAGGCGGTTGAAGACCAACGCCAAAATCTCGCGGAGATGGAAGATTCCGCCGGCGAATCTCTTTCCGCCGCCGAAAAGGCCTTAACTTCTGCGGACAGCAAAAGCAAGCTCGATGAGATCCGCGCCGCGTTGCCAAAACTGCACGATCTCTCAATATCCGTCGTTGCCGCCGCGCAAGCCGGAGATCGTCCTAAATCCCTCGCCGCCTTGAAAGAAGCGTCCAGCCTGGCATCAAGCGTTAATCTCAAGATTGCCGAGATCTGCCGGCAGCAGGAGGAAGAAGCCGGAACTGCCACACACGCTGCCCAATTGCGCGTTCATAGTTCGATCGTTCTTCTTTTATCGCTGCTATCCTTCTCTTTCCTCGTGGCCTCCGGCTTTAGTTATTGGATGGTTCGTCTGATTTCCCGGCCACTTCAGGAGGTAGCGCGCGTGTTGCAGCTCGCTGCCAAAGGTGACTTTCGCGAGCGCCCTAAGATTCCCGGTGAAGACGAATTCGCAATCATGGCGCGTGAACTCGGTACTGCCTTAAGCGGCATCGAATCCGCTATATCGGAAGTCAGCCAAACCGCCAGAGGGCTGACTGCGCACACTGGGAACATCGCCAGAACAGCTCTCGAACTGGCCAACTCTTCAAGTGAACAACTGTCGGAACTTCACAAAGCTCTTGCCAATGTCATCGACGTCACCACAACCACTCGTCAAAATGCCGAGAAGGCCCGCACTGCCAGTGAATTGGCCAGTACATCTCGCGTATCGGCTGAACGCGGCGAGTCCGTTGTCCGTTCCGCCGTTGATTCCATGGATGCCATTCTCGATGCCTCCAGCCAAATCTCAGGGATCAGTTCAGCGATGGACGACGTAGCTTTTCAAACCAAGCTCTTGGCCCTCAATGCTGCCATCGAAGCCGCCCGAGCGGGTGAACATGGCCTGGCATTTAGTGTCGTCGCCGCAGAAGTCCGGTCCTTGGCTGAGAAAAGCGCTGAGTCATCTCACCAAATTACCGAGTTGGTGAACAATGCCTCCGAACAGATCAGCCACGGTTCCGACCTGGTGAACAAATCGGGCAGTTCGTTAACCGAGATCATGGGGTCCGTCAAACAACTGGCCGAACTTATGCAGCAAATCGCCGAAGCCTCCGAAGAACAAACCATTGGTGTTCAGACTGTCGGACAAACACTAACTCAGTTCGATTCCGTCATGCAGAAGAACCTTGAGCGCTCCGAGGCGCTTTCTTCTACCGCCAAAGCGCTCGATTCCGAAGCTGCTCATCTCGACACGCTCGTCAGCTGTTTTTCGCTTTCAGCGTCTGCCCCGGGTGATTAAAAGCCAGCCGTCTTCGCCTCTTGCCACCACTTCTCCATCTGCTCCAGTGGTGTCTCTTCAAAACCTTTACCGGATTCCGCTACCCTCTGCTCCACATGCGCAAATCTACCTCGGAAACGTGCCGTGCTCTTTCGCAGCGCCTGCTCCGGGTCGATTTTCAGAAACCGGGCTAAATTGACAATCGTAAACAGCAAGTCCCCCAGTTCGTGCTCTATCGCTTTTGCGTCTTTCTGCCCGCGCGCCAAAGCTAATTCTTCCGCCTCTTCGCGAACCTTTTCAATCACTCCATCCATGTTCGGCCAATCAAACCCCATGCCTGCCGCTTTATGACTCACTTTGTCCGCTTCCATGAGCGCCGGCAAATTCCTTGGCACGCTTTCCAACACGGAGTGCGCCGGTTCAATGCCCTGCTCCGCTTTCTCTTGTTGTTTGATTTCGTTCCAGCGCACCAACACATCTTCCGGCGTTTCGGCTTGGGCGCTTCCGAATACATGCGGGTGCCGCCGCACCAGTTTCTGATTGATCGCATCCAACGAATCCGCCACGGTGAACAAACCTTTCTCCGCCGCCATCTCGGCAAAGAAAACCGGCTGTAGCAGAAGGTCGCCCAGTTCCTCTTCTAATCCGCGCCAGTCCTCGCGGTCAATCGCGTCCATCACTTCGTAAGTTTCTTCCAGCAAGTATTTCTTGATCGTCTCGAACGTCTGCTTCCGGTCCCACGGACATCCACCCGGTGCCCGTAATCGAGCCATCACTGCCACCAGTTCGCCGAACTTCGCGCCCGCTTCCGCAAATCTTTCTGCCATGGCACGATCCTCGCATACCGCCCAACCAGTAAAATATGAATTGGCGTATGGCTGAAACTCAAGACACTTCTTCTGAATTCCCGCTTCCCCCAGCGAACTTCACTTTCCTGGTGGAATCCATTCTCATGCAAACCCAAATGCAGTTAGGTTTGCTCCGCTTCGACGAAAAGGACGACACCGAGCCGAACCTGCCGCTCGCGCGTCACTCCATCGACATTCTCGCGGTCTTGCAGGATAAAACCCGCGGCAATCTTTCTACCGATGAGCAGCGCCTCATCGAAAACGGCCTTACCGAACTTCGTTTTCGCTTCATCCAGGTTTCCGACTCCCTGAAGAAAAAGGCTGAACCGCCGTCCGCTCCCGAAAAGAAACAAGAGGGCCCGCTCATCATCACACCCGACGGCGGGAAGGGAACGAAAACCGAATAAATGCTCGAAGAGTTCGAGCACGCCTCCATTCTGGTTCTCGGCTCTGGTACCAGCGTTGGCGTCCCCATGATCGGTTGTCACTGCAAAGTCTGCCAATCTACTGATCCCCGCGACAAGCGCTTGCGCCCATCCGTCCTTTTGCGCTTGGGCGACAAGCGCATTCTCATTGATACGACGCCTGATTTCCGCTATCAGGCTCTACACTTCAAAATCGAACGGCTCGACGCTATCCTTTTTACCCACTCTCACGCCGACCACATTCTCGGCCTCGATGACGTCCGCCCTTTCAATTTCATGCAGCGAAACGATATCCCTATATACGCCTCTGCCGATGCTCTCGTCACCATCAAACGTACCTTCGAGTACGTGTTCGATGAATCGCCCACCGAATCCAGCCGCCCTCGATTGAAAGTCAACATCTTTGACTCTGCACCCATCCATGTCGCCGGCGTCGCAATCCAGCCGGTGCGAGTCAATCACGGCAGAGGCACTGTTTATGGCTTTCGCTTTGGCGATTGCGCCTATCTCACCGACCACAGCGGCATTCCCCCCGCGAGTCTCGAACTCTTAGCCGGTCTCGATGTTCTCTTTCTCGATGCCTTGCGTCTCAACCCACATCCCACTCACTCCACAGTGGAGGAATCTCTCCGCACCGTTGCTCTCTTGCAACCCAAGCGCATTTCTTCACTCACATCTCTCATGACCTCATGCACGCCACGCTAGCCGATCGTCTTCCCGCCAACGTCCAGATCGCTTATGACGGTCTTGAAATCCCCATCGGAAGGTTGGGAGCATGAGCGCGCAAGTTTACTTCTCCATGGATTCGGCCCAGGGCCGCTTGGGCCCGTGCGCCATAACCATTGGCAATTTCGACGGTGTTCATCGCGGCCACCAAGCTTTAATCAAGGTGACCTGCAATTATGCCCGGCAGCACAGTCTCACTTCGGCCGTGCTTACTTTCCACCCTCACCCGGCTGTACTGGTCGCGCCTCATCGCATCCCTGAACTCATTTGCAGTCTCGAAGATCGTATTCGCTTACTCTCCGATGCCGGTGCCGAAAATGTTCTCGTCCTCCCGTTTAATGAACATTTGGCGCAATTTACTCCTCAGGAGTTTGTCGATCAAATCGTCGCCAAGGGCATGCACGCCCGCGCTGTATTTGTGGGAGAAAACTTCCGCTTCGGCCACAAACAAGCCGGCAATTCGCAAACTCTCATGCAACTGGGAGCGGCCTATGACTTTGACGCACAATTTCTGCCGTCGGTCACTTACCGCGGCGGCGTCGTTTCAAGTTCCGCTATTCGCCAGTCCATTGATCAGGGCAACGTTTCCGTCGCCGGTCGCCTCCTCGGCCGCTGCTTTTTCTTGGAAGGCGACGTCGTCAAAGGGCAGGGCATTGGTTCTCAACAAACTGTCCCTACTCTGAACATTGCGCCGCCCAAGGGTCAAATCATCCCCCGCGGCGTTTACATTACTGAGACACTCGAACCGGCCACCGGCTGTTCTTGGCCCTCCATCACAAATGCCGGCACTCGACCCACTTTCGACGGTGTCCAACTCACACTCGAAACCTATCTCCTCGCACCCATCGAAGGCCCGCCTCCCGCTCGCATTCGAGTGCGCTTCTGCCGCTTCGTTCGCCCCGAGCAACAGTTCCCCGATGCCGCCTCTCTCAAGACGCAAATCCTGCTCGACGTCGGCCGCGCCCGTGCCTTCTGGCGTCGAGTCGTTCCTGGTTCCCTCGCATGATACGTAATTTTCCCGTCCTCCTCTTTCTCTCCGTCTCGCTGTGTTTCGCTCAGCAGGCCCCAAAAGACATCGCGCACTTCGCGCAAATCGACGCGCACGTCTTCGTCGGCTCAAAACCTCACACCGATGCGGATTTCCAATTTCTGCAATCTCACAACGTTCACTACATCTTGAATGCGCGCTTCCTTCCCTGGTTCTCCGGCGGTGAGGCGCGCAAAGCCAAACGCTATGGCATGACGTTCCTTGCCGTTCCTATGAACGCTTCTCCCATTCCGCCATCGCGAAAGCATGTGGATCAACTCTTGAGCTATATGCACAACGCGCAGTTTCAGCCCATCTATCTTCACTGCGTTCTCGGCCGCGACCGGACAAGTCTGCTCTCCGGCCTCTATAAAATCTATTTCCTGGGTGTTTCCAAAAATGAGGCGTGGGCCGAGATGCGCAAGTCCGACTTCAAGACCTGGTTTTTTGTGCATGGCCTGACAATATATTTCCGGAAAAACGCCGATCGTCCGCCCACCCGGTAATCGGCCTATAATCTCAGCATGGTCGTAACCGAAACCCGTAAGCTCCGCGATCTCGCCGGCATCGGCAAATCCATTGAAGCGAATTTGCTTTCCCTCGGTGTCGACTCAGTCGAGACTCTCGCTCTTCGCGATGGCGATGATCTCTACCACCGGCTGTGCCGCAAAACTCACTCTCGCCAGGATCCCTGTGTTCTCGACACTTTCCGCTGCGCTGTAGCTCAAGCCCGCAATCCACGTCTTCCGGCTACGCAACACAATTGGTGGTGGTGGTCGCAGCAACGGAAACTCGGTAAGCTCGCTTCTCCGGCGACCATCAGCTGATTCGTCTTTTATTCGCCATCCAGATTGGGTTCGAAGCGTAAAACGGCCTCGATCCCTCGTTTCCGTTCCGTAAAATGCGCTGTTTGTTCGCCTTTTGGGCCTACAAAACCTGCAGCGGCCTACACTCGCGAAGCGGAGTGGCGCTACCGATTAGAAGCTCAACCATCCTGTTCGGCTCTCTCACCGCGGCCATCTCGACCTTCAGAAAGTTCGTCGTAAGCGCCATGCCCCTCTGCTCCAGCGTCACCGCCGGCACCGTCCGCCCCACCATCTTCTGCCGGAACGCCGCGTTCTTTCGGTCCGAGATCTCCCGCAGCCGCCGCGTCCGTTCATGCCGCGCCGCCATCGGCACCGGGCTCGCATATTCGGCTGCCGCAGTTCCCGGCCGCTCCGAATAGGTGAACACATGCAAATAGGTAAAAGGCAGGCTCTCAATGAACGAACAGGTCTCTTCGAACTCCGCGTCCGTCTCTCCCGGGAAGCCTGTCATCACATCGGCCCCAATCGCCGCGTCCGGCATCAGCGCATGCGCCAATTCAACCCTGCTTGCATAGTGCCTGGTTCGGTACTTCCGAAACATCCGCTTCAACACCGCGTCCGACCCCGATTGCAGCGGCAAGTGAACGTGCTTGGCAATCCGCTCCTCGCCCGCCACCAACTCAAGCAACTCCTGGTTCCAATCCATCGGTTCCACGGAACTGATCCGCAACCTCCGAACATCCGTCTCAGCCAAGACTCTTCGCAGCAAGTCCGTAAATCGCAGTGCGCCCGCCAAATCTCGTCCCCAACGCCCCAGATTGATGCCGCTCAGCACCACTTCGCAATATCGGCCCGCCAAGTCGCGCACTTGTTCGATGACACTGTCGAGCGGCGCGCTCCGGCTCTTCCCGCGCACGCCCGGAATGATGCAGAATGAGCACTTATTTCCGCAGCCATCTTGAATCTTAAGATTTGGGCGCGTCCGATCCTCGCGCACATCCCGCACCGGCGTTGCCAGAAACTCCCTCTGATCGCCGATCTCACCCGCAATGATGCGGCCGTGATACTCCGTCGCCGTGACGATATCGCCAATGGCCGTCTTGTGAGAATTTCCCACCACCCAACGCACACCTTCCAATGCGGCAAGTTCTTCCGGCGCGCGTTGCGCATAGCAACCAGTCACCAAAATCTCCGCAGCCGGATGATCGCGATGCATTCCCCGTATAACTCTTCGCGCATCCACGTCCGCGCTGTGCGTCACGGTGCAGGTATTCAGAACAATTAAATCCGCCGAATCCGCGTCACGCGCCGCCTCATAACCTTTATCGACGAGCGCCGCTTCAATCGCCGCGCCATCAGCCTGCGAAGCGCGGCAGCCAAAGCTTTCCACGAAAACTCGCTTGGCTGCGGTGCGTTCCATACTTTTTAGTGTAAGTGGCATACTGAAGTGTGCCTGCGCGGTTAGGCAACCGCTGGAGCAATTGGGGAAACCGAATTGTTCGAGAGGAAAGTCCGGTCTTCATAGGGCGGCATGCCGGCTAACGGCCGGGGGTTTGCGCTCAAAGCGCACGCCACGGATAGTGCCACAGAAAATATACCGCCTGCCGCTTCGGTGGCAGGTAAGGGTGAAAAGGTGCGGTAAGAGCGCACCGCGGGACGAGCAATCGCTCCTGGCAGGGAAAACCCCATGTGAAGCAAGACCAAATAGGGGAGGAGGAGCGGCCCGCTCCGTTACAACTTCCGGGTAGGTCGCTTGAGCTTTTCAGTAATGGAAGGCCTAGAGGAATGGTTGCTACCGCTTCGGCGGCACAGAAACCGGCTTATCGACCGCGCAGGTGCTTTACGGCAGCATCGATGCCACAAGTATTGAATGTCCCGCGAGAGCGACCTCTTCCAGTTCCGAATAGCTTTGAATATTGGAATATGCCGCTTCAGCCACATCTAAATCGCGGTGTACAATGAGCCGGCGCCCATTTAAATCGACCACCCAGTATTCAGCAACCCGTGCCCTTGCGTACAGGTCTCGCTTCGCCGTTAAATCTGGCTTAAGCGTAGTGTCCGCTACCTCGATTACTAAAACTGTCTCTGAACCATTCGGATGCCGTTTCCCATAATCGCTTTTCGCTTCTCTCACAACCGCGACGTCCGGTTCCGGAAGGCTTCGCTCCCGATCCGCGGTGGTCTCCATCGGTGACTGGCCGCGTACCCGCTGGAACCCAAATAGCCTCACAAAGATTTCTAAGAGACGCTGAATCGCTATGGCGTGCGGTGGATTTTGCCCCATCTTGTCTATCAAGTCCCCATCAATCAACTCGAACCGCTGCCCGGCAAAAAGTCCCGCCTGTTCCATCGCTTCCACCTCGCTACGGGTGAAACGCTTGCGTGGCAACGGTGGTCCAACCACCGAACTCTCGACAATCGCAACCGGCATATCTTTTAGCTTATCCCTCAACCCCCTTACCTTGCTAAAATAATGGCGCATGGCAGTCCAGGAAAGTTTGCTCAAGGTATTGATCTGTCCGGTCTGCAAAGGGGAATTAGACCTTAAAGAGGACCAAAGTGGTCTCAAGTGCCGGGATTGTAAACGCGTCTATCCCATCCGCGACAACTTGCCCATCATGCTCAAAGATCAGGCCACCATCGAGCCCTAGATTTTTATGCCCGTGTTAGACCAATTGCCGCAGCACTCGCGCGTCGCCGTGATCCGGTTGCGCAGTCTTGGCGATTGTGTTCTCACCACACCCGGTCTCGCGCTCCTCAAGGCAACCCGCCCCGATCTTGAAATTGGCCTCGCCGTCGAAGATCGATTCCGCGCAGTTTACGAAGGAAATCCAGCCGTTTCGGAGATTCTCCCTCCGTCATGGTCTGCCGTTCGACGCTTCCAGCCCGATCTCTGCATCAATCTTCACGGCGGTACACGCAGCCAATGGATGACGGCTCTGTCCGCTGCGAAGTGGCGTGCCGGCTTCGCTCATCACAACACCACGCTCGCTTACAACATCAAAATCCCCCGCGCTCAAGAGATTCTCGGCGTTCAGCGCACCGTCCATACAGCCGAGCACATCGCTTCCGCCTTCATAGCGTTGGGCGTCCCGTTGCAGGACATTCCCCGCGCGCAATTGTTTGCTGAACCGTCGCCGCTTTCCGGCCGTTACGCGGTTTTGCATCCCTTTGCCTCCGCGCCGGAAAAGCGTTGGCGCGCCGATCGCTTCTGCGAAGTCGCCCGTTATCTCAACTTGTGGAACATCAAACCGATTTTCCTGGCCGGCTCTCACGATGACATCGCTCCTTTCAAGGCTCATGAAACTGTGCGCGGCTCGCTCGGCGCTGCCAAATCTCTGCTTTCGAAGGCCGCGGTCTTTGTCGGCAATGACAGTGGCCCGGCGCACATGGCGGCTGCTTTTGCCGTCCCAAGCGTAGTGCTGTTCGGTCCCTCCAATCACTCCATCTGGGGACCCTGGCAAACCGAATCCGAAGTCGTAGTGGCGCCCGATGGCCTGCAAAACGTTACGGTTTCCCGCGTGATTGCAGCTCTTGAGCGCCTGCGCATGTTTGAAGAGGCGCACGCTTGAACGATCTGCTCCGCCTGCTTCGTTACGCTCGCCGTTACATACCTGCCCTGCTTGCTTCCGTCGTTTTCATGGCCATCGTTGGAATGTCGCAAGGGTTGCTCGTCCGTCTGATCCCGCTCGTTTTTGAGCGCGTCCTCAACCCCAACGCTGCTGACACGCCCGCCGTTCTCTTCGAATACCCGTCACAAGATCATGCCGGCGTCACACCGGTTGGGCATCACAAAATCTACATCACTCTCAACCAATTGATGCCGTCTTCCATCCACAACATTTGGACCATGGTCGCCTGCGGGATCTTTCTCTGTTTTCTCGCCAAAGGTGTCTGCGATTATCTGGGCAACTACCTCATCAGTTGGACAGGCACCAGCGCCATCATGGATCTCCGGCAGGAAGTCTTTGACCGCGTTTTGCATCAAGACGCTCAGTTTTTCGAAAACAATGAAAGCGGCCGCATCATGTCGGCCATCATGCTCGACATCGATCGTATTCAGGTTTCGGTTTCCACCATGCTGGCGGACTGGCTGCGCCAGATCTTCACCGCGATATTTCTTCTGTTAAGCATGATTTCGCTCAACTGGAAGCTTTCGCTGATCAGTTTGTTGGTCTGCCCCGTCGTTGCCGTCTTAACCGTCGGCTTGGGCCGCCGTATCCGGCGAACCACGCGCCACGCTCAGGATATGGCCGCGGGTCTCACGCAAATCCTGCAGGAAACCATCACAGGCCACCAGGTGGTGAAAAGCTTTGGCGCCGAAGACGTCGAATCGAAACGTTTCCACCTGGCTGCCCAACGCCTGCGCGCGGGCAACCTTCGTTATGTCGCCCACCAGGCATTAGCATCACCGGTCATTGAAATCTTCGGCGCGTTGACCTTCATTCTGCTGCTTACGTTTGCGCGTTTGCAAGCCAAGAACTACCTGATGACCGCCGGCGATTTCACCGGCTTTGTGCTGGCGCTCGTCATGCTTTACGAACCTATCAAGCGTTTGACGAACATTCACAACATCTTTCAGCAAGGCCTCGGCGCGGCGGGCACGGTTTTCCGCTACCTCGATACTCAGCCCGATGTCATCGATCGTGCCACCGCCGCCAAAATGCCGAAGTTCGAAAAAAGCATCCGTTTCGAAAGTGTTGGCTTCGCCTATCCGGGCATGCCTGATCGCGTTGTTCTCGATTCCATCGATCTTGAGGTGAAGCAAGGCGAGGTTGTCGCTCTGGTCGGTTCAAGCGGCGCAGGCAAAACCACGCTCGTCAATTTGGTCCCGCGCTTCTACGATGTCACGAGCGGCGGCATCTTGATCGATGGCCGTGACGTTCGCGACCTGAAGCTCAGCAGCTTGCGCGAAAAAATTAGCATTGTTGCCCAGGAAACCTTTTTGTTCAATGACACGGTATTCGACAACATTGCTTACGGCCGGCCGAACGCAAGGCGGGATGAAGTGATTGCGGCCGCTAAAGCCGCTCTCGCCGACGAATTCATCGACCGCCTTCCCGATGGCTACAAAACTCGCATCGGCGAGCGTGGCGTCAAACTCAGCGGTGGCCAGCGGCAGCGTCTGGCGATCGCTCGCGCTCTGCTAAAAGACGCGCCCATCCTGATTCTTGACGAAGCCACTTCACACCTCGATAGCGAGTCGGAACGCCTCGTCCAGCAAGCTTTGACGGTTCTGATGCAGAAGCGCACGGTCTTAGTCATTGCTCACCGCCTCTCTACCATCCGGCGAGCAAACCAGATTGTGGTTCTCGACGGCGGTAAAATTGCTGAAACGGGAACGCATGACCAATTGCTGGCCGCCAAAGGGCTGTACGCCCGGTTGCATGAATTGCAGCATGCGAGCGTTATCGCCGGATGAATCAACCTACAACCTCTAACGCGGCCGTGCGCAGCATGACCGGCTTTGCACATGTTCGCCGCCAGACCGATTTGGGCGAACTCTCAGTCAGCCTCCGAAGTGTCAACCATCGCGGACTCGACCTGCATTTTCATCTGGCAAGTGAATTCTTGCAATTTGAAAGCGACATGCGAGCGCTGCTGAAGGAAGGTATTAGCCGCGGCCACGTCGAGATTCGCACCTCGCTGAATCGTCTCGTCGGCAACTCCGGCGTCGGCTACAACACCGATGTTTTGAAGGGCTACGTCGCGGCGTTCCGCAGCGCCGCCGCCGATCTTAAGCTCGATAATCAACCCGATCTCAACGTCCTCATGACCCTTCCCGGCGTCACCGGCAACAATGGCGCTGAAGCGAAACAATTGGATTCAACCTACCAGAAGGTCGTGATGGAAGCCTTAACCGAATGCATCGCCAACTTGAACAGCGTGCGCGAGCGCGAAGGTGCCGAACTGCGCAAGGCGTTACTCTCAGAACTTTCTCAAATTGAACAGGCCCGCGCTGAAATGTCTTCTCTGCGCCAGCTGGCCGTCCCTTATCTTCTGGAGCGCTTGCGCGAGAAACTGACCGAGTTGCTAAAAGGCGCCAACATCACCGAAGCCCGTTTGGTGGAAGAAACCGCGATCCTGACCGACCGCTCCGACGTCGAAGAAGAATTAACACGATTGTCAATTCACACCCAGGAATTGCGCCGCATCGTTGAAACGGGCGGCGCCGTCGGCAAGCCGCTCGATTTTTTATTGCAAGAAATGAACCGGGAAACGAACACTACCTTATCGAAATGTTCTGGCGCCGGCGAGCCCGCACTCAAACTAACCAATCTTGGATTGTCTGTCAAAGCAGCCATCGAACGGATTAGGGAGCAAGCGTTGAATCTTGAATAAGCTCTTCGCACTAGAATAAGAAGCGAAACTATTGACTACAGTCTTCATCATTTCCGCGCCTTCCGGTTCCGGTAAATCGACGCTTGTCTCACGCCTCCTGGATGCTGATCCCGGGCTGCGCTTCTCCGTCTCCTACACAACTCGAGCAGTTCGAGGCAACGAAAAGCCGGGCGAAAACTACATCTACATTTCGCGCGCCGAATTCGAACGCCGTCTTGCTGAGAACGAATTCCTGGAACACGCCGAAGTTTTCGGCAATTATTACGGCACCAGCCGTGAGATTCTCTACCAGGCCCAAAACGAGGGAAAAGACCTCGTACTCGACATCGACGTGCAAGGTGCGAGACAATTAAAAGAACGGATTCCTGAGGCGGTTACGATTTTCATTTTGCCGCCGTCCCGCGATATATTAGAGCAGCGATTGCGGAGCCGTTCCGAAGATGCCGAAGAAGTCATTCAACGGCGCTTACGAGATGCGGCCAGCGAGATCCGGAATTATCGGCAATACGATTATGTGTTGGTAAATCACAGGGTGGACGATTCCACGCTGACGCTGCAATCAATTGTGAGAGCCGAGCGCGTGCGGCGCATCAGGATGGAAGAGCACATTGAGCCCATTCTGAAAAGCTTCGATCCGCGGCCGGCATCGTTATTTTAGGAGTACGGAGAAATAATGGATAAGCCCAGAGTAAACGCGATGCACAGCATCCCCGACGACATGGATGCGAGCACCTATCGTTTCATCATCGTTTCAGCCAAGCGCGCCCGTCAATTGCAGAACGGGCAGCGTAGCGTGTTGCCCGCCACCAACAAGAAGCCCACTGTTTTGGCGATGGAAGAAACGCGCCGCGGTCTGGTTCCCTATACGGATATCGCCAAGGACGAAGCTCTGCTCGCCGCTGAGGAAAGCCTCGCCGCCGAAGGCGAATAAAGCCCTAACAGGATGCGGATCGTTGTCGGCGTCGGCGGCGGCATTGCCGCATACAAAGCAGCGGAGTTAGTTCGCGCACTCGGCCAGCGTGGTCATGACGTGCAAGTCGTCATGACAAAATCCGCTCAGGAATTCATTCAGCCCTTGACCTTCGCTTCTCTCACCGGCCGAAAAGTGATCACCGGGTTGTTTTCTCAACAAAGTTCACAAGACACGCTATCCAGCGCAATCGAGCATATTGCAGTAGCCAAAGACAACGATTTGCTGGTCGTTGCTCCTGCGACTGCCGATTTACTCGCAAAATTTGCCACCGGTTTGGCCGACGATTTCTTATCCACGCTGTACCTCGCTTTCACCGGCAAAGTGGTGTTGTCTCCCGCCATGAACACTGCCATGTGGGAGCATCCCGCCACGCAGGCCAACTTGGAGACATTGCGCAAACGCGGCTGTTCTATCGTTGAGCCCGATCAAGGTTGGCTCGCGTGCGGCGACAACGGCGCCGGTCGCTTGCCCGATCCGCAGCGGATCGCTGAACATGTCGATGCGCTCAGCCGCCCGGCCAAAACGGATTTTGCGGGCGAAACCATACTGATCACCGCCGGCCCTACGCAGGAAGCTCTTGACCCCGTCCGCTATATCAGCAATCGATCCAGCGGCAAAATGGGTTACGCGTTAGCCGAGGTTGCCGCCGATCGCGGCGCCCATGTCATCTTGATTTCCGGCCCAGTGCATCTGCCGTCCCCCGCGCATGCCGAAGTCATTCCCGTCAAAACCGCTCAGGAAATGCGGAATGCGGTTTTTGCCCATTTAGATGCTGCCACCATCATCATCAAAAGCGCGGCCGTTGCCGATTACTACGTGGCTCAAGTCCCCGAACAAAAGCGCAAGAAAACCGCCATGCGCCTTTCCCTTGAGCTCGATCCAACGCCGGATATTCTGGCCGAATTGGGCGAAAAAAAGGGCGACCGCTTGCTGGTTGGCTTTGCCGCCGAAACGGAAAATCTGATGGAGGAAGCGCGCCGCAAGATGAACGTCAAAAAGTGCGACATGCTGGTGGCGAACCTCGTGACTGCGCACGGTTTAGGATTTGAATCCGACCGCAACGAAGTGGAAATCCTCTCGCGCAGCGGGCAAATTGTGCACGCCGGCCCGGCGGACAAACACGAAATCGCCGAGCGAATTCTCGATCAAGTGGCAATGCTACGTTTGAATCTACGGGCAGTTGATGCCACTGCATGACTCCGGAACAAATCCGCGATTATTTGAAGTATTACCGCGACCTGGGTATTGAAACGATATACCGCGTTGCGCCCGAAACAGTTCCCGCTCCCACGCCTCTGCCGCCACCCGTCCTCTCTGTCATGGCTCAAACCAAACCGATCTCCCTGCCACCCGAAATTGCGCCAAACGGCGATACGCTGGCCAAGATTCGCGAAGACATCGGTGATTGCAAGCGCTGCCCCCTCTGCGAAGCAAGAAACAAAATTGTTTTCGGTGCCGGCAATGAAAAATCTCCGCTTGTCTTCGTCGGCGAGGGCCCGGGCGCGGACGAGGATGAACAAGGCTTACCTTTTGTGGGCCGCGCCGGCCAGCTGCTTACGCAGATGATCGAAAATACAGCCGCAAGAGAAGGCATTCCGCTGAAGCGCGAAGACGTCTATATCTGCAATGTGGTGAAATGCCGGCCGCCCGACAATCGTACTCCGTCGCCCGACGAAATGGAAATCTGCGGTCAATTTCTCTTCCGCCAGTTGATGACCCTCAAACCAAAGGCGATCTGCGTGCTCGGAGCGACAGCCATGAAAGCCTTGCTGAACACCAAAGAAGGCATCACGAAATCGCGCGGTCAGTGGCAGAAATGGCGCGACATTCCGGTGATGATCACCTACCATCCCTCTTACTTGCTGCGTCAGTACAACGCGCAAGCCAAACGCGAGGCGTGGGAAGATTTGAAAACATTGCTGCATTTCGTCTATGACTGAGCGCCGCTATCCTGGAATCTTCCTCAGCTTTGAGGGTACGGATGGCAGCGGCAAAAGCACCCAGATGCGGCTACTTGTCGATCGCCTGCGCGCTGAAGGCAAGCCGGTCACCGAGAATCAGGAGCCGGGCGCTACGCACATCGGCCGGCAAATTCGCCGTATTCTGCTCGACCCAGCCCATGATGAAATGTCCGGTATGACGGAGCTTCTGCTCATGTTTGCATCGCGCGCGCAAGCCGCTGCCGAGATCATCATCCCAGCGCTCGAGCGCGGCGAGATTGTGGTGAGTGACCGGTTCACGGATTCTACCCTTGCGTACCAGGGCGAAGGCCGCGGACTTGGTTTTGAAAGCGTGCTCGCTGCTCACAAGCTTGCTCTGGGCGATCTTTTGCCCGATCTGACAATCTGCGTTGATATCGACGTGGAGACCGGTCTGAATCGCGCTCACAAGCGAAACTCCGATGGCCAGGAAAACGAGGGCCGGCTCGATCAGCAATCGCTTGATTTTCATCGCCGGGTGGCCGAAGGTTATCGCAAAATTGCTCGTCTTGAGCCCGAACGCTTTCATCTTGTTTCAGGCGTTGGTGATTCCGCCGAAGTCGCTGAACGCGTATGGCGCGAAATTGAACCGGTGTTAAGAAGGGATTAGATGGAATCGTTCCTTAATTTCCACGGCAACTCCGCCGTCGTTCAAACTTTGAAACAAATGATCGCCGCGGAACGGATTCCGCAAACCATCTTGCTCAGCGGCCCTGAAGGGATCGGTAAGGCGACTCTGGCGCGGCGTTTCGCGAGCTCCCTGCTCGACGACGCTGCGAGCAAGATTGAGCTGGACGACTTGAGCTTGCCCATTAACCTGGACGCCTTCGCGGAGCGCGACAAGTGGACTGCCGACAAACGCGCCGAAGATCCTCTGCTCGTCTCTTCGCATCCCGACTTTATCACTTTTCACGTTGATGGGCCGCTCCGTCAAATCACCATTCACCAAATGCGCGAATTTCGCGAACGTGCGCAATTCAAACCGCTGAGTGGCTCTCGCCGCGTTTTCCTGATTGACCGGCTCGACCGCGCAAACGAGCAAGCTGCCAACTCGTTGCTCAAAGTGTTGGAAGAACCACCACCTCACCTCGTCATTTTCGCTACTGCCGAAAACTTGTATGATCTGCTGCCAACGATTCGCTCGCGCTCGGTAGTTTTGCAGCTGGGCCGGCTTTCCGAGCCCGAAATGCTAGCCTTCGCAAAAGCACGCAACTTAGCTGATGCCGAAGCGCGAATCGCCTTAGCCGAAGGTTGTCCAGGCTTGGCCGCTACCCTCGATCTGGATGTTTTCCGCGAGCGCCGCAACCTTGTGCTGGCTGCGCTCGAATGCGGCGCAGGGTTGATTCCTTTCTCCGATTGGGTACAAAAATCGGAATCGTTTGGTAACCGCAAGAGCGAGAAACTGGATTTTTATCTCAAGCCGGGATATGGCCTCTTGGAGGAAATCTTGGCCGTGATGCAGAACCGGCGGGCTTCCCGCCATATCGATATCCAGCAAAAGGTTACTGCCATTGCCCAGCGTGTGGATTTCGCTTGGATCGAGCAGGCTGCCAAGGCCCTGGATGACCTCGTAGTTATGGTTCGGCGCAACATACAAAAAGTGGGAGCGCTTGACGCTATGATTATTAAATTGCGTAACGAATTGGACTTGGTTCGCACCTATAGATAACAAACGGGAATCGCAACCTCAAATCGAGTGCGGTACCATCCAAAAAAACACACCCGAGGCCAAATGATAGAAGAGAGGCGTTTGGATTCGCTCATTAGAAAGCCGGTTCGCATTGGTGGAGTAGGGGGGGAAGCGAAGCGCCCCGCGGCTACCAAGAAAAGCACGCCACCCGAGCAAACCAATGCGGAGCAGTTTTACTACTCGAAGCAGATGCAAAGCAAAACCCATATGGTTGTTGTCTTAACCGATGGAGAGAAGTTGGAGGGGGTCATCGAATGGTATGACCGCGATTGTCTAAAACTCAATCGGGACGGAGAGGCTAACTTGATGCTGTTTAAACATTGCATTAAGTATATGTACAAGTCCGAACCGGAGTAAATCGATTCCATTACTTCATTGATCGGCGAGCTTCGCCTTGTCCTTAAGCGCAAGGCGATATTCTCGTCTTTCTGCCGCTTCGCGCCATCGGCGTCGATCTTCGTCGCTTTCGGCAACAATCTGTGGCAGCACCACCCGTTTGCCGTCTTGGTCAATTCCGACGAAAGTCACGTAGGCCGACGAAGTGTGACGCAATTGGCCGGTGCGCAGGTTTTCTACCCACACCTTCACGCCCACTTCCATCGAAGTGCGAAAGACGCGGTTGACTTGTGACTTCAACATCACAAGATCTCCCAGCCGTACTGGGTGAAGAAAAGTCATCTGGTCAACGGAAGCCGTCACGATAGAACAGCGAGCATGTCTGGCGCCCGCAATCGCTCCGCACAGATCGACCAAGTGCATTACATGCCCGCCCAGCATATTGCCGAGAAGGTTGGTTGTGTTGGGTAGGCACAGTTCCGAATATTCGGATCGGGAATCCTGTACCGTTCTGATGTCTGTCGGCGATTCGATATGGTGGTGTTGATTCGACATGTGTGAAGTCAGGCTGCCCAGGGTTCAGTTGGGGTGCCGCCGCAAGTAGCTGCGGCAGAATGCCAACAACTGCGCGCGCTGGCAGGTCTCGTTGATTTCGGGTTCGAACTGCTCGCTCTCAATTTTGAAGCAGTGCCGATGCCAGCGTAGCGGCGCGTACCTGGATTCCTCAATAAACAGCAATTCTAATTGTGTGGCCGAGCGGCGCTCCATCTCATAGCGGAACGCGGAGCGCTCATCGTTTCTTGGAAAACGGGCACACACGCCACAAGCGTTGCCGTGGTTACAAAGCCGCATCCGAAGCGAGGGATCCACCGGTAACGCGTCCTGGGTGGCTCGGCACAGGCCGTCGTATTCATCAATCAGCGGCACTCTTGCGTTCGGTTTGGAAGGCTCTGTGACCGCCTGCCGGGGCTCAAAGTACGGGCAGGGCATTGCTTCTACAAGTATAGAGAGCGTGGCGGTGTACCGACCGGGCATTAACAAAACATTATCCGTTGCCAAACCCTTCCAAAGATGCCCCAGGGAACCGCGGAGTTCCTCTGCCGCATGGCGGCGCGCAGCCGCGCCCTTTGCGCTTCTAAGGTTCCAGCTTTTCCCAGACGACTCGCTCAAGACCGAAAGGGTCGTCAACCACTTTGCATTCCGCGTCGATCTCCATCGTCGCGCGTCTTTGGGTCGTGTATGCAGGCCACACCGGTTGCCCTTTCGCACCCGGCTGTCCCGTTCGCGCAAACGTGCTCCACATCTCGCTCATATTGTGCGCGGTCTTGATGCTGTCTGCATCGGTAATTGCCATCAGATCCGGGCCGTGCCCCTTTGCATTCGCATTCTGGCCACTGTTCGGCGGCTGCACCAAATTGAACTTGTACGGAATCTCGAGCGCGTGCGCGGCGCCCATCTTATGTGTCGTGCCCGGGATAAGCACGTCTGACTCGTGCATGAAGATGTACATGTAAACCGGCGCGGCGTGCTGCGCAAATTTGCGCTCAGCAATCGTGATGGCTCCCAGGCCGATCATACGCGCGGTCGAGATGGCAACGTAGAGGTCAGGCGCCGTCGCGTCTGGCCGGCTCTTGCGATACGCATTGAACACTGGTTCTGCTTCTGTGCCAAGCTCTTTTTGCAGTCTCTCCTTCAACGTCGCCTCGGTGAGCTCGTAGACGTCCGTGCTGTGGCTCTGCATAAAGAAGAAATTAGTCTCATCTCGGTTTGAACCGACGATGAGCGGCTTGTTCTTCGAGATGCGTGGAGCCTCCGGATCGAATGGGTGGTTCGGTAAGATGGCGCCATCCACCACCGGCCCAAATCCACCGGGCTTTCCGTTGCCTCCAATACCCTTGCGCCCGCCATTCATCGTTAGCGGCCCCCCGGGTTGCTTTCCTAGCTCCACCTGCGTTTGAACAAGTTTGCCGGCGGGAATCTCCAGCAGCTTTCGCCAATCATCTTTCTGAAGGCCCAGTTGCTTTAACGTCATGATGGTGGTTTCGGTCGCAACAGCGCGCGGCATCATGCGAATGCCCGGACCGCTCTCAATGGACGCCTTATTGAAAAGAGGCTCGGCCGATGGCATGGCATAAAGGCAAGACGTCTTTGCGCCACCGCCACTTTCGCCGAAAATCATCACGTTGTTTGGGTCGCCGCCGAACGCCTCGATATTTCTATGCACCCACTTCAACCCATCGACGATATCCACCATGCCCTGGTTGCCCGAGGTCGCGTATTCTTCACCGCCCAAGTCACCCAGATGCAGAAAGCCCATCAGACCCAGGCGATGATTCGTGGCCACTACAACCACATCGCACGTGCGGGCCAAATTTCCGCCATTTTGATAGGGCGCTCCACCCGAACCGCTCGTGAACCCGCCGCCATGGCTGTAAAACATGACCGCCCGTTTGCGCCCATCGGCTGCCGGAGTCCAGACATTCACGTAGAGACAGTTTTCGTCAGGCGCCGGCTCAGCTCCACGCGCTCCCCGGCCTGGTTGTAGGGAAGGCGCCGCAAATTCAAGCGCGTCGCGAACACCAGTCCAGTCCTGTAACGGGGGCGCAGCCTTGAAACGATTGGCGCCCGAAACGGAACCGGCGTAAGCGATGCCTCTAAATGTAGATAAGCCTTCTTCCCGCAGGCCACGTAAACGCCCGTTAGCAGTGTTGACCTCTACATATTCCTGCTTGGCAGTATCCGCGCGTGACATGCCGCTTGAAAACGCAGCAGTGCCGGCGACTGTCATTGCACCCCGCGCGAGAAAGTCGCGCCGGGTCCGTCTCGGCACGAAACCTTTTGCTAGCCCACTCATGTTTTCCCCTTTCGAGTGCCTATCAACTGCGGCCTCACGGTCAATTCATCTTACGATCATGGTGAATGCTTTCATCAAAGCTCAACCGGATCTCGTTAACGCTACCGTCGGGCACCTTACCTCCCAACTTCGAAGCGCGCGAATTGTTTTTTTCACAAGCATATCTTGCCGGTTTTGCTGGGCGAGTTGCAACCTGTGTAACGACGCAGGGTTTACTGATGTCCCGCAGCCAACAAAAGAAATTGCTTCTATTGTGCCCGACGGCAAGGGCGGAGTCTACAACAACCAGCGGTTTTTCGACAGGGCAGTAGAGGGGCAGTAGAGGTGTGGAAATGACAGCCCGTGGAAATCGCCTCGCGATTCCCCTCATCCGCCACGACTACTACACTCATACAAAAGGTAAATAACAACCACGGCGATGAGCTGGCAAGCGTACAGCAATCCTTTTCGGTTTGCTTGTGGAAATGATCAAAAACGACGCTAATCGAAACGAGAGTCACCGAGTGTTACCCATGCGGGCGGTCTAATTTGTAATCTAGCCAGTCCATTCAGGGGCAAATCACGATTACACTAAGAGTCGGAAAGTTAACCATGATCCACCCGGAACGTTGGGGCTTATATCCTTGCGCATTAGGATGGAGGAAGCGGGTCAGATGCGAAATTTGGGCCGAACAGGCCGAGCGGCCGCGAAGCAAATGACTAGACTGATTTAGGGCGGCTATTGAGATCGAAGTAGGCTATTGAGATCGAAGTAAAGGAGTGCCGACGTGAAGATCTTTACGAGTGTTCCGATTTCCGCGCATTCTGATGCAGTTCATCTGCGCGACAGCAATCTCCCGCGGGATATCTTCCCCCAACTATTAGCCTCGCTAGAAGACGGCCGCGTCCTTCTACTGCCTTGGAATGAACGATGCGATGCTTTAGCGCAATGCTTAAGCAGACCAAGTGATGTACCGGTTTTCGTTTTCCCGGCGGATATTGAACAGATAGAAGGGACGAAACCTCCGCGAGACTTCATACGGGAAGTGGACCAGGCGGTGGCATCAAAAAACATCGCGAAGCTCATCCTGATGGGATTAGAAGTGCAAGGCGCTCGCTGGGAGCTGGTAGGGCTAATTCGCCTAGCCCAAGCACTAAAGTCGCTCAATCAACCGCAAAAAGTTGCCACTCCCAAACGAACTATACTCTTCACGGGGCATCGCATCGACTCGAGGAGCCGAAAGAGTACACGCTTTCCGCCAGAAATGGAAAATGTGGCGCGCAACGCCATTAGCCTTGCGCTGGTAGAACAACAGAAACTCACGCGCGGGCCTATCCTGGGAATCGCGGGTGGCGCCAATGGCGGCGACATTCTTTTCCACGAGGTTTGTCAAGAGCTAACAATCCCAACTGAGTTGCTTCTGGCCTTACCCAAAGATGAGTTCGCACAGGCGGGCGTTGCAAACGACGACCCTGGCTGGATTGATCGGTTTCAAGAGCAGATTCGGCTCCATCCAGCCTATGAAGTTTTGGGGGCCCCCCCTGAGTTGCCCACGTGGTTGAACTTTAAGGACGGCTACGATATCTGGCAGCGAAATAATCTGTGGCTTGCCGCCAAGGCTATTAGCCACGGCACCGAGCATCGAACGCTGCTCGCATTATGGGACGGCGAAGCTGGCGATGCTCCGGGCGGCACAGAAGACATGGTGAATATAGCACGAGCGTTCAATTCACAATTCGTTTGGTTGAGGACCAAAGATCTATTCGGCTTGGCGACTCGAAGCGTCTGATCATACTTACTCGGAATCTACTGTAACCGCTGGTCTAGGACGGCTGCTAGGGTCCGGTGATGTGGTGGATTTGGATCCTTAGAGACAAAGCAGCTAACTACGGGAACGCAAGGCACAGCGGGTTAGCGCTGCGCAGACGACGTCGAGTGGGTGTCTTTGATCCCTGTGGCTTTTGGCGATCTTTCTTCTGCCACAGATCAATCTCAACCCCTTACAAGCTATATGTTTCTGAGCCCTTCATCAGAAGGCCGTTTGCGACAAATGTGCAGCCGCGGAACTATTTATGGGCGAAAGATCTGAGCACAGTTTTGCTCGGACCAGGAGCAGGTATGTATAATATGTTTCAGGTTTAAGCCGATTGATACCGGGGTAGGCCATTAGATATCAGCTTCTAAGTGGTAATCGTAGATGGCAACGATAGCTTTACAGAAACGGCCTTTTGATCTTTTTGCAAGCTACGGCCATCAAGATGAGGACCTGGTAGTGCCAATCGTGGAATGGCTGCGCGGCGCAGGACTCAAGGTATGGTTTGATCGCTCAGATGGCGACGCTTCGAAGCGCAACTCCGATCTGCTCGGCAACGCCCTGGCCTCGTCGCGGGGCGCGATCTTCTTCCTTTCGCCGAACTGGCAGTCTTCTACTTGGTGCAAAGACGAATCCGAGTTTGCGCTCAACGAGCGTCGAGCCGACGACGCATACCTCACGGTTGCGCTACGATTGGCCCCATTTACTTTGCCCCCATGGTTTAAATTATCGAACGTAATTGACGTATCGACGTTTAGTGACACCGCCGCTGCCGATTTGCTGGGCTCTCTTGACCCCGCACCACAAGTCAGACTTGACAACGCAGAAGACGTTTATTTCGCTGGCCCGTGGGCCCAGCCCAGCGACGCCGCCAAGAACGTGCTGCGTTTTGTCGCCACGAGGGGCTGGCGGTTAATCGGTGATACTCCAGACCATCCCGGCTTCAAAGACTCGACTAACAGGATTCGCGCAATCATCGACACATGTAGAGGCGTATTAGCCGTGCTGCCCTTTAGGGCCGACAAACCGCCAGCGCTAACTTCCCCGTACGTCCTGGACGAAGTTTTTATCGCCCTGAGGGCTGGCAAACCCTTTCTCTTGTTTGTTGAAGAGAATGTGGTAGTGCCGCAAGAACTCGCGAGTGCATCGTTCGGCGGCAATCCCATTCCTATTTCGGCTAAAACGACATCAGCCGAAATACAAACTGCTCTCGAAGGATTCGACGAAGAGCTCGGCGAATGCACTCACACGGATAAGCACGCCTTCTCTTTTTTGGCCACCTCGATTTTGAACCCAGAAGCCTCGTCCCTGGTTAAGACAGGCCTAGAGAGCGCTGCGAAATTACCATGCATTCGTGGATTCAATTTACAGGGACAGCATGCGCAGAAAGCGATCATTGATCGGATTACAAACGCTGCATTTTGTGTTGCCGATGTTAGCGACGACAACAAGAATTCGCTCATTGAGGCCGGCGTTGCGCTCGGGGCCGGGACCGCTCTCCATCTGATCGCTGCGCGCCCGGCAGACGGTTCTTTGAAGAGGCGCTTTATGTTTGAAGATATGGAAATGAATTGGTATTCGAGCTCTCTTGAACGACTTGCGAAAGTGTATCTAATAGGCAGGCGTTACCGCCGCCGAGTCATCATTCCCCGATGAGGAAAGCCAACAATGAGCCCGTTTTTGCTGGACAGTCGACCACGCGTCGCCCGGTCGCGCTTATAGACATGGACGGCACGCTGTGCGACTGCGGTGGTGCACTTTCTGTTGCCCTTGAGCGGCTTCGCGGCCCCCAAGAGGATCCGCTAATCGAACGCCAAGGCGAGTTGCCCGCTCACATTGAGGAGAGGCGAAAGCTGATAATGGGCACGCCAGGGTTCTGGAGGGCGTTGATGCCTTTGAGACTTGGTTTTCAGCTTTTCGAGTTGCTGAAGTCTCTTCAGTTCGACGTTTACATTCTCACAAAGGGACCCAGTCGACACTCCCTAGGCTGGATGGAAAAGGTAGACTGGTGTCGACAACACGTCCCTGAGCTGCCGGTAATTGTGACTGACGATAAAACACCCGTTTGGGGCGACGTTCTTGTTGAAGATTGGCCGCCGTATATAGCTCAATGGTTGGCGGTGTGGCCACAGGGTACCGTTATTGCGCCCGCCCAGACTTGGAACGAAGACGTGCAGGAGCGGTTTCCAATGAAGTGTATAAGGTTTGACGGCAGAAACGAAGGTGTTTTAAGAGACCGTCTGGAAATTATTGCCAGCCGACTAGCGGCATCCAACCTTCAACTGGGTCCGGAAGTGCGCCTTTGAAGATATCGGTCGCGGACTATCTGGACTTGTCCCCTAAATTGAGAGAGGCAGTTAAGAGTCAAAATTCAGCGAATGGAGAATTGACTCATGGGATTAGCTCGACGGAAGTTCACAAAAGAGTTCAAGCTGGCTGCGATTCAGCAGATGGAGGCGGGCTCATCAACGGCGGAAGTGGCGCGGGCGTTTGAAGTCACCCCGAAGGTTTTGTACCGCTGGCGAGACGAGTTCCGGCACGGGCCGGGCAATGCCTTTCCGGGACGCGGGAAGCCGCGCTGGGACGAGACGCGCGTGGCACAACTGGAACGCAAGGTGGGGCAGCAGACGCTGGAGATTGATTTTTTGAAGGGGTGCTTGCAGCGCATCGAGGAACAGCGGAAGCTGCAGGCATTGACTGGAAAGCCGCGATTTACCAGTACATTCAAACGCAAGTGGAGCAAGGGGGCCAGATGACTGCCTTGCGCATGTGTGAGTTAGGAACAGTGAGCCGGGCTGGCCTGTACCGGTTCGAGCCGAAGGACAAAGCGTCTGACGAAGATCTGGATCTGCGGGATGAGATCCAACGAATCGCTCTCACCTTTCCGTTTTATGGCCGGCCCCGGATTACGGCGGAGCTGAAACGGCGCGGCTGGCCGGTCAATCATAAAAAGGTGGGCCGCCTCATGCGCGAGGATAACTTGCTTTGCCTGCGGCGGCGGAAGTTCGTCGTGAGCACCGATTCGAATCACAATCTGCGGATCTATCCCAATCTGGCGGGTGAGATGGCTGTCACCGGCATCGATCAGCTCTGGCGCGCGGATATCACCTATATCCGGCTGGAGACGGAGTTCGTTTATCTGGCAGTGGTGTTGGACGCCTACTCACGCAAAGTAGTGGGTTGGGCGTTGGATCGCCATCTGCAAGATGATCTGGCCATCGCTGCTCTGCAAATGGCGCTCCGGCACCGCAAACCAACGGCAGGGTTGACACATCATTCCGACCGCGGCGTGCAGTACGCCTCCCACGACTACATCGCTCTGCTGAAAGACCATGGCGCCCGCATCAGCATGAGCCGGCGTGGCAATCCTTATGACAATGCAGCGTGCGAGTCCTTTATGAAGACTCTGAAATACGAAGAGGTTTATCGGCAGGAGTACCGTGACTTGGCCGAAGCCCGCGCTTCCATCCAAACGTTCATCGAGAG
Organism: Bryobacterales bacterium; assembly: GCA_963771405.1. Classification (GTDB taxonomy): domain Bacteria; phylum Acidobacteriota; class Terriglobia; order Bryobacterales; family Bryobacteraceae; genus Bog-105. Next base: position 171,301 of record CAVYUL010000105.1, read on the forward strand.
AATCTATAACGGCAAGCGTCTCCACTCGGCGCTGGGTTACCGCCCGCCGATCGAGTTTGAACGTTCGCTGCTTACTCCTTCCACTGCCAAACCATTGGTGACCGCATGAAAAACGAGGGCGCCCTCAGTAAGCGTTTTTTCAGGCATACCGGAATCTATCGGTCCGATGTGTCATCACTTCTTTTAAACCTGGGCCAGAGTACCGCATTCCGGTCGGGTCCGGGCCAGGCTCTAGGACGCGCCGGAAGAACACGCCCTGCCCATCGTCGCGATGAGTTCCGGCCGGTTATTCCTCAACGGGTTGCTCGCCAGCAGTGCCCGTCTCCGCTTCACCGGCACCCTCAGCTTAAAACGATTGCAGCAGCGAACGGAATCCTTTACCATCGAACGGTAACGTTCCTCTTAACTGTTTGTCTCAGCCATGGGGACAAGCTCAATCTGAGCAAAATTGAATTCTCGTCGCTGCTGGCGCGCGTCTCTGCCCAAGGGTATTCGCAGGGTTGGCGGGGGCCAGCGTTAGAGGGTACGTTGCTCGCAAACGACTGGGCCTTCCGGCCGGAACAAATCGAACTCGAACATCTGTACCTTTGGCACGGCGCGGCAGATCGGATTGTGCCCGTCGCAGTGGCCCGCAGCCTGGCAGCGGCGCTTCGCGGCTCAACAGCGAAGTTCTTTCCAGGAGAAGGTCACTATTCTCTAATGGCTCTGCATGCTGAAGAAATCCTGGGCACACTGCTTTCAGCGTCTGCAAAAGCCAACTCCCCTGCCCATGGGCCCATCGGTCTGGGAGCGCCCTGACCTCAGGAATGTGTGGCGACCGGAGCCCCTTCGGCAAACGGAACATGATCTTTCTTACAGATCGCTCGGATGGCGGACATCGCTGTCATAAGACCGGAGGGCAGTCCGCCTCCAGGCATCACCCATTGGCCCACCATGATGAATTGTCGCAACCCCGGCAGGCTCATGGGCAACGGCTTGAACTTCGCGCCCGGCTTATGCATCCAGCCTTCCATACTGCCTTTCCAGTTGCCTGTGTACCGGATCACTGAAGCCGGCGTTGACACATCGATTGTTTCGATGGAATCTCGAACGCCGGCAACAAATCTCTCAAGATGACTGATGACCGCCTCTGCCACTCGCTCCTTTTCAGCATGATATTGCGAAAGGTTGCAGCGCTCAAGCTCAAGCCAGTACTCGAAGTTGTGAGTGGGAAGAAAACACGTCACCGCAGTCTTCCCCGCCGGCGCGAAGGTTGGGTCGAAATTAAAAACGCGGAAAGCGATCTGTGAAAGATCGGTGCCCGGATCTACCTGCAGCGGCGTGTCCAGCAGGCGAGTTACGAAAGGGGGCTGCTGTGAAAGATCGCGAGCCGCGCCGAGTGAAACCTGCAAGTAGGAGGGGAATGTCTCCATGGTGGCGTAAGTTCTCTTTGTTGACTCTCCTATGTACCGGCCTCCCAGCATGTCATAAATCGTGGCATGCCCGTCAGCAGCTGAGATCACCCAGTCTGCTGGCACAGTCTCACCGCTGGTGAGTTGGATGCCAGTAGCAGCATTATCTTCAATCAGGATCCTCTCAACCTTCGCACCCAGGCGAAGGCGGCCTCCTAGTTCATTCAGTCTCTTTACAATGAGGCGAATGACGGCTTGCGAACCGCCGATCGGATAACCGGCGTTGCGATCGCTCATCCAAGCTAAAGACATCACCAAGGCGACGGCGGACATGTTTGATGTCTCTCCTCCACAGAAGAAGGCGCGCAAAAGCGGATTCTGGAATCGGAGACCGAATTCCCTTACGCTGAGCTTCGACCACCAGCGGAGGGCTGGTAGTTCGGGGATCGCGTGTAGCATCGCCAGCCAATGGCGAAGCCCTGGGTCGGCGATTTCAGGGAACTCAAAATGGCAAACTCGCGCACAGCAGAGGCGAGTCTTCGGATTTCGGTGGTGTCTTCAGGCGCTTGTTTCACTAGCTCGGCTTCCATGCGATCAGGGTTTACCGGAAGAATGAAACGCTCGCCGCGCTCAGTTTCAAGACGTGCATACTCCTCTGGATGAACCCAACTGAGCTTGTCGATATCAAAGACTTCGCGCCAGCGCGAATACATGATCGACGTGGGATTCGCTCCCAGCAGCCAATGAAGGCACGTCTCAAATGTGTAGCCACTGCGGCGCCAACTCGTTGCCAGGCCGCCCGGGGATTCGTGCATTTCGAATACGGTAGCTTGATAGCCGCTCTTCTGGGCGTAAACGGCGGCGCACAATCCCGCTATGCCACCGCCGATGACGACAATTTCTTTGGGCTTTGACATCGCATTTAACCGGCGGCCCTCCCAACAGCAAGCTCTTTTTGCTGTTTCTGTTGTTCCAGTTTCAAAGGTATTGTGATGCGAAGCTCCTTGCCACGAAACTCGGCCGTGGCGGCGTCGATATCGGCTGCTTCAGGAAGCGGAATCTGGGGGAGGAGTGTTTTCGCGCTCTCTGTACTCACAGTGGCGTCCTCGCTTTCGCTTAGTGACGTATGACTCACCTCACCCTCCACAACGGCGAGACCCTTAAGTAGATTCACTTTGAGCTGTTCCGCATCGAATCCCTGGGGCTGTCAGCACAATTACAACGCTCTTGCCGGTGAAATCCACCTCACAGGTGGAATCAGAGTTAATTTCGCGCTCTGCCTGGAACCAATCGTCCAGATCGCTTCCGTGTGTAAGTCCGCGCTTCTCAAACAGGTGATAGGCGCGTTTTTCAATTTTCCTGACGTGATCAGCCCAGCGGCCGAACATAAAATCGGTGAAATCGTATTCAGGCTTATGTCTTTCGATCAGCACTTGTGACATATGCGATACCTCACAGACAGCCCTGCACGTCAAGTGCCGAGGTTGATGAGGGTGCCGAAGGACTGTTATCGCATGGTTAGAGTCAAAGGACTCAAAATGTGCGAAAACACCCAACGCTGCCCTTGACGCCTGGCGGCGGGTTACTGCTTTCTTTCGCGCGCACCTTCTGGCTAACCCTTAGTGTTTGCGAAAGAGCCACATCAGCAGTGTGCCCAGCAAACTGAGTGCTAAACATGTGACCCACGGAAAATAGAACACCCCGTTTTTGCTCCGCCAGACAATATCACCGGGCAGGCGTCCGAACGGTAGATTGAACTTCGATACAAGCATCACCGCCAGTCCAGCCAGCATCAAGACCAAACCCGCCAGTAAGAGCAAACGTCCGAATTGCATGTCCTGTCCCAAAGCTAGCAAAAGGCCGCCTACCTTGTGATATAACTCAGGCCCAGAAACTATGTCACGCAGACTGATCGCAGGTGCATTTGCAGCTTCGCTTCTGATTGCGCAGCCGGGCATTTTCACCAAAGAAGGTTTGATTCGCTATACACCTGATTGGAAGGGTCCGCGTTTTGACGATGGCCGCCCGCGCGTGCCCGATGGCATTTTAAAGCGCATGAAAAGCGTGACGTTGGAAGAAGCTTGGGCGCTTCTAAGAGATAACGGTTTCACGAATGAGTATGAAGACGGTTGGCTGAGCATTCACCCCGGTAAAGTGCTGGTAGGCCGCGCGCTCACGGCCCAGTGGCTTCCCGGCCGCCCCGATATTCATGCCGTGATCACAGAACAAGGCAAGAAAGACGGCCGCATCGGTGGGCAGAATGCATGGCCGGTGGATATGCTCCAACCTGACGATGTTTATGTCTGCGACCATTTCGGCCTGAAGCAGGACGGCCCTTCAATTGGCGATAACGTGGGCAATGCGATTTATGCGCGCAGCCACAACGGCATTGTCTACGATGGCGCGGTGAGAGATATCAACGGCTTGAATGAGTTGGATGATTTTGTTTCGTTCGTGCGATTCTACGACCCGTCGCACCACTTCAGCACGTTGGGGCCGAGGCTGAATTCCACCATGATCGGAATTAACATTCCCATCCGTATCGGCAAAGCAACCGTCATGCCCGGCGATGTGGTGCTGGGGCGCGATGGCGGCGTGCTTTTCATCCCGCCGCAACTGGCGGAGAAAGTAGTGCAGTATTCCGAGATCACGCGACTGCGTGACATCTTTGGCCACCAGCGGCTCCGCGAGCAGATATACACTGCCGGCCAAATCGATACCAAATGGACTGACCCGATTGAAAAGGACTTCACGGGTTGGCTGCGGGAAAACCGTGAAAAGCTACCCATTGCAGCCGAACAGATTGATGAGATTTTGAAGGAGCGCGAAAAATGAATCTGGATCGAAGGTCTTTACTCACCGCCGGAACTTTGTCCCTGGCAGGATTGGCGCGAGGTATTCAAGCCACCACCACGCCTTACCAGAGACCCAAAACCAAAATCACCGATATCAAAACCGCCGAAGTAAGAGTACACGGGCATCAGACGCACGTGCGAGTTTATACAGATGCCGGACTTATCGGACAAGGTGAGGCAACCGATGCCGCCGTGGGAACAGCTTCGCTGGTTCGCAGTTTCAAGCCTATGCTGATCGGTAAAGATCCGCTCAATGTGGACGCTCTGTGGGAGCAGATTCGCACCGCGGGTGTCTTTGCCGGCGCACAAGGCGGCCAATACGTCACGGCGCTTTCCGGCTTGGAGATTGCGCTTTGGGATCTCGCTGGCAAGACTCTAGGTTTGCCTATTTATCAGTTGATGGGCGGGAAGTTTCGCGACCGGGTCCGCATCTACTGCGATTCCGATATGAAAGATCCACTTAGTGAAGAAGCGGACAAAAAGAAGGAATGGATCAAGAAGAACGGATTTAACGCCATGAAGATCGATATTGACGAAGCGAAAGATCCGGCGCGTTTCGATAATGTCAACTGGACTGCAAGCAATGGTGAAATTGACCGCATGGTTAGTTGGGTGAGCCATACCCGCGAAACGATTCCGAAGGCGATGGACTTGGCGGTCGATATGCACGCCCGGTACGATGCCACCACCGGTAAACGTGTTGCCATCGAAGTGGAGCCATTTCATTTGCTGTGGCTGGAAGAGCCGGTGCCACCGGAGAATATAGACGCCATGGCCGATATTCGCCATTCCACCAAAACGCCCATTTGCTGCGGCGAAAATCTTTTTATGCGCTGGGGCTATCAGCAGTTGCTTGAAAAGCGCGCGGCTGACATCATCATGCCCGACATTCAGAAAGTCGGCGGTCTCTCGGAGTCTCGCAAAATCGCGAATATGGCGCAGGCTTATTATGTTCCGTTTGCTCCGCATTGTGTGGTTTCGCCCATCGGAACTATGGCTTCGGCGCATGTTTGCGCGTCGGTGCCGAATTTCCTGGTATGCGAGTGGCATTGGATCAATGAACTCGATCTTTGGAGGACATTTGTGAACGAAGGCGAGATCATCTCGGAGGGCCACATCGCGCTCAGCGACCGCCCCGGCATTGGCGTTGAGATGAATGAGCAAGCTGCTCGGACTGCGCAAATTAAGGGAACACCTTGGTTTGAGGATTAGTTTGCCTTAAAATAACCTTATTATGTGGGCCGTGCTTGAACAAGAACTGACAAGGTTGCTTAGCAGTAAAGTGTACCCGGCGTTGCGCGGTTTGCCAGCGTATGAAAGGCTTCTCGGTCCGAAGGGGCAACCGAATCCTTCGGCCTGCCAGAATGCGTCGCGCGAAATTCTAAACTCCACCGATCTAAAAAGCGGCATTAGGGAATTGGGAAGCCGCGAAACGCCAAAGGCGCGTGAATGGGTAAAGCCGATTTGCCGCGCTATATCCGGGCGAAACAACCCGAACGGCGCGTGGTGGTTCGATGAAGAGTTAGTGCGCCGCTGGTCGCAAAAATATCCGCCCGCGATTCCTGATCGCAAAATAAAGATCCTGGAATCGATGCGTCCGATGTTGGCGGTCTGTTTCGATTGGAACGATTTCACCGATCTGCGCCTCATGCGTTTGAGTTCGGCCATACCTGTTATTACAGGCCAGGGCGCGCATAAGCCAATCTATTCGCCGGCTGCGCCTGAGCATGCCGAGAATGCCAATGTGGTTTTCATCGGCGGCTTTACGCAGGTGTTCGTCCCGTTTGTGAATCCGGCTCAGACTCTGCCGTATCACATTGCGTAAAGAGTTCTGCTGAAGAGCTGGAACGGCGCCCAGTAATACGGTGCTTTGTAGCTGCTACCGCGCAACATAGTTAACTTGGCATCTCGCAAGGCGCGGGCGTAGGGCTGATTTGCTTTGACGTTGGCGTAGAAGCCTTCCATGAGTTGCGGAGTCGATTGATCGAACACATCCCACAGACTCGTGACGACGTTGTGTGCGCGCGCCTGAAAGAAGGCCCACGCGAATCCAACCAAGCCTTCACCGGAAAGGTTGCGTGCGCCGGTGCTCCGGCAGGCCGATATGGTTACCAAATCGGCCGAGAGTGGCTGTTCTGCCACGTCGCGCGCATAGAGCCGGTATCCTTTCGCGTCTGCGGAGAGGATGATGGCGGAATCGAGCGGGCTGCGCGCATTGGCATCAACATGAGTGGCAAAGTGAATAGTCGAATAGCGCTCAGGATGAGCGTGGAAGTAAGCTTCGGCGGTTGCGGCGGATTGAGTGAGCATGTCGATCTCGGCATTTTCGAATTGGCGTCGAATGCCGGAGATCTCGGCAGCGGCTTCGGGCAGGGCAGGGAAGCCTGTTCCTTGCGTCACAGGATCGCCCATCAAGAGCAGCGAGCGAGGCGTTTTGTGGACGGAACTGCCTATTTGCAGAATGCTGAGTGACGGCGCGATGGAGATGGTGGCGTCTTCGATCCAATAGTGCGGCTTTGGTTCAGTGACGAGGAGAGTCTCAAAATTAAGGTTATGGAGCGCTCCGTCGGGTACGATCACTATGTTTGAGTTTGGCTGGATGAGCTCTGCGGCGGGCGCAACGAGTTCGCTGAATAAGCGCAGTCCCGTCGGGCTGTTCAAGGCGAGCGGGTCGCGTTTCTGTTCCTCGATCAGAGAGCGGTAAGAGGTGACATCCTGTTCAATCTGTTGCTGAGACGGCAGAGGAAACACCTTCGTCTGTGTTGCTGTGAGCGCCCAGACGTAGGAATGCTTTGGGGCGAGCCAGTAGAACAGAAAGACTGTGTTGCTCTTGCGTGCCGTGGTGTGCAGTTTAGAGATGAGCGAAGCTTGGCTTGGGGTGCTTTGGCCGCGCAGGTCTTCCGTCAGGACGCTGGCGCGGCTGGAATCGGCGATCTCCAAAGCGCGATCGGATTCGCCGGCCTGCATCAGGAAGTCGACATAATCCTGGTAGAAGTGGATCAAGTGCGAAAGAAAGGTGATTTTGTAGTCAGACTTCAATTGATCGGCGCGGTTGCTGGCGATGACCTTCAGGGCTGCGGCGTAGCTTTTGTCGGCGTTCTTGGCGTCGCCGGTTGTAGCATAAAGCGACGCGAGTGCCGCTTGGGTCTGCCAAAGGACCGACGGCGTTTCCGCGGCTAGCCTGAGTGCCTTTTGATAAGAGGACAACGCCTGGTCGCGCAGCCCCCGCTTTGCCGCAATGCTTCCTTCGGTGAGGGTAAGTGAGGCAAGTTCGGGCAGATCTTTCGGACTCGCAAACTTGAAAGCGACTTGATTCAGTTGTTCCGCTTTATCCAAAGCCCCCGTGTCGAGGAGAGCGTCGGCCAGATTGCCAGCAGCCAAGGAGTATTGAAAAGGTGCGTCTTTGCTTACCAGATGGAAGCTTCGTTCTAACGCATCGATACCTTCCTGGGTTTGTCCCTTCTTCAAAAGGATGGCGCCCAACTCTGTGTAAGCGCCGCTTAACACGGTTTCCAACCCCGATTGCTCCTGCCCGACTATGCTCTTTCGTTGTGCCTCGAGGGCACCTTCCAAGTCGCCGAGATTCTCGTAACACTCGGCCAGATTATTGAGCGCCATGGCGCTTACGAAGCCAGCGTGCGCTTGATCGGCGATGTCGCGCGCTTGCTCAAGAATCGGTATCGCGCGAGCGTACTGTTGACGTTCAAGCTGGTTGAAGCCCAGGTCCATGAGCGCCTCGGCGCGTTCATGATCCATGTGGTTCTGTTCCGCGACCGATAGTGCCAAGCGGAACTGCGCGTCTGCCGCGTCGGGATCGATTTCGTACCCACCGAGCCACAGCAAGGCATCAATCTGGGTGCCAAAATCCCGCATCGCAGCGGCATCGGCGGCTGCCTTACGCAGGGCCTCTTGCCCCTCGGCGGTGCGACGGTGCCTTGCCAGAGAACAGCCGCGCAACATTTCATAACGCGGTAACAGACTCGCGAATGCGGGCGGCACTGGCTGTGCCAGCAGGCTGTCGGCCTCAGCTGTTTTACCGCGGAACAAATCCAACTCGGCCAAAAGAATAGTGAACTCCCAATGCCATTTGTCTCGGGAATTCTTGACCGATTGATAACCGCGCTCGGCTTGGTCGGTAGCTTCGCGGAAGCGGCCTTCTTTATAAAACGCTCGCGCCGATTCGAAGACTGGCTGCGGCCTCCGAGTGCAAGAGACTCCAACGGTGAGAGCCGCTAAGGCTTCAATTGCTGCTGCGAGGAGGCCAAAGCTGGCCGTTCGACTGTACTTCAGCGGCTGAGCCCTCGCCTCCAGTTGGTGATCCAAGCTGAAAGCGTAGCAAGGTCAGACGGCGGGAGTTTTGTTCGTAGATGATCTCGCCGAAAAAAAGAGTGCCGATGCCGGGGATGGTGACCTTGTTTCCGTCGATGAGGACGCCGGGGTCGGGTGGGCCGGCCCAGCGAATGCTGGTAACGACCGTGCCGATGATGATGTGATTAGGGTTCTCGAGGGTCGGTTTAGATAACAGCGCGCTTACGCCGGTCTTCTCTTGACCGGTGTGGTAGAAGAGATTGCCGTACTGCTTGCGGAAGTTGCTGTCGGTCTGATAGGCGTTAACGAGCTTGTCGTAGGTCTCCTGCTGGGTGGAAACGTCGGAGACAGTGGTTACGATCAGACCATGGCCGTCGATCGACACGCCATCGATAGTCGCTTCGAGGCCTCGGAACGCAATTGGGTTTTGACGATCGGATGCGCTTTCCAGGCGAGCGTGCAGTTCTTTCACCATGAAGACAACAGGCTTGCCTGTGCCTGCGGGCGGCGGGTCTTGCATGCCTTTGATGGTTAGACCTGTCAGACGGGAATCGACGAAGGTCTGAGTGGATAGCTCGTTATCGCCAAAGTTGCCTTGGGTAAAATCGGCCGCGCGGCGCGTGTCGGCGTAATCGCCTTCGGCGCTGGTGGATGCGGATGAGAACGAAAGGATGTCTTGGTAACTTTGCGGACCGGATGAAGCCTCGGCTAAGCCGCCGGTTACGGGCAAGGTACTGCTGGCGACTGCTTTGAACTGGAAATCGGCGGGGCGGCGGATGTGCGCGGCGAAAGCCACTGCATCACCGCGAAAGATGAAGCGCTTTTCAATCGGTTGAGGATTATCCATGGACTATCAATTCTCGTTTCTGACTTGAAATGAATACCGGCCGAACTCGGACTGTTTGTCCGAAGATCGCAGGATCATAGTATATCCGCCAGTCGAGAACTTCGCCACAGGTAGAAGAACGCTTAACGTGAATTCCGATGTTGGGTGCGCGCCGCAGTCAATGGTGGCGACGGTCACTTTGCTTTCAGACACAAACTCGCATGTGTAGCGCTGAGGCAGTGATGGAGACACCACTTCAAAATTCACTGCGAACAATGCGGCTCCATGCCTCACAAGGGCTGTTTGCGGCGCGGCGCCGCGGGTGGTGGAAACGAACGGTGTGGTGTCGAGTACTTGCGGCTGAAGCATTTCCGGAATGGACACAGTGTTCTGATAGCCGACAACGCAAAGCAGCGCCAGTGCGGCAAAGCTCGGCGCCAGCATCATGGGCCGGAACCATTCCTTCCAGCGGTTGGCCGCTTTTTGAAAAGCGGGCGCTTTGACGGGAGCGGGTTCCGCGAGGACCGACTTCAAATCGGAAATCATCGCGAAATCGTCCCTTACCCGTTCGGCGCATTCGGGGCAATCGAACATGTGCTCTTCGAAAGCTTGCCGTTCGTCGAGGCTGAGTTCATTCAAGAAATATTTATCAATCGTATTGGTCTGTTGTGCCAATGTGTGTTCCATAGCGTCTCTGATGTAATCTGATGCGAGGCAACATAGCGTTTCACCCGGCTGCCGCGGTTCCTGTGGAAAAAGTGTTGGTTTGCTTTTTTTGGAGGGCTGTCCGGATTCTGGCGAGCGCGCGATGCAGGCGCACCCGAAGGTAATCACGGTCGATACCCATCTCTTTGCAAATCTCGTCTTTATCTCGCTCTTCTAAGAAATACTGACGTAAAATCTGCTGGTCGGGCGTAGCCAACTCGCCCAGGACCCGCCGAAGCAGGGTTTTGCGTTCTTCGCTGAGGCATTGCGATTCGGCGCTGGCTGCTTCGTCGGCGGGCTCGATGGCGTTTTCGGGCGTTTGTTGATAGCGCGACGAGGCGCGGTAGGTTTCCGAAAGGACGTTCTCGCACACCGAGTTTACAAAGCCACCGAGCCTTTCGGGATGTTGGATGCCGCCTTTGTTGCGCAGCACGTTTAAAACGCGCAGAAAGGTTTCCTGGCGCGCATCTTCCACCAACTGCGGCGAGCGTAGACGGCCGCGCAGCTTAATCGTCAAGAGAGGACTGAAATAAGTGGTGAAATGAGCTTCAGTTTCGGCATCGCCCCTCGCGAGCCGATCTACATAGTCTTGGTCAAACACCTCGCGTTCGGAATTCCCTGTCATCCGATAGACTCGATGGTACAACGGGAACGACCTGCCTTGAGTAATCTCGCTTACGTTCACTAGTTGGCTCACAAGCCGTGTAGTGAAGTCGCGGGCCGAGATCGTTACACCAAATTTGGCCGCTTTTTGCTAGGGTTTTAGCACTATTTTCATAAGGTTAGCTTCGCGTTTGTGCAGGCGAGCGAACCAATTGGCGCCCTCTTCGAGCGGCGCGACGGCCGTGATCAAGGGCTTGACGGTGACCGCTCCTCGAGCGATCAAATCGATAGCTTGCGGATATTCGCCGGACGACGCGGCCGAGCCTTGCAGACGGAGTTGGCGGCTCACGACGACCTGCAGCGGGATCTCCACTGTGGGCGCAATGTTGCCGATCAGGGTCACGGTAGCGCCGCGCTTCACGCTATCGATGGCGGCCCGGATGGTGGGCGTACTGCCGACGGCTTCGAGCGCGACATCGAAATCGGCCGGGGCCTTATCGGTCTTCGCGTTGACGGTTGAAGTTGCGCCTAAGTCGCGAGCGAGCTTCAGGCGAGTGTCATCGATATCGGAGACGACCACTTCGGAACAGCCAGCCACTTTGAGCGCTTGCAAAGTGAGCAAGCCGATCATGCCGGCACCTACGACGAGGGCGCGACTGCCGGGTTTAATGTCACTGACGGCAACGGCGTGTACAGCGACGGCGAGCGGTTCGACCATGGCGGCTTCGGCAAACGAAACGCTGGCGGGCAGGTTATACAGCACGCGTGACGGAACGGCCACGTAATCAGCGAACGCGCCGGCGCGGCGGAACTCGGCCGTTGACACGCCGAGCACTTCGCGGTTGCCGCACAAATTCATGAGACCTTGGCGGCAGTATTCGCATTCGCCACAGTAAAGAGTGGAATCGAAAGTGACGCGGTCGCCTTTCTTAAAGTTGCTCACTTTGACGCCGACGGACTCGATGGTGCCGGCGGCTTCGTGCCCCATGACGAGGGGCGGAATGCGGCGGCCGGAACTGCCGTCATACCCATGGACGTCGCTGCCGCAAATGCCGCAGGCTTCCACGCGGATCAGAACTTCGTCAGCGGCTGGCTGGGGGATGGGAAGATCGGCCATTTCCAACTTGCTGTATTCAGTGAGCAACAAAGCTTTCATATCAATAGCGATGGTATCGAATCAAGCCACGTGAATAGAGACACTTCGGGTTTAAGAAGTGTAAGACGCACCCTGCGGTCGCCTACCCCTCGTTCACGCTCAGGGGTTCTGTTTCGGTTTAGGCGGCTTTGGGAAGGTTTTTGAATTCCCACATGACTTTGTCGAAGTTGGGTTGCTCGCCACCATGGCAAATTTGGCGGTCGGCGCGGCCGGCGAAATACTCCAGCTGATCACTTGTAAAATCGAACCCAACGTCGCTGGGGTCGAAGTGCTTTCCTGCTTCTTCGGCTTTGATGATAAGGTCTGGGGCTTGCTCCAGTTGTTCGGCCTGGCGTTTGCGGCGCGGCTCCTGAATCGCGTGGAGGTCGGCTTTGTACTTATCGAGCTGGCGATTGAGGCGGCCTTCTTGAAGCGCGAGGTTCGAGAAATCTTTGCGGAAGGTGATGGCGACTTCGGCTTGCAAGAGATGAGCGCGGCGAACGGGGTCGGCTTCATCGGCGAAGATGTCGGCGGGGAGTTTGCGCTCGCCGACGGCATAGAAGGCTGCTTCGAGAGGGGCGACACGGAGGAGACGCCATTCGGTATCGGCGATGAGTTGGACGAGAGTGCGTTCTTCGTCGTCCCAAGGGGTGTATTTGTTCAAGTGGCGCTCGATATGAGCCTGGTAGATGGCGGCGTCTTCGCTGGGCAGGAGGACGGTGCGGCCGGTGAGCCCGGTTTTCACGGCGTTCCTAGAAGATATGGCTTTGCCTTCGGGGGTAACGGGCCCGGAGGAATGCTGCGCGTTGGCGCGATTGGCAGCGAGTTTGGCATCGCTGATGTTGGAGACGTTGTTGGTGTTGGTGGCTGCATCGGCGGCAGCGTGAGCGGGTGTGACATTGGGAGAAGACATGGTGCTTCTGACTCCTTAGTTCAAATAAAAAGGCCCGCGAGAGCGGAGCTCTGCGGACCTGAGACCAATATACATTCGGAGGGGTGGGGCGGCGGATGGGATTTTCGGGTTGGGGAACGGTGGAATGGCTGTAAGTGATTGAGGGGAAGTGGGATAAGATTTTGAAAAAAAAGTTGGGCGAGTTGTAACTGAAAATTATGGTCGCTGGGCGATGCAGGTAAGTTATTGATGTTATTGGGGTGGCAGCTGAGGTTCGATTCGCAGCGGAATTACGATAGATCGAGGCGGGTCGGCCTCGTAGCACGGAGAAATTATGTGGTCCGACCGGATCGCGCACCGGCGTGGTTTCGCATTGGCCGTGGTACGCTACTTCCTTTGTGGACTCAACCGCTGTGTAGCCGAATACTGCCACCGATGGCGCTCCAGGCGCGAAGAAGACGTTTACATCTCATATGCGGCCGATAAACACGTGTAGCCTTCCCTTCGGAATAATGGCTGTAGCATAGAGTGACGTGATGTGTAGGCGGCCGCAGCTTCGGTTTTGCGGCACACGTGGCAACCTCCAGCTGGCACTGGCGAGCGTCGAATGACAGCACTCTGCTAGGCACGACGCATGCACATTCGGGTGGTTGTCACTTATTGAAAAGCCAACAGGTCTTAATAGCTAAAACCAAATCCAAAAAAGTCTTGCTAAATTCTTTCTTTTTTTCCGCTAAATAGATCGAGCGGCACGCCAATCTGGTTTCTAGCGGCAGAGCAATTTGTCGCCAGGAAGGCTTTGAAGTTGGCGATGTGCGCCAGATGTTCAATCAGTGGTGCATTGCAAAGGAGGCTTGGTCATGGCCAAAACAGTTGCTCTGGTTTATGGTGGGGTGTCTTACGCCATATTCTTCGTTACATTTCTCTACGCGGTAGGATTCGTGGGTAATATCGGCGTTCCTAAGTCGATCGATTCAGGCGTACCCCAACCGCTCGTTCAGGCGGTTCTAATCGATTCCCTGCTTCTCGGGCTGTTTGCGATTCAGCATAGCGTCATGGCCCGTCAGGGCTTCAAGCGGCACTGGACCAAGATAGTTCCAAAGCCGATTGAGCGGAGTACATACGTGTTGATCGCAAGCTTGCTGCTGGACCTGTTGTTCTGGCAATGGGTACCGATCCGTGACATGGCATGGCAACTCACGACCCCGGAAGCCGTTTGGCTGCTCCGCGGGATATCCCTTCTAGGCTGGCTTATTGTTCTGCTGAGCACGTTCCTGATAGGCCATTTCGATCTCTTCGGATTGAAGCAGGTTTACGCCAACCTGACCGGTGAAACTTACACTAATCCGGGGTTTCGCGTACCCCTGTTCTACAAGCTCGTCCGTCATCCAATCTACTTGGGCTTCCTGACCGCTTTCTGGTTCACCCCCTCCATGAGTGGTGGGCACCTGCTCTTCGCTTTCGCTACCACGGGATACATATTTGTGGGCATCGCTCTAGAAGAACGAGATCTGGTCTCATTCCACGGAGAGTCGTACCGCCGGTATCGGACGCAAGTTCCGATGATCGTTCCAGGGCTCAAGGGGGCGTCCTCCGACAGAGCTGCCAAAGCGGCTGGGCAGGCTTAGCGCGACGGATAGCGTTAGCCGACAGGTATCGTCTCCGGCCGAGCAAAACGGTGCGACGTCCGATTTTCATAAGCGCCCCGGAAACAGGCGAGGTGTGGTAGCCTCCAAGTCAAGGTCCTCAGAAAACGAGGTCGACGCTGTGCTGGATGATGTCGAAAAGCTGTTTCGCGAAGTGGCCGACCTCAATGCCGATGCGCGGTCCCAATACTTCGCGGACAACGGGATCGAAAGTAACCTTATCCGTGAAGTAGAGTCGCTTTTGCGTTTCGATCGAGGAAGTTCGGATCACCTCGAAACTGTGGTCGGCGCGACGGTCGATAGATTCCTTGATTCCACGCTGGACCGGGTCTGTGGTCCCTACGAACTGGTAAAGCTGCTGGGCGAGGGCGGAATGGGATCCGTCTACCTCGCACAGCGCAAAGATGGTGAGGTGGATCTGCAGGTCGCTGTTAAGCTGATTCGTGGCGCGGCCTCACCACGGTTGTTCCGCGACCGATTTCTGAAGGAGCGGCAAATCCTCGCGTCCCTCAATCATCCAGGGATCACGCGCATGTTGGACGCAGGCCACACCAAGTCGGGCCAGCCCTATCTGGTTATGGAGTACGTCGACGGAACCCCAATCGACATCTATTGCCGCGCCCTCCCGTTCGAAGCGAAGCTGAAGCTTTTCCTGCTGGTCTGCGATGCGATCGCCTACTTGCACCGCCATCTGGTGATTCATTGTGATCTCAAGCCGTCCAATATTCTTGTGGAATCGAACGGCGCGCCCAAGGTTCTCGACTTTGGCATCGCAAAATTCCTCGATGAGAGCCGTGATGCGAACGTAACAAAAGTGCGGATGTTGACGCCGGAATTCGCCAGTCCAGAGCAG
Organism: Bryobacterales bacterium; assembly: GCA_963771405.1. Lineage (GTDB taxonomy): Bacteria > Acidobacteriota > Terriglobia > Bryobacterales > Bryobacteraceae > Bog-105. The sequence continues at coordinate 186,515 of CAVYUL010000105.1, forward strand.
ATCAAAGGAACAGCCAAAACAACCGCCACCGACGTGTACTCGCTGGGAGCGGTTCTCTACAACATACTCACTGGACAATCGCCTCATGAGATGGTGCCCGGAAAAGAATCGATCGAGGACGTGATTTGCACGCTGACCCCGGTTGCCGTTACCACCGTGAAACCGGCCCTACCGCGAGATCTTAACTACGTCGTTAGAAAGGCTTTGCGGAAGGAGCCTTCAGAGCGATATCCCACTGTCGACGCTTTTGCCGCCGATCTCCGCGCCGTTCTTGAATCAAGGCCGGTAGCCGTTCGCTCCGGTGACGCTTGGTATCGCACGCGCAAGTTTCTGCGGCGCCGCTGGATGCCGCTGGCCGCGGTGACGCTCGTGATCGCTAGTCTTTTGGCCGGTTTGTACGTTGCAAATCGTCAGCGATTGATTGCGGAGCGCCGTTTTGACCAATTGCACGCTCTGTCGAAAGGTCTGATCACTATTGAGACGCGATCCGCCATTTCCGATCTCGAACTCCGAAATAAGCTTATCTCCCTCTCAATCCATTACCTCGAAGGTCTGGGCAGTGAAGCTCTCCACGATAAAGCCCTCGCGCTGGACATCGGCACCGCCTATCTGCGCATCGCGCGTAATCAGGGTGTTCCCGAATGGAACCAGCGGGGCCAGTACAGCGAAGCGGAAAACAACCTGAGCAAGGCGAATGCATTCGCCGAGTCGGTTCTCGAAAAGGACCCCACCAACCGCGAAGCGCTGTGGTTATCGGGTAACATTGCTCACGACCGCGCAGTCACCGCGTATGCGGAACGCATCTACCAACGAGTACTCACCTACTCTCCCAAGGCTATAGATGCCTTCGACCGGCTGGCGCGACTCGGGAATCTAACCAAACGCGAAGTCAATGATGCAACCTATATCTACGGAGACCTCGCTGAGGTTTACACCGGTCTCCATCGATTTTCGGATGCAGTTCGTTATGCGCGCCTGGGCGTCGAGATCTCTAAGGACACTCCGACCGTGCCCGGGCCCCGTGCTCAAGCATTCAATATGTTGGCGGGTGCGCTGATGAATTCGGGAGACTTCCAGGGTGCGCTTGATGCGATGCACGAATCGCGGCAGCAACTGGAGAGACTGCGTCAAATCGACCGGTTTCCCTGGTATATAGCGCTGATCCTCTCGCAAACCCGCTGCCGCGAAGGGCTGATTCTAGGGGAGGATGGCGGCGTGAATCTCAACCGCCCGCTCGAAGCGACTGTTCCGCTCCAGGAAGCATTCCAGGCTCTCGAGGAATTCGCGCAGAAGGATACCAACGATTATGAGATCCGCTCCGTGATCGCCACGGCGGGGCATTACCTTGGTGATATCTTGCGGCACAGCGATCCGAAGCGGGCTCTCCAGGTCTATGACCACTCACTGGTGAGGATTCGCGAGATCCCGAACGATATCGCTGCACGCCGTGTGGAAACGCTCTTGCTCTCCGGTTCCTCCTACGCCGCTCGCTCGCTTCATCATGAGAAGAACGCGAAAGACAGAATTGACGCCGCTTTTCGCCTTTTGAACGAAACCAAGGATTACCCCGCCGAGAGCGTCCGCGCTGGGAGCGAGGCAGACACCGCAATGCGGGCGCTCGCCGATCACTACGCTGAGACCGGCCATCCAGCGCAGGCACTGGAAGTCTACCAGGACCTGTTGCGCAAGATCATGGCTTCGAATCCTGATCCGCAAAACGACTTGCTGAATGCCGCTTATGTTTCCCGGCTGCATACTTCCCTCGCGCTGTTGCTTCGTCGTATGGACGAGAGAGAAAAGGCTGCATCGCTGGAAGCCACCCGCCTCGATCTTTGGCAGCACTGGGATCGCAGGCTACCGAACAATCCCTTCGTGCAACGCCAACTTGAAGCGCGAATCCCATAAGAACGCGTCAACGTTACCGGCCCTTGCCTGTCGATGCTTCCCCGCGCAGGCGAATGGGAAAACTTCTGCTAAATCTCAGCGGTGGAGCGGTTGCCCGGCGCCCCGCTCTCCCGAAAGCGCGCGGCGTAACCATGCTTGCGCGAAGCGCAGATCGTGGCGGACGGAGTGGACTGAGCGGCCAGTGACCTCGGCCGCTTCTTCCGCCGTCAATCCTCCGAAATAGCGCATTTCAATCGCACGGGCGAGGACCGGATTCTCAACTGCAAGCTGATCGAGCGCGCGATCCAATTCGAGCAAGGGTAGGAAATCCCGCTGGTCGGTTCCCAGTTCCAATCCCGCGGCATCAACCTGACAGAGGTCGCCGCCTCTCTTTCCCGACGCTTTCGTGCGGGCGTAATCGACCAGTATCCGCCTCATCATTTGGGATGCGACCGCCAGGAAATGGGCCTTGTCGGCGACTTTTGGCGTGACCGCACCAAACATTCGGATATAGACTTCATTGACTAGCGCGGTAGGCTGCAGCGTGTGGCCTTTCCGTTCTTTTCGAAGATATTTCCCGGCAATCGTGCGAAGCTCGGCGTAAATCAGCGGCATCAGCTCCTGGGATGCTTCGGCATCGCCTTCCTGAATACGCCGAAGCAAGTCCGTGATCTGGGTATCCACGACTAGTTCTTTTCTCCGCTCAGTATCCCATGCTTGGAACGTACCGTCTATCGCGCGATATGGAAGGAATGCGCTCCGTTCGCGAGCATGCCCATGAATGGGGCGTCAGTCCACGCGGGAGCGGAATCGGCGTTTTCAGCAGGCGGCGTGACGATAGGCGCGGTCGTGCAACACCGTCACCGGCGCCAAACCACCGATAGCGCTTTTACGTCAAGGGGATCTTGAACGCGCGTGACTATACCTTTTGCCTCAAGCCCATGGATAGCCGCGTTCCTTAAGGCCAAATCCGAAACACGATAGGCTTCAGCGTGACTACCCGTTCGCAGCAGCCACACACTTTGGCGTTGAATCGACCCGCTGCAGAATCTTTTCCCATCTTGCCTCAAACGCCTCCACGTCGCAAATTCTAAGCGCGGTGTGAAAGGACTCCGGCGCCCTCGGCCGCACGAAGTCATGCTTTTCGAGAAAATGCGTATGGTTGCGGATGAGAAGATCTTGGAGTTCTTTCCATTCGAGAATGAAAAATCGGTCTTGGCCCGTGGCACTGAGAACAACAAGCACGCACATCAGGTCCGGAAAGGGCTCCTGGCGCCGTTCACCGATATTCTGTCGCTTGCCGTCTTCATCCATCTGGATGTCTGAAAACTTTCCGATATCGAACTGCCACGATTGGCCATTGATGGCCTTGACCTGAACAGCCGCGTGTCCGCCGCTCGTGCCTGAGGCAATGATGTCGTAGTGAGGGACGTTTCCTGCAAAAGGAGTCGCTAGCAGTCCCAGCCGGCAAAGCTCAGCGGCTACCAGAAACTCGCCCGCCGCAGCCGTCAGTTTGTTTGCTTGACCTGTGGCCATCGCTATAACTAAGTGTTGACGAATGCCGAAAACTCTCGAAAAGCCGCACCTTGCTTTCGCCGTTCTCTTGGGCAGCGACCAGCTCGCCGGAACGTCCGCGCCTGAGGATAAACTAGTTGGTGAGATGGCAACGGCTCCGCAGCACTTGATTGGCGAGAACGAGTACCTTCTCACGTCATACCGGCCAGACTGCGATTATGTGGACGGCTTCGTTCGGGAGCGTAATTTTGGCACCCATTCGCACGGGCGGCTGCAGACTTTGATAGCAGCTTATCTGTTACAACGCGAACAGCAATCTCAGATTCATGCGGTTGTGGAGGTTCGGCTGAAGATCCGGGCGGGCAAGTACCGGGTGCCGGACATCCTTGTTCTCCGCGCTGCGGCCTCGTACCCGGAAGTGATTGACGAAGCGCCGTTACTTTGTATAGAAGTCGTTTCCCCCGACGACAAGCTGGCGGACTTGGTTACACGCGCGGGGGATCATCTGACCATGGGTGTGCCGATTACCTGGATCCTTGATCCGGAAACAAAGCAGGCTTTCCTCTACTCGAACCTGGGCACGGTCGAATCAGCGGAGCCGGTGTTGCGCTACGGCCAGATCGAACTGCCGATCGCGGAATTGTTCAGCCAGCTGAGGGGCAGAGGGTCTCATACTTAGCCGACTTGATCCACGTCTGATAACCGCATTCTTGCGTGCGGCGCCGCCGGGATCCCCAGCTTGCGGTTGGTAGAGTGGCGGTGATGGGTGAGCGAGCGTTGGTTGTTGGTGGTGGCGGAGCGTCAGGCAATGCCTGGGCGATCGGGGTCATCGCCGGCCTGTTTGACGCCGGGTTGGATGTGACTCAGGCCGATTTGATCGTCGGGACGTCGGCCGGATCGACGGTGGCGGCTCAGATCACCAGCACGACGCGACCGACGGAACTCTTTGCCGCCATCCTTGCCGCTGTGCCCCCAGCACGAACGGGCCCGGCCGGATCCGACGCTGGACGTGTTCCGATTGGGCCGGCGACGAACCATATGGAGAGGACGGGTGCGATCATCGCTGCCGCAAGGGATGCGGCCGACATGCGCCGCAGAATGGGTGCGGCGGCGCTCGAAATGGATGCGGCATCGGATGGCTCTGCGCAAGCGCAGTGGCGCGCCACGGTTGCAGCTCGGCTGCCGAGCCAGCGCTGGCCGCAACAAACGGTGCGCATCGTGGCGGTCGATGCCCATAGCGGTGAACCGGTCGTCTTCGACCGTCACAGCGGAGTGGAACTGGCGGACGCCGTCGCGGCCAGTTGCGCCAATGGCTTCGGCGTCCCTCCGTACAGGATCGGCGAGCGCCGCTACATCGACGGCGGCTACCGAGCCAACGAGAACGCCGATCTGGCAGCCGGATACGCTCGTGTGTTGGTACTGTCACCACTCGGCGGCAGATCACGGCATCCGTTGGCCTGGCGCACGCATCTGGCGGCACAGGCCGGCGAACTACGCGCAGGCGGCAGCAGGGTCGAAACCATCTGCCCGGATAGCAAATTTCTAAATGCACTCGGCGCTGGGGTCAATATGATGGATGTGTCGAGACGGCGGCCTTCCGCGCAAGCGGGTTACGACCAAGGCAGAGCGCTGGCTGAGCGGATCACCGAATTCTGGCGCTGACGCCTACGAAACGGAACGAATTCCAAGTAATTGCCGGGCAACGCACTTCGCGGAGGCTCGGCGATTTCTTGTCGGTGAAACAATGTTCTACGAAGGCCAGTCCAATTAGGCGAAGGACTTCATGAGTAATAACTTAAAGAACAAACGCATCGCCATACTGGCTACGGATGGATTTGAGTATGTAGAATTGACTGAGCCCAAAAAGGCGTTGGAAGCGGCCGGGGCGACGACAGAGGTGATTTCTCCGAAAGACGGCAAAGTGCGGGGCTGGAACCACACTGACTGGGGAGACTCCGTTCGCGTTGACGTGAATCTGAAATCGGCGGATGCCGGTAACTATGACGCGCTGGTGCTACCTGGTGGCGTCATGAATCCCGATCATCTACGTCAAGACCCTGCGGCCGTTCAATTTGTAAAGGCGTTTTTCGATGCTCACAAGCCCGTGGCTGCCATATGCCATGGCCCATGGATGTTGGTTGAAGCCGACGTGTTGCGCGGCAGAAAGCTCACGTCCTGGCCATCGTTGCAGACCGATATCAGGAATGCCGGAGGCCATTGGGTGGATCAGGAGGTTGTGAGTGACCGGGGATTAGTCACGAGCCGCAAGCCGGATGACCTTCCAGCGTTCAACAAAAAAGTCATTGAGGAAATTACGCAGAGTCAACACCATCCGCAACCCGCGTGAAGGAGCGAAGTCTCTCTCAGCGTGGCCAAACCGGGCTTGTCAACTCAATTCGCCAGATCGGGCCGCCCAGGTATTGTGGACCCTCTGATTTCACAAACGCCGGCGCTGCTCCGCCGGCAATCCAGACCTCAATATGAGCCGGTTCTTTCCCAACCAGTGGTGCAATTATTCCCGCTACGCCGCCAATCTCCACCTTTAGGTCGAATCGAGTTGCTTTGTGAAGAAAGCCGCTCACCCGAAAAGTTGTTTCGCCCTCCGGGGTGACAGAGAGTTTTACGAGCCGTGGTTTGGGAGTCGCTGCTAACCAAGACACCTTGGTCTCCTTCGCATTCGGTGGGATGTTCTTGAGCATGTTGAGAATCACACCGTTCGCCAGGTCGTCTGGAAGATCCATCTGATCCATCTCGACTTTCTCGCGACCCTGGTCCTTATACCGGACGGTCACCTTGCCGCTAGCGGCATCGACTTGAACATCCATCGGTTTTGGGAATATCGGCCCTTTCTGGATGTGGCGGTCGCTGATCAGTCGAAAGCTGCCATGTTGCGTAAAATCGGCAGTTTCGTCATCCACCGATCCATCTTTGAAGTGAAACACCAGATGCGAAATCACATGCTCCCCGTGGACGACTTGCGTCAAATCGCCTGAGGCGAGTAGCTTGCCATCTGTGGTGCGTAACGCAAGGAATCCCTGGACCGAGCCCTCGACGAAGCGGACGGCGATAGGTTCACCCGGTACAGGGTGCGGGAACAACAGAAGCAGCGCAAACGCTGCACTGGCGGTCAGCCTTTTGGCGGAGTTCATAACAAGTTAGACGCTTATTAAGCTTTATGCTTCGCGTGTTTTGTAAAAACATAGCGATGCCGAACTCGATTGGTAACCGTGGCGAGGACTGTTCGACCGGGCCCGATTCGAGCATGCATAAGCCGCTATTATCGAAAGGATGCGTTATTTGATCGTTCATTGGCTTCTGAGCGGCGTGGCTCTTTTCATTGTGGCGAAGATTCTTCCGGGTATTGAAGTTGATGGTTTGGGAGCAGCTTTCATTGCCGCCTTCGTCATCGGCCTCGTGAGCGCCACTGTTGGATTGCTCCTGAAGATCTTTCTGCTGCCCTTTATCATCGTTACGCTGGGCCTGGTTTATTTCCTGGTCAATGGGCTGATGCTGAAACTTGCATCGGAATTTGTTCCCGGCTTTCGAGTCAACGGCTGCTTACCAGCGGTCCTTGGTTCCATTCTGCTGACGGTTGTCGATTACCTTTTGAATAGCGTGGCGGGGCTGCGATGAGCCTGCCACTGTCCATGCAGCCCATCGGCTTCGTTAAAAGCCCGTACAAGAGTACGCGGGAGATTCCCAAGGGACCCGGTGCGAAACACGATGCGCTCGGCATTCTTGAAATTAAGCCGGAATTCGAGATCGGTCTCACCGACATTGAAGGCTTTTCTCACTTATTTGTCCTATGGGTTTTTGATCGCGCCAACGGTTTTGACTTGATCGGAACGCCGCCCACTGACAATCGGGAACATGGGGTGTTTGCCACCAGATCACCGAGGCGGCCCAACCCCATTGGCCTTACGGTCGTTAGACTGTTACGCCGGGAAGGAACGCAACTTCATGTTGAAGGAATTGACATGCTCGATGGCACACCCATTCTTGATATCAAGCCATATCTGTCAAGCATTCCGCCCGATCAGTTGCGGCGCGGGTGGATGGCAGATGCAGAGGCGCGAATGTCATCGGCTGACCAAGCGCTTTAATTTGAGAGACCATGGTAGATACGATGAACCAAGAGACAGATGCCGAGGAAGAAGAGCAGGACGAGCGGGATCGGATGGACGACGAGGATGATGAAGAAGAAATCCGGAATAAAGAGAAGGAGGAGGACGACGAGGACGACGGGCCTTACAGCGATGACAACTGAAGCCACGGCGTCGCCTGGCGTCCGATGCGGCCTACTCCGGCGCGTCCCAGTCCATCGCGTAGATCTGTCTCGTACTCGTTTCGCGGGAGGAAATAGTCCTGCCGCTTGGCGTTATTCCCACCCAACCAAGCGCGCGAGCGGGCGAGTGCGGTCCGGCCAGCCTAACGACTTCTGTGATATTTCGGTCGGTGATCGTAACTCGATACCAGATCGAGGACGCATCGTTTTGGAAATAGACGAATTGACTGTCGAGTGACCAAGTTGGATAGCCCGAGCCGAGGGCGCTCAGCAGAACGCGCTTTTGTGCCGCCATGTCGTAAAGCCACAGGCGCGATTGCGTGTCCGACGCTACGCCATATCTTGCGTCGGGCGACCAGCGAGGAAACTGCAAGCCCTCCGATCCCGGCAGGCGAACAGCTTTGCGGCTGCCCACGTTGAAGATCCATAATGCGCCCTGCACTTCGTACAGCACGGAGTGGCCGTCGGTTGACCAACTTGGCTCGCGCTCACCGGCCGCAGTCTTTCTGTCCTGCGTTAATGGCTGGACGGGACCGCCCTTGGCGGAGATCATAAACATTCCGGGCGTTTGGCCGGGCACGCTTCCCCAAAACACAACTCTGAGTTGTCCGGTGATCAGCGTGGGTTGATCCCGTTCAGCGGGGGCGCCGTTAGCTGAATTGCCTCACTTCCGTCTTCGCGAGCACGCCACACTGACTCTCCCGGAGGAGCGATATACGTGATCCACTTGCCGTCTCTCGCGAATTCCAACTGAAACGCGTTCATACCCCCCAAAATGGCTCCCAATCGTGGGTTGCCGGATCGAACTGCACCAGTTCACACTGCAACGAGTCGCCAACATAAAAGATACGTCGACCCGAGGGACTGAATTGGGGACGATCGACTGACAGAGGGCCGGCTGTGAGGTGGAACGGCTTAGATCCGTTGCCGAGCACCGGCGCCACCCATACGGCTTGAGCGCCGAAATTGTCTGCTTTTCCAAACAAGATTTCGCTATGGTCCGCAGAAATATCCAAAGGCGTCATTCCTCGCAGCGCCGGGATCTCACGGGCAGCTCCGCCGCTGGTGCTGACCTCGAATAGTTTAGTGATGGCGCCTCCGTCGGCGACCGAGTAATACAAGCGAACGCCATCGTTTACGAAAGATTGGATCGATGCACCTGCCGTGATTTGAGAGTTACGAATGACCTCCGGGACGGGTGAGGAGCGATTTTGATAAAGAAAGAATGCGGCAACCGCAATTCCGGCGGCGATGCCCAGCGTCAAAGGCCGAAGATGCCGAATCTGGGTGACGCTTCGCGGCGCATTCCGGTCTCTGGATGCAGCGGTTAATCACTGTTCGACACATTTGCAGGCGCTGCGCAACTCAGCAGCTGATTGGAACCGCAAGTCCGTATCTTTTTCGATTGCGCCCATGATGAGTGCATCCCAAACGGTTCCGAACTCGGGTCGGGCCGCGGAGGGCGGAGGTGGATCGAGCCGCACAATCGCGTCGAAGATAGCGCCATCGGTCGGGCCTTCGAACGGCCGCACTCCCGTCGCGAACTCATACGCCACCACTCCCAAGCTGAACAGTCGGTCTGCGGCGTGACGGGTTTACCGAGTACCTGTTCGGGAGATAGATACTGCAACGTTCCAGCCACTTGGCCCGTCCGCGTGGCAAAAGTTGGCTTCGGGTGCCCGCTCTCCGGATCGCGAATGCGCACTAACCCGAAATCCAACACCTTCACCACGCCATCCGGCCGTATGATGATGTTCTCTGGCTTGATATCGCGATGGCCTGTATTTGGCTACGGACAGCGGGAGTCTAGCAACGTCCATCACTCCCGGCTCCACGGCGCAGGCTTCGAACAGCCAGTGCACTCTTTCGGCCGCTGGCTCTTCTTACACCACGAGCGGGAACAACGCGACTCTCACCTTGGCGCTTACTTTTACCGGCGCGAGTGCGCAACGTGTGTATCTCGAAGCTACCGAGAACAACGGCTCCAGCAGCGGCTGGGCAGCATTGGGAGCCTGGACGCCATAATCGATTCGGTTGGACGCAACGAGCGGGTGTGGTTTGACTGTCACACCCGCTTGCGGCGCTTTCTTTATCAGCTCTTGCGAATCATCTGCGCGCCGGTTGGTTAGCCGGGCAATGGCCGGATCAGATGGCTCGGTGAGTGCGACGGCGGGTTAACGCGGCGGATTGGCCTGCAAAGAACTGATGTCGATCGTATCTCCAATACCGTTGACGCGGTTGGAGGCTTGCAAAATCCGCTGCGCTTGCGCCTCCATCTGCTTGCTCTGCTTTTTCTTTCCGAGGCGTCGCAGCACTACGGAATAGTTCTTCAAAATTCCGGCGCGCGTGGGATGATCCGCTCCTAAGGTTTTAACGCAGAGCGAACTGGCGGTTTGAAAGGTTGCCTCGGCGCCAGTCGATGACGGCATCTTCCGCTTCGCCGAATTTACGTTGATCGAGGAGAATTTTGGCTAAATTGTCGCGCGCGAGGGCCAATTCTTGGGGGGTCGCCGTTTTGTTCATGCATTGCGATTGCACGGCGCGGTGTTTCCGCAGTTTGGGTTTTATCGGCCGTTTCAGTGGGAAGGAGCGCCAAACTGGCCTGAAGGGAGGCGTAGCCGAGCGAGCCTTGGCTGTTTAACCGGCGTTCGATTTCCAGAGCCTGTACGAATTCGGTCTTGGCCCGCGTGAACTGTGCATTCTGAATGTAAGCGGATGCCGAGGCGACGTGTAGGCCGAGCCAATCGCCGTTAGAAGCCAGCTGAGTCCGAGCCAGGGTCATGGCGTTACTAAACGCACGAGCAGCGTCGGTATACTTGCCAGCTTCCATAAACTGGTCGCCCAGTTTGCGGCATTGCTGCCACGTTGCTGCAGCATCAGCTGCCGCGACCGGCAAAGTGGTCAAGACAGCGCATAAGAACAAAAGCGTAAGTTGTTTTGCGCAGTAGTTGCTTGCAGTAAATCGCGTTCTATCTTCGGGCACGGCGCGTCTTCCTGGCACGCTAGAATGCAAGTACACTGCCAAACTAAATCGCATTGATTAGTTACGTTCTGGTAAGCAGGGGTTTGCTTAGCGCTCATGCGCAGACGGAATCGGCACGAAAATTTCTATACGCGCTAGCAGAAATGTGCCACTAGCGGTTTTCCTTAGAGTGGATCTGCAGGTAGTGGCCGCCATTCCTAGACGGGATGGTGATTTCGGCTAGAGCGATGAACCCAAGCAGCCTATATGAGGCGGAGCTAGATACTAAGTGACCGAGGTTACTGGATCGACATAGGAAAGAGAGCCGGGTGCTTGGCTGGCGTGTTGGGCGGCGAGTGTGTCACGGCGACGCATCTCTGCACGGAGAATGGCAGCGAAGCGGCGGCGGCGAAGATTGTCGTCACCAAAACAGTCGCCGAATTGGGGCGAGAAGCCGAGAAAGTTGTAGGCCTTCTCTGTGCGGTCGACGCGCGAGGTGGGGAAAAGGGCGGTGAAGCGGCGAGTCTGCGAAAGGTCGAGTTGACGCGCGAGCCAATAATGGTGGCGGTTGCAGGCGGCATCGGCATGCAACGTTTCACTGTAGGTGACACCCATGAGACAGCCACAGGGATTCCGGAAGTTCATCTTGCCGTCAGCATTGAAGGCGGCGACGCCGGCTAACTTCTGGTCGGAAAAGCGGGCGCGGATCCACTGGCGAATGAGCTGTTTGGAATGGCGGAGTTCCTTTTGAAAGTTCATAGCGCGTTCTCCTTAGTTACTGAAAACCTTCTCTCTTTGATGGTATAGGTTTTCGAGGCGAATGGGAGGCCGGGCCGTTTTGGCGATTCCTCAACCGAGTTGAGCAAGCTTCCGCTCGGCTTCGAGGCTAGGCTAGGAGAGGAGGTATTATGCGCGCATTTGCGGAAGCGGTCTGTTTTGGAGTTTTTCTGGGGTCAGTGGCATTCTGCCAAGACACGGCTTTGAGAAGTATTGAAGTTGGGGACATGGATCGGAAAGCGAATGCCTGCAGCGACTTCTATGATTTCGCGAACGGAACATGGCGCGCGGACAACCCGATTCCCGCGTCTATGGACCGCTGGAGCCTGCGGTGGAAGGCGGGCGAAGAGAATAAAGATCGATTACGCCTGATTCTGGATGATGTTTCTGGCCGGGGCGCGCAGCCGAAGGGTTCGCCCGCGCAGCTAACGGGAGATTTTTACGCGGCCTGCACAAACGAGCAGGCGATCAACGCGGCCGGCGTTACTCCACTGCAGCCGATCCTTGACAGAATCGACGCCATTCAAGACCGCGGAGGGCTGGAGCAGGCAATCATCCAGCTGCACGCGGTTGGCGTGTCGGTACCTTTTGCCTTGTATGGGAATTCCGACGTTCACGACCCGCAGAATGTGATTGCGCAAATTGGTGCAAGCGGATTAGGGCTGCCCGATCGCGATTACTATGTCAAACCGGAGGAGCGTTTTGTCAAGGCGCGGGCGGGGTATCTGGTGCATGTTGCCAACGTGCTACACCTGGCGGGCGCGTCTGAATCGGACGCGAATGCGGCGGCACAGACGATCATGACGTTTGAGACAGCGCTCGCGAAAAATAGTTTGGATAACGTTGCGTTGCGAAATCCATCTTCGACCGACCACAAAATGAGTTTTCCAGACCTGCAGAAGCTAGCGCCCGATTTCGATTGGAGCGCTTACTATCAGAGCGCTTCGATCACGCCGGCGGATTTAAACGTGGATCAACCGGAGTTTCTGAAGGAGTTCGACCGCCAGTTGACGGCGACACCGATAGCGGATTGGAAGATTTATTTGCGCTGGCAAGCGCTGCATGCTTTTGCGGAAAACTTGTCGCAACCGTTCGTCGACGCGGAGTTTGCGTTTTTCGAGAAACAACTGGCAGGCGTGGGTGAACTGAAGCCGCGCCCGATTCGTTGTGCGCAGCAAACAGACTCGCTGCTGGGTGAAGCGTTGGGGCAAGAATATGTCAAGCGGTATTTCCCGCCGGAAGCCAAAGCACGAGCGCGGGAAATGGTGGGGAACATTATTGCCGCGATGCATGACACGATTGACGGCTTGGAATGGATGACGCCGCAGACCAAGGTGAAAGCGCTGCAGAAGCTGGCTGCGCTGAATGTGAAGGTAGGCTATCCGGATAAGTGGAAAGATTACTCGGCAGTTACTATTACACGCGACAGCTACTTTAAGGACGTACTTTCCGCGGCTCGCTTTCTGGTGGCCGACAATCACTCGACGATCGGCAAACCGGTGGATCGCACCCGTTGGGGCATGACGCCGCCCACCTCAGACGCTTACTATAACCCGGTGATGAATGAGATCGTTTTTCCCGCGGGCATTTTGCAACCGCCGGCGTTTAGCCTGAATTATGTGGATGCGGTGAATTATGGTGCGATCGGAGTGGTGATCGGCCACGAAATCAGCCACGGCTTCGACGACGAAGGCGCTCAATTCGATGCGCAAGGGCGGTTGACGAACTGGTGGGCTCCAGAAGATTACAAGAAGTTTCAGGCGAAAACGAGCTGTGTGGCAAAACAGTTTGACGGCTACACGGTAGACGGAGGCCTTCACATCAACGGCAAGTTGGTGCTGGGTGAGAGCATTGGCGATTTGGGTGGTGTGAAGATCGCGTACCTGGCCTTCCAAAAATCGCAGCAAGGCAAACCGAGCGCGCCGAAGATTGATGGCTTCACACCAGACCAGCAATTCTTCATCGCCTGGGGCCAATTTCGCGGCGACGAGACTCGCCCGGAGACGCAGAAGCTGATGGTGCAGGGCGATCCGCATCCGGTGGCGAAATATCGCGTGATTGGGCCGCTTTCTAATTTCGAACCGTTTGCAGAGGCATTTGATTGTAAGCCGGGCGCGGCCATGGTGCGGCCGCCGGCTGAGCGATGCGTGGTTTGGTAGAAGGCGAATACAAACGCATTGAAGTTGGAAAGGGATGAAGTACTGGTTCTGGCTTGCGGGCCGGGGTTGGATTGGTGGAGGCGCGCTGGGTTAGTTCAGCTATTCACTTCGTTTGGTGAGCGCCGCTCTCAACTCCAGCCGCACGTACCGTTAGTTCCATGAGACTGTTCCACTGGGGAGTGCCCAGCGCGCGCATGAATTCCGATTGCGCCCGCTCCCAGTGAGGAAGAGCCCGCAGAAAGGCACGATTCCCCGTAGGTGTGAGCGCAAGACGCAGTTCGCGGCGGTCTTCACCGGTGGTCGAGCGGAGCCAGCGTGCGCGGCGCAAAGGCGCCAAAGTGCGAGTCAGGGTTGTGGAATCGATCTCAAGGATGCTGGCCAGTTGCTTCTGCGAAATGCCTGGGGCGATGGTTAACGCCTGCATTAAGGTGAATTGAGCAATGCCGAGGCCAGTGGGTCGGAGTGCGGCATCATAGAACCTGCTGGCCACCCGGGCCGCGCGGCGCAAGTTCGCGCAGACACATGGCAGGCGAACCACCTTTCGCGGCGCTTGCTTCTTTTCTCTCTTTTCTCCCTTTTTCATATTACCTGTAGCTACATTTATTCTAAACAATCCGCGACTTCTTAGATGTATATACATCTAGTGGAAGGAAGGAGATTTCAAAATCATGCACAGTTCAATACCGTTTTTGACGGTGGAGGTGGTGGCGGGGAGTGTTGCCGCCATCATCACTCTTTTGTGGGGGCTGCGGGCCTCGGCCGGCCGAGCGGGGCTGGCGGTGCGAGAAAAGGGGCGGGTGTTCTGGATCGGAGCAACTCTGCTTATCGGGTGGTTCTTTGCGGCCCTTTTAGCGTCCTGGCTGGGACTGTACCAAGGCGCATCCGCGCGGATCCCTACGATTGAACTCGGCCTGCTATTGCCGATCATCGCGGGTGTTCTCTTTTACCGGTGGTCCGGCGTATTCCAGCGAGTTGTCGCGGCCACGCCCCAAAGCTTGCTGGTGGGCGTGCAGATTTACCGGGTGGAGGGGGTTGTGTTTCTCATACTGCTTGCGGCGGGGTCCCTGCCGGCAGTTTTCGCGGTTCCGGCAGGAAGCGGCGATCTTGCGGTCGGGTTGTTGGCCCCTGTCATTGCTTGGAGCTTCACGCGAGGTATGGCCGGCTCGACGTGGCTGGTTCGCCTTTGGAACCTGTTAGGGCTCGTTGACCTCGTGGTGGCCGTGACGACCGGTTTCTTAAGTTCGCCGTCGCCGATACAAGCCTTCGCATTCGACAACCCAAACAAGCTCATCACGGCCTTCCCTCTAGTGATGATTCCGGTTTTTCTGGTGCCGCTTGCGGTGTTACTCCACTTGGCTTCTCTGGCGACGCTGAGTTCCCACGCGATGGCTAGTGAGAGGGCGGCTAGCCAACCGCTTATGGGATTCCGGCGCGGGTAGCCATAAAAATGCGGTGCAACCTATCCTGTGGACACAGTATTTTGCCATCAGCGAAATACAGGGTGAACAGGATTTTCACTTTCGCATATTCCGGGTATCTTTCAATTGGAGGTCGAAAAACGACCATCTTGAAAGGATTAAGTTTTATGAGAAAGATGCGATTCGGCGTGGCTGTTGGCTGTTTCGCCACCTTCGGCGTAGGTTTTCTTTTCGTGCTGCCGTTGAGTGCGAGAGTTGCCACCGGCATGAAGGACTCGATATTCCTTGACGTGGCGGCACAGGCCGATATGACGGCTGCGAATCTGGGCCAGATGGCCCAAGATAAAGCGGAAAACGCGCAGGTCAAGGATTTCGCCAAAACTCTGGCACAAGACCATACGGCCGACTACCAGCAACTGACTGAGTTGAGTCAGAAGATCGGCGACACGATTCCGAAAGCAATCGACAGGAGCAACGAGGTGCAGATCAAAATGATCGAGCGCTCCAAAGGCAAACTGTTCGATCGCGAATTCTTACAGCACGAAATTGCGGTACACACCAGACTGATTCAAGACTTTAAGGATGTGCAGGAACACAGTAGCAATGGAGACGTGAGGGCGTATGCGGAGAAAGCTCTGCCCACGTTAGAACGGCACCTGCACGATGCCCAGAACATAACGAAAGAGCTGGGGCACAAATCGTAGGCAATCCGCCCTCGACCTCGGATGCAATCCATACTCCCCTATTGCTTCGACAATCGGCCTCTGCTATGATGACCGTTGTAGAAGCGATAGGGAAGGAATGTGTTTATGGGCAACGAGGCGATGGAACTTCCGCAAGGCACCCTGGATTTGCTGATTCTGAAAACCCTGGCGCTTGAGGCGCTGTATGGTTGGGCGATTTCAGAACGGTTGCAACAAGTCACGAAAGATGCACTGCAGGTGCAGCAGGGTTCCCTGTATCCGGCTCTGCACAGGTTGGAGCGCCGAGGTTGGCTGCGGGCGAAATGGGCGACAACGGAGAATAACCGGCGAGCGAAGTATTACGAACTGACCGCGGCCGGGCGCAAACAACTGGCTGCGGAAGCGGAAGGCTGGCGCAAGCTCGCAAGCGTGGTGGCGAGCGTGCTGGATATGGCGTGAGGCTTCCGGTATGCTGGCCGATTTGATCTATCGATTGCGCGCGCTGTTTCATCGCCGGGATATGGAGGCAGATCTCGAGGAGGAACTTCGCTTCCATCTTGAGAGGGAAACCGAAAAATACGCCGAGCGCGGCGCGAGCGCGGAGGAAGCGGCGCGCGCGGCAAGGCTCGCACTGCAGGGAGTGGAACAGACGAAGGAGCGGTGCCGCGATGCGCGCGGGATTGCCTTTTGGGATGCCACGCTGCAGGATGTGCGTTATGCGGGGCGGCAGTTGCGAAGCGCGCGCGGTTTTGCCGCGGCGACGGTTGCTGTGCTGGCGCTGGGGATTGGGGCGAATACGGCAATCTTCAGTTTGTTGAACGCGGTGATGTTGCGGTCGCTGCCGGTGCGGGATCCGCAGCAATTGCTGGTTCCGGCGTGGGAGGCGCGAGGGACGCCCCATCCTTTCAACATGGGCGAGTTCGAAGCATGCTTTGAGCAACGGGAGGGCGGCCGAGACGCGCACTGTTCGTTTTCGTATCCGGTTTTCCGCGCCATCGAAGCGGACAGGGAGATCTTCTCTCACGCTACGGCCTTTGCCGGTCCGATGCGGTTGAACATGGAGGCGAGAGGATCGGCGAGTCTCGTCGATGCGCTTGTTGTTAGCGGCGACTTTTTTCAGACCTTAGGCGTGCGAGCGGCAGTAGGGCGGCTGTTCGTTGAGAGTGACGACACGCCGCAAGCCGCCGGCGCAATCGTATTGGGATATGGCTACTGGCAGCGTGTTTTTGGAGGCGATGCCTCAGTTGTCGGAAAAACAATCCGATTGAATGCGGCTCCATTCACAGTTATTGGAGTAGCCGATGCGGCTTTCAACCGATGGTCGCCTGGAAGGTCGTTCGATCTGTGGCTTCCGATTCATTCGACGGGCAAAACAGGAAACAGCTGGGGACCATCGGGCTTGGATGATCAGCATTCTTTTTGGTTGAAGATTGTAGGCCGGTTGCAAGCGGGCGTTAGCCCCAAGCAAGCGCAATCGAAGCTCACTGCGCTGGTGAGGAACACAATGATATCGGAAGCGAAGATACTGGACGCCCATTCCGAGCTGAGAGTGGAAGTTGCCTCGGCCGACCAGGCGCTGACTGGCATAAGGGATATGCTGGCGAAGCCGCTCTCGATTTTGATGTGCGGGGTTGGTTTGATTCTTTTGATCGCGTGCGCGAACGTTGCCACCTTAATGACGGCGCGCGGAGTGGCACGGCGGCGTGAAATCGGAATACGCATGGCCATTGGTGCGGGCCGCGGGCGGATTGTCCGGCAACTCTTGACTGAGAGCATTTTGCTGGCTCTGGCGGGCGGCCTAGCGGGTTGTGCGGTGGCGTGGTTTGGAACGCGCTGGTTGCTCAGGCTCGATCAGTTAGCCAATTTGGACGCGAATCCGGACGCACACGTTTTGCTGTTTACACTAGCAATTTCAGTAGGTGCCGCGATTGTATTCGGAAGCGTTCCGGCGCTCGAGAGTGCGCGAGACTCGGGGCTGCTCGCAGCCATCTCCGTAGCCCACCGCCGGCGGTGGTTCAGCAATGGATTGGTGGCGGCGCAGGTATCGTTGGCGGCGGTGTATTGGTGGGTGCGGGCTTGTTGGCGCGCACGCTCAGTAATCTGAGGGGCCTGGATGTTGGATTCAGCGCAGACCATATCCTGCTGTTTGGGATCGATCCGGTTTCTCTGCATTACGACGATGCGCGGATTCGCAAGCTCTATAGAGACTTGCGCGAGCGTCTAGCATCGCTTCCCGGTGTTCGGGCAGTCAGCTTTTCGTCGATTGCGCTTTTGAGCGGCAGTTGGAGCGGAAGCGACTTTAAGATCGAGGGCCGGCCGGAGCTAGACGAAGTGCAAGTGGGGCTGCTTGAAATTGGGCCAGAGTTTTTGAACACAATGGAGATCCCGATGAGGGCCGGCCGAACCTTTACGCCTGCGGATTTCGGGAGCAAGCATCCGGTGGCGGTGGTGAACGAAGCGTTTGTCAGGAAATATCTTGCGGGCCGGAACGCGTTGGGAGTGCATTTCGCGGCAGACTGGGGCAAGCCGCCGCAGTACGAAATTATAGGTGTGGCGGGCGACGCTAAATATAGCCAATTGCGGGCTGCGGTTGAGCCAATGGCGTATTTTCCGTTCGATGCTGGGGCCGCGCATTTCGAAGTGAAGAGTGTGGCGGACTCGCCCGCGCTGATTGCCTCAGTGAGGAAGGCGGCGCACGACTTAGATGCCAGTTTGCCTCTGTTCGACGTGGTTGCGCAAAGAGAGGCGATTGACGGAACGCTTGTGGTGGAGCGGCTGATGGCGGGGTTGGCCGCGGTGTTTGGTGGACTCGCGCTGACGCTGGCCGCGGTGGGACTTTATGGCCTGCTGGCTTATGAAGTGAACCGCAAGCGGCGCGAAATCGGCATTCGGATGGCGGTGGGAGCGGCGCCACAGCGGATCCGGCGGGCGGTGATGGCAGAGACTTTGGGAATTACGGCGATAGGGCTTGTGCTGGGATCGGTAGCGGCCTTGTTTGTGAGTAAGGTGCTAACGGCGATGCTGTATGGGGTGAAGGCGAACGATGCGCGGAATATGGGTGGAGTGATTTTGGGTTTATTGCTGGTGGCCGCGGTGGCGGGATACGTGCCGGCGCGGAGGGCGTCAAGAGTGGATCCGACGGTAGCGTTGCGACAAGATTAGATGGGCCGCACGAACGATTCGTGCGGCCCGGTAAAGGTTCAACCGTCGATGCGGAGATTGTTGGTTACCGAGAAAACGCCTGGAACCGAATTCGCCTGTATGTTGGCGAGGGTTCTATCCATGTTCGCCGAAACGGCGCCTTCCAGAACGACTTGGCCATTGCGCACAATGATGTGAATGGCGTGATAGCCAGTGGGCGGATCCTTGGTTATGCCCATCCAACGTGAGATGGGACTGTTCAGGATCGGGCCGCCTCCATTGGACGTGTACTTCTGCAGCGCGGGGGTTCGATAAACGCGGTGATACACGAGCGCGCGTAAACGGTCGTCATTGCCAGAGAGAGGGAGCACTTCGATTTTGTTGCGCACTGTGGTTACGCCTTCGATCCTTCTGATGGCGGCTTCGGCGTCACTCTTCAACATGGGCCGTGAGGCTTGGCCCATCAGAGTGACGGTCGATCCATTGACGCGGAACTCCAGGTGGTCAAAAACCCCGTAATTCCTGAGCCGGGCTAATTCATGACGGATTCGGCCAGTGATCTGCCGCTCGGAGTGGTATCCGAAAGCCGGCCTTTGGCCGTCGTCGGCTCGCGAGGGGGCGGGCAGCAGCATAGCTAGGCCGAGTGCGCCGAGTAAGGCAGACTGCTTGAGATTTCGATAAAACATTGTGATTCTCCTTTGATTTAAGCTTTCTTAGCGTGAATATTCGGTTAAGGTTGAAGTGAATTCGCCGATTCCGCTTGAATGGCGAAGGTCACCCAAAATAATTTCGCGGTTGCTCCACTTGGTTCCATAGAGCGCGCGGTTTTCGTCCTTGTCTTCGCGAAGGGTGGCGCCGTGCAGCGACACACCGGCGAAAACTCCGCGCGATCGGGACCAGGATAGAATCTGCGCCGTCATCTTGGCGTCGGTTTCGGCGGTTACGGTGCGGCCGACGGGTCCGGCGGCGATATCGGCGCCCGCGCCCAGCGTGAATTTGCTTTCGAGCAAGCGGTGCATTCCGCTTTCATTCATCACCAAGAGAACAACGTCGGTTTCGGAGGCTCCGAGTTGCCAACCGATGCTGCCGCCTTCCATGCGAACGGCGCCCGGCGAACTCCAATTGCGGCCGCCGTTGCGGCATGAAATGAAGCCGCGGCCGTATTTTGCGCCAACAACAAAAGCAGCTTTCTTCACGCCTGGGACGACGACCACGCATTGAGCCTTGCGCATCAAATCTTGCGGTATGCCCTGATCGGGCGCATTCATCATTTCGTTGAATGCTCGGGTTGCCGTATTCAGGCGCTCAGAGGCTGTCTCGGCATGGACTGGCGTGGAAGAGACGAGCGCAAGCGTGAGCAATGCGCAAAGAGTCAAGATAATTTTCCGGATGGGAAGCTGAAACATATTGAGAAATTCCTTTCGTTTCGTTGCCGATGCAACTTGTTTTCGAAAAGAGAAAGGGCAAGTGGGATGCCAAAGCTAAACTACTGAAAACACGAGTTGAGCGTGGCGTATGGGGATGAGGGGTGCCTTAAAAAAGGCTGCGTGTGCCTGCTTTCAGACAGGGTTTACTGGTAACGCACGTCCAGCAAATCGAGTTCGCCTTCCAGCTTGCGGAGAACGGTGTCATTGATGGCGTTATCGCCGCGCAGCTTCAACACAGTCGACCGTTCGGTTTTACGCAGGTCTCGTGTG
The DNA here is from genome assembly GCA_963771405.1 of Bryobacterales bacterium. Lineage (GTDB taxonomy): Bacteria > Acidobacteriota > Terriglobia > Bryobacterales > Bryobacteraceae > Bog-105. The sequence continues at coordinate 207,036 of CAVYUL010000105.1, forward strand.
ATCTCGTGATAACGATCGAGCGCTTGCGAGTGGGCGCTCCGCACCTCGTTTTCGTCGGCGTGAAGGAGGGCGAGGCGGGCGCGATAATGTTCTGCCACGTGTTCATAGACAGCTTTGAATTCTTCGCCGCCCGTCTTGCGCATGACTTCGAGTTGTTCGAGAGCAGCGTCGATCATCTTGCGCCGGGCGTCGTCTTCTTCGCGATTATGCTGGCTTTCGCGGCTCAAACCCAGACGCCGGATCAACGCGGGAAGCGTCAACCCCTGTAAAACAAGGGTGACGAAAATAACGCAAAAGGTGATGAAGATGATCAGGTTCCGCTGCGGGAAAGGCGAGCCGTCATCCAACACTTCGGGTAGAGAAATGGCCGCTGCCAGTGAGACGACGCCCCGCATGCCGGTCCAGCCGGTGACAAAAACACCCCGCGGCGAGAGAGGAGTAATGGGCCGGTGGAAACATTTTCGCGAGAGAAAGGCCGACAAATACGCGCCCGGAAATACCCAAGCCAGGCGCAGAAGAATCACAATCAACACCACGGCAGCGGCGCTAAAAGCCAGTTGCGGTGCGCTCACAGAGCGGATGCCCGAAACAACGGCGCGTAATTGCAGACCAATCAGCAGGAACGTGATGCCGTTCAGTATGAAAGTCAGCGTATCCCAAGTCGCGCTGGATTGAAGGCGAACTTTGGACGAATAATAAAACGAGCTTCGCCAGCCAAGATAAAGCCCGCAGGCCACCACCGAAAGCACGCCTGACGTGTGAATTGCTTCGGCGCTCAAATACGCAAGATACGGAACGATGATGCTGGCGGTAATTTCGATGGGGGCGTTGTCAATCCATCTTTCGAACACATCCACCAGCTTTCCCATCACGAGTCCGACGGCGATTCCGGCGAGGGTCAAGTACGTCAGACGCCAAGCGGTTTCGCCGATGGTGGGGACATGGCCGCTCACAACGATTGCTACCGCGAACTCGAATGCAAGTAAACCGGTGCCATCGTTGACCAGGCTTTCGCCTTCCAGAATGTCGACGATGCGGTCTGGCAGACGGAGGCGCTTGGCAATGGCGGTGGCGGCAATGGAATCAGTTGGCGATATGACCGCGCCCAGCACCATACCCAACCGCCAATCAAATCCGGGAATCAGCCAATGGGCGGCAAGACCGACGCCTAAGGCGGTGAAGGCGACGAGGCCAAAAGCCAGCGACAGAATCGTAGAAAGATTAAGCCGAAACTCGCGCCAGGACGTGTTGAAAGCGGCCGAAAACAACAGCGGCGGCAACATGACGACGAAAATCAGATCCGGATTGAGAGACACGCGCGGCAAGCCGGGAATGAGGCTCAGCGCAAGACCTGCGATCACCAAAACGATCGGATACGGCCGCTTCATTCGTTGCGCCAGCGTGCCAAAGCCGACTACGAAGAGCAGAAGAAGCAAAAAGATGGATTCGGATTGATTAAAACTCGACTGCATGATGAAATCCTGAAAGCGCGCGGCGATTATTCTTCGGCATCATCGGCATCTTCAGGGCCCGCACTGTTCGGGCGTTGGATGCCGTGTTTGTCCATGCGATAGAGCAAAGTTTTGCGGCTGATATCGAGATACTTCGCTGCCTGCGTTTGATTCCACTTAAACTTTGCAAGCGCCTTTAGAATGAGTTCTTTCTCAATTGCTTCCAGACTGATTCCCTGCGAGGGGAGATCGATGTTCAGCGCATCGACAGACGGATGCTCTTTGCGGAGAAAAGGTGGAAGATACGCGATGGTGATTTCGTTACCCGGCGTAAGAACGATCAGCCGCTCAACAATGTTTTCCAATTCGCGAATGTTGCCGGGCCAACGATAATTGCTGAAATACGGCAGCACGGCAATCGGAAGAGTGAGATCTTCCCTGCCATGCTTCTGCTTCAGCTTTGAAAAGAAGTGCTCAACCAATTGAGGAATATCGTCCGACCGATCGCGCAGCGCAGGAAGCTCTAACGGAATCACCGAAAGGCGGTAATACAGATCCTCGCGAAACGTACCGTCTTCGATCATGGCTGCTAAGTTGCGGTGAGTGGCCGCAATGATGCGCACGTCGACTTTGCTCGAACTGGGCGCGCCGACCTTCTCGATTTCACCCTGCTGAATCAGGCGCAGCAGCTTCACCTGCAATTCGAGCGGCATTTCGCCAATCTCATCCAAGAACAGAGTTCCCGTGTCGGCTGTTTCCACCTTGCCCTTGCGATGCGCGAGCGCGCCGGTGAATGAACCCTTCACATGTCCGAACAACTCCGATTCGAGCAGATCTTTCGGGATGGCGCCGCAATTAATGGTTACAAAAGGCTTTTCGCGCCGTCTGCTGTTGAAGTGCACCGCCTTGGCGAGCAGCTCTTTGCCGGTTCCGGTTTCACCGTTGATCAACACGGTGGCCTCTGTCTGTGCGGCTCTGGCAGCCATATCGAGAACATAGAGCAGCGAATTAGACTTGCCGATGATGCTTTCAAATCCGTATTTGGCATCCAGGCTGCGCCTTAAGGAGCGATTCTCTTCGACCAGCTGAATATGCTCCAGCGACCGCTTTGCCACCAGTTCTAGTTCATCGGCATGCACGGGCTTGGTGATGTAGTCATAGGCGCCGGCTTTCATGCATTCAACGGCGCTTTCCACCGAGCCAAAAGCGGTCAGCATGACTACCAGAATGTCCGGATATTCCTTGCGAATGCGCCGCAACAATTCCAGGCCTGACATGCCGGGCATTTTCAGATCGCTAATGACGAGATCGGGCGGAGATTGTTGCAGGAGTTTCAGCGCTTCGTCTCCATCGGCCGCGGTTGTGGTTGCAAAACCTGCTTGCTCCAACTGAACTTGGGTCACTCGCCGCAAGCTCTCGTCATCGTCAACTACAAGGATGCGGTTGCTCATGGAATAGCCTTCTCCAGCGAAAAGGGAATTTTGAGTGAAAACGTCATACCGCGGTCAAGATTGCGTGCGGCGCTGAGCACGCCGCCCTGGCGAACTGCAATCTGATGAGCGACCGGAAGACCCAGCCCGGTGCCTGATTCTTTGGTTGTGAAGAAGGGGTCAAAGATTTTTTCGAGATTCTGCTCGCTGATTCCGGTCCCTTGGTCGCGCACTTCAATAACAGCGCAATCGTTTCGACGCTGGGCCGAGAGTAGGATCTCTCCGCCATCCGGCATCGCCTGAATGGCATTGATTGTGAGGTTCAAAAGAATTTGCGTAAGCTGTTCCGGGTCGCTTTGCAACTCAGTCAGGTTGGCGGCGATCTCTTTGTGAAAAACAATCACGTCGCGCCGGATCGCGTGCTCAGCCAGAGTGATCACACTGTCGAACACCTGTTCTATCCGGACAGTTTTGAGCTCCGGATCGCGCGGCTTTGCGAAGTTTAAGAAGTTTGTCAGCAAGCGATTCAACCGGCGGCACTCTTTTTGAATGATCTGCAGGAATTCGATTCGGCGCTCTTCAGTGGGCGGCTCGCGAAGCAGAACGCCGGCGGCGCCTTCGATGCTAGCTAACGGATTGCGAATCTCATGCGCGAGCCCAGCTGACAGTTGGCCGAGGGCATAGAGGCGTTCGGCGCGTTTCATACGCTCAAAATTATCCTGCAATTCGCCATACACGCGAGACAGTTGTTCGGCGGTATGGTGGAGAGTTTCTTTTTGACGGCGTTCGCGGTCTGCCAGTAAGCCCGCCACGATGCCGGCCACGAAGAAGAAGGCAACTTCAGCGCACTGATTAATGGCATCGCTGTGATGCAGCTTCCAGGTGGCTAAAATCTGCTGCAAATAGGATAAGCCTGCCAGAAAAGCCGCCGCGAGACCGCCGCGCCAACCGAAGTATAAACCCGCATATACGACCGGCACGTAAAACAAACGTTGAACCAGATAATGGACCTGCACCAACGGATCCGGCAGAAAGTAATGAAGCGTGCCGATTGCGGCCGTGACAGTCACAATTCCGAAAACGCGCAGGATGTTTTGCCGCATCAGGTTGCCGGTGAAGGGCATGCTCTTCCGATTATCGACCCCCACGAAACCACAGCCTGGTTCGCAGCGCCGGTGTTTCGCCGCTAGAAATGCTCTCTCCTCGGTCGGCCACTTCTTCCAAGTCGGGCGCTCTTCTTGCAATTGCCGCGAGTGACTGAGTGATTTCGCGGTGGAGATCCTGCACCGGAGCACGGATGCCGATGGGCAGTTGGCTTTTCCGAATGTGTTCGGGGTTCAGCAGATGTAAAAGCGTGCGATCGCCCGCTCCCGAAACAACTAAATGGAGCGGAATGAATACGCCGCAAGCGCGGTCAATAAAGGTTGATTCGAGCGCGACGGTGGGATTATCTAGCAGCAGCACTCGGCAAGGTGGGACATGAATATCGAGCGTGCGTTTCACACGGCGTGCAGCGTCGATTTCCACGGCAATCAAAAGGCGGCTCGCGCTGATGGCGTGCCGAATTTGGGGGAGCGCGATATCAAACGGCTGATCGATAACAAATGCGGTTGTTGAAGTCGCTCGATTTTCCATTGTCTTGCTTTCTTGCCAGTTTGGAAATACGAAAGGAGCGCACGCAGATCCCGCTGAGAAAAACTGGATTGGCGTGCGCTCGAAAGGGACTTCTCTTAGGAGATCCCAAGTCGCTCCTGAAGCCCGTCCAGCTTCTGCTGCGTTTGATCGAGCTTTTTTGCGGTATCGCGGAATTCGAAGAAGGCATCCACGGAGTCCTTCAATTCCGCCGACTGATCTGAAATCGCCAACAGGTGATCGGCGTAAGCCGGCGAGAAGAGATAGGTGCGGTTTTCATTCAGGTGCACGATTGCCGATGTGGTTCGATCGGCCAATTGCGATGACACGACGGTGATACGGTCGATCGCCTGTTGTTGCCAAGGCGCGGACATCGACTTCATCGCCTGGAGTTGGCCGAGGCGTTCGCCGATAGCGTTGATGTGTTCTTTCGTCTTTGTCAGCTGATGAGCATGGCCCTGCCAACTCATCCGAGGCTGCCGGTTGAAAGATTCGAGAACACTGGCATCTGTGCTCAGCTTCCCGCTTAGGGTTTTGATCTGCTTTAGCAGCTTGCTGGTTTCCGCCTCGACGTTCCAGACCTGACGTTCAGACATGCTGGAAAACTTGGCGGGGGCGGCCGAAATAATTGATGTTGCCGTAAGTGCCAGTAATGGCAGGCTCAGCATTTTTCGAAAAATCATTGATCGCATTTTGTTTTTCTCCTTTGGAATCATTGGTTCCGCTTTGAGTAAAGGCAATTCCAAAGCCATTCGGCTGCTTGCTGAAAAGATGTTTCGAATCTATGGGTTTCGAGAAACTTACAGGTTCGGCGGCGCGTGTGACCCACCGAATCCCGCCTTAAAAGAGGCAGGCGTGTCTGATTTGAGGACAGGATGACCCGTTACTATTTTCTTAGTGACCACGGAACAGCAGTTGCGCGAGAAACTTCGTAAAATTACAGCGCTCTTTGAAGGCGCGGCGACCCAGGGAGAGCGGGAGGCCGCTGCTGCGGCCATTCAACGCGTTCGGCAAGCGCTGGTGGATTCGGCCAAGGCTGCACCGTTACCGGAAATCGTATTCACGCTGGCGGATCAATGGCAGCGGCGGTTGTTTGTCGCATTGTGCCGGCGATATGGACTCACGCCCTACCGATACAAGAGACAGCGGCACAACACGGTGATTATTCGGGCGCCGCGGGATTTTGTGGACCGCACGTTGTGGCCGGAGTTTCAGCAACTCTACCGGGAACTGAGCGCGTATCTAAATGAAGCCACGGAACGGATCATACGGGAAGAGGTCTTCCGGGACGCAGATGAAGTTCGTGAGAAGCGGCGCGGGGCAGGGTAGCGATTCAGGCTGATTGTTGATGGTGATGATGGTGGCCATCTTTATAATGGGCGCGCAAAGGATCACCACCGAAGTCGCGGGTGAAATCTCGCCAGACAGAATGGATGTGGTTCGCTCCGTCCTGCGTGTTGTCTAACTCAATTACGAAGGTTGGCGTTTGCACCCGATAATAATGCGGTTCGCCAGGCTGCGTGCCGCCGGCCCATACGAAGTGCACGTCACGTCCTGCCCGATCCATCTGTTCCAAGCGACGCCGAACTAAATCGTCCGGCAAATTGCGCGCGTACACTTCTACCAGAGCACGCACGGAATCATATTGGTTGGATTTCATTTGGGACGCAGACAGTCCCGAGGGTTGACCGTCGAGCGCTGCTTTTCTGTTTTGCGAGGTTAGAATCTCCGGGTAAGCTTTTGAGCTAACGATCGCTTTGCTTTGCAGCTCTTCATTGAGCGAGTGGAGAACGGCGAAGCCATACTCTTCTTCGGCGGCTAAGATGTAGAGACCTTTGCGCGGCCCAATTCGCACTTCGGCGGGATTTGAGCCGAAAAAGCTGGGCGCTGCGATCACTTCACCGTCCACGACGGTATAGTTCTGGCTGACGTGATGCCCTTCGACACGGTATCCCCAAGTGCCCTTGGGAGAGGGTTTACCGAAAATCGAAAAGTGATACTTCTCTGGGTTGCGATACTCGCCGCTATCTTTTTCGGCGATCTTCAACACATCTTCGAGACTCATGATGGTAACGGCTTTGATGAAGCCGCTTTGGCTCAAACCCGCAGCAAGTAAGGCGGTGGCCAGATGCCGTTGATAGGGAGTCATGTAGCGAAGCTGTAGGCCTTTACGTTCAATGGGCACGTAATGAAAGTTGCGCCGCTCATCGTCGTTGAAATCCATCTGGAGCTTGGCGATTTGTTCTGCGTCGAGTGAAGCGAGAAAAGCATTGGCGGTGTCGGCCATGACGCTGCTCACTCGCACACTGTGAAGTGAAGCCTGCCCTTCTTGCGGGTTCCTGCCGGAAACGCCAGCTACACCTACCAAGGCTGCGGCGGATTGCAGGAACAAACGTCTCTTTGTATCGCACATGCGTGATGCCTCTCTGCGGGTCTACGTTCGCGATTTCGATGGTATCAGGCAGAGTGTCAACGGTCGTTCAACCCGCCATCAACGGCGAGAGTCTGACCGGTAATGAACGTCGTAGCGGTTAGGAAGAAGTGGACTGCATCGGCTATCTCCTCCGGGGTGCCGGGACGCTGCATGGGCGTTGCGTCGATCATGGCCTGCACGCGCTCATCAATATCGTTGAAGGAAATCACGCCTGGCGCCACGGAGTTGACGGTAATCTGCGGCGCAAACGCTTTCGCGAGCGCCCTTGTCAACATGATGACGCCCGCTTTCGAAGCGCAATAATGCGCGTGCTCCGCCCAAGGGCGAATACCGCCGAGCGAGCTGATATTCACAATGCGCCCATGCCCTTGCGTGAGCATGCGCTTGGCGGCTTGCTGGCAGCAAAAAAAAGTGGCTTTGAGATTCACATCGTGAATAAAGTCCCAATCTTTTTCGGTTATATCGAGTGGATTGAAGCGGGTGAAGCGGGCGGCGTTGTTCACCAGCGCATCGAGCGGGCCCACTTCCGCGAACAGACGTTCAATTTCCGGCACTTTGGCCAAATCCGCCTGGAAAATCGGCGCGCCGCCACATTCCTTCGAAACCGCTTCCGCTTCGGCGCGCGAATGGTTGTAATGAATGATGACGGCGAAACCACGCTTTGAAAGCTCGATCGCGATCACGCGGCCAATGCGTTTGGCAGCACCGGTGACCAACACCTTGGGCTGGTTATCGCTCGCTGAGGTTGAACTCACGAATCGCCTTTACCGTGTGGTCGATGTCTTCCGCGGAATGCGCTGTGGAAACAAAGAGCGCTTCATATTGCGAGGGCGGAAGGTAAACGTTGTGATCGAGAAGATGATGAAAAAATTTGCCGAAGGCCGCGGTATTGGAGCGCCGGGCATCCTCCGCATTGCGCACCGGACCGGTCTGGAAAAAGAAGGTAGCCATGGAGCCCGCTCGATTGACAACCGCCCCTTTTGGAGGATTCCGCGTCAACGCCGCTGTGCGCTGCTCAAGTAGCGCGTACGTCTCCGGATGCTGTTCAATATGTTGAAGCATGGCGATGCCCGCACTGACCGCCAAAGGGTTGCCTGAAAGCGTCCCCGCCTGATAGACCGGGCCGACGGGCGCCACTTTGCTCATCACATCTTTGCGTCCGCCATAGGCGGCGATGGGCAAACCGCCGCCGATAATCTTGCCAAGCGTTGTCAAATCGGGCTTAATGTTGAACAACTGCTGCGCACCGCCACGCGCAAGGCGGAAGCCGGTCATGACTTCATCGAAAATCAGCAGTGCTCCGTATTTTTCAGTGATGCGCCGCAGACCTTCCAGAAAGCCAGGAGCAGGCGGAATGCAGCCCATGTTGCCCACAACCGGCTCAATGATCACACTTGCGATCGCATCGCCGCGCTGCTTGAATACACTCTCCACCGCGTCAAGATCGTTCAAGGGAAGGGCAATGGTGGTATCGGAAAAGGCTTTCGGAACGCCCGCAGTATCGGGCAAACTCAAAGTGGCGATACCGGAACCGGCCTTGACGAGCAGTGAGTCCACATGCCCGTGATAGCAGCCATCAAACTTGATAGTGAGATCGCGTCCGGTGAAGCCGCGCGCTAAGCGGATGGCGCTCATGCAGGCCTCCGTTCCGGAGTTCACCAAACGCACCATCTCAATGGAAGGAACAGCGTCGATGATTAACTGTGCGAGTTGCACTTCGCGGCCGGTGGGCGCTCCGAAACTGGTTCCCAATTCAAGAACTGCGTTCAGCGCATCCACGACGAATTGGGGACGATGGCCGAAGAGCAGCGGTCCCCAGGAGCCGATGTAATCGATGTATTCATTGTCATCAACATCGAAAAGTCGGGAGCCTTCGCCGCGCTTGATAAATCGGGGAGTGCCGCCAACGCCGCGAAAGGCTCGCACGGGTGAATTCACACCGCCTGGAGTCACTTCCTGGGCGCGAGCGAAAAGCGCCTCCGATTGCGCCGTTTTCATACCACCCGTGATTCGCCCAAAATCAGCTTGCGAAACAGGAAGCTCATGAAGATCTCATGCAGCGTCGTATTCACGTTGCGCAAAAGCCGTGTTTTCAGCTCCAAATAAGGTTGTGTGCCGGCGAACAGATCTTGAATAATTTCGCAGAATTTCGGGCTGCGGCGCATAAAGTCGATCATGCGGCTCGGCACCGCGCCAAAGCAAACGGCGCCGCAGAAGAGGCGTTTAGCTAACCCCGCGCCATAGGTCAAGTCCGATCCAAAATCGCGCGCGATCAGCTGGCGATAGGCATCGGCTTTCTTTGCGGGTTCCAAATCGGCCAGCAAAATCTGGCTAGCTAGATCGCCGGAGCGCACCGCGTAATACAAGCCTTCACCGGTAATGGGATCTACCATACCGCCCGCATCTCCGACAGCGATCCACCCATCGCCAGCCACTCGATTGTTGCGCCAGGCGTGACACCCAAGCGCCGGCAGCATGTGGCCATAGAACTGGGCATTTTTGCGCGAAAGGCCTTTTTCGTCCATGTAGCGTTCGAGTCGCACCCGCAAGCATTGCGCTGATTCGCCTTTGCCGCAAATCCCCACTGACAAGTGGCCGGAACGCGGGAACACCCAGATGTAACCTTCCAGATTGGGCAGGAACTGAATATCGATGTGTTGTTGATTCGAAGGCACCCAATAGCCCAGCGCATACATAGTGTCTTCGGCGGTGTACTGCGTGCCCACGTCACGCAATGGATTCCGGGCTCCGGTCGCAACAACACAATAATCGGCATCGATCGCTCCAGACCGTGTGCGAATCCGCCACTGGCCGTAGTTGCGGTCAATGCCCAGCACGCGCTCTTTCTCAATTTGCGCGCCTGCTTGTTCCGCGCGTTTGAGCAGCATGCCATTCAATTCCAAGCGGGAATAAATCAAAAGCGGCCGCGTCAAATGCATTTTGAACGCACCGGATTTGGGCGCGGCCAGCATGGTGTCGGTGACCACTTTTTTCGGCGTGTCGTTCTCAAGCAGATATGGATATTGCGTGTACGCCTTGTACGTGATGCCGCCGCCGCATGGCTTCTCCCACGCCAGCTTTTCATCCAGAATAATTGTTTTCAGACCTGCGCCCGCCAGTCGTTCGGCGGTTGTCGCGCCCGCTGGGCCGCCCCCAAGTACAGCCACTGTTTTCATTGCGTTGGCGCCGCGGCATGTGGATTCGCCGGGCTCGCTCCCTGATTAATGGATGGATGTCCTGGAGGCAGAGTCGTGCCCGTGCCTCCGCCCATCGGATTCATCATGGAATGTCCGCTGGAATTGCCTACTTTGGTTACAACCCACTTGCCGTTTTCCGCCTGCAGCGTATATTGCATCGTCATGCCGCTAGTCAGGTTTGGGTCGCCTTTAAGATGGAAAGCAACCGTCGCATGGGCTTGGTTATTGTCGAACGTCACATTGGTCGTAGTCACGTCCATATTTTGCAAATCGAGTCCGGTTGCTTTTTGCTGATTCGCCAGTCGCTCTAAAATCGCCGCCTGCACTTTTTCCTTCGTTTTCAAATCGTTACCACAGGCAAGAAGTACGAGAAGTGGCGTGAGGCAACATGGTAGAAAGCGGGACACGTTCTGATTATATCCACCGTGGCCCTGTTTCTCTGCATCTCTTAACCTATTCAATTATGGACTCACCAGTCGAAAAGCAGACTTTTCTCGCGCTCTTTCGCAGCGACCACCGCTACAAGTACCTCGATGTCTTCATTACCCTCTTTGTCGTGGTTCTGATTATCACTAATGTCATCGCGCCGAAGTTCTTCGTGATGCCGTTTTTCGGCCTGAGCTTGCGGGTGAGCGTCGCTCAACTGCTCTTTCCCATCACCTATGTTTTTGGCGACATTTTTACCGAAGTCTATGGGTACTCGGCTTCGCGGCGCGCGATCTGGTATGGCTTCTTTTCGCTCTCGCTCTTTGCACTGTTGAGCTATCTGGCGGTGATCATTCCGCCCGCGCCCGAATATAAAGAGCAACCGGCGTTCTACGCCATTTTTCACCAAGTAGGCCGCATCGTAGCGGGCAGCATGCTGGCTTATTGGTGCGGTGAGTTTGCCAATTCTTTTACGCTGGCGCGGATGAAAATTTTCACGCGGGGCAAAAAGCTGTGGACTCGTACTATTGGCTCGACTGTTGTCGGACAAGCCGTAGATACGGTGATCGTCGTCGCGTTCATTTTTTACGATCAGCCTTTGTCAGTGATTCTGAATTTGATCGTTTCGGCTTATATCTTCAAAGTTGTGTGGGAAACGCTGATGACGCCCGTCACGTATCGCATTGTCGGCTTTTTGAAGCGGACGGAGGGGGTTGATTATTTTGACTACGACACAAATTTCAATCCTTTTGCCGCCAAGGGGGTTGTTGAAGAGGCGACGGCAATTCCCAAGTGAGCACTGATGCAGAGTCGATCCGGCTTAGACAGGTATTTTCAGACACAAGTGACTCAGGATGTCCGTCGCCGGATCGTTAATTGCTTTGTGGTTATCGAAGTTTCGACCGCCAAGGTCGCGGCGTATTACACGATCTCCGCCGCCGGCATTCCGCTCACTGATCTTCCTCCAGAGGAAATCGAGCGTTTGCCTCGTTTCCCAACAGTCCCGGCTATTCGTATCGGACAGTTGGCGGTCGACACAAGCCATCAAAGGCGAGGCCTAGGGGCAGCACTCCTAGCCGATGCTGCCGCACGAAGTATGAAATCGGACGGGGCTGCGTTTAAGCTTCTCGTCGATGCTAAAAATGACCAAGCCGTAGCCTTCTACCGGCGACTCGGCTTTCGTCTCTTTGCCGGCAATCCCAGCGCTTTGTTTCTACCTCTAGCCACCGCCCGGAAAGCCTTGTTTCCTCCCGGCCTCGACTGATTCTGCCGGCGGCATAGTTCTATTCAAGTTTTGACAGTACTGTACCTCCAGTTTTATCGGCAAACAAACTTCCTATCGTTTTCAGCGATCTTTCCCTGAAACGGTTTTCCCACAACCTCCACTAACCATCAGTCTTCTCTTGCCGTCTGGTCGGACCGCTTCGTCCGAATGCTAGGGTACGACGACCGAATCAAGGAAGATCGCGAGTAGCACGCATTGTGGAGGGACAATGAACGCACAACAGCTGGCCGATTCCCTGAATCAGCTTACTGCCAATTGGACGCCGGCGCCGGGCGTGTCTTCGGAATCGCTCAACGCGGCCAGGGTCGCGCTAGCCTCCAGCTTGATTGCCGGGAAGTCGCTCTCGGAAATCCACGCGGTTCAGTCGCCGATTTCCCGCCAGTCGCCGGAAAATCCAAAGCTACTCGCAACGCTGGTGAACCTGGCGAATGTTGCGGCGGCCAAGCCGGCTCCCACCGTTGCGTATGTCCGTAGCGCTCAGGCGGCCAGCTTAACAAACCCATCCGGCATCCCTGATTGGGCTCGGCAGGCCACCGTCGTGCAGAGCTTTGGGCCGTTTCTGGATTCCGCCGGCCTTTACCACTGGGTCAACCTCATTCCGATCACCGTTGCGACGCAATTCGCTTTCGGCTCGAGCACTTCTCCCTTCGGCGTTATCCCGATCGAGAGATTCGCGACCCCGCCGTCCTCGGCCACGGAGTTCAACCTTGGCGCCGGAAGTTTCTGGTTTCTGGCGAACCTGCTGAATTCTGGGTTTCCCGCGGGTGCTTTCACCGGCTTCGAGATCACCGGCGGCACGCTTTCCTCAAGCGGGACCATGACGCTGACTTCCGGCGTCTACGTCATTCCCAACACGGCCACACTCACTGTCACAGTCAATCTGAAACCTGCGCCCGCGCCCACCACTCTTGGCGCCCCAGGCGCGGATGCGGCCGCCGCGACCTTTACGCCTCCTCCCTCCGTCACACTAATCGTCACGCACGCGAGTGCCGGTTTTTCCGCCATTTCTCCCGCGAGTGTCTGGGCCTATGGCTGCGAAGCGCAAATCCTCTGGGGCGGCGCAGCAGCCGCTGTTGTTCCCAATCAACCATTTGTTCTGATCCCTTGCTCATCGGCGCCACTGGCTTTCGCATTCTCGAACGTTCAATCGCAGTTGTTCATCCCATCTGGAACCGCCTCAATCAAAACCTGCGGCTGGGTTCTGCCGTTGGTTACCGGCAACATCAACACCCTACCCCAAGCTGGTCCCGGCGGTGCGCTGTTCACCCTAGGGACGGGCGCCTCGCTTGCCACCAGCGTTCAACCAAGCGTTTCGATCACCGGTTGGGACCTATTCGTTTTCACCGGGGAACTGCTGATCATTGCGGGCGGTACCGAACCGGTCACCCAACTCAACCAGACCATCTATCAACTTTGGCCTCTGGCGGTAAATCCGAACATCAATGCTACCGTCAGCTATTTCACCAGTCCGGTGGTGCTCTATTCGTATTTTGCGAGGCCACTCGAAGAAGTGCTGGCAACGCTCGGCGAAGTTGCGCCGAATATCGATCGCCCGTTGTCGGCCACTGGCGCGCGCTTCGCTTATGGCTCGGCAGCGCTCTTGGAAATCATCCAACTCAAACATTCGACCTTGGTCGCCATCATCGGTTCTAGCAAGGACAATCCGAGTGTTGTGATTCCTGTGGCACTTGAAAACGCTCTGCTGGGAGTGGACGAACCCGAGGGCTTTATCTTAGCCGGTGAGTTAACGGGTGGGCCCAACACCACAACATTCAAGTTCTGCTCAGCGGCTTTTTATTTCAACATGCGCTGGCTGCTGCCGACGCTGCCCGATCCTTACGCCGCCAACTTCGATCTCTCAGTCGTCGAGACAGAAAAAGATACTTCAAGCGCGGGCACGTTGATCGGTGCCGCGACCTGGTCTAGTACTGCCCCCCAGCCAACAGTTGGCTTCTTGCTGTTACCTCCGCCACAGTCACCGAGCAACCCTTCAGGCACAACTCCATTCCCGGCGCTTGCGGCTTCGAACACCGATACAGCAGTGGCTCGTCAAACGCAGCGCGGACCTTCCGGAGCCGCCCTTCTCGACCTTTCGACGCGGGTGGATTTGTTCGGCGTTGCGGTAGCTCCTGAGATTGCGGAGTTGCTCGAGCGAGACCGGGACAATGCAACTTCCGTCACGGCATATGTTAACAGTCCGGCCGCGAATACACAGGCGGCACCCACGGCCGCTGTCGTCGGGATGGGTCTCTGGCTCAACCGCGCGGTGGTAACCACCTTCGCATTGCCGCAGTTTTCCTGGGAGCCTATGGAATCGGACGCTGCGGGCCAAACGGGTCCGCTCGAATGCGAACCGGCCTACGACGGCCTTCCCTTACTGATCACCGCGCCCAATAATCAACAACTGGTTCCGTTCCAGCCAAACCTGGTGTTGCTTGCGAATATAGCCGCGGTGGAAGCCGGAACGCCGTTTGCTGGGATATTCAGCCTCCCCTTTGGCATCGACGCGGCCATCATTCAGCCCAACCAGTTCTCCACTTCGTCTTCCACTTTCCTGGCGCAAGGAGGACGCTTTGGCACGAATCGCCCGCTATTCCCCAATGCGTTCCCGCCATCCCCGCCCACCGCAACCGCTCCAAATTCGCCTCCCGTTTCGAAAACCGGACCAAAAGAATTTGTCGGCGCCATTACGCTTTCCCTCATGCCCGAAAATCCGGGCAATTCGAACGCTTTCTTCCCGGGTGTTACTGAACTCGACACCACCGGCGCTACGCCCGGCTATGGAACCACGGTCCTTGGCTATGACAAGACAACACAGGCTACCGACGTAGGAGACATTTTCACCGGAGAGTTTTCGTCAGGCGGGAGTCACCCATCGGTTCCGTTGCGGCGCATCGATTTCAGCGGCTACGGCGCGAGCACTTTCAGCGAATGGACCGACCCGAATCCAGTTCCGCCCGCAGTGACCAAGGTGCAGTTCGAGGCGAGTATCGGGCGAACCGCGCTGGACGTGATTCAGGTGATCAGCGTGATTTATCCCTGGTGCATTCGAGTGGTTCGCACCATCACCATGCAGCGCCAAAACTCTGGTTGGATTCTGCGCACCGATTCAGGCTGGCAGGCTTCATCGCCCGGAGCGTTCGCCTTCCCGTCGTCCGAGT